>NZ_JYGE01000003.1 GCF_003012055.1 Peptostreptococcus russellii | reverse complement strand
TTTCTTTTTCGTTATAACGGTCTTTAAGCTTTTTCACATTTTGAGTATAAATATTATTAAGTTTCTTTTCCTTTTTAATATAAATTGAATCTAATTTTTTCGCCTTTCTTTCATCAAAGGTTTTCCAATAATAATATAAAAAACCAGTTATAGTAAATATGATCAAATAAGCAATAAAATCTCCAATTTCATTTTTTTTATCAAATAAAAGAATAAGGACTCCAAATGATATCAAGGTGAAAAAAGTCATTAATATTAATAATAGTATCTTTTGAATTTTAGTTTTCATAAAGTACCGCCTTTAGTAAAATGATTTTAATTTATTTTCTACATTTCTAGATACTGATTTTTCGCCACCTACGATAATAATATTTTTTATATTGTTGTCTTTTATGTACCTAGCCGTATCTTCATTTAGCTTGTTAGGTTGAGTAAGTAATACTGCACCATTGTTCTGAGTCGCTACTAAGCTTGATGATAAAGCATCTGGATAATTTTCTCCGTTGACTAAGACTATAGTGCTTGCGACCTTATTAAACATTGCTTTATAAGATTTTGCAATTTCAACAGCTGTTTCATATCTGTTTTGTCCATAGATCCTTCCGTAGTAGTATTTATAACCTTCACCCATTTCTAAATGTAGCCCACTATCCTGAACATAATTTGGTTTTGGAGAGTCGGGGTAGTCAGCTTTCCCACCTGCCCAGAACTTAGCTGGGACACTCTTTTCGCCACCTATAATAAAGCCAAAACCATCTATATATGCATCTTCTTCTATGAAATCATCTTCAGGATATCTAAGCAACCCCATTCTATCATCTCTAGCCATAATTGAAGTAAAAGGTATAGATGATAATAGGTCGGGGAATTTATTATCATCTATTAAAATAGACATGCTTATATCGCCCCTATTTTCTCCATAATGGAAAGTATTAAAAATAATATTATCTACCTTATAACTAAGTTCTTCACTATATAACCTTTCAATTTGTATACCCTTAGATTTAAACGTATTATCTACACTTTTATCTAATATATTATAATCCCCCATAATATAAACTCTATTAACTTTTAACCTCTTTAATTCATTTAATATATCAGTTCTTACACCATGTTTAGGATTTACAAAGTAAGGTACATTTAAAGCTGATGCCATATAGCTACCGTATAGGGCTGTTTTAAAATCATTTCCACTTGTTATTACTGCAAGGTTACCGTTTGCTTGATTCATATATTTTTTATTAGCATTTATTGATGTTTCATATCGATCGTATCCAGAAATCCTTGATACATTTATATCTGCAAATACTGGGATAGATGAAGTAAAGAGTAATGCAATTGATAAAGCTAATGATTTGATAAAATTTTTATTCATTATAAGACCTCCTTATAAAATATACTATTTAATAAATTGAAGAACATATTTTAATTCCAAAATATGTATTCTTTTAGAAGAATACGTTTATTATTTAATTATATCACTTAAATAAGTATAAAAATATTATTTATTAGAAAGTAGAGCTTAGGAATAAATAATATGTTATTTTTGTTATTAAAGAATAAATAAAATATTTTTTAAAGCTTTTAAAAATATGAAAATAAGATGAGTATTTGTATACAAATACTCATCTTATTTAGATTTTAATTATTAATTTTGGCAATTGCATTTGAAATTTTTATATATTGTCCATCTTGTACAGTTACGATTCTATTATCTGTGAAGTTATCATTTGAAATAATATTCATCATATCGTGTGGAGTATTATTTATTTCGTAATATCCATTTCCGCTAGCAGTAATATTATATTCTCCAGCAGGAATATCTACACCAACTTTATACATTCCATCTTTTATTTCAGCATCTTCGAATTTTTTTGCCTTTTCAACTGGAATAGCATAGCAGTTTGAAAGTTTTAAGTATTGATTTTCATCTAACTTTGCATACGTAAATGTTTTAAAGTTATCATTAAATAATATAGAATCAAAGCCTCCACTTGAATCACTAGAAACTTCAATATAAGCATTATTAGAATCTGAAAAAACTTTATATTCTCCAGCAGGAATATCTTTTCCAACTTGATATTGTCCACTTTTAACTATATCTTCATCTTCTTTTTTATCTTCCTTTATATCTTCTTTTTCTTTTTCGTCTTTTTTTTCGATATCTTTGCTAACAGATGATTCACTTTTTGTTTCTGCAATATTATCTTTTGCTTTTTCATCCTTAGGACTATTTCCAAGTGCGCCTATAATTATAATTAATATAAAAACTACAATTATAGAGATTAAACAACCTTTTCCTTTTTTCATATGATTACCTCCAAAAAATATTTTAAATGCTACCTTTAGAATATCATAAAAAACAAAAAATGACTATAAATAAAGGTTATGAAGTAAAAATGATAAAAAGCATATAGTTTTAAAAGTAAAATCAATAATAAGCACATATAATTAATTGAAAATAAAAAAGAAGGGATTTTTATTAAGAGCAATTAAAGATAATAAATAAATTTTTCAGAATTTATTGAAAATATTTTGAAATGATGTTAAGATTACATATACTAGACTTTAAATGATAAGTCTAATCAAGCAAACTATTAATTAGTACTATTTATTTTCATAAGGAGGTAAATCCATGAAAAATTATTTTGATCTTACAGGTAAGGTTGCGCTTATAACGGGTGGTTCATCAGGTTTAGGAGTTCAATTTGCAAAAGCTCTAGCAAGCCAAGGTGCAAAGATTGCCCTGGTAGCTAGAAGACTAGACAGACTGGAAAATGTTCAAAAGGATCTAGAGGCTGAGGGTTATGAGGTATTCGTACAGAGATGTGACTTGACTGAGTTTGATAGCATCAAAGGGATGGTAAAAAATGTGAAAGAACATTTTGGATCAATTGATATATTAGTTAATAATGCTGGTATAGCTTATGGAACACCTGCCTTAGATATGCCAGATGATGAATGGTTAAATATAATGAATATCAACTTAAATTCAGTTTATTTCCTATCTCGTGAAGTAGGAAATGTTATGAAAGAACAAGGTAAGGGTGGAAGAATTATCAACTTGGGATCAATTCATTCAACTGTAGCTATGGCACCATTTTCAGTTGCTTCATATGCAACTACTAAGGGTGGAATATTAATGCTTACTAAATCACTTGCGGCAGAGTGGGCAAAATATAATATAACTGTAAATGCTATAGGTCCGTCATACTTTGGAAGTGAAATGACAGAAAAAGTTGTAGATACACCTGAATTTAAACAAATATTAAAGGCGTATTGTCCTATGGGAAGAGTGGGTAACCCAGGAGAACTGGATGGTGCATTGATTTATTTTGCATCTGATGCTTCTAGTTTTACAACAGGACAGCTTCTTCAGATAGATGGTGGATGGACAACTATCTAGGTATTTAAAAAAGCATATAGACTATAAGAGCATAGTAGATAACAAATTATAAATCATAAGAAAAGGGGATTGTAAATTTACAAGCTCCTTTTTTCTTTTTGAATCTTGAATAATCTTTATTTTAATAACTATAAATATATACAGTTAACTCTAATATATATTTATTTTATATAGAATTTAAAGGCTATTTTTTTAGATTAAATAATAAAAAAATAGAAAAGTATAAATATTGAAAAAATTAAAATAAAGATGTATAATAACAAGTATATATTGAATAAAGATTGAAAAAAATATTTAAAAGATTAGTGTATAGAGATTAAAGGAAAAAAATTGCTAGATTACTTAAGATATTAAAAGCTTTATTTAAGATAGATAGTAAGGATCTTATTTTTTATTAGTGATTTATTTTAAATTATTATTTATATTTATAGAAGAAGGTAGGTGTATAATATGATAAAAATAGTATATGAAGTGGAAAAGAAAAGGTCAGCTGCCTATGATGATAAGAAAAACATAGGTGAGTGTACATATTCTGAATCTCCAAATTTGTGGATTATAGATCATACTCAAGTAGAAAAAGAATATGGTGGTCGTGGTATAGCGAGTAAGCTTGTTGCAGAGATTGTAGATCAAGCAAGAAAGAAAAATAAAAAAATAGTTCCTTTGTGCCCCTTTGCTAAAAAAGAATTTATAGAAAATACTAGTTACCACGATGTTTTTTCAAAATAGAAGTTAGTTAGACTTAATATATAAAATTTATGGAGGAAATAATTATGAAAATATTAGCAATAGTAGGTTCTTTGAGAAAAGGATCATATAACAGGCAGTTAGCTTTATATGCTCAGAGTATATTGAAAGATAAGGTTGATTTTGAGATTTTGGACTATCATGATGTTCCGCTTTTTAATCAAGACTATGAATTTCCAGCACCTGAAAGTATAAAAAGAGTAAGGGAGAAAGTTAGAGAAGCAGATGGATTGTGGTTTTTCACGCCTGAATATAATCATTTCTTCTCAGGTGTTTTGAAAAATCTTTTAGATTGGTTATCAAGAGTTGAAGAGGGACAAGAACAATCTATATTGTGGGATAAGCCTGCTGCAATAAGTGGAATTACTGAAGGAATGTCTGGAACTGGGCTATCACAGGATAATTTAGTGACTTTATTAAGTTGCCTAAATTTAAAAATAATGAATGTGCCAAGGCTCACAATAGCAAATGCAGGATCTCAAATGGATGAGAAAGGTAATATAAAGCTGGATTCTAGTTATAAGTATCTAGAAGATCAGTGTAAATACTTTATTGATTTCATTTCTAATATTGACTAATAACTAAGATGATATGAAAAGTAATTAAGGGAAAGTTTAGTATTCAATGTTATAAATAATATGACCCAAGTTAAAACTTTTGGAAATGTAGAAGCTATACATCAAGTATAAATCAATAGCTAAAGACATTAATAGAATGAGGGGGCGATATTAGAATGTTAAATACACCATATGCAATAGCAATAAAGGAAGTAGAGGGCAAATATCACGTACATATTCCTGACTTTGATATTGCGACTCAAGTAGATGATGTGGATCAAGCTATAAAAATGGGAAAACATATGACTCAAATTATGATGGCCCATTATAGGGAAGAAGGCAAAAATTTACCAGAGCCATTTTCTACTGACATAAAGGTTGGAGATTATGATGCTGTATTCTCCATATAATAAAAATTGAATAAATACCAAATAAAATATAAATATTAATTAATGTTAAAGAGCTGTGGGATATATTCCTACAGCTTTTTAATTTTGAATATAATATAAAAATAGAGTCGATTAGATATAAAAAATAGAACTAACATAAAATTTTTAAAAAATTATTAGAAAATTCAAATAATACATAGACTTTTGCTTGAATGTGTTGTATAATTTAATTAGGGAAAGTATTTAGAACTTTTCAAGTATGTTTTTTTAAAAAGGAGGTAATCTATGGCGGATAAAGGACTAAAAGATAAGGCAAAAGGAAAAGTCAAGAAAACAGCAGGGGGCATCTCTGGTAATAAAAAAATGAAGGCAGAAGGTGTACTTGACGAGATTAGTGGAAAGGCAAAAGAGATTGCTTCAGAAGTAAAAGATGCAACAGAAGATGTAGTTGATAAGGTAAAAGAAAAGGTTGAAAAGAAGTAAGATTTTAGTAGAAAGCAAGAATAAGAAGTTAGTGAGAAGAGATTAAGAAGAAAAAGTTAGTAAGAGAGTAGTAAAAAGTAAATGCAAGAAGAAGTTAGTGAGAAAGCTATAAGAAAGTAAAGAGTAAGAAGAATTTAAAAGTTTGTTAGCAATAAGTAGTAAAATGAAATACAGAAATAATCGAGAGAAAGAAGTTGAATAAGAATTTGTTAAGTATACCATAGAGAGACTCTTTAAAAAAATTAAAGGGTCTCTTATTTTTTATGATTTATTTTTAAAATATAATACACTGATTTTTTATGGATAAATTAGTTGTGCTTTATTAAGCTTGAAAAGATTATTAGCCTTATATATTTATTTTATAATTAGATTGACTATAGTTTATTATGATTTATAGTACAATATAAATATATTAACAAATAAATACTAGATTGATGGAGGTAAAGATGAGTAAAATACCAGTTATAATAGATACAGATCCTGGAATAGATGATTTTCTAGCGATTATGTTGGCAAAAAGTTCAGCAAAATTAGATATTAGAGCAATTACAGCTGTTTGTGGAAATCAAACCCTAGAAAAAACATCGAAAAATGCACTTGATATAGCAAATCTTTTAGACATAAACGTAGCAGTGGCAAAGGGAGCTCAAACACCGCTTGACAGAGAGCTTTATACAGCTGGAGATGTTCATGGAGAAAATGGGATAGGAAATATATATTTAGAGGCTTCGAGCAAAGAATTTGATAATCGATATGCATGGGACTTAATATATGATGAGGTAAAAAAAGAAAATGGAAATCTTGAAATTATTGCAATAGGGCCGCTTACAAATATTGCTATAGCTGTTTTAAAGTATCCCGAGTTAGTAAACATGGTCAAAAGGTTGACTATAATGGGAGGAAGTGCTAGCTCTGGAAATAGAACAGAACACGCTGAATTCAATATATGGGCGGATCCTTTAGCTGCAGATATAGTATTTAAGTCAGGTTTTAATATGGTAATGGTAGGCTTAGATGTAACAAGAAAAACTTTGTTATCAGAAGAGAATATAGAAGAAATTAAGGCTGTTAAATCAGAACATATAGATATAATTGGAAGTTTATTAGATGAGATGTTTAAGCGTTATAAAAAACTTGGAAATCCTGGAGTAGTTATCCACGATGCTCTAGCAGTTGCATATGTAATAGATGAAAGCTGTTTGGAATTGAAAAATTGTCAGGTATCTATTGAAAGCAGAGACGAAATAAGAATTGGAAAAACAATAGTTGATTTAGAAGGTAAAGATAAGAATGTGGCAGTAGCTTTTGAAGTTGATTTTAATCTATTTAAAGATCTATTTGAAAAAATGCCTCTTTACTATAATTAAAAATAATAAATTAAAAAATTATTCAAAATTTAAAAGATAAATTTTATTAAGCCAGTAAAAAATATACAACAATATATATACTGGCTTTTAAGTTGTAGAAAAGTATTCTAGAAATAGAGCTAGTAATAAAGTCTGGATATCTATATATAAAAAGATATATTTTAGTAAATAAAAAACAAAAAAACATTAAAAAAGAATTGACAATTAAAAAAATACATGTTATAACAGTATTAGAAAGTGTTTAGCACTCCTGTTAGGTGAGTGATAACAAGTGAGGTTCAACTTTTGAAAGAGGGTGACACTATGGATCTTACGGATAGACAAATGAATATACTGAAGGCCATAGTTAAGGACTATGTAGAAACAGCAGAAGCTGTTGGTTCACGTACTATATCAAAAAAATATAAATTAGGTATCTCAGCAGCAACTATAAGAAATGAGATGTCTGATTTAGAAGATATGGGATATTTGATCCAACCACATACTTCGGCGGGAAGAATACCTACTCAAAAAGGATATGAGTTGTATGTTGGTTCACTGATGAGTGATCATGAATTAGAAGATTATGAAAAAGAAATATTACAAAAATGTATTAGAAGTGACTTTGAGAAATCAGATAACTTCATCTCAGAATTATCCAAGATTTTATCTAGTATGACAAATTATACTACAATAGCTGTATATGATCGAGGTGTAGAAGCACATAAAATAAGATATATTCAGTTGGTTAGTTTATCATTAAATAAGATACTTTTGATAGTAGTATCAGAAGAGGGTGAAATTAAGAGTAGAGAGTTTGAGACAACAATTGAACTTCCTCAAGCAAAATTAAATATAATCTCAACGAGATTATCTAATAAGTTAGAGGGCATGAGGATTGGAGATTTAGATGAGGATATGATTTCTTACATTAAGTATGAAATCGGAGAATATTCTGAAATTGTAGATGACCTAGTGTATCTTTTAAATAATGTAATGAGCACAGACGGATATAAGATGTCTATGACTGGAGCAACTAATATATTTAATTATCCTGAATTTAACGATATGGTTAAAGCAAGATCATTTTTAAATATGTTAGAAGAGAAAGAAAATATTGCTAAGATGATTAAGACAAAGGGTATACAGAAGGATAACTTAAATATTGTTATAGGAGAAAATAGTGATGATATAAATACTGATTTAAGTATTATAACAGCTACTTACAATGTTTCGGATAATCTACATGGAAAGATAAGCTTTATAGGACCTACTAGAATGGATTATTCTAAGGTCTATTCAATATTAAATTATATGAGTCTTCTCCTTGATGATAAAAAGTGATAAAGATAGACTCGAAAAAGGGGTGTATGTTTTGGATAATGAAAAGAAGGACAATGTTGAAGAATTAGAGGAAGATATCAAAGACAACTCTCAAACAGAAGATTTGAATGAAGAAGAGTTGGATAGTGTTGAGGGAAATGATGAAAATATAGACAGTGAGCCAGCCTTTCAGATAAAGAAGATGGAAAGTCAGCTAAAAGAACAAGAAGAAGCTTTCTTGAGATTAAGTGCTGAGTATTCGAACTTTAGAAGAAGGACAACAGAGGAAAAAGAATCAATTGGGCTTTATGCAAATGAAAAAGTGATGAATGAACTAATTCCAGTTATAGATAATATGGAAAGAGCTCTTGAATCATTTGAAGACAAAGAAAATCCTTTATATAAGGGAGTAGAGCTAGTATATAAGCAGATGCTAGATGCTCTAGCTAAAGCAGGATTAGAAGAAATCCCATCTGAAGTTGGAAGTGATTTTGATCACAATATGCACATGGCAGTTATGCAAGAGCCAAGTGAAGATTATGAAGCAGGAAAGATAACACTTGTGCTTCAAAAGGGTTATAGATTAGGTAAAAAGGTACTTAGAGCCTCAATGGTAAAGGTATCAAATTAATATATTCAAATAATTAAAGAAAAAGATAAACGATTTTGGAGGTATAAATTATGGCAAAGGTAATAGGAATAGATTTAGGAACAACAAATTCATGTGTAGCAGTATTAGAAGGTGGAGAACCTACAATAATACCAAATAATGAAGGTATGAGAACTACTCCATCAGTAGTAGCTTTTACAAAGGATGGAGAAAGATTAGTTGGAGAACCTGCAAAGAGACAGGCAGTAACTAATGCAGATAGAACAATAACATCAATTAAGACTCATATGGGTACTGATTATGATGTAAAGATAGACGGAAAAGATTATTCACCACAGGAAATATCAGCAATTATACTTCAGAAGTTAAAGGCAGATGCTGAAAGTTACCTAGGAGATAAAGTAACAGAAGCAGTAATAACTGTTCCAGCTTATTTTACAGATGCTCAGAGACAGGCAACAAAGGATGCTGGTAAGATAGCAGGTCTTGAAGTTAAGAGAATTATAAATGAGCCAACAGCTGCTTCACTTGCATATGGTCTTGATAAGTTAGATGAAGAAAAGAAGATATTGGTATTTGACTTAGGTGGTGGTACATTTGATATATCTATCCTTGAAATAGGTGATGGTACATTTGAAGTACTAGCTACTGCAGGTAACAATAAACTTGGTGGGGATGACTTTGATAAGATAGTTATGGACTACCTAGCAGATGAATTCCAAAAGGCAGAAGGTGTAGATTTAAGAAGTGATAATATGTCTCTTCAGAGATTAAAGGAAGCTGCAGAAAAGGCAAAGAAGGAACTTTCTTCTACAATGTCTACAAATATAAATCTACCATTTATAACTGCAACAGCAGAAGGTCCAAAGCATTTAAATATGGACTTAACAAGAGCTAAATTCAATGAATTAACTGCAGATTTAGTAAGAAAAACAATGGAACCAACTAAGCAGGCAATGAAGGATGCAGGTCTTGCTAATTCAGATATAGATGATGTTTTATTAGTAGGTGGTTCTACAAGAATACCAGCAGTTCAGGATGCAGTTAAGAACTTTATAGGTAAAGATCCTCATAAGGGAATAAACCCAGATGAATGTGTTGCAGCAGGTGCTTCAATACAGGCAGGTGTTCTTACAGGAGAAGTAAATGATATATTACTACTAGATGTTACTCCACTTTCATTAGGTATAGAAACATTAGGTAATGTATTTACTAAGATAATAGAAAGAAATACAACAATTCCTGCTAAGAAATCACAGGTATTCTCTACAGCAGCTGATAACCAGACAGCAGTTGATATACATGTTCTTCAGGGTGAAAGAGCTATGTCTTATGACAATACTACTCTTGGTAGATTCCAGCTTACTAATATCCCACCAGCAAAGAGAGGTGTGCCACAGATAGAGGTTGCCTTTGATATAGATGCAAATGGTATAGTTAATGTAACAGCTAAGGATCTAGGAACAGGTAAGGAACAAAAGATAACTATAACTTCAAACACTAATATGTCAGAAGAAGAAATTGAAAAGAAGGTTAGAGAAGCAGAAGCAAATGCTGAAGCTGATAAGATAAAGAAGGAAAAGATAGAAGCTGTTAACCATGCTGAATCACTAGCATATCAGACAGAACAGACTTTGGAAGAATTAGGCGATAAGATTGGTTCAGAAGAAAAGTCAGATATAGAAGCTTCTATTGCTAAGGTTAGAGAAGTAAAGGACAATGAAAATTCTACATCAGAAGAAATAAATAACGCTGTTGAAGAACTAATGAATAAATTCCAGAAGATTTCTCAGGAAATGTATTCTCAGGCACAGCAGGAAGCTGCTGCAGGTCAGGGAGCTGAAGCTCAGGAAGAATCAACTCCAAAGGATGATAATGTAGTAGATGCTGACTTTACAGAAGTAAAGGATGAGGACAATAAGTAGTCGGATAAAACAGTATAGACATTCGAATAGTTTTAGAATATAATTGAAAGAGTGTTGATACAGAACAATAGCTTGTGGTATTAACCACAAGCTATTGTTAATTAAAGATAAGGCAGGTGTAAGAATTTGAGTACAAATAAGAATTATTATGATATCTTAGGTGTATCAGAAACTGCTGATGATAAAGAAATTAAAAAAGCTTATAGAAAGTTAGCTATGAAATATCATCCAGATAAAAATCCTGATGATAAAGAAGCCGAGGAAAAATTCAAGGAGATTAATGAAGCATATGAAGTGCTATCAGACTCTGAGAAAAGAAATATATATGACCAATACGGAGCAGATGCTGTAAATGGACAAGGTGGATTTGGCGGCGGAGGTTCGTATGGCGGTGCTGGATTTGAAGATATTTTCGGAGATATCTTTGGAGATATATTTGGCGGCGGAAGCTCAAGAGGATTTGGTGGATTTGGCGGATTCGGTGGTTCTACAAGAAGAGGACCAGTGAGAGGCGCTGATATACAACAGTCTATAAGAATTGATTTCAAAGACGCAGCTTTTGGTAAGAAAGTATCATTGAAAGTAACTAGAAATGAAGAGTGTGAAGTATGTAATGGATCTGGTGCTAAGCCAGGAACATCTAAAAAGACTTGTTCTGAGTGTGGAGGATCAGGTGTCATAACTGAAATAAGACAGACTCCATTTGGTAATATGTCTTCACAAAGAACTTGTTCTAAATGTAGCGGAACAGGTGAAGAGATAGAACATCCATGCAATGAATGTGGTGGAAGCGGTTCAGTAAGAAAGACAAAGACTATAGAAGTAGATATACCAGCTGGTATAGATGATGGTCAGATAATAAAGCTTGCTGGCCAAGGTGAATATGGGGATAAGGGTGCTCCAAGAGGGGATTTATACATAATTGTAAAGGTTAAGCCAGATAAGAAGTTTACAAGAGAAGGATATGATGTATATATTGATATGCCAGTAACATTTGTTCAGGCTGCTCTAGGAGATGACTTACAGGTTCCTACTATAGATGGTGATGTTAAATATTCTATCCCAGCAGGAACTCAAACAGGTACCGTATTTAGATTAAAGGGTAAGGGAATTCAGAAGATGAATTCAAGCTCAAGAGGAGATCAATACGTTAAGGTAGAAGTTGAAGTGCCAAAGAAGCTTTCAGATAAGCAAAAAGAACTTTTAAGAGAATTTGCTGGAGAAACTGGAGAAAAAGTACAAGAAAATAAAAAGTCTTTCGGTCAAAAGATAGAAGATTTTTTTAGCAAATAAAAAGGTGCGATTTCGGTCTAATTAGATTGAAGTCGCATTTTTATTTTAAAGGTGATATAATAGAAAAGATGTAAATTACTATTTGGAAAAACGGTGATAAAATATATAAAGTACTATAATAGGAGGAAAAAGTGAGTAAAATTTGGACAGAAATAACAATCAAAACTACTACAGAAGCTGTAGAAGCAATAACTAATATACTATTTGAAAACGGTGCAGAAGGTGCTATGATAGATGATCCTAAAGATTTTAATTTTGAAAAAACACATGAATATGATTGGGATTATGTAGAAGATGATATACTTGAAGAAAACAGGAAAGATGATTCGGTTAAGATAAAGACATATGTGGATGAAAAGATAAATATAATGGAGTTTATAAGTATTATACAGGAAAAAATAAATCTTCTTCCAAATTATGGTCTAGATATTGGTCAAGGCAAGGTCTATTCAGAATCAGTAGATGAGCAAGACTGGGCGAATAATTGGAAAAAGTATTATAAACCAACTAGAATTGGGGAAAAAATAATTATTAAGCCTGAGTGGGAAGATTACAGTGCAAATTCAGATGATATTTTGATAGAAATGAATCCAGGAATGGCTTTTGGAACAGGAAATCATGAAACAACTAGTATGTGTGTTGCAAATCTTGAGAAATTTGTTAAAGATGACTCTACAGTATTTGATATAGGCTGCGGAAGTGGAATACTTGGGATTACAGCTGCAAAACTAGGTGCTAAAAAAGTAATTGGAATAGATATAGATAAAATAGCTGTTGATGTAGCTAAAGAAAATATAGAAAAAAATAATGTTTCGAACATAATGAGTGCAGTTGAAGGTAATTTGGCGGATGATATAGATAAAAATATAAAAGCAGATGTGCTTGTAGCTAATATAATGGCAGATATAGTGATATTACTATCAAAAGATGTCAAAAACTTCCTTGCTAAAGATGGTATTTTTATATCTTCAGGCATAATATTAGATAAAATAGATGAAGTGAGCAAAGCTTTGGAAGCAAATGGATTTGAAGTCATAGAAGTGCAAAAAAAGGGTGAATGGGCCTGCATACTAGCGAGATAGGGGTAGATAGATGGATAGATTTTTTGTTGAATTAGAAGATATAGACTTAGAAAATAAGTCTTTAAATATATATGGTGAAGATGTAAAGCATATATCAAAGGTTCTAAGATATTCTAATGGTGATAAGATAGAAGTTTGTGATGGACATAATAAAGAATATATATGTGAAATAGCAGAAATAAGCAAAGATACTGTGCTTCTTAATATAATAGAAGAAGTAAAGGTAAATAGGGAAAGTAGGATAAAGCTTAAACTATATCAAGGACTACCTAAAAGCACAAAAATGGATATAATATTACAAAAGCTAACAGAGTGTGGAGTATTAGAAATTATACTCGTAAATACAAAAAGAAGTATTGTAAATCTTAATGATAAAAAAGCAGATAAAAAGTTTGAAAGATGGGAAAGAATAGTCTATGAGGCAGCTAAGCAATCAAAGAGAGGGCAGATTCCAAAATTAAGAGGAGTCTTGAGCTTTGGAGAAGCTTTAAAGGATATGTCAGAAAATGATATAAATATATCTCCATATGAAGCAGAAAAGTCTCTAGGAATTAAGGAAGTACTTTCCAGTGAAAGAGTAAAGAAAATAGTAGATTCTAAGGAAGAAGTGTCTATTGGTATATTCATAGGTCCTGAAGGAGGATTTTCTGAATCTGAAAATGAAAAGATTAAGGAAAATGGAATAGACTCAGTAAGTATGGGTCCTAGAATATTTAGGACAGAAACTGCCTCAATAGTGGCAAGTAGCATAACACTTTATGAATTAGGTGATATAGGAGGAATGTAGTTTGAAGAAGGTGGCATTTTATACACTAGGTTGTAAAGTCAACCAATACGAAACAGAAGCCATGCTAGAAATATTTGAAAAAAGTGGATATACTGGAGTAGATAGTGAAGAGTACGCAGATGTTTATGTTATAAATACATGTACAGTTACGCATATGTCTGATAGAAAATCAAGACAATATATAAGAAGAGTAAAAAAGAAAAATCCTAAATCGATTATAGCAGTTGTTGGATGTTATTCTCAGGTATCTCCAGAAGAAATACTGGATATAGAAGATGTTAATCTTGTTATGGGAACGCATGATAGAAAAACTATAGTAGAGAAGGTTGAATCTATAGATTGTGAGTCTAAAATAAGTACTGTAGATGATATAATGAAGGTAAAAGAATTTGAGGAAATAGAAATAGTTGAAACAAATGGAAGAAATAGAGCCTTTATTAAGATACAGGATGGATGTGATAGATATTGTACATACTGTATCATTCCATATGCTAGAGGAAGGGTAAGATCTAGAGATCTTGATGGAATAATCAATGAAGTAAGTAATTTAGCTAAAAATGGATTTAAGGAAGTTGTATTAACAGGAATACACGTAGCCTCTTATGGTAAAGATTTAAAAGACGGTTCAAGTATTCTTACAGTAATCAAAGAAATTGCAAAGATAGAAGGAATAGAGAGAATCAGACTTAGCTCTGTGGAGCCAATTTTATTTACAGATGAATTTGTCGATGAAATCTGTAAAATAGACAAGTTAGTACCTCATTATCATCTATCACTGCAAAGTGGTTCGGATGAAACTTTAAAAAGAATGAATAGAAGGTATACATCTGAAGAATACAAGCAAATAGTAGATACTCTTAGAGAAAGAATTCCCGATGTTGCAATTACTACGGATGTAATTGTAGGCTTTCCTGGAGAAACAAATGAAGAATTTTCTGAGACATTGAAGTTTTTAAAAGAGATAAAGCTAATGCATACTCATGTATTTAAGTATTCCCCAAGAAAGGGAACACCAGCAGCTAAGATGGATAATCAGGTTGATCCTCAGATTAAAAATATGAGAAGTGCAGCCTTACTTGGTCTTTGTACTAAGAATTTCAAGGAGTTTGCATCTAATTATCTTGGTAAAACTATGAGAGTATTATTTGAAGATAAAAATTCTGATGGAGTTTATGAAGGGCTTACAGATAATTATATAAGAGTAAAAGCTAAGTCAGATAAAAATATTAGTGATCAATTCTTAGACGTTAAAATAACAGAGATAAAGGATGATTATTGCTTAGCAGAGATATGCTAGACTTATAATAAGTAGATAAGGATAGGATATTATTAATAATTCGTATATAATAAATAGAAGATTATGGTTTAGCTAGTGTATAAAAATATTATAAAATAAGTGCTTTTCATTAAAATTTATCTAGGTTAAGTAATGAGTTTGATTGTAAGTAATAAGATTACTCTAGTTAAGTAATAAAGTTATTATAACTAAGTAATAAAAAGCTATAAATAATCAATAAAAATATTATAAATACACTGCTATAAATATAGAGATCAATGTTTTCATTGCTCTCTATATAATTGTATATAATAAAGTACAGAAAAAAGTACAGAAAAAAGTACAGAAAAATTTATTGAATAAATAAAGGTCGCTTTTATATATAAAATCTAAAAATGATAAAAAATTTGTATAAAAAAGTTTGTATAAAAATAAAAAAAATTTGTATTTAGTCTAAGATTTTAAAAGAATAAAACACATAATTGCAGAAAGGCTTGTTCATACTTATTTTATTTATATTTTCCAGAACATAATTATCTATATTTCTAAAAATTGTGAATTTTATATAATAAGTAATTCATATAAGCTTAATATTATAGTATAATATAGTAAGTTACATATTATAGTAAGATAATTATAGATTTGGAGGTAAATTATGGTTATTACAACAACAAGTAGTGTAGAAGGAAGAGAAATTGCAGCATATAGAGGTATTGTATTTGGAGAAGTTGTTTCTGGTGTAAACTTTATGAAAGATATTGGAGCAGGTTTTAGAAACTTCTTTGGTGGCAGAAGTCAGGGCTACGAAAATGAGCTTATGAGAGCTAGAGAAGAGGCACTTGATGAAATGGCTGAAAGAGCAGAAAATATTGGTGCAGATGCTGTTGTGGGCGTGAAAATGGATTATGAAGTATTGGGAGCGGATAATGGAATGTTAATGGTTACTTGTTCAGGAACTGCAGTTAAATTAAGATAGGTAATAATTTCATATTGACATGATTTGGTAAAATGATGAAGAAGTGTTATAATATATTTAGTATATAAATGTGGGGGATGATAAAATGGATTGTATATTTTGTAAGTTAGCAAATGGAGAAATACCAACAAATATGGTATATGAAGATGAAAAAGTGGCTGCATTTAAAGATATGAGCCCAGTGACACCAGTTCATATCCTAGTAGTACCTAAGAAGCACTATGCTAGCCTTGAAGATATTTCATATGAAGAAATGGATATAATAGCAGATATCCACAGAGCTATTAGAAAGATTGCTGATCAAGAAGGCTTTGCAAAGGATGGATATAGAGTAATAAATAATTGTGGTAAAAATGGTGGACAAGAAGTTGACCATATTCATTACCATTTATTAGCAGGTAAACCACTAACAAAATTAGTAACGGACTAGGATAGATTGAGATATAATAGCTTATTATGTATTTAATTTAAATAAAAGTGCCTAGATTATAACAAGTTCAATGTTAAAATTAAAAATATAGTAGTAAAATAAAATATTATAACAAAAAGACTTGATAAATATAAAAAATTAGATTATAATATTAGGGTATTAAACTAAAAGATTGGTTTGATAAATCGCTAAGTTGTAGGGAGGTGAAACAGATGTCAGAAGTAAGAGTAAGAGAAAATGAATCATTAGACAGTGCGCTTAGAAGATTTAAGCGTCAATGTGCTATGTCTGGCATAATGTCAGAAGTTAGAAAAAGAGAACACTATGACAAGCCAAGTGTTAAGCGTAAGAAAAAAGCAGAAGCTGCTAGAAGAAAAAACGCTAAAAAATAGTAATTAAGAAGAGGTGAAGGGGATGTCCCTTAAAGAAAGACTCCAAGAAGATTTGAAGTCTTCAATGAAAAATAAAGATACAGTCAGAAAATCAGTGATTACACTTATCAGAGCTGCTATAAAGCAATATGAGGTTGATAACCGCGTAGAGCTAAGTGAAGAAGGTGTAGTTGATATAATATCTAAACAGCTAAAGCAAAGAAATGATTCCCTAGTGGAGTTTGAAAAAGCTAATAGAGAAGATCTGATTGAAGAAGCAAAATCTGAAATACAAGTTTTAGAAGAATACCTACCTCAACAATTAAGCGAAGATGAATTGGAAAAGATTGTAATTGATACCATCGCCGAAGTAGGAGCTACTTCTATGAAGGATATGGGTAAGATTATGACTACTATCAAGCCGAAAACTGTGGGACGTGCAGACGGCAGAAAAATTAATGAACTTGTTAAAAAGAATTTGTAAAATCTTAGACCCTACAGATATTGAAAAATATTTGTAGGGTCTTTATTTTTAAATTAGATATTTTTAATTATTAAAACTTTATTACTAAGTATATAATTATATACTTAGTAATTTTTATGTATTTTTTATTATATTAGTATAAAAAATATGTGTTATTATATCAGAAAAAATAACAAAAAAAGATTTATAATTATTTTATAGATGATTTTTTAAAGATAATACTCTTTTTTAAAATTACTATTCATTTTGAAAACAGATAGAAAATAAGGGTTTAAATATTTAAAATATGAAAAAATAAAAAAAAATGTTATATTATGTAGTTTGTTTTTTGTAAATTTAAACAATACCGATAGAGTCAAGTATTGTTTGGGATTAAAGTTTATATTATATAATTTAATAAAAGTGAAGGGAGGTTAATAATTTTAAAAGCAAACTATAAGAGTATGTTAAAGGAGGTTTTAAAATTTGAAAAAAGTAATTAATTTAATGTTGTCAACTTCTCTATTAATAGCTTCTTTTGGAAATGTAACAAGTTCATATTCTTATGCAGAGAATATACAAAAGGAAAGTGTTGAGAATGTAGAAAATAAGATTGATTTGACAGATCCTATGACAAGTATTATTAATCAAGATTTAAGTAGTTCTGATTTATCGGATCAAGACACAGGCGCTTATACATCATCACTTTTACACACAGGAAATGAAACATCCTACTATGGTGGTGAAATTATAAATTTCTATAATAATATATCTGTATCAGGTAATGTTACCAGATTAGAAGAGGGAGCTCATATAGTTATATCTATACCAAAAGATGTATTTCAAAAACCTGAATTAAAAAATATATCATCTTCATATGAGTTAATAAAGGGAGTAGAAATAAAAGAGACTGAAAAAGATTGGCAGATAGTAACTACATATAAAGAAATACATGGTGGATATAATGGTGCCACTCCTTTTAAAATTAACTTTTTAGAAAAACAGATAATAAATAAGTCTGAAGCAACAGTAAAGCAGGAATTTTATGATAAAAATGAAAAATTACTAGCTGAAGATTCTGTGATTGTGTATGGTAAATCTGAAATCGAAAAACCTAGTTCTTCCGTCTATTCTGCTCAGAGGCTAAGAAATGAGGTAGATAGTAATTACGTTATAAAAGAAAATACCTATGCAAGTTTTAATTATAATAGTTTGAATAAACCACTGGAAAACAGGGATGATCCTAGAGATAGAAGAGTATATGCTACAATACCTGAAGGAACTAAGGTTAAAGAAGGTACAGGTTGGTCATTTGATCAAATGAATAACAGATATTATTGGGTAAAAATCCTATGAATGTTTCTATAAATATTCATAGGATTTTTTATTATAAAAAATATAGTAGTTTGATTTTTGAAATTCTAAAAAGTTTTTTTATCGCATAAAAACTTGATATATGATAAAATGATGTTGAAATCAAGTTATAACATAAGAAAAAATTTTATAAAGATTTAGTATAAAGAGGGGGAGAAATATTTGATAAATTGGTCAGAAGAAGAATTTAAAAAATATGTAAAAACAAATTCAAGTTCAAATAAAAAAAGAAAAAGTAAATATAGAGCAGAAAAAATGGAATTAGATGGCATTTTATTTGACAGCAAAAAAGAAGCTGAAAGATATAGTGAGTTAAAAATGTTAGAAAGAGCAAATTTAATAACAAATCTTGAATTGCAACCTAAATTTTTGTTACAAGAAAAATTTGAATATAATGGAAAAGTAATTAGAAAAATAGAGTACATTGCAGACTTCAAATATATTGATGAAAAAGGAAACACAGTAGTAGAAGATGTAAAGGGTTTAAAAACGGATGTATACAATATAAAGAAGAAGTTATTTTTAAATAAGTATATGAATAAAAAATTAATATTTAAAGAAATATAATAAAAGCCCACTTTTTAGTGGGCTTTTGTTATAAAAATCTATTATCTTTATATAAATTATCGGATCGAAAAATATCAAATTAATGAATTATGCCAGAGGTATTTTTATTATTTAAAGCCTTAACAATTGCATTATTATCTTCATGAAGTTGATTATTTTCTGATTTAGATAAAGCTACCGTTGTACCTACCATAGCTGGCCCTGTATGGCTATCTACATATAGTGAGTATTTCTTTCCATTTTTTATAACAGTACCGTATGTATTTGCTCCAGCGTATATGTGAGTATTGGAATCAGTTCCTACATAAGGTATTAATTTTATTAGGAATATAGAAGTTGAAGCATCTTCATCATGTGTTCTTCTATATATATTTTTATTTATGATAGCATCTCCACTAGAGTTAAACTGAACTCTAGAAAGTATATGTTTTGGAAGCTTAATCTTTGCTTTGCCATCAGTTCCTGGTATTGTCAATTCATTTGAACTAGCTGCGGCCTTTATTTTAGGTATAAATAAATTTTTCATTTCATTATAAAAAGCTCTATTCAGTGTAAATGAGCTGCCATTTGTTCCAGAAAGTGCACCGTTTTCTATTGCATTTGAGAGTTTGTTTATAGCATTTATATACTTGCCTTCATTACTATAGTTCGGCTGGGCTCCAATGTTCATAAATACGGAGTAGTTTTTACCATTTTGCTTAAGAGTACCGATATTTCTTTCATGAAAACCATCACTGGAATAATTACTATAATCGCTTACATATATTGTAAATAGATATCCAGATTCAGGAGACTTCATAGAAAAAGCTAAGTCATTGTCCTGTAGATAGTCTATTTTTCTACTGCTGACTATATTAGACAAGTCTTTAGGGATATTAAAGCTTAGATTATACCCTGAGATATTACTTATTAAATTCGGATTATTTACTGGGAGAGCTTTACCCTGTATAGCATAATCTATATTTTTATCTGGAAGAGTTTTTTTACCACCAACTACAAATATGTTATCAGCCTTATTAGCTAAGTCAGATACTCTTTTATCACCGTTAGTAGTAGTTAAGAGAATATTAGCAGATTTTGAGTTAACCAGATTAATTGCACTCATAGCATCTGCAAATTGATTAGCACTCACAAAAATAATATCATTATTCTTGCTTTTTTCGGCAATTTTTATAGATGTATCATATCTGTTATTTCCTGAGATTCTTTCCCCAGCATCTTTACTTACTGATTTTTTTCCACCAAAAGTATACTCTACATTGCGTCCCATGGAGTCATAATTTTCATTTGGTCTAACTAACATTAAACCAAGATCTTTTTCCTTTAGTAAAGAATATGAGCTAAGTGCATCTGCAAAGTTTTCACCGCTTGCTACACCTACATTTTCGTAGCCTCCAGCATCCAAACTTTTTTTGTTTGTTTCATATCTGTTTTTACCAGCGATAGGAATAATATTAGTAATTTTGTGCTCGATTTTCCCGTACTTTCTATTTTCTTTTCCTCCTATAAGAAACACATTTTCAGGTTGATATAGATCTAAATAAGCTTCAACTGTTAAATCATTAAACCTGTAGTCAACGTCTAATAGCAAGACTGCATCGTATTTGTTTGCCAGATTCATAGCACTAAGAGAGTCAGCAAAGCTATAGCCATCTGCTATAACTATATTCTGTCCCTTAATCACATTTGATAGACCTGAAGTTTCAAGGCAAGTTTCAGACCTGTTATTGCCAGCATATCTTTTATAAGTTTTTTCAGAAGCATCTGCCTCATTGACAGATAGTGATAGAATGGTAGCTAAAGATAAGCCGACAGTTAAAATTTTACTTCTCAATTTCATTTGAAATCCCTCCTTTAAGGTATCTTATTGAGTATTAAAAATTTATAATCCTTATTATATAATAGTATTCAAATCAAATAAAATCAATATGAATTGATTAAAAATAATAAAGATTCAGAAAATATCTGTTAAAAATTTGCTTATCTACAATAATAGATAGTAAATATTGGCTAGAGACATTATAGTAATAAGAGCAGCAAGAAAGTAAATATAGCTATTGCATCTATAGAATAGCTTTGAGTACTAAAGACAGATATTACAAATAAGAAGAGTATTAAGAAAATAAATATAAATATTGGATCTAGAGAATATATAGATTTTGTATATTGAATATAAGAAAAGCCCTAGCAAATTTTAGCTAGAGCTCTTAGTTTTTTATTTAAAATTAATATAAGTAGTAAGATTTTTAAGTGTATAATTAAGTCGATATTATTAGAATAAAGTTAAAAGAATAGAAAAAATATTAATATTAAATGAAAATTAATAAAAAATTCTTAAATATTATTAAAACTACTAGAAATATCAATTCTAGGAGACGGTTTTAAGTATTTTTTTGTAATAAAAATAATAAAAAAATCCTACCGTATCAGCTAAGAACCAACCTATTGGAACAGATATCCAAATACCTGTAATTCCGATAGAAGGAATAGAAGATAGTGTGTAGGCTAGTATAACACGGCTTCCAAGAGAAATAATAGTTAATAACATAGAAATAACTGCCCTGTTGATGGCTCTATAGTACCCGTAAAATAAAAACAATAGGCCTATTCCAAAATAAAAAGAAGCCTCTATACGCAGATAGTTTGATCCAATAGCAATTATTTCTTTTTGGGATGAATCAATAAAAATTCTCATCAAAGGTTCTGCAAATACTATTATTATAGTGCTTATAATAACACAGAATATAAATACTGATATAAGAGAAATCTTCATTCCCTTTGATATCCTATCATATTTTTTTGCTCCGAAATTTTGTGCAACAAAGGTTGAAAAAGCATTTCCAAAATCTTGAACAGGCATATATGCCAATGAGTCAATCTTAACAGCTATTGCAAAGGCAGCAATTACAACTGTTCCAAAACTATTTACCAAACCTTGAACAGCAAGTATACCCAAGTTCATAACCGACTGCTGAGCACACGTTAGAAAAGAAAGATTTCCTATAGATTTTATTGTAGTAGTATTCCAAAACATATGCTTTTTTTCTACTCTAAATTCAGGAAAGAAAATAATATAGTAAAGCATTATCCCCACACCAGAAACATATTGTGCTATAACAGTTGCAATAGCAGCACCATTTACTCCCCAATTTAAATATAAAATAAAAACAAGGTCTAAAACAATATTTAAAACGGTTGATATAAATAAAAATAATAGGGGGATAAGAGAGTTTCCTAAAGATCTCAAAAGGCTTGCAAAAAAATTATATAAAAAAGTTGCCATTATTCCAATAAATATATAGAAAAGATAAGATCTCATAGTATTGTAAATCTCAGGTGGTATTCTTAAAAGTAGCATAATTTCATCTAAAAATACATATACTAAAATATTAATTAAAATTGATACTATCCCTATACTAATAAATGACATAAAAAAACTATTTTTTAGATCATCAAATTTTTTTTGACCGTACTGCATAGAGAAAAATGCACTACTTCCCATACATAACCCTAAAACTATAGAAGTTAGAAATATCATCAAGGTATAGGATGATCCCACAGCAGCTAGGGAATTTTTTCCAAGAAACTTACCAACTATAAGAGTATCAGCAATGTTATAAAATTGTTGAAGTATATTACCAACCATTAGTGGAAGTGTAAATTTAAAAAGTTTTATAACAATACTTCCCTCTGTTAAATCATATTTCATAAAAATATTTTCCTTTCTTAAAAAAAATCTAATTACAGTTATAATATCAAAAGAAAAATGTTTTTTCAATCCAAGCTAATTAGTTTGCCAATAAAAACAGTAAATATTTAGAATGATGTTTTTAAAGGTAAAATTACAAGCAACATTTTCTATTTTTACTATGGATTTAAGTAGAAGATTACTGTAAATTATATAGGTATAGTAATCTTAACATTTTAATAGAGATATTGATATTAAATATAAGGTATCTATAAAAGAAAAATATTTTAAAAGGATACTATAAAATTATTATAAAAAATAAAGAGAGGTTAAAAATTAAAAAAATAAAAAAATAAGGCAAACAAGCAGTCTTTTTTAGTGATTTAGTTTAAAAAATAATCATTACAAAAATTTTACAAAAAAATATGAATTTATGATATAATGTAAAGTATTGTATTATGTTTACGTGAGGTGATAGTATTTGAAGGATTTTACATCCAAGCTGCCTCTACCAGTTGCTGCATTAGCTCTAGGATGGGTATTGTTGGGCAATATATTTAAGAATTTAATTCCATTTTTAAGTGATATATGTATGATAATATCATTGATATTATTGATACTGATAGTTTTAAAGCTAATACTTGATACAAAAAGTTTTTACAAGAGTCTTAAATCTCCTGTTGGACTTTCATTGTTTTCTAGTTTTAGTATGTCTTTGATGTTAATATCTGTTTGGATGAAGGTAGTGCTAGACAAAGCAAATATATATATTTGGATAGTCGGTGTTGTTCTTCATACTATTATAATGATTATTTTTACTTTAAAATATGTACTTAACTTTAAAATGAAATATGTATTTTCAAGTTGGTTTTTGGTATATTCAGGTATAGGAGTGGCTGCAATCACTTGTAATGATTTTGGAATGATTGTATTTGGTAGAACAGTATTAAAGTTTTGCATGGGCGTTTCGCTTGTGTTAGTGCCTTTTGTATTGGCTCGAATTAAGTCGATCGGAAGTACTCAGGCAGCTAGACCGATTTTTTCGCTAATTAGTTTGCCACTAGGATTGATATTACCAGCTTCAGTGTTGATATCATATCCTCTCTCAGCGAGAACTATGTGGATAATGTTTATTATTATTCAAGTAATTTTGTTGTTTGTTTTGATAGATATGTTGATTCAGATTTTCCATGGATTTTATCCTAGCTGGTCTTGTTATACAGTATCAGTATCTGTGTCAGTTTACGCATCAATGTATTTTAATAAATATCTAGCTTTAAATAAGATGAAGGTAGCTTTTATTGACTATTTACTGTATTTTGAGTATGTTTTGGTTTTTTTGGTCTGCGCACTGATTCTTCTAGCTTACTTTATAAATACACTAGAAGATCCAGAGTTACATAATAAAAAAATTCAGAAAAAGATAGCTTATGAAAAAAGCAGAAGAGAAAAGAGAATGGAAAATAAAAGAAATCGTGAATCTTATAGAAAAAGAGATACAGAATCAGACTCTAGAGAAAAAACAAAAAGAAATGAAAGCATAGTAACATTTGAAGATGATGACGATATTATGGATTTGATTGATTAGTTTAGGCTTAAAGCATAAATATTATGAAACTGATTGATTAATTTAGACTTAAAATCATAAAAGACCTTTTAATTTAGCTTAAGGGGTCTTTTTGTAGTATTTTAAACCATAATTACATTCTAACACAAAAAAGAGTAAATTTAAAGACTATTATTAATATTGAAAAAGTAGTATAGTATATATAAGAATAATAGTATCAAAGATTTTAGTTTTATAAAATGAATTTGATACTTGAAGGGAGAGATTTTTATGAAGATCATAATATCTGGGAAGAAAATTAGACTTACGGATGCTATCACTGAATACATCAATAAGAAGTTTGGCAGATTGGAAAAGCTCCTTGATCCAGAGGCAGAGTTAAGAGTAACAGTAAGTGCAAACAAGAAGAGAAGACAGAAAGTGGAAGTTACACTGGATAATATCAACGGGCAAATAGTAAGAGCTGAAGAGGTGCAAGATGACCTGTATTCAGCAATCGACTTAGTTTGTGACAAGTTGAATAGACAGATAGTGAAATATAAGAATAAATTTAAGACTAGAAAATCAGGCAATGATACTATCAGATTCGACAAGTTTGAAGAACTTTTAGATGAGGAGATAGAAATTGTTCCAGAAGAAGATGGATTAGTATTTGAAAGAAAGAAGAGATTTGACTTAAAACCAATGAGTCCAGAGGAAGCAGTATTACAGATGAACTTATTAGGACATGATTTCTTCTTATTTAAAGATCAGGACACATTTGAGGTCTCTTTGGTGTATAGAAGAGGCGATGGTGGATACGGTTTAATAGAACAAGCATAGTATAGTTGAAAACCTTAGAGGGTTTACATAGAGGCCGTTATTGAAGTTTAGTAGATAATGGCCTCACTATGGAATATTATTGAGGGTAGCATAGCTTTTTGAAGGCTTGTGCTATCCTCTTTTTACTTCTATTTTAATGCAAGTATAGGGTATTCGTGATATAATATTTACTATGACTACAATTATTTTTTAAGGAGTGAAAAATTTGATAATACAAAAACAATTCCAAATATATGAGCAAGAATTTGAAAGAGAAATGTTTGGTAATTTTGATGAGAATGTAAAACTGATAGAGAAAAGTTTAAAGATAGATATATTATTAAGAGAAGGAAAACTTGTATTAATAGGGGAAGAAAAGAATGTAGATATGGCTATGAAGCTTATGAATGAACTACATTCAATGGTAAAATCGGGTAAAAGTTTGGATAGACAGGCAATTTTATATTCAATAGATTTGCTATTTGATGGAAGCGAAGAGAAAATAAAAGAGCTCGAAGGTACAATAGTAATAACAAAAAAAGGAAACCCTGTACAGCCAAAGACTATTGGTCAAAAAGAATATGTGAAGTTGATAGAAAATAATGATATTACCTTTGGAATAGGACCTGCAGGTACAGGAAAAACATATCTAGCAGTAGCGATGGCTGCAAAAGCATTTAAAAATGATGAGGTATCTAGAATAATCTTGACTAGACCAGCGGTAGAAGCGGGAGAGTCTTTAGGTTTCTTACCAGGAGACTTAAAGGATAAGGTAGATCCTTATTTAAGACCATTATATGATGCTTTATTTGAAATGTTTGGAGCGGATAAATTTAATAAGTTTCTAGAAAGAGGTACTATTGAAGTTGCTCCACTAGCATTTATGAGAGGTAGAACACTTGATAATGCTTTTATAATACTAGATGAAGCACAAAATACTACACCAGAGCAGATGAAAATGTTTTTAACCAGACTGGGATTTGGATCAAAAGCTGTAGTTACTGGTGATATTACACAAATAGATTTACCTATACACAGAGATAGCGGCTTGGTACAGGCGGCAAAAATTCTCGATGGCGTCAAGGGGATTGGTTATAAAGAGTTGACTGAAAAAGATGTTGTAAGACATGAGTTAGTTCAAAGGATTATCAGGGCTTATGCAAAGTTTGATAAGGAAAGGGAATATAAAGAAAGTAAAAAATTAAGAAATGATAAGTCAAGAAATGATAATTCAAAAAATAAAAAGAGAAGATAATTTTGAGTTTCAAAAGTAAAAATAGAGGTGCATAGATATGGATATAATATTTGATGATAGACAAGAATTTAAAAAATTAAATGAGGACTTATTAGAAAAGATTAAGTCTGTAATAAATGAATGCTTAGACTATGAAGGATACTCTGATGACTATGAAGTGAGTTTATCTTTTGTTACAAACGATGAAATAAGAACTCTTAACAGAGATTATAGGGGTATAGACAAGGTAACAGATGTACTTTCTTTTCCTCTTTTAACAGATGATGAGTTTGATGTCGACTATGAAGAACAGTCGCTAGGAGATATAGTAATCTCTATTGAAAGGGCGAATGAGCAGGCAAAAGAGTACAATCATAGCTTAGAAAGAGAGATATGCTTTTTAGTTTGTCATAGTATGTTCCATTTATTGGGCTATGATCATATGGAAGAGGAAGAAGCAAAAGAAATGCATTCCAAAGAGGAAGAGGTATTAAATAAATTATCTATTACGAGGGATTTATAGATGGGCAATAGAACTGATAGAAGAAGCAAAAAAAAGGGGAAAAAGAAAAAACAGAGTTTTGTAAAGTCTGTAAATGCTGCGATAGAAGGAATAATGTATACATTTAAAAGCGAAAGAAATATGAAATTACATTATCTAGCATCATTTCTTGTTTTAATTGCGAGTTTATTTTTCAATTTTTCTAAAATTGAATTTGTGCTACTTTTAGGAGCGATTACCTTAGTTGTAATATCTGAAATGATGAATACTGCAGTGGAAAAAACAGTTGACTTGGTAACTAGAGAGATACATCCTTTGGCGAAAATTGCTAAAGATGTTGCAGCTGGTGCAGTCTTGGTTTCTGCTATGTATGCTGTAGTTGTAGCCTATATATTGTTTTATAATAAGCTTACAGATTTAACGGGGAACTTAGTATTTAGAATAAGAGAATCAGAGTTACATATTACGCTTATATGTATAGTTATCGTTTTAATAGCTGTAGTAGTAGTTAAGGCAATTACCTTTACAGGAACACCTTTAAGAGGTGGAATGCCTAGTGGTCATGCGGCTTTAGCTTTTGCTCTAGCAACATCAATCACTTTGATGACAGAGCGTGTTGAAGCCTCATCTCTAGCTTACTTGATGGCTATATTGGTTGCCCAAAGCCGTATAGAAGGAGAAATACATACCTTTTGGGAGGCTATGGCAGGAGGAATTTTGGGAACGCTAATAGCTGTAGTAATATTTCAACTTGGGCTATTTTATTAAAATAAAAAACTATAAGTTTAGGATAAAGTAAAGTTTAAATTGAAAGTATAGTAACAAAGTATGATGATTATTAATGGTATAACTATTTTATTAAAATAAAAAATATGTTATAATATAATGTAGTTAAATTATAAAATTATGAAAATAAGGAGAATAGTATGGCATATAAATCAGGTTTCGTAAGCATCGTAGGAAGACCAAATGTAGGTAAATCTACTCTTATGAATAATATTGTAGGAGAAAAAATAGCTATAATGAGTGATAAGCCTCAAACAACAAGAAATACAATACAAGCTGTGTATACAGATGAGCAATCTCAAATAGTTTTTTTGGATACACCAGGAATACATAAACCAAAGAATAAGCTTGGTGAAATGATGGTAAAGTCTGCTGAAGATGCATTTAGAAATGTTGATTGCATTATTTTTGTTGTAGATGAGTCAGACAGCATTGGAAAAGGCGACTCAATGATAATAGAAAATCTTAAAAAAACTAAGACACCTAAGTTCTTAGTTATAAATAAAGTAGATAAAATAAAAAATAAAGAAGAACTTTTTGAAATTATACAAATGTATGATGACTTAAATGTATTTGAAGATATAATTCCAACATCTGCTTTAAAGGGATCTAATGTAGAAGAGTTGGTAAATGTAATAAAAAGAAAGCTTTCAGAAGGACCTAAGTACTTCCCAGACTCTATGATTACAGATCAGCCAGAAAGAGTATTAGTAGCTGAATTAATTAGAGAAAAAATCCTTTTATATACTAATGAGGAAGTTCCTCATGGTGTTGCTGTAGGAATTGAAAGGATGAAGAAAAGAAAAGATAAAAATATAGTAGATATTTCTGCTGTTATTTATTGTGAAAGAGATTCTCACAAGGGGATTATTATAGGCAAAGGTGGAAGAAAGCTAAAGGGAGTAGGAAAGTCAGCAAGAGAAGAAATAGAGTTTTTACTTGATACGCAGGTAAATCTTCAATTGTGGGTTAAGGTAAAAGAAAATTGGAGAAATTTACCAAATTATATCAATGATTTTGGCTTAAATGAAAACAGAGATTAATTACTGAAGATGATGGTCGTTTGTTTTTAAAAAATTATTAATGTAAATTTAAAGGTGGTTGTAATGGACAAAAAACAGGACTCGTCGCGAGAGTTGTACGATGTAGTTAAAGAAATGATGAATGAAAATAAGCTTATAGAGCTTAGAGAAATGCTAGAAGAGTATCACACAATGGATCTATATGATATATTGCTAGAACTTGAAGATTCTGATCAAGTAAAGCTATTTGAATTATTACCATTAGATACAGCTGCTTCTGTATTGGAAGAATCTGAAGCAGAATTTTTTATCAATATTATTTCAAGGATGGATCAAGAACATATCAGAAGCATATTTGATGAAATGTCTTTGGGTGATCTATCAGATGTACTTCGTGATTTAGATGAAAAGCAAAGAGAAAAAATCTTGAACGTAGTCAGCAAGGAAGATGAAATTGAATTAAGAGAATTATTAGCTTACTTGGATGATACATCAGGTTCTACTATGAAAAAGGGATTTATTACTGTAAATAAGAATTTAAATGTTACTGAGGCAATTAGACATATAAGAATGGAAGCCACAGAAGCTGATTCAATCTATTATATATATGTAATAGATAATGAACACAAATTGGTTGGAGTATTATCACTTAGAGATCTATTTATAGCCAAAGAATCGGAAATAATAGAAGATATTATGGTAGAAAATGTAAAGTCAGTAAGAGATAATGAAGATAGAGAAGAGGCAGTAAAAGTTGTTTCTAAGTACAATTTAGTAGCGGTTCCTGTAGTAGATAATGAAGGAATACTAAAAGGAATTATTACAGTAGATGATGTCTTAGATGTTATGGAAGAAGAAGCTACGGAAGATATGTATAAGTTTGCTGGAAGTAGTGAACATGAACGTGATGTAGCAGAAAATGAAAAGTCTACATTGTATCAGCAAGTGCTTTCTTGCGTAAGGGGTAGAATAGCTTGGCTTATTTTAACGGTATTTTTATCATTGATAGCTGTTTATGTATTTATGAAGTTTAGACCTTTGATGGATACAGGACTAATTGAGTTATTATTCTTTACGCCTTTGGTAATAGCAATGGGAGGAAATGTAGGTTCCCAATCATCAGCTGTTACAATTATAAGTTTGACAAATAAGGATAAAGACGTTGATTCAGATACAATTTTGAAAGAGATAATAAGTAGTATAATCAATGGTGTTGTGGTTTCAATAATAGTTGCTGTTATTATGATGGTGTTTATAGGAAGTATAAATATTATAGCAGTAGTTGTATTAGCAACTCTAATAAATATGATTTTAGGTGCTACTTTAGGAACTTTATTGCCTATCGTACTTCAAAAAATGGAATTGGATCCGTCAGTTATATCATCTCCAATAGTAGCTGTAATTATGGATATCATTGGTATTCTAGTGTATTTTGCATTGATATCAGTCTTTGTATAGAGAATATGTCCCTCTTCCTATTGGAGAGGGATTTTTTGAATTTAAAAGGTGAGAATAGATGATAGTATTAAATACTCAAGGAGTAGTATTAAAAAGTATAAAGTATAATGAAAATGATTTAATTTTGACTATTTACACAAGGATGTATGGTAAGGTGGCAGCTATAGCTAAGGGTGCACAAAGAGCAAAGAGTAGACACCTGCCAACATCACAATTATTTTCTTACAATAACTATACTTTAAAAAAGCAAAAAGGATTATTTCAGGTGTATCAAAGTGACAGTATTAAAAGTTTTTATAATATATCTACTGACTTTGATAGCTTTTCTTACTCAACATTTATTTTGAAATTAGTTGAAATGAATACAGATGAAGGTCAAGTTAATAATGATGTGTTTGGACTTTTAGTGCAAACCTTGTTTTTATACTCAGAAGCTTATGAAAATAGACTTTTTTTATTAGATATTTTTTTATTGAAATTTATAGATTTTATGGGATATAAACCTCAAGTGAGTAGATGCGTATCATGTGGCAAGACTAACTATAAATATGCTGTATTTTCAATAGAAGATGGTGGAATTGTATGCGATAGTTGTGAAAATCCAAATAATTTTTATATAAAAATAGATCAAACTACTATATCACTTATGCAATATATATTAAATAATGATATAATAGTATGTAGTAAAGCACAAGTTTCAAATGTTTTAGTAAATGAGCTTTTTTATTTATTGAAAAAATATCTTGTGAACTATTTTGAAAAGATAGATTTCAAGTCTCTTGAAATGTTAAAAAATCTTAAGTAGTAAGGGAGGAGAATATTATGGCACAGATAACGATAGAAATGGTAGATGAAGTAATGGAAAGACTTCCATATGTTTCTTATAGGGATGCAAAAGACGCTTTATTAGAGTCAGATGGAGATGTATTAGAAGCAGTTATTATCTTAGAAAAATCTAAAACTTTTAATTTTGATGGCTTAAAAGATGGAATTAAAAAGGAAAATATCAATTCAATCGGCGATAAATTTACCGAAGAAACAGAGAGATTAAGAGAACAGATTGTAGAACTTTCGAAAAATGCAACAAGTGTAAGATTAATTGTAGAAAAGTCTGATAGAACTATATTAAATATACCTCTAGGTGTTGGAGTGTTGGGTGTAGCTGCTATGCCAATACCAACATTGTTGGGACTATCAGCTGCCGTTATAGCCAATTTCACTGTTAGGATTGCTGATGATAATAGTGATGCCGAAGTAGAGTTTGGCGCTATGACTCCAGAAAAAATAGAAATACTAAAAGATATGATGACAAATTCATTAGAAGAGATGAAAATCATTCTTGCAAAAGATAATAATGACATTAATGAGAATGACTCAGATATTACAGATGAGTTGATTAATGAAAAAGAAGTTAAAAATGATTCGGACTATATAATTTTAGATAATAATAAAACTGAATCAAATAAAGAAGAACAATAAAATAAAAAGCAAATTAGTAGTTTAAAAAACTATAATATATTCAGGAGGAATTTTATGAATTTTCAAGATATGATTTTAACTTTGCAAAATTTCTGGGCAAAGCAAGGTTGTTTAATGACACAGCCGTATGATGTTGAAAAAGGTGCGGGAACTATGAACCCAAATACTTTTTTAAGATCTCTTGGTCCAGAACCATGGAGAGTATGTTATGTAGAACCGTCTAGAAGACCAGCAGATGGTAGATATGGTGAAAATCCTAATAGATTATACCAACATCATCAGTTTCAGGTAATACTTAAGCCATCTCCAGATAATATTCAGGATCTATACTTAGATTCTCTTCGTGCAATAGGTATCAATCCAGATGAGCACGATATTAGATTTGTTGAGGACAACTGGGAAGCAGCTACAGTAGGAGCATGGGGACTTGGTTGGGAAGTTTGGTTAGACGGTATGGAAATTACTCAGTTTACATACTTCCAGCAGGTAGGTAATCTAGAATGTGAATTAGAAACTGGAGAAATAACTTACGGTCTAGAAAGAATAGGAATGTATATTCAGGATGTAGACAGTGTATACGATTTGAAGTGGAATGACAGTGTAACATATGGTGATGTCTTCAAGAAGCAAGAATATGAAAATTCAAGATATTCTTTTGATGAGTGTGATTATGATATGTTATTTAAAATATTTGATTTATATGAAAAAGAAGCTATAAGACTAGCTGAAAAAGGTCTAGTAATACCTTGTTATGATCATGTATTAAAGTGCTCTCACATATTTAATACATTAGATGCAAGAGGAGCTATCGGTGTAAGCCAAAGAGCATCATTTATATCTAAGATTAGAAATCTTGCAAAGGCAGTAGCTGAGAGCTATGTAAAGCAAAGAGAGAAAATGGGATACCCACTAATGAAAGCAGGTGAAAGAAATGAATAATTATCTACTATATGAAATTGGTGTAGAAGAGATGCCCGCTAGATTTGTGGAATCTACATTAATTCAATTAAAGAAAAATTTGACTAAGGATTTAAATGAAAGAAGAATAAAATTCGATGAAATAAATACATATGCAACACCAAGGAGATTAGTCCTTATTGTAAAGGGACTATCAGATAAGCAAACTAACTTGGAAGAAGAGCTTAGAGGACCTTCCAAAAAGATAGCATTAGCAGAAGATGGAAGTTTTACAAAGGCTGCTCTTGGATTTATGAGGGGAAAAGGTCTTGATGAAAAAGATGTATACTTTAAGGATATAAAGGGTACTGAATACATATTTGCCACAGTTAAGGAAGAAGGATTGAAAACATCAGAAGTATTGCTTGAAGTTCTTCCTGAAATTGTTAAAAATGTAGTATTCCCTAAATCAATGCGTTGGGGTGGAAAGAATATGAGATTTGTTAGACCTATTAGATGGCTAGTAGCTCTAATGAATGATACTGTTATCCCAGTAGACCTTGAAGGAATAGTTGCATCAAATATAACAGTTGGACATAGATTTTTAGGTTCAAAAGATATAAAGGTAGATAGTTTAGAAGACTATTTAACTAAGTTAGAGGAAAACTACGTTATTTTAGATCAGGATATAAGAAAGAAGATGATTCTAGACCAAATCAATGAAGTTGCCAATAGTGTTGGCGGAAAAGTTGATATGGATGAAGAGTTGCTTGAAGAAGTTACATATATAGTTGAATATCCAACAGCCTTTTATGGTGAATTTGATAAAGAGTATCTTGATTTACCAAAAGAAGTTGTAAAGACTCCTATGAAGGCTCATCAGAGATATTTTCCAGTTATAGATAAAGATGGAGAGTTATTACCATACTTTATAGCTGTAAGAAACGGTAATTCTTATAAGATTGAAAATGTAAAAAGAGGTAATGAAAAAGTTTTAGAAGCCAGACTAGCAGACGCTTTATTCTTCTTTAAGGAAGACACGCTACATGACTTAGAGTATTTTAGAGAAAAACTAAGCTCTGTAGTATTCCAAGAGAAGTTAGGAACACTGTTAGATAAATCAGAAAGATTATTTAATATCTCTAAGAAATTAGAAGATAGCTATGATGTTGATAATAAAAAGATAGAAAGAGCAGCCTATCTTTGTAAGGCAGATCTAGTAACAAATATGGTTTTTGAATTCGATGAGTTACAAGGATATATGGGGATGGAATATTCTAAAATAAAGGGAGAAGATAATATAGTTTCAAAAGCTATATTTGAACATTATCTACCAAGATTTAATGGTGATATTGTACCTAGTACTATGGAAGGTTCTATGTTGTCAATAATAGATAAGATGGATACAATAGCAGGATTCTTTGCCATAGGAATTACTCCTACAGGATCTGCAGATCCATTTGCCTTAAGAAGACAGTGCTTGGGAATATTGACAATACTTCTAAAGAACAATATAGAACTGGATGTATCTAGCCTTGCAAGTATTGTTTTGGATGAGTATTCTCATATAGAATTTGACAAAGAAAAAGTTATTGAAGCTATAGTAGAGTTCTTCAATGAAAGAACTAAGAATATGTTTAAGGATATGGGTATAAGATATGACGTTATAGATGCGGTATTATCTCAAAAGAAGAAGAATATTTTGGACCTATATACAAGAGCTGAAGCCATTAATAACTGGATAGATAGAGACTCTCTAACAGATATGTTGGTTGCTTTTAATAGAGTATCTACTCTAGCTGAAAAGTCAGAGAGTAAAGTGATAGAGAAATCTTTATTTGAGGATGACTCTGAAGCTAAGCTTTATAAAGAGTTCTTAGTTGTAGATAAGGAAATATCTGAGCTAATATCACAAAAAGAATACACTAAATCTCTTGATAAGTTTGCAACACTAAAGGGATCTATTGATAAATTCTTTGATTCAGTTATGGTAATGGATAATAATGAAAAAATTAAAAATAATAGATTAGCACTTCTTGATAACATTTATAGCTCAATGTTGCAGATTTGTGATCTATCAAAGATAGTATACAAGTAATAGTAGTGTATCATAAATGGAGAACTAAAAGTTAAACTGTTATAGTTGATCTTTTAGTTCTCTTTTTATATCTGATATACTACTTAATTAAATAAAACATAATATTTAATTTTATATTTAATTTAAAAAAAGTTACTGAAAGCTTAATTTAAAGAGGTTTTTACAAAAAATAAATATATTTCCAATAAATCTATTGCTTAATCATAAATATAGTATTATAATATACTATATACAAATGGTATATCACATATATAGTGGTTAGTATAGATTAATTGAAAGTAGGTGATTGTTATCCAGCTTAATGAAAGGCAATTGAAAATTATTGACATAGTAAAAGAAAATGAGCCAATCACCGGAGAAAAGATTGCTGATAGATTAAATGTTACAAGAGCAACTCTTCGTTCGGATTTGGTAGTTCTTACTATGACAGGAATATTGGATGCTAGGCCTAAAGTTGGTTACTTTTATTTAGGAGAGGGAGATTTTTCAAATGAAAATTCCTCTATGAAGAAAATGAAAGTATCTGAAGTTATGGGAATTCCTCTTACAGCCAGACAGGAAGATTCAGTCTATGATGTAGTGGTTAATATATTCTTAGAAGACTCTGGTGGGGTATTCATAATAGATGAGCAAGATTATCTATGCGGTGTGGTATCTAGAAAGGACCTTTTAAAGGCGACTGTTGGTGGGAGTGATATCACTAAACTGCCTGTGGGAATGATAATGACTAGAGTACCAAACATTGCTACGGTATTGGAAGATGACTTAGTTAGTCAAGCAGCTAAAAAGCTTGTAAAAAGAGAGGTAGACAGTGTACCAGTGGTAAAATATATAGATGGCGACAAAGAAAAAATGAAGATAATCGGAAAAATTTCTAAGACGTCAATTACAAGACTTTTTGTAGAAATTACTGAATAAATTCTATACATCGGGAGGTATTATGAAGACAACTTTTAAAATCTTTATCGTGTCGGATTCTCTTGGTGAGACTGCTAGAGCTGTTGCTAGAGCGACGATCTCACAGTTTCCTGATATAGAGAGTTGGGACATTAAGAGATTCCCATACGTAAATAATGAAGAAGTATTGAAAGAAGTATTAAAGCAAGCAAAGGAAAGTAATGCACTTGTTTTATATAGTATAGTAAGTAAAGAGTTAGGAGAGCTTGCTAGAGATATATGTCATCAAGAAAAGATAGAATATGTTGATTTATTATCTGACATAATAGAGAAACTTAGCAAAAAATTTGATATGGAACCACTTAGGGAAGCAGGAGTTATAAGAAAGATGGATAAATCCTACTTCAACAGAGTAGAAGCTATTGAGTTTGCTGTTAAATATGATGATGGTAAAGATCCAAGAGGTCTACTAAAGGCTGACTTAGTATTGGTAGGAATATCAAGAACATCAAAAACTCCACTTAGTATGTACTTGGCAAATAAGCATATAAAAGTGGCAAATGTACCTTTAGTGCCTGAGGTTCCGATTCCAAAAGAATTGGATAGTGTGGAGCCAAGAAGAATAATTGGTCTTACAAATTCACCAGAAAAGCTAAATGTAATAAGAACAGAAAGATTAAAAGCAATGGGGCTAAATGGTTCAGCAAATTATGCAAAATTAGATAGAATACTAGAAGAATTAGATTACTCAGAAGAAGTAATGAAGAGATTGAAATGTCCAGTGATAAATGTAGCAAACAAAGCTATTGAAGAGACAGCTGGAATAATACTAGATATATTAAAAGAAAGTGATGTTGATATATTAAAAGACTATGAGATATAGTTGAATATATTATGGGGGGGGCTAAAAAGTCCCCTAATATATAGACAACTCTCTAGAAACTTTTAAATATAGATTAATTATTGGCTAATAACGAGTTTATTTTAGGAGGAAGCTATGAGTACTAAATTTGTTTACAGTTTTAACGAAGGAAATAAAGAAATGAGATCTTTGCTAGGTGGTAAGGGAGCAAACTTAGCAGAAATGACTAACATTGGTTTAACTGTTCCTCAGGGATTCACAATCACTACAGAAGCTTGTAATGATTACTATGACAATGATCTAAAGATAAGACAAGAAGTCTTAGATCAAATTGATGATAAGTTAGCTCAGCTTGAAAAAGAGCAAGGAAAGACACTAGGATGTGAAAAGAACCCACTTTTAGTATCAGTAAGATCTGGTGCAGTATTCTCAATGCCAGGTATGATGGATACAATATTAAACTTGGGATTAAATGATATAAGTGTTAAGGGATTAATAGATTCAACTAAAAATGAAAGATTCTCTTATGACAGTTATAGAAGATTTATACAGATGTTCTCAGACGTTGCTATGGAAGTTCCAAAGTACAAGTTTGAAAATGTTTTAGAAAAAAGAAAACAAGAAAAAGGATATACTGATGATACTCAATTAACTACTGAAGATTTAAAGGAAATAGTAGAAGAATTTAAGCTTATATACAAAAAGGAAGTTGGAGATGACTTCCCACAGGAACCAAAGAAGCAGTTAATGCTATCTATAGAAGCTGTATTTAGATCTTGGAATAATCCAAGAGCAATCGTTTACAGAAAGTTAAATGATATAGATAATAACCTAGGTACTGCAGTAAATATACAGTCAATGGTATTTGGTAATATGGGTGACGATAGTGGTACAGGTGTTGCATTTACAAGAAATCCTTCAACTGGAGAAAATAAGTTATTCGGTGAATACCTAATAAATGCTCAGGGTGAAGACGTTGTTGCAGGTATAAGAACACCTCAAAGCATTGATACACTAAAGAATGATATGCCAGAAATATATGATGAATTTGTAAAGGCTACACATACTTTGGAAGCTCACTACAAAGATATGCAAGATATTGAGTTTACAATAGAAAAAGGAAAATTATACATACTACAAACAAGAAGTGGTAAGAGAACTGCTAAGGCTGCTATAAACGTTGTAGTTGATTTAGTAAATGCAGGTGTTATCAGTAAAGAAGAAGCAATAATGAGAATAGAACCTAATCAGTTAGATCAGCTTCTACATCCAACATTTGCTCCTAATGCATTAAAGGAGGCAGAAGAAGTAGCAAAGGGTCTTCCAGCATCTCCAGGTGCAGCAGTAGGTAAGGTATACTTCCATGCAGAAGATGCAGTAGCACATGCTAAGGAAGGTGAAAAAGTTTTACTTGTTAGACAGGAAACTTCTCCAGAAGATATCGAAGGTATGATAAGCGCTGAAGGTATACTTACTGCAAGAGGTGGTATGACTTCTCATGCAGCAGTTGTTGCAAGAGGTATGGGTAAGTGTTGTGTTGCAGGATGCGGACAATTAAGAGTTGATGAAGCAGCTAGAGAAATAAGAGTTGGAGATAGAGTAATAAAAGAAGGACAGTACCTATCAATAGATGGTTCTTCAGGTAGAGTATACATAGGATCTGTAGAAATGACTAGTGTAGAAGTTCATGGAAACTTTGCAGTATTCATGTCATGGGTAGATGAAGCTAGAGACATGTTAGTAAGAACTAATGCAGATAACCCAAGAGATGCAAAGAAGGCTATTGAGTTTGGTGCAGAAGGTATAGGGCTATGCAGAACTGAGCATATGTTCTTTGATGAAGAAAGAATACCAGCTGTTAGAAAAATGATACTAGCAGAGGAATTAGAAGATAGAGTAGCAGCCCTTGATAAGCTTCTACCATACCAGAGAGATGACTTCTATGGTATATTCAAGGCAATGAACGGAATGCCAGCCAACATAAGACTTCTAGATCCACCACTACATGAATTCTTACCTCATGACGAACCTTCAATCAACGCACTTGCTAAGCAGATGAACATTAAGCCATCTGATCTTAAAAAGAGAGTTGTTGACCTAGAAGAATTCAATCCAATGTTAGGACACAGAGGTTGTAGATTAGCAGTAACATATCCAGAAATATGTGAAATGCAGTCTAGAGCAATAGCACAAGGTGCTATACTAGCTGTTAAAGAAGGTATAGCTGTTAAGCCTGAAATAATGGTTCCTCTAATAGGTACAGCAAATGAACTTAAGATGCTAAGACCAATTATAGAAGAAGCTGTAAATGATGAAATGGAAAAGGCTGGAGTTAAGTTTGACTATACTGTAGGTACAATGATAGAAATACCTAGAGCTTGTATAACTGCTGATGAAATAGCAGAAGTAGCTGACTTCTTCAGTTTCGGTACAAATGACCTTACTCAGATGGGATTCGGATATTCAAGAGATGATGCTGGTAAGTTCCTTGATGAATATGTAGACAAGGGAATACTAGAAAAGGACCCATTCCAGGTTCTAGACCAAGATGGTATTGGTAAGTTCGTAGAAATGGCAGTTAAGCTAGGTAGAGGTCAAAAGCCTGAACTTAAGCTTGGTATATGTGGAGAGCATGGTGGAGAGCCTTCTTCAGTAGAATTCTGCTATAGACAGGGATTAAACTATGTATCTTGTTCACCATTTAGAGTTCCAATTGCTAAGTTAGCAGCAGCACAGGCTACTATAAAGGCACATAAGGGCGATATACATAGAGATAAATAAATTAATTTAAAACTTATAATACACCTTTAAGCATAGCTTAAAGGTGTATTTTTTGCAAAAAAATAATTTAAAGTAAAAAAAGAAAATGTTATCATAAATATTTATAAAAAATAAAAATACTAAATATTTTTTACTAAACTGCTCTTATACTATATTATTTAATGATTTTCTATACTAATGATAAAATAATATAATTAATACACACTTTTTTTAGTATTTTGAACTAAATAGCTTTTATAATGCGAAAAATAAACGTTTTTTTAAACATATATTTATTAATTAAAAGAGAAATATTCTTTTTCTCTAATTTGTATTTTTCAAAAAAACATATTGAGAACAAAATAAAGTTGAAAAAAATATTTAGAAAAGTTATAATATACAAAAGGGTTTCAATATTTTGAAAATATAAAAAGCAAAAGCTTGGAAGGAAGGTAATTATTTATGGACGGACGAAAAAAAGTAAAGGCGATATCTCTTGAAACTTTCGTTTTCTTATTTATTTTCATTGGTGGATTTGCTTGGGTAGGTCATATAATGGGTGTTGGATTAATGTTCAAGACCATGATGGCCACCGCGCACGATCTACTGTTACAAACAGTATTTCTAATAATGGCAATGGCTGTTTTAGCAGGAGCAATTAGTGGTTTATTATCAGAGTTTGGTGCAATAGCACTAATCAATAAGATATTTGCTCCACTTATGAAGCCATTGTATGGACTACCTGGAGCAAGTATAACAGGAGTAATAGCAACTTATCTATCAGATAATCCAGCAATTATACCTTTTGCAAAGGATAAAACATTTACACAGTATTTCAAAAAGTATCAAGTTCCAGCACTGTGTAACCTTGGTACATCATATGGTATGGGATTAATATTAACTACATTTATGATAGCGCAAGGGAAAGAGTATATAGCACCTGCTTTAATAGGTAATTTAGGAGCTGTAATAGGTAGTGTGATTAGTGTAAGATTAATGACTAAGCAGACTAGAAAATATTACGGAGTAGAAGCAGATGAACCTTTTGCAGCTATAGGCGATGAAGATGGAGATGATGGAGTAATCGAGGGAGAAGTTAGACTTGTAAGAGAAGGAAACTTATTCCAAAGAATATTAGACGCAATGTTAGAAGGCGGTAAGAACGGCGTAGAGATGGGAATGGACATAATACCAGGCGTATTGATAGTGTGTACGATAGTAATGATGCTTACATTCGGACCATCAGCCGATGGAAGTTATACAGGAGCTGCCTATGAAGGTGTAAAATTATTACCTTACTTAGGACAGAAGATTTCATTTATAATTGAACCACTATTTGGTTTCCAATCACCAGAAGCAATAGCGTTCCCAGTAACATCTCTAGGAGCAGTTGGAGCTGCAATGTCATTAGTTCCAGAATTTATAAAGACTGGAGTTATAACACCAAATGATATAGCGGTATTTACTGCAATGGGTATGTGCTGGTCAGGTTACTTAAGTACTCATATAGGTATGATGGATGCACTAGATTCAAGACCTTTAGCAAGTAAGGCTATTTTATCTCATACTATAGGTGGTCTAGTGGCAGGTATAGCAGCACATTTCTTATTTATGCTGATAGTACATTGATGTTCCATTTAAAAAAATAAAATTTTTGAAAAATACATAATATATAATGAAATAAAATTTTGAGTATCTAAAAACAATTTTTATTTGATTATAGTATCTTAAGTATCTAAATTTATTTATAATATTATTTAGATTAGATAAATATTGAACTGTTTTTATCAAGGTAATTGAATTATTTTCGATTACCTTGATTTTTTTATTGAAAAAAAATTAGAAAAGTATTATACTAGAAAATGGATTGTAAAATAAATAAAAAAGTAATTTTTCAAAAAAAATATTAATAAATTATATTTTAATATAATTTATTGAAAAGTCACTCAAATGAATAACAAGTATCAAAAAGACTAAAAAATGAATAAAAAAAATCAAAAATAAAATGCTTATACTTTCTTTAGGCTAGATATAGAGAATAATATAAGCTTTCTAACCATTTCACTAAAGATTAAAATAATTGAAACAAAAATATATGAAAATTTCAGAAGTCAGTATTTAAGGACTATTTAGAATAATGAATGTATTCTGTAAAACACTAAATAAAATAAATTAAAGTTGAAAAAAATATAAATAACATATATAATAAATAAAAAAGACCTTGTTTAGTTATTATTATATTAAACTTTTAAAGTGACTAAACATTATTTGAAAGGAAGGTAATACTATATGGAAGGGCGTAAGAAAGTAAAAGCCATATCCCTTGAAACATTTATATTCCTATTTATATTTATAGGAGGTTTTGCTTGGGTAGGGCACATAATGGGTGTAGGACTAATGTTTAAGACTATGATGGCCACTGCACATGATTTATTGTTACAAACAGTATTTCTAATCATGGCGATGGCTGTTTTAGCAGGTGCAATAAGTGGGTTGTTGTCAGAGTTCGGAGCAATAGCTTTGATAAACAAGATATTTGCCCCTCTTATGAAACCAATGTATGGACTACCAGGAGCAAGTATAACAGGAGTAATAGCTACTTATCTATCAGATAATCCAGCGATCATATCTTTTGCTAAAGATAAAACGTTCACTCAGTATTTTAAAAAATATCAGGTTCCAGCACTATGCAATCTAGGAACATCTTTTGGTATGGGATTAATATTAACTACATTTATGATAGCACAAGGAAAAGAATATATAGCACCAGCTTTAATTGGTAATCTAGGAGCTATAATAGGTAGTGTAATAAGTGTAAGATTAATGACAAAGCAAACAAAAAAATATTACGGTTCTGAGGCAGAAGAACCATATTCTGTAATAGTTGAGGATAATGATTCTGAAAACTCTATTTCAGGTGAAGTAAGATTTGTAAGAGATGGTAATTTATTCCAGAGAATTCTAGATGCAATGCTAGAAGGTGGAAAAACAGGTGTAGAAATGGGTATGGATATCATCCCAGGGGTGCTGATTGTTTGTACATTAGTTATGATGCTTACATTCGGGCCATCACCAGATGGAAGTTATACAGGAGCTGCTTATGAAGGTGTAAAGCTACTTCCTTATTTAGGACAGAAAATAGCATTTATAATTGAACCACTATTTGGTTTCCAATCGCCAGAAGCAATAGCGTTCCCAGTAACATCTCTAGGAGCAGTTGGAGCTGCAATGTCACTAGTACCAGAGTTTATCAAAACTGGTGTCGCTACTCCAAATGACATAGCAGTATTTACTGCGATGGGTATGTGCTGGTCAGGTTACTTAAGTACTCATATAGGTATGATGGATGCACTAGATTCAAGACCTTTAGCAAGTAAGGCTATTTTATCTCATACTATAGGTGGTCTAGTGGCAGGTATAGCAGCACACTTTATATTTATGATAATCGTTTAAATTCGCTATAAAAGTAATAATAATCAAAAATTTATAAAAATTTTATTTTAAATTACAAGAATATAAATAATTAAAATATATGAATATATTAGGTCAAGACAAAAGCATTAGTTTAGTCTTGGCCTTTTTTGATGTATAAATAATATTTAGCCTCTAATTTAATATTTTTATAGAGTTTTTAAATTATAAAATAGATCAAAATAGTCTATTCAAATAGCTATTTAATAATCAAATGCATTCAATAATATATATTATCTATATTGAATATATAAAAAAATAATTGTCTTTTTATAAAAAACAAGTAATAAGCTTAACATAAGCATTTTCAAGGAGTATAAGTTTTTCTACAAGATAAATGTTTGTATTTTTTAGATTATTCTAAAAAGTGTTGTATTAATAACTTTTATACTATTTATTAATTAGTTATAATCAGTGTAACAAGATTAATGAAACAAATAAATATAAAATACTGAAATTTAATAAGGTAAAAAATGCATTTTACAATATTTAATATTATTTATAGTGTAATTATACTTTCTTAATTAAAATTTTTTAGAAAAGATAGTTAAAAACTAATCAATAGCAGTGTTATTTTAAAAGTTAGGGGTGATAATAATTGGAAATGATTGAAAAGAAAAATCTAATAAATAAAAATTATACATTGTCAATGTATGAAAATCTAGAATCAAAATTAAATTCTAATGAGTACATAGTAATAAGCAACAATCAAAAAGTTTTAGAAAAATTTGAAAATGCTATAAAAGTAGATGGAGAATTCATAGATGTCTTAAATACAACTAGAGAATTCATAGAAAATGGGCATAAAATAATATCCTATCCATTGGCTGCAAGCATACGTATGATTTATTCCCCAGTTAGATCAATATTGATTTCACCCAAATTAGAATCAATAGATGAGTTATCTATTGAAATAATTGAAAAGGGTATAGAAAAATACCGTATAACTATGGGACAAAGAGAAGTAGATAGGAAAAATATAAAGGACTATCAACTTGTAGATTATGATTTAATTGTATCGGCAATTCAGGAAAAAGCTTTCATAAAAAATATTATATAAATTATAAGGGGTGACAGAATTGAAATTAGAACTTAGAAAAATTCCAATTAATGACATTTGTTTTGGAGATGAGACAAAGGTAGACAATGCTAGTTTGGTCTTGAACAAGGAAGAAATAATTGAGGAGCTAAAAAAGGTTCCAAATGTAAAAGACATTAAAATTGATTTAGCAAAGCCTGGTGAAAAAACCAGAATCATACCTGTAAAAGATGTGATACAGCCTAGATGTACAATTAAGGGTAATGCAGGATTTGCAGGTGTAACTTCTGACGTAGCTCAGCTAGGAGATGGAATTGTAAATATTTTAGACGGTGCTGCTATAGTAACAATTGGTGATATCGTAGGATTCCAAGAAGGAGTTATAGATATGTGGGGAGAAGGTGCAAAGTGGACACCATTTTCCAAAACAAACAATATAGTTGTAGATATAAGCGTAGTAGAAGATTTAGATCCGCATGAACATGAAGAAGCTTGTAGAGTAGTCGGATTAAGAGCATCTGAAATAATAGGTCTTGCAGGAAAAGAAGTAGAAACAAAAGATGTAGAGATATTTGAAATGGGAGAAAATGATGTTGAAACTAAAAAATATCCTGATCTTCCAAAAGTAGTTTATGTAGAAATGTTAATATCTCAGGGTCTTTTACATGCAAGTTATATATATGGTGTAGATTCTGCTCATATACTTCCAACAGTTCTTCACCCAAATGAAGAGTTGGATGGTGCTGTTATAAGTGGTAACTGTGTTGCAGCTTGCGATAAAATAACTACTTATCAACATCAAAATAATGCAGTAATAAAAGAATTATATAAGCTACACGGAAAAGAAATAAACTTCTTAGGTGTGGTCTTAGTGCCTGAAAAAACAACATTAGATGGTAAGTTTGTATCTTGTGATTATACAGCAAAACTTTGTAAAATGCTTGGTGCAGACGGTGTAATTATATCAGAAGAAGGATATGGAAATCCAGATTCAGATTTGGTAATGATATGTTCAAGAGTCGAAAAACAAGGTATAAAGTCAGTTTTAATTACTGATGAGTGTTCTGGATGGGATGGAATGAGCCAACCTTTAACAGACGTAGCAAAAGAAGCTGTAGCTGTAGTGTCTACAGGAAATGTATCTCATGTTGTAGAGCTTGGAAAGGCTGATAGAATACTTGGAGATCCAGAAGCAGTAGCAAATATAGCTGGTGGATGGGCAGGAGCTTATAATCCAGAAGACGGAACAATGAAGTGTGAATTAAATGCAGTTATTGGTGCAACATCAGAAATAGGTACACATAACGCAACAGTAGAATTATATTAAGGGGGAGTTAAAATGGCAGATAAGAAAATCTTATACTATCTAAATCAATTCTTTGGGCAGATAGGTGGAGAAGAGAAAGCAGGCATAGCTCCTATTTTAAAAGAAGGTGGAGTAGGTCCTTCAGAAGCCTTTGCAAAGAAAATAGGAGACTCAGCAGAGCTTGTAGCAACAGTTATATGTGGAGATAACTATTTTAATGAAAATAAAGAAGAAGCAATAGCATTTTTAAGAAAAGTTAATGAAGAAATAAAGCCAGACATAGTAATAGCTGGACCAGCATTTAATGCGGGTAGATATGGAATGGCGTGTCAAGGTGTTGCAGAATTTTTTGCAAAAGAAGCTAATATACCAGTAGTGTCAGGTATGTATGAAGAAAACCCAGGTCTAGATGAAGCAAAGAAGCTTGCTTATGTTGCTAAAACTGGAGATTCTGCAGCAAAAATGAGAAAAGCACTTCCAATAATGGCTGATATAACAAAAAAATTACTAAATGGTGAAGTAGTAAAGCCTGATGTAGATAATTACTTTGCTCAAGGAAAGAGATTGACAGTTATCTCAGAAAAAACAGGTTCACAAAGAGCTGTAGAGATGTTAATGAAGAGACTTAATAATGAAGAGTTTAAGACTGAGCTTCCAATGCCAGTATTTGATACTGTTGAAGCAGCAGAAGAAATAAAGGATTTATCAAAAGCTACCATAGCTCTTGTTACTACTGGTGGTATAGTTCCTATGGGAAATCCAGATAGAATACAGTCAGCATCTGCTCAAAAATGGGGCAAATACGATATATCAGCAATAGATGAATTAAAAGGAGATTATTGCACAATACATGGAGGATATGACCCAGTATATGCAAATGAAGATCCAGATAGAGTTGTGCCTCTAGATTCATTAAGACTATTGGAAAAAGAAGGAAAAATCGGAAAGGTGTATGATTATTTCTATACAACTACTGGAACTGGTACAGCAATAGGAAACTCAATAGTATTCGGTAAAGAAATGGGTCAAGAATTAAAAGATGCGGGAGTAGATGGAGTCATACTTACATCTACGTGAGGTACTTGTACTCGTTGCGGTGCAACGATAGTAAAAGAAATAGAAAGATTTGGTATCCCAATTGTTCATATGGCTACTATAGTAACGATATCTAAATCAGTAGGTGCAAACAGAATAGTACCTACAGTAGCGATACCTTACCCTGTAGGTAATCCAGAAAAGGGTAAAAAAGAGCTAGATCTAAGAAATTCACTAGTAGATAAGGCTATGGAAGCATTAACTACTAAGGTTGATAAAGCTACAATATTCTAATTTAGTAAGACCTAGAAGAAATTTAATTATTTGAATAATAATAAATCCTGAAGGTTGAGTTGATAATCTTCAGGATTTTTTTAAAAAGGAGAGTATTTCTATGAAAAGATCAAGTAACACCATTAGATCAGAAAGAGTATTTAGAGAAAAATCAAATGAAATAGTTAAAAAAAGCAAGATAATTAGTTATGCAGGAGCTTTTATAGCCCTACTAATTGGTTCGGGGTTTGCGACAGGTCAAGAGGTTATGCAATACTTTGCAGCTTGGGGTTACAAGGGGATACTGGGAGTATTAGTGTGTTTTTTATTATTAGCTTATGTTGGAACTAGCTTTATATCAGCTGGATACAATAATAAGTTTGAAACTCCAAATGACATATATAGATACTATTGTGGAGATAAATTAGGAACATTCTATGATTATTTTTCTATATTTTTTATATTTTTATCCTTTACAGTTATGATTGGAGGAGCTGGGGCAACAACAAGTCAGCACTATTCTTGGTCACCATATGTCGGTGGAATATTAATGGCTAGTATCACTGTTATAACAGTACTTCTTGGTTTAAATAAGATAGTTGATATAATAGGAAATATAGGGCCAATTATAGTTATTATAGCAATCTTTGTTGGAGCAGCAAGTATTATAATGAATATAGATTCTGCAAAAGAAGCACCAGCTATAATTAATGAATTAGTTAAAAATAAAGAAATAAAAGTAGCATCTAGTAATTGGCTTTTAGCAGCTGGATCTTACGTAGGATTTTGTATGCTTTGGTTAGCTGCATTTTTGGGTCAAATAGGAGCAGGAGCAAATAGTCAAAAAGAAGGTAGAATAGGTGCATTTACAGGAGCAGCAGGATTTTCAATAGCAGTTTTATTGATGTCTTTGGGGATTTTCTTCTCGATTGCAAGTTTAAAGGGAAGCCAAATTCCTACATTGATACTGGCTGGAAGAATACATCCTATGTTAGCGAATGTTTTTTCAGTAATAATACTTTTAGGAATATATACAACATCTGTGCCTTTGCTTTGGTCGGTAATAGCCAGGTTTGCAAAGGAAAAAACTCCTAAATTTAAAATATTGACGATTGCAATGGGTATAGTAGGAACTTTTATGGGATTAATACTAAAGTTTGATGTATTGGTCAACTATGTATATGTACTTAACGGTTACGTTGGGCTAATACTGCTTTTCATAATGATTGCAAAGTCTATAAAAAATAAAAAAATATAGAAAAATATATTGCTTTTAAAAATATTAAATACTTATAAAATTCAAACTTAGTTAATTAGAAATATATATAAATCTTACTTAAAAGACTGGATATAAATATAGGCGGTCTAAAAAAGATATAAAGATTTTTCAATATATAAAAATATATAGGTTAAAAGGCTATAAAAATAATTTAATATAAATGATGCTTAATGCATTGAAAATGAATAAAGGATGGATTTCTCTTGTGATGCAACATAGAAGATATTCATCCTTTATTTATTTCATAGAATTTAAGAATATAATTAATAACTTTAAAAAAGTGCTTTTGATAGTAAGTTTAAGTAAATAAAAGTATTTGATAGTTAATTATTTATTTAAATTATAATAGATAGTTGTTTTTTCTATACAGAATAGTCTTTATTTTATGTTATAATTGAATTAACAGAAAATAGATGCAATGCCTATATTTTAACTATGTGGAAATAAAATATGGCGGGGTGAAATTAGTGGATAATTTATTTTGGGATAGGATGATATTCAGAGGAATATCAGAAGAGTCAAAAAATGCTATTGAAAATATGCATATGGTAGAACGTTCATATAATGCAAATGATCTTGTTATGAAAGAAGGAGAAGCCATAGAGTCAATCGGTATTATCATATCAGGAGCTTTAAAAGCCACTGAATATACTGCTGGAGGAAAAGAGTTGAACTCTTCATATTATTTTGGTGGAGATGCATTTCCATTTTATTTAGTATATGGTAATATTGAAAATTACTTTTCAGATACATACGCACTGAAAAAATCAAAAGTTGTATGGTTAAAAGTTGAAGAGTTGATTCCTATAATTGATAATGATCAAGTTTTTCTTCACAATATTTTGAGATTTGTGGCAGAATACTGTTGTTATAGCAAGTTAATAATTAGATGCACACAATATAGGAAAGTAATTGAAAGGCTTAGCTTTTGGCTTCTTCATATTAAGAATCCAGATGAGCCTATAAATATACCGAATTCTCAAGAAGTATTGGCAGATATACTTCATGTGAATAGAAGTAGCCTTAATCAAGAGTTAAAACTCCTTGAAAATGAAGGTGTAATAACTATGGATAGAAAGAAGATAAAGGTTTTAAATAAAAGCTATTTGGAAGACCTTCTATAGTTTTTAAAATTAATGAAAATACTTTATATAAATATTTATAATTTTGAATAGATGAGATTAGGCTTAAAAGAAATGTTATTTTTTACATAGATTGAAGCTAAATTTAATTTAAGATGTTTGTTCATAGTATTTTAAATTTTAGTATTGAAAGAGATATACATATATTTCAAAAAATAATAGAGTTTAAATTCAAAAGATATTAATAGATGTTAGAAAAATTTATAAAAACAAAAATATAAGAGTTTAGAATGGGTAGTCATTAGTTTGTCTACTCATTTTTATTATGATTATATTTAATGGAGTATTTTTAAATAAATATTTTGAATCTACTTTTATATAAATATAAAGTAGTATAATATACTTAGTAGCTATAGATAAAGATAATAAAGTGGTATATTCGATAAAAAAAGTAAATTTAATAGATAAAGGTAATATATTTAATAAAAGATAGTATGTTTAATAAAAGGTAGTATTTTAATAAAAAAGAGAATAAGAATATAGTAATCGCTCTAATAACATAAGTAGAATGATATAAAAAATGATGTGCATAATAAAAGAGACACCCTTATAAAGAGTGTCTCAAAATCAATATTATATTCTTTTATATATTAAATATCTGTATCTAGGTGCATTTTCAGGACATATATACTCAGATTCGCTTTCCACTTTCCAAATATTTTTGTCTATATTTGGAAAGTGGCTATCTGATTCTACACTTTCATCTTCATCTATTACTGTAACATAAAGCTTTGAAGCGGTATCCATAAATTGAGAGTATACACTATCTCCACCACATATAAATATTTTTTCATTCGGATTTAATTTTGCATACTCTAGTACATCTTCCTTAGAATTGAGAGTATATGCTCCCTCAAACTGAGAGTCGGATCTAGTAAGTATAATATTTTTTCTATTTGGAAGAGGTCTCTTAGGAAAACTAAAATATGTTTTTCTTCCACATACAATAGTATTATTTAAAGTAGTTTCCTTAAAATATTTTAAATCTTCCTTTAAATGATACAGCATATCTCCATTTAGGCCAATGGCATTAGTTTGTCCAGTCATTGCAACAATCATAAATATATTTTCGTACATTTTTGTCCTCTTTTCTTCTATTAATAATATAGCTCTATAATTAGATAGCCATTTCAAATTTTAGATTTGGCTTAACAGGAGTATATCCTTCCATAGTAAAATCTTCTAGAGTGAAATCATAGAAGTTTGTTTTATCAGGGTTTAGCACTAATCTTATTTTTTCACCATTTTCTTGAGGATTTCTTGAAATCAACTCTTTAACTTGATCTATATGTCTATCATATATATGAGCATTATTTACATAATGGCAGAAAACGCCCGCTTCCAAACCAACATGTCTTGCCACCATCATCTGAAGAGCAACATACTGTATCTTATTGATAGCATTTGCAACAGCTACATCTGAAGATCTCTGTATCAAAGTCATATCTAAAAATCCATCACGAACACTCCATTGAGTCTCCATAGCACAAGGGTGAAGTCCCTGACTAGCTGCAAGATCCGATTCTTGATAAAGGTTAATAATATGTCTTCTTCCATATGGCTGTTCCTTTAAAGCTTTTAAAAGCTTATTCATAAGGTCATATTTCTTTACAGTAGCACCATATCTCTGTCCAATAGTTCTATCGCCAATATCCCACTCGTCCCACCAAGTAATAGAATATTTTTCTTTTAATAAGTCTAAATTATTACTTTGATCCTGATATATCCATAAAACTTCCTTTATACCTGACTTCCAAGCCGTCTGTCTTAAAGTAAGTATTGGGAGCTCTCCCTTAGATAAATCGTATTTTTCAAACACCTGATTTACAAAGTAAGTGTGAGATGGAGTTCCATCAGCATATTTTGGACGAACCTTTTCCCCGAGAGTATTATTTCCACTATTCAATATCTCTGTACAAAGTTTTTTGAAATTATTATCTGCTATTGTCATAGTTACCTCCTAATAAAATTTATATTTTGTAAAATATCTTCTAACACTAGAGTATATTTTACCACAAATTTTACCACAAAAAATATTTTTTTATATAATCTCGATAAATAAGATTTTAATTAAGTTGAGGAAAATAAGATTTATAACAGCAATGGCAACTTAGACTTTAAGGGAAGGGATATATAGATTTTTTATAAGAAAAAGCTTAGTTAAATAATAAAGTGATGGATTATTTTTGAAAAGATTAGCTTATTAAATAAGAGTTGTATTTTTATTGAAAATTTGTGGGAAGCAGAGGATTACTATATAGTAATTAAAGAATTTATATATAGTAATTAAAATATTAAGAAAAAAAATAAAACTAGTTTAGCTTTTGAATAAATTAAGCAAGATATATATCTAGCTATATCAAAGGAACTTGATTTATACTGTAAAAAAATGTATATTGTAGATAAGGGTTTTTATTAAAACTAAATAATTTTATAATTATATTTCCTTTCTAGTGAGTGGCAAATCTATTTAAATATTTCATTATTTTTACTTTAATAGCATTATAATTATATATGCTATTAAATAGATTTAAGATAGCTTTAGTAATGTTTAAATTAGTGTAATTTTGTATATTACGTTTGAGAGTAGTGTAATTTTGTATATTAATAAAACTGTTCCATTGCTAATATCTTGTACCTTATCGTTTGAGATTAGTGTAATAAAGTCATTAATTTAAATAATAGTATAGTTACTTATAAAGATATATTTTAATATTAATTAATAGAAAATTCCATAAATTACTTTTGAGTATCTTTAATTTTTAATAGAAAAGTACAATATAGTGAATATAAAATATTTCCATAAATAAGCAAAAATTTGTTTAATATCAATCCAAAATATTGTTATTAATAATCCAAAAATTACTTAGTAAGGAGAAATAAATTATGACTTATATTTCAAGTATAAAAACGGGCATATTAATATTTCCTATGCTAGCATTGTTTATCACGATTCCATATATGATATGGATGTATAGAAGGTATGGTTCCATAAATATAATAAAAACACTGATAGTATATTCATTTGTTCTTTATTTAGAAAGTTGCTATTTATTAGTAATTTTACCGCTGCCAAAAGTTGCGGATGTACACACTTCATATAGTCAAATGATTAATTTGATTCCATTTGTTTTTATTGGAGATTTTATTAGAGAGAGTCCTTTTAATTTATTTAGGCTATCAACTTATATTCAGGCTATCAAGGATCCTACTTTTTATGTTCCTATATTTAATATTTTGATGTTAATTCCCTTTGGTATGTATTTAAGATACTACTTTAAGTTTAGTTTAAAAAAGGTTATAATTTTTACTGCTCTTTTAAGCTTATTTTTTGAGTTGACGCAACTTTCTGGTCTCTACTTCATTTATGATTCACCCTACCGTATATGTGATATAGATGATATTATACAAAATACTACTGGTGGCTTGCTCGGTTATTATATAGTTGGGCTTTTTAATAGTATATTGCCAGATAGAGATAATCTAGATGAAGTATCTTTAAAGAAAGGTGAGTCTGTTTCTGGGCTTAGAAGAATTTTTGCTTTTGCCATAGATGTTTTTGTTATTGGATTTATAAGCTCGACAATTGCTATTTTTATTCCTTTTTCATTTATTATAGTGACATTATTATACTTTACATTTATGCCTATAAAAAATGGCAGGACAATAGGATCAAGGATATTGAATTTTCATTTTGAAATGGAAAATAAGAATAAAAGAAATTTGTTCTTGAGAAGTTTGGGTATAGTAGTTTATTTCTATGCACTTCCTAGATTTCTAAACTTTATAATGGATTTAATAAATGGTAGAGCTGATAATATGCTACTTGTATCTATATTTTTCTCAGCATTTATGCTTTTTATTATCTATTTGCTACTAAATATTATTTTGATTTTAAGTAATAGAAAGTTTCCATTTGATAAAATAGGGAGAGTATCTTATTATAGTGATATAAAAAAGTAGATTAATATCTATAATTTTATATAAAGGTAAAATATAAAATAGAACTACTAAAGTGCTTAAATGTTAGAGATAAAGTTAACAAAAAAGATACCTTTGCTACAATTTGTTACCAATAAATATATGAGCAATAAGAAATTGTCACCGTATAGATGTTGAAAGGATATGTGATTATTGATTATAATTAAGATATAGATTAGTCTGTTAATACTAAGGAGGTATAATATGAAAAATTTATTCAAAAAAACATTAATAGTAGCAACGGCTATGTCATTGATGATTCCACTTGCTGGGATTCAATCACATGCAGATGAATTAAATGTAAAAAATATAAGTGGTAGTGATAGATTTTCTACTGCAGTAAGTATTTCTCAGAGCGGTTGGCCAAGCGGTTCCAAAAATATTATGTTGGTAAACTCTGATGCTGTAGCGGATTCACTTTCAGTAGCACCGCTTGCAAGTAAGATGAAGGCACCAGTCCTTTTAACGAACAGTGGTTTTTTAAATAATGTTACAAATAAAGAAATTAAAAGGCTATCACCTCAAAAGATTACAATTATAGGTGGTAATGGATCAGTATCTTCAAAGGTAGAAGATTCTTTGAAGGCACAGTCTTATGAGGTTGAGAGAATTGCCGGTAGTACAAGAGTAGAAACATCTATTAAAATAGCGGAAAAATTGAAAGCTTTAGACAATAAAAAGTTTGAAAATGCCTTTATAGTAAATGGTATGACAGGTCTAGCAGACGCTGCAGGAGTAGGTTCAGTAGCAGCTAAAAACAATTCACCAATTATATTTGTAAATAAGAATGCTTCAGAAAGTGTAAGAGCAAATCTAAATGGACTTGGAATAGACAGTGTATTTCTAATAGGTGGAGTTGCAAGCTTACCTAATCCGTATGATTCTATAGCAACTCATGTAGAACGTATATCTGGTAAGGATAGACAGGAAACCAATTACAATATGATTAATAGATTTTATAAGAATTATGATACTGTATATATTGCAGATGATGGTAGTAAAAATCCTACTAAGCTTATAGATTCAGTTCTTATAAATGCAGGAATAATAGCAAGTAATAATGATGGCGAGGATATAGAAGATAATGTATCTAAACCGATCGACGACAAAGATAAAGACAAAGAAGATACTAATATAGGAAATACAACTATTGATTCAGATAAGGACAATACATCTGATACAGATAGTGAAACAGGTATAGGAACTACTGTGATTGATTCAGATAAGAATGCTAATGTTAAAAAGGATACTTCTAATACAGAAGAAAAGATAAGTGAAGAAAATACTGAGGTTTTGGATGAGAATTCTGATTTTTCAGCTACAGATAATATAAAGACAGCACCTGCTTCTAAGAGTAATTCTTCATTAAAAGAAGGACCTGTAATGCTTGTTTCCGAAAAAAAAGGTCTTGTATACAATCAAATGAGGGCCTTAAATAATGACAATAATGTAGTAAGAGAAATCACTCAAGTAAGTGGTGGTGCAAACTTTACAAATGCTATTAATAATATTGCGGATTTTATAAAGGCTAAGGGAGATCCAAAAGCAAACCAAGCATTCAATAAAATTCTTGGATATGAAGGGGTAAGTATATCTTACAATGTAGCAGGAAATAGAAGGAGTCTAGATGGCAACAATATATTACAGATGATTAACTGTGGTATTAAAAATGATTTCAATGTTGAATTTAATAAAGATTTAGTGAAGAACTTTGCATCTTCAATAGATAATACTGGTATCACTAGCACTTCTGGTCAGAACTATGCTTACAGAAGAAATGGAAATATTATAATAGCTAAGGGTGGATCAAAATCATATGTTGATGTAGACTATGAAACAAATAGGATAATGAATATGTTATCTACTGGAAAATCATACAATGGCTTGACTCCAAAGTACAATAAAACTACAAGCACAGTGCCTAAAGGTGCTACAGCTTTAGGAAATAAATATGTTCAAATAGATTTAAAAACTCAGCATATGTGGTTGTGGAAAGATGGAAAGGCAATTGTATCAACTCCAATAGTAACAGGTAATCCTAATAAGGGTTGGGCAACTCCTCCAGGTATATTTACAATCAAAAATAAAATGAGAAATGTAGTTTTAAGAGGACCAGGATACGCTTCACCAGTTAAGTACTGGATACCTTTCAATGGAAGTATAGGTATACATGATGCTTCTTGGCAACCAGTATATGGTGGAAATAGATATCAATACGCTGGATCACGTGGATGTATAAATACACCTTATAATAATGCAACTCTTGTATATAATAATGTGGCTATAGGAACACCCGTAATAGTTCAAAGTAATGCAAGTATAAAATAGTCTATTAATGAAAAATAACAAATTATAGAAGGGACCTAATTTAATAGGTCTCTTTTTATACATTTTTTTTGTTAAATAGCATATAATACACTCCAAAGATTTTAAAATACAAATAAAAGATTTTAAAATACAAGTAAAAAAGAAGATATATAATTAGAAAAATATTTAACAATAATATTGTTAAAATTGTTTACAAACTAACTAAAAAGGTATATAATATATTTATTCAATAAAAACAAGATAAAATTAAATAAATAAAATAAAATAATTTTATTTAAAAACAATAGTTTCAAACTTAATGGGGGTAATTATTATGTGGGAAAAGGAAATAAACGTTAATGAAGTTAAAGAAGTAAGGGTTAAGACTACTGCATATATAGGTGCAGGCGCTATACAAAAATTTAACAATATTGCTGAAGAATTGGCAAGTAAGGGTATCAATAAAGTTGTAATTTTAACAGGAAGAGCAGCTTATAAAAAAACAGGTGCTTGGGAAGTTGTAGAAAAAGCTTTAAAAGACAATAATATTGAATATGCTTTATTTGACAAAATCACTCCTAATCCACAACATCTAGATGTAGATGAAGCTACTAATCTAGGAAAGAAAATAGGAGCTCAGGCTGTTATAGGTATTGGTGGAGGAAGTCCAATAGATTCAGCTAAATCAGTAGCAATATTACTTAAATATCCTGATAAGACAGCAGCTCAGTTATATGAATTAGAATTTGTTCCTCAAGAGGCGGCTCCAATAATAGCTATAAATCTTACTCATGGAACTGGTACAGAAGTAGATAGATTTGCAGTTGTATCAATACCAGAAAAAGAATATAAACCAGCGATTGCTTATGACTGTATCTATCCAATGTATGCCATTGATGATCCAGCACTTATGACTAGCTTGCCAGAGTTTCAAACAATGTCAGTATCAGTAGATGCTGTAAATCATGTATTTGAAGCAGCAACTAGTTTGGCAGCAAATCCATTTAGTATATTATGTGCAAAAGAAACTGTTAGACTAGTACATAAATATTTACCAAGAGCTTTAAAAGATGGAAGTGATATAGAGGCAAGATATTATTTATCATATGCATCTTTAATAGCAGGGACTGCATTTGACAATGGAATGCTTCATTTTACACATGCTTTGGAACATCCTCTAAGTGCTATAAAAACTGACTTGACTCATGGATTTGGCTTAGGTATATTACTTCCAGCAGTAGTAAAGCAGTGCTTTGACTCAAGAAAAGAAACTATTACAGAGATATTTGCTCCAATATTTGGGGATGAAAAGAATATAGATGCTCAAAAAGCTGAGGATCTTACAAAAAAATGGTTAAAATCTGTGGGATTAACTCAGACATTAAAGGATGAAGGTTTCTCAGAGGCCGATTTAGATAAGCTAGTAGACTTGGCATTTACAACACCATCACTTGATGGATTATTGGGATGTGCCCCAGTAGAAGCTACTAGAGAGAGAGTAAGAACAATATACAAAGAATCACTATAAGATAAACTACTATATAGTATAGATTATAGTTTTAAAGAAGAGTATATACAGAGATTAACAAATCATATAAATCAATAACTAATAATAATTAAATATTTACTTTAAGATCAAAAAATGAGCACTGGAATTAATCTGAGTGCTCATTTTTATTAAGAAAATATTTTATACAGATAGACTGATTAAACAGATTGGACAATAATTGAAACTTCTAGATGAAGTTAAGGTTGAAAAATGTTAAAATATGGTTAAAGAAGTTTGAATTATATTTTAAATTATTTGAATTATATTTAGAAAGAGTTGAATAAATTCAAAATGATTAGAAATAATATTAAAAGATTAGAAAAGCTTATTTTAATATTGAGTAATAAACTTTTCTATAAGCAAGCTTAGTAATTATTTAAAGGAGGATTTTATGAGTAAAAAAATTAGTAAATTAGTAATATCAACACTTTTAGCTACAAGTATAATATTACCACCGCAAGTTACTATGGCAGATCAGATAGTTGAAAGCAGTTTTGAGAGCAATATAAAGCAGGAAAAAAACAATATAATAGAGTTAAATAAAGGTGATATAGTTATGAAGAGAGATTCTTGGGTAGCCTTGACAGAGCAAGGTAGAAAGAAGTTTATAAGTAATGCATCAATCAAACTTCCATCTAATCTAGGAGTAAAAAAAATTTCAATCAAAGCCTCACAAGAAAATATAACTTTTCCGCATAAGTTAATTATAGGAGAAGGAGTAGAAGAGATAGATGAAGGGGCTTTTTATGTAAATCCAATAAATACTCCTAATATATCGAATTTAGAGCTACCAAATTCTTTGAAAAAAATCGGTAGGTCAGCATTTAAAAATAACTCTATTTTTGAATTAAAGTTACCTAGCCAATTGGAAAGTATAGGAGAAGAGGCGTTTTTGGGTAATTCAATAAATAAACTAACTATTCCAGATAGTATGAAGAGTATTTCTAAGTACGCTTTTGCAGAAAATAGCATTTCAGAACTGAACTTTTCTAATAACTTAGAAAGTATAGCTGAAGGTGCTTTTTATAGTAACCAATTAAAAGAAGTAAGTTTTCCAGAGGGTCTTAAATCAATAGGAAGTAGCGCATTTTTTAGAAATCAAATAGAAAAAATAAGTTTCCCTAAGAGTATAGAAACTATAGAGGCTTCAGCTTTTAGAGAGAATAGATTAAAGGATGTATCAGTAATTCCTAAGGGAGAAAAAATAGATAAAAATACAGTGGGATCATATCAATCTATCACTATGTTTACCATTGATAATAAGATTCCCTTATACAAACTAAAAGATATAAATGGAGATACACCCAACGAGGTTAGAGTAAGTGAACATTCAATAGAAAGTGGACATAGTCTTGCAGATGATTTGATTAAAAATTCTGATGGAAGTTATTCTGTAAAGGAAGGGAAAACAGTTGAAATAATAGTTTCAAGTCCTTATAAATATACTGATAACTCTGGCAAGATCGTTCCTAGCACTGAGTGGCATATAACTGTTTCCAACTCAACTCCTACTCCTAAGATAGAAACAGTAATTAAAAATGGAAAGGATGCAGATGGAGCCATCAATCCTTTAAAACAGTCTTTTGAACTAAGAGTAGTTCCTGGAGATGAAGATAAACCATTTAAAAATGGAGATGTAATAGTATTTAAAGAAAATGCTGAATATGTATACGTGGTTGGCAGAAGTACAGTATCTAAAACAATAGATACATCTAAAATGATGGGTAGAAAAAATGAAGATAAAGTAGTGAAAAATAGTGTAAAAGAAAATCTTAACCCTAGATTAAATGATGATGGTAGTGTATCTTTTACTATGGATAATATTTTTAGAAGAAATGATTTCATATCAGTTTCGGCAAAGCAAGGAGATTCACCTTGTTCAAGTTGGGAACTTAAAGTAATTGATGAAGAAATAAGTGAAGAAAGATTTGCAAAAAGATTAAGTGGTAATAATAGATTTGAAACAGCTATAGAAGTGAGTAAAAATATGTACGATAAGGCAGATTCAGTAATAATAGCTAATCATGAAAAATACCAAGATATATTGACAGCTTCACCACTTGCAGTTGAATTGAAGGCTCCAATACTTTATACAGAGGCTAAAAACATTTCGGCTTCTACTCAAAAGGAAATAGAACGTTTAGGGGCTAAAAATATCTATATAAATGGTGGTAAAAATTCAGTATCTGAAGATATTGAAAGCAAACTAAAAGAAAAAGGATTTAATGTAGTTAGGTTTGATGGAAAAGATAGATATGAAACAGCAGCTTTAATTGGGGCAAAAATAAGAGAAAATGGTAATAAAAATACTGTTGAAATTGCATCAGGTGAAAATTATCCAGATGCACTATCAATTAGTTCGCTTGCAATGAGAGAGAAGGCTCCGATTCTTTTAACTAAAAAAGATAGTTTGACTAATAATACAGAAAAAGCTTTAAGTGATTGGAGGGTTAAAAATGTTAATATAGCTGGTGGCGAGTCATCAGTATCAAAAAATGTAGAAAATACTTTAAAAACTGGAAATATCAACAATAAAGATGAAAAACTTACAGCTGTAGAAAATCTACAGAGATTTGCAGGAAGTGATAGATATGAAACATCAGCAAAAATATTAGATAGTCTACTAAATGATTATCCTATGACTATTCTAGCAAGTGGAGAAAACTTTGCAGATGCTCTTGTAGCAGCTCCTTTAGCGGGAAGTTTGAATTCTCCAGTGGCTCTTGTAAGAAAGAACGCTATTCCAAATACAGTTTATAAGGTTTGGAAGAAAGACCATAGAAATGATTTTGTAATTGTTGGTGGAGAAAAGTCTATAAGTAATCAGTTAATAACTGATTTTTATGAAGTGAAGGAAAAGTAGGATATAAGCAAAACTTATCCGATCATAGATCTTTAAAAATTGAGCTCTTTAATTGATAGAACAAAAAAGTGCGAGATTTTTATATAGAGTAATAAATAGGTCAAAGATGTGATTTCATGTCTTTGACTTTTTTATTATAATAAAAAATTATAAAGTTATAAGCTATAGAAAAAACAGGAGTTTTCAAAGTATAAAGAGATATTTTTAGTAGAAAAAAATCTTTATAACTAATAAAATTTAAAAATATAATAAAAGTAAGAATTTTTCAATATATTGTAATCTAAATTTAATTGAATAATCTTTATTACAATGTTATTATTAAACTAGGTAATTAATCTGAAAATTATCGGCAATTAATAGTTATAAATATAAAGTTGCAAATATTTAATAAATTTAATAAAATAGAAATTTATTAAGGGTTTTTTATCTGTAGGAGGTAGTTATGAAAAAAATTAATAAGATAGAAATTAAAATTAATATCAAAAAAAATATATTTGATGTTAATATGAAAAGAGATTTTTCACCCGTTAAAATATTGATGGTTGGAAATAAGATTATGGCAGAGTATGCTATGATAATGATGGAAAACAATGATACTAATATGTTTGATGATGATATATCATCACTAACTAAAAGATTAGACGACTTAGGCGATATAAAGCTTGTAATAGAGGAGTATGAGGCAAATACTTTTGGATTAGGTAAACAGATATTACATGAAGTGAAGCAGGAAAAAGGATATAATATTAAGGATGCTTTTGCAATAATAAGTGTTGCTATGACATATATTAAAGATACTTTAATAACTGCCTATGGTATGGATAATAAGGTATATCTTATGGATAAGGAAGATGCTATAGATTGTTTAGCTAAATTTGAGAGATCTTTAGATACATATAAAAAAGTCTCTGATATGTATGGGATGTCTGGATATGTATATAAAAATTTCGAAGCAAGTTTAGAGAGTTTAGTATCTAACATAGGCTATATGTCAGAGATTTGTGGAGATATGGCAAATGAATTTTTAACTGATAGTAATGGTCAAAATATATTTGCAAGCGAATTGTTTGAAGAGCATTATGAAGGTGATAAAAATAGACCTGAATTTAATGCGCAAGACTATGATGAAAAGTTAGACTCTATATACAATGAAGATGATCTTGAAATGGATAGTTATAAAGAGTTGGCAAGTGAGAGTTATGATAGAATAATGGGAATGATATCTAATGCTAGCCATGATCATGAGTGTTGTGGACACGATCATACTCATCAACATAACTAAAATATAACTTTATAATTAAGAAATATTTTAGCCAATTATTAGATTGAATATGTAATATAAATTAAATAAGCTTGAATTAAACCAATTAAATAAGAGAAAATTTGTAGAATATTAGTAAAGTTTTAATAAAATAAATAGAAATCTATCAATGCGATACAGAATAGATGAATCGTTTTTGTAGGGGGGAATAACATTGAAGAATTATATGAGTATAGTTTCAAATTTAGAAGCTCTTAAGCTTAAAGATATAGAAAAAAAGATATATCATAATGCAAGAGATAGCGACTTTTTAATCCCAAAAGTAATACCATTTAAGGGTGTTAATACGGATATGCTTTACATTAGAGATAACTCTATGGTTTTTATCAAGTTTATGGATACAACAGAGGATCTTTTTTCGTTTTTAGATGAAGAAATTCTTGAGGTAATGAAGGAAGAGTATGATTTACTTTCTAGAAAAATGAAAAAAACATACCCTGATATAAGTTATAATTATATATTTTTAATGCCAAATATAGAGTCGATAGAAGATAAATATGATATGGACGAATTTGTTGATAAACATATTTTGGTTGGTGAAGAGCTAAAAGATCTTTTAAGGGACCGTGATAATATAAAAAAATATATGGGTAGCGAAAACAAGGAAATTGAGCTATCAATGTATATATATGGAATATGTAGTGAATATTTTGCAATAACAAAAGGAGTAAACCTAAATCCTTTTATGAAAAAGATATCTTTCAAACATGATAGTTTGGAATATAAGATATGTATGATGGAAGAGAAGCAAATATCCGATATTGCATCAGCAAATTACGGTAACCATCTGATAGCTGGTGGATCTGGCACTGGTAAGAGTTCACTTTTACTAGGAAGAGCTATAAAGCTGTCAAAGATATACCCTCATCATAAGTTTCTGATACTTGCCTTTACAAAGCAACAGTTAAATATGTATAAGGAAATGTTGGAGATATTGAAGGTAGATACTTCAAATATAGAAGTCTTTACTTTTAGCTCATTTATATTTAAGTTGGCAAAGGCAAATAATCTTGTAGTAGATTATAATTTACTAAAGAAGAATTATGATAAATCATTTATAAATATAATGAAACAGATAAATAATTCGATGAAAAATAAAAAAATGTATAAGGGAATTTTTGTTGATGAGGCAGAAAACTTAACAGAAGAAGAGATACTTTTAATAAATGAATTTTTATACAGTACAAAGAATATATTTAATGTCAGCGTTTGTAAGGCATATAATATAAATAATAATCTTAATATTTTTAAATGTAATTTGGATGCACTAGAGTATGAAGATGAATTATATCTTGAAAATAATTATAGTCAAAGTGAGGAAGTTACAGAATTTATAAATGCTTATTGTGATAGGGCAAATTCTTTTATGAGTGGTCTTAGAGATAATATATCTCATGATATTTTTATGAAGACAAAGCCTACTTGGAAGTCTCATAGAGAGGTAAATATAGTTAGGGTAGAGGATTTAGATGATCAGATTAGCTCAGTTATTTGGGAAATTCAACATATGGTCAATGATTTAGGATATGCACTGGAAGATATAGCTATAGTTTATCCATACAATAAAAAAAGACTTAAGAATGGAAAAACAATATATTTTCAATATATGCTGAGAAAATCTCTTGAAGAGATGGGGATAAACTATATGTTTGCAGACGATACAGTCAGCAACATTACACCAAAAGATGGTGTAACTATATCCAACATATATTCAATTAAGTCGCTATCTTATAAGGTTGTCATAGTCTGTGAATTAGAAATGCTTTATAATCATACTATATCTCCTGAAAGTCAAGATTATTTGATTAATGATTTTGCTGGAGATTTGAATAAAGTATATACTGCAATGACTAGAGCAGAGGAGAGTTTGAGCATAATAATTTCTTATACTGAAGAAAATAGCGATATAATTAAGGTTTTAAGTGAATAGTTTAGAAATTTAATTTATAAAAAATATATTTTATTAATTAGAAAAGATATATAGCATAATAAGTAAAAAATAAAAAGCTATGCAAATTGCATAGCTTTTTTTGTATATTTAATCTATTATCTTGCTAGTGCAAAGTAAATAAAAACTATTATACCTAGAGCTATTCTGTATACACCAAAGACCTTAAAGTCATGCTTTTTAATATACTCCAAGAAGAATTTAATAACTACAATAGAAACAATAAACGCAGTTAATGAACCGACTAAAATAATAAGCCATTCAAATCCACTAAAGGCAAATCCAGCGTGCATCAATTTTAATACGCTAGCACCAAACATAGTTGGTATTGCCAAGAAGAATGAGAATTCAGCAGCTATAAATCTGGATGTTCCTAAAAGTGTTGCTCCTATAATAGTTGAACCTGATCGAGAAGTACCAGGAACAAGTGCTAGAATCTGAAACATACCTATTAGAAAAGCTGTCTTATATGATAGCTGATTAAACTTAGTTATCTGTGGCCTTTTATGTCTACTTTCAAGCCAAATCATAATAACACCGTATACAATTAGTGCAGCGGCAACTACTGAGGGCTTAAACAATACTGCAGATATTTCATCTTCAAACAAAACCCCGATAATACCAGATGGAATTACTGCAATAATAACTTTAAACCAAAGACTCCAAGTAGCTTTTCTAGCCTTAGCTGTTTTTTTCTTAGAAAAAGGATTTAACTTCTCAAAGAATAAAATCAAAACAGCAAGTATAGAACCAAATTGTATAACTACAAGGAATGTATCGACGAATTTTTTTGACCCTGCTAAGTGCAAAAATTGGTCGACCAAAATCATATGTCCAGTACTACTTACTGGAAGCCATTCTGTTATACCTTGGACTATACCAAGGAATATGGCCTTTAAAATCTCTAACAAAACTATAACCTCCCACTCAATTATAAGTTGTATTTTAATTCAAAATTTACCTATTAATATTACCATATAATGCCTTAAAAATCAATTAAGTTAGAATCTTCTTTAGAAAGTCTTAAATATATAAATATTATTAAAATAAAGAAATTTTCTGATTTTTATTGACATAAGCTGTTATCGATGTTAAGATGTATAACAATAACAATAACAATAACAATAAAAGAAAGACTAATACTTAAAAAAAGGAGAAGAGAGATGAGAAAATTTACTAACATATATTATTATTACTTTGCTTACTATATTTAGGGATTGTAGCATGTTTTAAACTAAGTGACTTATTTAGACATTGTTTACAGCCCGTTTTAAAGTACAACAGTACAAGGATTGTAACGTGTCGGCCAAAGTGATTTTAACATTTATGTTAAAGTATTTTTCTTTAAGTAATCGCCGCATGTTTGGCGGTTTTTTTTATACCATTTTTTAGATTCCTACCGCCACTTTATTTGCTGGCGGTTTTTTTATTTTAGTCTTTATTTTTATTTAATTAAATTATTATTTATACTTGGAGGTATTATTATGAAGTTTATTAAGAAAGAGTTCAAAAAATCTAATGTTAAAAAGTTTTTAAGTATGGCTATGATAGCAAGTTTATCTATAACTTTATTATCAGCTTGTGGATCTAAAAAAGGTGAGGTAAAAAATATAGGAATATCACAATTAGTAGAACATCCTGCCCTAGATTTATCAAAAGAAGGCTTCCTAGAAGGTTTAAAAGAGGAAGGATTTGAAGAAGGCAAGAATATAAAGATAGATATGCAAAATGCTCAAGGAGACGTTCCTACAGCTCAGACAATAGCAAATAAATTTGTAACTGACAATAAAGATTTGATTTTTGCAATTGCTACGCCTTCTGTTCAGGCAGCTAAAAATGCTACAAATGAAATACCTATAATATTTACAGCAGTAAGTGATCCTGCAAATGCAAAAATAGTAAAATCTAATGAGAATCCAGGAGGAAATATAAGCGGAACATCAGATTTTCAAAATATTAATAAATCTTTAGATGCAATGAATGAAGTTTTACCTGATGCAAAAAAGATAGGAGCTATATTTAATACATCAGAAATAAATTCAAAGATTCAGATTGAAAACATTAAAGAAGCAGCAAAGAAAAGAAATATGGAAGTAATAGATATGGGAGTATCTTCAACAAATGAAATAAGCCAAGCTGTTAGTGCACTTGCAAAAAAGACTGACCTAATATTCACTCCTACAGATAATTTAATGGCGGCATCTATGCCTTTGATAGTAGAAACAGCTAAAAAGGATAAAGTACCTGTTATAGGATCTGAAGAGGCCCATGTGCAAAATGGTGCTCTAGCTGCAAATTCATTAAGCTACAAAGAAATAGGAAGAGAAGCTGGAAAAATGGCAGCAAGGGTACTAAATGGAGAAGATATTAGTAAAATGCCAGTTGTATTTACTGATAAAGCAAGAGTAGTAGTAAATGAAAAGACTATGAATGAGCTTTCGATTCAATTAAAAAATACAGATAAAGTAGAGTTTATTAAGTAAAAATCCATAGTCTTTTAAAAGTAAGAATATTTGAAAAATATAAATTTATTATTTAATTTAGGAAAAAGAAAAGTATTTTCTAAAAAAGACTAAACATTATTTAAAGGAAGTAAGTTTTATACTTACTTTCTTTATTTAGTTTTTTAACTATATATAGCCTTATATAATTATTTTTGTTTGATATAAAAATGCCTTAATATCACTAAAAAAGAATATTTTACTTAGAGATATTGAAAAATCTTATAATTTTACTTATAATGGATTTAGGTGTACATGAATGGAGGCGTATATATATGTATAAAAGCGTGGATACAACAATATCCTTCTTGGTAAAATCACTGCCAAGATTGTATAATGATTTTTATTTAGAATATATAAAATCATTTATACAAAATAGAAATATCAATAAGACTCAGGTAAGAGCTCTTACATTTATAAAGAACTATGGTTCTATAAGTATGAGTGAACTATGTAATATGTTAAACATAGAAAAGGGTAGCTTAACGAGTATGATTGATGACTTGGAAGAAAAGAAGTATGTTGAAAGAGTAAAGGATAAAAAAGACAGAAGAAAGTACAATATTGTTTTGACAGAAGATGGCGATAAACTAGCTTGTGAGTTTTTGGATTATTTGAAAGATGAACTTCATGGAAAAATAGACTGTATAGGTCATGAAAGCCTAGAAAAGTTTTTTGATTCAATGAAGGTAATAATAAACACAATGGAATCCATTGACTAAAGTTAAAAATATGAAGCATTAAATAATCAGGGGGCTATTGGTTAAATCCAATAGCTTTTTTGATTTTTGCATTTTATAAAAGTATAAAGTAAAAAAAACACCACTATCAAATGATAGTGGTGTTTAGTATTGTTAATTTAAATAATTTGTAATTTTATACAAGCAATTATTACTTGTTTCCAGCAGCCTTATAAGCTTCAAGACCTAACTTTAAGCATTCAGCAGCAGCTACTAGATCATCCTGATTTAAGATGTAAGCAAGTCTTACTTCATCCTTACCAAGACCTGGAGTAGCATAGAATCCTTCAGATGGAGTAGCCATAGTAGTAGCTCCATTGTGTCTGAATTCATTTAACATGAATATTACGAAGTCTTCAGCATTTTCTACTGGAAGCTTAACTTCGATGTAGAATGCACCTGTTGGCTTTTCACAAACAAGTCCAGGAATCTTCATTATTTCATTGTATAGTACATCTCTTCTCTTGCTGTATTCTTTGTTTACTTCTTCTAAGTAAGACTTAGGAGTTCTGTAAAGTTCAGCAGCACCAACCATTTCTAGAGTAGGAACACAAAGTCTTCCCTGGCAAAGCTTAAGAACCTGAGCTATGAATTCTTTGTTCTTGGAAGCTAAAGAACCGATTCTAGCACCACAAGCAGAGTATCTCTTAGATACTGAGTCTACGATTATTACTCTATCAGCAACACTTTCTATGTTTCCGAAACTTGTATACTTTAATCCATCATAAACGAATTCTCTGTATACTTCGTCAGCTATTATCCAAAGATCCTTTTCCATAGCTATTTCAGCTAACATTTCCATTTCTTCACGAGTATAAACTGCACCAGTTGGGTTTCCTGGGTTAGAAAGTAATATACCCTTAGTCTTGTCATCTATTACGCTAAGTATTTCTTCCTTAGCTGGTAAGTGGAATCCATTTTCAGCCTTTGTAGTTATTGGCTTAATTCCAACTTCAACACAACTAGCAAAACCATTGTAGTTAGTGTAGAATGGTTCTGGAACTAAAAGATTGTCTCCAGCGTTGCAAAGAGTCATCATTGCAAATAATAATGCTTCTGAACCACCGTTAGTTATTAGTATTTCACCTGGTTCGAAGTTGATGTCGTATCCCTTGTAGTAGTCGATCATAGCGTTAACTAGCTCATCAGAACCTACTGAATCAGCATACTTTAGAACTTCTTGATCGAATTCTCTTATTGCATTCATAAATCCGTCTGGAGTCTTGATGTCTGGCTGACCTATGTTTAAGTGGTAAACCTTTACTCCTTCTTTCTTTGCAGCTGTAGCATATGGTACAAGCTTTCTTACTGGTGAAGCCTGCATTGAACCAACTCTGTTAGAAAATTTCATGATATAAACCTCCATAATATTAAATGTCATTTAAATAGTTGCAGAACTAAATTCTACAACAATATTTTGTATTATTACAAAAGAAAATAATTTGTAAAAACGTTTTTTTCTTCTAGAATTAATATAACACAAAATTGTACAAAAATAAATAAGTTTATGTTATATTTATAAATTAACAAAGAATTATTTATAAATCTCTCCTAAAAAGAGAAATTTAGTGATATAATTTTAAATAAATAATAGATATTAATTTATAATATTAATATAAGAAAGTATACTGGGGGGTGTTTGATATGAAAGAAATAAGAAGAGACTCTATAACTGGAGATTCAGTAATCTATTCTAGTTTTAGAAATAAAAGACCTCTAGATAAGGTCAATTCGACAAATGATTTTGATGGTAAAGATAATGAATATAGTAGCTCTTGTCCTTTTTGTAGAGGAAATGAAAAAGAAACAGATGTGTTAAAAGAGGAATTATTAGAAGATGGAGACTGGGTTGCAAAGTGTGTTGCCAATAAATTTCCTATATTAGATACATCTACAAAAGAAATATTTGGAGATCATGAGGTTATAATAGAAACAAATAGACATAATGGAAGTTATTACGATATGAGTATTGAAGAATATAAAAATACATTTAGATTATTTAGTTCTAGATATAGAGAATTAAGTAAGACGGAAGGTATAAAGTATGTAAGTATATTCAAAAACTCTATGAGAAATGCTGGAGCATCCTTGATGCATCCTCACTCTCAGATAATATCATTTAATATGATTCCTCCTGAGATAGAAAAGGAGCTGGAAGTTGCAAAAAGACATATAGCATCTACTAATAGAAATCTTTATGATGATATCATAGCATCTGAAATTTCTTATGGGAAGAGAGTGATATATAATGGTAAATATTTGCTAGCTTTTGTTCCATATGCAACTAGGTATAATGGAGAGGTTAGGATAATTTCTAAAACAAGTGACGATATATCTGATTGGAATGAAGATTATATAGAGGAGCTTTCTTATATATTTAAAAACTTATTTTCAAAATTATACATATACCAAGGAGAGATTCCTTTTAATTTATTACTTCATACTTATCCATTAGAATGTGAAGGAAGAAATATTTTTAGGACACATATTCATATCGTTCCTAGAAAATACAACTTTGGAGGATTTGAGTTGAGTACAAACTTTTTTGTGTGTGGTACAAATCCAGATGAATTAGCAAGTGAGTTAAAATTTAAGTAAGAAGATTTATAAAAAATCAAATTATAGTATTTATTTATAATTAAAGTAAAAATAAGGACGTGCTATCAAGAGTATAATCTAATAAAGATTTTCTTGATAGCATTTATTTTTATAAAAAGATTTATTGTTTTAAATAAATTTGTATATTTATAGATACATTGCTTATATTTATAATTGAAATAAAACGTTATCATATATAAAATATCAGATAATTGCCATTATTAGCTTGAAAATATATCGAAATTGATATATAATATAAAAAACTAAAAGCGAATATTAAAATGGATAATCAAATAATAATTCATATATTTTGTGAGGAGGAAGTATGTCAGACTTATTATACTTTATAGGTAAAGAAGACCATTCAAGCAAAAGATTGGCCGAAATTTTAGAGGAAAACAAAAATATAAAATTTGTTTCTTTGATGGGCGTTGATTTGGGAGGAAATTCAACAGATGAAAAAATTCCAGTAAAGCTATTTTTAGAGGATATTGATTCATTTTTGAACTCAACTATACAAACAGATGGTTCATCAGTAGAACTATATGAAATCGCTACACTTAACAATGCAAAAGTAGACTTGATGTCAGATATAGATGCTACTTGGTTTGTAGATTATAACTATGACTTCATAGATGAAAAGACAAAAAAACCAGTTGGAACTATCAAAATTCCAGCTTTTTTGGTACATGATAATAAAATGGTATGCTCTAGAGCGACACTTTTAAGAGCAGAAAGTCATTTTAAAGAAAGTATTAAGAAAATTATAAAAGAAAATCCTGATATACTAAAAAATACGAACATTAACAAGCCTGAAGATATAGAAAGTATAGATTTAACGGTTGCAACAGAGTTAGAATTCTGGGTAAATACACCAGAGGATAAGGCGGATTTAGAAAAATTGTTTGTTTCTCAGAGTTTAAAAGAGCAGTACTGGAAAAGAACTCATGGAGTAATTAGAACTTGTCTTGAAAGTTGTCTTTTAGAGCTAGAAAAATATGGTTTGAACCCTGAAATGGGACATAAAGAGGTCGGCGGTATACATAGTTCTATAAACAATGAAGGATCTACAAATCATGCTATGGAGCAGTTAGAAATATCTTGGAGATTTAGTACACCGCTTCAGGCAACAGATAATGAGATCCTTGTTAGAGAATTAGTATATGACATATTTGAATCACATGGACTAGAAGTGAGTTTTAAGGCCAAACCAATACATGGTGTGGCAGGTAGTGGTGCGCATGTCCATTTGGGTGTGAGTGCAAAACTTAAAAATGGTAAATCTGTAAATTTATTTGCACCAAAAGACCTTAGGAAAGATTTTCTTAGTCCAATGGGATACGCCTCGCTTATGGGTATGCTTAAAAACTATGAGGTTTTATCTCCAATTGTTACAAGTACAAATGATGGATTTAATAGATTGGAACCAGGTTTTGAAGCACCTGTATGTACAGTTACTTCACTCGGGCATGACTATGAGCTTCCTTCTAGAAATAGATCAGTGCTTATAGGTTTGATAAGAGATGTAGAAAATCCAAAAACATTAAGATTTGAGCTTAGATCACCAAATCCTAGAACAAATAAATACCTTGTGGTTGCTGGATGTTATCAGACTATGCTAGATGGAATAAAAGCTATTGTTAAGGCAGGAAAGTATGATACAAAAGATTTAGAAGCCGAACTTTCAAAAGATGTAGGTGAAGAAGGATTTTATCTTGAAAAAGGAAGATCTTATAGAGATGAAAATAATGTTTTTAATTTCTATACATTAGAAGAAAGAAATAAAAGATTTGGTCAACCACCAGCAACTGTATATGAAGCGATGTTAAATTTCGAAAAGTATCCAGAAAAATTGGCAGTTTTAACTGAAGATGAAGTATTTACGCAAGCTATACTAAACTCATTTAAGGAAGGTTCATTAGATATTTGGAAAAAGAAACTTTCTTCTAGAGTTATTGATAGAAATATAAGGTTACTTAGAACTTTTAAAAAATTACACAATCATGAAGAGATGGATGCTATAGATGAAGTGATGTGGGACTCAATAGCACAAATAAAATATGACCTTATGAAAAATACTTTAAGTGGTCCATCAATTTATGGAATGATTAAAAATGCAATTGAGATAGGAAACTATAAAGAAGCATCAGATCTTCAATTGATTGCAAAAAAGAAAATGGATGAGATACAACAGTTATATATAAATTATAGAAAGAATATATTTTAAAGGATTCTACAAATATAAGTTATAAAGTTTAGTATTTATAAAATTTAAGATATACTAAACAAAGAAAATCAATAAAGGTAAGTAAGTATGTTTAATAGCAAATAAAATCAGTAAAAGTAAGCAATATAGATAGATATAGCTAACACAAAGAAATCTATAAAAATATATAAATATAATATATAAATAAAGATAGGAAAAACAAATATATAAAAAAAGAAAGCTATACAAAAATATAAAAAGTCGTGATCTATATAGGTCACGACTTTTTATATTATATTAATGAATGATAGCTAAAGGATTACATAGAATGTTAAGTACCATTTATATAGAAGTTAGTCTATGTAAGAAACTTTCGAAACATATACCGTCATTTCTATCAAAATCTCCATCTTCCACTGTGTAGTTTACGGCATCATAAATAAAATTTGTAGCACACTGCACGCTTTCATTGATATCAAATGATCTACTTACCATAGCTGTTACTATTGAGGTAAATATATCACCGGTTCCACTAAAACTAAGTTTATTATATTTATTGCCAATTTTTGTAATTTTATCTTTTGATGAATCATAACATATGTTCATAATACAACCGTTGCTCTCAAAACCTGTTATTATAACAGATTGAGGACCTAATTTTGATAGATCTCTGCAAAGTTGAAGAAGTTCTTCGTCATTATAATCAAATGAATCTGATTTTCTATCTGCTAGGAGATTTGCCTCTGTTATATTAGGAGTAATCAAATCTGCCATAGATACCAATTTTTTCATTTCTTTCACATGATTATCATCGAAAATTGGGAATAGCACCCCTAAATCTGCAAGGACAGGATCCACAATTACAAAGGAGTTTTTATTTAAATTTATCAAATTTTCAACTATTTTAATTTGTTCAGTAGATCCCAAGAATCCACTATATATTGTATCAAATTTTTGACCAAGATCATGCCATACATCAATATAGCTCTGCATAGAGTCAGTTAGATCAGTAAAGGTATACTTTGGATAACCTGTTTGACTTGATAGCACTGATGTAGGCAGAGGGCAGCATTGGCATTTTAAGGCTGATATAATAGGTAAAGCTACGGTTAAGGAACATTTTCCTACACCTGAAATATCATTTACACATGCTATTTTTTTTTGCGTATTTTTCATTTGATTTGCCTCCGATTGTTAATTCTGTATATATAATATCACACTTTTTCATATTTACAAAGAAGATAAAACTCTTTGATTATAATAGTATGAGTGAAAAAAGTAATTTAATTATAGTATTAGTGAACTAATGTCTAATAAGATGTTTCTAATAAAATCATTTTAAATATTTTTTTTTAATATTATTGTGGTATTTTATAAAAGACTGTGCTATAATAAAGATACGATAACATTGTAAATAAAACATAAAAGTGTAAATGTTTTATAGAAAATTATTGACTAATTTTCATAAGTGTGTTATTGTATGATAGAAATGGATTACAACAAAATTCAGTAGTCCGTTATGTAGGAGGATATTTAATGAAAGTCGGAGTAGTAAAGTGGTTTAACAATGAAAAGGGATTTGGATTTATATCAGTAGATGGAGAAAATGATATATTTGTACATTTCTCAGCAATAGAGGCAGACGGATACAAGTCTCTAGAAGAAGGTCAGAAGGTTGAATTTGAAATCGTTGATGGTGCAAAGGGACCTCAGGCTGCAAACGTATCAAGAATATAATAATTTAGACAGTTTAATTTTAACATATAGATAGATTAAATAGTTATTAAATTTTTATCGTGATTACAGTGCGAAAGGCTGACCAAATGGTTAGCCTTTCTTCTTGCTTAATATTGATATTTTATTAACTATTATTTCGAAATATGATGAAAGAAAATTCATAATGTGATATACTTATAGTAGATAAAATAAAGGTAAGGAGATAATGAAATGAATATCTTATTCTTTTTAACACCAAAGGCAGAAGTAGTAAGTGTATGTGACAAAGATAACTTAAAGCAAGTGTTAGAAACGTTAGAGCAACATAAATTTTCTTCAGTTCCTATAGTAAATGAATATGGAAATTACTTAGGCACTGTAAAAGAAGGTGACTTGTTGTGGTATTTGAATGATAAAAAATCTTTTGATGGAAATCTTCTAGAAAATACTAATATAATGGATATACCAAGAAGGCTTACAAATGAAACAGTGAAGGTAGATGCAAATGTCGTGGATTTGTTTCATATCTTGATAAGCCAAAATTTTGTGCCTGTAATAGATGATGCGAATATATTTATAGGGATAATAAAGAGAAGAGATGTAATATCTTACGCCCATAAAAGATTAAAGGAAGAGGAAATGCAAGAAGAATCAAGCAAGGAGATGTTTGATTTATAGAGTAAAAGTACAACACCTATTTAAAAGGATTAGGTGTTGTACTTTTATTAGTCAATATCAGGGAAAAATTGGGAGCTATAGATACTGTATTCTTATATATGTATATGAATTTTATATATAAATATTGAAAAATATATAATTGAAATGATATGTAAAGTATAGATTATAGTTATATGACCGTAGTTATTATATTTAAAAATTAAATTAAAATAAAAAAGGTAGCTAAGCTACCTTTTTTTACTTCTTGATATTATTTTTTGTCACCAAAACTGCAATTTTTGCATCTGGGTTATATGTTATCTGTACAAGTGAGTTTCTTTTTACTCTTTCTAAATCTTCACCGCCGTATTTAATATCAAGCTTTACAGGTTTCTTTCCCTGTTTTATCAAAGCTACATATTCATCCTTGCCCTTTTTTTCTAAGGTAATCAAATTACCTACATAGGGGATGAAATTATTGTATTTTGCACCTACCTTTTTAAGGTAGAAGAATGTACCCACAGCAACAAGTACTTCTATAATAAGTACTCCCCACCAAGGTATCTTTACAACTACTCCAAGTATTACTACAGCGATTGCAATAATTATAGGTATGATAGCCTTTTTTAACATAAGCTTACCGATTATATCGTTAGCCTTTTTTTCAGGTCCAGTCATAGTCTTTTGCCTAGCATATTGCTCAGCAAATCTATCTTTTATGCCCATGTCCAAGCCTCCGTTTCTGTTTATAATGTTTATAAAAATACCTTATCATTTTAACATATATTGAAATAAAATTAAAGGGTATAATCTAAAGATTTAAAATTGTGCTCATCTTTGGTATAATTAAAAAGAGCTTATATCTTTATTATACAACAAAAAATAGATTGGAGGGATATATTTGCTATCTAAAATTAAAAAACTTACATTTATGGAATTATATTTTAGATTTATCAGCTTATTATTTTGGCCGATTTACTGGTACAAATGGATTGTAATAACTATAGAAAATTATAATTATATACTTTTTTATATATATTTAGCAGTTGACAACTTATTTATAGTACTACTTATTATATGGTATCTTAGAAAAAAGATTGAGTCAAAGAGATACTTTTTATTTGCCCTTTCAATGTCTATTACATATTTGATAACATTATCCAGTTTTATGATATTCAAGACAAACATAATGCTACTATATGCCCAAATAATAATGTGTATTGTTTTAATAGCAGTATCTTGGAAATTAATAAAAAGAGAATATAATGATATAGGTGTTGTAGGGATACTTGCTGGTGCATTGATCCTTATTCTAACATATTTTTATTAGATTATTAATTTATGAAAATATATGTATTTTTATAAAAAATTATAAAGAATATCATTTAAAAAAGATGAGTCAAGTTATCTACTTAAGATATTTATATCTGCTATATATAACAGGACTTTGGTCTAAAAAATAGATATTAGATACTAGAAAGTATTAAAATAGATTATAATCTTTTTTAATATCGAATAATTTAGAATAAAATAATAATAAACAAAACAAAAAAATACATATTGTAGACATAGTATATAAAAAATGTTATCATTGAATGGTAAGATAATTAGGGAAATTAACGGAGGAATATAATTATGACAGAATTAAATTATTTAGCAAAAATAGGCGACAAAGAAATAACAGCCGCTGATGTAGAAGCTGCAATAAACAGTTTAGACCAATTTCAAAGACAACAGTTCGATAGCGAAGAAGGAAGAAAGAGAGTTTTAGCTGACTTGATAAATCAGGAACTTTTCTATTTAGATGCTATTGATAACAAGCTTGATGAAGATGAAAACTTCGTTAAGGAAATGGAATTAATAAAGGCAAACATGTTAAAGCAGTATGCTATAAACGCTTGCCTATCATCAGTATCAGCTAATGATGATGAAATGCTTAAGTATTATGAAGAAAATAAGGAACAGTTCGTGAATCCTGAATCTATAACAGCTAAGCATATACTAGTTGAAAGCGAAGAAATAGCTAGTGATGTGGAAAAGAAGATAAACAAGAAGGAAATATCTTTTGAAGATGCAGCTGTTGAATATTCAACTTGTCCATCAAACATGAACGGTGGAGAACTTGGAACTTTTGCTAGAGGACAGATGGTTCCAGAATTTGAAGAAATAGCATTTGAGCTTCCAGTAGGCAAGCTTTCTTCTCCAGTAAAGACTCAGTTTGGATACCACTTAATACTAGTAGAAGATCATAGCGAAGCGGCTCAGGCTGAATACGAAGAAGTTAAAGAAGAAGTAGAAAAGGCTATAATGTACCAGAAGCAAAATGAAGCTTTTATAAATAAGATGGAAGCTTTAACAGATAAGTACAAGGACATATTAGATATAAATAAAGAAAAATAATTTAAAAAATCAGTTAATGATTTAAAAATTAAAGAAAGTTGACTAAAAGAATAAAATACTTGAATGGGAAATGTATATTGTTTTTATAATATATGATTTAAGTGTTTATTTTACTTAAAGAGGTTCCTAGGAGCCTCTTTTTAATTTCAATATTTTTGCAAACTTTATTTGGGAAAAAGCCTTTTAAGTGTTATAATTAAAAATAAGAAATTTTTTAAGAAAGGAAGAAAAAATGAAGACGATATTGTCATATTTTAAGAAACACATACTTTCTATCTTACTATTAATTGCAGTGTTAGGAGCACAGGTTCAATTCGAGCTTTTACTTCCACAATACACTTCAGATATAGTAAACGTAGGTATACAGCAAGATGGTATCAAGGATTCGATTCCAAAGGTAATAGATGAGAATACCTATGGCGTGTTGCTATCACTTTCTGATCAAAAAGACAAAAGTTCTATAGCTAAGTCATACGAATTATGGATTCCAAAGTCCAAAGATTCAAAAAATCAGAATATAAAGAAGGATAATCCAAACTCAAAATTAGTAAACACAGATAAGTATAATATTAACTATTATCTTTTGAAAAAAAATGTTGATACTAAAGCGTTGGAATTACATATGAATAATGCTTTTGTAAAGTACGCAGAGTATATGAATAACAGTATGGCGACTGATAAAAAAAGTCAGTGGAGTGCCATGAGTAAGGAAAAAGTTCCCGATTTTATGAAAAAGCAGATAGGTGTAAAGGGTGTGTCTACTATTTATAAAAAGAATGGAATAGACATTAACAAAATGCAGAAAAACTATCTATGGAAAAATGGTATAGTTATGTTGTTAATAGCGTTGGCTACGGGATTACTATCAATAGTAGTCAGTCTTATATCTGCAAGAGTATCATCGAAAGTCTCAAAAGATTTGAGGCAAGATTCATTTGATAAGGTGCTTTCTTTTTCAAATCATGAAATGGGGAAATTCTCAATAGCTTCATTGATATCTAGATGTACAAATGATATTCAACAAATACAACAGTCATCAGTCATGGGCTTAAGATTTCTATTTTACGGTCCAATAATGGCAATAGGAGCATTTTTCAAGGTATTTAAGCTAGATGTTTCAATGGTATGGATAATCGTACTTGCCATAGCTGCTACTTTAGTATTTATATTCCTAATAATGAGACAAGCTCTACCAAAGTTTAAGGCTATACAAAAGATTGTGGATAAATTAAACCTTGTTACTAGAGAATTTATATCGGGAATAGAAGTCAATAGAGTTTTTAGAACCAATAAATACGAATTAGATAAGTTTGATGATGTAAATAAAGAGTTGACAGACACAACTTTATTTATAAGTAGATTGATGTCTTTTATGCAACCTATAATGATGTTGGTTATGAATGGAGCCACTTTACTAATTGTATGGGTAGGAGCTAAGAGCATAGAGGCAGGAAATATTCAAGTAGGAGATATGATGGCATTTATTCAGTATGCTATACAGATAATAATGGCATTTTTATTTATCTCAATGATGTCTATAATATTACCTAGAGCTATGATAAGTGCAAACAGAATTGAAGAGGTAGTAACTAGTGATATAGCAATTAAGGATAATGGTACGGTCACAAAGTTCAATGAAGAAGGAAGGATAGAATTTGATAATGTTTCTTTCAAATATGATGGTGCACCAGAAAACGTAATTGAAAATATAAACTTTGAAGCTTCAAAAGGAAAGACAACTGCTATAATTGGTTCTACTGGATCTGGAAAAACAACAATAGTTAATATGATTCCTAGATTCTTGGATGCAACAGAAGGTAGTGTAAAGCTAAATGGTGTTGATATAAGAGAAATTCCTATGAAGACACTGAGAGAAAAAGTATCTGTAGTTGCTCAAAAGTCTGTCATATTTTCTGGTACAATAGCTTCTAATATAGAATATGGAAAAGCTATTAGAAACAATAAAAATATGAAGATGGCAGCTGAAATTGCCCAAGCAATGGACTTTGTAGAGGGTAAGGAGGATGGCTTTGAAAGTGAAATATCTCAAGGTGGAGCAAACCTATCTGGAGGTCAAAAGCAAAGACTTTCTATAGCAAGGGCTATAGCTAGAGATTCTGAAATTATAGTATTTGATGACAGTTTCTCAGCACTAGATTCTAAAACGGATAGAAATTTAAGAAATGCACTTAAAAATAACTTGTCGGATAAAACCTTGATTATAGTTGCACAAAGAATTAATACAATAATAGATGCAGATGAAATCGTGGTACTTGAAGATGGTAAAATTGTGGGCAAGGGGACTCATGATGAGCTTCTTCAAAAGTGTGATGTTTACTACGAAATAGCAAAATCCCAGTTGACAGAGGAGGAATTGAATCATGAAAGCAAATAATAAAAATAAAAATTCTTCTAATAAAGATTTTTCAAAGAGTATAAAAAGACTTTTGAAATATATGAAGGGTGATTACAAAAATATAGCAATAGTATTTGTATTTGCAATTCTGTCAACCATATTTTTAATAGTTGGCCCTAAAATAATGGGTCAAGCGACAACAGAGATATTTAATGGTGTAATAAGAAAGATATCTAATCCACAAAATGGTATTGATTTTTCAAAAGTATTAAAGATAGTGTTGATATTAGTATTATTGTATAGCTTAAGCTCAGCATTTTCATACATACAGTCATACATAATGAGTGGAGTTTCTCAGAGAGTATCTTATAATTTGAGAAAAGAAATATCTGAGAAATTCAATAAACTTCCGCTGTCTTACTATGACAACAATAGCAGGGGAGACATAATATCTAGAGTCACAAATGATGTAGATACACTAAGTCAAACGCTTAATCAAAGTTTGATGCAGGTAGTAACTTCAATAATTACTATAATAGGTGTATTTATAATGATGTTGTCTATAAATATATGGATGACTTTGGCTGCATTGGTAATATTACCTCTTACTATGATTCTTTTGACATTTGTTATAAGAAAATCACAAGTATACTTCAAAATGCAGCAAAAATATTTAGGAAAAATAAATGGACGAATAGAAGAAAGTTTTGCAGGTCAAAGTGTAATAAGAGGTTATAATGGAGAAAGATTTGAAGAGTTAGAATTTAGTTCTATAAATACAAAACTTTATACAACTGGATGGAAGTCACAATTTTTATCTAGTATAATGATGCCGATTATGATGTTTATAGGTAATTTGGGATATGTTATAATATCTATCTTGGGTGGATATATGGCCATTATGGGCAAGATTACAGTTGGTGATATACAGGCCTTTATCCAGTATATGAGATCATTCACTCAACCTTTAAATCAGATAGCCCAGATAATGAACCTATTGCAATCAACAGTGGCGGCTGCAGATAGAATTTTCGAATTTTTAGATGAAGAAGAAGTAGATTTATCTCAGAGCGAAATTATATCTGAAGACGAGTTTGAGGGTCGCATTAAGTTTGAAAATATAAAGTTTGGCTATGAAGAAGACAAAATTATAATAAATGATTTTAGCTTAGATGTTAAGCCAGGCAGTAAAATAGCAATAGTAGGTCCAACTGGGGCAGGAAAAACAACTTTAGTAAAACTATTGATGAGATTTTATGAACCAAATAGTGGAAAAATTACACTTGATGGAAGAGATATCTCAAAGTTAAATGTAGACTACTATAGAAGTAATTTTGCAATGGTTCTTCAAGACACATGGTTATTTAATGGAACTATAATGGAGAACTTGAGATATGGTAAGCTAGATGCTACTGATGAAGAAGTATACAAAGCCGCAAGGGCTGCCTATGCTGATAGATTTATTCTTACTCAGCAAGATGGATATGAAACAGTTTTAAGTGAAGATACAAAAAATATTTCACAGGGACAAAAGCAGTTATTAACAATAGCAAGGGCCATACTTTCTAATCCTAAGATACTGATATTAGATGAAGCGACTAGTTCAGTAGATACTAGAACAGAAGAGTTGATACAAAAGGCTATGGATAATCTTATAGAGGATAGAACAAGCTTTATAATAGCTCATAGACTTTCAACTATAAGAAATGCAGATTTAATCCTTGTATTAAATGAAGGGGACATAGTAGAACAAGGAAATCACCATGAATTAATGGAAAAAGGTGGTTTTTACAAGAATCTTTATGACTCTCAATATGAGGAGTTGGAGGGCGCAAATTAATGAAAGTTGATTGGAACAAGAAATATACAACAATTGCTGTATACTCTCTTATTGTAATATTTTTGAGTATAACATTTTACTTGAGTGTTACAAAATTTTCAAGATTAAGTGAACTAACAAATACATTTTTTGCTATATTAAAACCATTTATACTAGGCTTTTCTCTTGCATATGTATTTAACTTTGTTTTAAATTTTTATGAAGAGAAGGTGATTAAAAAAATTGCCAAAAGGGACTTAAAACTTAAACAAAAAAGAGCGTTATCTCTAGTGATGACTTATTTCACAGTATTAGTAATAATTGCTTTGTTTTTTAAGTTTGTACTTCCACAGGTTGCAGATAGCTTATCCAAACTTTTGACAGATTTTCCAAGTATAATGGATCAACTATATGCTTATACGAATAAGTTGGTAGAAGGACTTAACCTATCAGCTGAATCTAAACACCTATTTAACTCTAGAGTAAATGAGATTGGGAAAAAGGCGGTGGAGTTTGCCACTAACTTAATGCCATATCTTGCAAATTTATTCCTTAATGTAATAAAAAGTGTGTGGAATTCTGTATTAGGTTTGATAATTTCCATATATATACTAGCGGATAAAGAGAGTTTCTTTGCAATTTGCAAGAAGTTTATATCAGCTATATTTCCTATCAAGGTTAGAAATAGAATGTTGTATATAACACGTCTTTCGAATCAAATATTTGGTAAGTTTATAATTGGTAAAATAATAGATTCTTGCATAATTGCTTTTATTACTTTTGTAACACTTTCAATAGCAGCAATGCCTTATAAGATTTTAATAACCTTTATAATAGGGCTGACAAACATTGTTCCTTTCTTTGGACCATTTATTGGGGCAATACCTTCAATAATTATTGTTTTATTAGTAGATCCTATAAAAGCTTTATGGCTTGCCTTTATTATATTAATAATACAGCAAATTGATGGAAATATAATAGGTCCTAAAATATTAGGAGATTCAATAGGCATATCTTCATTTTGGATACTATTTTCACTTTTATTGGCTGGAAAATTCTTTGGTATAATAGGTATGGTAATCAGAGTACCACTATTTGCGATTATTTATACAATTATAGGAGAATCCATTGATAATAGGCTTAAAAAGAAGGGGTTACCTATATCTAAGGAAAAATATAAATAAAAAATAAGAAAGATTAAAATATAAAAAATAAGAAAAAAAGAACTATTAGCTAGCTAATAGTTCTTTTTTATAAATTTTTATGTTTTAATATGTAAGAGTATATGGAATTTATTTTAAAAATAATATTAACCTATAAAATTTAATACTTAAATAAGTTTATCAAATCCGATTAAATGGACTATAGTGTAACTAAATCGAAACTACCGACAATATCGCTTAGACAGGTAGAGTCTTTATAATAAATAAGAGTTCTCTTGCTATCTTGAATAAAAAAATAGATTATAAGCATAACTTATTTATGATATAATACAATCTTTGCTTTCAAAACGTTATAAAAAACTATAATATTTTGAAAGAATTCTTGTCGTAATCTATTATCTTTTCTTCTTTTAGTCTGCTAAGCTCTCTAGATAAGGCACTTCTATCAACTCCCAAAAAATCTGCCATATCTTTTCTGGAATAAGGTATTTCGAAAATACTTTTGCCAGATTTCTCTTTTTGACCTTCCAAAAAATGCATGATTTTTTTTCTGATATTTCTTCTTGATAGAACTTCAATTTTAGACAATAAGATTAGATTTTTATCAGCAAAAATATTTAAAAGGTTAGATATTATAATATGTTTGTCTACTAAATTTTGGTCATCATTTCCTATTGAAATAAGCTCAGCTGTATCTATTAGAAAAATAGTAGAGTTTGAATTTGCCTGAGCAGTAACAGGACTTTCTTTCCTACTTGTAAAAGAAAAAACCTCTGCAAACATTTGATTTTCTTTTATAACATCTATGATATTTCTATTCCCAAATTCATCACTGTTAGTAAGCAAGATTTCTCCCTCTAGCAATACACATAAGCTAGAAAAATTTTCCCCTTCATTAAAAACAATATCTCCCTTTTTAAGTTTTAATAATTTACTTTTGATTGAACTTAGAAATAACATTAAACTCTCTTCTGAAAAACCTTCAAATAGTTTGATATTTTTCAGATTATGGATATATTTAACTGCGACATTAGAGTCTATATGTGAAGAAAATTCTTCACACTTAAAATAATTTTTGTTCATAAAATTCACCTACTTAACTTTTTTAAATAATAATATAGCAATATATTTTTTGGATACTTAGACATTAATTTATATAATTATATCATTATTTAGCCTAGATTCCCAAATATTTAAGAAAAGAAGTATTTTTAATTGATAGTTATATGATAGCATTTTGCTAATATTGTTTATAAATATAATTTTTTGGGCATAATATAAATAATAAAAGTTTATTTTTATTTAAAAAAAGAAAGGGGAATTGTCATGAAGAAATTAGCAACATTTGCTGGAGGCTGTTTTTGGTGTATGGTAAAGCCATTTACAGCGTATGATGGCGTTGAAAAGGTAGTTAGTGGATATATTGGTGGAGATACTATTAATCCTACTTACAAGGAGGTTTCTAGCGGTACTACCGGACATTTTGAGGCTATAGAGATACACTTTGATGATGAGAAAATTTCATATGAAGAACTACTAAATATTTATTGGAAGCAAGTAAATCCATACGATAGCCAAGGTCAGTTTGCAGATAGAGGCCCTCAGTATAAGACAGCTATCTTCTATAATGATGAGGAACAGAAAAATATAGCATTGGAATCAAAGAAAAAGCTTGAAGAAAGTCGTAACTTTAAAGAAAAAATAGAAACTGAAATATTAGAAGCAGGGACTTTTTATCCTGCAGAAGAATATCATCAGGATTACTATAAGAAAAATTCTACCCATTATAATAATTATTATAAAAACTCAGGTAGATACAACTTCCTTAAAAGTAATTGGGATAGAAGAAATGTAAACAGAAATGAGTTGATGGCAAAGCTTACAAACATACAGTTTGAGGTTACTCAAAACGATATGACAGAGGTTCCTTTTGAAAATGAGTACTACGACCATTTTGAAAAAGGCATATATGTAGATATAGTAGACGGAACACCACTGTTTTCTTCATCTGATAAATATGATTCTCAATGTGGTTGGCCAGCCTTTTATAGACCAATAAAAGATACTGCAGTGTATAATAGAACTGATTATTCTTTTGGAATGCTAAGAACAGAAGTTAGAAGCGTAAATGCTAATAGCCATCTAGGTCATGTATTTGATGACGCTCCTGAAGAGAAGGGTGGAAATAGATATTGTATAAATTCAGCCTCCCTAAAGTTCATACCATATGATAAAATGGAAGAAGAAGGGTATGAAGAGTTTAAATCATTTATAAAATAATTTTTATAAAACAACTCTTTTTGTAATAAAGTACTATTTAGAAGGGTGGTTATTTTATTTATGGAAAATTTATATTATCGAGAAAGAAATCTAAAGGAAGTGGAAACCCGAATAAAAGAAATAATTGATTATGAAGGTAAGAAGGCTTTTTTGCTTGAGGAGAATATATTTTTCCCAGGTGGCGGGGGTCAGATTTCAGACTCTGGATATATAATAGGAGTAGATAAAGAAAATAATAGAATTGAGATAAAGCTAATAGATGTTTTAGAGGATTTAAAATTAGGGATAGTAATATTTCCAGAAGATACTAAAAATATTGATATAAATCAACCAGTAAAATGTATGCTAGACTGGAGTAGGCGAGAAGATGGGATGCAACAACATACTGCTCAACATATCTTGTCAGGATGTTTCTTTAAAAACTTTAATAGAAACACAAAAGGACTTCATATAGGGAAAGATTTTTCTCAATTAGATATTGAAGGTGAATTTACGGATGAAATGGTGCAGGATATAGAAGACTATGCCAATGAGATTATTCAAGAGGGAATAGATATAAAAAACTATATTATGGATGATGATTTAAAAGACAAAAATATTACAAGAAGACCATTGCCGAAATCAGCGGAAGATATAAGAGTGTTGGAAATTCCAAACTTAGATATCAATGCTTGCTGTGGTGTTCATTGTTATAATACTAGAGATCTTTCTATGATAAAGATAAAAAGATACTATAAGCATAAGGGTGCAACAAGGTTTGAGTATCTTGCAGGTAAAAGGGCTATAGAATATGTTTTAAATAGAGAAAGAGTTTTTGAGAGAGTATTAAATAGCTTTAATTGTGATGAAAATAATATTGAAAATGCAATAGATAATTTGAATAAGAAAAAAGATGAGCTATATGAAAAAAATAAGTATTCAAGTCTAAAATATATAGAATTATTATCAAATAAAATTATAAATGCAAGTAAAGTGAATGAAGATAATATATATATTGTATATAAAATATTTGATGATGAAAAAAGTTGGCTAGTAGCAGATATTGCAAAATATATATCTGAAAATTATAGAGCAATAGTTTTATTTGCAAACAAAACAAATGACTTTATTGATATAAAGCTTCAAACAAGTAAGGACTTAACTAAAGAATATAATTATATAAACTTGGGAAAAGATTTTAAAAACAATTCAAAACTACTGGATGCTAAAGGTGGCGGATCTGCATTTATGGCCCAAGGAATAGTTAGTAATCAAAAAAACATTGACAATTTCTTGGATAGTATTTATCATATATATATTGAAAAATAAGAAATGTATTTAACATTAAATGTATGAGGAGGCCAAGATGTCATTAGCAGGACGAATCATTTTAATATTATTATCTTTATTTGCTATTTACTGTATGGTTGGTAAAAATGGCAGAGGAGTAAGAAATTATATTATTAGACACACAGTTGCTGTATATGTTATGATATTGGGCTTATTATCTATTCTTAAGTCAAGTTTAGGGCTTATACAAGGTTTTTATTTTGGAATAGCTGCACTTGCTATATCAATACTTACTTTGTTTGTATTTAAGAAAGATTATAAGAAATGTCAGATATTAAATATATTGGGGATCATAATAGGAACGATTGCTACACACTTTGCATATATTCGATAGTAAAGAAGTGTTTGTTTAGAAGGATTAAAGTTTTTACTTTGATCCTTTTTATTATGCACAAAGATTGCAAAAAAAGTAGAAGGTACACCTTCTACTTAAGTTAAATAATAAAAAACTAATTATTATCCTTTATTTTTGTGAGTTCGTATCCGTTTACTATTAGAGAGTTTAAATCTTCATCTTTAAGTACGGCATCAAATTTTATTTTAGATTTCTCATTTGGATATAAAAAATATCCATTTGCATATACAACTTTATTATTTTTATGCATAGAAGTTGTAACTACTTTTAAGTCACCATTTGAGTTAACATAAGTATTGAGGTAATTTGAAAGTAGCTTTTCGTATTTAGTGCTATCTTCACTAGATATTGTAGAGCTTTGCGCTACAAATTTATCTGGCAAGCTATTAGAAGAAGACATACCAAAATTATTTGTTATTTTACCAGCAATTAAAATAACAAACATAATTATTGCTATAGCATAAATTGCTTTTACCCAGATAGGTGAATTTAGCTTATTTAGCTTTGATCTATTCTTATTTCTAGTTTGTTGGTTTATCTGTTCACGCATCTTGTTTATATCATATTGGATTACACGATTATCATTGTACACATTTTTTTGCGTGTCGGCCTGTGATTTTTTGTTATTATATGCTTTTTTCTTTTCAGCAAAGTTAATGGCCTTACCGGAATTTGTTTTCTTTATTTTTTCGCTCAAATGTAACCCTCCAGTCCTTAAAATACAAAAACACTATCAATATTCTAATTATATTAAATTTATAAATAATAGTCAATAATGATGTGTAGAAAGTATACTAAATTTATCGCTCTAAGTCAACAATCATATATAGAAAGTATTCTCATTTTGTGATAAAATTAGATGAGAAGAGTTTAATTTATGAATCGAAAATTTACTTTCTTGGAGGAGGAAGAGAAAAAGTGATTTTTATAGGTAATAGATATGAGATAACGGATAGACCCGTTTATATAGAGGAAAATAAGCTTTACAATGCTTATGACTCAGAAAAGAATGTAAACGTTAAGATAAAGATAATAGAAAATAATAGATATATAAGTATAGACTTTATACCAAACCTTATAGACGAGAGTATGGTTATAAATGAATTAAAGTGTCCGTATATATTGAATATATTAGATGTTGGTGTCCATAGAACTGTTGATAATTTACTATACTATATAGTATATGAAAACTTCGATGGGGTATCCCTTTCAACACTAACTAGAGGTGCCTATCTTCATCTTGACGCATTGATAAGAATAGCAACACAAGTGATAAAAGCATTACAATCATATAAGAGTCTTGGTAAAAATCATGGTTCTTTAAAGCCCGATGATATATTGGTAGATGACAAGTATGGAATCAAAATTGCCGATTTTGGTATAACAGAAGCGAATAGAGGGACAAATATTAGATGTTCTGGTAATTTAAAATATCTATCTCCTTCACAGCTTTCAATAGATTTTACGGATATAAAAACAGATCTATATTGTGTAGGGGTGATACTGTACGAGGCGACTTTTAAGAGATTTCCATTTAGCGAGGCTCATACAGAAAAACAATTGATGAAAGCTATTGATAAGGGTGTAATGTGGTCTAAAGTGAATACAAATGACTATAATCAGGACTTTATTGATATAATTAAAAAATTATTGGAAAGAAATGACAATCTATGTTATAAAAATTATAACGAGGTCCTTATGAGCCTAAGCCAGTTTATGTATAAGACTTCAAAGATTAGCACAACAGAAATTAATGATATGGCATCCAAGCCTCAGCTTGAATCAGTATTAGATAAAACAGGAAGAATAGATCCAGAAGATTTTTATAAAACAAATCAAATATTTTTGAAAGATATTGATAAGGCGTTAATTAAACAGGCTATCGAGGAAAAGGCATCGATAAAGGCAGAAAAGATAGAAGAAAAGAATAAGGGGCAGAAAGTAAAAAAGGTATTAGTGCTTACTATTGTTGTATTAATTGTAGGAACAATGTTGGCTTCAATTTTTTTATAGGGAAAGTTTTTAAGAATCATAAATAAAATATTCATTTTATTCAATATAAAAGTTATTATTAACTGAAAATTAATTCATTTTAATAGGTATATTTTGAATAAATCAATTTAATTAAGAAGTTTTATAGCAATTATTTCGAAGCAGTTATCTTTTGCTTAGTTTTAATAAATAATCTATTCATATTGTATGTTGACTTTTATATATTTAAATGATAAAATGATATAGGTTATTTTAAGACCAATAAATTAAACACAGCAACGGGATTTCTAAAAGGTGCCGTATACTTTATAAGAGGTTTTTTAGAGAGAAGAACGTGCTGGAGGTATAAAACCGAGGAGGAAAAATTAATGTCAGTAATTTCAATGAAACAATTACTAGAAGCTGGTGTACACTTTGGACATCAGACAAGAAGATGGAACCCAAAGATGGCGAAGTATATATTTACAGAAAGAAATGGTATATATATAATCGACCTACAGAAAACTGTAAAGAAGATTGATGAAGCTTATAAGTTTATGCAGGAAGTAGCAGAAACTGGAAAGCCAGTACTATTCGTTGGTACAAAGAAGCAAGCTCAAGATGCTATAAAGGAAGAAGCTGAAAGATGTGGAATGTTCTATGTAAACGAAAGATGGCTAGGAGGAATGCTTACTAACCATAAGACTATAAAGACTAGAATCAAGAAGCTAAGAGAATTAGAAGCTATGGAAGAAGATGGTACATTTGACGTACTACCAAAGAAGGAAGTTCTTCAACTTAGAGCAGAAAAGGATAAGCTAGAAAAATTCCTAGGTGGTATAAAGGATATGCCAGAACTACCAGCTGCAATATATGTAGTTGACCCTAGAAAGGAAAACATAGCTATACAGGAAGCTCATAGACTAGGTATACCAGTAGTTGGTACAGTTGATACTAACTGTGACCCAGATGAGATCGACTATCCAATACCAGCTAATGATGATGCTATTAGAGCTGTAAAATTAATAACTGGTGCAATGGCTAGTGCTGTAATCGAAGCTAGACAAGGTGTTGATGATGTAGCTGTAGAAGAAGAAGCTGTTGAAGCTGAAGCAACTGCAGAAGAAAAGTAATTAATACATTAATACATTGAATAATGTAAAGCTTATGGTAAGGGCATTGCCCTTACCATTTTGTGAATAAATAATAATATAATTTATAGGAGGATTTTACGATGGCTGTAACTGCACAGATGGTAAAAGAATTAAGAGAAGCAACAGGCGCAGGTATGATGGACTGTAAGAAGGCTCTTACAGAAGCTGAAGGCGATATAGAAAGAGCAATTGATATATTAAGAGAAAAAGGTCTTTCAAAGGCTGCTAAGAAGGCTGATAGAGTAGCTGCTGAAGGTTTGGTAACTATAAAGACTAATGAAGATAACACTTCTGCTGCAATAGTAGAAGTAAACTCTGAAACTGACTTCGTTGCAAAGAATGAAGATTTCAAGGTTTTTGTAAATGATGTAGTAGAAATGGCTTTAGATGGTTCTGCTGAAAATGTAGCTGAATTATTAGAAGCTGAACATAAAGAAGGTAAGGCTCTTCAGGATGTTTTAAATGATAGAATAGCAAAAATAGGAGAAAAGCTTGATATAAGAAGATTTGAAAGAATATCTACAAATGGAAAAATATCAGGATACATTCATGGCGCTGGTAAGATAGGTGTTGTTGTAGAGTTAGATACTGATTCTAATGATGAAAAGGTATTTGAATTAGGTAAGGACATAGCTATGCAGATAGCAGCTATGAACCCTAAGTATATCTCTAGAGATGATGTTGATCAGGATTATATAGCTCATGAAACAGAAGTTCTAAAGCAGCAGGCATTAAATGAAGGAAAGCCAGCTAATATAGTTGAAAAAATGGTTGTTGGTAGATTAAATAAGGAATTAAAGGAAGTTTGTCTATTAGATCAGGTATTCATTAAGGACTCTGAAGTAACTATAGGAAAGCTTATTGAAAAGGTTGCTAAGGAAGTTGCTAGCCCAATAAAGGTTTCTAGAATGGTTAGATATGAAGTAGGCGAAGGAATTGAAAAGAAGCAGGAATGCTTCCTTGAAGAAGTTGCTAAGCAGATGAACTAATCAATAAAGTAAAGAGAACACTTAGCGTGTTCTCTTTTTTATAAGAATACGTGTTTAATATACAAGATAAAATTATTTCGTATACAACACAAAATTAATTGTTAAAGGAGAATATTAATATGAATGAACCTATATACAAAAGAGTGTTACTAAAGATAAGCGGCGAGGCTTTATCTGGTGGAACAGGATTTGGTATTAACAATGATGTGTTACACGATATATCTTTGGGGATCAAGGAGCTAAATGATGTAGGAGTAGAAGTAGCCGTAGTCGTTGGTGGAGGAAACTTCTGGAGAGGTAGAACAAACCAGGGGATGGATAGAACCACTGCTGACTATATAGGCATGCTTGCTACTGTTATGAATGCTATGGCCCTACAGGACTCTTTAGAAAACGTAGGAGTTCCTACAAGAGTTCAGACAGGTATAGAAATGAGACAAGTTGCAGAGCCATATATTAGAAGAAGAGCAGTTAGACACCTTGAAAAGGGAAGAGTTGTAATATTTGGTGCTGGAACAGGTAATCCATATTTTTCAACAGATACAGCTGCTGCTCTTAGAGCTGCAGAAATGGAAGCAGATGTAATATTATTGGCTAAAAATGTTGATGCCGTATACGATAAGGATCCAAAGATTCATAGTGATGCAAAGAAGTTTACTAGCCTAACTTATATGGAAGTAATAAACAAGGAATTAAAGGTTATGGACTCTACTGCAACATCTTTATGTATGGATAATAAGATTACTATAAAGGTATTTGAGCTTTCAACTGAAAATATTATTAAGGTTGTTTATGGAGAAAATCTTGGAACAATCGTGGAATAATAGTATAATATAAGTAGGAAATTATCTTTAAAAATTATTTTCAGGAGGGTTTTTATGAAGTTAGATATTCACGTTCTTTTAAAAGAGCAAATGGATAAAACTATTGAAGCGTTAAAATTTGAATTTGGTACTATTAGAGCTGGTAGAGCTAACCCATCAATGCTTGATAAGGTTAGGGTAGATTACTATGGAACACCTACACCAGTAAACCAAATGGCAGCTGTAGCTGTAGCTGAAGGTAGAATATTGACTATAACACCATGGGATAAGTCAAGTATTCATGATATCGAAAAGGCAATTGCTGAATCAGATATCGGTATAGCACCAACAAATGATGGTTCTATAATAAGAATAGCTGTTCCTCAACTTACAGAAGAAAGAAGAAAGGAACTAGCTAAAAAAGTATCTAAGTCATCTGAAACATTTAAAATAAGAATAAGAAATGACAGAAGAGATGCTAATGATGAAATAAAGAAGATGGAAAAGGCTGGAGATTTAGCAGAAGATGAAGCTAAAAGAGCTCTAGAGGAAGTTCAAAAAATGACTGATGAATACATCAAGGAAATAGAGAACTTAACATCTGAAAAAGAAAAGGATATTATGTCAGTTTAGTATTTTAAGAGAGATGGTCTACATCTCTCTTATTTTTTATTTATATGAAGGAGATTAGTATGAAAAAATTAACAATATATGTTAGATACATTGCAAAAAAGGGATATGGAGAAAAATTTTTAAAAGAAGTTATAGAAAATAGCATATTGGAAAAAATAAGAAAAGAAGAAGGTTGTATAAGGTATGATTATTTTATTTCCTTAGAAAATAGGGATGAGATACTTTTGCTTGAATCATGGGAAAATGAAAACTTTCAAAAAGAACATATGAAGCAAGATCATATGAAGAATTTAAAGCTTATAAAAGATAAATATATTCTAGATACGATGATTGATAAAATATAAATTTATATTAATATAGCTTCTATTATAAAACTCTTTATAATTGTAGAACAATTTTTGTTATGGTATAATATCTGTAAGGTATCTATATTTTGAATTAAATATAGCTTAAAGCATTAATAAATTAAAGGAGATATTTGTATGGATAAAATGTATTATGATATAGATAAGAATAAAGTACCACAACATATTGCAATAATAATGGACGGTAATGGTCGATGGGCAAAATCAAGAATGATGCCAAGAACATATGGTCATAAGGCTGGTGTTGAAACAATTAGAAAGGTGGTAAAAGAGGCTAAGAGATTAGGAGTTAAATACCTTACTTTGTATGCCTTTTCTACAGAAAATTGGAAGAGACCAAAAGATGAGGTATCTGCACTTATGAAGCTTTTAGTAACATATTTGAGACGCGAACTGGCCGAATTAGATAAAAATGATGTGAAAATAAACACAATAGGTGACATATCAAAATTGCCAGAAGTATGTGTAGCTGAATTGAATAAGTCAAAAGAGGAGACAAAGGACAATAAATCATTGGTTCTGACATTAGCTCTAAATTATGGCGGAAGAGCAGATATATTAGATGCAGTAAAGCTAACATGCAAGGACCTATTAGAAGGAAAGCTCGAAATAGATAATATTGATGAAGATGTATTTGCAGCTTATTTGGATACAAAGGATATAGTAGATCCTGATTTGGTTGTCAGAACAAGTGGGGAACAAAGACTTAGTAACTTCTTGCTTTGGGAAATAGCCTATTCAGAATTTTACTATACAGATATTCATTGGCCAGATTTTGATGAAGAGGAACTTCAAAAAGCAATATATTCTTATCAAAATAGAGATAGACGTTTTGGTGGCGTCAAATAGGAGGTTTTTATGAAACAAAGATTTACTTCAGCATTGATTATGCTTCCATTATTGATACTTTTAATTGTTCGTGGAATACCTTTGTATATTGGTGGCGCAGTATTAATGCTAATAGCATTGTATGAATTTTACTCTGCCTTTGAAAATATTGACTATAAACCAATAAAGTTTTTGGGATATTTATTTGCAGTATTTGTATTTTTTGGAAATTTATTTAAACTAGAGACAGAGGCCTTTGCACTTGCACTGTTTGTAGTATTTATAGGAGCAATAATTTATGTTTTATTACATAGAGCAAATGTAGTGGATGTTTCCTTAACTTTTTCAGGAATACTATATGTATGCCTATGTTTTAATTATATTATTATGATAGTTGATAAAATTGATAAGGGGCATCTGTATGTCTGGCTTATATTCATAATAGCATTTGCTACAGATATATTTGCATATTTTGTAGGTAAAAATTGTGGAAAACATAAGCTAATCCCCAGTGTTAGTCCTAACAAGACAGTAGAAGGTAGTTTGGGAGGAATTTTGGCAAGTATAGTTTTCAGTGCTTTGTTTGCAATAGCCTTTAAACTTCCTATATTAATGTTGATATTAGTAGCCTTAGTGGGAAGTATTGTAGCACAGATAGGTGATTTAACAGCATCATCTATAAAAAGATTTGCAGGTATAAAAGATTTTGGAAATATAATACCAGGTCATGGAGGAGTATTAGATAGATTTGATAGTGTACTTTTGGTATCACCATATGTTTATCTAGTATTAGTATTTTTTATTAAATAACTATATTTTTCAAACTTTAGGTGGTGTTGTAGATGAAAGTTGAAAAAAACTATTTTACTTACAATTATATTATTAGAAATATAATTATTTTATTAAGTTTTTTTATAATATTGATAGTATTAACATCCTGCTCTATAGAAAAAAAGGAACACACTTATAAAATTTTAAATAAAGATGGATATAATATAGAAAACAGATATAATCCACCTGAAGGATATAGTAGAGTTGAGGCAGATAAAGACAGCTTTGCATATTTTTTAAGACATGAAAAATTAAAAAAATATGGTGAAAAGAGTATCTATTACAATGGGAAAGAGAAAAAGAGTGAAGGTGTTTATGACTCAGTTTTTGATATAGACTTAGAAAGAAAAAACCTTCTTCATTGTGCGGATGCTTGCTATAAGTTTATGGGTGACTATCTATATTCACAAGGAAAATATGATAATATTAAGTTTCACTTTGTATCTGGAGGAGTTGCCGACTTTGGTAAATATGTTAAAGGATACAGAGTTAATCCAGAAACGGGAGATTATTATGAGGGAGCAAGTCCTTCATCTTCAGAAGATGTATATAAAAAATTTATAAATCTAGTGTATGCATATTCAGGTACTTTGTCACTTGAGATAGATACATATGCAGTTGATGTAGATGATATGCAAATAGGAGATGTGTTTGTTATAGGCGGAACTCCTGGAAGTAAAAGAGTCGGACACGCGATAATGGTAGTTGATATGGCTAAAGATGAGAATAATAATAAAGTATTTATGTTAGCGCAATCATATATGCCAGCACAACAGACGCAAATATTGATAAATAAAAAAGAAAAAGAAATAAGTCCATGGTATAGTTTGGAAAAAGTGAAAAAAGAAAATAAGCTACTTAGCCCTCAGTGGACATTCCAACTTAATGAATTAAGACGCTTTAAAATAGAAAATTAATTTTTACGAATTTAAAAGCGATGATTATTATAATCATCGCCTTTTTTATTTTGTTTTATTAATTTAAAGTTTATCTATTTCTTTTACTAAGGTATCGACTATTTCTTCTTGAGGGATTCTTTTTATAATTTCTCCCTTTTTAAACAATAATCCGATACCATCTCCGCCAGCTATACCTATGTCAGCTTCTTTGGCTTCACCAGGTCCATTTACGGCACATCCCATAATTGCAACAGTAATGTCTTTTTCTATATGATCAATCTTATTTTCGACTTCATTTGCCAGCTTTATAAGATTTATTTGGCATCTGCCACAAGTAGGGCAAGAAACTATTTTAATTTTATCATTTAATAGCCCTATGCTTCTTAATATTTCTTTTCCAACTTTAATTTCTTCTACAGGATCTCCAGTAAGAGATATTCTTATAGTATCCCCTATACCATCTGATAGTAGGGAACCAACTCCGATAGATGATTTGATAGTACCTTTAAATACACCACCAGCTTCAGTAATACCTAAATGTAGTGGATAGTCCACTGCTTGCGACATCAATCTATAAGCTTCTATTGATTTTCTTATATCAGAATTTTTTAGTGATATAACTATATCATAGAAATCAAGATCTTCTAATATTTTTACATGTCTTAAGGCAGATTCTACCATAGCCTCTGCTGTAGGTCCATTAAACTTATCTAAAAGATCCTTTTCTAAAGAGCCTCCATTTACCCCGATTCTTATAGGAATATTATTTTCCTTACAGGCTTTGACTACTTCTTTTGTTCTATCTATACTTCCTATATTTCCTGGATTAATTCTAATAGCATCAATACCTTGTTTTATAGCTTCTAGGGCTAATCTATAGTCAAAGTGGATATCAGCCACTATTGGGATAGCAGTAGCAGACTTTATTTCTCCAATTGCCTTTGCAGCTACCATATCAGGAACTGCTATTCTTACAATATTACAACCAGCATGTTGCAATCTATATATTTGTTCAATTGTGGCTTTTGTATCTCTAGTATCTGTGTTAGTCATTGATTGAACAGATATAGGCGAATCACCACCTATAATTAACTTACCAATTTGTACTTTCCTTGTATTTCTTCTTTTATAACTCATTTTGGCTCCTTTTAACTTATTAAATACTAAGATTTAATCTAGTGAAAATCTTAGTCTAAACTATTAATACCCAAAAAATAATAACTTCTAAAATATATTTAAGGTATTTAAAAAATTAAATACCTTAAATTAGTTTTTATTTTATTTAAGCAAATAACCTAATAATATCCTTGTAGGTAATAAATACCATAAATGCTAGTAAAACAAATAGTCCGGCACCATTTATATAGCCTTCAATTTTAGCAGGAAGCTTTTTGCCACCTCTAATTGCTTCTACTATAAGCATCAATATTCTCCATCCATCTAGAGCAGGTAAAGGAAGTAAGTTCATTATACCTATATTTAAGCTTATAATAGCAGTTAGGTAGATTAGGTTTATAAAACCTGAACTTGCTGCACTTGATACCATATTGATTACGCCAACAGGACCAGCTAGTGAATTTGTGATATTTCCTGAAAGCTGTCCAGTTACTAACTGCCATAAAAACTTCAGCATTGTCTTTGAAATTTCATATGTAGAGTAGAATGCTTGAGAAATAGCTTTAGTTGGATTTTTTTCATTTTTTGGTTGAATTCCAATTACATATTTTCCAGCACTCTTTTCTGGAAGAACTGTAACTTCTTGAGTTTTACCATTACGTTCATATTTTATATCTAATTCTTTACCATTACTTTTAGTAATCATAGAGCTCATTTCATTGAAAGAATCTACTTTGTTATTATCTATAGATAGAATCTTATCATCTGCCTTCAAGCCAACTTTATAAGATGGAGAATTTGGAATAACTTTTCCAAATGTAGTACTTGGTGTACCAATGACAAAGAAAAATGGTATTAGAAGAACGATACATAATATAATATTTGCCATAGGTCCTGCAAATATAGAAAGAAAACGCTCCTTAATAGATTTTTGTCCAAATGAGTTTGGATCTACAGAATCTTCATCTTCACCCTCCATAGCTACATAGCCACCTATTGGAAACAATCTGACATTATATACTATGCCTTCTTTTTCCCAACCAAATAATCTAGGTCCCATACCGATAGAGAACTCATGGATAGTGACTCCAGCTCTTTTCGCAAAGTAAAAGTGTCCTAATTCATGTATGAATATAATGAATCCGAATACCAGTATTGCTGCAATAATATTCATATATTTACTCCTTTTCTATTTTATATATCAATATATTTATAATTTTTAATTGTATTATATCTTTTATTAAAACTAAGATAACTTTATTTTACTGTATTATTTATAAAGTTTCTAGTCCATTTATCAACTGCAAGAATATCTTCTAGTTCAGGATTTTCTATATAGTTATGACTTTTGATAGCTAAATCTATATATTTAGGAATATCATAGAAAGATATCTCATCATTTAAAAATTTCCCAACTAAGACTTCATTTGAAGCATTTAAAACTGTACAGTCAGTTCCACCGTGTTTAAGAGCATCAAATGCTAATTTTAAACAAGGGAATACTTCCATATCAGGCTTTTCGAAAGTTAAGCTAGATATTTCAAAGAGGTTTAGTCTTTCAAAATCAGCATCTATCCTTTCAGGATAAGTAAGAGCATACTGTATAGGAACTCTCATATCTGGGCATCCCATCTGTGCAATTACCGTAGAATCGCTGAATTGTAGCATTGAGTGGACAATACTCTGTGGATGTACGTGAACAATGATATCATCAGCTTCTACTCCAAATAGCCACTTTGCTTCTATAACTTCAAGCCCTTTGTTCATAAGAGTAGATGAGTCTATAGTTATCTTTTGTCCCATAGTCCAGTTAGGATGCTTTAAGGCATCTTCTTTTTTTACACTTATTAGATCTTCTTTACTTTTTCCTCTAAAAGGTCCGCCAGAAGCTGTAAGAAGTATCTTATCTATTTTACTATTTTCTTCTCCATTTAGGCACTGAAATATTGCACTGTGTTCACTATCAACGGGAATTATTGAAGCTTTATATTTATTAGCCTCTCTCATTACTATGCTACCTGCAGTTACTAAAGTTTCTTTATTTGCAAGTGCAATTGTTGTAGAATTTTTGATAGCCTCTAGAGTTGGAACTAGACCAATCATACCAACTACAGCAGTTACAAGTATGTCTATAGATTTAGATTTGGCAATTTTTACAAGTCCATCTAAACCCTTATAGACTTCTAAGTCTATTAGAGATTTATCTGAAGAGGAATTTTTTATTTTTAGAAACTCTAAATAAGAATCCTCGTCAAATATTGCAACTTTATTTGGATTAAACTCTTTTACTTGTTCCAAAAGTAGTTTGATATTTTTATTAGTAGTAATACCTTCCAACTCAAATAACTCTGGATTTAACCTTATAACATCCAAGCTTTGTGTTCCAATGGAACCAGTTGAACCAAGTATTGATATTACTTTCTTTTTATTTAAAGCCTCAGTATTATTTTGAGACTTAAGATTTGTATTTAAAATCAAATTACTCACATCCTATTCTTTTCTTTTAAATATTACCTAATAGATTATAACATAAAAAACCTAAATAATTGCTTAATTTATCATTTTAAAAAAATGAAGAGCGGCTTTATTTAAAAGTGATTAGAAGTTTCTCTATTAATTAATGAGCAAGGAGTATATTAAAAATAAAAAAATATTTTTTTAAAAAGGTCAAGCTTACTATATATGTATTTATAATGCTTTAAGAAAAAATAAAATTAGCTATTAGATAAACAAAAGTTTAGCTTATTACTAAACTTTTGTTTTTTTTGAATTGACAGCAATATATTATCATTGTATATTATTCTTATAGATAAGGGGGGAAGTAAATGTTTGACATAAAAAAACACGATAGAAAAGTAGATATTACAGATTATACAGAAAGTAGAAATGTAAATTATAAAAAAAATGTAGAAAGATTTTTAAATGTTTCCCCCAAAAATTACATAAAGACTATGGAATCTATAAGTTCTAAGAAGGCCATGATACCTATGATGCTGATTAGTATTATGGATAAGGATAATAAAATTAATATGACTTTGAAAGAATTATCAGAGTTATTAGATTATCCTAAAACGAGTTTATCTGTACTATTTGGAGAGTATAGAAAGTATGAGTTTATGCAAAAGGTAAGAAATGGAGTATATATGATCAATCCTTTGGTATCATACAAAGGTTCTAAGTATGAGAGAGATAAACTAGTTCAAGAGTACAGTAAAATTATTGAAGGAAATATGATATCGAGAAAGACAGAGGAAAGAAGGTATTAGTATGGATTTTAAGTTTGATAGAGAAATAATGAAATGGTTTGATTCTTTCTTTGAAGATAAAATCGACATATTCAATGTAAGTAATTTTTTATGTTCAATGCAAGAATTCGATTCTAAGAAGAGAACAGACAACTTAATTATACTTGAAAAGGAAAATTCAAACTATTGGAGATTAGAGTTTTCAATACCAAAAAATTATGTTATAAAGCTAAAAAAGAATGTTCATCCTTTTTTTGGTGAATATATATATGATGAGATTTCAATTTACAGCGATGATAAAATATATGACTTTATAAATAGGTATATAATGAAGATAATGAACAATATAGTTAAATACAGCTATTACCCATTGGAAAAAGTTTATTATATGGATTATAATGATGATTTTATCAGTAAATGTAGGTACTTACAAGTAGGAGAAAAAAGAGTGATAGATGAAGATCTATATTTGATAGCTTTATCAAATAAAAGCTTTGACTTTTTTAACTTTGCAAAAACATTTAAGTTAAACTTGAGTTTTGAACCTAGCAAAGGTGAGGATCTTTTGGATAGTATTTTGGACTTGAGAAAATCAATAATAGTCAATGGATGATAGTTAAAGAGAAAAAATCTTGAAATCTAGAGGATTGTATATTTGAAAGTATTTTATATAGAAGATAAATACTTATATTCTTACCACAAGCTTATAATTTGTAAAAGTAAAAAAATGAAAATAAATGAAAATAAATAGTTAATTAATTAGATAAAGCAAGATTCTATAGTTATCAAAATAATAAGTATACAGAAAGGACGTGTATTATATGAATGTAGAAAAAATGACTATAAGAGTGCAAAATGCACTAAATGAAGCCTTTGCTGAGGCAGTAAAAAATAATAATCAACAAGTAGATGTTATTCATTTACTTTATGCATTGATGGATCAAGAAGATGGTTTAATTCCAAACATAATAGAAAAAATGAATATAAGCGTGGATGCCTTAAAGGATTCTTTAGCTAACGAGATGAAGAAGTTACCTAGGGTCACAGGTGAAGCTGCTAGTGCACAGGGTGTAACAGCAACTAGAAAGATAAATGAAGTATTAGTAAAGGCTGAAGAAATTTCAGAACAGTTCAAAGATTCCTATATCAGTGTAGAACATATTATGCTTGCAATATTTGATATGGAAAAGAATGCAAATATAGGGAAAATATTTAATCAGTTTGGACTTACTAAACAGGAATTTTTAAACACTTTAAACTCAGTAAGAGGAAATCAAAGAGTAGATACTCAAGATCCTGAAGGTACATATGATGCTTTGGCAAAGTATGGTACTAATCTTGTAAAGTTAGCACAGGATAATAAGTTGGATCCTGTAATTGGTAGAGACGAAGAAATAAGAAGAACTATAAGGATTCTTTCAAGAAGAACGAAGAATAATCCGATACTAATAGGAGAACCTGGTGTTGGTAAAACAGCTATTATAGAAGGTTTAGCTCAGCGTATAGTAAAGGGAGACGTTCCAGAAGGATTAAAAAATAAGATAATATTCTCTCTTGATATGGGAGCGTTAATAGCTGGTGCAAAATATAGAGGAGAGTTTGAAGAGAGATTAAAAGCAGTTTTAAAGGAAGTATCTAGCTCAGATGGAAAGATAATATTGTTTATAGATGAAATACATAATATTGTTGGTGCAGGTAAGACTGAAGGATCAATGGATGCAGGTAACTTAATCAAGCCAATGCTTGCAAGAGGAGAGTTAAACTGTATAGGAGCAACTACTTTTGATGAGTATAGAAAGTATATAGAAAAGGATAAGGCACTTGAAAGAAGATTCCAACCTATAATAGTAGAAGAACCAACAGTAGATGATACTATATCAATACTTAGAGGTTTGAAGGAAAGATTTGAAATACATCACGGAATAAGAATACATGATAATGCAATTGTTGCAGCATCTAAACTATCAGATAGATATATCCAAGATAGATTCCTTCCAGACAAGGCTATTGACTTGATAGATGAGGCAGGTGCTATGATAAGAAGTGAAATAGACTCCCTTCCTACAGAGTTAGATGTTGTAAGAAGAAAGCTATTTACTTTGGAAATAGAAAGAGAAGCTCTTTTAAAAGAAAATGATGATAAATCAAAGCTTAGATTGAAAGAATTAGAAGCAGAGTTAGCAGATTTAAAAGAAGAAAATGATAGTATGACATCTAAGTATGAAGCTGAAAAGAGCAAGATAATGGATATAAAGCTATTGAAAGAAAAGTTAGATGATGCTAAGGGTAGAGCTGAGAAGTATGAAAGAGAATATGACTTTAATAAGGCAGCAGAGGTAAAGTTTGGTGAAATACCAAGTCTTGAAGAACAAATAAAGAAGTATGAAGAGAATATGTCTAAGCACACTGAAGAAAATACTCTTCTAAAAGAAGAAGTTACAGAAAATGAAGTTGCTGACATAGTTTCAAAATGGACAGGGATACCTGTTACAAAGTTAGTTGAAAGTGAAAGAGAAAAATTACTTTTACTGGAAGACAAACTACATGAAAGAGTAGTAGGACAAGATGAAGCAGTTAAGGTGGTTTCAGACGCAATATTAAGATCTAGGGCAGGCTTGAGTGATGAAAATAAACCAATAGGATCATTTATATTCCTAGGTCCAACAGGAGTTGGTAAAACTGAACTTGCAAAGACCTTGGCTAGAGAGTTGTTTGATAGTGAAGAAAATATAATAAGAATAGATATGTCAGAATACATGGAAAAGCACAGTGTATCTAGATTGGTAGGACCACCTCCAGGGTATGTAGGCTATGAAGAAGGCGGCCAGTTAACTGAGGCAGTAAGAAGACAGCCATACTCTGTAATATTGTTTGATGAAATAGAAAAAGCACATAGTGATGTATTTAATATGTTTTTACAGATATTAGATGATGGAAGACTTACAGATAATAAGGGTAAAACAGTTGATTTTAGAAATACACTTATCATTATGACTTCAAACATCGGTAGTGAAATTCTTTTGGAAGCAGCTGGCAATATAGATGATGATGTAAACACTAAGATAAAAGAAATAATGAGAATGAGGTTTAAGCCAGAATTCCTAAATAGAGTGGACGATATAATAATGTTTAAGCCGCTTCAAAAGGAAGAGATTAAAAAGATAATAGATATATTTATGCAGAGTGTAAGAAATAGATTGAAGGAAAAAGATATAGCACTAAATATTACAGACGAAGCGAAAGACTACATAGTAGATGTAGGATATGACTCTATATATGGTGCAAGACCGCTTAAAAGATATATAAGCAATACTCTGGAGACTGAAATAGCAAAGAAAATAATAGCAGGTAATATATCTAGTGGAGATATAATAAATATAGTAGCAAAAGATGGAAAAGTTGTAATTGAATAAAAAGTAAGTTTATACATAACTTAAAATATAAAATTTATATATGAAAAGGCGACAGATAATTATTATCAGTCGCCTTTTTACTATTAAAAACTTGCCTAAAAAACTTTTTCACATTAAAAGATGATTAAAATAATTGTTTAAAAAATAACTATTCCTATTTTTTTATATATAAGTTTTTTTGAATTATTTTTTTTCTGAATTTATTCTGATTTTAAAAAAATAAATAAAATAGAGAATAGCAGCATAAAAGATACATAAAAAAAACATTTGCTTTATTTAAAAAAACAAAGTAAATATATAAAAAAAAGTATTTAAAACTATTAAATACAAAAAAATAAAAAAATAATTTAATAAAATAAAGATAGGTCTCGGGATAACAAATTTAATACCACAATTTATAGTGGTAAATTATAGAAAAGATAAGAGTATATTTTCTATAATTATTAAAATAGTAAATTTACTACTTTAATAACCTTTATAAAAGATAAAAAAAAAATCAAAAATAAAGATTATTTTTATTAAAACTTAAAAAATTAAATAAAAATAAAAAACTGTTTTTTATTTTTATTTAATTAATAAAAAATGGCATGATTCTGAAAATAAAATAATTAATTAAGGCTATTTGTTATAAAAAAGTCGAATTTAAAGAATTGTTTGACAATACTGAAAATTGTAGGTATACTGATATTGAACTTAAAATTTAGTCAGGGCTAAAATAAAGGAGGAGTTCTAATGGATATAAAAGTTAAAGACATGATCGTAATTGGGTTCGCATTATTTGCAATGTTCTTCGGAGCAGGTAACTTGATATTCCCTCCATATTTAGGAGTTATCTCAGGTACCAAGTGGTTTACAGGATTTATAGCATTTTTATTTGCAGATGGTGGTCTAGCTCTGTTAGGTGTTATAGCACTTACCAGAACAAGTGGAGATGTAAGAAAATTATTTTCTAGGGCTGGAAGCAAAATAGCAGTTATAATAGCAACTGTAATGGTACTATGTATAGGTCCATTTCTAGCTATTCCAAGAACTGCTGCAACAACTTTTGAGATAGGTATAGCACCTATATTTGGATCTTCATTCAGTCCAATACTTTTCTCAATAATATTTTTTGCACTTGTACTTTTGTTGACTATAAGACCATCAAAGGTTGTCGATATCGTTGGTGCATTTCTTACTCCAGCATTATTGATTTGTTTGGCCGTATTGATTATCAAAGGTATTGTAATGCCTTTAGGACAACCTTTAGAAAGAACTTTAGTGGACAATGTTTTTGTAACAGGTATTAATGATGGTTATCAGACAATGGATGCTATGGCAGCGTGTATATTCTCAGGAATAGTAATAGCATCTGTTCATCAAAAGGGTTATACTGAAAGAAAGTCAATGGTTAAGGCAACTGTAATGGCTGGTATAATAGCATTTATAGGACTTGCCCTAGTATATGGTGGATTAGCGTATCTAGGTGCAACTGTTTCACCTTTATTTGATGATACAGTTGAAAGAACTACATTATTAGTATTTATTACACAATCTATACTTGGAGAGCCAGGTAAGGTTATACTTGCAGTGATAGTAGCACTAGCGTGTTTGACTACTGCAATAGGTCTAACTTCTTCTTGTGGTAATTACTTTAGAGAATTATCAAATGGTAAATTGAAATATGAAGTGATAGTGGTAGTAGTATGTGTATTCTCAGCTGTAGTATCTAATTTCGGAGTTGATACTATTATAAGCTTAGCAGCTCCACTACTAGGTATGATTTACCCAGCAGTTATTACTTATATAATACTAGGTATATTTAATGATCAGATTAAAAATAACAATATTTTTATATGTGCAATATGGGTTGCTCTAATACTTGGTGTAATATCAGTATTACCTTCAGTAGGTGTTACTGGATTAAAATCAATAGCAGAAACAATGAATAATTGGCCAGGTGGAGCATTTGGATTCTTCTGGATAATACCAGTAGTAATTGCAGGTATAGTTGGAAAGTTTATACCTATGAAGGCAGTAAATAAATAAGAATACAATTAATTTAGTTTTAATTTGAAATAAAAAAAGCAGACATTATATAATGTCTGTTTTTTTATACTAAATTTGAAAGTTTAAATATATACTAATTGATATATTTGTCTAAAAAACACACAAGAAGAGGTATTAAAATTAAAAAATAAATATTTTTTTATGAATTTTGTGTAAAAAATCAGAAAATATATTTAATTCATCTATAATTATGATATAATACTATACGGTATATGAAATATTATCATAAGATGTAATTTGGGAGGGTATTATGGCTAAGAAAAAGAAAAAGAAAGAAAAAGCATATTATGAAAAAGATATAAGACCAGAACATTTAAAAGAAGAAGATAAGAAAAAATCAGATTTATTTTCAAATACATCATTTATGATTGCAATGGGATTTTTAATAGTTATGTACTCTAGAATGTTGGCGATTCCTTTATCAGCTAGATTAATAGCGATATTAGGTCTAGGGGTTATGGGTTCAGGAATAGTTAGATCGATAAAGATTCATAAAGGAACATTAGAGAATTCAAAAGGTGTTAAAAAATACTCTAAAACAAATTTAATTATAGATTATATTATGATATTGATAATTGTAGCGGGTATGATTTTTAATGCAGTAATGCTTTTTAAGGCTTATTTTTAATACATAGAATATTTACGTATTGACAAATAGTTTATTAAGATATATTATTAATACATAACAATTATATATCTCTTATCGAGAGAGGTGGAGGGACTGGCCCTGTGAAACCCGGCAACCTGAGAAATCAAGGTGCTAATTCCAGCAGCATATAGCTGAAAGATGAGTAGAAATTCCTATGTCTGGGTTTATTTTACTCAGACATTTTTAGTATATAAATTTAAATTAGAAAGGAGAAAAAATTTGATAGAAATTAAAAATGTTAATAAGAGTTTTGGAAGTAATAAAGTATTAACTGATGTAAACTTTACAGTAAATGATGGAGAAATTTTTGGTATTATAGGTCACAGTGGAGCTGGTAAGTCAACACTGTTGAGATGTATAAATAGATTGGAGTCCTTTGACTCTGGGGAAATTATTGTAAATAATCAAAATGTTGGAAATTTAGATGATAAAAATCTTAGAGATCTAAGAAAAAATCTTGGGATGATATTTCAGCATTTTTCTTTACTCGAAAGAAAGACTGTATTTGAAAATATAGCTTTGCCTATGGAGTGTCATGGTTATAGCAAGGAGGAAATAAAGTCTAGAGTAGAGGAATTATTGGATTTGGTAGGGATACTGGATAAAAAAGACTCAAGACCAAAGAATCTAAGTGGAGGACAGAAGCAAAGAGTAGCAATAGCAAGAGCTCTTACTATGAATCCATCAGTACTTCTTTGTGATGAGGCAACTTCGGCACTAGATCCAAAGACAACAAGTTCAATATTATCATTACTACAAGAAATAAACAAAAAGTTGGGCATAACAATTATAATAGTAACTCACCAAATGGAAGTTATTAAACAAATATGTACTAGAACAGCAATTATGGATGCAGGTAAAGTTCTTGAAATAGGAGATACAGAAGAGATATTTTTAAATAGCCCAGTTGCTCTTAGAAAGATACTAGGCGAGGACAATATTGTTTTACCAGATGGAGTGAACTTAAAACTTTTATTTACAAATGATAGATCAAATGAAGCAATTATAACAGGAATGTCTAGAGAGTTAAATATAGATGTATCAATAATTTTTGGAAAACTAGAAAAATTTAGAGACAATATTTTGGGTTCACTGATAATAAATATTCCAGAAGCTTCTGTTGAACAAGTAAAAGAATACTTAACAAAATGTGATATGAGATGGCAGGAGGTAGACAATGAGCTTTAGTGATTATTTTAAAAATTTATTTCCAAGTGCAATGGTGCAGACTATGTATATGATTTTAGTTCCAACAATTATAGCTTCTGTACTAGGATTTATAATAGCAATTGTATTATTTACAACAAAAGAGGATGGTCTTAAACCAAATAAATCAGTAAATAGAGTTCTTGGTCTTATAGTAAATATACTTAGAAGTTTTCCATTTATGATACTTATTGTAGCAATGATACCAATAACAAGAATGATTGTAGGTACAAGTATTGGTGAGACTGCCGCTATTGTACCGATAACAGTTGGATCAGCTCCATTTATAGCAAGACTTATAGAAAGCTCTCTTGATGAAGTAGATAAAGGGCTTATAGAAGCGGCTAGATCTTTCGGGGCCACTAATACACAGATAATATTTAAGGTTATGGTTAAAGAGGCCACACCGTCAATTATAACAGGTATTACTTTGTCAGCGATTACTATATTAGGCTATACTGCTATGGCAGGTGCTGTAGGTGCTGGCGGGCTTGGAAACGTAGCTTTAATGTATGGCTATCAGCAATTTGATAAGAATGTTATGATATTTACAGTTGTATCACTTGTGGTAGTAGTACAAATTATACAGGGATTAGGAGATTTTCTTTATAAAAAATTAAAATAAAGACACTTATCCTATGTTTAAAGTTCTAGATTGAATGTCTATATAAAAAATTGCTATATTTAATCTAGAACTTGATTTTATAAAATTATAAAAATACAGACAACAATACATATCTGATAATAGAATTTAACTTAAAAATTCATAAAAATCAGAAAAAATAAATAATATTATTTATTTATAATAATATATAAAAATAAAAATTTAGGAGGAATCATTTATGAAATTAAAAAAAGTTTTAACACTAGCAGCAGTTGCTGCACTATCTTTTACTTTAGTAGCCTGTGGTGGAAATAAGGATGCAGGCAAATCTGCAGGTGATGATAAGACTATTGTAGTTGGAGCAACTCCAAACCCACATGCAGAAATATTAAATGAAGTTGTAAAGCCATTACTTGAAAAGGATGGCTACAAGTTAGAAGTAAAAGTATTTAATGACTATGTACTTCCAAATAAGGGACTTACAGAAAAATCTTTAGATGCAAACTTCTATCAGCATAGCCCTTACTTAGATGAGTATAATAAGAAAAATAATACTGACTTAACTTATACTGTCAAGGTTCACCTAGAGCCAATGGGAGTATACTCTGATAAGGTAAAGAATGTAAATGATGTTAAGGAAGGTGCATTAGTGGCAGTTCCAAATGATCCAACTAATGAATCAAGAGCACTAAAGCTACTAGCTAAAGAAGGTTTGATAAAAGTAGCAGATAAGGAAATCCTTACAAAGAATGATATAACAGAAAATCCAAAGAAGATAGTAGTAAAAGAACTTGCTGCAGAGCAACTTCCAACTGCACTTAAGGATGTTGACTTAGATGTAATAAACTCAAACTATGCATTAGAAGCAAAGTTAAACCCATTGAGTGATTCTATTGCTATTGAAGCAAAAGATTCTCCATATTCTAATATTTTAGCTGTAAGATCTGATAATAAAGAAGATGAAAAGATAAAAGCTTTAAGCAAAGCACTTACATCTCCAGAAGTTAAAAAATATATAGAAGATAATTATAAGGGTGCTATAATACCATCTTTTTAATTAAATTTAATACAAGGTCATAATTTCTATAATAATTTATAGAGTTTATTTAATAAAAAAGTCTTCTCATTTAGAGAAGACTTTTTTATAGACTAATATTATTTTTTAAAATGCTATCATCAAGTTTACTAATTAAATAGTGATTGGAAAAAACTTTTTATTTTATCCCAAAGTCCACTATCATTTACCTTTTGACCTAAATCCCCAGCTACCTTTTGAGCACTTTCTATACCAGAAGCAGTAGTACTTACTACGGCATCTTTAGATAATTTAGAATCATCGAATTGATTGAAGAACTCTTTAGCATCCTTATTGTTGTTTATAAAAGATTTAGCCTTATTAAAAATGCCATCTATATCGACTTTTTCACCAGCTTCTTTAAGGCTATATCCAACATTGGCACTTATATTGTCCAAGGTATCCTTCATATCCTTATAATTGTAGTTTTGATTACCAATATCTTTTAATAAGTTTACAATAACATTTATATCACCTGTATTAAGTGTTACATTGTAATTATTGGCAACATCTTTGACTGCTTTTTCAATATCTTTTTCATCTTTTAGACCATCTTTTATTACTTCTTTTTTAGCATCATTTATGATACCAGAAGCTTTATCTTTTCCTACTTCTTCAGCTAAATTACCAGTAGCAACAAGCTCTTTATTTGCAAGTTGCTTTTTCTCCTCAGTAAGCTGTTCACCGGAAGACTTTTCAAAAGCCATTATTATTCCAGTTAAGGCTCCAGTACCACTAACTGGGAATGGTGCTGCAGCTACTACATTTGCATTGTCCACTCCTGCAGTAGATAATGTCGAAGCTATCATAGAACTTGTTACCCAAGTTATATTAGATGTTTTAACATTAATACCACCGCTGCTAGTAGGAACAACATAAGATGAAGACATAGTTACATGACCTAGCTGTCTATCTGGTGCAACCCCACTTAGATATTTTCTTTCTTGCTGATTATTAACATACATTATATCTGGATTATTTTCGTCAACTCCAAAATAATTTAAAATCTCTGATTTTTGTTGTTGGTTTAAGTTAGCGCCTATTGTAATTACTTCGCCAGTTGAATCGGCGTTTGCAAATCCTATCATCATAGTAAAGACCATCATTAAAGATAGACATACTGAGACGATTTTCTTAATATTTCTCATATGTATTCCCTCCAATACTAGTAATAATATTTACACTAATAGTATAGAGTAAGGTTATACTAATTTACTTAATTTATCCTTTAGTGCCTTCCTTTTTATAGACTTTAAATATATTCAATGGTATAATATTAGCAAGATTGATTATAATAATTTGGAGGTATATGCTATGTCAAAAGAATTAGTTAAGGATAGAGTAGTAGAGTATTTAATTCAAGAATTAAGTGTTCCTGAGAATATGGTAGAAACTGATATCCCACTATCAGAATATGAAGAAGGGGTAGAGGGTATACTTGACATTACTGTAGTAACAGAAGATGAAGAGGGGAATTTAATACCTCTAATGGTAGTACAGTGTATGGATGATGACATCGAGTTAGATAGTGATGTTGTAGATGGACAGATGGACTTCTTAGAGTTAATAGATGAGACTACTCACGTTGGAAGAATGATACTAACAAACGGCGATCAGATGATGTATGCTGACTGGAATGGAACAGAATTAGAAGAGGAAGAGGCACTTCCTTCATATGATCGTATGGTAAGAGAATTTAAAGAAAATGAAAAAGAATACCTAAAATTCATTGAAGAAAATCCTGATCATGTATGTGATGAAAATTGTGATCACTAATAATTAAGGGTATAATGATTGTAAGTAAAAGTATTAAAGGGCTATGAGAATTATCATAGCCCTTTTTAATATTTTATTATTTATCTTTATCCTCATCTTCATAGAACTTATACAGAGCTTGTATACCTAAATCTCCATATCCTTGTTTTTCTAGTGATTGATAATTTTTTAAGACCCTAGCCAATACTGGCAGATCAATATTTTTATTTTCTGCTTCCTTTATAGCAATTTCCATATCTTTTACAAAGTGTTTAATGAAAAAGCCTGCTTCATATTCCTCATCTAGAATTTTTGGCGCCATATTTTCCATCTGAAAACTAGCAGCGGCACCTGTGCTAATTGTAATCAATGTCTTGGTTTCGTCTAATCCAACTTTATTTGCATAATATAAAGCCTCACAAACACCAGATATAGCACCAGATATTGCTATTTGATTTGCCATTTTAGTATGCTGTCCACTTCCAGAAGGACCTTCATAGATGATTATATTTCCTAGACAATTAAAAATTGGATAACAAGCTTCAAAATCTTTTAACTCTCCACCAACCATAATCGTAAGAGTTCCATCAACTGCACGGATATCACTTCCAGATACGGGGGCATCCATAAAGTGAAGACCTTTCTCTTTAGACTTATCGAATAATTTTTTTGCTAACTTTGGATCTGTTGTTGTCATATCAATCAAATAAGATCCTTCAGCTGCATTTTCAATAATTCCATCTCTTCCCAAGTAAATTTCTTCAATATCACTTGGGTATCCCACCATAGTTATTATAACTTTTTTATCTAATACACATTCTTTTACAGAATCACACCAATGTGCACCTTCGTCTATTAAATCTAATGCTTTTTCTTTAGTTCTAGTGTAAAAGGAAATATCTATGTTTTTCTTCATGAAGTTTCTAATCATATTTTTTCCCATTACACCTGCTCCAATAAATGCTACCTTTTGCATAAATAACACCTCCTAAATTAAAAACAAGTACAAATTATAAGATATTGCTTATATAAATTTTAACACCTTTCATAAAAAATAACCAGTGATTGATTGATTTGAAAAGTGTATTTTGGTATACTCAATAATATCGGAGGTATAATATGGACAATAAAAACTCTATAAAACCTATGGTAGAGGCGAGTATACTAACTTCTATTTTTATAGTTTTAACACTAGCTTCTACGGCTATGGGGCTCGGTTTTTTTGGATACTATGATTTCTTAGTTCCTGTTTTTTTTGCAATTATATATATAAGATGTGGCTGGAAATATTCATCTCTAAGTGTGATTATTTCTATTTTAATTACATTTTTTGTTTTAGGGAATCCTATGACTCCTATAATGCTCATTCAAGGATCTATAATTGGTCTATTTACAGGTTATATTCTTCTTGAAAAGAGTGAGTTAGGGAATGAAATAATACTTCTATCGATATTAAGTTTATTGATGATGTTTGTATTTGACTACTTGATGAGGAGCTTTACTAATGTATCTTTGATCTCAAACTTTGATGAGTTTTCTAAAGAGATATATTCATTTATAGATAAAATATCTAAAGTATTAATTCCAGAGGGGGTAAGTAAAAATTCTTTACAAGTATTAGAAAATTATAGGCAGACAATTGAGAGTAAAACTATTAAACAAAGTTTTCTTTTTAGTTTCTCACTGATATCATTTGCTAGTGGAATTATAATATATTTTTTAACTATGATAGTTTCTAAAAAAATAAAGCTAAACTTTGGAGTAAAGAAATATAAATTAAATTTAATCTCTACTTTAAAGAAAAACATTAGATTTATTTATTCAACAAGAAAGTTATTTATTATAATGATAGTATATATACTTTTTGCAGAACTATTAAAAGTATTTAAAGTTAGTTTTAGAGTGGAGTATATAGAGAATTTTATATTTTCTTTGGAATATTTATTTACGATATTTACTTTTAAGGATTCTATGGTAATAATAGAAAATAAAATGATAGCTGAGAGTGGAAGTGTAAAACAGGCAAAAAGATATAGAATACTTATTATAGTACTCTTCTTTATAAATATAAAAATAATGTATATAGCTGCAGTTGTAAGTTACTTGGTAAATGACTGGAATGGCAAGTATAGGGATTTATTTTCAAGGGCACTAGATAGAAATTTAGAAAAGCAATAGCTTATAGCTTAAGCCAAGTTAGAAATATTAGAAGTATTTAATATAAAAAATAGCTAGAACAAACTAATTATTAGTTTGTTCTAGCTATTTTCAGTTAATTTTATCGTAATTTTATCTTGTTATATAATAAAAGCAAAAATTTAAGCTTAGACTAAACTAAAGTTTTAAATTCATATCCTTCGCTTTTATAATGCTTTATTATCTTATCTAATGCTTTTACTGTTTCTTCTTTTCCATATGTGTCATGCATCAATATTACTACCAAGTTTTTACCCTTACCAGAGTTTACAGCTTCCTGATATAATTGATCTGCATTTTTCTTTCCGCCTTCAGCATCACCATTAAGAGCATTCCAGTCAATAGATGCCATATTATTTTTTATTAAATAATCATTTAGAGGTTCCGTGCTTTTCCAAGAAATTTGACCACCAGGACATCTGATTACTCTAGTAGAGAAATTATCCATTTCTAGTGATTTTTTTATTAACTTTTCGTTTTCTTTAAAATCAGCAGTAAAGTTCTCCAAATTTAAAACTCTTTTTGGATAAAGATATGCATAGTCATGTGAGAAGGAGTGATTACCGATAGCCATTCCCTCATTATATAAATCCTTTAGTACAGCAGGAGCGCCATCCATTTTTAGTGACTTTCCGATTACAAAAAAAGTACCTTTTACATTATTGTCTTTAAGAATTTTGATTATGTTAGGTGTGTTAGTAAGTGAAGGACCATCATCAAATGTCAGGAAAACTTCTTTTTTACCACCATTATCATAGTCATATGTATTCATAGCATTCCAAACCTTTTGAGAATCTACACCGTGTACATCCTTAAATTCTTTCTTTTGACCTACTACTACTTGAGATTTTTCTTTTTCTTCTAATTCTTTAGCTAGCTCTTCTTTTTTGATTTTTTCTTCCTGCAAAGCTTCTTGTTCATTTTTGTAAGCAAAGCCTATCTTAACGCCTCCAGCAACACAAGCTATAACAATTGCTAAAAGCAGGAATTTCTTAATTGTAAAAACTGATTTTTTCTTTCTTTTGTTTTTTCTGTTCATCTTATTATTACTATTCATAATTAACCTCCTAATTACTTTCTATTCTACTATAAAAGCTTTAAGAATGAAACATCAAAATTGTAATTAATAAGTATTCAGAATGATAAATATATTTACGGGATGGATACAATAGTCAAAAAAAGTTACAATATAAAAACATAAATTAAAGTATAGAAATAAAAACATAAATTAAAGTATAGAAATAAAAACATAAGTAAAAGCATTAGTTAGCTATTATATGGTTCGGTAAGTCATATAAAAACTCGTATAATTAATATTCAGCAATAACAATAAAAATTATTGACTATGCAAATAGTTGTTATATAATATCTTTAATTGGGTATATAACCATATAGTAATATTTATGAGGAGAGATGTATATGAAAAGGTTTAAATGTAAAGAATGCGGATATGTACATATAGGTGATGAAGCACCTTCTGTGTGTCCAGTATGCGGATATGATTCAGAAGTATTTTATGAGATGGAAGAAGAAGGAACTTCTAAAAATGTAGATTATTATGAAATGATAGATGATTCAAATATAGATATTATCAAAAATCTGAGACATCAGTTTGACTCTTTTAGTGAGTTGGCAGTAATTTCTATAGCTATGTCTAATCAAGCACTCAAGGAAAATAAAGAAGAGGATTCTGAACTTTTAAAGGAGTCATCTGATGAATTATTGAAACAAGCTTCTTTAAATGCTATGCTTTTAGGCGAGTTTTTAGAGTTTAGTACAGATGCAAATAAGGATCAGCTTTCTTCCAAGCTTAAAAAAGATGTCAAGAGATATGAAGAGCTAGTGCTTTTACTGGAAAATGATGGCTTATCAGAATATGTTGACTTAATAAAAGGAAAATCAGAAAATCTAGAAAAACTAATAGATAGATTAGAAAAATAGATATTAATTATAACAAAATAATAAAATTCAAAAGACAAAGACTCTGCTAAGCAGTGTTTTGTCTTTTTTTGATAAAAATATAAAATAAAATAATAGTATAGCTTATAAAATATTATCGACTTAATCAAAAAAAATATAACTAATAAGAGATACTTAATAAATATCTTATAGAATAGCTGATTTAGGTATTTTTAAATAGTAAATTAAGTAAAAACACCAGCTTAATATTTGATAATTATAAATTTAATTACTAAATGAAAACTTCTGAATTATAAAAACTTTTATAAGCGAAGTAGGCTAAAAGTCTTATTTTAAAATAGCAAAAAAACATTTTATAATAGGAAAACCTTTTTTAAATTGAATTAATGTAAACGTTATGTTATAATGATTTGTGGTAACGGTTAAATGTTTTTTAAAGTACTCTGTTACTATCATAAATTATATTACATTATATAAATTTTAAGGAGGAAAAGATGGAAGGTAAAAAATTTAAGCTAGGTTTAGTTTCTAAACTAATAATAGCTATCGTAGTCGGTATTATCCTAGGTAACTTGAAGTTTATGCCACCTCAGTTATTGAGAGTGTTGATAACGTTATCAAGTTTATTTGGTGAGTTCTTAAACTTTATAATACCTCTTATGATAATCGGATTTGTAGTTAAGGGTATTGCGGAATTATCAGATGGTGCAGGAAAATTATTGGGAATAACAGCTTTAACAGCATATGGTTCAACTCTAATAGCAGGATGTCTTGCTTATGCAGTAGCAAGTAATTTCTTCCCGGTATTCATAACACCAGAATTAATCGATAAGGTACAGGGAGCTAGAAAAGCACTTGAACCTTTCTTCAAGATTGGACTTCCTCCAATGCTTGATGTTACAAGTGCAGTTGTATTTGCATTTATGATGGGATTAAGTATTTCTTGGTTAAGATCTAAGAATCGTGGAGTAGTGCTATATGAAATTTTCGACGATTTCGAAGCAATTATATCTAATGTTTTAAGCAAGGTAATAATACCTCTATTACCATTATTTATTTGTGGTAACTTCGCTAACATGAGCTACACTGGTTCTGTATTTAGTGTTCTATCGATATTCTGGAAGGTATTCCTTATAGTAATAGCTCTACATTTAATATATGTAGGACTTATGTTTGTTGTATCAGGTACTTATGCAGGAAAGAACCCTGCAATGCTTATAAAGAACCAGGTAAAGGGTTATTTAACAGCAGTAGGTACTCAGTCTTCAGCAGCTACTATTCCAGTAAACTTAGAATGTGCTGAAAAGAATGGTGTATCAGAAGATATAAGAAACTTTGTTGTGCCTCTATGTGCAACAATTCACTTAGCTGGTAGTATGATTACTATTACTTCTTGTAGTGTGGCAGTATTATTAATGAACGGTATGGCATTTAACTTTGGTACTGTATTTGGATTTATAGCTATGTTAGGTGTTGCTATGGTTGCAGCTCCAGGTGCTCCAGGTGGTGCAATAATGTCAGCTCTTCCATTCTTACCAATGGTTGGTATCACAACAGAAGTAATGCAGCAGTTAATGATTACATTATACTTAACTCAGGATAGTTTTGGTACAGCAGCGAATGTATCTGGTGATAATGCAATAGCAGTATTTATAGATAAATTCTACTCAAAGAGAATGAAGAAAAAAGAAGCATAGTTAATATATAATAAATAGAAATATTTATTTATATATTACTATCAAAATAGATAGATTGAAAAAGACACAGTTTTTACTGTGTCTTTTTTTTAATCAGAATATACTACTTTTCCTGAGCAGATAGTATACTTAACTTTTCCAAATAATTTCTGACCTATAAAAGGTGAGTTTGAAGATTTAGAATAAAACTTATCTACAACATAACTCTCATTGGGATTGAAGATGCATATATCAGCAATCTTTCCTTCTGAAATATCCCCTTTATTTAATTTATAAAGAGTGGATGGATTAGAAGTTAGCTTTGATAAGGCCTGTGAAAGTGAAAGCCTATTCTTTCTAACAAGTTCAGTAATAGTAAGTGAAAGAGCAGTTTCAAGTCCAATAATTCCACTAGGTGCTTTTGAAAACTCTACTGATTTTTCTTCAGGTGTATGTGGAGCGTGATCGGTAGCTATAATGTCTATAGTCCCATCAGCAAGGGCACTTATTATTCTCTCTCTATCTTCATAAGTTCTTAGAGGTGGATTCATTTTGGCTAGAGTAGAATGTTCTAGCACTGCATCTTCGGTTAAAGTGAAGTGGTGAGGAGTTACCTCAGCAATCACATTTGCTCCTTTTGATTTTGCATATTGAACCATATCAACTGCATTTTTTGAACTTATATGTTGAATGTCGATAGTTGCTCCTGTTTCTAAAGCTAGCATGCAATCTCTAGCCACCATAACATCTTCAGATACCCTAGGTGCTCCTTTTAGCCCTAGAGAATTTGATACTGAACCTTCATTTATACCATGTAGTCCAATTAGTTTATTATCTTCTTCGTGAAGGGCTATAATTGTGCCTAGTTCCTTCGCTTTTATCATAGCTTTTCTCAATACGTTTGTGTTCATAACAGCAACACCATCATTTGTAAATCCTACAGCTCCTGCCTTGTGTAGAGCATCCATATCTACCAACTCATCTTTGAAGTCAATAGTAAGAGCTGCTTCTTGAAGGATATTTATTGGAGCTTTTTTTGCTTTTTCCTGAACATATTGAAGGCTTTTTATATTATCGATTTTAGGGTTAGTATTTGCCATCAATAAAACAGTTGTATATCCTCCTGCAGCAGCTGATTTTGAACCTGACATAATGTCTTCTTTGTGAGTGAGACCAGGATCTCTAAAGTGTACATGTATATCGATTAATCCAGGTGATACAATACAATCTTTGGCATCAATAAGCTTAAAATCTTCATTATCAAGCTGGATATTTTTTTCGATTCTTTTAACTTTATCATCTTCAATTAAAATATCCATATGTTCATCTAAATTGCTAGCAGGATTTATTATTCTCCCATTTTTAATTAGTAACTTTGTCATAGTTTAATAGTAGAGTATAGCTATAAAGCAAACTCTATCTCCTCTCAAAATATTTGTGTATAAATATAAGTTGAAAAAATTATTATATTTATAACTTTCTATAAAAAAGAGATTAATTCATATGAATTAATCTCTTAAATTTTATTTGTATATAATTTTTATTGGATCTACCTTTGATGCTTTATAAGCAGGTACTAGTCCAAATATAATACCTGTTAGTACGATTGATATTACAGCATATAAGAAACTATTAAAGCTTGGTATAGGTCTAAATGGCATAATATTTTTGGAATAAATAGTGACTGCATATCCAACTATAACACCTAAAATGCCACCAAATGAAGTGATAAACACTGATTCTACCAAGAACTGGAATAGAATAGATCTTGGCTTTGCACCTAAAGCTCTTCTTATTCCTATTTCCTTATTTCTTTCCATAACAGATACGTACATTATATTCATTATACCTACACCACCAACAATCATAGCAACTACTGTGATTATCTTTACAAATTTATCAATTCCTTTTGTAAAGGCTTCTGTAGATTTTTGTATACTACTTTGATCTTGAACTTTATATTCTCCGTTAATATCTGGATGAAGAGAGGCTAGGTTATCCTCAATAGATTTTGTAACAGTTTCCATTTCAAATCCATCTTTTACAGTTACAACCATAGAGTTTATAGAACCACTTTTTATGTTTGTACCTGTAAGAATTCCATAAGCCGTACTTGGTATTACAGAATATGGATTATCGACATCAAACATACCACGTTTTTTAAAAGTTTTATCGACTGGATCGTATGTGGTATCACTATCTAAAACTCCAACCACTTCAAAAGTCAGCCCATTCAAAGTAACACCTTTACCTATTGGATTTTTTTCATCTTCACCAAATAAATCCTTTACTGCATTGCTTTCTAAAACAATTACTCTTTTGCCTTCATCCGCTTCCGTAAGTGAACGACCCTTTATTACTTTGTAGTGAGCCTTTTCAATTGGAAGGATTTGAGAAGAACCTGATTTGTCAAAGTATGTAAAGTTACCCATAAGAGTATTTTCATCAAATCCTGGCATAGTTTGAGCAAACTTTTTTGAAGGCTCAACCTTTTCTACACCATCAAGAGCAGCTATTGCCTGAACATCTGAGCTTAAAAATGGATCAAGCATTACTTGATTTCTTCCTAGCTCCTTATCAGAAGGCTCAAAATAAAAGATGGCTGTTTTAGGTGCTATATTTTGAAATGTACTCTTAAATATAGCAGACATACCATTTCCAACGGCACTTACAAATACTACAGATGTAATACCGATAATTATCCATATAAAAGCTATTATTAATCTAAGTTTATGACCCTTTAAATTTGCAAGGGAATTCTTTATTAAAGTAAACATACTTAAACCCCCTTTACAAAACTACCGTCTTTTAAAGAAATTACTCTAGATGCGTATTTAGTCATATCATGGTCATGTGTAACCATAATAATTGTAGTTCCTGACTCATTTAATTCAGTAAGTAGACGCATAATTTCTTTTCCAGTTTCACTATCCAAAGCTCCTGTTGGTTCATCTGCAAGTATTATCTTTGGATTGTTTACAAGGGCTCTTGCAATAGCTATTCTTTGTTGCTGACCACCTGACAAGTGGTTAGGGTAGCTAAGAGCCTTATCCTCTAAGCCGACCTCTTTTAATCTTTTTGCTACAAGTTCTTTTCTTTTATTTTTATCCCTAACACCTGAATAAATCAAAGGTATTTCAATATTTTGTGACACTGTCAAAGTATCTATAAGGTTGAACTGTTGAAATACATAGCCTACATATTCAGCTCTATATTCAGATCTTTTATTTTCACTTAAGTTACTGACATCTGTGCCATCAAAATAATATTTACCTTCATCTAGCTTATCTAAAAAACCTAAAATGTTAAGCATGGTAGTTTTTCCGCTTCCAGATTTTCCCATGATCATTATGAATTCACCAGATTCGATTTCAAGGTTTAAGTCTTTTAGTACATGGAGCTTTTCTTTCCCTACTTTATAATACTTATTTACATTTTCTAAAACAATCTGCATATTAGTCACCCTCTCGTGTTTTTCCACTAATTCTCAGGATTTTCCTCTGAGGAGCTAGCAGAATTATCATTTTCAGATTTTGTTTTATCTGTATCTGCCTTTCCAGCACTTCCAGATTTATCTGCTACGGGATCCCCTTCCTTCATATTTTTAGTAGGGTTCTTTACAATTATATCATTCTCATTTAAGTTTCCTGATACTACAGAGAAGTCTCCGCTTTCAGAAAGTATTTCTATATTTATTTTTCTTAAATAACCATCCATTTCAGCAAGTACATATACTTCGCTACCATCATTAATAATAGAAGCGGAAGGAACCTTGTGCTTATCTGTATTAACTTCAATAACAGCTTGTGTATGATATCCATCTATAATTCCATCTTGTGTGTCAAGTGTCAACATTATACTATAAAATGACATTGAAGTAGCTGAAGAACCATCTCCTGAAGCATCTTGAGGAGATGATGCAGATACAGGTCTTTCAGATATATAGCTTACTCTACCTTTAACTGTATCTCCAGTAGACAAGATAGTAATGTCAGCAGTCATATCCTGTTTGATTTTGGATAGATCCTGTTCACTTATTTGACCATTCATAACATAGTCAGTTGTCTGTACAGTCATAAGTGCAGAACCTGGTGCTTGCGTATCTTGATTTTGGTTATTATTTAAATAGACCTTCCCATCAAAAGGAGCTTTTATCTTTGTATATGCCTTGGCATTTGCAGTAGATAAGCTCGTATTTAATGTTGCTATTTGTGAATTAATAGCTGTTAGAGAAGGGTCATCTGATTTTAATTTTTTCTTTTCAGAAATTAAATTTTTTATTTGAGTTTTTATACCAGAAATTTCTTGTATAGCAGCCTCATCTTTTACAATATACAAAACATCATCTTTCTTTACATTCTGTGCATTGCTTACTCGAACATCAGGTATTTCTCCATTTGGAGGTCCTGATATATCTTTGCTTTGTTTTGGAACTATACGACCATTGATGAAGATTTTTTCATTTTCCGGTATTGTATAGGTTTGAACAGTAGGTTCTGTTTCTTTTTGTGATTGATTCTTGAGTACAATTCCACCAGCCACAATAACAATTACAGCAACTACTACTATTCCCAAATATATTTGTATTTTTTTATTTGATTTAATCTTTGTTAAACCATCTCCAATTTTATCTTTTAAAGACATCTTAACCTCCTATATATTAAGTTTTTGATTTTTATTCAAAAAACATGTAAAATTCAACACAAAATATGATTTGATTTTACATTAAAATGGCGCTTATTGCAATAATATTTAATAAATTTGCCACAATAGGAAGAGATTATTGCTACATTAATATTGCATTGCCATATTTCACTTATTCTTCTCCAGTGGCAATTTTATTGTCATCGTAGCTTATCCAATCTGAAAAACTGCCTGGGTAAATCTTATAAGGTATATCTATTATATCAAGTGCTAAAGCATTTACCATTAGAGAGATACCTGAACCACAATAAACGATGATTTCTTTATTTGGATCAAGATTTTTAAAATGTTTCTTTAGATATTCGGGAGATTTAAAAGAACTTTTTGTCATATCATCGACGTTCAATACATCCATAAAGAAGTATGACTTTGCACTCGGTATATGTCCTGCAACTTTATCAACAGGTTCTTCTAGTCCTAAATATCTATTTTTAGCTCTTGAGTCAATAAGAATTGTATCCTTATCATAGAGTTTAGATTTTACATAATCCATATCCACAATAAAAGAGTTATCTATTTTAACATCTAGCTTTGCTGATTTATTATCCGCTACATTTTCTTCCTTTTCAATATCTCCATTAAAGTGCTTATATGAGACAAGTCCACCATCTAATACATAAGCATTATAAAAGCCAAGATTATTTAACTGGAAAATCAATCTAGCAGCCCCTTGCATATCACCATCATCGTAGGCAACCACAGTTACATCATTAGATATACCAAAGTTTTCCATTGTTTTTTTAAAGTCCATATGATTTTTAAAAGGATGTCTACCGCCGTGCTCTGATTTTGGATCTGCAAGGTCCTTTTCGATATCAACTAGGTAAGCACCTTTAATATGACCCTCTCTATAAGAGTCAGCCCCGTAGTTTTTGTTCATAAGATCAAATCTACAGTCCAAGAGAACATATTTCTTTCCTGATTTCATTAATTCAAATAATTCTGGAACGGATATTAATCTTTTCATTGTTTTCACTCCTTATCATTAAGATAAAATACTGTTAATAATCATAACTACAAAATATGCCTATCTTAATTAGTATAACATATGAACTCATAGATGTATATAATTATGGTGACAGTTTAAATTGGCTACTAAAAACTTCATTCCCTCAATAAAATTATAAAAAAAATATATATAATAAAAAATATATAGAAAAAAATATAAAATACAAGAGCTTTCTAACTAATTTTAAAATACAGGTGGTTTTATGTAAGCTACTCAAGGCCTTGATGAATGTACCTATGAGTAGATAGAAAGCCTTAAAGCAATCCTTTAAAAATGGAATGATTTCATTAAAAAAATGAAAACTTTGTTTAAAATTTATTTATATTTGAGGAAAACATAAAGTATTTATGCTGTATTTCAATAAAGAATTTGAAGTATTCAAAATATTTGATTATAATTTATAAAAAATGTGCAAACGGTGCTAGTATTGAAATTTTAGGCTTATTCAAAAAAATAATGAGAATATAGTTTCATATTGAAAAAAGTTTAAAAAGGAAATGAAGAAAAAAATGAAGAAATAGAAGATTTTTTTTGAGAATAATTTAATAAATTACTATAAATTACTTTTGATATGGTGTATAATGGACTTAATCGTATTATTTTTATATTGTGCACTGAAATAAAGTAAAATAAAAATTATATATATATACTATATATATATATAGCATATATGATGTATTTTTTACTATTTTAACATAATATATAAGTAGATCTGTAGGCATTAAGAATAGTATGATTATATTTTATTGTAAAAAGGTACAAGGGGGATATAGTGATGAGCTATAAGATAGTTGAAAAAAAACAGCTAAACGATGTTGTTTATTTAATGGATATTGAAGCTCCAAGAGTTGCTAGAGCTGCAAATCCTGGACAGTTCATTATAGTTATTATTGACGAAAAGGGCGAGAGAGTTCCTTTGACAATAGCCGACTATGATGTAGAAAGAGGTACTGTAAGTATAGTTTTCCAGGTAGTTGGAGACTCAAGTACAAAATTAAGTAAGCTTGATGCAGGCGACAGTGTTGCAGACTTTGTTGGTCCACTAGGTCAGCCAAGTGAATTCATTCATGAAGACATCGAAGCTTTAAAGAAGAAAAAGATTGTATTTATAGCTGGTGGTGTTGGAGCAGCTCCAGTATATCCACAGGTTAGATGGATGCACGAACACGGAATTGATGTAGATGTAATTATAGGTGCTAGAAGTAAGGATATAGTGATATTTGAAGATAAGATGAGAACTGTATCTGATAATGTTTATATGTGTACAGATGATGGTACTTATGGTTTCCATGGTAATGTAACTATGTTACTTGAAGATTTAGTAAATAATCAAGGAAAGAAGTATGATGAAGCTATAATAATTGGACCTATGATAATGATGAAGTTTGCTTGTATGAGCACTAAGAAGCTTAATATACCTACTACTGTAAGTTTGAACACTATAATGGTAGACGGAACGGGTATGTGTGGTGCTTGTCGTGTAAGAATAGGTGATGAAATTAAGTTTGCATGTGTTGATGGACCAGAATTTGATGGTTGGAAAGTTAACTTTGATGAAGCAATGAAGAGACAGCAAATGTTTAAGACTGAAGAAGGCAAAAAGGCTCTAAGAAAGAGTGATGGAGCAACTCACTCAAGCCCAGACTGTCAGATAGGGGGTGCTCACTAATGGCTATGTCACCAAAGGTTCCAGTAAGAGAACAAGATCCAAAGGTAAGAGCAACGAACTTTGAAGAAGTTTGTTATGGATATAATGAAGAAGAAGCAATGAAGGAAGCACAGAGATGTCTAAACTGCAAAAACCCTAAGTGTGTAGGCGGATGTCCAGTAAGTATAGATATACCTGCATTTATTCAGGAAGTAAAAGAAGGAAACTTTGAAGAAGCTGCTAAGGTAATTGCTAAGAGTAGTTCTCTTCCAGCTGTATGTGGTCGTGTATGCCCACAGGAATCACAGTGTGAAGGTAGATGTATATTAGGTATAAAGGGTGAACCAGTATCAATTGGTAAGCTTGAAAGATTTGTAGCGGACTGGTCTAGAAAAAATAAGGTAGACCTAAGCGGAGATATTAAGAGCAATGGAATAAAGGTTGCTGTAGTTGGTTCTGGACCATCAGGACTTGCTTGTGCAGGAGACTTGGCAAAGTTAGGATATGAAGTAACTATATTTGAAGCATTCCACAAAGCAGGTGGTGTTTTAACTTATGGTATACCAGAATTTAGACTTCCAAAGTCAGAAGTTGTTGATTATGAAGTAAACTCTATTGAAAAATTAGGAGTTAAGATAGAAACTAATGTAGTTGTTGGTAGAACAATGACTATAGAAGAAATGTTTGAAGATGAAGGATTCAAGGCAGTATTCATAGGTTCTGGAGCAGGACTTCCATCATTTATGGGAATACCTGGTGAGAATGCAAATGGTGTTTTATCTGCAAATGAATTCTTAACAAGAGTAAATCTAATGAAGGCTTACAAAGATGACTATGATACTCCAATCAGAGTGGGTAAACGTGTGGCTACAGTTGGTGGCGGAAACGTTGCAATGGATGCTGCAAGAACTGCTCTTCGTCTAGGAGCTAAGTCTCATATAGTATACAGAAGAAGTGAAGAAGAACTCCCAGCAAGAGTAGAAGAAGTACATCATGCAAAGGAAGAAGGCATAGATTTCAACCTTCTAACTAATCCAAAAGAAATACTTGTCGATGAAAACGGTAATGTTTGTGGAATGACTTGTATTAGAATGGAACTTGGAGAGCCAGATGCATCTGGAAGAAGAAGACCAGTAGAAATACCAGGATCTGAATTTGATTTGGATGTAGATATGGTAATAATGTCACTTGGAACTAGACCAAACCCATTAATCGCATCTACAACACCAGGTCTTGATATAAACAAGAAAAGATGTATAGTTGCTGATGAGGACGGATTGACTTCTCTAGAAGCTATCTATGCAGGTGGAGACACTGTAACAGGTGCTGCAACAGTTATATCAGCAATGGGTGCTGGTAGATCAGCAGCGGCTGCTATGGATAAGTATTTAAGAGAAAAATATTTATAAATTTAACTCGCTTGTTTTCTTATTTTGAATTTTAAGTGAATGAAAAATAGACTATATTTATTAAGATAGGGCTACTGTAATGGTAGCCCTATCTTTTGTTTAAATAATTATAGATTAGTATCTATAATAGCTCTTTAATTGTTTGCTTGATTAAAGACCATATGGTATAATAAAAAGGTAATTAGCGTGTTTTTACGTTAATTTTAGGATGCGAGTACCTTTACAGGAGGTTAAGATGAATAAGAAAATAATTTCGATAATGGTATTGATATGTGCACTTACTCTTTCAGGGTGTGGATTTACAGAGTCAAGTGAATTGATGACTGGTGCTAGAAAATTCATTGAAAATGGTGAATATGATAAAGCTATGACTAATCTTTCTAAAGTCCTAGATGAAGATGAGTCCAACTCAGAAGCAAGAGGAATGTACTATCAAGCTATGAAGCTAAAAAAGGCTCAAAAATGCGAATCTCGTAAGGATTATGAACAGGAAATAAAGGAGTTACAAGATTTATTAAATGATAATTCAGGATCTGCAAAAGTAAGAAGTCAGGCAGAAGATATGTTGGCAAAAGCTCAAGAAGCTTTGAAAAATCAAAAAAGAGCAACAATTACTAGAAAAGAAAATGCAAAGAAAACGGCAGAGGAAAATAAAAATAACTATACAAGTGCCTCTATATATAGCTCAAATTTTTATAGTGATAAACAACAGTACTCTTCAAAAAGTAATAGTGAAGATGATTACTCTGATAAAACAACAGAGAAAAAAGACTATACAGGCAGTACAGGATCTCAAGACAAGGACTATACAGGCAGTACAGGATCTAACAACAATTATGGCGGAAGCAATACAACTGGAACAAATCCACCTAATACAGGTAATTCTACTGGAAATAATGTTGGAGGCAACACGGGGAATAACACAGGTCAACAAAGTGGAGGAAATACAGGTGGTATAGGTCAAACACAGACACAACCGCAAACGCAACAAGGTGTAGGAAATTAGAAAAGTTAATTATAATTAGAAAAGCTATTTCTTTTAGAGATAGCTTTTTATTAAGGGGATTTAAAATGAGAATAAATAAATTTATAGCAAGATCAGGAATTGCATCAAGAAGAAAGGCTGAGGAATATATATTAGCTGGAAGAATAAAAGTAAATGGTAGTGTAATGAAGGAACTATCTTATCAAGTTGATGAGGATAGAGATATAGTTGAGTTTGATGGACAGACAATATCTAGAGAAGATGAGAAGAAAGTATATATTTTACTAAACAAGCCAGAAGGATATATAACAACGGCAAAAGAACAGTTTGGCAGAAAGAGTGTAATGGATTTAATTCCAAATGTAAAAGAAAGAGTATATCCAGTAGGTAGATTAGACTATGAAACTAGTGGTTTATTACTTATGACAAATGACGGAGATCTTACATATAAATTAACGCATCCAAGTCATGAGTTTAATAAGACATATATAGCTTCAGTAAGAGGCATACCTACAGCAAGGGAAATTTCTTCATTTGAAAATGGTTTAGAAATAGAAAATTATGTTACAGCAAAGGCAGAAATAAAAATACTAAAGACAAGCACGGAGAAAAACTATTCAGTATGTAAGGCAACAATACACGAAGGACACAATAGACAGGTGAGAAAGATGTTTGAAGCTATAGGTCATCCGGTAATGAATCTTAAAAGAATTGCGCTTGGTGAAATACACTTAAATGACTTAAATCCTGGAGAACATAGAAGTCTTACTGAAGCGGAACTTAAGTATTTGAAAAATCGTAAGTAATTATTTGTTAGCCGATACATAAAAGTTTTACAAGTAAAGAATTAGAGGTATAAATTATATGGAAGATTTCAACAATGTGAACAGTATAATAAAGTTAATAGCAAAGAGTAAGTTAAAAGCTGGAGACAGCATACTGGATGCAACAGTAGGAAATGGTAATGATATACTATATTTGATGAAAATAGTCGGTGAAAAGGGATTTGGATACGGGTTTGATATTCAAGAGTTGGCAGTTAATAACACGAAAAGATTATTGCAAGAGAATGGATTTGAAGACAATAGTAAAATAATACATGACGGTCATGAGAATGTTGGGCTATATGTAGATAGGCAGATCGATTTTGCAGTTTTTAATCTGGGTTATTTACCGAAAGCTGATCATAGTATTATAACAAGAGCTAATACAACTATTAAGTCGATAGAATCTATAATAGAACTTTTATCCCAAGGTGCCATGATAGCCTTGGCATCATATGTTGGGCATGAAGGTGGCATGGAAGAGTTTTTAGAAGTTAAATCCTTTGTTGAAGCTTTGGATCAGAAAAAATATAATGTATCTATGGTCAATTTTTTGAATCAAAAAAATAAGCCTCCGAAGTTAATTCTTATAGAAAAAAGAAAATAAAGAAAATTTATTATATTTGCTGAAATGACAAATATTTTTTTCATTAATCTATTAAGGAATTGTCTATTCAATTGAAAATATTATATTATTACTGTATAATGTTATTAGTGATAATTAAGTATTTTATATAAGGGGTCTTATTATATGAATGATGATGTAAATATAAATGAAAGTGATAGTCTTATGACTATTATGAAAGAAAAGTATAAAACAATGAGTAAAGGTCAAAAATTACTTGCAAATTATACTATGGGAAATTACCCAAAAGTTGCATTTATGACAGCTTCAAAGTTGGGTGAAACCGTCGGAGTAAGTGAGTCTACTGTTGTAAGATTTGCTAATTCATTAGGATTTTCGGGATATCCAAAGTTTCAGGATGACCTTCAGGAGCTAATCAAGACAAAGCTGACAACAGTAGAAAGAGTGGAAATGGCCAATAGGGATTATTCCACTGATTCAAAAATTCTAGAAAATGTATTAAAGGCAGATATTGATAATATCAAAGAAACTCTTGATACTCTAGAGGAAAAATCATATGAAAAGGCAGTAAATACAATTATTTCTGCTAAGAAGCTATATATAATGGGGTTAAGAAGTTCTATATATGTAGCAAAGTATCTAGGTTATTACCTAAACTATATATTAGATGACGTGATAATTGTAAGAATGGATATGGGCGAGCCCGTAGAACAGATGATTAAGCTTGGAAAAGGTGACGTTTTAATCGTAATAAGTTTTCCAAGGTATTCAAAAAAGACCCTACAAGTAGCGGAATTTGCTAAAGAAAGAGGAGCTAAAGTAATAGCACTTACAGATAGCTACAATGCTCCTACAGCAAAGATTTCAGATGTAATAGTAACAGTTAAAAATAATATGGTTTCATTTGTAGATTCTCTTGTACCAGCATTTAGCGTGGCAAATGCTTTAGTAATAGGTGTAGCCATGAGAGAAAAAGAGGATATAATGTCATATTTTAATGAATTAGAAGATATCTGGGAAAAATTTGAAATATATGAGTAAATACTAGCGTAACCTAATATGTTGATATCATATTGGGTTACTTTACTTTAAGGATAGATATTTATTAATAAAAACAAAAAGAGATTAATAATAGGAGGCAATATGAATACATATTACTTAGTAAGACATGGACAAACTGTATGGAATACTTTAGGAAAGACTCAGGGGCATGGTAATTCTCCTCTTACAGAACTAGGAGAAAGGCAAGCAAGTGAATTAGCAGAGGCTTTAAAGAATTATCCTATAGATATGATATATTGTAGTGACTTAGGAAGAGCTGTTCAAACTGCAGAAATAGTTGGCAGTAAATTAAATATTAAGGTTGAGCCGACAAATCTTCTTAGAGAGATGGGCTTTGGTATATGGGAAGGTATGCCAATGAAAAAGATAGAGAAAATGTATCCGGATACTTTTAGAATGTGGAGAGAAGAGCCAGATAAAGCCCATATTCCTAAGGGAGAAGCCTTATCTATGGTAAAAGATAGAACTGAAGAACTTATAAAAATGCTAAACGATAAATATGACAATAGACATATATTATTGGTATCACATTCAGTAACTGTAAGAGTGATGCTTTTAGATTTTCTTGAATCTCATGTTAGAAATTTATATAGAATTAAGCAGGATAATACTGCCTTGAATATAGTAGAGTATAGAAATTATGGCCCTGTGATTATGAAGATGAATGATACAAGACATCTAAAAACAGATAAAAATAGAGGGGCTAATGAAAAAGTTAGTGCTTTAGAATAAATTGGAGAAAATAATAAATGCTAAAAAATTATGATATTGCAATTTTGGGCGCAGGTCCAGCAGGTATAATGGCAGCTTTGTCTGCAAGAAAAGTAAATAATCAGGCTGATATATGTATAATTGATTCTAATAGTAATATTGGAAATAAACTTAGAATTACAGGTGGTGGAAGATGTAATTTCACCAACAATAAAGATATATCTAATTTCTTTGATAATATAGTGAGAAACAAGAAATTTCTCTACTCATCTTTGTATAGCTTTTCAAATGAAGACTTAAAAGAATTTATAAAAAAAATTGGACTAGACTATGTGGTAGAGGATGACAATGATAATAAGGTATATTTAAAAAGTGGAAAATCTATGGACTTGATTGAAGTGTTGAACTTAGAGCTGAGAAAATCAAATATAGATTATATAAGTAAGAGTAAGGTAGGAGATATAAATCTAAAAGAAAAGAAAATAATTTCTGATGATTTGATAATAAAATCTGATAGGATTATAATAGCTTCAGGGGGGTCTAGTTATCCTCAGACAGGGTCTGATGGCTCTATTATGAAGATACTTTCTAAAAAGGGTTACAATGTGATCAAGGAAGTTCCAGCCTTGGCTCCTATGAATATAAAAGAAAGTTGGGTAAAGGATATTCCAGGAATATCGCTTCAAAATGTATCTATCACAGTATCTAAAGTAAGTTCCAAAAATAAAAATAGTTCCAAAACTAGTAATCAAAAATCGAAAAAGCTAGCAGAATTATATGGTGATATGGTTTTTACTCATAAAGGTATCGGTGGACCTGCTGTTTTGAAGGCATCATCTTATATTAATAGAAGTATAGAAGAATCAATTTTAGAGATTGATTTTATAACAGATATAGCTAAAGATGAACTTTTTGACATAGCAAAAAGTAATCCTAAAAAAACAATTTTAAGTAATCTTAAAGAATTATTTCCCAACAATTTTTTAAAGAGGATACTGGAAAAATGTAATGAGGAATCGGATGGAAAATTTGACTTTATAAATGATTGCAGTGCAAATATTTCAAATAAAAACTTTGAAATACTTTACAAATCACTTAAAAAAGCAGAGTTGACTCCAACATCATTAGCAGATCTAGAAAGAGCAACTATAACTTCTGGTGGAATAGATGTAAAAAATATTGATTCTAGTAGTTTAGAGTCAGTGATTGATTCAGGTATATATTTTGCAGGAGAAGTGATAGACGTCGATGCTTTAACTGGGGGTTACAACTTACAGATAGCCTTTTCTACAGGTTACTTAGCAGGTATGAGTGCTGCAGAAAGTTTGAAATAGTTAAGGATAACTACAGAAAATAACTATAATATATAATTATTATAAATAAGTTTTTATTTTTGATTAATTTCAATATAAAAAGAATGGAGAAATGAATGGAAAATCTGATTATAGCGATAGACGGGCCAGCAGGTGCAGGTAAAAGTACGATATCCAAACTTGTATCCAAAAGGTTAGATATAAACTATTTGGATACGGGGGCAATGTATCGTGCAATCACATATAAATGCATAGAAGAAGGTATAAATATTAATAATGAAGAAGAGGTAATAAAGATTTGTGAATCATCTGATGTAGATTTTCGAAATAATCAAATCTATTTAGATGGTAAAAACATAGATATAGAAATAAGAAGACAGGAAGTATCTTCAAATGTTTCAAATGTTGCAAAGATAAAGAAGGTTAGAAAACTATTAGTAGCAAGACAAAGAGAGATAGCTTCTGAAAGCGATGCTATACTAGATGGAAGAGATGTTGGCACTTGTATATTCCCAGATGCCAGATATAAATTCTTTCTTTCAGCTTCAGCACAGGAGAGAGGAAGAAGAAGATATGAGGAGCTTAAGTCTAAGGGCGAAGATGTAGACTTGGATAATATAATAGAAGATATAAAAAAGAGAGATAAAATTGATTCGACTAGGGAGGTTTCTCCTCTTATAAAAGCTGAAGATGCTATAGAAATAGACTCAACAAGTATGAGTATAAATGAAGTGGTAGACTATATTATAGATGCGGTGGAATCAGATAAAATCAGATAAGGGTGATAAAATGAGGTTTTACAATTTTGTATGCGGGGTACTAAGAGCTTTTTCTAAAATTTTTTTTAGAATGGAGATAACTGGTCAAGAGAATATTCCAGACGATGGAAACCTGATAATAGTAGCAAATCATAAGAGTGTTCTAGATCCAGTTTTTATGATGGCTTCAGTAAGAAATAGAAGAATAATACCTGTCGCAAAAAAAGAGTTATTTAAGATACCTGTTTTAAGATTGATACTTAAAAAGTTAGAGGTAATAGCAATTGATAGAGAAAATCCAGGTCTATCAACTATAAAAGGAATATTAAAGCAAATTAAAAGTGGGAGAGTTTTAGGTATATTTCCAGAGGGTACGAGAAGTGAAACAGAAGAGTTCTTACCTGCAAAGCCAGGAGTTGCCTTATTTGCATTAAAGACTAAGGCTAATATATTACCTATGAGTATAATAAGTACTTATAGGCCTTTTTCTAAGGTAAAGGTAGTAATAGGGGAAACAATAGATATGACTGAGTACAACACAAGAAAGGTTGATAAAAAGGAATATCAAGAAATAGCCCAAATTATGATGGATGCAGTTGAAAAAAATTATTTAGAAAATAAAAATGGCATAAAAAAGTAATATGTCAATCATTATTAAAGTTTAAAAGCCAGTAATCAAGCTTAAAATGTAAGTAAATGGGTAAAATACTATTAAATAATTATTTAAAGCCATTATTGGCAATGAAGGGATAGTAGATAGTATGAAGAGAGTAATAATCGCTGATAACGCAGGTTTTTGTTTCGGCGTAAAAAGAGCAATGAATATAGCATATAATGAGATAGAAGAAAAAAGAGATATGCAAGTGTACGCTTTAGGGCCACTTATTCATAATAGACAAGCAGTAGAAAAATATGAAGAAAGAGGTCTTATAACAGTTGATGAGATAGAAGAAATAGAAATTAAAGAAAATATAGAAATGATAATTAGATCTCACGGTGTTGCAAAGAAAATATATGATGAGGCAAGGGATAGAGGTATAGAAATTGTAGATACTACTTGTCCTTTTGTAAAAAAAATTCATGAGATAGTTAAAAAGAGCGAAGAGGATAAAAAGGCTATAATACTTTTAGGAGATAAAAATCATCCAGAGGTAATAGGTATAAATGGGTGGTGCAAGGATAGTGCAATTATATTTAAAGATATGGATGATGTATTAAAGTATGATTTTGACTATGATAAAAGCTATGTAGTAGTATCTCAAACAACAATGAATGAAGAAAACTTTGAGAAAATAATAGAATATTTAGAATCACTCAACCTTGAGTTAGATATTAAAAATACTATATGTTCTGCTACAAGAGTAAGACAACAATCTGCTAGAGAGCTATCTTCCAAGGTAGATGTAATGGTAGTAATCGGTGGAAAGCATAGTTCAAATACTCAAAAGCTTGTAAATATATGTAAAGAAAGAGGAAATACCGTATCAATAGAAACAAGAGAAGATTTATATGATGTAGATTTTTCTAATTATGAAGTCATAGGTGTTACTGCAGGAGCATCTACTCCTGATTGGATAATACATGAGGCCATAGAATATCTAGAAAAATTGTAGTTATAAATTGATATATTAAAATAGTCAAGGGGTGAGAAAATGAATAATAACAGTAATGATAGTAACAATAATAATAATAAAAAACCGAATTCCAGTTTTATTTGGTTTTATGGTGTCTTATTAATTTTCATATTGATATTAAATAGTATATTTATACCTAATATGGAAAAGAAGAAGGCAGAGGAAGTCGGTTATAGTACATTTATAGAAATGCTTGAAGATAAAAAGGTAAAAGATGTAACTATTGACGACAAAAAGATTAAGTTTACTAGTAATAAAAAAGATGATAATAAGTCTTATATAACTGGAGTTGTAAATGACCCTGAACTAGTAAAAGAATTAGAAAAGTCAGGTGCAAACTATAAGCAGGAGATACCTTCAGAAAATACACCTATTCTTTACTTTATATTAACTTGGGTACTACCTTTCTTCTTCTTCTGGATGATAGGAAGGTTCTTACTAAAAAGTATGGGCAAGAAAATGGGTGGACCAGGTGGAATGATGTCATTTGGCAAAAGTAATGCAAAACTTTATGTAAAGTCTACAGGAATTACTTTTGATGATGTTGCAGGTCAAGATGAAGCAAAAGAAGCTTTAAATGAAATAGTTGACTTTCTTCACGATCCAAAGAAATATACATCTATTGGTGCAAAGATGCCGACGGGTGCCTTATTGGTAGGACCTCCAGGAACAGGTAAAACATTATTAGCTAAGGCGGTTGCAGGAGAAGCAGAAGTTCCGTTTTTCTCAATATCTGGTTCAGAGTTTGTTGAGATGTTTGTTGGTATGGGAGCTTCAAGAGTAAGAGACTTATTCAAACAAGCTAAGGAAAAAGCACCTAGTATAGTATTTATAGATGAGATAGATGCAATAGGTAAAAAGAGAGATTCTAACTTTGGTGGTAATGATGAGAGAGAACAAACTTTAAATCAGCTACTAAGTGAGATGGATGGATTTGAAGATGGTATAGGTGTTGTAATATTAGCGGCTACTAATAGACCAGAATCTTTAGATAAGGCTCTTTTAAGACCTGGTAGATTTGATAGAAGAGTTCCAGTAGAATTACCTGACGTAAATGGAAGAGAGTCTATATTAAAGGTTCATGCCAAAGGTGTTAATAAATCAGATGATATAGATTATAATCAGGTTGCAAGAGCAACATCCGGTGCATCAGGTGCTGAGCTTGCCAATATAGTAAATGAGGCAGCATTAAGAGCTGTTAGAATGGGAAGAAAAGAAATAATACAGGAAGATCTAGAAGAATCAGTTGAAACTGTAATAGCAGGATATCAGAGAAAGGGAGCAGTAATTAATGAAGATGAAAAGAAGATTATTGCTTATCACGAGGTAGGACATGCTTTAGTTGCTGCAAGTGGAAAACACTCTGCTCCTGTACATAAGATTACTATTATACCTAGAACATCAGGGGCACTTGGATATACTATGCAGCTAGATGAGGTAGAAAAGGTACTTATGACTAAAGATGAAGCATTGGATAAGATTACTACTTATACAGGTGGTAGAGCAGCTGAAGAGGTAATATTTAACACTAAGACTTCAGGGGCTTCAAATGATATAGAAATGGCAACAAAGATTGCTAGGGCAATGATTACTAGATTTGGTATGGATGAGAAATTTGGAATGGTAGCACTTGAAACGGTCAATAATGCCTACTTAGGAGGAGATGCATCTCTAGCTTGTTCACCAGAGACTTCTACTATTATAGATAACTCTGTAATTAAAATAGTAAGTGAGTGTCATGCAAATGCAATAAAGATATTAAATGACAATTTAGATAAGCTACATGAGATATCTGCCTATCTACTAAAAAATGAAACAATAACAGGTGAAGAATTTATGGATATATTAGACAGTAAATATGAAATTACTCCTAAACCAGAATCTTCATTAGAATTAGATGAAGAAAGTATAGGTGGTGCAGAAGATGAAACTCTTTAATAAAAAAGAAGAAAGTATAACAGTAATAAAGAACAATAGAAAAATAAGCGAAGAGGATCTAGTTGGAAAAAACTATGAGTACTATAAGCCTATATTTGAAGTATTTGAAAAAGAGGGTAAGACAAAGAGCTTTAACCTACAAGCACTGTTATTTTCTCCATTTTGGTATGTATATAGAAAGATGACATACAAAGGAGCTATTATAATAGGTATACAGGCTTGCTTGGCGACAGTAGCATATTACTTAAAGACACCTTTGTGGATTTCTATATATGTACTATCTTTTTTAATATATTTGAGAACAGGATTTTATGGAAATTACGATTACTATAAAAAAATAAAAACTTTAAAGGAAGATGCTAATCATATAGATGATAAGTATAAGGATAGATTTTTGAAAGATAAATCTAGTGTTGATATGCATATGACTATATGCTGGATAGTAGGTACAATTTTAATATTTGCTATGGCACTATTTTTATAAGAGGAGAGAATAGATAGATGGCAAAGTTATATTTTTACTATGGAGTAATGGGTAGCTCTAAGACAGCGAATGTATTAATGGTACATTATAATTATCATGAAAGAGGTAAAAGATCTCTTCTTGTAAAAGCTGATCTTGATGTAAGAGATGGTGCCTATAAAATTAAATCTAGGATTGGTCTTGAACATGAATGCGAGTTATTATCGAACTTCATGAAATATTCACAGGAAGAAATAAAAAGTTATGACTGTATAATTGTTGATGAGATACAATTTGCTACAAAGGATCAGATTGATTTTTTATCGGATATTGTTGATGTATTATCGATACCAGTGATGTGCTATGGACTTAGGGCAGACTTTAAAAATTGTTTGTTTGAAGGTTCTCAAAGGCTTATTACTATAGCAGATGAGATACACGAGGTAAAGACAGTATGTTGGTGCGGATCGAAAGCTACTTGTAATGCAAGATATAATGACAAGGGCATTATTCGAGAAGGTGAGCAAATAGAGTTAGGCGCCAATGATAAGTATACAGCTCTTTGCAGAAAACACTACAAAGAAGGAAATTTTGGAGAGTAAATAGTTTACATTAAAAAAGCTACCATATTTTATGGTAGCTTTTTAGTTTAAAGTATTATATTACTCTAAAAACGCCCGTAACTGTTCCCATTATACTTACTTGATCAGCTTCAAATACCATTTCTTCATAAAGTTCATTCTCTGGCTTCAATATAATTTTATTATCTTTTCTTAGAAGTGTTTTTACAGTCGAGCTATCTTCATTGACAAGAGCTACTACGATTTTACCATCTATTGGATTTATTTGTGAGGAATCGACAATTATATAATCTCTATCCATAATACCAACATCTATCATACTATCGCCCTTTACACGTAGCATAAAGCAATTCTTTCCCTTTACATATGAAGATGGAAGAGTCATATATTCTTCAATATTTTCTTCTGCAAAGATAGGTTCTCCAGCGGCTATTTGACCGACTATAGGAATATTTATTACTTCAGAGTTAAATCCTACTATATTTTCAGAGCTAACTCCCTTATCTAATATCTCTATAGCTCTTGGCTTTGTAGCATCCTTTCTGATATAATCATATTTTTCTAGTCTATTTAAAATTTTAAATACAGTAGAGGTTGACTTAATACCTAGTTTCTTGCAAATCTCTCTTACTGAAGGTGGGTATCCTTTTGCTCCACTATGTTCTTTGATATATTCAAGTACCAAAATATCTTTTTCTTTTAAATCCTCATACATAATTTATCCCTCATTCCATTATAATGAGTCTATTATATCACGATGTGAACATATGTTCAAGGAGTCTAATATAAATATAATCTATAAAATGACTTTATTTATATGAAATAAAAAAGAATTAATCATCTCTTTTCTTTCCAAGTGCATGTTCATCGTCTAGCCAATCGAAATTTTCAACAATATCACGCTTTAAGTTCTTTCTATGGGCAGCATATAGTTGTGTAGTAGTTACATTGTCATGATCTAGAAGGTTTTGTACATCATATATTGAAAAACCTGTTTGAATAAGTGATGTAGCAGCGGTTGCACGTAACTTATGTGGACTATAGCCTCTATTTCTATCAGTTTTCATACCTATAGAGGTATATTTCTTTACTAATGCTCTTATAGACTTTGCTGACATTCTTTTCTTTTGAAGAGATAAGAATAGTGCATCTTGATATTCCTCTTGAATTTGATCATCTTTTGGCCTTTCAAAATCTATATATTCCTTTACTACCTTTTCGCAGGCATCGTTTATAGGCATTAAAACTTCCTTGCCTCTTTTTCTATAGATTACAAACTCTCCTCTAGAAAAATTAAAAGAGGAAATATTTAACTCCCTTAGTTCATTTAATCTAAGACCATAAGTTACAAATAATACTAGTATGGCTCTGTCTCTTAGCTTTGTCTTCATCCAGTACTCTTTTTCTTTATCTGTAAGCCCATTTCCACTCTCTACTGCATCTAACATAATGGAGACTTCATCAATAGCAAGTCTTTTTATAGCATCTGGTTGTGGCTTAGGCAGTTTTATAGGATTGAAGCCACTTGTAATATCCTCGTCTATCTGTTCATTTCTAAATAAGAATTTAAATAAAGTAGATATAGATGATTTTTTTCTTGCTAGTGCCTTATTATTATTTTCAAATAGTACTCTTTCATCATTTATCTCTTTATAATATCTATTGCAATAGTCACCTAAGAATAAGTTAACATCTCTTGCTTTGATTTCATTAAACTCTTCTAAAAGTATATCTTTTGGATTTTCTGCATTGGTAAAAAGATCAGTTCCAATAAGGTAGTCACAGAAAAACTTTATATCATGAAGATAAGCTCTTCTAGTAGTTGGTGCAACAGATCCTCTAAGATATACAAAGTAATCCCTCATAAAAGATGGAAGTTCAGATTCTATATGTTCACATTCTTCTATAACCATATGATCACGTATTACAATGTTATCTGGTCTAGATGATTTATTATTAATTTTTTTAACCATAATTAGCCTCCTTATAATATATCTATCTATTATATTATAACAAAAATCTTTAAATAAGCTAAGTTTAAAAATTTAAGCTTGAGAGTTTTATTAAAAATATAGATTGAGATGTGTTGATTATCAAGCTAAGAAAAATAAGAAGCTAATAAAATTAAAAGATTGAATTTTTATCAATATAATAATTTTCTTAAATTAAACAAAATAACAATTATTTATTGTATAATAGTTATAGCAATGAAAATAAAAGTTTGAGGAGGAAGAATATGTTTAGATTTGAGAATGACTATGCAGAAGGATGCATTAAAGAAATATTAGATGAGCTTGTAAAAACTAACTATGAACAGTCACCAGGCTACAGGGCAGATAAGTACTGTGAGTCGGCAGAAGTTAAAATCCAAAAGGCTTGTAAGAAAGATGTGGATGTTCATTTCTTAGTAGGAGGAACACAAGCAAATATGATCGTACTTGATGCAATATTAAGACCACATCAAGGTGTAGTATCTCCAATACTTGGGCATATAAATGTTCATGAGGTAGGTGCTATAGAGGGAAGAGGTCACAAGGTGATTACTCTATCTAATAATGACGATAAGCTAGACAATGAATCTAAGATATCATCATCTGCTTTAGATGGATATTTAAGTGATTTCTTTGAAAAGGATGACTGGCATAAAGTTCAGCCAGCTGCAGTATATATTTCGCATCCAACTGAAAGAGGAGCACTTTATACAAGAGAAGAGCTGATTAATATAAAGAAGGTATGTGATAAATTTGAAATGCCTTTGTTTTTGGATGGAGCAAGATTAGCATATGCACTTTCTTCTGATGAAAACGACATAACACTAGAGGATTTGGCAAAGTATACAGATGTATTTTATATTGGCGGAACAAAATGCGGTGCTATGTTTGGTGAGGCAGTTTGTTTTACAAATAATAAATATAATAAAGACTTTAAATGCATATCAAAGCATAATGGTGGTGTTTTGGCAAAAGGAAGAATGCTAGGTATACAATTTGATACTTTGTTTACAGATAACAACTATATAAATAAATGTAAAAAGGCATATGATTACGCTATGAGAATTAAAAAAGCTTTTGAAGATAAGGGCATAGAATTTTTAGTTGAATCATATACAAACCAGCAGTTTCCAATATTAACTAAAGATCAGCAAGAAAAGTTAAGAGAAAAAAATATAAGTTTTAATATTGAGTTAGATATTGACGAAGATAAAAGTGCAACTAGATTTTGTAGTAGTTGGGCTACAACAGAAGAGTCTATTGAATTTCTTGAAGATGCAATAGGAGGTATGTAAGAATGTATGGAACGTCATTGTTTCTATTGCTACTTGGAATTATAGCTTATTTTTATGTAGAGGCGAACCACTTGGAAGTGACTAGATTTTCTATAAAATCAGATAAGTTAGTAAATAAGTTTAAGGGCAAGAAAATAGTACAGTTAGGAGATTTACACGGAAAATCATTTGGAAAAAACAATGAACGATTAATTGAGTTGATTGATAAAGAAAAACCAGATGCAGTATTTATTACTGGAGATATGATAGAAGCGGAAAAGAAAAACTATGAAGCTGCTTTAAATTTGTTAAAAGACCTATCTCAAAAGTATAAAGTTTTCTATGTTACTGGAAATCACGAGCATAAAGCTCTAGAAAAGAAATATAAAGATGATTATATGGAATACTTTAGACAAGTAAAGGATTTGGATATAGAAAGGCTGAATAACCAAAAGTTGGTAATAGATCCAAATTTTAAAGTTTTTAAAAGAGAGACTCTTTCTGAAAATTATGGGAAAGATAATTTAAAAAATAATAAAGAAATAAAGAAAGCAAATAGTGAGTCTATTGATGAAAAAGATATAGATAAAGAATTTACTCCAAAGAAAAAAAATCAGAAAAAATATAGGTATATCAATATTTATGGCCTTATTCTTCCTTTTGAAAGCTATAGATATATGTTTAGTAACAGAAAAACTAAGGAGATAAATAAAGAGTATATAGAACATAAGCTTGGCATACTGGATAAAGATGAATGCAATATTCTTTTATCACATAACCCACTTATTTTTGACGAATATGCAAAATGGGGAGCTGATTATGTATTTTCAGGTCATGTACATGGCGGTATCGTAAGGATAGGCAAGAAAGGATTATTTTCTCCAGATAGGAAGTTTTTCCCTAAGTATAGTTTTGGAGAATATGATAGGGGAAACTCAAAGATGTTTGTGACAAAAGGATTGGGATCATCAGCCTTAAAGATAAGAATTAACTGTAGACCAGAAATTATCTCTATTAAATTTGAATAATTTTTTAATAAAAAAAGTTTTTTATATATGATATTATCAGGTGAAATATAATAGAATATTGTGTATTTTATCGAAGAGCAATTAGTATATTCTAGTAGCTCTTTCTTTAATTATTTTTTTGAAATAATTAATTGTCGAAATTTAAATAGTAATATCTAAACAAAAATTTATATTATTAAATTTATTAAGAAAAAATGTATTTTTGATTTATAATTTATTTAAGAATGATTTTTTAAAAATAATATAAAAATAAGTGTAAAATTAGTATGATAAAGTCAAAAAATATCAATTAAAACAAAAGAATTAACCTATATTATATAATAATAATTAAAAAATGCTTGTAATTATAAGGTAAAACTCGTATAATAGTAAGTGTAGCAAGATAATACAATTTATATTCGTTAATTTTTTGATACTTATATAAATACTATATAATAAATAAAAACTTGATTGAATAGAGTGACAATATAAAATATTATTTGAAACAGTCTGAAAATTTAATTATAATATACAAGAAAGAGTTTAATAAAATTTTATGATAAAAAGTTTTTTGAGTTAATATTAAAATATTTTTTTAAAATAAGGGTGGCATATAGTAGAGTAGTTACTTTAAAAAATGTATTTCTCATTTAGATTCTAATTAAAAGAATAGATAATAATTAATAAAAATTAAATACTTTGAAACAGAAAAATAAATTTGTAGATATTTTTATTTATTCTCTAATAGGGGCTTGATTTTACAAAAAAACATAGATTAGATAAGACTTAATTTTAATAAAGTTATAAATTTAAATTAAGTTCTAATAAAGTTATAAATAGTATAATTTAAATTCGCTAACGATTTCCTTTAAATAGCTATAAACAAAAGCAGCTGGACTAACTAACCAGCTGCTTTTGTTATTTCTTATCTTTTCAATAAATATTTAATATTTTATTTTTTACTTAACTTAGATGAGCCAGTATTGTAATCGATTGTAACACCAGGCTGTACATTGTAGCAGAATGCATTTATTTCTATCTTATCATCCTCAACACTGTATGCTTCCATCAAAACACCACGTGCTACCTGTTCATCACTTATGAATATTGGACTAACTCGATACTTTACATGCTTTTTTTCTTTTTTTATATAGTTTGCAATTTCATTTTCATACGGTAGCATACCATCAACATTCATATATCTAGTACCAGTCATTAAATTTCTCCAGTCATCATTATCTCCCGCAATCTGGAATCCAATTAAATGACATCTATTATAAAGATGTTTTCCATCAACAAAATTATATTTTTTTTGCTTCCATCCTGTTGGCTTTACATTACTGATGTCACCACGTTTTTCTTTTGGTAAAAACTCTGGTCCAGTTAAGACCTCACAAGGACCAACTCTATTCATTCTATCTAGGTCAGAGTAGTTCTTATAGACTTTTGTACTAGTTGGTTTTGCAAAATAGGGCCTTCCATTATTAACAGTCACGCTAGGCTTGCCAGTATATTCTGGAACATCACGATAGTAATCAAATTCTTTGCTATAAGATTTATCAGATTCAATATTATCATTTTTTATTTTAGTATCATTGGAAGATTTATCTTGAAGCGAAGATCCTTTCTGTGAATCATTTTTACCTATTTGAGATTCATATTTTGTTTCATTGTCATTGCTGATAAATTTGTTTAAATCTATTCCCGTAATCCTGGACCCAACAATAATGGCTAAAGCAATTAAAATGGTTGCCAAGGAATATTTAGGAGAGTTCTTTTTCTTTTTGCTCATAAAAGCACCTCTTTCTTTATAATTATATTAAATTCTCATCCTTAGTATTATATCATATATACTATATATTTATGTCTAAAAATACTTTACAAATTAAAAAGTAAATAAATAGCTTAAATAGAATTGAATTTTAAAGTTTAATTTTATCTATAAATAAGCGACAAAATAGGGGAGTTTAGTAATAAAATAAAAAGAGAGCTAGATATTTATAAATATCTAGCTCTAAAAGTATAATCTATTAAGGAATTAAAATACTCCGAAAAATGCTTTCTACGACATATTTTTATACAATTTTTAAATATAAAGATATTGCAAGAGTACAATACCTACTCTAAGAAAAATGCAATTCCGATGGCATTAGGACCCAAGTGAGTTCCTATGGTGCTACCTAATTGAGTGACTGGAAGTTGATCAACATCAATTTTCAGTATTTCTCTATATTTATCAAGATATTTATTTAAAACATCTCTATTGCCACCTGAGTAACTTAACATAGAAGGTTTAGATGTATCAACATTCCCTCTTTCTGATACAAGGTCCTTAAGCATATTATGTCCCTTTTTGAAGCCTCTTGCCTTACCAGCAAGTTTAACCTCACCGCCTTCAAGCGTAAATATAGGTTTTACAGATAAAAGAGCTCCTGCAAGAGAGCTTATTTTAGATATTCTACCACCTTTTTGAAGATATTCTAAAGTATCTAATAGGTAATAAACAGCTATTTTTTCTCTCTTGCTATTTAGTTCCTTTACTATATCTTCTGCATTATCAATTGATTTAGCTAATTCTAAACCATGTAACAGTAAAATTTTTTCGCCAATTGAACCACTTAAACTATCAATAACAAAAGCTTTACCAGGGAAATTTTCTGCAGCTAGATGAGCACTAGAATATGTTCCAGATACTTTTGATGATATTGTGATAGCGATTGCAGTATCACCATTATCTATTATATCCTTAAAAGCTTCTTCAAACTGATAAGGAGTTACTTGACTAGTTTTAGGAAGAGTTTCATTGCTTTCCAATAATTTGTAAAACTCTTCATTAGTAATATCAATACCATCCTTGTATTCCTTATGGTTTATTGTTACCGTTAAAGGAAGAAAAGTGATACCTAGATTTTTAGCTTCTTCATAAGAAAAATCAGAAGCAGAATCTACTACAAACTTTATACCCATTATTATTCACCTCCACATATATATAAGAAAAAATACGGAAGATACATATATATATTTTCATATTTTACTTATTAGGAATATTATACCATAAAATAATAAGACGATGTAAAAATAAAATGAAAAAAAGTTTATATCTATTAATATTAATAAGTAATTTAAAGAATAATGAGAGTTATATTTAATTTTAAACTTAAAAATATTAAATAGTATCTAAAAGTTAATAGTAAACTTATTTATATCAAAGTTTGTGAATTTTAAAAAAACTTGGGTTTTATATGAAAATAGCTAAATAGAGTAGAAGTAAAAAAGAAAGGATTCATATAAAAAATTGATATAGTTTTTATCGCTCAAAAATTAGAAAAGTTAGCTAGTAAATAAAAGCAACTTATTTGCAAAAAAGTAAGTCTTTAAAATAGAACAAAAAGAGCAGCTAAATGTATATCTAAAAGTTACATATATAATGGTTAATAGAAATATAACTGTAAATATATTTCTTATAATAAAATAATTTATAACTGTGAATGTGATTTCTATGAAATAGATTCCAGTTGATATATAAAGATATAGAAGAGATGGATTAAGAAAAAAGAAAAAGTATTATGAACGATAAGAGTATAAAAGAAAAAAAGCACTTAAAAAAGTACTAAATTGTACTAAATGTAAAAATCGCTAAAATATCATAGAAATAGCTAAAATCTACACTTATTAAATTATAACAAAGCAACTATTCCCTAAATATACATTTAAGGCATAGTTGTATCTTGAAGTCTACAAGCCCTACTATTACCGTATTATGCTAAAATATCATAAAAAACGTAAAATAAGAACTTTGATTTATATTTTTTCTCTAGAAATATTTTTATATTTATTTTTTCCTTGTATCTGTATACATATTGCTAAGTCATTTATATTCTAATAGTATAGATCTTTACAGCATATATTTATAACGATTAAATTGATATCTCATTAATGTTTATTATATAAATATTACTTAATCCTATACAATTATTTTTTAGTTTTATATATTAAGTAATACTATTCACATAATATATACAGTATTACAATATACACCTTATTTTATATTGTATATATTGTAAATAACTACTTTATCTAATTTAATAATATAGAATCTTACCTTATTTAAAAATAATATTTTGTTTATGTTAAATAAATTATATATAAAGTTATTTGGCATAATAGTTTATTATATTTGAAATATATAGATATATTTTTTATATTAGTAGATTATATCAATATAATTGTATTTGAAGTATTCCGTATAGATACTTTATTGTAAGTTATTTTTCTAATTATTAATTATAAATATATTAATAAGATTGAACTAGATACTCTTGTTAGAGATTTATATATCTTAGACTACCCTTTTAAACACTCCTCTATACTCTACTTGCTAGATGCTTGTTATAAGCATCTAGATTTCGACTAGTATTTCATTTATGCTGCTATATCTATATCTATATCTATATCTATCTATATCTATCTATATATATCTATCTATCTATATCTATATCTATATATATCTACATTTACATGCACATCTATATTTATATTTACATACATATCTATATTATCAGGATCTATATGTATACTATCAGGGTCTATAGTTTATCAGAATCTATATTTATATTACGCAAACTATACTCCATTATATATTTCTTATACAGAACCATCATAGCTATAGAATTTTTATGGATAGGCTCTATTAGCTTCTATATATTTATAAGTATTTATTAGAAGGATTATAAAGGCGGGAGATTATTTTGAAATTATACTTTTTTTCAAAAAAATATCCGAAAATCTTAAAATAGTGCAAAAACAGACTCTCTTAAATCGATTTTAAGAAAAGTCAACATACATTAACACTTGAACTTCTGTATTATCTCTTAAAACTGATTTTAAGGCTTTTAAGAAGAAAAAAGCTAATATAAATAAAAAATTCTTATATTTACAAATAAAAAGCTCTGAGCTTATAAGTTAGCCAGAGCAAGATCTTAATATTTATTCACTTATATTATTTCTAGATAATATCTATTATAGTTTATCTAGTTTTATCAAAGTCTAATTCTGATTTATATAAATGATAGCTTATCGGATTTTCTTATAGATTAATTCTGATTTACATCTATTATAGTTTGTAGTTTATCTAGTTTATCTAAAACCTAATTTTGCTTTATGCAAAGAATATTTCTAGAGCTTTAGAAATAAGCATAGTAACTGTAGCAAATAGTAAACCTACAGTTAAAAAAGAAAAAACACTAATAATAAATCTCAGTAAGATTATCTTATACTTTAATCCCATAAAAACACATAAAAAATTTATTATAAATAATAAACTAATAAATACAAAAAAACCAGACTTACTATTAGATAAATCTTCTTTGCTAAGATCCATGTGAGTTGTTACAGAATACATTATATAAATAAATACTAGATATTTAATAATATTATGATTTCTGAAAGGACTTAGGTTTTCTAAGGTAGAAATAACTATAGTAATATAGATATTAACAGAGTCTTTGATGTGATGTATATTTTTTATATAATCCATATTTTCATTAAAAGTTTCTCTTATACTATTAAACTCACTTGGGAGTAATATCCACATACATAGCATCAAAAAAATAGTTCCAAATATAATTGGTGCAATACCTATAAAGAAATTACCAACTCTTTGATAATAACTATTTAAATCACATCGATGATTTACATAGCCCATTATACCATCATAACGACTTTTGAAAGGTCTAAACAAAGAAAAATCAGTGATTTCATGTCTGAAAATTACACAAAAAATCATGTGGCTAAATTCATGGACAATAGTACCTATAATACCTGTAATTAAAAGTCCGTTCATACCAAAAGTTCTATATATGGAAGAAGAATTAGTTTTTTCTATATAGCTAAAAATAGCACCAAAAGCAAATAATACCAATACAAAAGCAAAAGTGTATATAAGCGAAGTTTTAATAATTTCTACTAGCATATTATCTCCTTATTTATAGCTATTTTCTTATATCTACCGCCTCAAGTCTATAGATAGCTTGCCCAAGGCTCATAAATTTATCTTCATATTCTGTAGTGACATTAAAATCAAAGTCACTATTTGCAAGATCTAGGGAAATATTTTTTAACATCCAATCATTTGAAGATATCTCATTCAGGCTAAATTCAAATAAATCTCTATTATCTGTTTTAAAATTGATTTCACCATCATTTTTTAGTTTTTTTCTATATAACTCTAAGAAATTTGAGTGAGTAAGTCTTCTTTTTGCATATCTTTTTTTAGGCCATGGATCACAAAAATTTATATATATCCTAGAGAGTTCCTTGTCAGAGAAGTATAAATCAAAAAATTCCACATTTCCCCAAATAAAAGCTATATTAGATAGTTTTAAATCATCTGCCTTTTCTACTGCTCTTAGTAAAACTTCTTCCTTTATTTCAAGTGCGATATAGTTTATATCAGGATTTTGTTGAGCCAAAGTAGTGATGAATTTTCCTCGTCCAGTACCTACCTCTATATGAATTGGATTATTGTTTTTGAAAACATTGCTCCAATTACCTTTGTAATCATTGATAAGTGTATTATAAATTTCGTTTTCTATAGGTACTCTATTGTCAAAGATACTCTTTGAATTATCTTCACTATTTTCGGGTAGTTTCTGATCAATCATTCCATTAACTATATAGTGTTTGTATGATAAAAGTCTTTCATCAGCACCCTTTATTTTTCTTCTTCTCATAAATTTCTCCTTTATTTAACTAGTATTTAAAAAGTATAACATACAAAAAAAGGAACTGTCAACGACAGCTCCTCTATTTACAAATTACTTAGAAGTGACTATTAGTGGCAACCTGAACAGCTTCCACAACCACTTTCCATATCCTTTAAGCTTTCTGGAATTACTCTGAATCCTCCGCCTAAATCCTGAATAAGCATATCCCCAAACTGTGCATATTCTTGCTCATCCATAACAAATTCTAGTTCTTCTACTGCACATGCAGCATCACTTTCTTTTTTATTGTCTAGAGCTAGTCCAAATGATGGACCTGAACAAGCTGCTCCTGCAAAATACATTCTTACAGAAGTAGGAACTTCTTCCCCTTGTTCTGCTATTATCTCTCTTAATACTTCTAGTGCTGTCTGAGCTACTTCTACTTTCATTTTATCTATTCCTTTCTCTTTACAATTTTAATATAGTTTATGTCTTCTGATATATAGTCGAGTTAGTAATAGATTACTACTGGCTATATTATATATATATCCATCTATGATTATAATAATCAACAAAAACATTATATCATAGATAATAAAATATTAAAAGCAAAAGAGTTAACTAATTTAAATAGTTAGAAAGTTATATAAACATTAAATAAAAACACAAAAAACAGATTAACATATAAAAAAGAATACAATAAAAAGAATTTAATAGTAATATCTTTTTTTACTGTTTGAAGTTAATATAAAAATATTTATATTAATTATAAGTGTATTTTTTCTGCTTAAAAATTATTCTTCAAACTGATATTCTACTACCTCATCTTTTTCTAAACTTTCTCTAACATCAATAACTCTTTGGTTTTCTGATCCTCTATATTTAAGTTTAATATTTCTTTTATCCTTTTGGAATTGGCCATCAATTATAACATCGACTTGCTCGATTATTGCTAATTTCTTTTCATTTTCTATAGCTTCCTCAAATAAATCGCCAGTCCATAGCCAGATGCTTTTTTCTGGGAACTCATTTTTCACTCTCTTAAGTAGATCCAATAGACTGTCATCCATAGTCTGTTGTAGGGGCTCGCCACCCAAAACATTTATACCAACAACCATAGGGTTTGATACATAATCTATAAATTCGTCTTCACTTTTTTGACTCCAAATATCTCCATACTCAAAATCTTGTAGTTCCTTATTAAAACAGTCTTCGCAGTTGTGTGTGCAACCAGATACAAAAATAGTAGTTCTTACACCTGGTCCATTTGTAACATCATATCTACGGATTTTATTATATCTCATCTAAATCCTCCTAAATTATATCTATATAAAACAAATGGCAATATGTAATCATATTGCCATACATTTATTTGATTTTTATAAATGAAGAACTCTGTCTCCAATTTCCTGTGTACGTCCCTTGTTCCAGAAGTTAGTTCCAATATAGCCACAAGTACGTCTCATTACTTGCATTTCATCTTGATCTCTATTTCCACAAGATGGGCAGTACCAGTTAAGTTCGTCATCTAATTGTATTTCACCAGTATAGCCACACTTATAGCATACATCTGGTTTTGTATTTATTTCTGCGTACTGTATATTATGGTAAATAAAGTTTATTATCTGTTCAACAGCATCAAGATTTTTAGACATATCAGGAACCTCTATATAAGAAATACATCCACCAGTTGAAATACCGTGGAAAGGTGCTTCAAATTGAAGCTTTTTAAAGGCATCTATTTCTTCACATACATTTACATGGTAAGAATTTGTATAGTAAAGCTTGTCTGTAACGCCTTCTATTTCTCCAAATCTAGCCTTGTCAACTCTACAGAATCTATAAACTAATGATTCAGCAGGTGTTCCATATAGACTAAATCCTAACCCAGTTTCATTTCTCCATCTATCACAAGCATCCTTCATGTGCTGCATAACATCCATAGCAAATTTCTCGCCTTCTGGAGTTGTATGGCTAACACCCAGCATAGCATAAACCATTTCATATATACCAACATAGCCTAGAGAAAGTGTAGAATAACCATCTTTTAAAAGCTTATCGATTTTTTCTCCCTTTTCAAGTCTTGCTATTGCACCGTGCTGCCAGTGAATAGGAGAAACATCTGATAGAGTTCCTAAAAGCATCTTATGTCTACAAAGAAGTGCTTCCTTGCATAGCTCTAGTCTTTGATCAAATATATTCCAAAACTGTCCCATCTTACCTTCTGACAATATAGCAATTTGTGGAAGGTTTAAAGATACAACTCCCTGGTTGAATCGTCCATACCATTTATAATCATCGTTTTCGTCCTTCCAAGGAGATAGATGAGATCTACATCCCATTGGAGGGAAAGTACATCCAACATAATTCTCTCTCATTATCTTTGCACTTTGATAATCTGGAACTAATCTTTTAGCTGTACATTCAGCAGACAATCTAGTAATATAGTCATACTTTCCGCCTTCTAGACAGTTATTTTCATCTAAAAGATATACAAGCTTAGGGAAAGCTTCACCTACATTTTGCCCCTTATAATTTTTCATTCCTTCCAATCTTTGCTTTATCATTTCTTCGCAAATTAGAGCCATCTCTCTTTCGTACTCATGACCTTCTTCTATTTCAAGGTATATAGTAGCAAATGGAGCTTGACCATTTGTAGTCATTAATGTAGATAACTGATATCTTATAGTTTGTACTCCATCTTTTAGGTCCTTAAACATCATATCTTCAGAAATTTCTTCTGCCAAATCTTCATCATGGAATTTATCAAGATAGATATTATAGAACTTTTGCTTAGTTCTTCTAAGGTAAGGAGCAAGATGTCTTATAGTGATACTCTGTCCACCATACTGATTACTTGCTACCTGAGCCATTATTTGTGTTGTTACTGTACAAGCAGTAGAAAATGACTTTGGACTTTCTACCATTTTTTCATTTATTACAGTTCCATTGTCTAACATATCTTGTATATTTATTAGGCAGCAGTTAAATATTGGTTGAAGTGTATAATCCATATCATGCCAGTGTATTGCACCTTCATCATGTGCCTGTACAATATGTGGTGGTATCAACTTTCTTCTAGCAATATCCTTAGATACTTCTCCAGCAATTAAGTCTCTCTGAGTAGAGCAAATAACAGCATTTTTATTTGAATTCTCCGTCATGATATCTTCATTGGATTTTTTCATAAGGTTCATTATTGATTCATCTGTTGTATTTACTTGTCTTTTAAACTGCTGAACTGCTCTATATCCCTCATAGGCTCTAGCAGTTTCGCTGTGATTATAAAAAATCAATCTATCATAAACGTATCCTTCTATCTTATATATAGTAGGAGTTTCATTTAAGTCTATGAAGTACTTCTCGCAATCTCTAGCAACGGCTTCAGCTATATCAGGGTGATATAATCCACTTCCATTTTTCATAGCCTTTTCAACTGCTATTTTTATTTTCGATCTGTCAAAAGGAACTGAAGTCCCATCTCTTTTGATTACATACATCAATACTCACTCTCTTTCTTAAATACTTATTCTTAAATACTTACTTTTTAATTGAAGAAATTGATTTAATTTATTTTAAAACGTAAAACAATTTCTGATTTATAATATTATTTTAATATTTAAATTTTATATCCACCATTATGACTAATATTTAAAAATTAGCTCATAATGATGAATTGTGTAAAAAATATGGTAAGAAACACATCTTTAAATGGATGTAATTGAATAAACATATTCTTTACACGTAAAGATATCATAATAAAGCTTTATCCCAACTCTTAAATTTATATAAAAAACTGTAAATATATCTGAAAGTCAGTAATGGCCTAATACTATGATAAATACACAATATATAGAATTAATTTGTAAGTCAAATACAATATGTTGTGTCTTCGCTATTTAGTATACGATATTTTTGATGATAAAACAAGTGCCTTAATTTCATTAATTTTCGAAAAATCTTAATCTATACGGTACCAATATTGTCAAAACATATAGTTTTAATATAATAAGTGCCCATAAAAGTTATTATAATAAGAAAAAGCTGTCAAAAAAATTTTTAAAATTTTATCATAATACATATAGATGTAAAAAATAGAAAAAAACTAAAAATAACACTATATATGGTACTTTATAGAATTAATAATTCAATCAGCAAATTAGATTATTATAATACACTATAGCTATTTATTGTTAGCTATATACTTGTTTTTTATAACTCTAAAGTTAAGTTATAGAATTTAAAAAGCTTGCTTGCTCGAAAACCAGAGCATTTTCTTATAAAAAAACTCTTAAAAAAGCTAATATTTATAGAGTTGAAATAAATGAAAAAGTATATAAAAAAATACTTTGAAAAACAAATTACTTTTTCAAAATATAGTTAAATTTGTTGTAAATACAACAAAAAACAATTAGCAAAAGGGTCAAAAAATCTTTTTATTTTAAAAAAAGAAACATTTTCAAGAAATAATATAAAGATAAACAGAAAAATACAAAATATATTGTATATATTGTTTAAGTTTTTTATATATGTTATAATTTCTTATAGATATTATTTAACAATTATTGAGGTCAACAACAGGAGGTCTATATGGAAATTTTAGAAAATGAACAAAAAGTATATGATAAGCTAGATGAACTAGCTATAGAATATACAGTAATTGAACATGAACCAGTATATACTGCTGCAGAACTTGATTCTATTAAAGATAGAACACATGGAATACATTGCAAAAACTTATTTTTAAGAAATGCAAAGGGAAATAAATACTATCTGATAACTGCTAAAGATGACGCAGAAGTAAACCTAAAGGATGTAAAAGATAAAATAGGATCTACAAGACTATCTTTTGCTTCTCCAGAAAGATTGATGAAGGTTTTAAATCTTCAGCCAGGATCAGTTAACCCTTTCTCACTTATTAATGATGAAGAAAAAGTAGTTACTTTCTTCATGGATAAAAGTATAATAAATGGAGAGGACTTAAATTTTCATCCAAATGTAAACCATAAGATGGTTACTATATCTCTTGATGGTTTAAAAAAATACTTATCAGACTTAGGTGTAATAATTAACCCTGTCGAGCTATAAAAACAATAATAAAAGGTGTTGAAAGGTTTTTCTTTCAACACCTTTATTTTTATTCAATAAGTTTTTACTTATATAATTAGATACCCTGATATTTGTATTTCAAATCAATATCCACTTGTTATCTATCAAAATAGAGCAATATTATTTATTATCAGTGTCTATTATTCCCATTTTTTCTAAAGCCTTTAATGATCCCATTTTTGAGTGATCATATGTTATTCCGCCTTGGAAGTATACATTGTAAGGCTCTCTTATAGGTGCATCTGCACTCAACTCTATTGAAGATCCCTGAACAAAGGCACCCGCTGCCATTATTACTTCATCATCATATCCTGGCATAGCCCAAGGTATTGGAGTTACAAATGAATCTACTGGAGCTGCTGCCTGTACTCCCTCGCAGAACTTAATTACTTCATCTGCATCTTTTAATTGTACTATTTGTATAATATCACTTCTTTCATCATCATATGCTGGATTGACCTTATATCCTAACTTTTCATATAGTCTAGCACAGAAGACAGCTCCCATAACTGCCTGAGATACAACATATGGAGCTTGGAAAAGTCCTTGAAGTATTGTTCTAGTTGTTCCAAACATTAGGCCACACTCCTTACCTATTCCTGGAGAAGTTAATCTATAAGAAATCAATTCTATAATATCCTTTTTACCAACTATATAACCACCAGCTAATGCAAGGCTTCCTCCTGGATTTTTGATTAGAGATCCAGCTATAACATCAGCTCCGACGTCAGTAGGCTCTTTAGTTTCTAGAAACTCTCCATAACAATTATCTACCATAACTATTAAATCTTCTCTAACTGACTTCACAGCCTGAATAGCTTCCTCTATATCTTTGACACTTAGAGACTTTCTCCAAGCATATCCTTTTGATCTTTGTATCATTATTAATTTAGTTTTTTCATTTATAGCTGCTTTAGCACCTTCTATGTCTATATTTCCGTTTTCTAAGAAGTCTACCTGCTTATATGTAACTCCAAATTCTTTTAGACAACCTATTTCTTCTCTAATACCAATTACTCCCTGAAGGGTGTCATATGGTGCAGAAGTAATAGAGAGAATCTCATCTCCAGGTCTAACTATACCTTGTATTGTTAGAGATAAGGCATGAGTACCGTTTACTATCTGTGGTCTTACTAAGGCATCTTCAGTGTGGAATACTCTGGCGTATATTTCTTCAACCTTTTCTCTTCCTAGGTCATTATATCCATATCCAGTAGTCCAGTTAAAGTGATTGTCACTTAAATGAGATTCCTGCATAGCATTTAAGACTTTAAGCTGATTATATTCTCTTATCTGTCTCATTCTATCAAACTGAGGTTGGATATCTTTATCCACTTCCTTAGAAAGTTCAAATATATTTTTATTTATTCCATAATTTTTTAATAATAATTCTTCTGTTTCTTTTAACATTCTAATTCTCCTTGTAGTATATATACTTATTTTTTATTAATTATGTACAAATATATTCTATCAAAGTATAAAGGTAAGTCATAATTCTATTGTATAAAATTTCTTATCTAGGCTATTTATTTAATAGAATATATTTGTACATAATATCTGCACGCCAATAAAAACTTATAGAACAATTATAGATAAAAGTCTATAAGTTTAATTGGTCGTAACAATTTTAAGATTTTAATTGTAATATTTATTACATAAAACTAAAAATAAAGCTTTTTATTTTTTAATAAAGTTTTTAATTAAAGCTATCTGATCATTTATATCAGAAAGTTCTCCTAGATCAATCCATAAAGCGTCTTTATATTTTTTAAACCATGTTATTTGTCTCTTTGCATACTTTCTAGTACTTTGCTTAATAATTTCAATAGTTCTATCCAATGTTTCTTTTTCATCAAAGTAGTCTAGGACCTCTTTATATCCGATACCCTTCATAGAAACCATATCTTGTGTATAGCCCATATCTTTTAACTTTTTGACTTCTGCCAATAGACCTTGATCAAACATAATATCTACTCTCATATTTATTCTTTCATAGAGATATTTTCTATCCCTATTTAAAACAACTACTTTTGCATCTATATTTTCATTATATTGAAGGTCTTTAGAGAAGTCACCTAGTTCTCCACCTGATTTATAAATTTCAATAGCCCTAATAACTCTTTTTACATTGTTTGGATGAATTCTATCTGCAGACTCTTTTGATAGAGAATGTAGAATATTATGCATATATTCAGCTCCGTGCTTTTGATATAAGTCATAAAGTTCATTTCTCAAGTCTTCATTTGAATTTGATTTACCAAAGTCCATATTATATATTAAAGAATTTAAATACAGTCCTGTACCTCCAGTTATAATTGGAAGCTTACCACGGCCGTGTATATCTTTTATATGTTTTTCTGCCATCTCTCTAAAATCGGAAACAGAAAATTCTTCATCGGGATTTATAACATCTATTAGGTAATGCTTTATTCCATTCATTTCTTCATCAGTAATTTTAGCACTACCGACATCCATATTTTTATATATTTGCATGGAATCAGCAGAAATAATTTCACCATTAAATGATTTTGCCAACTCTATGGAAAGATTTGTTTTGCCAACTGCAGTTGGACCTGTGAGTATTAAAACAGGAATTTTGCTCATAATTATCACCACCGTTTCCTAAATACATTCCACTTTACTATTTTACTACATTTTATAACTTTTACAATTGATTTTGGCTAATTTTATATTTTTCTTTTAAACATTTTTTCAATATCATACTTTGCCATTTTTACCATTATAGGTCTTCCGTGTGGGCAAGTATATGGATTTTCGCAAAGTTCTAGCTCTTTTACAAGTTCAAGAGCCTCTTGATAACTTATTTTATCATTGGCTTTAATAGCCGACTTACAAGCAATCTCTGCAATATTGTCATACTTAGTATCATAAATATTACTTATTTTATCTAGATTATCTATAATTTCATATATAAATCTTTGACTTTCTGGAGTACCAAATGTATTTGGCACACCCCTGATGCTAATATTTTTATGTCCAAATTCTTCAATTATGAAGCCGAATCTTTTGAAAATCTCTAAATTTCTAATAGTAATATCCATATCAACCGGGGATAAATCCATTATAATTGGCTCTATTAACATTTGTATACTAAGAGTATTATCTTTGAATTTTTTCATATACATTTCAAATCTGATTCTTTCATGAGCAGCGTGTTGATCCATCATTATCATTTCATCTGCCTTTGTAAATATAACATAAGTATCAAATATTATCCCAGAGAAGATTAAATTTTTAAAATCACTATTCTTAGCATCATCATTTTTATCTAAAAAATCCATTTGATTTTCTTCTTGTATATTTTTATTTAGGTAACTTTTTTTACTTTCCTGAATTGACTTATATCCAGAGTTATAGTTGAGATTTTGATAGCCATTAAAATTATCTTTTTTATCTTCTTTATCTAGATTTTCATCTTTTTCTTTTTTAAATTTTTCAGAAACATCTTTTAAAAAATCATCATCCGTTTTGGTATCATAAGTGTCATAACCTGTAAGTTTTTTAAAACTATTAATATTTTTTATTTCAGAAAGATTTTCTATTTGTTTAGTCACGTCTTCATTTAGAAAAGCTTTTGTATTTGAATTGCTAGGATTACTTCCAAAAGTTTTTTCGGTGTCATAAGTATTTAGAGTGCTCTTTTCTCTTGAAATCTCTCTGTTTTTTATATCTGAAACATTATGGGTATGAGTATTAGTACTACTGGCATTCGGATTTTCTACTCTATCAGCTTCATTGTCAATAGTATTCAAACCTACACTTTTGACACCACCATCAATTGAGCTAGAGTTCATAGGATTCTGTGAGCTTTTTTCTGATGTTTTAGATTTTAAGTTTTCTAATTGATCCTCTTCGCTGTAAGAAAAACTATCAAAAGTTCTAGAAACATCCTTATAAGTAAACAGGTCTTTTTTAGTGTTGACACTTCCTCTGTATTTACCAATCAGACTATTTTTAAGTAGCATTCCCCTAATATAATCGCTCAACTCTGACAAAAGTTCCTCTTCTTTATTAAATTTAATTTCAAGTTTATTTGGATGTATATTTACGTCTATAGTACCAGGATCCATATACATATTTATAAAATATACAGGGAATTTATTAATGGGTATTATAGCCTTGTATGACTCATTTATCACATTCATAATATTAGAACTCTTTACATATCTGCCATTTATAAAAATGTGTTGAAATTTTCTATTTGATCTATATATATTATTATTTGCAGTATAACCTTGTATTTTAAAATATTTGGATTCATAGTCAAGTTCAATTAGATTATCACTGATATCTTTACCATAAATTTTTCTAATTGTATTAAAAAGAAGTCCATCTCCCATAGTCTCAAAAATTGTCTTACTGTTATTAATATACTTAAATCTTATATCTGGGTTTCCAATTGCAAGCTTATTCATTAAGTTTGTTATAGCTAGAGCCTCTGACTGATTTGATCTCAAAAACTTTTTTCTGGCAGGTGTATTATAAAATAAAGAGAGCACACTTATTTGTGTTCCTTTGTTTGCAGCAATTTCTTCTTTATTTACTAGTTTTCCGCCATTTAACTGTATTTTTGTTCCAGTCAATGAATTCTCTGTTTTACTAATCATCTCTAGCTTTGAAACAGCGCATATAGAAGCTAATGCCTCTCCACGAAAGCCCAAAGAGTTAAGTGAGTATAAATCTTCAGCTCTATTAATTTTACTCGTAGCGTGGCGCATAAAGGCTTTTTCAATATCACTGGCATCTATACCACATCCATCATCTATAATTTTAATTAAATCTTTTCCACCATTTTTTATTCCAACAGAAATAAATTTTGATCCAGCATCAATTGAGTTTTCTACCAACTCTTTTATTATTGAAGCAGGTCTTTCTATTACCTCTCCTGCTGCAATTTTATTTATTGTTATATCATCTAAAACATTAATCTTAGGCATATTTCCTCCTAATCTACTTGATTACATATAATTAACTATCTACTGCATTTATTATTTTGCAGAAAGCTCCTTAGCTTTCTTTTGAAGAGCGTACATAACATTCATAATATCTAAAGGTGTAGAGTTCATCATATCAACCGAAAGTACCTCAGATACAAACTCTTTGTACTCATCATTTCCACATACATCCTCAAAGCTTATCTGCATATTATCTGATTTATTTGACTTTATATTTTCGGCTTGAATATTTTTATTAATATTTTTATTAATATTTTTATCTTCGTCTTTAATTTTATTATCAGTGTCACTTTCAAATACTTTAATCTCATCTTTATTTTCGCTTTCTGTATGGTATGATTTATCCATATCAGAGCTTGACTTAATACTCCTTGAAGAAAGATTTAAAGATGACTCAGGGCATTCATTTAGATTTGAGACGTAGTTTAATTCCTCTTTATCTAGCTTGAGATTTCCATCCTTGCTATTAGAGTTAACTGACGAAGAATTATTGATTTTATCAAGAGAAGAGCTTGTAATACTAGATGAGTTTGCCAAGTGGTTCTTTTCTAGTTCAGATAAAATAGAATCTGCCCTATCTAGGACTTCTTCTGGCAACTTGGCAAGTCTAGCTACATATATACCGTAACTTCTATCCGCTGCAGTAGGAACTATTTTTCTTAAAAATACTATATTATCTCCATCTTCCTTTACTGCAATAGAATAATTCTTGATTGTATCATATTTATTTTCTAAATCTGTCAATTCGTGATAGTGAGTTGCAAATAAAGTCTTTGCTCCAATTCTATCGTGTATAAACTCAACTATAGACCAAGCTAGTGATATCCCGTCATATGTGCTTGTACCTCTGCCGACTTCATCTAATATAATCAAACTATCTTTAGTCGCATTTTGAAGTATATGACTGACCTCGTCCATTTCCACCATAAATGTAGACTGTCCCTGAGATAAGTCATCACTAGCACCTACTCTAGTAAATATTCGATCCAGTATAGGTATATTTGCATAACTTGCAGGAACAAAGCTACCGATGTGTGCCATCAAGGCTATCAAGGCATTTTGTCTCATATAGGTAGATTTACCAGACATATTAGGACCTGTAATAATATTTATAAAATTATCCTTGTCTATATAACTATCATTTGATATAAAGTTTTCATAGCCCATTATCTGTTCTATAACAGGGTGTCTTCCGTCTTTAATATCAAGCTTACCTGTACTGTTGATTAGAGGCTTTACATAATCATACTTACTCGCTACTAGAGCATTTGATAGATATACGTCTAATTCCGCTATAATTGATGCAACTCTTTGTATTCTCTCTATATTATGATATATCTTCTTTCTAATATCTTTAAACATTTCGTATTCCATATTTTTAATTTTATCTTCTGCATTTATTATCTTATCTTCAATTTCTTTTAGTTCAGGAGTTATAAATCTCTCTGCATTTACCAAAGTTTGCTTTCTTATATAACTATCATCAAGCTTTGCTTGTAAAAGTGCAGCCTTTGTAATTTCTATATAATATCCAAAAACTTTATTATATCCAATTTTTAGGGACTTGGCTCCTGTTTTTTCTTTCTCCTTTGACTCGATATCTTTGATTACAAATGCACCATTTTGAGAAATATCTCTTAATTTGGATAGTTCATCACTAAACTCGCTTTTAATAATATTTCCCTCTTTTAGATTTTGCGATGGATCTTCCAGTATAGCTTGGTCTATCACATCATAGATATCTATTAAAGGATCAACCGTTTCTGTAAAATCTAATAGTATCTTAGATTGGGACTTTCCGATAGTATCTAGTACTTCTGGTATCATGGCAATACTATTTTTTAGATTAATCAAATCTTTTGGTGATACTCTATCATATGCAATCTTGGCACATATTCTCTCTAAGTCAAATATCTTGGATAGTTTATCCTTTAGATCTTCTCTAAGTATAAAATCATCCTTTATTGCCTCTGTAATATTTAATCGAAACTCTATCTTATCTTTATTTATTAGAGGTTGCTCTATAAACTTCCTAAGCATTCTAGCTCCCATAGGTGTAGAAGTAGAGTCCAAGACCTGTAACAAGGAACCCTTCTTCTTGGATCCTCGCATAGTCTTTGTCAGTTCAAGATTTACTCTAGTAAATAGGTCAAGTGTCATATAGTCATTTGAATTATAGACATTTATACTGCTTATATTAGTTGAATCCAACATCTGTGTGTTCTTTATATAGTTTAAGGCAACAGATATAGATTTTTCAAACAAAGCATCACCATAAATATCTATATCTTGTAAATATTTCTTGGAAAAAGTATCTGTTAATATCTTAGTATCTAGTAAAGTATTATTAAAATCATCATTTAAATATATATTTGCCATATCACAAAGACCCTTGATGTTTTTTCTAAAATCATCACTATTAGATATAATCTCAGAAGGAGAAATCTTTGCTATTTCATCCTTTACCTTGGAAGAATCTATTTTGGTAACATTTAACTCACCAGTACTAATATCTACATAGCTAATAGCTACTTGATCTTCACTTCCAAAATACACGCTCATTAAGTAGTTATTTTGAACTTTTTCTAAAGAATCATCCTCTAAAAGTGTGCCAGGAGTTACAATCTTTACAACTTCTCTTCTAACTAAGCCTTTTGCTGTAGCTGGATCTTCAACTTGTTCACCTATAGCGACCTTATAGCCAGATTCTATCAATGTAGTTATATATGAAGATGCAGAATGGAAAGGTACACCACACATAGGTGCTCTCTCTTCCAAACCACATGCCTTACCTGTCAAAGCTATATTTAGTACTTTGGAAGCTAAAATTGCATCATCAAAAAACATCTCATAGAAATCTCCAAGTCTATAAAACAGAATGCAGTCATTGTATTCTTCTTTTGTCTCTAAATACTTTCTCATCATAGGAGAAAGTTTGTCTTTATCTATGTTCATCTTTACCTCCATCAATTTATATCAATACTATATTATATCATATAATTAAAAGTGTTAAAAAAGAATATCAATTAGAAATGCTATATTTATAGAAAAATAAAAAACTGTAATTGCACTAAAATATAATAAAAATACAAAAAAGTTGCTTATAACTAAAGCTTTAATAGCTATAGTCTAAGCAACTAATATTAATTTAAAAATAAAATATTCACGTTTTTGTTTGTTATATATTAGATAATATTATACCATTATATTTTAAAATAAGATAGTATAAAAGTAAGAATTTTGGATATTTTATTTTAAAAAATAATAAATCCAACAATACACTAGTTGGTATCATTGGATTTATCTTAATATTTAGCGAAGTAATTCAATAATTTTTTCCTTTAAAAGCGCTCTTTTTTCTAGATCTTCTTTGTTAAAAATATCTTCATTAAGATCGAATTCCTCTTTTATGCGTGCCGGTTTGTTGGATAGTACGTATATTCTATCAGAAAGCATAATGGCTTCATCTATATCATGAGTGATTAAAAGTATAGTAGAGTTTACCTTTTTTCTAATATGTAAGAACCACTCCTGAATAGATCTCTTAGTGATAGAGTCAAGTGCACCAAAGGGCTCATCCAAAAGCATAATATCATTAGAACAGATAAAAGTTCTAAGAAAGTTTGCTCTTTGCTTCATACCACCAGACAATTCGTGAGGGTAGCTATTCTCATAACCTTGAAGATCAAATACTTCAAAGTATGATAAAGCCTCTTCTCTAGCCTTTTTTTTAGAAACTCCATTAATTTGAAGTGGTAAAGAAACATTATCTAGTATCGTTTTATATGGTAGTAAAAGATCCTTTTGATACATATAGCTAACTTCACCATTTATCTCAGCCTTACCTTTATCCAACTTTATTAAATCGGTAAGAATATTAAAAATGGTACTTTTACCACATCCACTAGGGCCTACAATAGACACTAATTCGCCTTCTTTTAGTTCAATATTTATATTTTCTAAAACATCTGTAGATCCAAAAGATTTATAAACATTCTTTAGGTCTACCTTACTTTTCTTCTGGTAAGAATTCATTTGTAAATGCCTCTTTTATATCTAAATCCTTCTTTATTAATCCATTATCTTTCATAAATTTAGCATAGTTTTCCCATACTGAAGCCTTCATTTCACCCCATCTAGGAGCATCTGCCTTATATTGAGTAGATAAGAAGTTTTGACTTGCTTCTAAAAGTTTTTTGTCTAACTCAGGAACAGCAGCTGAAAGTATTTCAGCAGACTCTTTTGGATTATCTATTGCAAATTTATATCCTTTTGCTGTTGCGTTCATAAACTTTTTAACTAATTCAGGATCGTTTTTTATTGTTTCATCACTAGTTATTAGTATAGGTGTATAATAATCCAATGCTGGATCGATGTCTTTTACTGGTATATAGTTAATAGCTTCATCTACTAACTTAGCCTTAACACCATCCCAACCTTCAAATATCCAAGCTACATCTATATTCTTCTTTGTTGCTGTAAAGAAATCATCTTGACCTATGTCAACCATTTTCAACTTAGAAAAATCAGCACCGTTTTTTTCCATAGCAAGTTTTACTATGGCCTCCTCAGATGGAGATCCCCAGCCACCGTAAGTCTTATCTTCAAAATCTTTAGGTGTTTTAATATTTTTTGATGCTGGTGATGCAAATCCAGATGTATTATGCTGGATTATTGTAGCTATAGCAGTAATAGGCAGAGGATCTTTTTCCTTTGTAAGTGCATAAGTAACATCTTCTTGGTAACTCACACCAAATTGAGCCTGACCTGTTGCTACTAGTGTAGAAGAGTTTCCATCTGATGGTTGAACAATATCTAGGTCAATTCCCTCTTCTTTATAATAACCCTTGTCTTTTGCAACATAGATACCTGTATGATTTGTATTAGGTGTATAGTCAAGCATAAGAGTTACTTTCTGAAGCTTTTCAGGACTCTTTGCAGCTTCCTTCTTATCTCCAGAAGTACAGCCAGTGATTAAAGATAAACTAAGTACTCCAACTAAACCTAATGATAATAATTTTTTTATTTTCATTTTTAATCCTCCTTGAAGTCATCATAGATAGTTTTGTTTTCTATATATGATGAAGTTTTATAATTGATATGATGAAGTTTTATAATTGCTTTTTATTATTTTGATATTATTTATTGAACAATTAGTATTTCTTTAGAAAAACTTTTTTTAGTAGTGCTATTATAGCTACAAAGATAAGGCTAAATGCAACAACCAAAATAGTACAAGCAAAAACCTTATCCAGTGCATAGGAACTCTTTGCCCTAACCATATACACTCCAAGTCCAGCCGTTCCTCCTAGCCATTCAGCTACTGTGGCAGCGACAAAGGCATAAGTAGAAGATATCTTTAATCCTGTAAAAAACTTATCTAAAGACATGGGAAACTTAAGATGTATAAAAGTTTTAATCTTATTAGCCTTCATAATTTTGAACAGATTTAAATAATCTCTATCTATACTATCTATACCATCCGTGAAATTAATCAGAATTGGGAAGAAGCACGTAAGTATAACGCAGAGAACCTTTGACTTTATTCCAAAACCAAACCATATTACAAGTAATGGTGCTATTGTAATTGTGGGTATCATCTGCGTGATATACATTATTGGATACAAACATCTTTTGACAATAGGTATAAAGTCCATTAATGTTCCTATTAAAAGGGCTATAACTACAGATATAGAAAGTCCTAAAATAGTTTCAGTAAGAGTAACTTTACTGTGCATCAAAAGAACGGGCCAGTCTTTCTTAAATTCCTCTACAATATCCAATGGTGATGGAAGTATATATGATGGAACATTCATTTTACTTACAGATACTTGCCATATAACTAAGAGTGCCAAAAAAGTAAGTATAGGATAGAGAGCGTCTTTTACCCTATTTATGATTTTTGAGTTTTTCATCTATAGTGATTCCGCCCTGCTTTTGGTCTACTCTAAAGATTGTTATTACTCTTTCACATCCCAATTCAAAAGGTAGTTGATGAACTTTTTTACCCAATTCGAATACATCATCCAAGTCACCTTCAACAGTTGTGCTATTAGCACCTATTTCACATTTTAGTCCACTATTTTCAATTAACTCTATACAAGCATCGACTACTTTATACATTTCATCTTCACTTCCATAAGGTCTTAGTGGCATTACAGCAATATCAGCTATAACCATTTTAATCATCTCCTTTTTAAGATATAAATAAATGCCTCACAAGTGTGAGACATTTTAAAAAAATTCCTACACTGGCATTATCCAATGGGTTTAAGGGTCGAAACAGTTTTTCCTCTCAGCAAAAGCTCCCCTATCAATATCTAATTTTTATTCTAAAATATATTATAACATAGAATCTAGTTTTTTTACAAAATTTCTTGCTATATAAGCTGTTATACCCCAAATTACATATCCATTATATTCATAAAAGTATACAGGATAGCTTGGATTGCCCCATGTATAGCTTTCAGATATACACATTTTTTTAAATGGGAATTTTTCATCGGGTTCCACGCAGACAGAATTTCTATATTCTTCGGGATCTGTATCTAGAAAGTAACGAACAGGCACCAAAAATATCTCAGCAACTTCATCATTTTCTATATTTAGGTTTATATCTTCGTTTACTTCTGCCAAAAAGCAGTGTATAAGTGCTCTTGCAGGAGCTAAATAAGTGTCAATTTCAGATATTATTTTTATATTATCTTCACTACACATCAATTCCTCGCAAAACTCCCTCACAGCAGCATCTTTTGGGCTTTCTCCGTGTTCAATCTTACCACCTGGAAAAGAGACCTCCCCTGGTTGATGCTTTAGATTCTTTGATCTTAGCTCAAAGATAAGATGAGCTTCACCATTTTTGTATATGACAGGAATAACAACGGATGAATAAATTACTTTGTCAGCACCTATAAGAGTGGGGACATAGTCACTGAAAAGTTCACTTAAATTGTACATATAATCACCTCACATATTAAAATAAGAGGACCAAAACGAAAATTTTTAGTCCTCGGAACAATTAAATCTATTTATTAGAATTCAAATTTTTTTTATCTTTTTTTGCTCTGATTAGGGTACTCTTAGAGATACCCGTAATATCTTCAACTTTTTTATAAGAATAAGAATTTAGCATTTCTAATGCTTCATCTATCTGTTCTTGGGAGTATTTCTTTGGTCTTCCCTCTTTAAATCCATTAGATTTTTTGGCCTTATTTTTGCCTGATTGTATTCTTTCTACCAAAAGTGCTTTGTCAAATTCATCTACTGCAGCTAATGTATCATATATTACATTTCCCAACATAGAATTATCTATAAGTCCAATATTAAGTATATGAATATTTATATTATTTTCTTTTAATTTTTTTATTATGATATAAGCATCTTCAATTGATTTTGCAAAACGATCTAGCTTAGTTACTACTAGTGTATCACCTGAAGATAATGATTGCATTAATTTTTCAAACTCTGGTTTGACATTCATATCTAAAGATTTTTCCTTAAACATAATGCTATCGAAGTATCTTTCTGAAATTTTATTTTCTTGTTCTTCTAGATAACCAAGTTCAATCTGCTTGGGCGTTGTAGCTCTGCAATAGCCATAAATCATAAAATAACACCTCCCATGTTTATATATTAGTACGCATAAAAAATACCCATAAGTTATATTCAAAAACATTGTACTTCAAATTTAAAATATAAGTAATTATTTATAGATATTATTTATTATACCACAAAAACAATATTTAAAACAATCATAACTTATGAATAAGTAAAATTAAATTAATAATATGATATGAGTCCTAGCCTATTCAATATTTCATGATTTAGTATCATAAGTTATATTTAAAATAGGAGTTTTGATATTTAGTAAAACAGACAATAAATATAGGCAAACAGAAAAATTTCTGCTTGCCTATATTATTTATATAAAATTTATTTATGCTTGTACGATTTTTTTAAGTTGATCTTGTATATCATCACTTTCGATAAAGTCTTCAAAGTTCATTTTTCTATCTACTATTCCAGTATCACCTATAAATATTATTCTATTTGCAATAGAAGATATAAACTGGTGGTCATGGGATGTAAATAAAAGTACTCCATCAAAATCTTCTAGAGCCTTATTTACAGAAGTAATAGATTCTAGGTCAAGGTGATTTGTAGGGTCATCTAATATTAATACATTGGCATTAGATAACATAAGCTTAGATAGCATACATCTAACCTTTTCTCCACCACTTAATACGCTAGCTTCCTTTAGAGCTTCATCTCCACTAAAAAGCATTCTTCCCAAGAAACCTCTGATATAACTTTCTATCTTTTCTTCAGAATATTGTCTTAGCCAATCAACTAGAGAAAGATCATATCCATCAAAGTATTCATTGTGATTCTTTGGTAAATAGTCATGAGAAGTAGTTACACCCCACTTAACTTCACCTTCATAATCTTCATCTTTTCCTGATAGGATATCAAATAGTACAGTTGCTGCCATATCATTTCCCATAAATACTGTCTTATCATCTTTATCTAATCTAAAGCTAATATTATCTAAAACTTTATTTCCATCGATAGTCTTAGATAAATTAGTTACTTCTAGTACTTCATTTCCTATTTCTCTTTCAGGCTTAAAAGCAACATAAGGATACTTTCTTCTAGAAGGCTGTATTTCTTCTATATTTAACTTTTCTAGCTGCTTCTTTCTTGAAGTAGCCTGCTTTGCCTTTGATGCATTTGAACTAAATCTGGCAATAAACTCTTTTAACTGAGCGACTTTTTCTTCAGCCTTTTTATTTTGATCTTTCATTAACTGAAGTGCTAGCTGGCTAGATTCATACCAGAAGTCATAGTTTCCTGTATATAGCTGAACCTTACCAAAGTCAACATCTACTATGTGAGTACAGATTGTATTTAGGAAATGTCTATCATGTGATACTACTATTACTATAGTATCATCAAGATTTATTATAAATTCATTAAGCCACTTAATTGAAGCATAATCTAAATGGTTAGTAGGCTCATCTAGTAAAAGTATCTCAGGAGAACCAAATAAGGCCTGAGCAAGTAATACCTTTACCTTATCTCCTCCAGACAACTCATTCATTAATGAATAATGTAATTCTTTTTCAATACCTAGTCCCATTAGTATCTTTTCAGCGTTAGTTTCTGCATCCCAACCATCTAGTTCTGCAAATTCTCCTTCTAACTCTGCTGCCTTAATACCATCTTCATCTGTAAAATCTTCCTTCATATATATGGCATCTTTTTCTTTCATAATTTCCCATAGTCTTTCGTGTCCCATAATTACAACATCAATTAGTGAACACTGATCATATTCAAAGTGGTCCTGCTTAAGCACAGACATTCTTTCTTTTTCTGTTATAGATACATTACCTGTATTAGGCTCTATTTCTCCTGATAGTATCTTCAGGAAAGTACTCTTCCCTGCTCCGTTTGCTCCTATTATACCGTAGCAATTTCCTTTTGTAAATTTTAGGTTTACTTCTTTGTAAAGTTCTTTGTCTCCAAATCTTAAACCTACATCAGTTACTTGTAGCATTATTGTATTCCTTTCTATAAAAACATAATATTTTCTAAACTAATTAATAAAACTTTTTCAAAAATTAGGTTATCTTTAAAATTCAATTACGCGTTAAAAAAGGACTATTGTAATTTCAATAGTCCAATTTTACTACTAGTTCTATATTAACCAAAATTAGTCTAATTTTCAAGCGTTTTTAGTAAAAACACAAGTAATTCTTTGAAAAGTGTCTAGTAGATACAATTTATAAGAATAATAATTTTACTAAGAATAAAATTCCAAGCACTATCATTACGGCTGATACGTGCTTTCTATCTTCTGGCTTTGAAAATAGATTGTATAAAAGATTAATTATAACATATGAAAGTATACCTATTGTAAGACCATCACCTATACTATATGTAAGAGCCATACTAATCACTGTAATAAAGGCTGGTAAACCTTCTGTTACGTTGTGTATATCAATTTCGTGCATTGAACTAATCATAAGGTATCCAACGTATATAAGTGCTGGTGCTGTAGCACAAGCTGGTATTGCTATAAATATTGGTGAGAAAAACATTGCTACAAGGAATAAAACACCAACAGTAATTGCTGTATATCCAGTTCTTCCGCCCGCTAGTACACCTGTAGATGATTCAACGTATGTAGTAACAGTTGATACTCCAAGTAAAGCACCTATCATTGTAGCTAAAGAGTCTGATAAAAGAGCTCTACCTACATTTGGAACATTACCTTCTTCATCTAGCATATTTGCTCTTGAAGCAACTCCAACTAGTGTTCCTACTGTGTCAAAGAAGTCGACAAATAAGAATGTACAAACCACTACAAAGAAGTTACCAATATCTTTTGGATGTGCTAAAAATGCGAAGTCAACTTTTCCAGCTATTGGCTTTATTGACTGATATTTAAATATTCCATCCGGAAGATATATACCAAGTGCAGAGGCTGCTTCTGGGTTCATATATGCATATATCCAAGCCATTACTGAAGATACGGCTATCCCTGCAAGTATTGCCCCTTTACGTCCTTTTTTATCCATAATACCAACTATAAATAATCCTATAAAAGCAAAAATGACTGTAGGAGAAAGAGCTCCCATACTTACTAATGTTGCTTCGTTTGCAACTACTAAACCAGATCCCTTAAGACCTAAAAATGCAATAAATATTCCTATACCTGCTGTAACAGCATGTTTCATGTTAAGTGGAATAGAGTTTACAACTGCTTCACGAACTTTAAATAAAGTAAGGAATAAAAATATAATACCTTCTACAAATACAGCAGTTAATGCTGTTTCCCAAGGAACTCCACCTTTAAGAACTACTGTGTACGCAAAGAATGCGTTTAATCCCATACCTGATGCAAGTGCAAATGGTAGGTTTGCCATAAATCCCATAATAAAGCATCCTATTGCAGCAGCTAGACAAGTACCTGTTACTAGGGCACCCGCATCCATACCTGCAGCAGCTAGAGTACTTGGATTGACAGCTATGATGTAAGCCATTGTTAAGAACGTAGTAATACCGGCAACTATTTCCTTTTTCATATCTACATTTTTTTCAGTTAGTAGTGGAAAAGCCTTTTGAATACCACTTAATTCTTGATTTGAATTCATTTAATACCTCCGTTTAATTAAATTGATTATATTTTATATTTTATAGGGTTTTAAAATCTACTATAAATATTGTAGAATTTTCCCTACTAAACATCTTATAAAAAAATTCGTGGTTTTTTAGGATTTGATCTACAAAATATAAACCTAATCCAGTCCCACCAGTATTTTTATTTCTAGAGGACTCAACTCTATATAGAGGGTCAAAAATTTTTGTCAGTTTTTCTTTGTTCAGCGAAATACCAGTATTTTCAATAGAAAATCGGACAAGCGTTTCAGATACCCTTTTATTAATTTCAAATAAATTAATAATTATATCTTCATTTTCAGGTGAATATATAATTGCATTGGATATCAAATTGTTTAAAACAGTCTGCATATCTTCCTTATTTGCAAAAATTTTCTTAGTATTGTATATATTTAAGTTCATAGAAATATTCTTACTATTATATAAGAACTTGTGCTTAGAGACTACCTCTTCTAATAAAGCGTTTATATCAAGCTCTGTTTTGACCAGGCCGTCTGTAAGCAAATCCCTTTTTGAAATCTCGATTGTTCTATTTATGAGAAACTTGAGCTCTTGCATATCCTCATAACACTTATTTAGATAGAAGTCTCTATCTTTATATTTTCCTACATTATATATCATACCTTCTAGTTGACCACTTATAATAGTTATAGGAGTTTTGAGATCGTGCGATATAGCAGCCATAAACTCCTTTTTTCTAACCATCTGTAAGTGCTCTTTATCTATAATATCTACAAGGGGTTTTGTAATTAAGCTCATAAATAAAAAAGATGCAATAATGGAAAAAATTACAACTAGTACTATAACCATAGGCAAAATATCAAAAAATTTAACCTTGTTTATAGGTTTATATCCACAAGTAGAATAATATATATTAGGTAGTATTAAAAAAACCATTGTGGTTATAACAGCTGTAAGAAAAGTAATTAATATAGATGTAGTTAAAAATAAACGTCTTTTTAATTTTAATTTACTCCATAATTTAATCATTCTTTTCAAGCGTATAACCTATACCTTTCACTGTCTTAATATAAGGCAATTTTATCTTTTTTCTAATATTTTTTATATGGGCATCTACAATTCTAGTATCACCATAAAAGTCATATCCCCATATGCTGTCCAATAGATTTTCTCTTGTAATAACCTGAGGATACTTTTCTATTAATTCCTTTAAGATATTAAACTCTTTTAGTGTGAGCTCTATGGATTCTCCATCTATATCAACAGTATATGTATTTAGTCCTAAAGTCATATCTTTGAATACAAGTGTATCTTTATTGTCAGCTTTTGTTGTTCTCTTCAGTATAGCCTCTACTCTTTTTACAAGTAAATTAAAAGAAAATGGCTTAGTTATGTAATCATCACATCCTAGTTCAAATCCTTTCATTTGATCGGCTTCATCTGTCAAGGCGGTCAAGAATATAATAGGTATATTTGAAGAGTTTCTAATCATTTTACAAGTAGTGAAGCCATCTAGATTAGGCATCATGATATCTAAAATAATAAGATCATATTTTTTTTCTTTGAACTTTTGTATACCTTTTACTCCATCCGATACAGCATCTACATAGTAGTCTTTTGCTTTCAAAAACTCGACCATTAGCTCTTGTATGTCTTTGTCATCTTCAATGACGAGAATATTATATCGGTTCATAATTTTGTCTCCTTTTTCTGTTGGAATTTTATAATCATTCTATCAGATAGGGAATATTATAGCATAGAAAATAGTTTCAATCAATTTTATAAAGCACTATCTACAATTTACTTTATTAAGCAAAAAGCTATGTATTTTTTTAATTTTATGGTGTATAATCAAATAAATATATAAATTTAATGGAGGTATTTTATGAAACACATAGTATTGTTTAAATTCAAAAGAAACGAAAATAAAAAAAACTTGTCAAAAATTCTTACTGGGACGTATGAAAAGCTTAAAAATGAGTTTAATGTTATCAAAAATTACGAATTCAAGCTTAATTGTCTAGAAAATACTGACAATATGGATATTATATTATTTGTTGATCTTGGAGATGATTATATTCTTGAAGATTATATAAAACATCCTGCTCATCAGGAATTTTTAAAGGAATTTAAAGCAGAGGGATTAGTAGATAAGGCGGTAATCGATATTCAGTAGTAATTTCATTGGAAGGAAACATATTTATAAGTTTTATCAATCTAATATAAATAAGATAAGAATATTATAAGTAACTGATATTAAAAGAAAAAAGAAGCGAGAGAGAATCTAGCTTTAAGAAAAATAAATAAAAGGGACTACTCTATATAGAGTAGTCCCTTTTTAAATATATATTTCAAATATTAATTGTTTTTATATGCTTGGAATTTCTTCAGTCTAAGGGCATTTGTTACTACACTCACTGAAGATAAACTCATAGCCGCAGCTGCAATCATAGGATTTAGCAGAGGTCCTCCAAATATATAGAAAAATCCAGCGGCAAAAGGTATACCGATGATATTATATCCAAATGCCCAAAATAGATTTTGCTTTATATTTCTAATAGTTTCCTTACTTAGCTTGATTGAGTTTGCAACGTCCATCAAATCATCTTTCATTAATACTATATCTGCTGATTCTATGGCAACATCTGTACCATTTCCAATAGCTATACCAACATTTGCCTGTGCAAGTGCAGGTGAATCATTGATTCCATCCCCTACCATCGCAACAAATTCATCTGAAGATTGTAGGTCTTTTATTACTTGAGATTTTTCTGAAGGCAATACATCTGCCTTTACAATATCTATGCCAACCTCTTTGGCAATTGCTTTTGCAGTTTTTTCATTATCTCCAGTAATCATAGCTACTTTTATTCCCATACTATGAAGCTTTTCTATGGTTTCCTTACTACTGTCCTTTATAGTATCTGCCACTGCAACGATAGCCGTAGCATTTTGATTTATAGATATATACATAGGAGTTTTGCCCTGACTAGCTAGTTTTTCTGATTTTTCAAGAAGATCGCTTTCTATTTTTATAGAATTTGATTCTAGCAGTTTTTTATTTCCAAGCAATACCTTATTTCCTGAAATATTAGCCTCTATACCCTTACCAGTAATACTTTTGAATGAATCTGGATTTTCTATAGCAATATTATTTTCTTTAGCATATTCTACTATTGAATCTGCTAAAGGATGCTCAGAGCTTGACTCGGCAGAAGATATAAATGATATTATTTCTTCTTTTGAGAAATTATTATCTACTATATATAAATCAGTAACGATAGGTTTGCCGTTTGTTATTGTACCAGTCTTATCGAATGCTACAGTTGTAATCTTGTGAGCTGACTCTAGAGAATCTCCACCCTTTATCAAGATACCATTTTCTGCACCTTTTCCTGTACCGACCATAATAGCTGTTGGTGTAGCAAGTCCCAAGGCACACGGGCAAGCAATTACTAATACAGATATAAATATAGTAAGAGCGAACTCAAATCCTGATCCTCCTATAAAATACCATAATAATGCAGATACAATAGCAATAGTCATTACTATCGGCACGAACACACCTGACACAACATCCGCCAAATTTGCTATAGGTGCCTTTTTATTTTGAGCATCTTCAACAAGCTTAATAATCTGATAAAGAGTGGTATCCTTACCGACCTTTTCAGCCTTGAATTTTATAAAACCATTTTTGTTAATACTTGATCCTGTTACATAGTTATCTATAGTTTTTTCTACTGGAATACTCTCTCCAGTAAGCATTGATTCATCCACGGAAGTTGAACCAAATATTATTTTACCATCAACAGGTATCTTTTGACCTGGTTTAACTATTATTATATCTCCAACTTTTACTTCTTCTATTGCAACTTCTTTTTCCTTGCCATTGACTTCTACAATAGCTGTCTTTGCTTGTAGCTCCATAAGTGATTTGATAGCTTGAGAAGTTTTTTCTTTACTTCTAGCTTCCAAATATTTACCTAACATTATAAGAGCTATAATCATAGTCGCACTCTCATAATATAGAGGTAGATGCTTGTGAGTTTCTAATAGCATATTAAGAAATGTTTCATTGGAAAACATTCTGTAAGTATTTGCCAAGCTATATAAAAAGGCTGCTGATGTTGATACTGCAACTAGTGAGTCCATATTTGGTGATTTATTAAATATTGATTTAAATCCATTTATATAGAAGTTTCTTCCTGCTATTAGCACTGGTATTGTAAGTATCAACTGAACAATGGCATAGTTTTTAGGATTATGATGAGGTGAAATAAACTCTGGCAGTGCAAGTCCAATCATTGGTCCCATAGAAACTATAAAGACTAATGTTGCAAAAACAATTGCGACGATGAATCTTCTAAGCATATTGTCATTGCCCTCTAACTCATCTTCCTCATCTTCTAAAATCATATGAAAGCCTACTTTTTCTATTGATTTTCTCAAATCATCTATATTAGTTATTTCAGGGTCATACTCCACACTTGCCTTTTCGGTAGCAATATTCACTGTGGCAGACACTACCCCCTCAGTTTTCTTAAGAGATCTTTCAGCTGACTTTGAGCATGCAGCACAGGTCATCCCTTCGACCATAAAGTCTAATTTTTTATTTTTTGAATTACTAGTCATAGCATTATCCTTTCTCAAATTAACATTGTTAAAATTAATCTACATTATATATACCCTAATATTAGTTTATAATTTCAACAATTTAAAATTGATTTTTTATAAAGAAGAACTTTTCTTAGTAGTATAAAATAGAATATTTATACTTTTGAAAACATCTATCATATACTAACTATTATACACTGATTCCGTCAAAAATCAACTACTATTGTAAACGTATTTTGAAAAATCACTAAGTTTCAACGAAAGTCAGTGATTTTTTGCAAAAAAAAAACTTTATACGAAACGCTTTCAACAGAAAAACGTGTATACAATAGTAATTTTATTTGTTATAATATAAAAGTTGTTGTAAATAAAATACAAGATGTAAATTACATTTTATATATTAGATTTTAAAGGAGCGAGTTTAGTGAGTATGAAACACAATATAATTAATATTGCAGTAATTGCCCATGTTGATGCAGGTAAGTCTACCCTAGTAGATGCTTTCCTAGATCAAAGTGGAGTATTTAGAGAAAATGAAGTAATAAGAGAACGTGTAATGGATAGTGATGATATAGAACAGGAAAGAGGAATTACAATATATTCTAAGAATTGTTCTATAAGACATGGAGATTACAAAATAAATATAGTTGATACACCAGGACATAGTGACTTCTCTTCTGAAGTTGAACGTGTTCTTAAGACAGTTGATACAGTTGTTTTACTAGTAGATGCTACTGAAGGTCCTATGCCTCAGACGAGATTTGTTCTTCAAAAGTCATTAGAACAGGGATTGAGACCTATTCTATTTATCAATAAGATTGATAAAAATGACCAGAGAGCTGAAGAGGTAGTAAATGAAGTATTTGACTTATTTGTTGAGTTAAATGCAAACGACGAACAGTGTGACTTCCCTATAGTGTACGGTATAGCTAAGGAAGGTATAGCGAAAAAAGAAATGAGCGATGATAGTAAGGACTTAACTCCTCTATTTGAAACAATAGTAAATCATGTAGATGCATATCCTGATTATGATAATGAACCATTACAGGTACAGATTTCTGCACTTGCATATGATGATTATATAGGAAGATTAGGTATTGGTAGAGTTTTCAAGGGGAAGCTTAATTCATCAGAACAAATTAATATATGCTCTGAAGGTAAAGAACCAAGAAAAGGCAAGATTTCAAAGCTTTCAGTTTATGAAGGATTGGTTCAGACTAATGTTTCTGAAGCTTCTAGTGGAGATATAGTGGTTATAGCTGGTATATCTGATATAGAAATAGGTGAAACTATCTGTAATTCAGATCAGAATCTTCCAATGGGAGAAATATTAATAGAAGAACCTACTCTATCTATGAACTTTATGGTAAATGATTCTCCATTTGTAGGAAGAAGTGGTAAGTTTGTTACTACAAGACACATAAGGGATAGACTAGAAAAAGAATTGGAAGTAAATGTTGGACTTAGAGTTGAAGCTTTAGATACGACTGACGGTTACAAGGTAAGTGGACGTGGAGAACTTCATTTATCTATACTTATAGAAAATATGAGACGTGAAGGATATGAATTAGGTGTATCTAAGCCACAGGTTCTTATGCACAAAGATGAAAATGGAAAGACTGTTGAACCAATAGAAAGAGTAATAGTAAACTGTCCTGAAAACTATTCTGGTACTGTAATCAGTGAATTAAATACTAGAAAAGGTATGATGGAATCTATGGAAATAGTAGATGGCGGATATGTCAAGATAGAGTTTTTAGTACCTACAAGAGGTCTTCTTGGATATAGAAGTGAATTTATAAATATTACAAGAGGTGAAGGTACTCTACTTTCTTCATTTGATAGATTTGAAGAATATAAGGGTGAAATCCCATCAAGACTAAATGGTGTTTTAATATCACAAAGTCCTGGTAAAACAATGGGATATGCATTAAATGCGCTATCTTCAAGAGGTACTCTATTTGTAGAGCCAGCTGTTGACGTTTATGAAGGTATGATTATTGGAATGAACTCAAGAAAAGAAGATATGGTAGTTAACCCTACTAAGAATAAAAAGATGAGTAATGTTAGAGCTTCTGGTTCAGATGATGCTATTAAACTTGCTCCTCCAAAGAAGTTTACTCTAGAAGAATCGCTAGACTTTATAGATGATGATGAACTTGTAGAAGTAACTCCGGATGCTATAAGACTTAGAAAGAAAGTTCTAAATGAACAAGATAGAATAAAATATAATAGATCTATATCAAATAAGGTTATAGATTAATTAGAAAAGCCGAATCAAATGATTCGGCTTTTTATTGTTATTTATCTTTTTTACACAAAATTGTTTCTTGATATAATACTGACTTTATATTCAGGTTTATAGAGAATTCTTCTTCTAAACTATCTATGTTTTCTCCAAATCTATATATAGAAAATCTATTTCTTACATCTTTATTAAAATCCTTGCTAGGAATATCCATTACATGTGTAAATGCTGTTCTTCTTTCCAAAAAATTAATATAGTCATTAGATGGATAGTAAAGTATCAACTCTACTTCTCTAGAAAAATTTTCTACAGATTTAATAATTTGGTTGACTACAGCTATAAAAATATTTACTGAAAAAGGATTAAAAAAATAAAATTTATTTTCAAACTTACTTACCTCATATTTTTCAGCATATTCATTTACATAGAATAATTTATCAATGGCTCTAGGATTTCTCTTATTATAACTTTCAAAATTCAAAAGAGCCTTCTTGTGAAACTCTTCTATTATCTCTACGCTTGTACATCCACAGTTAAAAAAGAAGTTTACGAAGAAAGAAAATCTCCCCTTGCCCGAACCAAAGTCAACAAAATAATCCTTATCACTTACAGTATAGTGTTTAAATAATACTTCTAAGGCTTCATAAGGAGTCGGTTCATAGCGACTATAGTATTTAATATTGTCCAACCTAGTCTCAGCTTTAGAAGTGTTTATATGAAGCATTTTTTCAATAACAGATTCTTTCATATTAAAAACCTCGATTACAAATTATAAAAATCTCTTTCTGATTAAATAGATAGTTGAAACAGTGCATACAACTACAGAAACTACCACTACCATCCAAAAACCTATTGGATTTTTATCAAATGGTATTCCTGGAACGTTCATTCCCCAAAAACCAGAAAGTATAGTAGGTACTGCCATTATTATTGTTACAACAGTTAGATATGTCATAACATTATTTTGATTGTTACTTATAATAGCACTAAATGCGTCCATAATACGGCTCAATATATCTCCATATATTTTAGCCATTTGTTGAGCCTGTTTATTCTCTATTATAACATCTTCCAAAAGATCTTCATCTTCCTCGTAATGTTTGATTACATTTAGTTTTAAAAGTCTATCTAAGGTAGCTTCATTTCCAGTTAAAGATGTTGAAAAATAAACCAATGATTTCTCTAACTGCAAGAGCTGTAAGAGTTCCTTATTACGCATCGATTGATAAATTTCTCTTTCAATAGAGTTGGTAGTCTTATTTATTCTTCTAAGGTATAGTAGGTAGTAAGTTGCATTTCTATATAGTATCTGAAGAATAAATCTAGTTCGCATAAAAGTATAAAAATCTTTTATATGGCCAACTATAAAGTCATTTAATATTCTTACCTGCTTGGAACAAACAGTTATAATACTGTCATTAGCTAAAATAATTCCAAGAGGAACAGTAACATATATTGATGAATTTGAGTCAGACATATCAAAAGGTACGTCTATTAAAATTAAAGTATAATCTTCATCAGATTCTATTCTAGAGCTTTCCTCATCATCAAGTGCAGCCGTCAAAACATCTAAATCAAGTTTTAGCATATGGCTTATATCTTCCAGTTCATTTGATGTAGGTTCGGTAAGATTTATCCAACAACCAGCCTCATAACTATCTAATTTTTCAAGTTCTAGGTTAATTGACTTGTAGTATCTTATCAATAGCATCACCCCTTTGCTTGAATGGCTTATACGTCTATATTTTCAACTTCGCCTTGATCAACTGCCATCCACGTTTCTTGACCAACAAAGTATTCGCTTATATCTTCATTTATATCTAAGATATAAAGTGGTTCTATATTTTCTTTAAATCCCTCTTGTTTTAAAGGATGTATATTAAAATCTGACATTAACAGATTATCTTCTATAAAATTTAAATTTTTAACATCTCTAATTAACTCAGCAGAATTTTCATAGTTCAGCTTTGCTAAAGAGTTAAACATATTCATAGATTTCTTGAAATAAAATGCAGCCAAGAAATATTCGCATCTTTTATTCCCTTTTTCCGTACCCATTTTTAGATATTTTTCAGCCCTATCATATTCATAACTTCTAAATAATAACTGGGCAAGATTATACATGGCTTCTGTACAGTCTTTTTTTATAGCTTTTTCATAATACTCAATAGCTTTTTTGGGTTCATTTAAAAAATTATCATATAATATTCCAAGTGTATTTAATGCAAATATATTTTCTGCTTGTGCGGGAGATTCTAAGTACTGTCTAGCTTCTTCATAGTCAGTTCTTTTAAAGAAAAGCCTTCCCAAATAAAGCTTTGAAAGCTCGTGTCCACTATCTGAGGCAACTCTATAGTATCTAATAGCCGAGTTTTCATTTCCAAGCTTTTCATACACTGTAGCTAGCTTAAAACAGGATGCAATATCTCCGTTATCAGCAGCCTTTTTGTACCAACTAATCATATTATCTATATTGCCTTTTCTTTCATATAAGTTGGCGATTTTTATTTGGCAATTTATATCATCTGGCATCATTTTATAGTAGTCAATAGCTAGATTATAATTTTTAAGGGCTCTACATAAGTCCCCCATATTTTCTGCTGAATTATAACAACCTTGATCAATTGCTTGTTTAAAATAAAAGCCAGCCTCTTTATAATTTTTATCTTCAAATAAAATTCCAGCAAGATTATTTTTAGCTTCTTTAATTCCATCATCTGCTGCCATTTTATAGTATACTCTTGCATTGTCAGTGTCATTATTTTTATTGTACAAGTTTGCAAGTCTATACTTAGCAAGCTTATTTCCTTGTGCTATAGCTAATTCATAATAATGTATTGCATCAGAAGCTTTGTCTGATTTGTCTAGTAGATACCCCAATCTATATTGAGCTAATTCATTACCTTCGTCAGCCGCTATAATATATGCTTTTTCAGCTTCTTCATCATTGCCAGAAATCTCATATAAAATCCCAAGATTTATACAGGCATTTATGTGTTTCTTTTTAGTCAGCTTTTTATATAGTTCTATAGATCTAGTGTAATTTTTTCGATTCATTTCTAAGATTGCCATATTGTATATAGCATCTTCATCATTTAATTCAACACCTTTTTCATACATTTTTTCTGATATTTCATCATTGCCAAGCTCTTTATTTAATAATCCAAGATTAAAATATGACTTTGCGAAACCTTCACTAGCAGCCTCTAACAATACTTTTTCTGCCATTTCATAGTCTTCAAGTATATAGTATATTACTCCCATATTATTTCTAGCAGATAGTATGCCTTTTTCTGAAGCTTTTTCATACCAATATAAGGAAGTATCATATATTTCATTATTATAGTACATATTTCCAAGATTAAAAGCTGCAAAATCAACACCACTATTAAAGGCTAGTTTATACCAGTTTTCAGCTTTTTCTAGTTCACCTGCATTATCATACAACTGTCCAAGTATTAGCTGGGCTCTGTCGTATCCTGCTTCAGCAGCTTCAACAAATTTCCCAACTGCCAAGTCAGATTTTCCAATTTTCTCATAAAAATTACCCTTTAAATAATCCATTTTTGGATTTTGCGACATATGATTTTCACCCCTTTAATACTCAAATAAACACAATTATACACATAATATTATATCATATCAAAACTTAATTTACTACTATGTATTATTTCCTTAAAAAGATAGGAAGCCTTCTATTTTAAAATATAAAAATATAGTAATATGAATATATTTTTAAAGATGTCAATATATAAAATAGCTGTTCATATTACTATAAAACTTTTTTTAAGATTTATCAAGTAGTCGGATAATCGGAATTTTCCTCTCTAAAATAAAGTTAATTTCATATAGAAAGACTTTAAATGAATATAAAAGAATAGATTTTTGCACAAATTTTTTATAAGTCAAATTTTATAAGTCAAATCAAGTAAAAGAACTTGAAAGGCTAGGATTTATGATTTCATATCCTAAAGAGAAATTTTATCATATATTTTATTATTAGAAAAATATATGATAAAAGCGGTAAACATCTGTATTTATTATAAATTTATATCTATCGCTAAATCATATGGTATAATTTTATTTATAGTCTTATAAAACATATAAAAAGAAATCGAGGTGTTTGTATGAATGAATCTAGTGAAAGTTATAAGTCTCTTTTTTTAACATTTTTTAAAATAAATATGATTACATTTGGCGGTGGCTACACAATTGTTCCTGTGATAAGAGATGAATTTGTAAATAAGAAAGAGCTAATTGATGATGAAGATATGTTAGATATTGTGGCAATTGCTCAATCAGGACCAGGACCAATGGCTATAAATACGTCAATATTAACAGGTTATCGTCTAAGAGGCTGGAAAGGAGCCTTGGTCTGTTTGTTAGCATCCGTACTACCTTGTCTTATAGTAATTTCTTTGCTCTTTTATGCTTATGAAAGTGTATCAGAAAACACTATAGTAAAATCAGCACTTGGATGTATGAGTGGAGCGATTAGTGCAGTTTTATTTATTACTGTATTTCAGATGGCTAAGAAGGCTCTTTCAAAACATAAAATATTCGGCTTCATATTAATGATAAGTGCCTTTTTACTTGCTTATTTTACAAATATAAATACGGTATATATTATAATTATAAGCGGTCTTACAGGATTAATAATATTTTCTTTAGTAGAGGAGGATAAAATAAAATGATAAATGAACTTACACTTCTCTATCTTACATTTTTAAAAATAGGTGCTTTCGCTTTTGGTGGTGGATATGCAGTATTGCCTCTTATACAAAAATATGTTGTAAATGATATGAGTTGGCTTACTATAGCAGAGTTGACGGATTTAGTATCTCTATCCCAAATAACACCAGGTCCAATAGCTATTAACGCAGCTACATTTATAGGTATTAAGGTTGCAGGCATACCTGGAGCATTAGTAGCTACTGCAGCAGAGGTTACTCCAAGTTGCATATTAATGTTAGTCTTGGGATATTTCTTATTTAAAGGTAGAAAAATAAAGGCTATGGATAATATATTAAAAGGTTTAAAGCCTGCAATACCAGGTCTTATAATGATAGCAGCTATTGATATGTTTACTTCATCTGTATTTTCTCCAGAAGGTATTAAATATGTTGGTCTTGTTGGATTTGTTGTTGGTGGTATATTATTCTTATCAAAAAGAGTAGATATTATTAAAATAATAGTAATAAGTGCCAGTTTGGGAGTATTACTACATTTTATTATATAAATCTATATTAGATAGTTTTTAGAGTGAAAAAGACAGCTATGGATATCCATAGCTGTCTTTTTTATTTAAATAATAAATTTCTTTCCTATAAAATTGAACTTTACTGCTAATATGTAAATAGTGAATAATATGTAGAAATAAGGTTGGTAACTTGATAGTTTAAATCTTCAACTCTTATATCTCCATTTAATCTTTTGAACTTATTCATAAATTGATCCTTTGCATTAGCACCATATGAATATCTAGACCTATAACTTTCAATTTTATTTAGATCTTTTCTAATTTCTGGATCTAAACTCACAATAAGGTTATTATAGTCAATTTTGTCATACACTCTAAGAGTAGAAACTATATGGTCTAGGGCTGCCAAATATCCAGAGTACTGAACTCTAGGATCAGAGTTATTGACGCAAGCCATATATGCATAGAAAATAGCTTCGTCTTCTCTTGCAACACCTCTTTGATAGGACATATACTTTGCTATTACAAAAGGAAGGTACTCACTAGGTATACTTTTATTCAAACTAATTTCATTAGTTAAAATATAATGTCTGGCATCTAATCCAAAAAATGAAAATACAGGACTTTTTAAAGAGACCTTTGCATTTGAATATTCTCCAGCTAAGACTGGAAATGTATCAGAAATAGCTCTAAATCCTTCTTGAACTTGTTCAGAAGCACCTAAAATATTTGCTGTTGTAAATCTATTATCTTTACTTTTGGCTAAGACTCTAGTTTCCTTTATCTTTTCAACCAAAATATTATATACCTCTACCCTTTTCGCATTATCTACATCTACTCTTACATTAGTAGCATACTTGTTATTATATTTATCAATTAAAACATCGCTTAATTCTGGTGTGTGGTAATTAAGTCCAAATAGTATAACATATACAAAGAATACTATTGAAAAAGTATTTACTAACATCCAGAATAGCTTATACAAGAAATTAAAGATATTTGCTGTATTTAAGAGCTTTTTGATTAGAGTAACCATACAATAGACAAATACTACAATAAAAACTATTGTTAAAATATCGCCTATTGGAAAAGCTATCTGACCTGATAAAAAGCTGAGTTTCTCCCTAATAAATCTATTGATAACATTAGTATATATAAGTTCAGTGGCCGATTTATAGTTTGATGAAATAGCTACTATAAATATCGATATTACAAATAAAATAATTGTCCTGACCCTAAACCTAAACAACAATCTCACCCCCAATTAACAGACTATATTATACCATAAACAATCGCATAAATGATAATAAAATTTAAATTTATTTATAATATTAAAAAATCACACCTTACTATTAAGTAAGGTGTGATTTTTAGTAAATCTAATTATATTAATGTTTATGAAAACAACTATATAATTAGATTACTTATTGATATCCTCTACATCACATAATATAAAGTCGAAAAGATTTGATCTTACAGGTCCGTCGATCAATCCCTGATATACTACTTTATTTGCCTTTTTGTCATAGATGTTAATTTCTAGAGCGGGATTACTTCCTAGATTTTGGTATCCATAATTTATATTTTCAGTTGATTTATGATTCATATTTTTGAAAATATCAATGCTTACAACTTTAAAAAATATTATCTTATCATTTTTACTTTGGTTTAGTAATAAATAATAGTTTGGCATATCTGATGAAACCGAAATCATATATGGAGTTTGAGTAGAATCTTCGTCCATATTTTGCCTATTAATGTCTGTTTTTATAACTTTATTATCTTTAGAAATTGCATAAGTATCATTAATCATAGGTATTTTTGTATCTACTTTTTCAGAAAATTTTAGTTGATTATCCTCAAGTATATACTTGAAAATAACAATACTTCCATTTTTTATATCAGTATGAATAATATTCAGTTTATTATCTTTTTTGTCGTAATAAGGAAAATTACCTTCAACAATTGATAATACACTTATAGGTCTATTATCATCATCGCTTTTAGGAAGATTTTCAATATTTTGCGGAACAACTGTATTTTTTTCTGTGTCAAATATAAAGTATTTGCCTTTATATTTACTTTCTATTGATACTATTATCTTATCAAATGCAGATACATAACCGATAGATGGCATTTCATTAAACTCATCTGAAATATCTACACTAGAAATTTCTTTATAGTTTTTATCCTTAAAGTTCATTTCAAGTACAAAAATTTTTCCATTATATTTGTATTTTTTTCCTTCTGTAGAGCTTTTATTTGCCAAGTCCTTTTCCTGTTTATCTCTAAATTCATTTTCATTATCGACTACTACAATGCAATATTTTTTATTATTATGACCTATATTGTATACACTTGTATTGCTATCTTTTTTTATATATTTGTATAAGTCACTATCCTTTTTAAGTTTAAATTTAAAAAGATTATCATCATAATTGTATAAAGCTTCCTTAAAATCTCGATCATAGAAATTAATAAGAAGTTCATCATTATCATTTGAAATATAAGAATCACTATATACACCAGTGCTATCATTTTCTAGCGGTATATATTTTTTTGTCTTACTTGATAGATATAGACTGTTATTCTTATCTTTATTTAAATTAAGCTTCTCTGAATTTTTACTGGAAATTAAATAAGATCTTGATTTAATATCTTTATCTTCAGTTCTATCAGAAAACATTCTGCTTGAAATGTTAGAATTAACAAGATTTATATTATCAAGTTCTTTTTCGTCACCTGAAATACTGGTAACTTTAACGCTGTTATCTTGAGCATTTTTAAATGTAAGAGAAAGAGCAATTAAAATAATAATCAGTGCAGAAAAGATTGAAAGTCCATATTTAGATTTTTTAGACATATTATATTCCTCCTCTCAATCTATTTTTTGTGATTCTACAGTCCAGTCTAAATAAAATTATTGATAAAATCACAAATATTATACTCCCTATGTTAAGTAAATTATATTTTTCGAAAATTATAAAGTTACTTTCCTGATTACTTATTATGAAAAATAAATAAACAATCATTAAAAACCCACAAGCCATCATTAAAACAAAATATACTAGTTTATTAAAAAGTTTACCCCTACTATTTTCAATATAAAAAATGCTTGTAAGAGACTGTATACCAATTATACAAGTAGATACATATATAAAGCATATTAGAAGAGGGATTTTTGGTGAGTATGGAAGTATAATTAATAAATCCATAATCAGCCCCCACAGCCCAGCTTCATATACAGATCCTGCTAATAATTTACATATAAAGTTGACTAGAATTAAAGATATAGTCATTACAATAATATAGAAAATATATAGGCTTATAGAAGAAAGTATTCTTGCTATTTTTATTTTTTCAATAGATACAGGAAGACTCGCTTCTATATAAGAACTATTATTTTTTTTCCTATAATTTCTGCTTACAGTATCAATAGACATTAAAATTGAAATAGCTGCTCCAAACATTATTACTATAAAGCTTGTGTTTTCTTGAATCAGTTGAAAATTCAGCTGTCCTTCTCCGTAGAGCTTAAGCTGATCTGTAAAAACTTTCGGCAAATCTGGATTGCTAGAAAAAAGTTTAAATGCTTTTGAACTTTCTAAAATACTAATATCTCCACCGTTATAGCTAATTATATAGAGATTACCCAAAAAGAATAATAGGCAAAATACAGCCATTATGATAAACTTTCTTTTGTTTTTAACTAATTCATAGTAGTATAGTTTAAATATATCATTCATAGTTTCCTCCTAAAAATCTAGTTTTTTTCTGTATATATATATATTGATTAAAGTCACAACAAGTAATATTAATATTGATTGAATAAAATTGCTTATACTAAAAACTTCAAATATTACGATAAAGAAGTTTTCTATAGCAAATTGAATTATATCAAAAATAATATTTCCTGACCCTACTACAAATATAGATAGCATAAATACAATTATAAATGCAAGTAAAACTTTTATTTTATATTTATATATAGCAAAGAATACAAGTGTTATAAATCCAGTTATAGCAGGCCATGTAATAAATATTCTATATAATATATTTTCTATGCTAAGGCTAAATATTCCAATTCCACTTTTTTGCATTATAGATATTTTTGCTCTTGGAACATCTTGTAAAAGTGAAGCAAATCTAATAAACTCTGGAGAGTTTAAAAGCTTATTTACATAGATAAAAAATACATTAGGAGCTATAAATACCAAAATATACTGTATCAATACAAACAAAATAACTTCTATCAGCATTGATAAAATTTGATAGCCTCTATTTACAGGTAGTTGTAAAATATTGTACATAGTACCATCATCATTGTATAATCTTTTATATAGATTTATTACAATAAATATTATAACCAAGCAAGTAGCTGCTAGTTTGTACATATCTATTACATTATATGCCCTTAATATCTGACTCATATAGTCTATTTCTTCATGAGTATTAGATAAAAGCCACTTTAATTGAAAGCTAGATATAAATACTGATAAAATCATAAATATGGCTGATATGCTGCTTAAAGATATAAAAACCTTTTTATTTTGCCTAAGATTAAGCTTTATCACCTTTAAAAAATTACTCATCTTTTGACACCTCTCTAATTTTATCGACTATGGATTTTCCTTCAGTAGATCGCATCTCCTCAGCTTCAAAGTCTGATACAACCCTTCCATCATTTAATATAAATACATGGTCTACAATTGGTTCAATTTCTGATATTTCATGAGTAGTAAGAATAACTGCCTGATTTTCATCCATATATCTTGCCATTATGCTTACAAATTCTTCTCTCTTGAAAATATCTATTCCACTAAAAGGTTCATCTAGTAAAATATACTTCATATCTAGAGAAAAGCTTAATACCAATTTTACCTTTGCTATATTACCCTTTGAAAGAGAATCAATCACATCATCTTTATTAAGATTGAAAAACTCCAACATTTCATCAGCTTTTTCATCATTCCAAGTTTCATAAAAATCTTTATAAAAATCTATCATTTCACCTATTGTAAAGCCTGGAAAGTGTGTTTCGCAATCAGCTACAAAGATTAGCTTTTTGTATATAGACTCATTTATTTTTTTATCATCAATAATAACTTCACCAGAGTTTGGCTTTATTATACCTGCAATTATTTTTAATAGAGTTGATTTTCCAGCACCGTTTATACCAAGTACAGCAGTTATTTTTCCTTCTTCTATCTTTAATGAAACATTATCCAAGGCATAGTTCATATATTTTTTTCTTGAATGTGCTTGTTTTTTATATTTCTTAGTTATATTTTTTAAAACAATCATTATAATTCCTCCATTTTATATTTGAAATTTAATTACTTTCTTTTTTAATAGATTCAGTATCTTTAGTGTCGCTATTAGAATCTATCTTGTCATAGTAGTTGCTTATCAAATTTAGCACTTGCTCTTTAGGTATTTTTATTGACTTCATAGTTTTAATAAAGATATCTAGAGGTTCTTTTATATACTCTTCTTTTAATAAATCTAATACTTTCAAATCATCTGTAATGATGCTGTGTTTATTTTTTTCTGTTTTTATTAGACCAATATCTTCCATATGTGAATAAGCCTTCTGAACAGTGTTTAGATTAACTCTTATAGAGCTGGCCAATTCTCTTCTAGAAGCTATTATATCTCCGGGTTCTAACTCTCCTAGAAAAACTTTTGCTTGAAAGTATTTAGATATTTGAAGATATATGGGAGAACTATTGTTTAGATCAAAATCTATATTGCTCATATATTTTCCTCCTGTAAGTGTACTAGCGAGATGGTACAGTGTGCTTATAAAAAAACAAGGATACCACTAAGTCGCTATAAAATATTTATATAAGTTGTGTACTAATGGTCTAGTACACTTTATAGCTGTATTATATACCTAGTACAGATTTAAAGCAATACTTTTTTTGAAAATTTTATATATTATCCTAAAAACACTTATACTTTGTTTAAAATTTATCTAACATTGAATAGAAAGTTGAGTGAAATAATTAGATATCAAAACATATTTGCTGGAATTTATATAGATAAAGACAGCCTAGCAAATTTTTGCTAGGCTGTCTTTAAAAGTTTTAGACTCTATTGTAAGAAATATATTCGATATTTATATTTTCAAGTATTGAAATATCACCCAATATAAGAGCCTCTTTCTTTGATTTACTAAGTTTTTTAATGGCAGATTCCATTTTCATAGCCAAACTTTTGCTCTCTAATTCTATAAAAATCTCTAAGCATTCAAATTTATGTGCTTTAACATACTTTGAACCAATACTATTTTTATGTTCACTTTCTCTTCTTTTTATATCTGTTGTGTATCCACAGTAAAGGCTTCCATCTTTACATCTTAAAATATAGGTGTAAGCTATAGTCTTACAAATTCCTTTAAAACTAACCATGCTTTTATATCTATATTTACATCACTAGATAGTAGCTCTTCTGCCATTTTTTTATCTACATAGATGCTTTCTATAATTTCGCTCTCTTCCTGTAGTTCTGTAGAGACCTCACCTCTAGCCTTACCATATACTAGAGCAAGGGATTCATCAGACATTCCAACGGAAGCAAAAGATTTTTTACAAGAAGAGTTTTCATCAATATCATATAGTTCAAGACCTGTCTCCTCTTTCATCTCTCTTTTGGCGGCGACATAAATATCTTCACCTTCGTCTATTAGTCCAGCAGGGAGAGAATATACATAATCATTGATTGGCATACGAAACTCCTTGATGAGCACTAGAGAGCCTCTACTTTCATCTATTGCTGCTATTAATACAGCATCAATTTTTATAGATTCTTCTTTAAATAACATTTTTTTATAGCTATTAAGATTTTTCCTAGAGGCAACGATCCATTTTTTTTGATTCCCAAGCTTTGTTTCATAAAAAATTTCAAACACATTTAAAAACTTGGAATTATAAACTTCAGCTATCTTTGTTATTTTATTGATTTTTCTAAATTTTTTCACAATTTTCTCCTTTACTATTTACTTATTATTAAAAAAGATATATAATTAACATAAGGAAGGATAATAAAATTTTCCTTCAAGTAATCAAAATTTAATATTTAATTGCTCTTTATACTATATTATTAATTCAAAATTAGAATCTTTTTTATTAGGTTAATCATATTTTTATATAAAGGAGTGAGTAATATGCTAGAAATCAAGACAAACACAAATACAAGGACAAGAACAAAAAACCAAGCGAGTTTCTCCAAATTTGCGAAGAACCATATACAAGACTTTGTGGAAGTAAGTTCTTATCTAAGTGGTTCAAAGCTATACGGAGTAATTTCCGAAAGCGATAACGTATCTCTAACTCTTACAATTACTTACCTAGATGAAGAAGATCCTAGATATAATGAGACAGAGTCTCTATATATACCTTTGAATTCAATAAAGTATATTAGAAAGCTTTAAATTAAATTTTAAATGAGATTAATGAGAGCTCCTGCTAGTTAGTGGGGGCCCTCTTCTGCGGCAGTTCACTATACTAAAAATATAAATCTTTAAAATCAAACAAAAAAATATATAATTAAGAAGGTGCCAATGGCACCTTCTTTGCTTTACTTATCTGTTTTCGCAGAACTTTTCTACTTTAACTGTGATACTTTCAATTATATTATCTAATTCACCACTAATTTCTCCAACGCCTTCTGTAGAAAGTTTTACAATTTCCTTTGACATAGGAAGTTCACCTAATAAGTCAACCTTATTGCTTTCTAAGAATTTGCTGATATCTGCATCATCAAACATTCTTATTTTTTCTGAACAGCCTGGACACTGGATATAACTCATATTTTCTATTATACCTATAACAGGAATATTCATTTGCTGAGTCATACTAATAGCCTTAGAAACTATCATAGATACTAAGTTTTGTGGCATAGAAACCATTACAACTCCACTTAAAGGTATTGACTGCATAACTGTTAATGCTACGTCACCTGTACCTGGAGGCATATCTATTAATAAATAGTCTAACTCACCCCATACAACATCAGTATAGAACTGCTTTACTACTCCACCAATCATAGGTCCTCTCCAAATTACAGGGGAATTTTCATCTTCTAACATTAAGTTAAGTGATATTACCTTTATACCGTTAGCAGTAGTTACTGGAACTATATTAGTTCCATCTGAAAATGCCTTCATATCTCCCATTCTCATAAGTCTAGGGATACTTGGTCCAGTAATGTCGGCATCTAAAATACCAACTTTATATCCTTTAGCACTAAGTTGTTTAGCAAGAAGCGTAGTCATAGTTGACTTACCTACTCCACCCTTACCACTCATTACTCCGATAATATTTTTTATTTTGTTATTAGGATTATTTTGAATTCCGCATGATTCTGCGTTTGTATCACAACTGCCCTTTGAAGGACAAGATTCACAATTACTCAAATAAAACACCTCCAATTGTTTTTAAGACAACTAGACATACATAACTTTGATATGTTTTGAAAATAATATAATAAAATTATATCTTTTTAAAATAAGCCATATCAAATAAGCCACATAGCTATATTTGTGACTTTTCAAATATATCTAGAAGTTTTTCCTTTACTTTATCCGAGGCAAATATCGCCCCTACTGTATTATAATACATTTTTTTGTAATCGTCTATATTCATATCTATTAGTTTTGAAACGATTTCATATTCTCTACTAAGGCTAGTGGCTGATACTGTTCTATTGTCGGTGTTTATAGAGAATAATAAATCTTCCTCGAAAAATTTTATAAGAGGGTGATTTTTCATAGAGTCTACTGCTTTTGTTTGTATATTACTCGTAGGACAGATTTCAAAAAATATATTGGATGATTTTATTTCATTAAAAATATCTTTTGATTCTAGCAATCTAACACCATGGCCAATTCTTTTTGCGTGTAAAAGATTTACAGAATCTAATATATTCTGTGCAGATCCAGCTTCACCAGCATGAATAGTAATATTGTATCCATATTTATTTGCCAAGTCCATCGCTTCAATAAACTTATATGCAAAAGCTTCATCTTCGGCTCCAGCCAAGTCCACTCCACACACACCCTTATCTAAATACTTTTTGCCAGTCTCTATAGTGGCTATGGCATCTTCTTGAGTAAGATTTTTCATACAGCAAAGAATTAGTCCACCATCAATACTAAATTCTTTCTTGGCTCTATCAAGGCCCTTTATAGCGGCTTGTATAACTTCATCTAGCGAAAGACCAGATTTTGTGTGAAGAATAGGAGCAAATCTCAATTCCATATACACTATATTTTCTTTAAAGGCATCCTCAAATATCTCGTATGTAAATCTTTCTATGCTTTTCTCTGTCTGAAGAACTTTAAGTGCAAGGTCAAAAGCTTTTAGGTAGTCAATCAATGAAGTGGAATTCTTTGATGCTTCGACAAAATCGTCTATATTTTCAGGGCTTACTGATTTCAAATCTAGTTTTTGAAGTTCTATCTCTTCAAGTATACTTTCCTTTCTTAAAGATCCATCTAGGTGGCAGTGTAGTTCTATTTTTGCCAACTTACTTATCTGCTCTTTTGTCAATTTTCTTGTCATAATAATGTCCTTTCATATTTTTATGCTTGTTACTTTCAGAATAGATTTAAAGTAACTTATACTATTATAATTTGATTTTGTTTTTTAGATATCATATATCAAATACTTTAACTCTTCTCAATACTATATTATACAATATATTTTATTGTTTATCTGAGCTATTTAAAAATTCATGGAAATAAAAAGTATAAAAAAAGAACTCTCTAAATTAAAGAGAGTTCTATATATTCATATTATTTTACAAAGAAACATGTCCTTGCATTCTATTCATTTCTTCTAAAATATTGATTGAATGATCAGATATTCTTTCAAGATTTGTTATTATATCTGAGAAGTAGATACCACCTTCAACAGAACAATTTCCAGCTCTTAATCTAGCCATATGAGAATTTCTAGCCTTTTTCTCAAGGGCATCAATTTCTTTTTCACGCTTTCTAACAACACCTGCAAGTTCATAGTCATTAGTCTTTATCGCAGTGATTGAATCATAGAAGTTGGTAGAAGCAATTTTAAATATTACATCTAGCTCCTCTTGAGCATCTGCTGTAAACTTAATATTTTTATCATGCATAAATCCTGCAATTTCAGCCAAGTTTTCTGCATGGTCTCCTACTCTTTCGATATCATTTACAATATGGAACATTACATCTGTTTTTATTCTTTCTGGATCACTAAGATTTTTAGTAGTCAATAAGAATAGGAAATTTGTAATATCTAGTTGTAAAGTATTGATAACTTTTTCATACTCGAAAGTTTTATTTCTTTTTTCTAAATCACCCGTTTTAATTGCATCATATGCTGCATTTAGAGACCTTGTAGAACGACTAGCCATTCTTATTACTTCATCAACTGTGTTTGAAAGAGCAATTGATGGAGTTTCAAGAATTCTCTCATCAAGGAATTTTGTAGTAGATATACGATCTTCTTCTTCCTCTGGAGTGATAGGGACTAGCTTTGTAGCAAGTTTTACAATGTAATTACTAAATGGAAGTAACACTATAACATTTACGATATTAAATAACGTATGTGTATTTGCTATCTGTCTTGGAATATTAGTTGGGTTTAACTGTTGTACAAATGCAATTATTGGTCTGCTAAGTACTAACATAAATAATAATGTACCTATAATGTTGAAACAAAGATGCATTATAGCAGTTCTTTTTGCGTTTCTACCAGCTCCTACAGTAGATAGTAATGAAGTAACACAAGTACCTATATTATCACCGTACAAGATTGGTAAGGCAGCCGTAATAGGAAGAACTCCCTGTGATGCAAGTACAATTAATATACCTATGGATGCACTTGAGCTCTGTATTGTACCTGTCATTATAAATCCTGCTATAACTCCAAGTAAAGGATTCTTACTAAGCGCAAGTATAGCTGAATGAACTTTAGGCATATCTGCAATAGGAGCAGCTGCATCTTTCATAAAACTCATACCTACAAATAGTATACCAAAACCTATTAATATTTCACTAAAATTTTTAACATTTTTCTTTTTAGTTACAAACCATAAGAACATACCTATACCAATAGTTATTGGAGCAAATTTTTCTATATTGAATGATACTAACTGAGCAGTTACAGTTGTACCTATATTAGCACCCATTATGATGCCTATTGCCTGCTGTAAATTCATTATCCCAGCATTTACAAAGCCAACTGTCATAACAGTGGTTGCACTTGAACTCTGAATAATAGCTGTAACTAGTGTACCAACTAATACACCCATTAGTTTATTTGTAGTTAACATTTCTATTATATTTTTCAGTTTTTCGCCTGCAGCCTTTTGAAGACCGTCGCCCATAACATTCATTCCATAAAGGAACATACCTAACCCGCCGATTAGATAAACAGCACTTTCCATATTTACACCTCATCTAAATAATTTTACAAACTTATAATAAAATAAAATAGTCCGCAATAAATATAATAGCATGAATTTAATTGAAATGTACAGAAAACATACAAAAAAAGTTAACTCAATGTTAAATTTAACATTGAGTTAACAATTGAATCTATAAATTTGATGTAATCTTATAGAATAAATCTTCAAGTTTTTCTTTGTCATTGATAATTGGTTTTATAAAATAAGTATTTTCCTGTAGAGAACCAACATTCATATAGCCACGATTGCTTATATTTACTCTTCTTAAGTCCTCTTTGTATTCTCTACTAGATGTTGTTATAATTCCGACTCTTCCCTTTGCACCCATAATCTGGAAGTATTCTGTAACGCTAAGGCTTTCTTTTTCAGCCTCGTATATTCCTTCTGTATTTTGAATATATTCATTTAGGTCCATATAGCCTCTTTCATATACATTTTTATCAATATTATAAGGTAATAGCTCTATCAATCGAACATCCATTAAATTATTTATAGTAAGTTTCATAAAATCTATAAGTTCATCATCATTAAAATCTTTTATAGCAACACAATTTATTTTTAAGTTGATACCTGCCATTTGACACGCATCAATAGAGATAAATACCTCTTTTAAATTTGCCCCTTCTGTAAGAGCGTGGTACTTGTATTCCTTTAGTGAATCCAAAGATATATTGACACTAGTTAAACCAAGATTTTTTAAATCAAGTATTCTAGTTCCAAGTCCTATTCCATTAGTTGTGATAGCAATCTCTTTGATCCCACATTCCTTAGAATATGATATTAACTCTTCCAAACCATTATAAAGAAGAGGTTCGCCCCCTACAAATCGGATTTTTTTAAGGCCTCTATCAGCAAAAAATTTTATAATTGACTTGAAATTATCAACTTTCATAGCTTGTTCCTCTTGAGTGATAATCTTCGTATCGTCATTTGTTTTTTTATACATCAAGGAATAGTTATTTTCTTCAGTTACAATCAAACGTAGATAGGATAAGCTCTCATCCATTATTTTCACTTCCTTTTAAAAAATTTTTATAAGACTATCAGTAATTGTTTTAGATATAATTCTTCTCTGCTCCATATAGTCATAATATGTATCAAATTCATAACAAACATATTCAAGACCTTCTGATGTTAGTTTGTTAATTTTATTAAGGTTGCAGTCATAAAATATATCAATCTTACCAATTTGTAATATCATTTTATATATACAATCATATAAATCCATTATAATTCTATCGCTATACTCTCCAAATTTATCAACAGTATGGTAAATACTTTCTTTTGAGATAAGAGATTTCTTATAAAATCTAATGAAATTCATAAAATCTTCAACATTGTTTTCTGGTTCTAATTCAAATAAAACTCTGAAAAATAAGTTCCAAGGAACTTCTGTATTCATTTTTTCTATAAAAATATCAGCAAGATTATTTGAAAACTCATCTTCAAATTCCACTTCATTTTCTAGTTCTAATGCTTCATTAAAATCAATTTTTTTCTTTATAAAATTACATATTTTTGTATATTCTTCAGTCATAAAACTGCTCATTCCATCTACAGAGTCCTCATACTTGTGTATTGAGTAGCTGAGTATGGTATCGCAAGGTTGTTTAAAGTCAATGGCAAAAGACAATTGTTTTTCCATTTTAAAGGTAATTGTATCATATAAAAATTTCGCAAAAAGTTTTTCGACTTCTTTACGTCCAGCCACTGTGCTTATGCTCTTATTCGGCTTGAAGTTATTATATATACTAAGTAGCTGATCATCTATCATTGTAAGGTTATTCTTTATAGAAACCATCATATCTTTTAAGAACTTATCAGCAAGTAAGTAAGTTGTATTTTTATATATTATTTTATGTTCAATTTCGCTCCAAAAGACATTTACTAGTGACTTTATTTGGAGTTCAAACTTGACTTTTCTATTTAAGAAAGTATACTCTCCATCTACCTTGTAAATTTCAAAGCCATTTTTCTGTCTTAAGGGTTGTTTATCAAATAAATAAAGACGTATATTTTTATTATTTTTAGAATAGAAATATTTTCCATCATCCGTTCTATTGAAATAGTTCTTTATCTGCATAAAGATGTCTTCTTCTTCCTTAACGAACTTACATTCAATTCTTATACCTATTAGGTCTGGTATATCTGATATAAGATCTGCTGGATTAGAGTAAGCAACCATACATCTATTTCTTATTATTTTTTCTTTTAGACTGTTTTCTGATTTTATACGAGAACTGACAGCCATCAATTCATTCTCTTTCAAAGGTATAGATCCAAAGAACTTTACCAATTCATCTTCTATTACTTCTAGGGCTGGTCTTTGTTCAGCCAATATAGTAGTTGCTGCATCTATAAATTCAAATTCCTTTAAACTCATAACATCCTCCATTAATATACTAACACATTAGTATTATACCAAATTTGCTGATGATGTACAAATTTATTATATTTGAAAATATAAACAGCATAATAAAAATCAGATATTTAAAAAAATATCTGATTTAATATTTACGAATTTCTTAAAGTATTCAACACGACAATATCTCCTGGCAATATCATTGTGTCTCCATTTGGTACAATAGTGTGTCCCCGTCTTTTGATTATTACAACCAAAAAATCATTTGGAACAGATATTTCAGATAGCATTAAATATGCCCACTTATGTTTTTTATCTATATAAAACTCCTGTAAATCAGTACCCATACTACTATTAAAGGTAACTGCTGTAAGTACAATTTCATCATTTTCCTCAACAATGGTGTCTCCATTTGGTATCATATCGAGTCCATCTCTTTGTATAAGCGTTATAAGTATGTCGTGTGGCATACCTATATCAGCTATCTTTTTACCAATCCAATTACTAGAAGAGTCGACGATTGTGCTTACAAAGTCCATATCGATTTCTTCACTGTAGTCATTGAATGTCTTAAATACATTACCTTCAGGGTCGATCATGTCAATCTTTTGGGATACAAGTTTAAGAGTTGTTCCTTGGGTCAGCATAGAAAGTATTACAATACAAAATACTATATGAAATACATCTATATTTAAATCGGTCAAGCTGACAGCAGCTACAGTTGCGAAAACTATAGAAGATGCACCTCTAAGTCCAGCCCATGAGATAATCGCAATTTGATTATTGGGGGATTTAAAGGGCTTGAGCAGACCAATTGTTACGAGTGGTCTGGCTATAAATGTTAAAAAAAGTGTAACAAGTATACCTACTGGTAATGATTTTACAATTAATGCTGGTGATGACAATAAGCCCAATACAAAGAAAATTACTATCTGCATCAAACTTGTGATACCGTCAAACATATGAACCATAGTTTTTTTGTTGATTCTTAGTCGATTACCCAGAGAAACACCTACTATGTAAGCACTTAAAAAACCATTTCCTCCAACAGCAGCAGGTAATGCATAGGAAATAATGGCGATTGCAACCATAAATGCTGATTGGAAACCTTCATTTTCAAATCTAAAATTTTTGAAGATTTTAACAGTCAAAAAGGAAATGAAAGCACCAAAGACAATTCCAAAGAAAAGTTGTGAAAAAAGCAATTGTGCTACTGAAACTGCAGAAGTTTGACCTTGTATCATTGAAATAACAGTGACTGTGAGTAGATATGAAAATGGGTCATTTGCACCACTTTCCATTTCAAGAAGTGAATCGGTGTTATATTTTAAGGAAAGTCTTTCAGATTTTAATATTGAGAAAACTGAAGCAGCATCTGTTGAAGATATTACTGCACCTAAGAGGAATCCTTCGAAAATATCCATCTTTAAAGCGTAGTGGCAGAATGCACCTACAAGTAAGGCTGTCAATACAGTTCCAAGAGAGGCCATTATTGAGGCTTTTCCAAACACAGGCTTTATCATTTTCCAATTCGTACCAAATCCACCATAAAACATGATAAAGATTAAAGCAACTGTACAAACTTGTTCGGCCAACTTAAAATCAGTAAAATCAACCTTTAAGATTCCTTCACTACCAAAGAGCATACCTAGAAATATGAAAGCCAATAGAGCTGGCACCCTTATCTTTTTTGAAATTTTACTTAGAAAGGTAGTTGAAATAATGACAACTACAGCTGAAAAAAGTAAAAACATATTTATATTCATAATTATCTCCTCCTTTAATATATATATTAGATGATTATTTGTTATTTGTACATATTTTTATATTAATTTGAATATTTAAATGTAAAGAATTGGAGATATATTGAGAATATAGCAAAATTTTATTAAAGACAAGCTAAAGTATCTTTTCATTAATTTAGTGTGAGCAAACAAATTTGCTCACACTAATATTGTTTAAAAATTATTTATTTAACTTTTTTTATATTCCAAATCTCTTTGACATACTCTGAAGTAGCTCTATCTGCAGAGAATATTCCAGAATTTGCTATATTAACTAGGCTCATTTGCCCCCACTTAATCCTATCTTGATAAGTTTTCTCTATTAACTTCTGTTGTTCAAGATAACTTTCAAAGTCGGCTAGACACATATATGGATCACGTGAAACAAGATAATCAGCCATATAATTGAAGTTACTATCTCCATTGTCTAGAGTTCTCATAAAGTCAATAGTTTCCTTTATAACAGAACTGTTTTGATAAAACTCTTCTGATCTATAACCTCTCTCAGACAAATCTGAAACCTCTTCACTTGATAAACCAAATATGAATATATTATCCTTACCTACTGCATTGTATATTTCAACATTTGCACCATCCATAGTGCCCAGTGTTAAGGCTCCATTTAACATTAGTTTCATATTACCAGTTCCAGAAGCTTCTTTACCTGCCTGAGATATCTGTTCACTTACATCTGCAGCTGGTATTATTTTTTCAGCCAATGAAACCCTATAATCTTCTAAAAATACAACTTTTATATATTTTCTAACTTCAGGATCCATCTCTATAATTTCTGATATAGAGCAAATTAATTTTATAATATTCTTTGCCATAACATATCCAGAAGATGCTTTTGCTGAAAATATAAAGGTTCTAGGATATGGCTTTAAAGCATTATACTTGATCTCCTTGTAAAGATAGATAATATGTAGAGCATTTAAAAGCTGCCTTTTATATTCATGTAATCTTTTTATTTGAACGTCAAATATAGAGTTTGTATCCACAGTTAAGCCTGTATTTTTTTTAATATATTCAGCCAACTGTACCTTTTTAATCTTTTTAATGTTTTCTAGATTATTTATAACTGATTCATCTGATTTATACTCTAACAGATTTTCAATGCTAGAAAGGTCTTTTATAAAGTCTACTTCTAACAGTTCATTTAAATACTTTGTAAGTTCTGGATTAGCCTGTCCGAGCCATCTTCTATGAGCAATACCATTAGTAACATTTGTAAACTTACCTGGATAAATTCTATTAAATGATTTGAAAGTATCTTTTTTAAGTATATCTGAATGTAGTTTAGAGACACCATTTACACTATAACTACTCACTATACATAAATTAGCCATTCTTATCATATCGTTATGAATAATGGACATCTCTTCCAAATCAACAGAAGCTCCAATATCTTTACACCATTTACAGAACCTATTGTTTATCTCACTTATAATAGTGTATATTCTAGGAAGTATTGGTCTAAATAAGTCTACTGACCACTTTTCAAGGGCCTCAGCCATTATTGTATGATTAGTATAGGCAAATGTCTTTATAGTAATCTCCCAAGCCTTATCCCAAGAGTACTCATATTCATCCATTAATATTCTCATCAATTCAGGTATACATAAAGAAGGGTGTGTATCATTTATATGTATTACCACTTTTTCTGCAAGATTATCCAATGTATTATATGCTTTATAGTGCATTTTGACAATTTGTTGTAATGAAGCACTTGTAAAGAAATACTGCTGCTTTATTCTAAGTTCCTTGCCTTTGTTATTATCATCCGCTGGATAAAGAAGTTTTGAAATGGATTCAGCTATTGCTTTGGATTCAACTGACTTTGAGTACTCACCTTGTTCAAATAGTCTCATATTAAATCCACCACTAGCCTTTGATTTCCAAAGTCTTAAAACATTTACCGCATCTGTTTCATATCCAGAAATCATCAAGTCATAAGGCTCTGCAATTATTGGTGTATAATCTTCATATTTAATACGAAGCCCATCACTTGTCCACTGCTCTTTAGTTTCTCCATAAAACTTGATTTCAACTTCTTCATCACTTCTATATATTAGACCGTACTTACCAAGATCTAGCCAGTTATCAGGAAACTCCTGTTGCCATCCATTGGAAATAACTTGTTTGAAAATACCAAATTCATATAATATACTAAATCCAGTAATGGGGTATTCCTGACTAGTAAGTGCGTCCATATAACAAGAAGCTAATCTTCCAAGTCCACCATTTCCAAGACCAGGATCTGGTTCTATATCATAAATCTTATCCAAAACAAACCCATTTTCAGATAAGAAATTTTTAACTTCACTTTCTATACCTAGATTATATAAATTATTTCTAAGAGTTTTACCGACTAAAAATTCCATAGACATATAGTAAACTCTCTTTTGTTCAGATTCTTTTAATTTGTTGATATAATGATATCTCTTTTCGGCAAGCTTATCTCTAGTAATTACCATTAGTGCCTGATAAATTTGTCTTTCACTTGCATCTTCAATTGAGTTGCCAAATCTCTTTTCAAGATATCTCTTTATTGCTTTTGTAAAACTGTCCATAAAACCACCTCCTGATAGCTAAAATTATAAAATTTCATTATACATTTCGATGTACTTATCTGCTGAATTAATCCAGGATGAATCATAGTTCATGGCATTTAAAATAAGTTTTTTCCATAAAGGTTTATCATAGTAATATACATCAAGACTTCTTTTGATAGCATCTAACATATCATAAGGATTAAAAGATTCAAAAGTAAAACCAACTCCTTCTTCTGTATCAGAGTTAAATGGCTCTACAGTATCTCTTAGTCCTCCAACTCTATTGACAATAGGTATTGAACCATATCTCATTGCAATCATCTGAGAGAGCCCACAAGGCTCTGATTTTGATGGCATAAGGTATATATCTGATCCGGCATATATCTCAGATGCTAGATCATTTGAAAACATAATTATTGAACGTATTCTATCATGTCTTTTAAATTCAAGATCTCTAAGTGCATTTTCATACGTTTCATATCCTGTACCTAATATAATTAGCTGAGTTCCCATATCTACTATTTGTTCAGCTACTTCTAGGACGATATTTATTCCTTTTTGATCAGTAAGCCTGCCAACCATTCCAATAAGAGGAATATCTGGATTAACTTCTAGGTCCATTTTTTTTTGTAAAGCTAGCTTATTTTTAACTTTATATTCTGTTTTAAAAGTATTTTTAGAATATCGATGGGCAATAGCTGAATCATTGTAGGGGTTATATCTTTGATAGTCTATACCATTTACAATTCCTCTTAATTTTATTCTTTCATCTTGAAAAATAGAACTTAAACCAAATGAAAAATATGGATCTAAAAGTTCATTCGCATAGCTTTCACTAACTGTATTTACCCTGTCCGCAAGTTGAACACCTGCCTTCAATAGGTTGATATCATTGTCAAAAGTCATTATATCCAGATAGTCATTACTTAGTCCAAATAGACTTCCAAGAACGTATGGATTGTACTTTCCTTGAAATTCTACATTATGTATAGAAAAAACACTTTTAATATTTATATAAAAATCAAAGTTAGCTTTTTTAAATGAGTCTAGATAGACAATTGACAGGGCCGTATGCCAGTCATTTGCATTGATTATATCCGCTTGAAAATCTATGTGTGGCATTATTTCTAGAGCAGCCTTTGAAAAAAATGCAAATCTTTCTCCATCATCTACTTCTCCATAAATATTACTTCTATTGAAGTATTGTTCATTATCTATAAAATAATACTTTATGCCATTATATTTTCCTTCAAATATTCCACAGTAAATCTGTCTCCATCCTAGACTAACATAGATATATTTTACAAATTTTATTTTATACTTCTCCCTATTAATACTAGAATATAGAGGAAGTACAACTCTGGCATCTACGCCTTCTTTTTTTAATGCCTTGGGAAGAGATCCAATAACATCGCCGAGACCACCCGTCTTTATAAAGGGAGCGGACTCCGCAGCAATAAATAACACTTTCATCTTTTCACCTCACAAATTGATATACTTTAAAGTAATTATCAATTTCCACTATATATTTTTGTCCTTAGGAACTGTAAACTGACAATTAATATCGCCCTTCAATTCCTTATTCTTGCTTACAGTAACAAACTTGTCTGTAATAACATAGTCTAAGTCTGCTCCAGATTTTATAACTGTTCCAGACATTAGTATACTATTTTTAACTTTTGCACCTTCTTCTATCGTTACATCTCTAAAGATAATACTGTTTTCTACAACACCGTTTATATGGCTACCATCTGCAAGCAATGAGCAGCTAACATCTGCATTTTGACCATAGATAGTAGGCACACTATCTTTTACTCTTGTAAGTATTTCAGTACCAGATAGAAAAATTTCATGACCTATTTCAGGATTTAATAAATCCATATTGAAATTAAAGTAGCTTTCTAAGCTATCTATAACTTTACAGTAGCTTTTTACGTTATAAGCATAAACATTTAATTTATTGAAATTCTTTGAAACATAGTCTCTTACTATATCTTCCCAACCAAGAGTATTTCCTTTTTGTATTAGTTTTTTGAAAAGATCTTTGTGTAAAACAGTGATTTTTAAAAGAGTATTACACTCATAATCAGCACCAGATTGATGGAAAAGAGAGTCATAAGCTCTATTTTTATGATCAACCATCATTTCTATATCTCCAGGCTTTGGCCTGCTCTTCATACATAAAACTGTTACATCTGCATTATTTTTCTTATGAAAATCAAGAACTTCTCTAAAGTCTATGTTGCAAATAATATTTGCATCAGCTACTATACAATAGTCCTGAAGCATTGAATTTATGTATGGTTCAGCATTAGTCAAAGCCTCGAACTTACTTCTAGGTATTGTAGTATTTGATATTGCTAGAGGTGGTATGATCTTTAATCCACCATTTTTTCTGTTCAAATCCCAGTCCTTACCCCAACCAACATGATCCATCAGAGAATTATAATCTTTTGTAGTTAGTAATCCTATGTTTGGAATATCTGCCTTCACAAGAGATGAAAGCATAAAATCAACCATCCTATATCTACATCCGACATGTAAAGCTGCTAAGGCTCTATTTTTTGCAAATCCCCCAATATCATGATTTTTAAAATTATCTGCAAATAAAACACAAAATGCATTCATATTATTTACCTCCTAATAAAGCCTTTTTATAAACCTGTTTTTTCTTTATTATATTTTTACTTCCGACCACAGTAATCATATCCTTGTTTGATTCTACTTTTTGGTGTCCTATGACAGAGTTTTCTTCCAATATTGCCTCTTCTGCAATTATAGAGTTATAAACCTTTACATTTTTTCCTATATATGCATTTTTCATTATGACGCTATTTACTATTTCTGCACCTTCCTCTACTATTACATCAGAAGAAATTACTGACTCAGTTATATTTCCATTAACAGAAGTTCCCTCAGAAATCATACAAGCAGATAGTTTAGCATTTTTACCTATATGTTGTGGCATAGATTCATAATGTCTACAGTATATTCTCCAAAGTGGGTCGTGGATATTAAATGCATCCTCATTGTGTAAAAGATCCATATTTGCTTGCCATAAACTTTCTACAGTACCGACATCTTTCCAATAACCCTTAAATGGATAGGCAAAGATTTTTTTATTATCATTTAACATCATAGGAATTACATCTTTTCCAAAATCATAGCTTGTATCTTCTGCATTCTCGCACTTAAATAGATATTTTTTTAGTTCAAGCCAGTTAAATATATATATTCCCATAGATGCTTTTGTTGATATTGGATTTTCAGGCTTTTCTACAAATTCGCTTACAGAAAGATCTGATAATGTGTTTAAGATACCAAATCTACTTGCTTCTTCCAAACTAACATCTATGTGTGCGATTGTAAGATCTGCATTTTTTTCCTTATGAAATTTTAACATATCATTGTAATTCATTTTATATATATGGTCTCCAGATAATATTAAAACATATTCCGGATTATATTGCTCAAGATAGGCCATATTTTGATATATTGCGTTTGCTGTTCCCTTATACCAATCTCCAGTTTCTCCACCTGTATATGGAGGTAGGATAGAAAGTCCACCGTCCATTCTATCTAAATCCCATGGAGATCCGTTTCCCATATAAGAGTTTAATTCAAGTGGCATAAATTGTGTCAAAACGCCTACTGTTGATATACCTGAGTTAACACAATTTGAAAGTGGAAAATCTATAATTTTGTATTTACCACCAAATGGAACTGCTGGCTTTGCCATAGTTTTAGTTAGTGCTTGAAGACGAGTTCCCTGTCCTCCTGCCAGTAACATGGCTACTATTTCTTTTTTTAGACTCATAATAATACCTTCCTTAAACCTTTATTTATATAATTTATTTTTTTATCAAGTATATTGTTGAGAAGGGAGCGATATTTAGATTTATATGATATTTAAAGCCATTGTGCTCTTCATCAATAGATTCAATATTTCGATTGACTAACCCTTCTCCGCCGTACTTTTTCGCGTCTGTATTTAGTAAAATTTTATATTTTTCTTTGGAATCAAGTCCGATTTTATATTTTTTTAAGTGTTGGGAAGAAAAATTACTAACAACTAATAATTCTCTTTTTTTATTATCTAATCTAGTAAATGAAAAAATATTATTATTATCATCATTTACTATATTCCATTTAAAACCATCCCAAGAAGTATCTTTTTCCCATAACATAGGAGTAGATGAATATATTTTATTTAATTCTTTTATAAAGCGGTTATTCATTCTGTGTAATGGATAGTCTAAAAGCAACCAATCTAACTCCTTACTTTCATCCCACTCAATTACCTGAGACAAGTCACAGCCCATAAAAGTCAACTTTTTGCCAGGATGAGCATACATATAAGCCAAAAATGCTCTCATATTTTTGAACTTATCTTCAAATTCAACTTCTGCCCTATCCAAAACTGACTTTTTACCATGAACTACTTCATCATGTGATATTGGTAAGATATAGTTTTCGGAAAAAGCATAAGTCAAAGAAAAGGTCATTTTATTATGTATACCCTTTCTGAAAAGTGGGTCAGTAGATAAATAGCTAAGTGAGTCGTTCATCCATCCCATATTCCACTTAAAATTAAAGCCTAATCCATCGTGCTCTACAGCTGCTGTAACCTTAGGCCATGAAGTTGATTCTTCGGCTATCATCATCACACCAGGGTATTTTTTATTCACAAAACTATTTAAATTTTGCAAAAACTCAATAGCTTCTAAGTTATGATTTCCACCATTTTTATTAGGTGTCCACTCTCCCTTTTGCCTACAATAGTCAAGATATAACATTGAAGATACAGCATCTACTCTCAGTCCATCAATATGATATTTTTCCAGCCAGTATGATGCATTTGAAATTAAAAATGATATAACTTCATTTTTACCATAGTCAAATACTCTTGTGCCCCAGCCTTTATGCTCCATCTTAAAAGGATCTGAGTATTCATATAGATAATCTCCATCAAACTCGCAAAGGCCTGATTCATCTTTTGGAAAGTGACCAGGGACCCAGTCAAGAATTACTCCTATATTATTTCGATGACATTCATCTACAAGATACATAAATTCCTGAGGAAGCCCATATCTTGATGTAGGAGCAAAATATCCTGTTACTTGATATCCCCAAGATTTATCGTAAGGATGTTCAAGTATTGGTAAGATTTCAATATGCGTATAATTCATTGATTTGACATAACTCACAAGTTCTTTTGCAAGCTTTGTATAAGAATAAAAACTTTTATCCTCATTTTGCTTCCAAGAGCCTAGATGAACTTCATATATATTCATAGCTTTATTGTAAGGAATTTTTCTGCTGCTCATCCATTTGTCATCATGCCATTTATAGCCAGAAATATCATATACCTTAGATGAGGTCTTTGGTCTTGTTTCAAAGTGTGTAGCATAGGGATCAGACTTGTATATTATTCTTCCATCAGATGTTTCAAATACATACTTATAACAATCAAATTTCTTTACACCCTTTATTTTACACTCATATACTCCTCCGTCCGTTATTTTCTTTGCAGGATACTTATAAGCGTCCCAATCACAAAAATCACCTGTTACATATACTTTTTTTGCATTAGGAGCCCAAACTCTGAATGTACAAGAATCTTTTTCCAAGAAAGAACCTAGAAATTCAAAAGATCTAAAGTTTCTTCCTTCGTGAAAAAGATATTCAGCCATTTCAGTTTTTTTATTATTTTTCATATAGTATTCACCTCATTTAAATACTCAGTTTATAATTCAAATAAATGAATAAATTGTATTTTTTATAACTATCATAATATTTATTATCTTATAATTATATTATCACATAAATGATTTTTTTCCACCATTATTTTGCAAGTTTTTTTAGAAAAATCATCATATTATAACAAAACTTTTATGAAAAGGTTTTTTAAATAAGCTTATTTAAAAAGCTTTTTAAATATATTTTTATCTTATATTCTTCTCTAACAAAGTATTTCCAATACATATAATTTTAACATGCTAGAAGATTTTTTGCAAAAAACCGATAAAAACTAAATTTTTTTATTTTTTTGAAGATTTATCAAAAAGAAATAATTATATGTTTTAGAAATCAATTTTCGGACTTTATTATAAATGGATATGAAAATGTTTTCTGACAAAAGAAATAAAAAGATCACTGATATTTTACCTTATAATAAGGATTTTTAAAAAAACAATATAAAAAATCATCACTTTCTAACCTTTTAGATAATTTTTTAACCTTAAATATAGAGTTTGTTTAAAAAGCTGTTAATGGTATATAATATAAATAGGAATAATTTAAAATGAATTATTGGAAATAGAAAAAAATCAATAGGGCTTATTTAAATTAGATTTAGCAATAGGCCTAGAAGGGAGATAGGCAATATATTGCCGATAAAAAATGAAGGAAATAATTTACAGTCCGGTTGCATTTAACCGACCCCCTGGAGCAATAAGTGATATTGAAGCAAAAGAAATAAGAATATTAGTTAGAAAAGATCTAAATAAAGATAAAATATCATTATTAATCTATAGTGATATCAATGATTTAAATATTAGTAAGTATGAAATGAATTTTGTTGAAGATATTCTGGATTATTCTATCTTTTCAGTAAAACTAGAAAAGCTAGGCATAGGAATATATTATTATTTTTTTGAAATAGTATCTGACTGTGATATGAAGATAGTATCTAAAGTTAACGGTGAGGCACAAGTAACAGATCATATGATACCTTGGCAATTAACGGTTTACGATAAGGATTATAAAACACCTGATTGGATAAAGGGTGGTATTATCTATCAAATATTCCCAGATAGGTTTAAAAAAAGTGAAAAATACAAGCCTGTAGACGCTTTAAATGAGGAAGAAAGATTTAGACATGAGTATTGGTATGATATTCCAAAATCAAATATTGATACTCCTGACTACTCTGCTAGAGATTTTTTTATGGGAAATCTTGATGGAATAATAGAACGTAGGGAATATCTTGAATTTTTAAATATAGATTTGCTATATTTAAATCCTGTTTTTGAAAGTGCAGAAAATCATAGGTACTCTACAGCAGATTACTTCAAAATAGATCCATATCTAGGAAGTAATGAAACATTTGAAAAAATGTGTGATAGTTTGAAAGATAGTAATATAGAAGTTATGCTAGATGGAGTATTTAGCCATACTGGGTCAGATAGTATTTATTTCAATAAATATAGTAGATACGATGAAATTGGTGCCTATAACTCTATGAAATCCAGATATTATCCATGGTTTAAATTTACTGAATATCCAGATAAATATGAATCTTGGTGGGGATTTGATAATCTTCCAACCCTAAATAAAGATAATAAAGATTATATTGATTTTATATGTGAAGATGAAAATGGTGTTTTGAACTTTTGGCAAAAAAAAGGTATAAAAGCTTGGAGATTTGATGTTATAGATGAGCTTCCAGATATATTTATTGATTCTATGAGAAAGTCTATTAAAAAAAGTGATAAAGATACTCTTATGATTGGAGAAGTGTGGGAAGATGCATCTAATAAAGTTGCATATGGTCTTAGGAGAAGATATTTATTAGGAAAACAAGTAGATTCTGTTATGAATTATCCTTGGAGAAATGCAATCATTGACTTTGTTAAAAATAAGGATGCTATAGGGTTTTCTAAAAGCATATTGGAAATTATAAATAACTACCCTACTCCATCTATAGATACAATGATGAACCTTCTCTCAAGTCATGATACAGAAAGAATAACAACCGTTTTAGGTACAGATATATCTAGTGTAGATAATGCTAAGCACAAAGATTTTAGATTGAGTGATAAGCAGTATAAAGAAGCGAAAAAAATGCATAAATTTGCATCTTTTATACAGTTTACACTTCCTGGTGTTCCATCTATATACTATGGCGATGAGATAGCTATGCAAGGATTTAGAGACCCTTTTAACAGAGCTGGATATGACTATAAGAGTGGAGATAAGGAACTATTAATATATTATAAAAGCTTAGTTAATTTTAGAAAAAAATATAGAAAAAACTTTATAAGTAATTTTAAATTAATAGATGGAAATAAAAGATTCGTGGCTTATAGGAGAAATAATATACTCTGCATCATAAACTTTTCTAGCAAGGCTATGATAGTAGATTATCCATTTAGTGGCGAATGGGTATTTGGAAATAAAAAGCCATTTTTCACTGATTATGGTATAGTTGTTGGTTCAGAAAGCTACACAGCTATTGAAATAGATAGCGATCAAGATCTTGAAGAGGATATAGAGGTATTTAAAAAAGCAATTAATTTAAGAGCTTAATAATTAATAGTACTGGAGGTTTGTATGAGAAAAGCAGGTGTATTACTTCCTATATTTTCATTGCCATCCAAGTATGGTATTGGAAGTCTAGGAAAAGAAGCTTATAATTTTATAGATTTTTTAGTTGAGTCAGGTCAAAGTGTCTGGCAGATATTACCAGTTACTTCTACAAGTAAAAAGGAATACTACTCTCCCTATAAAACTAATGGAGCTTTTTCTGGAAATTACGATTTTATAGATATAGATATATTGATTGAAGAGGGACTTTTAAGTTTTGATTTTATAAATTCTATCAATATATCAAATTATAAAACAGATCCTAGATATGTTGATTATGACAAAGTTAGGGATTTAAAACAAAAAATATTATATAAAGCCTATGAAAACTTTATAATCGGAAAACTCTATGAAGAAGAGGATTATATAGATTTTTCTAATAAAAATAGCTTTTGGTTGGATGAGTACTGTGAATATATGTCACTTAGAAAAATAAATGGAGGTAAAGCATATTGGGAGTGGGAAAAAGTAGGTAATTTTCAAGAGTTATGTAAAGAAAAAGATGATCAACTGATGAAAGACTATAAAAATTTATTTGATTATCATAAGTTTTTACAATATAAGTTTTATGATCAATGGCTAAATTTAAAAAAGTATGCTAATGAAAATGGTGTAGAAATTTTTGGAGATATACCTATTTATATATCACAAGATAGCTCGGATTTTTATTTTCATAAAGAGATGTTTCTTATAGATAAAGATGGTGAACCTTCATCAATATCCGGAGTTCCTCCAGATGCATTTTCAAGTGAAGGACAGTGTTGGGGAAATCCGTTATATGATTGGAAATACTTGAGTGCTGATAAGTATGATTGGTGGATAAAAAGGATAAAAAAATCACTTGAAATATATGATATATTAAGAATTGATCACTTCAGAGGATTTGAGAGTTTTTACAGCATAGATAAAAGCACAGAAAATGCGAAGTTAGGGGAATGGATGAAGGGTCCTGGGAAAGATTTTTTTGATACATTATCAAAAGAAGTTCCAAATGCCAATATAATTGCTGAAGATTTAGGTCTTATAACAGATGAAGTGAGAGAGCTTCTCGATTATACTGGATTTCCAGGAATGAAGGTTATAGAATTTGCTTTTGATTCAGATTCAAATAATTTAAATCTTCCACATAGATACTATAAAAACACAGTTGCCTACACTGCTACTCATGATAATATGACTTTACTTGAGTGGCTAGAAAATAAGGCTAATACAAGTGAAATGGAATACGCCCAAAAATACTTAAGGTTAGAAAGTTACGATAAGTATACAGAGGCCTTTATAAGGGCTGTTTTAGGATCTTGCTCAGATCTTGCAATAGTTCCTATACAAGATTGGTTGGATTTTGGATCTTGGGCTAGAATAAATACCCCCTCTACTATTGGAATAAATTGGAAGTTTAGACTTCTGGAAGGTGAAATAAATAAAAAATTAATAGAATATATAAGTGAAATTAGTGGGATATATGGCAGATATTTTGAAAGGTAGTAAGCTTTATCTCAAAGTTAAGTCTATAGAAAACTATTTTATAAAAATATATAAAAATCGAAAAATACTTAAAGAATAAAAATATATAAGTTTAATAAAAATCATATTTATATTTCAACTTGTATATAGACTTTAACTCTAGTTAAGATATTGAAATAATCTACTTTTTATTAAAAAAGACCTCAGGAATTCTCCTGAGGTCTTTTATCTTTTTATAAAAAGATAAAAATCTATTATTTATAATTAAAACTTCAAATAAGCAATATAGTGTTTATAATACTTACTTATTTGGCTTAAAAGAACTCTTTAGTGGTACTATTCTATTAAATACTAACTTATCTTCTGTTGTATATTTAGAATCAACACAATAAAATCCATTTCTTAAAAATTGTAATTTATCATTTATTTTTACGCCTTCTAATGCAGCTTTTTCAGCGAATCCATTTTTAATGACTAAAGAATTTTCATTTATTTGTTCTAAGAAATGTTTACCTTCGTTTTCTGGCGCATCATCAAGTATCAATGGTTCAAATAATCTAAATTCAACTGGAAGACAGTTATTCGCATCTACCCAATGTATAGTTGCCTTTACTTTACGACCAACAAATCCAGATCCACTCTTAGTAGCAGGGTCATATGTACAATGAATTTCAGTTACTTCTCCGTTTTCATCTTTAATAACATCATTACATTTTACAAAGTATCCACCCTTTAATCTTACTTCATTTCCTGGGAATAGTCTGAAGTACTTCTTTACTGGTACCTCCATAAAGTCATCTCTTTCAACGTATAATTCTCTAGAGAAACTTACCATTCTTGTTCCCATTTCTTCATTCTTAGCGTTGTTTTCTATTTCTATTAATTCACTTTCCCCTTCAGGATAGTTAGTAATAACAAGTTTTAGTGGGTTTATTATAGCCATAGCAAGCGGTGCTTTTGGCTGTAAATCTTCACGAAGGAAGAAATCTAACATTTGGCTATCTACTACTGAATCTGCCTTAGAAATACCTATTTCAGAACAGAATTTTCTCACTGATTCCGGAGTATACCCTCTTCTTCTAAGGCCTGATATAGTGGGCATTCTAGGATCATCCCAACCATCAGTTATTCCATTGTCTACTATTTGCTTTAGTTTTCTTTTTGACATAACAGTGTTTGTCATATTTAGTCTAGCAAACTCTATCTGTCTAGGAACAGCCTCCATCTCACATTCTCTTACTACCCAATCATAAAATGGTCTTTGATCCTCAAATTCCAAAGTACAAATTGAATGAGTAATATGTTCAATAGCATCTTCTAGTGGATGTGCAAAGGCATACATTGGATAGATACACCATTTGTCAGCTGTATTGTGATGACTAGTATGAGATATTCTATATATTACTGGGTCTCTAAGGTTAATGTTAGGAGATGCCATATCGATTTTAGCTCTTAAAACTTTTTCTCCATCAGCAAATTCGCCATTTTTCATTCTATTAAATAAATCAAGATTTTCTTCAACCGTTCTATTTCTATAAGGGCTTTCTTTTCCTGGCTCAGTTAAAGTACCTCTGTACTCTCTTATCTGATCAGCATTTAAATCATCTACATAGGCAAGACCTTTATTTATTAAAAGAATTGCTCTTTTGTGCATTTCTTCAAAGTAGTCTGAAGCATAATGAAGCTCATTCCAGTTGAAACCTAACCACTGGACATCTTCTTTAATTGAATCTACATATTCAACGTCTTCTTTTGTAGGATTTGTATCGTCAAATCTAAGATTAACCCTTCCTTCAAATTCTTTTGCTAAGCCAAAATTTAAGCATATGCTCTTTGCATGGCCTATATGCAAATAACCATTTGGTTCTGGTGGAAATCTTGTGATAATACTATCATGTTTTCCTGATTCTAAATCATCTATAACGATATTTCTAATAAAATTAGAATTTTCTCTTTCAAATGACATATTATACCTCCTAAATTTAATTCTTTATAATAACATTTTATAGCATTTTGCTGAAAAAATAAAGCGAAAACAAGTATTAATTATTATCTCTTAGTTTTTCATCATATGTTTTTATCAAATTTATTTGTAAATCTTTTATTTTTGCTAAATCTTCTTCACTATAAGATCCATCTAAACCTAATTTAAGTGCATCTTCAATTGATGTCAGCATATTTTTCATAGTTTCTTTATTTTTGTTGATGTTTTCCTTTGATAATTTTATTTTTTTCTTAAATTTATTATCATTTTTCTCACCTTTTGATATGTCCTCAGAAATGTTTTCTATTGCATTTTTAACATAAACTGTATTAATATCCGAAACTTCTTTCTTCTTGATTTCCAATTTTTTTATCTGAGATTCTACAAAGGAAGGATCAACCTTATAGTCACTATCCTTTATTGACTCTAGGAATTCATTTACAAAGTTGGAATACCAATTGTATCCACTATCAATTATATTTGCAGTGTATATATTGTACTCTATCTTCATTGCTCTTTTGCGAGAGTCTCCCATTCTTTGGTCTTCATATACTTTCTCTTTACATCCGGCAAGTAGTGTCGAAGTGATTAATATTAGTGCTAATAGTTTGTTTTTCATATATTACCTCTATTTTTAAGCTATTTTATCTTGACTAGTTCTCCATTTAGAGAGAAAGATCTTGGCTCAGTAATCAAAACATCTACTAATTTACCAGCTAGAGATTCATCTCCACCAGTGAAATTGACTGTTTTATTTTGTCTTGTTCTACCAGTTAGAACATTATCTATTTTTTTGCTTGCTCCTTCAACCAATACCTCTACTACTCTTCCATTATATTCTCTATTTATATCAGTAGATATTCTATTTACTACATCAAGTACCCTATCAAATCTTTTATGCTTTAAATCATCTGGGATTTGATCTTCCATTTTTGCAGCAGGAGTACCTCTTCTCTTAGAGTAAATAAAAGTAAAGGCAGAGTCATATCTAACTTTTTCACACAAATCTATTGTATCATCAATATCTGATTCTGTCTCTCCAGGGAAACCAATCATAATATCAGTAGAGAAAGCTATATCAGGAATTTCTTTTCTAGCCTTTTCTATTATTCTTAAGTAGTCTTCCTTAGTGTAGTGTCTATTCATCTTTTTAAGCAAAGGTGTACTTCCTGATTGACATGGAAGATGTAGATACTCACATACTTTTTCACAGTCTCTCATAGCATATATTACATCATCTGAGATATCCTTAGGGTGTGAAGTCATAAATCTTAGTCTTGTAAGCCCTTCTACTTCATTTGCCATTCTAAGAAGCTGTGCGAAGTTTATTCTTTCGGACTCATCTAATGTTTTACCATATGAGTTTACATTCTGACCTAGTAAAGTAATTTCTTTTGTTCCGTTTGCTACAAGATCTTTTATCTCTTCTATTATTTCTTCTGGTCTTCTACTTCTTTCTCTACCTCTTGTATAAGGAACTATGCAATAAGTACAGAAGTTATTACAACCGTACATAATATTTACATATGCCTTGATATTGTACTTTCTATTGCTCTTTAGACCTTCTACAACCTCTCCGTCAACGTCCCAAACATCAACAAGGATAGAATCTCTGTTGAAAGTACTGGATAGCATCTGAGGGAATTTATAGAGATTATGAGTACCAAAGATTAAATCAACATGGCTATACTTATTTTTTATTTCTTCTACTACATGAGCTTGCTGCATCATACATCCACATACAACTATTTTCATATTAGGATTTCTTTTTTTCTTATTTTTTAAATGACCTAAATTTCCATATACCTTTAATTCAGCATTTTCTCTTACTGCACAGGTATTGTATATTACAAGGTCAGCCTCATCTTCAGATAGGGCTTGTATATAGCCCATTGATTCTAGCATAGATATCAGCATTTCTGAGTCATGTTCGTTCATTTGACAACCGTATGTGCTCATATGCCATTTTCTTCTTACTCCCTTTTTGTTGAAGGCATCTTCATTCCATCTATGAATTTGCTCTATATATTCTTCTTGAGCCTCTATTTTTTCTATAGGGACCTCTATTTGTTTTCTATCTTCCATATAGCTTATCTCCTTCTTTCGTAATTGCAACTTTAAATAATATTTATACTTCTAAATTTAGAAATACATATTATATATTATCATAAATATAGTATTTTTTCTATATTGAGAGAAGCTTAATAGATTTAATTAAAAAATAAATATATTTAAAGTTCTATATTTTGCAAGTACTTATAAAAAATACCGAGGTCAAAATCCCTCGGTATTTTATGATTATTTATTTTTCAATATAACTGCATTCAACGTCTATGTAGTTTAAAAATAGCAAGAGTCTTTCATAAAGTGGATGTGATTCTTCCCCAAACTCTTCATCTACAAGTATCCCTATTTTTTCAACAGTATTTTTACCATCAACATTGATAAAAACAAAGCTTCCAAATTTATCAAGACCAAGTTTCTTATACAAAGGAATCTTAAAGCCTATCTTTCTGAAGAATCTCTGAATTTTATGGTCCTGCTTTTCAAGTATAGTCACGATACCCTCTGAACTAATTTCAAAATCTACATTAGGATTTTTTCTGAATACTATATTTAAAACTTCTTCATTTGTATTCATTTCAATTATTCGTTTTCTTTCTTAATCTTAGAATTCATTATTGGTATTAGTGTAAGAATTACCAGTAATGCTAATAGGATAATAGCCATACCATTACCTGCTGCAAATCCTGATGGTCCAGCGCTCTTTATAACGCCTGAAATCTGAAGTATTATACCTACTAGACCTATAATAGATCCACCAGCTACTAGTCCAGATGATAAACTTATACCATTAGATACCTTGGCTTCCTTTTCTTCGTCTGACTTAGATGTCTTTTCAACAAGTACACGAATTAATGCACCAACTAAGATTATAGTTGTAGTAGCTATTGGTAAATAGAAACCTATAGCAACTGTCATTATTGGTAGATCTAGGAAGAACATAACTAGAGCAATAATTATACCGACTATAACCATTACCCAAGGTAATTCACCTGACATAATACCAGAAGTAAGTGTAGACATTAAGTTTGCCTGTGGTAGTGCAAATGGAGGATTATCTCCAGTGATTGCTAGCTGATCTGATAAAAGAATCATCATACCAACAACTACAATTACACCAACAATACCTGCTAATGTAAATGATTTTTGCATTTCTGTCTTGTTGCCACCAACTATGAAAGTAACCTTCTGCGACTGAGCATATCCACCAGCCATTGCAATAGCGACAACTATGAATGTAGAGAATAATAAAAGACTTCTATTATCTGCATTAGTAGTCCACTTCATGATTACAAATACCAAAGTAGCTATAACTAAGGCTGCAATTGTCATACCTGATACTGGTAGATTTGAAGTACCTATAGTACCTGTTAGACGGCCAGCAACTATAACAAATAGTGCAGCTAGTATCATAGAAATTAATATCCCTACAATAGCCATTACAGGACCATTAGATATAAGGAAGGCAGCAACAACTGCGATGATTATTCCACCTAATAAGATTATAGTCTGTATTAATCCCTTTTCTCCAGAGCCTGACTTTTTAGCGTTCATAGTTTCCTTTATTGAAGAAACAATAGTAGGTATAAGCTTTATAGCTCCTATAATACCTCCACAAAGCATCATTCCAGCACCTATGTATTTTACATAGTTACCTGATATAGCATTTACATCCATCTGTGCAATTGTCATTGATGCATCATTCCATACTGTAGAACCCTGTCCTGCCATATCAGCAAAGTAACCGATAAGAGGCATAATACCAAAGTTTGCAAGTAAAGATCCAGCAAACATTGTCAAAGCAACCTCTAAACCAACTATAAATCCTATACCTAGTAAAAGTGGATTTGCATCAACTTCAAATTTAAACTTATAGAATTTATTACCTACAATACTGAAAACACTGTTTGCTACATTTAGGAATGATCCAGTAACTACAGTTAAAAGACCGCCGATACCAAATCCCTTTATCATGTACTTCATAGAGTCTCCACCATTTGTAGATGCAACTAGAGTCTCAGAAATAGCCATTGCTTCTGGATACATAAGTTCTCCGTGTTCTTGTATTATTAGGTAATTATGGACAAGAGATGCTACTCCTATACCGAATAAAACACCACCTACACCAACAAGCAGACCTTCTAAAAATGTTACCTTTGCCCCGATTAGAAAGACAGCAGGAAGTACAAATATCATACCACTAGCTACTGATTCTCCACCGCTGGCCATTCCCTGTACTAAGTTCTTTCCTAAAATACCTTTTTTGTTTGCAAAAGCTGCTACAAGTGCTGAACCAATTATTGATCCAGGTATACCTGCTGCAACCGTCAAACCAGCCTTCATACCAGAGTATGCTGTTGAAGCTGCGAATACTACTGCCAAAATAATACCTATGATAATAACCGCTGGGTTTGCACCAGTCTTGGTTTTGTCAGTTATATAAGGAACATAGTCCTTACCTGCAACACCACCATAAGCTTCCTTTGGTAACTTTTTGATATTATCGCTCATTATAATGAACCTCCTTTTATATTAAATCGTTTATATTATATCATAATTAAAAAAAATATGCTACTAGAAATAAAAGTTAACGATTTCATAAACTTTTTAATATAAACACATTATATACATTAATAAAAAATGTTTTTTATACTAAAAAAATAAAATTAAAAAAGTACTAATTTCATCCAAAATACCTATGATTATAGGAGTTTTTGCTAAAATTAGTACTTTTAATTAAATACTTTATATATTTCTACTATTATAAAATATTATATATCTGATTTTACAGAAATGGTTAACAACTGATTAAATCTTTAATTATGAAATTTTTAAATAATTTAAATTGTATATCGGAATTATATTTATTTATTTTTTCTTGAATAGTTTTTAAATAATTCCAGTGTCAATAATAGAGCTACTCCACATATAAAACCAAGTGGATTGAAAGTTGATATACTAACACTTTCTTTTGGGATAAGTAGTGTTGTAGGGCCTTGAATAATTGCAAACAAAGAGCCTATTGTAAGACCAACTATGAGATAAATCATTTTAGATCGATGCTTTCTAAATGCATGCCTTATAATTCTAACTGATACTATAAAACCACATAAAATCCCAAATCCAAAAATTAATAAGCCTGAAAGCGCACTAAAGTCAAGTCTAAGGACACTATTTAATGCATTTATAACAGGAATATATACTCCCAAAATTAGTAAAAGTGTCGATCCGGAAATACCAGGAAGTACCATAGCTGAAACAGCTATCATGCCAGTAAAGAATATGTAAATATATTCTGGGAAGTTGAGATTTGAAAAATCCATATTCCCACTTGGCATTAGCTTTCCTCTTAATGCAGGGATTAAGACAACAATAATAATACCCATAATAGAAAAAATCAGATATTTATTTTTTCTGTCAATAATTTTAAATTCACTTTTTATAATATAAACTATAGATGCTGTTGTTAATCCCATAAATAGAGAGCTGAGAAAGTATATATTTTTCTCAAACATACTAGAAAGGAATAATACTGACAGTGTCATACCTATGAGCCAGCCTATAAAAAGTTTTACTAAAAAAATAATAGATTCTTTGAGTTCTTTCTTATTTCCACTTGTTATGTTATTTATAGATTCTAAAAAATCTTCATAAAAACCAAGTATAAATGCTATTGTTCCTCCAGATACACCCGGGACGCTGTCTGCTAAAGCCATACAAAAACCATTAAAAACATTTGCAAACAAGGACTACACCTCCTTTTTTGACATTCTTTTAATGTCTTTTACTAGAAATATTAATGCTACAATTCCAGCAATAGAATCACTTAGTGCATTTGAAATGTAAACACCATCTATGCCTACAAACCTAGGAATTATATACAATAAAGGTATTAAGACTGCCCCATATTTAAGTATATATAATACTGATGATGTTCTAGGTTTTCTTATTGATTGAAAATATGTTGTAGTTATAGAATGTATTCCTATAAAAGGCAGGCCAAGTATGTAGATTCTAATGTTATGGTTTGTTATTTCAAGCAAGCTTTGTTCATTTGTAAACAGTTGAACGAAAACTGTTGGAAACAATTCTAAAAATACTAAAGATGCAATAGATATAGCAATAATTACTCCAGTAGTAATCTTAACAGCTAAAATGCTTCTATGAATTTTTTTTGCACCATAGTTATATCCTATAATAGGTTGTGCTCCTTGACTTATACCATAGATTACCATAGTGAAAAACATCATTATAGATGTAATTATGGTTATCGATGCAAGATGATAATCTCCACCATATTTTATTATAAATCTATTGAGTACAATTCCTAAAATAGTTCCAAAAATCTGCATATAAAAATTTGGTAAACCATTTGATGTTATTTCTTTTATTGTGTTAAAACTATATTTATTATGTTTGAATCTTAGTTTAATAGGAACTTCTCTATTTTTTATAAAAAAGTGAAGAACAGCTACTGTTACTAGAGACTGAGATATAACTGTTGCAACTGCAGCACCTTTAACACCCCATCCAAAAGCAAATATAAATAGAGCATCCAATACAATGTTTACAATTGAACTAATCAACACAATAAACATAGATTGCTTAGAAAACCCTAAACTTCTTACCATATTATTTAAACAGTAGCCAGTTAAACCTGGAACACCGCCCAATAATATTATAATTATATAATCTCTTGCCAATGGATATACTGAATCCGAAACACCTAAAACTTTAAAAATAGGCTCCATAAACAATATACACAAAGCTGTAAGTATTAATTCAGAGATTATAATGTATATAAGAGAATTAAATAAAATCTCCTCTGCAGAATCTATATCTCCCTCTCCGTATTTAATTGATACTAAGGTTGATCCACCAACTCCTATAAGAAGAACAAATGCCATTTGTATAACCTGAAATGGCATTGTTATCCCTATAGCAGTTAGTCCAAGAGGATTAACTCTACCTATAAAAATTCTATCCACTATATTGTAGATAGCTGCTATAAGCATACCCAATATTGCAGGTAAGCTTAGCTGTAATAATAATTTGGAAATACTATCATTTCCTAGATCTTTTTTCAAAGTTACCTCCGCTAGTTATATTCTATTTTCTACTGTCATTTTGTACATTAAATGTAATTTCTGTTCCTTCATCCTTCTTGCTTCTTATGACCATTTTACCTCCATGAAGCTTAATAATTTCATCACTGATGGCAAGACCTAGGCCACTTCCTGACTTGTGAAAGTCTTCTTGGAAGAATTTGCTAGAGACCTTGGAAAGATTTTGTTCTGAGATTCCGATACCATTATCTCTAACTACTACTTCAGTTGTATGATCAAATTGATTTACACCTACAAATATATTTCCATCATTAGGTGTGAATTTAATAGAATTTTGTAGCAAATTAATTAAGACTTGACGTAATCTATTTTTATCTGCATATATATTTTTCATATTCTGATTTACAAATTCAAATGTGAGCCTGATATTTTTCTCAACCGCCATTGACCTCAATTGATTAACTACGCTAACAACTAAAGTCTCTATATTTACTTCCTCTACATTTAGTTTTATTCTGTCAGAGGATAATCTAGAAAAATCAAGAAGCTCCTCTACTAGTTTTATAAGTCTTTGAGCTTCATCTTGTATAATATTTAGTCCCATACTAAGCTCTTCTTTAGATATATTATCAAGTTGTAATGTCTCACTCCAACCGTTTATTGATGTAAGCGGAGTTCTAAGTTCATGAGATATTGATGAAATAAATTCATCTTTTAATTTTTCACTCTTTTGAATTTCCTGAGCCATATTTTCAAATGTTCTAGCAAGTTCGCCTATTTCATCATCTGATATTCTTTCTTTATTCATTTTGATATTGTAATTTCCCTTTGCAAGCATATTTGAAAAAATCTTTAACTCACTGAGAGGTTCTATTAAACTATCTGCAAATTTCAAACTAAGACCAACACTAAACATCAATATTAATACACCTAATAGAAATAGATATGCTACTATTTTTATTATTTCTTTATCTATATACTTCATAGATATACTGTACCTTATAACGCCCTCAACTATGCCATTTACCTTTATTGGAACAGATACACTCATTACTTTTTCGTTTGTATCTTTTTCAGTATAGGTATAGGGAACGATATTATTAGAATTTCTAATGGCCATCTTCACATCTACATATTGACATTTATTATTGCTTTTAAATCCATATTGTTCAATAAGAATGTTTCCTTCTTTATCTATAACATTTATTGCTATTTTATTGTTTTGAGAGTAGCCTTGATTTTCAAATACAGCTTCTGCCTTATCTAAAAAGTTTACTTTGTCGGAAGAAGTTGAGTTGTACACAGCATTTGTATACGCAACCTGTGACATAAGAGCCTGTTTGACTGATGTATAGTAATGTCTAGTTGCAAATAATATTAATATTACCTCAAAGGATAAAACTACTAATAGTATAACAATGATGAAATTTTTTAAAACTTTTTTTCTTAATCCACCAAAATGTAAAACCATTATTCCCCTCTCCTAAATGAATATCCATAGCCCCAAATTGTTTGAATATATTTAGGCTTAGAAGGATCGTCTTCAATTTTATTTCTTATTCTTCTTATATTTACGTCAACTATTTTATAGTCATATAAAACGACAGATCCCCATACTTCATCCAATATCTGCTCTCTACTCAAGCTTTGATTGTCATTGAGCATAAGGTATTTTACTATTGAGAATTCAGTAGGAGTTAGGTCTACTTCATCTCCATTTTTAAATAATTTTCTTTTATTTTGATCCAATAAAAATGGTGGTGAATCTATCAAATTATTTTTCTTTGAATCATTATTTTTCTTTACTCTTCTTATAAGGGCTGCCACTCTTGCAAGAAGCTCCTTAATGCTAAAAGGTTTAATAATATAGTCATCTGCTCCAGATACAAGACCTTCTATTTTGTCCTCTTCCTGAGACTTGGCTGTAAGCATAATAACACCAATATTATCGTGATTTTCTCTCACATATTTACAAACATCAATACCACTCATATCTGGCAGCATGATATCTAAAAGAGCTACTGAAATGTTTTTTTCTGAGTCAAGTTTTTCTATAGCTTCTGCTCCAGTACCAGCTTCAATTACTTCATATCCTTCTCTTTTTAGATTGATGCTAACAAAGCTTCTAATGCCAATTTCATCTTCTAAAATCAAAATCTTTTCCATATTTCCTCCCTACCTATTTATAATTTCAAAATGTTTTTTTACAGTGTTAAAATCGATTTTATATTTATCCAAGTATTTACTATTTGTAGGATTATACAAATAAATATATTGTTCATCTTCATAGAGTATATTATTCTCTTGTTCTGATTTCTTTTTATCTAAGTCTTCTCCGTTCTTAACAATAACTGTAATGTTAAATAGTTTTTCTAGCTTTTTATTTGAATTTTTATATGAAAATTCAAATACACTATTATCCTGACGATATTTTTGTTGTATAAAGAATTTATTATTTAAGTTCGATGGCCCCTCTACCTTAAAATTATAATCATAGCAATAAAAAATCTGCTTTGAAATATCTAGGCGACTATTCTCACTTTGATCACCATTCCATTTATACCAGGTTACAACATTAGACTCTTTAGGTGTATTGTTAGAGAACTTAAACTCAATCTTAGGTATTTCTAAAACACCATCTCCATCAATATCCTGTGGTCTCATAAAGAAAGGATTTTTCAACTTAGGATTTTCTTCATTTAAGGTTTTAATGAATTTACCGTTTTTATATATCAAAACTTGTGATATTACAGAACCATTAAAACTTTGATACATAAAAATACTTCCATTTAAATCTTTTGCAACTTTTCCATTTACAATATCCACCTTATCTAGACTGTCTATATTTTTAGAGGTTTCAAACTTATTAAATATAATATCTCCATCAATAACATCCATTTTTGAGAATATAACATCATAGCTTGTTAAATCTTGAAGTACAGCCAAGCATTCTTTTTTACCATCGTCATTATAGTCAAAGAAGTTTAGCCTTATAGAATACTTAGAAGTATTATATTCTGCTTTTTTCTTTACTACATTATTGCTATATTCATAGATATATACATTTTCAAATCCTCTGTTGGATATATGTAAGACAATTTCTTTCTTCCCATCATTATTTAAATCTATGAAGTTAGCATATTTTATAGTATCTCCAGAGATTCTAACCATTTTCTCAGAGTCATCTACAATTGAATCACCCTGACTTTCAAATATATACATATATATACTGTTTAGGCCTTGGTTTTCATTAGTTCTTTTTTTAAAAGCAACAATTTCCTTATTGCCATTTGAATTTAAATCAACTTTATTAATTCTGCCAACATCAATAGCATTTTTAGGAAGAACAAATGTAGTGTCTATAGGAGTTAATTTTCTTATTTCATTATATATTTTATAGTTAAACTCATTTGTGATTGGTTTTTCCAAGAGCTTTTCTGGTGATTTCATAGATTCTGTCTTACATCCTGTCAAAAAAGCAGACAAAAATAAGCAAGAAAAAAGCATACAAACTTTATATCTAATCTTCAATTTATCAAGCCTCCTTTATTTTTAATTTTCTTTTCTAGGTGGCTTTGGACCTAGATACTGATAATAATAAGTCTTTAGCATACCATTATATAGTTTTCTTTTTCTAGTAGAGTCTTGACCAAATTCATATTCAAACTCTTCAAAAGAAGTAATGATGAAGTATGACCAGTTTTTAAGCTTTCTACACATATAACCAAGTTCTTTATATAGTATCTTTATACTTTCTTCATCTTCTAGTCTTTCTCCATATGGAGGATTACTTATAAGAAAGCCATATTCTTCATCACTAGTAAACTTAGTTGCATCCCCCACTTCAAATTTTATGTAGTTTTCTACACCGGCGAGTTCTGCATTATGTTTTGCTATCTTTATAGATTCAGGGTCTATATCATATCCATAAATCGTGAAGTCTTCATCGTCTTTAAGTAGTTCAAATGCTTCTTTTCTAGTATCCCACCAAATTTTCTTATCTATTGTTCTCCATTTTTCAGATATAAATTCTCTGTTTAATCCAGGTGCCATGTTCATTCCAATCATAGCCGCTTCTATAAGTATAGTACCAGAGCCACACATTGGGTCGACAAGAGTTCTTCCTGCTCTCCAAGGAGTTAGATATACTAGACCTGCTGCAAGAGTTTCTCTTATAGGAGCCTTATTAGATTTTTCTTTATACCCTCTTTTATAAAGGGCAGTACCACTTGTATCTATTGATAAAACAACTTTATCTTTATGAATAAATACAAATATAGGATATTTTTCTTTATCTTCTTTTAGCATCCCCTCTTCTTGATAATGTTCCTTAAGACTATCAACAACTGCCTTTTTTACAATAGACTGTATATCGGGAGTAGAGTAAAGTTTTGATTTAATAGAAGAAGCCTTTGAAACAGGAAACTCTGCTCCATAAGGAATAAATCTTGACCAATCTATTGATCTCGTCTTATCATACAACTCTTCAAATGATTTAGCCTTAAACTCTGCAACCTTAAGATTTACTCTCTCTGCACATCTAAGCCACATATTTGCCTTTGCGATTCCATATTTATCTGTTTTATATGTAATTCTTCCATCTTCTGTTTTCTCAATTTCAAAATCGAGAGCTTTTATTTCATTTGCCAACATTTTTTCCATACCAAAAAAACACGGCGAAATTAACGTATATTTATAATCCATAGTACCTCCAAGTAATATATTATTTTCCATATTTATATCTATAAATATCCAATATTTCAATTATATCATACAAGAGTATAACTTGAAAAGATATGCTATATTTGATTGATTCTTTTTAAACTTAATCAAATAATATTGATATAAAAATATCCTCATAGTTTTTTAAAAGTATATATTTATATAAAGTTTTATATGACTTTTTGAGTGATATAAAAAGAATAAAGTTACTTTTCTGCTGTGTAAAATTCTTTTATTACTTAATTTAAAAAAATTATACATTCTATATAAACATATAAAATCCCCACCATCGTAAATTACGACAATGGGGATTTATAATGATTGATGGATCTAACTAAAACAAAATTTCTAAACTGAAGTCTTATTTATCAATAAGCCATCTTCTATATAAAGAGTTTTATCTGCTATTTTCTTTGAAAAAACAGTATCATGAGTAATTATTAGTATAGCCATTCCTCTTTTTTTGAAGGCTTTTATAATATCAATTACTTTTTCTATATTTTCTTGGTCTAGAGCTGATGTAGGTTCATCAAAGCATAAAACTTTTGGCATCAAGGCACAACTTCTTGCTATTGCTACTCTTTGCTGCTGGCCTCCAGATAGTTCAAAAGGATAGAAATCTTTTTTATCTGATAGGTCAACCATTTCAAGTAAATCCATAGCTAATTTAATGCTTTCCTCTTTATTTTTATTAAAAACATTTATAGGAGACTCTATTATATTTTCTAAAACAGTAAGATGAGGAAATAAATTGAAATTTTGAAAGACCATTCCAACCTGACCTCTTATTTTTTTCATATCAGAGCTTTTATTAATTTGAATATCATCTACTATAATTTTCCCACTATCAAATGACTCAAGTCCATTTATACATCTCATAAGAGTAGTTTTGCCTGCACCAGATTTACCAAGTACTACGGCAATTTCTCCTGCAGAAATATCAAATGAGACTCCTTTCAAGACATTCGTACTATTAAAACTCTTTTTTAAATCTACAACTTTTAACATTTTAACACCCCTAAATATAATATGAATATTTCTTCTCAACAATAGATAGTAACTTTGTAAGTATTGCCGTCATTACTAAGTATATTACTGCTGCATATACAAATGGCATTAGACTTGCTTCTCTATTGCTTGCTGCCGTAGCTATTCTTAACAAATCATTAAGACCTAATATATATACCAAAGAAGTATCTTTTACAAGTGTTATGAATTCATTTGATATTGGCGGAAGAACTCTTTTAATTACTTGTGGAAGAATAATCCTTTTGTACATAGTTAATTTGTCAAAGCCTAATACCTGTGCCGCTTCAAATTGACCCTTGTCAATTGATTCAAGTCCAGATCTAAATATTTCAGCATAATAAGCTGCATAGTTTATTGAAAATGCTATTATAGCAATTGGCATTCTATCAAATACAAGTTTATCGCTTAAAAGCGGAAGTCCATAATATAGAAACATCATTTGTAATAATAAAGGGCTACCTCTCATAATCCAAATATAAAGGCTTGTAACACTTCTGGCTACTTTATTTTTTGAAATTCTTATAAAGGCAATTCCTATTCCTAGTGGTATTGAAAATATAGTTGTAAAAAAGAATAATTCCAATACTATCTTCACTCCATCAATCATTTATTTATTTCCTCCTAGTTACTTTTTTTAAAAATTATTTGAACCATTTATCTTCTATCTTTTTAAAAGTTCCATCTTCTTTCATTTCATCAAGAGCCTTATCAATACTTTCTCTTAATTCATTGTCGTCTTTTCTAAAGCCAACCGCATATTTTTCGCTTCCTAAATCGCCTTCAAGAACTTTATATTTTTCAGGATCTCTTTGTTTTATATAGTACTTCAATAATACTTCATCTCCTATAACCGCTTTAGTTCTTCCAATTTCTAAGTCTCTAAGGGCTTTGTCATAAGTGTCATATGTAGCAGGTTTCTTATCTTTGATGATATCTATAAAATCTTTATCATTTTCTATAGCTTCTAATGCTGAAGATGCTGCTTGAGTTCCTACTGGCTGATCCTTTAGATCCATTAAATTCTTGAATGCTTCTTTAGATAAGCTGATTGCTATTTGCTTATTATCTAAATAAGGTTTAGAAAAAGCAACTTTTTCTTTACGTTCATCTGTTACGCTGTATCCATTCCATAGACAGTCTACACTTCCATTTTTTAGAGATTGTTCCTTCATAGACCAATCTGTATTTTCAAACTTAGCTTTGTAGCCAGCTCTCTTAAAAGCTTCTTTGGCAAGGTCTATATCAAAGCCAACAAGCTCGTTATCTTTATCTAAAAATCCCATTGGAACAAATGTATTATCCAATCCAACTATTATTTCCTTATCTTTTGCAACATCTTTCGTTTTTTCTTCCTTATCTGAACCACATGCCACTAGACTCGATACTAATACTACTCCTAAAGTAGCTAGTAATATTTTTTTAAAAATTGATTTTTTCATTTTAAATACCTCCTACAGTTAATTCATTCTATTTATATTTATCAAGATTTATCTGAGTCTTAGAGTATGGAAGCCTTAATTTCGTGATGCGCGCAATTTTAATTAGAATTTTTCTAACACTTTTAATATTCAATCTTTTAAAAAAAGAAATAAAAAAAACTCCCATCCTCTGACTCTGTCAGAGGACGAGAGTATCAATTACAATACTTCGTGTTCCCACCTCTATTTATCATTACCTCACGATAATGACCTCACTAGGTACAATCATACCCTGGCACTGTAACGGGTGCTCCCGTGATAGCCTACTTAAATTCGGTACCAGACTCCGAGATGTGTTCATTATGTGTCATACATGTGCTTCTCACCAACCAGCAACTCTCTGTTTAAATCAACATAATTACTATTTCTCATCAATGTCATTAAGTTATTTTGATGTTGTATTGAGTTTATTACAAATTCTGATAATTGTCAAGTAAATTTTATAAAATAATATAAAGTTTTTAAAATTCTATTTTTTTGCCCAAGGTACAATTTCTATATCACCGAAATAAAAGTCCTTAAACCTATTGGTATACTCCCCTCTGTAGTTAATTATATATAAAATACATAATTCTATATAATTAACACCTAAAAGAATAACACTCCATATTTCTTCAAACTCTAAATCTACATTTCTTTTCTTTTTGCTAAGATGTACAACTGAGTTTCTACAATAAGTAATTAAATCAACTCCATCATCAAATGATTCTTTTATCTCATCTGAAAAACAATCACCATCTGGTATTGAATAATCAATTTTACATTTTTTTAATAGGGATCTTATATTATGGCTAGCGATGTGCGAGTCATATTCACTTTGTGAGAAAAACTCTTCTTCCTCAACCAAAACAACATAAGATAGCATTTCTAATGCAGTTTGTATAGAAATTACATTATTCCCCATATTTAAACCATTTAGTGCTTCTATATACCAATCGATTATGCTGGTAATAGCGTCATTATAATAGTCGTTTTCTAATTTTTTACACATTATGGATAGATATTTTTCAAAATTATGATAGTTGGCAATTGTGGTTGTCCATTTGAAAACAAATCTATAATCACTAGATAACATCCTATACCAAGCTCTGTATGTATTTTTGTTTTTTCTATATCCATATGCATATGGAATATTGATATACCTACCACAGGCAAAGCTCATAGCTGTAGCTATTCTATGGATTAAACCATCAATATTTTTAGTTTTAAAAGCTTCGAAATCATTTTTATATATTCTCCCAGTATGAGTTATAATACAAGCGTTCTTTGATACAAGTTCTCCATGAAGTTCTTTATTGTAGTCATAACTTTTATCTATAACAATATTAAATTCATTTATAGAGAATTCGATTCTCCCAGCATATACTAATTCCCCGTAATTTACCAATTTACCTGGTATTTTATCCATATTAACTATGTCAAATTGTATATAATCTACTGTACTATCTTTTGATTTCATCAGTAAATCATTTACATATCCTTTTATTCTTCCATTGCTAAAGGAAACAATTTCTGCGTCTATGAGTTTGTATCCTGTAATTTCTAATTTGACATTATCTAGTGACTGCTCATCAAGTTTATCAAGCAAGTCTTCATATTGGAAGACATCGGCCTTGAAATTAATTGCTACGGGGTCTGTAATTTTATAGTATATTATACCGTCACATTTTATTTGTATATCTGTATATATACAAAACTTACCGCTATATATAATAAGTTCCTCATTTATTAGATTATCCTTATAAAGTGACTCAATAGCTTCATTAGTTATATTCATAATTACCCCTTTATTAAAAATTTTTAAGAAAATAGTATGCCTTAATTATAAGGCATACTATTTTATATACTATCTACTTGCCGAATTTAAATCGATTGGCTTGAAGTCATTTTTTTCTTCAATTTTTCCATTTATTTCATCAAAGGCTGTAGAAAGCATAAGTTTAATTCTATTTAGCTGATTGACAGATGTAGCTGAAGCATCGTAATCAATAGGTATTATATTAGCCTTTTTATATTCTTTTTTAATACCTTTTATAACACCCTTTCCTATAATATGGTTTGGTAAGCAGCCAAAGGGTTGCATACAAACTATATTATTACAATCAGACTCTAAAAGTTCAAGCATTTCTCCTGGAAGCAACCAACCTTCTCCTGTTTGGTTACCAAGTGAAACAAATCTCTTAGTGTGATTTGCTAAGTCAGAAATTCTTTGAGGAGCTTCAAATCTTTTACTTTTTCTAAGGGCTGAGTAGTAAGTTCTTTGATAAGTTTCGATTATCTTAACAACTGCTTTTCCACCAACCATAGATTTAAAAGTACCTTCAAGGTTATCTTTTTTATAGACTGTATTATATGCAGCTGCTAAGAAGAAATTTAACAACTCTGGAACAACAGCCTCAGCACCCTCTTTTTCTAGTATAGAAATCAAGTCATTGTTAGCAATTGGGCTGAACTTAACTAGAATTTCTCCTACAAGACCAACTCTAGGTTTCTTTTCATTTGTTATTTCCAAATTATCAAAGTCTCTAACAATTTGATTTATATTTTGCTTAAATTCTCTCATATTTCCATTTGCCAAAGAATTTTTACATTTTTCTACCCATTTTTCATAAAGAGCATTTGCACTTCCATGGAATTTTTCATAAGGTCTAACCCTTAGTAGGACCTTCATTAAAAGATCTCCATATATTATACCCATTACTAATTTGTTAAGTAGTGATAGACTTACATGTTCTTTGAGTCCGTTATCCTCTACTCCTTGTGCACTAATAGATACAACGGCTACATTTTCAAATCCTGCAGACTTAAGTGCTTTTCTAAGAAAAGCGATATAGTTTGTTGCTCTACATCCTCCGCCTGTTTGACTCATCAATACAGTTGTATTTTCAGGGTCATATTTGCCAGATTTAAGTGCATGTATTATCTGCCCTATAACTATTATAGCTGGATAGCAAGCATCATTGTTTACATATCTTAGACCTTCTTCTATTATCTCTGAGGAATTTTCATTAAGAACAACTGCTTTTAGACCTGAATTTTGTACGGCTTTTTCTATAAACTGGAACTGTATTGGTGCCATTTGTGGCGCTAAAAGTGTATGTTCTGGATTTAATCTAGTATTTTTCTGATATTCAACAGGCTTAGGCTCTATCTTTGAAGGCTTTATTCCACTTTTTTCTCTTTCGTTAATAGCAGCCTTTAAAGATCTAAGTCTAATCTTTGCTGCACCAAGATTGTTACCCTCATCTATTTTTATAACTGTATGTATCTTTGATCTTTCATTTAGTATATCTTCCACCTGTTCAGTTGTAACAGCATCTAAGCCACAGCCAAATGAATTTAATTGAACCATATCTAAATTATCATGTTCATTACAAAAAGCCGCTGCTTTATAGAGTCTGGAGTGGTATACCCACTGGTCAACAACTCTAAGAGGTCTTTTCATATCTGCCAAATGACACACGGAATCTTCTGTTAAAACCGCCATTCCAAGTGAATTAATCAACTCTGGTATTCCATGATTTACTTCTGGGTCTATATGATATGGACGTCCTGAAAGAACTATTCCTTTTTTATTTTCTTCCGTTAAAGTTTTTACCGCTTCTTCACCCTTTTGTCTAATATCTTCCTTAAAATCATCGTATGCTTTAGTCGCTTTATCTACAGCATTATTTATTTCATTTCTTGAAATATCAGGATAATGATATTTCATAGCACCATAAATTCTCTTTTTTAATTTTTCTTTATCATTTAGTGTGATAAAGAAGTTTATAAATTTAATATTATTTTCATCTATTGAGTCCATATTACTTTTGATAACTTCTGGATATGAAGTTACTACTGGACAGTTAAAGTGATTGTCAGAATTTTTATCCTCTTTAAACTCATGAGTTATGGATGGATAAAATATAGTTTCAATTCCATTTTCAATTAAATCTTCAATATGACCATGTACAAGCTTTGCAGGATAACAAACTGTATCTGATGCTATCGAGCTTATCCCTTTTTCAAATATTTTCTTTGAAGATTTACTAGATAAAACTACTGAAAAGCCTAGTTCTGTTAAAAAAGTATGCCAAAATGGATAATTTTCATACATATTTAGAACTCTTGGGATTCCAATTTCTCCCCTAGGAGCAAGTTTTTTATCTAGAGATTTATAAGAAAATAATTTATCATACTTATACTGATACAGATTAATTACATCTTTATCTTTCCTTACCTTTGAATTAGTGTATATTGCTTCTCCAACCTCACATCTATTTCCTGAAACAAATATTTCTGATTCAGAGAATTTATTTATAGTTAAAAGACATTTATTAGGGCAACCCTTACATCTTGTTACACTTGATTCAACAGTGATGTCATTTAGCTGATTTATATTAAGTATATTAGATCTAATCCCCTTGAAGTTTTCTTTTGAAATCAATGCTGCTCCAAAAGCTCCCATAAGCCCTGCTATATCTGGCCTAGTTACTTCTCTGCCTGTAAGTATCTCAAATGATCTAAGTACCAAGTCATTGTAGAATGTCCCACCTTGAACAACCACATTTTGACCCAGCTCCTCAACATCTCTTAACTTTATAACTTTGAAAAGAGCATTTTTAACTACTGAGTAAGCTAGACCAGAAGATATATCTGCAACTGTAGCACCTTCTTTTTGAGCCTGCTTAACTCTTGAATTCATAAAAACTGTACATCTAGATCCCAAATCAACAGGATTATCAGCCGAAATACCTTCTTTTGAAAAATCAACGACATCCATATGAAGTGACTTAGCGAAAGACTCTAAGAAAGAACCACAACCTGAAGAGCAGGCTTCATTAAGTATTATTTGATCGATTACTCCGTTTTTTATCTTTAGACATTTCATATCTTGACCACCAATATCCAAAATAAAATCAACTTTTGGATCAAAGAATTTTGCTGCCTTATAATGTGCAATTGTCTCTATTTCGCCCTCATCTAATCTCAAGGCTTTCTTGATAAGTTCTTCACCATATCCGGTAACAGTGGCTCTGGATATACTTGAACCTTCAGGTAAAACTTCATAAATATTTTTAAGTATCTTTATACTCATATCTAATGGACTACCTTCATTACTTCCATAGTGAGTATACAATATATCTCCGTCTTCACTAATTAATACAGCCTTAGTTGTTGTAGATCCAGCATCTAGACCTAGAAAACATCGACCTTTATAAGTGTTTATATCACGTGTTTTTACAGTAGCTTTTGAGTGTCTATCTGTAAAATTTCTATAATCATCTTCATCTTTAAATAAAGGAACTATTTCTTCGCTATTTCCATCCTCAAGTGAATCAATAGAGCTTACTCTTTGAATCAAATCCTTTATAGAAAATGCTTCTTCTTTCTTAGATAAAAGAGCTGCTCCAAGAGCAACATATAGTTGGGCATCATCTGGGAATATAATATCTTCGTCGTCAAGTTTTAATACAGTAGAGAACTGCTTTCTAAGTTCTGATAAGAAATATAACGGCCCTCCTAAAAAAGCAACTTTACCTGCTATTTTTCTACCACAAGAAAGAACGCTTACTGTTTGCACTACTACAGAATTAAATATACTCATAGCAATATCTGATTTACTTGCACCATCATTTATAAGTGGCTGTATATCTGTTTTAGCAAATACACCACATCTAGATGCAATTGGATATATAACTTTATAGTCTTTTGCAAGTTCATTTAGACCAGAAGCATCAGTCTTTAGAAGAGATGCCATTTGATCAATAAATGCACCTGTACCACCTGCACAGATTCCATTCATTCTCTGATCAATTCCTCCAGATAAAAATGTCACCTTTGCATCTTCTCCGCCTAATTCTATTACTGCATCAGTTTCTGGATGATAGTGATTGATAGATTCTGTGCTGGAAATAACTTCCTGCTCAAACTTTATTCCTATTTTTTTTGACAATCCAATACCACCTGAGCCAGTAATTACGGTTTTAACATTTATATTACCTAATTTTTTAAATATATCTTTTAATTGATCGCTGACAGCTTTTTTTACATCAGAAAGATGTCTTCTATACTCCTTATATACAACATCTTCTTCATCCGATAGTACAACGGCTTTAACAGTCGTGGATCCTATATCTATTCCTAAATTATAGATCCCTTCCATCTTAATACCTCCTAAAATAAAAATCTAATTATTACATAAAATAATGATATAGACACCACTTTTTAAGTAGCATTTATATCCTCTTATTATAACATATATACCCAGAGTTTTAATAAAAATCGCACTAGCAATGAATAAAAGTAAATAAACTTGAAAATTAAGAATATTTCTCACTTGCCAAAAGCAAGTAATAAGCTCATTTGAAATATTTATTTTTTCTGTTTTTACTTTATTATATCTTTCAGTTTAAGTTATATTCTTTCTTAATGTTTCAAAATATACCGTTAGAAATATTAAGTTTATATATTTTATTTAGATTATAGTATGAAAAATATATACTAATATTAAAATCAACTATAAAAATAATCCCAATACAGAATTCTATATTGGGATTAAAATATTTTAAACCATTAGCTTATTTAAGCAAGATTACTTATTTAATTTTTTACAGATTAGGTTAACTAGGTCTGCAGATCTAACAGCGTATGCCCATTCATTGTCATACCAAGATAATACTTTTACAAGTCCATCTTCCATAACCATAGTAGATAATCCATCAACTATAGAAGATCTAGCGTCTCCCTTATAGTCAACTGATACTAAAGGTCTGTCTGAGAATCCTAATATACCCTTTAATTCATTTTCTGAAGCTTCCTTAAGAGCTGCATTTACTTCTTCAGCTGTAACATCCTTCTTATTTACATTTACAACTAAGTCAACAATTGATACAGTCTGAGTAGGAACTCTTAGAGAAAAACCGTTTAATTTACCCTTTAACTGTGGTAATACTAGTGAAACAGCTTTTGCTGCACCAGTAGTTGTTGGTATTATTGATGCTCCACAAGCTCTTGATCTTCTTAAGTCCTTATGAGTCTTATCTAATACCTGCTGGTCGTTAGTATATGCATGAACAGTTGTCATCATACCGTTTTCAATTCCAAACTTTTCATCGATTACCTTTGCTACTGGAGCTAGACAGTTAGTTGTACAAGAAGCATTTGATATAATATTATGTAAATCTGAATCATAATCCTTATCATTTACTCCTAGAACTACTGTTATGTCTTCATCCTTTGCTGGGCAAGTTATAACAACTTTCTTAGCACCTGATTCTATATGTCCTATAGCATCTTCTCTAGTTTTAAATTTACCTGTATTTTCAACTACTATGTCAACTCCTAGATCCTTCCAAGGTATTTCTGATGGATGATTTTCTCTAGTGATTGCTATATCTCTTCCATTTACAGATATACAGTCTTCGCTCTTTACTTCTACATCACCCTGGAAAATTCCATAACTTGAATCATATTGGAAAAGGTGTGCTAGAGTTTCTGCATTTGCTCTTGCATTTATAGCTACAACTTCAAAATCATAATCATTTGAACTTTCTGCTATTCTTAAGACTGCTCTACCTATTCTACCAAATCCATTTAGACCTACTTTTATTTTCATTTAAATTCCTCCGTATAGTATATGATAATTATATTATTGTTGCATTAATATCTAAAAAAACGATATCACAACTCAATAGTATGTAATATATTTTCTTCTTACATATTTATTGTATACTATTTATATTAATAATGCAATATATATATTCTATTTTTTAATATTTCGTAATGATTTAAGAAAAAATGCAAAATATTCTATTTTGTCAAAGAAAAACATAAAAAAATAGGAAAAAACCTACATAAATAAAGACTAAATCAAGATAGATCAAGCCTTAAATGTTTGTTATATAGTTTTAAAAGCTGAATAATCTGCTTTTAAATATGAATTTACTTATATTGTGATACACTATATAAAATTATGCTGCTAATTTTTCATCTGCTTTTTCTGCTAAGATAGTTTCCGAAATAAAAGCATTCTCATTTTTATATAATAAGTCTATCACTTGACCACTTGTTATAACAGCTATTATTGAATAGACCATTGTGTCCAAAGGTAAATATATAAGTGAAAGTAATAAAACAGAGATATCTGTTAATAAATATATTACACCTATTCTCCATTTTGATATCTTTGATAGAACAATAGCCAATACATCATCTCCACCAGATGCACCACCTGCATTCATTATTATAGCACACCCTACTCCTACGCATAGGCCACCTAAAATAGCAGCTATAATGTTATTATTAATCGTAACTAAAAATCCTACTTTTTCACATATGGCATACATAGTTGAAAAACATAGAGATGCAAATATAGTAAATCCGAAAAATTCTTTTCCGAAAAATTTAAATCCTAATAAAATCAATAATCCATCTATTATAACATTTGATATAGACGGATTTACATCAAATAGATTTTTAAGAATTAGAAGTATTCCTAGTACTCCTCCTTCTGTAATGCTATTTTGATAATAAAAATTATATACTCCAAACGATAATATAAAAGTACCAATTGTCATTAGACATAACTTTTTTATAACACACCGTTTGTCCATAAAAATACCTTCCTTTTCTTTTGCAATAAAATGCAATTACTTCTTTATGGAAGCGCTACCTACCTAATATTCATTTGTTAAGCTTAACGTTAATTAATTATACATAAAAAAAAGACTCTTTACAATAGCAAAAATACTATTTCAAAAAAAGACTTTTTTCGTTAAGTTTTTGACTTGGATTTAAGGCTTTTTAAGCTCGAAAATAAAAACTATTTAAAAAGCTTTTGAATTCAACTGTTATAGAGTTTTTAACTAATAAGTAAATTTATCAATATAACTAAAAAATTTAGTATCTATGAACTTATGTTTTTTAAATTTTTTTATTTGTTTACTATAACTAAACCACGGAATCACTTGCTTTTACAAATATCCACCCATTTTATAAAATTCTGAGAGTATTTCATCAACTCTTCACAGTTGAGTTCTATTGCAGAATTAGCACTACCTGCCGCTGGGAAAGATGTTTCAAATCTTTTTAAAGATTCATCTAAATAAACAAATACATTATCTTTTATAGCAAATGGACATATTCCTCCAGGCAGATGTCCTATAAGTTTCTCCGTGTCTTCATAAGGAATCATCTTTGCTTTACAGGCAAATTCATTTTTATATTTTTTATTATCTATCTTCATATCACCTGAAGTTAAAACTAAAATTAATGAATCATTTTTTATAAAAGCAAGGGTTTTGGCGATCCTAGCCTCTTCTGTCTTGAGTGCCATAGCAGCTAGTTCTACAGTTGCGCTGCTCTTATCAAAAACTATAATATCATTGTCTCTTTTAAAAGCTTTAAAATACTTTTTAACATTTTCTAAACTCATAACAACCTCCATAAAATTATAAATAGTACTATTATAATTATATCACATATTTATGAATTTTCCGATAATTATATTTAAACTTCAAAATATAATCTTATTTGAAGTCTAAATATCAATTTTTATAATATCTTTTATATAAGTTATCAGCTGATATTCCCTTTCTATATTGATATTGGAAAATTTGCATATCCAACATTGTTTTTAAAATACCTATAAAGCTCAATAGCCCTTTATTGAATATCCCCTTATTTGAATAATATTTTCTAGAAGAAGTTATTATTTTAGAATCTATTTGTTTTAAATCAGTGATTTTTTTGGCCTTTATAGACATTTCATAATCTTCCATAAGAGCTATTTCAGGAAACATTCCAAGTAGTTCAAACATATGCCTTGTAAAAAACATCCCTTGATCGCCAAAAGCGATTTTTCTATTTTTAGCTCTTCTCCTAGACATATATCCACATATTTTCATCAAAAGTCTACTATCATCAAAATATATAGATAAACAACCAAACTCCACATTCTTATTAATAGAGTCTATAATCTTTGAAGCAAAGTTTTCTTCTACAATACTATCACAGTGAAGAAACATTACTATATCTCCATTTGAATGTTTGTAACCTTCATTCATTTGAATGGATCTTCCCTTAGCAGATTGAACGTACTTAAAGACAGTGCTATTATTTTTCCTATCTGCTTCAACTATTTCTCTCTTAGATTTATAGTCATTCGATGCATCCGAAAAGATAACCTCATAAATATTATCTATATTTTTCAAGTTGTTTATTATTTTTTTTACATTTTCAAACTCATTATATATTGGAATTATAATTGATAATTTTCTATACATTCATCATACCTCTAGTTTTATAAGTATTTTATTATGAGTTGCTAATAACATATTAAATATACTATATAGCAACTCAAAGTTAAATATTTATAAAGTTTTCTACTATATTATCTATAAAGCTAATATTTAAATAGCCTTGTAGTTTTTTAAAAGTAAATTCATTTATAAGTTCTTTTTCATTCTTATTATATTCTACCCAAGCCATAGAGCACCAAGTTAAACCTCTCAGACAGTTGAATATTATATAATCATATACTTTTCTTTTGAATTTTATAAAATCATCATCTTTTTTATCTTGAACATCTAAACTATTGTAAATGAGATAGTATTCATATAAAAATGAATCAATTTCATCTCTATTAAATACGATATCAGTCTTCCAAAAACTAGTTGTTGGGGCTAAAAAATGTCCCAAATCTTGTTCTTTTTCCCCTATAATTGGTTTTTCCCAATCTATTAAGTAACAGTCTTTATTATTTACGATGAAGTTAGAAGAGTTGACCTCGGTATTTATTAAGGTTTTATCTAGATTAAAAAGTTCTTTGGAAGAAGTTTTCTTATCTTCTAATATACTTTCCACTTTATTAAAAACAAGTTTTATTCTTTTATCTACTCTACTATCAAATAAATCGCTATCGAGATATTTTTGATACATAGAGTAACATTCATCTAATATAGCCTCAAAAGGATTTTCTGCTTCTATAAATTCAAAATTTCTAATCTTATTATATTTATGTACTCCAGCCAAACAATTTGCTGCTTTATCTAAGTCAATTTTATAGTCTAAGCTTCTGCCTTGAAGAAATTCCATTACAAGATAATCTTTATCAATTAAGCTTTTGGAAGTATCTAGAAAAATTGCTTTTGGAGTAAAAGAACTATCTTTTAAATACAAAAGAGCTTCATATTCATACTCTAATTGATTTTCTAAATTCATTTGACTTCCATAATTTACTCTAAAAACTGCACTTTCATTTATTTCTTCTATTTCATGATATTTTATCACAATATTTATTTTATAGTTAAAATTGTACTCACCATTTGCAAGATTTTCTACAGATACTTTATAACAATAAAAGTTCAGGGGAAAATTTCTCCCCTGAGCATATTTTTCTATAAATTCTGCTGTATTTACAAGCTTTTTCACCTTATCAATATTAAGCATTGATTTTCTCCTGATATCCTAAACTTTTCAAATATTTTAATGTGTTTTTACAAGAGTCTTTGTCATATCTTCCTGAAGTTACGAGCATATGCAAGTCTTCACTTTCATCTAAATCTAAAAGCTTTTCATTTATATGTACTGTATTTCCAGACTCAAATGCAAGATTTAAAGTATTTGAAAAAACATTTCCTTTTTTAAAACCTTGTAATTTAAAAACATCCTTATTTGGAGCATTCAGCCCAATTAAGCAGTATCCATAATCTTCTGTCGGTGTTATAACAAGGTCATTATCTCTTAATTTATCAAAAGAGCTGTTTATATATCCAGAAGTAATCTCTGGAATATCAGCTCCAATAAGAATTACTTGATCATATCCTCTATTAAAAACATTTTCCATAGCAAAAAACATTCTTTCCCATATATCAGCATCTTCTTTTTGAAGGAACATTTTGTTTTTAACAGTAAAAATTTCTGATATTAAACTTTTATCTCCATTTGGTGTGAAGGATATAAAAATATCAGCATCTACTGATTTTGCTGTTTCGTTTAAATCTTTTAACATATTTATATGAAGAGAAGCACATTCATCTTGGGCAAGCTTTTTTTCCAATCTTGTTTTTGTTTTGCCTGCAATTGGTAGCCTAGTAAAAATTATTAGACCTCTTTTCAAAATTAATACTCCTCCTATTTACTTTAGATTATTATCTGAAAATTTACTTTCTTGATTAGAAGACTCTTTAGTTAAATCTATAATTTCATGATCATCATTATTTATAAAGATATATTCTTCATCATCTTTATTTTCATCGTTTACAAAGTCATCTGTAGATGTAAATTTATCTTCAGTAAATGAATTCTCAACATTTAGTTTTGTATCAATCATTTCATCTATGCAGTCACGTAAATCTTCTAAATCTTCAACGTCAACTGAATCAACGTCAAAGTCATCATCTGTTATATATTCATCTAAAAAATCTTTTATTTCATCTTCTCTTTCTTTATATAGCTTATAACCGACAGCTCCAGCTACAGCTCCTAGCACTACTCCTAAAAACATTTTTTTCATAGTCTTTACCTCCTGCATAATAATGTATTATCCTAAGTCAAGTCCACATTCTTCAAGAAACTCAACTGGCTTTTCAAACATAAACTGAAGATGATCCATACCATCTACAATTTTAATTTCACCTGATTTAAGTTTTCTTACTTCAGGCAGATTTACTTTTGCTTTATCATTTTCTCCAAACAAAAATTTAACTTCTGTTCCCTTCCTATATAGTTGTGAAGGTAATATATATTCATAACATGAAAAAGAAATATCTCTAAGTGTTTTTTCATCCATACATTGATATACTTTCATACAATATTCTTCATCTTTGTTTGTAAGATATCTGTATTTAACGGACTCCTTTAAAGCCTCAAGACCTTCTCTTTTTATTTTTTTAACCATTTTTCTCATTTCATGATAAAATAAAAGACCATGAAATTTACTATTTTTAAGTGCTGGCGAATCAAGCGCAGCATTATCTATCTCTAACCATTGCTCTTTAAGTATTTCAAAAGCAACTGATGATCCATATGAGGATCCAAGCAAGAAATGTATGTGCTTAATGTCATTTTCCTTTAACCACTCTATTATTTCATCTGCTTGTTCTCTAGTTGATGTAAAATCCGTGTGTGGGTATGTTAGTCCATTTAAATTAGGTACTACCACATAATATTTTTCAATCAATATTGGAAGTATTGATTTATAGCTGGTAACGCCTGGGTAAAAAATACTGTGTACTAATAAAGCCACTGGCTTCTCAGGATTACCAAAAGTATCTACTTTCATTTTTTCCTCCTAAAAATAAATTAGTAATAATTAATAATGTTATTTATATCCACTAATATACATCTTAAGGTATTAATTGTCAATCACTTAATCATAATGATTTATTTTTTTATTTCCTTGCAAAGTTCTATATATTTCTAAAGTTTTATACCGTTTTCCTAAAAGTATTTTCAAGGATTTAGTAATATTTATCTAGGTAAATTAAGCTTTATATATAAAAATATTAGTGATTTTTGCTAAAATATATTTTTAAGCATAGCATTTATTCATATTTATTAATATTGTTTAGCTATAATTTAAAAGTATATATTGCCTATTAAATATATACTTAAGTCCTATATATAACTCAATAAGTAAAATGCTGACGGAATTATAAAAAATAATTCATCATTTTTATAGAATTTGATTGAATATAAGCTGTAGTAAATTATAAACTAATTGTATATTAAAGATATTTTTTAAAAAATTGCTCTTAATATATTCATTGAATATAAATTAATACAAAAATATTAGATCTCACTACCTCCTGCTATTAATATAGCTTTAAAAAATAAAAATTACAAAACTAGATTTCCATTATCTATATTATACGCAAGATTTGCTTTAAAATCAAATATACACTACTTTACAATAAAGATATTCTTTTAAAAAATAAGCAGCTTTTCGTTTTAAACTAAAAAGCTGCTTATTATAGATTTATTAATATTAGTTATTTTCATTTTTTTCAATACTTTTTATAAAAAATGCTTCATTTGAAACCGAGATATCACAACCAAAAGCAAGTAGTGATAAAAAAACTTCATTTTCATAAGAATCATTAAAAATATCTTTATCTCGATTCTCACCAACTATTATCCAATTCACCTTGCTATCTAACTTGTCCGTTACAATCCCAGACCTTAATTGAATGCTTTCTATCAGTTCATCATTTGTAAGTGATAAAAAATCATTATATATATAGAAATATTGATTTGAAAAATCTATTTTTTTGAAACTTTCACCTTCATAGATATATGAAGGATTATATTCTTTTTTGAAAATTTCAATTACTTCATCACTGTCAAATATACGAATATGACTTCCCTTCTTATTCATATTAATAATTTTTCTTAATTTTTTATCTTCTAAATTAATATTACCAATAGAAAACTCTTTCTTTTCTGATATATAATAATCTGTTTTTATGCCTAGTCTGTTACTTATATGGGCATCTATAAGATTCAATTGATTTACTATATACTCTTGATCATTTTTGCTTATCTTATTAGATATTACTACATTGGTACCATTTAAAACCTCTTCACAGTTGCCATGTTCAAACATATATTTTTTTAGGTCTGACCATCTTTTTTTATTTAAAGATCTCATTACCTTATTTTTTAGTATCTTTGTTTGCTTTTGTTGTCTAATTGTATTCCAAGTAATAAAATCCTCATTTACAGAGTTTGGATACTTCTGTTTCAACTCTTTTATCAAGGCTTCATAGCATAAGTAAGTTCTATATGCATCTGATTTAGCCCTATGTATATCTTGATTCTCAATTCCAAATCGATTGCATAGATTTACCAGTGAATATTCCTTATTATCTAGAAAAAGTGCAATTACAAATGTGTCTAGATAATTGTTAGTAAGTTCTTTCTTTAGAACTCTATTGAATGATTTATTTATAATAGTTAAGTCATTTCCCATTCCGTGTCCAACCAGTACGGATTCCCCTATAAATTCATAGAATTCCTTGATTACATTTGCTTCATTTTTAGCACTGCTAATCATTTTATTATCTATTCCAGTAAGATTTTCTATAAATTTATCTATGTAATAAATCTTTTTTCCGTTTTTCTCACAAAAAGACTGAACCTTTCTTCTTCTTTTGCTAAACAATCTATATCTAGGTGGTTTGACAAGTGTGCTATATTCATCAATAATTTTCCCATCTGAAATCTTAAATGCACTAAGCTCTATTATATAGTTAAACTCAGACGTTCCTGTAGCCTCTAGGTCTAAAACAACATATTCCCTTGGAAAATACGTACAAGTACTGTACTTATTTTTTGTAGTTGTCAATTTATATTCCTCCATTTTTTAAGTTACTATTCTATTATAGCATATATAACAATCAATAAAATAGACTTTTTAATGAAAGAAAATAGTAATTATTGGCAATAAAAAAAGCACCCTTTTAAAAGTGCTTTTTATTTTAAAAAAATTAATTAACTCTTGAATTAGACCTTCTTCTAGCAGCTTCTTGATGGTATATTATAGCATTTAACTTATAACCTATAGTTATTGCCATACCACAGAGATAGAGCCATGTTAAAAGTATTATAATTGATGATATGCTACCATAAATTTCTTTTGATTTAAAGAAATAATTCGCATAAAATGAGTATATTAAAGAAAATATCAACCATAACAATGTTGTTGTAATCGCACCCGGAATAGCTTGCTTGAACTTTAAGTTTCCACAAGGACCAAGTGTAAATAAATTTATAAAAATATATATCATAACAGCTATCGGGATTAAATATCTCATTAAGTTGTAGAGCAAATTCAATATAAAGAAATCACCTACAACCTTTCTAAATAAAAAACTCAGTTTATTACCATATACTAAAAATGCAACACATAATAAAGTTACTATAAAAAAACCAACTGCATATACAATGCAGAAGATATTTAGTTTTATAAACGACCTCGTTTCTTTAAACCCAAAAGCCATGTTTTGTCCTTTAATCATAGACTTTACTGCCTTAGAAAAAGTCCATGTAGCCAACATGAATGAAAAAAATAACAGGTGTAAACTTCTATTACTTACAGCAGATGTTATAAGAGTTTGAACAATTATAAAAGCCTCGTTTGGAATTAATTGAGCTAGTGAGGTCTGTATTTTGATCAAATTAACATCTGGTATATATGCTAAGGCACAGATTATAAATATCATTGAAGGAAAAATTGACACGGTTAAATAAAAAGCCATCTCAGCTGTCCTTGAATATAAATCTGGTAGATTAAATTGTTTAATTAAAGGCTTGAGTATTAACCAAATTTTTTGCATGTCAACCTCCTTTAGCTTTATTTTATCATATTGGCTAGTCTTTTGCACTTAAATATTTTATTTACGATATAAAAAGATAAAATAATTTATTTTTAAAAAAACAAAGCGCAATATTGATTATAATAAACAAATATATACGCTTTATAAGTTTTTCTATTCTATTAAATTTTAAATTTACCCTTGCTTACCTTCTTACTTAATTAATATATAGTAATCATAATGATTATTTTAACTTAATGTTTTTTAGTAGATTAATTAATTGATTTTACTATATCTAAAACAAAAGTATCGATACTATTTAATCTCTCAGTAGCAATTTTATCGGATTTATCATGAGTACCTATGTAAATCTTTATCTTTGGTTCAGTTCCTGATGGTCTTAAGGCTATCCATGATCCATCTATTAGATAGTATTTTAGAACGTTTGATTTTGGAAATCCATCCACACCCAACTTAAAATCTTCTAACTTTAAAACATCTATAGATGCAATCTCTTTAAGTGGATTTTCTCTTAGATATTTCATTATTCTATCTATTTTTTCACTACCTTCTTTGCCTTCTAGGTATATTGAAGTTGTTTTTTCTCTATAAAATCCATATTTTTCATATAATTCTATTAAAGCTTCGTATAGGCTTTTACCTTTACTTCTATAGTAAATCGCCATTTCAGCAATCATTAGTGTTGCAACAACTCCATCCTTATCTCTGCACTGATCGCCAATTAAGTATCCATAACTTTCCTCATAACCCATAATAAAAGTTTTTGAGCCATCACGAGCATATTGAGTCATTTTATCACCCATAAATTTAAATCCAGTTAAAATACTTACAACATCTACCCCATTAGCTTTTGCTATATCAGAACCAAACTCAGAAGTAACAATTGTTTTAATTATACAAGCATTATCTGCTAGTCTATCTTTTTCTTTTAATCCTTCAATTACATAGTCTGTTAAAAGACCACCGATCTGATTTCCAGTAAGAAGTACTACTTCGCCCACTGAATTTTTAACAGCTACACCAACTCTATCACAATCTGGATCATTGGCAATTAATATATCTGCGTCTTCTTTTTTAAGTAAATTTATACCACGAGTAAGAGCTACACTTTCCTCTGGGTTTGGAGTCTTAATACCTGCAAAGTTTGGATCTGGCATCTCTTCTTCTGGAACTACGATAACATTTTCAAAGCCACTATCTTTTAGAACTCTTAAAACTGCTACTCTACCTGTACCGCATAAAGGAGTATATACAACCTTAAAGTCTTTTGCATAATCACTTATCATTTCTTTTCTTATTAGATTTTTTTCGACTGCTTCTATAAAGTCATCATCTATGCTTTTATCTAAAAGAATCATCATTGAGGAATCTTCCTCTTTGAAAGTTGGAATATCTGAAAAATCCTTTATTGATTCAATTTCATTTAGTACTTTATCTGCAACATCTGGCATAATCTGTGCACCATTTTCACCATAAACTTTATATCCATTGTATTGTGGTGGATTATGACTGGCAGTTATAACTATACCACCAATACAGTTTAACTTTCTAACTGAATAAGAAAGCATCGGTGTAGTTCTTAGATTGTCAAAATAATATACTTTGATTCCTGCTGAAGCAAATGTTTGAGCTACTTCCATACAAAACTCTCGAGACATATTTCTATTATCATGTGCTATTACTATTCCTCTTTCGCTTGCATCAACATGATTATTTAAAAAATACTTTGCTAGTCCATAAGAAGTCTTTCTGATTGTATACAGATTCATCCTATTTGTACCAGCCTCCACTATACCTCTAAGACCTGCAGTACCAAATTCTAAATCACGATAGAATCTGTCTTCAATTTCTTTTTCATCATTTTTAATTGATAAAAGTTCTTCCTTGGTATCTCTATCAAAATAATCTGATTCAAGCCAATTATTATAAATTTTCATATAATCCATAAAATCACCCCTTATGTATTTTTATTATTTCAATCTTATTCTTATTTTAAGCTTTTTCCCCACTTAAGTAAAGAAGAGTTTTTTAAATTCTGAATTTTTATTTAATAATCTTTCATAAAAAGTTTACTTAATAAAAGTTAATATATGCTATAAATACCAAAAAAAAATAATAACTATTTATATCTAGCTTTCTATACTTATTATATCTAGCTTTCTATACTTATTATATCTAGCTTTCTATACTTATTATATCTAGCTTTCTATACTTAAAACTAATTTTTCTATTTAAAAAAGGAACCGATTGAAATCGATTCCTTTCCTTTATTTTAATAATAAATTAATTTTCTTTTTCTTCTGGCCACATTTCTATTATATCTTTTAATTCTGGTATTGTATTTTTATAAAATATAGGTTTACTTATACCATTTTTCTTTTGTAAAGTATAATCATTAAGTGCAGAATATGCATACTTACCAAGAATTATAATTACTGTTAAGTTTAGAAGTGCCATCAGTGCCATAAATAAATCGGCAAAATTCCAAACAACTTCCATTTTTACTAGTGATCCATAAAACACGAATAAGCATACGAAAACTCTTGTAGCATTTAGTATTATCTTTTCTTTCTTTTTATTTCCATTGCACATAAACTGTATATTTGATTCTCCATAGTAATAGTTACCTACAATTGAAGAGAAAGCAAATAAAAATACACACACTGATAGGAATATTCCACCAACTGGTCCAAGATGGAAATTTAGAGCTTCTTGAGTAAGAAGAATTCCTTCGTTTGCACTAGCTCCATATCCACTAAATAATAATACTATAAATGCAGTACAGCTACATATAACAATTGTATCTGTAAATACACCTAGTGATTGAATCAATCCCTAAACTACTGGATGAGAAACATCAGCAGTAGCTGAAGCATTTGGAGCAGAACCCATACCAGCTTCATTTGAGAATAGTCCTCTCTTTGCACCAGTAAGTATTGTTGTCATTAAACCTGCCCCTGTACCAGCAAGAAACTCTTTTGTACTAAAAGCTCCTACAAATATTGATTTGATTGCTGAAGGAATAGCTGGTAAATTCAATAAAATAACTATTAATGCAACAGCTATGTATAATAGTGCGAATATTGGTACTATTATTTCGCTTACTTTAGATATTCTATGAACTCCACCAAATATTACCAAGGCAGTTAAAACAGCAATTATAAGTCCTAATACTGTTCTGTTTATTCCAAATGAATTGTTAAGTGCAATTGACATTGTATTTGCCTGAACAGCATTAAATACAAAGCCATATGTTACAGTTATTAATATTGCAAATACTACACCTAACCATCTTGCATTTAAACCTTGTTCCATATAGTATGCTGGCCCACCTTTTGTTGCAGTGCCATTTGGAACCTTAAAAATTTGAGCAAGTGTAGCCTCAACAAAAGCAGATGCTGATCCAATAATGGCTATTAGCCACATCCAGAAAATCGCTCCTGGTCCACCACCGACTATTGCAATTGCTATTCCTGCTATATTTCCAGTACCAACTCTAGAAGCAGTACTTATACAAAAAGCTCCAAAAGATGATATTGCTCCCTTTGATTTTGCATCCTTGATACTTTCCTTATCAATCAAAAGCTTGAACTGTTCTTTGAAATACCTAAATTGCACAAAGCCTGTCTTGACTGTAAAAAACAAACCTGCTCCTACTAGAAGTATTATCAGTACTTTTGACCATAGCAAGTCACTAAAAGACATTAGCGCGCTATAAATCCCATTTATAATTCCCATAAAATCCTCCTCTAAGCAATGTTACCTTAAAATAAATTTTCTAAATAACTCTAAATAACATTGTAAAAATAAATTATTCATAATTTATAACTATTATACAATATTATACCCATATTTACAATATTTTTTGCATAGTTTTTAAAATCAATTGCATTATTCTATATTTTTAACAAATTACATAATATTTATTATTTGTGTCATATTTACATTAAATACTAGGAATACTTTTAAATATAATAAATAAATATAGCTATAATAATATTTTTTAAAGTAAATTGCCTGTAAAAGCACTGAATTTTCTTAAAATAAATTTAATATTTTTATTATTAAAGTGTGCTGAAAATAAAAAAAAGATAGGATAAATTAAATCCTACCTCTTTTTATTAGCAAATTATATTACACTTTATGAAAGTGTTTTTTTAAAAGTTGTAATTTTACTGAAAAAATCAACTTACTTAGCTGCATTTAATCCAGCTACTATTTTTTCCTTAGGCATAAAACCAATTTCTCTATTTACTTCCTTACCATCTTTAAAGAATATAACAGTAGGAACTGTATTAACTCCAAACTCCTGAGCTAATTCCATACTCTGATCAATGTCTACCTTTGCAAAGAAAGCTTCATCCTTATTTTCTTCTGCTGTCTCTGCGAAAACTGGTCCTAACATATTACAAGGTCCACACCAAGTTGCGAAAAAGTCTATAACTGCAACTCCCTTATTTTCCTTTACATTCTTAGCGAAATCCTGTGCATTAATTACATTTGCCATATCATTACCTCCAAAATTTTTATTTTATCGATTTTATCGTATTCTTATATTATATATAATACCATAAAAAAGGTCTTTCAAACATTTTTAATTAAATAGTAATAAAAAATCTTACATTTTTTTCTTGTTAGATTTTTTCTTTTTTACTTCCCTGCCTCTAGCAAGGTCTATTATAAAGCTCGTACCCTCTCCTAGAGTAGATTTAACCTTAATGTGCCCTCCCAAGGTATTAGTTATAATAGCTGCAATAGAAAGCCCTATCCCAGAGCCCTCTATCTCTGTTGCTCGAACACTACTGCTTCTAAAGAACCTTTCAAATATATGTTTTTGATCATTTTCAGATATTCCAATACCAGTATCTGATACTATTATTTGAATTCTATCTCTCCCCTTCTCAGACGATTTTATAGTAATAAAATCACCCTCTTCAGTATATTTAAAGGCATTATCTATTAAAATTCTTATAAGATTTGTCATTTTATTTCTATCTGTATAAATATTATAATTTTTCATGTCTATACTATAATCAAATGTTTTATTTTGATACTCTGCTATTTCATGATAGCTTTCAAATATTTCAGCAAACAAATCTTCTATGCTAAATAGACTATTATTTACAGATACAATTGATTCTTCCTTAGTAAGAGACAATAGTTCTGAAATCATTTTTTTAAGCTGCCTAGTTTCTCTCATAGCCACAGCAACTGTTTCAGCCTCATCTTCAATTGTAGATTCAGGAGTTTTTAAAAGACTTTCCAATTTTGATTGAATAATTGCCACTGGTGTACGAAGCTCATGAGATGCATCTTGAACAAATTTAACTTGGTTGTTCCAGGACATTTCAATAGGTTTTAATGCTTTTTTTGAGAGATATTTTGCTATAATATATACTAGCAATAAAGAGAAAAAGTCTGCGGAAATTAAAAGAACTAGCATATGACTAAGACTTTCTTTTTCTGAATCAATATTTCTCATTATTCTAAATTCATAATGATCATTTTTTATAATCGCAGTTCTAAAATTATATCCATTGTATCCCTCAAAGAAATTTCCATAATCTCTATTTATAGTATTTAAAGGAACACTTCCACTAAAATATCTATTCTGTGTATAATAAATAACTTTATTACCTTCATATATATACACTATATCTTTAGGATCTTGAAGTACAATTGGATCCATTATAGACTGACCACTAAATTGATTGTTTACAAAATGAAATTCATCAAGCAAAGCTCTATCTATTGTATTATATATACCTACTTTAAAATAATTATATATAAAAAAACTCATAAGAATCATAAAAATTTCAACAACTAGCATAATATTTATAATTAATTTTTTTCGAGTTTTTATAAATACATTATTGTTTATCATCTAGTATATATCCAACCTTTCTTTTTGTCTTAATATATTTATCATATCCATATTTTGATAATTTTTTTCTTAGGTTACTTACATATACTTCTACAATTTCAATGGTTGCATCTGAGTCTATCCCCCAGATTCTATCATATATTTGTTCTTTCAATAAAATAGAACCCTTATTTAAAACAAAGTACTCTAACAATTTAAATTGTTTATTTTGAAGTTCTAATTCTTCTTCATTTACATAAACTGTGTTTTTCTCAGAGTCTATCTTTAAATCTTTAAATTCTAGATATTTATTATCTTTTATTTTACCGTTTGTCCTTAGTATTGCAAAGACTCTAGCGACCAATTCATCCATATAAAATGGCTTTGTAAGATAATCATTGGCACCAAGTGTAAAGGCCTCCATTTTGTCATCCAGAGACTCCTTAGCTGTTAAAATCAGTATAGGAGTATCTATCCCCTGCTTTCTTGCTTCTTTTAAAATAGTTATTCCATCCATATTTGGCAACATTAAATCTAAAACTACTAAATCATATATTCCTTGTGATATTAAATATAGACCCTCTTCTCCATCTATACATGTTTCTATTTCAAAATGCTTGGATAACTCTTTTTTCATATCATTTTGAAGAGTTTTGTTATCCTCTACTATTAATATTTTCATTTTTTTCATCTCCTTTACAAGATTAAAGCTAAATTATTTTTTATTTTGGATGTGTTTTTAATTATATCAATATCAAATAATAAAAAATCTTTATATATTATATAATATCATATCTATAATAATTATTTCAATTGATAGTTTGCTTTTTTACACCATTATATCTATTGTGATATAATAATAAATACTAAATCAATTATAATAAAACTAAGAGGAGAATATAATGGCTAACAAACAAGTGAAATTTGAGAATTTATTAGAAAGCGATTTGAAAAAAAACGAAAATTCTAATGCCAAATCTTCAAGAAAAAAAAATAGTGAAAATATAAAAAATGGCAAGGATAAAGTTGAATCAACAGATTTAAAAAAGAAGACAAAAAGTACAAATAAAAAGACAGCGAGTACAATTAAAAAAGTAAATAGCAAAAACAAAGACGCAAATAGCAAAAGTTCTACTGAAAAAAAAGCTTCTAAGAAAGAGAGTGTTAGCTCAAAGAAAACAACAAATAAAAAAAATGCTGCTACTAGTAAAAAAACTACTGCTTCCCCCGCAAAAAAAGCTAGTTCAAAAAGAACGGTCAAGGGTAGAAACTCCAAGGTCTCTGTTTCACAAGAAGATATGGACAAGCTTTGTGAGGTATATGACTGGTATATGCAAGTAAAAGACTTAGATATTATAAAAGAAAAGACAAAAATAAAAAAAACGTCTATAAAAATTGAAGATGATATTATAAAGACTAAGAAAAGAATAAGTGCTGTTGTAGATAATGATGTTTGGGCAGCATTTGATAGATTGTGCAATAATACAGAAGAAAAAAAGGGAGAAATGCTCACATTTGCAATAAAGGATTTTTTATTGAAGCATAAGGATCTTATATAGTTAAAGATTATATATTAAATAGTAAGAAAATGTTTGTCTAAAACTATGTGAATATCTAATATCGAGACTTTGACCCTGTTTTTGCATAGTAATTAAATTTTGTTTAATATAGTATAGATCGAAGGCTTTGAAGATATAATTTTTAATAAGAAAAATTTTATAATTAATATAAAAAAGACTAGGATAAATATCCTAGTCTTTTAAAATATATAACTTTTAAAATTTAAAAAGTTATACCTTCTTTTTCTAACTTAGCTTCAAAAGTCTTATCATCTACATCAGTTCTCTTACCGAATATTCTAAGACCTAGTACAACTGCCAATAAAGCAACTGGTAGCACTACTATAGCTGGAAGACCCATTCCTGCTGGTATATATCCAAACAGTATAGCTATAGTTGCTATGAATAATGAGTAAGGCATCTGTGTCTTAACATGGTCTATATGATTACAACCTGCTCCCATTGATGAAAGAATAGTTGTATCAGATATAGGAGAACAGTGATCTCCAAATATAGCTCCTGTAAGAACTGCAGATGTTGAAACTACTACATATCCCATTTCAGGTGAAATAGAGTGAGCAAGAGGTATTGCTAGAGGCATCAAAATACCCATAGTACCGTATGCTGTACCTGTTGAGAATGAAATTATTGATCCTAGTATAAATATAATACTTGGCAATAAGAATGCTGGAATAGATCCTGATAGATACTGTATTAAGAACTTTGCTGTTCCAACTTCCTTGATTACAGAACTAAGTGACCAAGCAAGTATTAATATAACACCTGTAATCATCAGTGTCTTCATTCCATCAATCCAAACTTCTATTGCTTCTGATACTGTATATATTTTCTTGAACTTAGCCATTAATATAGCTACTATTGAAGAAAATAGTGCTGATTGAAACAGTGCTACAGATGCATCAGATGCAGAGAAACAATCTTTTATACTGTTAAAAGAAAATGGACTAGCATTTATAGAAGTTATAAGACCTTGGTTATTTCCGTCCATTATAGAGCTATATCCACTGTAATAAAATGCAACAAGAGCACTTACAATTAGCACGCCTATAGGAATTATAGCGTTCCATATACTTAGCTTTACTCCTTCTTTAGGAGCCATATCATCTAATTCTTCTACTCCCTGATCTAAATCACTAGTAATATTTTCTTTTCTGTGAGCTATATACTCAGCCTTTCTCATTGGTCCAAATTCTCTTACCATAATTGCACTAATTAATATAAAAGCAAGTATCAGTATATTGTAGAATCTATATGGTATAGTTTGTAGAAAAACACCAAAGGCATCAACATTTACTCCAATACTACCAAAGGCATCATGTATTAAACCAACTTCAAGTCCTATCCATGTAGATATAATAGCTAAACCTGCAATCGGAGCTGCTGTAGCATCTATTACAAATGCTAACTTTTCTCTAGAGATATTCATCTTATCAAATACAGGTCTCATTATAGGACCAACTATTAATGAGTTTGCATAGTCATCAAAGAATACTAATATTCCTAAAAACCATGATATAATCTGAGCGCTTCTTGAAGACTTTGCCTTGTCAGCTAATGATTCAGCAACTGCCTTTGCACCGCCCATCTTTCCAACTAGGTTGATTACTCCTCCTATACATAGAACTTGCAGTATAATACCCGCATTCCATGGGTCAGCTAGTGAGTTTAATGCTCTTGAGATAAAATCTAAAAATGAAAGTACAATTGCGGATAATAAATTAGTACCAGTTCCAACTTGAAGAATTAAACATCCTGACATAACACCTAAAAATAATGATATTACAACATTCTTTGTAATAAATGCCAATAATATGGCTAATAATGGTGGAATAATAGTGATTATTCCAAACTTGTTTGAGTTAGCCTGTGCAATCTTGTCAATATCTTCTGCAAATGCAGGAACAACCGTCATTGCCAGTAACATTAAAGATGTTAAGACTACTCTAAAATTTCTCTTGTTCATAATAGAACCTCCCTTTTAATATATGCATTAAATAAAAATTTCTGATCAAAATTAATTGATTAGTGGGGATAATTATATTAGAAGCTATAAAAATATTCAAAATTAAAAGCCCCGGAAGTAGGCTTCCGAGGCTTGGATTCAAACACTCATGATAGCCCAACACAGAAATACTGTGACAGTGATGCGCATATTATACACACCCCCAGTAGATATAGTCATAAAGCTAACTACACCACTTCGGCAAATACTCCTTTCGCTGCAGATGCTTCAATCTTTTACGCAGTTACTAATAATACTTGCTCCTCTACCTTTTATTTAATTACTTATCACTATATACAAGTATATCGTAATAAAAGTAAATGTCAAGCTATTTTTAATTTTAAAAACATTATACAGCTTTATAATGACATTTCATATATTTTCTTTACATCTTCAGCGTGAAGTTCTACAAATCCTTGTATAGATCCTCCCTTTACTTGAACTGCCTTTTTAGCCATCTTATCAAAATCTTTGTTAGTTAAGTTTAGCTCTCTTAAAGTAGCTGGTATATGTAACTCTTTTGTGAAAAACTCTTCTGTCTTATCTATTGCCATATTTGCAATATCAAATCTGTCTAAAGAAGAATCTATTCCCCAAACATTTACACCATATTCTACAAATTTAGAAACTGTATCATCACTTAGTATGTGTCTCATCCAGTGTGGAGTAAGAATTGCTAGACCTTCTCCATGTGTAACATCATAAAAAGCACTAAGCTCATGTTCCATAGGATGAACTGACCAGTTATTTGCTGAGCCTGCAGATATAAGACCATTTATTGCCCAACTTGATGCCCACATTAAATTTGCTCTTGCATCATAGTTAGTAGGATCATTATAGGCAATAGGACCATAATGAAAACAAGTTTTCAAAATAGCTTCTGCCATTCTTGACTGTAAGTATCCACCATCTACATTAGTGAAGTAGTTTTCAAATGTATGACTTATTATATCCGCTGTTCCTGCTGCAGTGTGTCTGGCTGGAACAGAAAAAGTATAAGTAGGATCTAAGACAGAAAGTTTTGGAATAAGGCATCTTCCATATGTGCCAATTTTTTCATTTGTCTCCATATTTGATATAACAGCATTTCCATTCATTTCAGAACCTGTTGCCGCAAGTGTTAACACAGTAAATACTGGTATAGAATCCTTTACCAAGCTTTTATCTACTACAAGGTCCCATGGATCTCCATCATATTTAACACCAGCAGAAATAACCTTAGAGCAATCAATTGAACTACCACCGCCAATAGCAAGTACTCCACCTATTGAATTTTCCTTACATATAGCTACACCTTCTCTTACAGACTCTATTCTAGGATTAGGATCTACATTTGAAAGTTCAAATACCTTTACCTTATGTTTTTTTAATTGTTCAACAGCAGAATCATATATTCCATTTCTCTTAATACTTCCTCCACCGTAAACTAATAATACTTTATCTGTATACTTGGCTATTTCCTCACCAAGATGCTTTATTTGACCTTCACCAAACAACACTTTTGTTGCTACTTGAAAATTGAAATTATACATATTATGTCACCTCTTAATAAAATTTTATTACTATAATTATATTATAGTCTATACTTTGTTTAATAATCAAGATTTTGCTATTTTTTTTTCAACTTATATATGTTAACATGTTATTAAGTAGTTTAATATTTTTAAACTTATAGATATTAATAATTTATATAATATCTACTATTTTTATAATATTTTTAAATGTAAATATGGAAAAATGATTAATAAAATTATATGTATATATTTAATATAAAATAGCATAAAAAAAGAGACTTCTTCTTTTGCTTTACATTGAGCAAGAGTTATATTATAATCTTATAGGTGGTGATAAGATTTATTATTATTTAAAAGCGAAATAATAATATTAAATTTTCTAAAAAGAAGTTAGAAAAAATAATATTTGAAGGTGATGCGATGAAAAAAAATGAGACAAACAATATTGATACTAAAAAAAATGTACGGAATGATTCTGAGACAGTTAAGGATACTAAAGAATCTCTAAGTTCCGTAAAAGAAAAAGAAAAAAATACTAATATCAAAAACAAAGATAGAAAAAATAAAAATGAAACTACTCCTACTTCTAGAGTAACAAACTCTAAGAAAAAGAAGAAGTTTTTTAATCCAAAACTATGGAAAGAAAGATATCTAATGAACCCTCGTGTGGTTTTCAATATCTATAAAAATGACCTTAGAGAATTAAGTCGAAATTTTGCAGTTTTGGTAGTTATTTTGGGACTAACAATTGTTCCTTCATTATATGCTTGGTTTAATATAAAAGCCTTTTGGGATCCATACGGAAGCACAAAATATCTAAAAGTTGCGGTTGTAAATCAAGATAAAGGAGACAAGTTTAGAGAGCAAGAACTAAATATGGGTGAAAAGGTTGTAGAAAACTTAAAATCAAACCCTGCTCTAGATTGGCAGTTTGTTAGTAAAAGTAAGGCTGAAGTAGGCCTAAAAACTGGTGAATACTATGCAATCATACTTATTCCACCTGAGTTTTCAAGCGATTTAACTTCTGTAACTAAAAAAGAGGTTAAAAAAGCAACTATAGATTATACAGTCAATGAAAAAATAAATGCTGTTGCTCCTAAAATAACTGATAGTGGAGCAAATGCTATTACCCAGCAGATAAATAAAACTTTGGTTGAAACGGTAAGTAAGGTTTCATTAGGAGCCTTGGGCGGTGTATCCAACGCTATAGGCGATATGGATCCAAAGCTAGATAAAATGAAAGATACTCTTAGACGTTTAGACAGGCAGTTAGATAACTTGAATAAGCTGTCTAGTACAGGAGATAAAACTTTAAATGATTTAGAAAAAACTTTGAATACTACAAAGAATGGTATGCCAAATATACAAGCAACTATAAATGATTCTAAAAAATTAAACTCCAGTATACAAAATAGTCTTAAGGATGCAAACACTTCTTTCAATGATATAACACCTGAAATCAAAACTGATTTAGAGCTCACAAGTGATCTGATAGGCCAGCTTTCCGACTTGGCATCTGGAATATCGGATAAGGGTGAAATAGTAAATGAAGATGCTATAGCTTTGCTTCTTAGAATGAAGTCTAAAACAAACAGTACGATAAATATGATTGAAGGACTTATAGATGTTCTAGAAAGAATAAACAGAAGGGACTCTCCTCTGCTTAACAGTGCTATATCAGATTTAAATGATAGTTTGAAAATACTTGAAGACTTAAATAATACCATATCTGACTCTATACGATTGGCAGAATCTGGTCATGATTTATCAAGTGATGCACTTAGCAAGATGGTTCTTTTATCAGATAGCTTGAATAGACGAGTTGACGATTTGTTATCACATTTCGATACGAAGATTTCAAATCCAATCAATAAGATTCATAGAAGTACTATGACTGTTACAAATGATTTAGGTAAGGTTATGGATGATGCTAACAAAATATATCCTGGTATAAATACCTTGCTATCAGATGCAACATCAATCACTTCTACCCTTAAGGGAACTACAGCTATAACTCAAGATTCGATTAAGATTCTTAAAGAACAAGTTAGTGATTCAATAAAAAATATAGAAGATATACAAAATAATAAAGATTTTAAGGATTTCAACAGTATAATTAAGTCAAATATACTTGATAGAGTTGATTTTTTGAAAAATCCAATAAACTTAAAAGAAAATAAGATTTATAAAATGGAAAACTATGGTTCTGCTATGACACCTTTCTACAGTGTACTTGCAGCTTGGGTAGGAGGACTAGTGCTAGTTGCAGTCCTATCAACTAAGGTGCCTGGAAAGAATAGAGCTGTTGATGAGTATTTTGGGCGAATGATGTTATACATTACACTTGCAATAGGACAGTCTTTAATAATTGCTTTAGGAGATTTCTTTATATTAGGAGTAACCGCAAAGCATCCAGTATTGTTTACACTTATACTGGTCTTCTGTAGTATTGTGTTTACCGTCATCATATACTCTACGGTGTCCTTGTTTGGAACGGTCGGAAAGGGAATCTGTGTCTTCCTTCTGGTTATACAAATAGGTGGTTCAGGAGGTACATTCCCTATACAGATGACACCAGACTTCTTCAAGGCAATAAATAGTGTAATACCATTTACATATGGTATTAATGCTTGTAGAGAGGCTGTCGGAGGTATTTACCTTCCAAACTTATATCATGATTTAAGGGCACTATTGGTATTTATGATTATACCGCTTGTATTTGCAATCTTATTTAAAGGTCCTATTAACAGACTAGGACACCCTCTAAATAAGATGTTTAACAATAGTTTCTTAATTGGTCACTAAAATTTAACTTTAAAGTAAATAATTAAGATATTAGTATATAAAAGAAAAAGGAGAGATAATTATCTCTCCTTTTTTAGTATTTTTGTTTTTTTTATAATGCATTTAAAAGTACTTTATAAAAAATATAATGGCAAAGTATATACTGAGTGAAAGTATACACTTTGCCATTATTAGGTAAACTTTATATATTATATAAAATCTGTTATTTATAAAATCGTAAATACGATTATTATATATAAATTAAGTTAATTATTAATTTAATTGAAAACTTGTTCTCTTAAGAGAAGTAACAATTACATTAAATAAAACTATTGCTGATACGACGTTTATTAGAGTTGCTGGTAAAACCACAGCTATAAAAAGCTTTGTAAGTGCTACTGGTAAGCCAACCATTATAGAAGCTAATGATAAAAATGCAAATCCACTGACTAAAGTTCCTATAAATGTCATTATAATAATAGCTATTTGATCTCCTTTTTTTCCAAGCTTTTGAATCAAAGGAGTTACATATATTAATTTCATAACACCATACATCACATTTACAGTTATTAACTTATCTATAAAGTTTGGAAGCTGACCGGCAGGAAACTTAGTAGTCATACCTGCAAAAATACCTGCAATTATACCAGACATAAGACATGTTTTATAATCATCTCTATTCATTATCATTATACAAAATAGCATAACAAGTGATACATCAGGTGTCACACCGCCTCCAAGAGCAGGGAATATTTGATGTATAATCAAGCCTATCCCCAATAAAATTGCATTTAAAATCATTTTCTTTGTTCTTGAATTTCTCATTTTTAATCCTCCATTTTCCTCTTTTAAAATTATTGACTTAAATATGCCTATAATAATTATCTACATTGAGAATAATTGGGTAAAAAAAAACTCCGTCCTAATAATAGGACGAAGTACTAATTCGCGTTGCCACCTAATTTATACAGCTATACCAAAAATATATATCTGCATATCTCTATTTCGGGAACGACATGATTCCCTATCCGCTATAACGTGCAGCCCACGGTGAAGTCTACTAAAATTTCGATTCACTCCTCTGAGACCCATTCACTTAGTACCCTTTGTCGATATTCCACCATCATCGACTCTCTATAAAAGAATAATTAAGCTACTCCTTCTCTTCAATGGATTAATTATTATGATTTAATGATAGTACAAAAAATTTATAAAGTCAAGTACTTTTTTTATATTATTTGAACTTTTCTATAAATTTAAATAGTATAATCTAAATATAAAAAATATTTAATAAGCTTTATTTTTTGTTTATATGCCGATATCAAAGTATATAAACAAACTAGCTGATTAAAATATTTATAAATCCATAAAAGGATCTACTATATTTTTGCTAATCGTAATCTCTATATCCTCTAAACTATCTTCTAGGAAAGTTATAATTGAATCTGCAAAGATATGCTCCGTTCCATAATGTCCACAGTCAACAACGTTCATGTCCATTTCTAGGGCATCCATTGCTTGATGGTATTTCATATCCCCTGTAATTAAAAGGTCTATATCAAGTTTTTTTGCTTTTTCAAAAAAATCTGCACCTGATCCAGTTACGATTGCTATTGTTTTAATATTTTTATCTAATCTACCCACATATCTAACATTATCAATGTTGAGTTTTGACTTTAATTCTAATATAAATTCCCTAACATCCATACTTTTTTCCAGACTAGCAACTCTTCCTAAACCATATGTTTCACCATTTTGATAGTTTTCATTTGAAGATACTTCCTCTAGAGTATAGTCACTACTTATACCCAAAAGTTTGAGAAGATAGTCATTTAAACCGTCTGCAGCAAGATCATAGCTCGTATGCATACAATAAACTGAGATTGAATTTGATATTAATTTATAGATAAGATTTCCTTTAATATCCTTTTTATTAATTTTATTTATTTTGCTAAATAGAAATGGATGATGCGAAATAATTAGATCAACCTTATTTTCTATAGCCTCATCAATTACCTTTTCAGTTATCTCTAGAGTAAGCATTATTTTTTTTATTTCTGAATCCTCATCACCAATATTAAGTCCAGAATTGTCCCAGTCATATTGAATGTATTCTGGGTATTTTTGATTTATAATATCTAAAACTTCATTTAAAATCATTACTTAATCCTCCATTGATTTAATAATATTTTCAAGCTTTTCTTTTCTCAACTTCAAATATTTTACTCTCGCCTCTATGCTTTCACCACTATTATTTGAAATTTTTTCTAAAATTGATTCGCATTCCTTTATTTTCTTCAAAATCACAGCTTTCATTAAAGGTTCTTTTCTATCTATAAGTGGTTTTGCTAGTTCTAGGTAAATATCTTCAGTCTCAATCTTATAGTCAGGATTATACCTTGCCTCTATAATTTCATATATTCGAAAATCTTCGTTTACCATATGTTCATCAAGTATTTCAAAGTTATTATCTAATAAGTATCTTCTTAGCTCTTCTGGGGCCTGCATTGGCTGTAATATTAGCTTCTTACAAGACTTGCATACTTCCAATCCATCTTCTATTATTTCAGAGATTAAAACGCCCCCCATGCCTGCAATAATAATTTCATCTACTTCATTAGCTTCTAGCACACTTACTCCACTGCCCAATCTTAAATCAGTTTTACTTTCTAAAGACATTTTTTTTATTTCTTCACGAGCATTATTTAAGGGACCTTTATTAATATCTGCTAAAATAGCACTTTTTATTTTATCTTCCTTTAATAAATATACTGGTATATAGCCATGATCAGTGCCTATATCTGCCAGTTTTATATCAGCACTTACAAGAGATGCAATTTTTTCTAATCTTTTTGTTAATTTCATATATTTCTCCTAATAAATTTTTAGTTTAAAAAGGTATATGTCAATAATAACATAGACATATACCTAATAAATTCATATAATTGTGATATTAGTCTAAAAAGTCTCTTACTAACTTAGATCTACTAGGGTGTCTAAGCTTTCTAAGTGCTTTGGCTTCTATCTGTCTTATTCTCTCTCTAGTTACATCAAATTCTTTTCCAACTTCTTCTAATGTACGAGATCTGCCATCTTCAAGACCAAATCTTAGCTTCAATACCTTCTGTTCTCTCTCATTTAGAGTATCTAGCACAACTGCTATCTGTTCTCTCAATAAAGAATAAGCTGCTGCCTCAGCTGGTGCTGGAGCATCCTCATCTGGTATGAAATCTCCTAAGTGTGAATCTTCTTCTTCACCTATAGGTGTTTCTAATGAGACTGGGTCTTGAGCAATCTTCATTATTTCTCTTACTTTGTCTTCTGACATATTCATTTCTTTTGCAATTTCTTCAGGCTTTGGATCTCTTCCTAGCTCCTGTAATAGTTGTCTAGAAACTCTTATCAACTTATTTATAGTTTCAACCATATGAACAGGTATTCTTATAGTTCTAGCCTGGTCAGCTATTGCTCTTGTTATTGCCTGTCTAATCCACCATGTAGCATATGTAGAGAACTTAAAGCCCTTTGTATAGTCGAATTTTTCAACTGCTTTAATTAGTCCAAGGTTACCCTCCTGAATTAAATCAAGGAATAACATACCTCTACCTACATATCTCTTGGCTATACTAACAACTAGTCTAAGATTTGCTTCAACAAGTCTTTCTTTAGCATAAGCATCTCCTTCACCCATTCTCTTAGCATATTCAACCTCTTCATGTGGCTTAAGTAAAGGAATTTTACCAATTTCTTTTAAGTACATTCTTACTGGGTCATCAATGCTAACTCCCTTAGGAACTGCAATTTCTGCAGATTTTTTTTCTTTCTTAGTTTTTGATGACTTTTCTTCCTTTTCATCTTCCTCTTCTTCCTTGTCAATTGACTTGATATCTAAATCATCAGGTTCAGTTAAATCTATGTTTGCTTTTATTTCTTTACCATCGACTACTTCGATCCCAAGACTTCCCAATGTTTCATAAAGGTTTTCTGCAACTTCTTTATCCATTTCGGTATCCTGAAATGCCTCCATGACGTCCATAAGTGTTACAGTTCCTTCTTTTTTGCCCTTTTCAAAAAGTTTCTTCTGGGCCGCTTTATTCATAACTATTTTCTTTTTTTCTTCAGCCATAATTAACCTCCCCTCCTATAAAGATTTCAATTTTTTGTTTTCAGATACAATTTCTAAAGCTATTTTCATAATTTCCAAATCTACCTCTTTTGCTTCTTCAGTATTATTTTTTATAGTCTTTCTTCTATCTTCAAGTATTTTTTGCCTATCAGATAGTTTATTAATTTTCTCTTTTGAATTGAAATTCAAAAGTTGATTGACGATTTTACCTATTTCCAAGGCATCTTCTAAGTTAATTTCGGATAAATCCACCTCGTCTAATTTTTTAAGATAGTCAACATCAAAGCTATCATCATTTAAGTCGCTTACCTTAATAATGCCCTGTTTGTCAAGAGATAAAACTTTTGAATATACTTTTTTGTTATTTTCATCAGAAAAATCTTCTAGACTGACTTTTAAGGGTATAATATCTCTTGCTTTTTTGCTTTCTAACATTGCCTTTATAAGGTTTATTTCTACAAAGATGTTACCATCTTCAACCTCTTTCATTTTCTTTACCCTAATAAAATCTTGTTTTTTATTAATTAAACGATTTGTTTTTTTATTGCCTCTAGGCTTACTATTATTATTTAATTCTAATTTGATAATATTAGCTTCTATCCCAGTCATACTAGAAAGATACTTAATGTAATAATCCAATTCCAAGGGGCTTTTTATGGTATTTAAAACTTTAACAGCCTCTTTTAGAAATTCCACAGATTCCTTACTATCATCTAAATTATAATTTCTATGCAGTGTATCTATCTTGAATTTAGTTGCCTCATCCGCTGCTTCTATTCCATTCATCATTTTAGAAAGTCCATTTGCTCTTATATATTCATCTGGATCTTTGCTCTTTCCTAGATTAAAAACTTTTGCCTTTAGACCATTTTTTTCTAGAATTTTTATAGCCCTCAAGCTAGCTGTTATTCCAGCTTGATCTGAATCGTAAGACAATACTACATTATCAGCAAACTTTTTTATCAACTCAGCTTGTGCATCAGTGAGTGCAGTTCCAAGAGTTGCCACAACATTTTTGATTCCATATTGATTCATTGAAATCAAATCCATATATCCTTCTACAAGAAGTAGAGTCCTATTAGTAATATGTTTCCTAGCAAAATTTAACCCATATAAGTTATATCTTTTATTGAATATAAGAGAATCTTGTGAATTTAAATATTTTGGAAGTGAGTCATCTAATACTCTACCACCAAAGCCAATTACATTTCCCTTGTAATCAAATATTGGAAACATCACTCGATTTCTAAATTTATCATAATAATTATTATTTTTCTTGCTTTGTCCTATAAGTCCGCACTCTTGAATCTCTTCTATGCTATAGTTTTTTGATAAGAGATAATTTTTAAGAGCATCCCAAGAATCTGATGAATAACCCAGACCAAAGTTCTTAATGGTCTTTTCATCAAGGCCTCTTTTTATAAGGTATTTATAGCCTATGTTTTTTTTATCCATCAAATTAGCATAAAAAAATCTTGCACTAGTGATATGAATCTCTTGAAACCTTTTTATTTTTTCAAGTTTCTTTTTCGTTCCCTCATCAATATTATCATTGATTTCAATACCACTTCTATTTGCAAGAAACTTCACAGAATCCATAAAATCGAGATTTTCCATTTTCATTATAAATGATATAACATCTCCACCTTCACCACAACCAAAGCATTTATATATTTGCTTTGCTGTATTTACGTGAAAGGAAGGTGTTTTTTCATTGTGAAAAGGACACAATCCCTTATAATTTGAACCCGATGACTTTAATTGTATATATCCTGAAATTATTTCAGAAATATCATTTCTTATCTTTATTTCTTCAATTATATCCTTAAAATCTTCCATAATATCATCCTTTATTGCTGACAATATTATATTGTCACATTAAATATAATATTTGTCAAGCCATAATATATACATTTCGACACATAAGTCAAAACTCCTTTTTTTTATCCACAAATAATAATTTTTTTTTTGAAAAAACTTTTATTATTTGTATAATTAAGAAAATATATTTAAATTATATAGAATAATCAGATTTCTATATACTCCATATATATTTATTTTTCTCTTAAATTGACAAGGATTCTTTGCCTTAAAAAAACAAAGAATCCTTATCAATTTATAACTTGCTATTCTCTAAAACGTTCTATTTCGATTGCAACATAGTCATACTTGCCCATAATCTTTGACTGTGGTTTTTTAATTCTAACCAAAATACCATTTACAATAGCAAACTCCTCTAAAACATTAGATGAAATTTTTTCAGCTAAAGACTCTATTAGTGAAAAAGATTCATTTTCTACGTGATCTTCAATAATATCGTAGACCCTACCATAATCAACGGCATCAGATACAAGGTCGGTTTCTCCTGCCAAACGAGTATCAAGATATAGTTCAACATCAACGATAAAAGATTGACCAAACATTCTTTCATTCTCGGCAGAACCGTGATATCCATAGAACTTACATGATTTTAGTATAAGTTTATCCATATAACCGCCTCCCTAAAATATTCACAAGAATAACTAATTAAAATTCGAAAAAACCTCTTCAAACGTTTTATTAAAGATAGATGGTTTATCATATTTCCAAGTCCCATTATAGATAGGATCATTGTTTAAATAAAAGATACCTTCACCATGCTTTTGCCCCTGTTGAAATTCACCTTCGTACCACTTATGCTTGCTCCACATATATCTACCTTTTCCGTGTATTTGACCCTTTTTCCACTCGCCATCATAGACAAGCTCTCCTTTTGAATTGAAACAAGATCCAATACCATCCATTTTACTGTCTTTAAAATTACCTATATAAATATATCCGTCATTCCACGTATATATTCCTAGACCATCTTTTTTTCCATCTAGCCAGTTTCCTAGATATTCATCTCCATTATTGTACTTCATTCTACCTATACCAGTGCTTTTATTATTTTTAAAACTACCGATATACTCATTACCATTAGAAAATGTAAAGATTCCCTTACCATCTCTAATACCATTTACAAAGTTACCAATATACTCAGTATTTATATTGCCATCATTCTCTTCGCTATCTGGAGAGAATATATAAGATCCAACTCCTATCATCTTTCCATCTAATAAACGGCCAATATACATATCTCCATTGCTAAATCTATATATCTGTACCATATCATTTTCTTTTGCCATTTCCAACTTATCTTCATCAGAATCTTCGAGAATATTTAATACATCTGCTAAATTTTTATTTTTAGATATTTCTTCCTTCTGTGACTCTACATATTCGTTGTCAGCTTTTGTTGTTTCTATTAGTTTCTCTAATTTATCTGAAGGTTGACCCATTAATTGAGTTTCCAATTCATATACTTCTTCATCAGAAGCAAAAATACCTTTTTTCAGAGCGTTATTCTTCTTTAATTTGAACATTTTTAAACTTTTATTTATATCATCTATTTCATTAAAGTAGTTGCTATAAAGCTCTACATAATTTTTTGATAGGCTCAAATTAATACCTCCAATCATAATTGTTTGTTTTTAATTTATATTCATTATATCTATTATAGTATATTTCCTTAACTTTTAAAACAAGAAAAATATTTCTAACAAAATTAAAGACCATTGAAATAAAAAATTTAAAGGAAGAAATATCTTTTCCTGTAAATTCGCAATGGCCATTTACTTTATAAATCTTTTGATTTAAACCCTCTCCCCTTTACTTCATTTACTTCATTTATCGTTACAAAAGCTCTAGGGTCATGTTTAAAAGCTATTTCCTTTATCTTAGGAATTTCATTTGACGACACAATAGTATATACAAGCTTTTTGTTTTCACCTGTGTATGCACCTTCTGCATGCAGGAAAGTTACCCCTCTTATTAGTTCTTTCATAATGTCATCAGCTATCTCTTCTGGCTTATCAGATATAATTATAAGTGATTTTTGATAATTCATTGCATCCTTTATAAATCCTAAGGCCAGTGAATTTATATAAAAACCAATTAAAGTATATAAACCAAGAGTCAGTCCAAACATTACACTACCCAAAAGAACAACTATAACATTTGCAGCAAAACTTGTATTTTTTATTTCTATATTCTTTTTTATTTTTAGTATTGCAGCTATTATATCTGTTCCACCTGTTGATGTTTTTGCTCTAAATACTAAGCCTATTCCAAGTCCGTTTAAGAAACCACCGTATATTGTTTGAATAAACTTATCATGTACGGGAATAATAGAACCTATGTCCTGAGTAAGACCTAATATAAGGGAATAAATTATCATATTTATTAAACTAAATATGCAAAAATCTTTTTCAAGATATATAAAACCAATAATAAATATAGGTATATTTAATAGAAATGCCATTAAACCGACATTAATTCCGCTTACATAGTTGATTGCTGTAGCAAAACCAGTTACTCCACCACTCAGTAAATGTGCCTGTCTTAAAAAACCATTTACACCTAGTGCAGATATAAATAGACCCAGTATCATTGTCACCATTCTTAAACTTGGGTGCTCACGCAATCTATCTTTTACTTGACTCATTGTCTCCTCCAAATTAATTATAATCTTTTATACTATTTTATAACATATGAATTAATTTTGCAAAAAAATATAAAAATATAAAAAGAGAAAGCCCAGTAAACTGAGCTTTCCAACTTAATTTTTATAATATAATATTACTTATAATTTGTTTTATATCTATAAAATGCTTACATATATTCTTTTTATAAAAAATTATTTTATTTTATTTAATTTGTAGCTGATACAGGAGCTTTCCTAGGAGCTGCTGCAATTGCTGGACCTTGAGCTACAGGATTAGCTACTGGCTTTTTAGGAGCAGCTGCACCTACTCTTATAATACCTGTTTGAGAAGGATAGCTACTAACTGCTACTTTTTCAGTTTTTATTTTATTTCCTTTTTCATCTTTAAATATTCTATATGTGACTACATTATATCCAGGTCTTCCATATTTTTCTACAACTCTGCTTCCAGCAGGTAGACTTGCATCTGCAATTGTTCTATTTCCACCGCCAAATGACCCTGTCATCTCTGTAGCGATATCTATATTAGGCTTATCTTCACTTGCACCATATATTTGAGAAACAATCTTATTATCATAAGCTAGATTTTGAACATAAACTGGATGCTTATAAGGATTTTTAAATTTAAAGTCCTGACCCGGATCTCCATCTACTATTGTTGCATCTCTTCCTAAATCAACATAATTTGAAGGAATACTGTGATTTTTTCTAGTAGTAATCTCCATACCAGAAAGAAGTGCAGTATTAAATATAGTTGAAGAAGTCTGACAAACTCCTCCGCCTGGTCCAGGAACCAACTTACCACTTTCTATTACTGGTGCATTTTTATATCCATTTGAAATAGATTTTTCTCCTGCGATATCATTGAAAGAAAACTCTTCCCCTGGCTTTAATAGTACTCCACTTGTATCTACTGCGGATTTTCTTATATTATAATCTCTGCTAGGCATACCTGCAAATGTAGTAGAATATTCAGCAAGTAAACTATCAATCCCCTTTAAGTCACTTGACTTAATAGCTGATTCTTTTAATTTTACTATCAAATCTATATCGAAGTTATCTTGCTTTAAATTATAGTCTATCTCATGAAGTGATGATTTTACTATCATATCTCTTCCAGGCTCTTCTTTTATTATTTTTATTTTATCATCAACAAATTCAAGGCTTGCATTTTTCATTGGGGAGTCTAATTCTTTTTTTATTCTTTCCAGTTTTTTCTCTAATTTTTCTTTATTATAGCTCATTTCAAGATTGACTATATTTTTATCTCCCAAGTCAGATTTTAAAGTTTTTCCGAGATTGGAAAAATATGAATTCTCTCTTGTAATATTATATGCATTTTCAGCAGTTTTTTTAAAATCTATTTTTAAATCTATTTCGGAGTTGTCTATAGTCCACTTGCTATTTCCAAATTTAAGATTTACATTTTTGAATTTTTTTTGAGATTCTAACTTTTTAATAGCTTCCTGCTTATTTAGGTCGCTTATATCAATTCCAGAAACCTCTATATTATTTGCTATTTTATCAGAATTTACTTGTGCGCTTAAAGCTGCCATTCCGATTCCAATCACGCCAATAACTATTGCAACTGGGATAATTATTTTCTTATTCTTTTTTAAAAAGTCCATTTTATTCACTTTTACTATAGCCACTAAATTTTAAATTTAAATATACTATAGGTAAATCTCCTTTCTGATTACTTTTAATATTAATAAAGATAGCAACTAACACAAATTATGTGTAAGTTAATTTTAGTATTTAAAAAATATATTTTCAAAATACTTTGAACGATACTAATTATATCATATCAAACTCAAGTCAATCAATATATATACCGATAAAAAAGCATTACAAATCATTACAATTTGAATGGTTCTAAGTTTATATGTACAACTATCCTAAGATACATCTAATATATATTATTATCCAATAGTTTTATATTTAAACGTATTTATTTACTTTTAAAATAAAAGTTTTAGCTATTAATAATAAAAATTCTATTAAAAAAGCACAGCTAAAAGCTGTGCTTATATATACAAACTAAGATATTTTCTTTTTATATTTTCTCTCTTGTCTTTTCTTAGACTGTCTAGCTCTTTCAACTCTTTCACGCTCTAACTTCATTATTAGAGGTTTGTTGATAGGTAAGAATAACTTATGACCATTATATATGCAGATAAGTGTCGTTAGTGCCAAATCAAAAGCTAGGGATAACAGCATGTAAAAACCTAGGGATACTCTCACTCCCATAAAAAGATTTGCTACCACTAATATAGTACATACGCTAAAAGAAATTAATGTTGAAAATACGAAGTATCTAATTGCACGACTAAAAAAACTGCTAGCTTTGACTATAATGTCTTTCAATATTTTCACCATCCTCCCCTTATTCTAGCGTATTTTTATAATACCAACTAGGATCTTAATCATTACTAATAACATAATAACAAATTATGACACTTTTATCAATTAGTTTTTTAATATTTCTAACAATTTTTTAAAAAAAGTGGATTAAATTCGTAAATTATTCATAAAAACCCCTTATCTTAGTAAAAAATAGACTCCTTTGCTAGTTTATCGGCAAGCTCATTATATTCAACTCCACTATGAGCCTTTACCTTTTGAAAAGAAATATTTACTTTTTTCTTCATTTCATCACAAAATTCCTTATATTTTTTTGTTCCAATTTTATTGGCTTTCCAGTCTCCTGTACACCACTTTTCAATACCATTATAATCAAAATATATACGTAAATTTTTATAATTATTATCATAGCAGTACTGCATTGCAATCATAGCAGCTTCTATTTCACCAGCAACATTTCTCATTGAAACATTTTCTTTATTACTTCCTTTTTTAGAGAAAGTTTCTATAATTTTACCGTCTTTTAGTAATACTCCACCAGATCCGTAACTCTGTGACGAAACATCAAAACTCCCATCTACATAGGCCTCTATTAGATCTAAAGAGTCCGTATTTGCATTTTCTTTTATATTTAGCTTTTCATCACTAGAACTATTTTCTTCTTTCAATATAGTTGAGTTATTAGAAATCAAATAATCAATTGCTTCATGAGGATCAAAAAATGATTTGTATAAAGCATTTTTATGACCATGTATCATTTTCTTACAATCATCCCAATTTAAAAAAATTCCATTAATTTTTCCATTTTTCACAACATAATATTTCTGTTTAGACATATTCACCTCTTAATATTTACCTTCTTCTGAAAAATTCTATTATCCTTTCAATTAATCTTAAAAATTCATTTGAAAGATATTGTCTAGATAGTTGATTTTCACTGTGGTATTTACTGATTAATTTATTTGTTTGTTTCTTTATAAGTCTCTTATTTTTAAACCTCTTATACTCAATAAGGGCTTCATCTTCATGTGTTTCCATATCATCTTTCATTTTATTGGCAATAAAATAAGAAAGAACTGAAATCGCTACAACTACTAAAATTTTAACTGGGCTGTGTAAAAAACCTTTAATATCACTTCCAACATAACTTACCAAAAACATCATCAGAAACTTACCGAACATCATAGGTGGTATAAAAACTTTATATTTTATATCACAAATTGCAGAAGCAAGAGTAAGAAGAGAACTTGGAAGTACTGGTATTGCATAGAAAACAAATAAAGCTTTAAATTCCGAACGATTTACCTTACTTATTATGACATCTAGCTTATCTTTTAACCTTTGCATCCAAATTCTTTGAAAAAATTCTGTATCCAAAATTTTTCTAATTATATAAAAAACTGTAATTGTTCCGACACACGAGCCCAACCAAGAAGTAGTAAATCCTATGATAAAACCGTTAATTGCTGCATTTATAGCTGCAATAGCCATCAGGGGCAATGCTGGTATAAAACTTTCTACAAAAGCTGCAAAAAATCCCAAAGCAATTGATAATATCCAATAATCTTGTGCTAGGTATAAAATGTGCTCAATAGATTGCATCATAATATCACCTCTTTTTAATAAAAATACTAGGCAATTATATAAATTATCTAGTATTTAAAAAATCTTATTAATTTAAAAGGAGGAATCAATAATATTCCTCCATAGTATTTTTCTTTAATTATGCTACTGAATGAGACTTAACAGTATTACTAAGTATACAGTCTAATATATAATTAGTAACTGTATTGCACATATATGTAGAATACTTTAAATCATTTTCTTCGAAGTTACCATTAGCCTTATATTCAGTATACAGCTTTTCAAAAAATCTGTCTATATTATCAACATATTGTGTTCTATCATTTTTAATATTAAAATCTTTAGCAACCTTTGTTAGTCCGCTTTCATATTTGACATGAATTTTTAGACTGTGTTTAAACTCCCATCTTTCACTATGAGCAACACAGAAAAAATCCGTTAAAAAATGGCAGATTACTCCCATCTCCTGAGAAAATTCGGCTCTGTTATAATGTTTTTCAAGTGTATCTAGATCTAAGCTACTTAAAAATTCTATTTTATTTTTTACCATATCATATGATTCATACATATAATGTTTTTTTAATTTATATTTTGATAGAATATCTGGTTTTATATTTCCATATGTAAAGTTCTTTTCACTTAAAAAAAACTTTTTATCATCATCTGTATTATCTAGTAAAGACTTTGATATAATAATATGCGTCTTCATCATCATTTGTTATCGCCCTCATTTCAAACATATAATGTATACAGACTGTGTATACAAATTCTCTATAAACTGATTGTAATACTAAATCATCAATTTTTCAATAGTTTTATATCGATAATATACATAAGATTATCTATAGAATTTCTAAAGAAATTCTATAGATAAAGTTTTTTTGCTATATTCTTTATATAACAAAATAATATTATCATTTTATTATATAAAGAATATAAGATAAGATTGTTTCAATATTTTTAAAAAAGGAAATACTTAAAAGTATTTCCCCTGCCAACTATCTCTTCTTTTTAACTCATCATCGATTGCATTTAGAACTTCCCATTTTTTGAGACTCCATAGAGGGCCTAGCAAATCTTCTTTTTTCCCATCGCCTGTAAGCCTATGTATAACCATTTCTTGAGGTAATACTTCAAGCTGATCGCAAATAAGTTTTACATATTCATCTTTTTCTAAAAGTTTTATCTCATCATTATCAAGCATCCTTGACATTTGTGTATTTTTAATTACATGTAGAAGATGTATTTTTATTCCTTGAATATCCATCTTGGCTATTTTTTTTGTTGTTTCCATAATCATATCATAGTCCTCACCAGGAAGTCCATCAATAATGTGTACCACAACATCAATATTATGGCTTCTCAATCGCTCTACGCACTCTCTGAAGGCTTCAAAATCATGTCCTCTATTGATTATTTTAGATGTACTTTCATGAATGCTTTGAAGCCCCAATTCAACCCATAGATTTGTTTTCTTATTTAGCTCACTAAGGTATTCTAAAACATCATCAGGAATACAATCTGGTCTTGTCGATATAGATAAGCCTACTACATCTTCTTGCTTCAAAATAGTTTCATATTTTTCCTTCAAAACTTCTACTGGGGCATAAGTATTTGTAAATGCTTGAAAATATCCAATATATTTAGCATTATGCCATTTTTTTTTCATCATTTCCTTTATATCTTCAAACTGCTTGATTAGATTATCATTTGGATTACCTGCAAAGTCTCCTGACCCTTCCTTACTGCAATAGCTACATCCACCATAGCCGATTGTTCCATCTATATTTGGACAAGTGAATCCAGCATTTATAGAGACTTTGAATACCTTACTATTAAATTTTTTCCTTAAATAGTAATTCCATGTATGGTATCTTTTATTCTCTATACTATATTTAAATTTCGTCATTTAAAACCTCTCACCATTTCTTAATTTTATTCCTGTAGTCATAAAGTTTATCCCAAATATTATTGCTATAAATGATAATATACTTACCAAGAATTTAGTCAAAAATAAAGGGGATACTATTAGGAGAACAGCTATTACTATTTTCAACATATTCCATGTCCCGAAATAATATGTTGAATACCTTCTATTTCTTAAGTATCTAGACATTTCATAGTATAAAATATAGGCACCTAGTGCTATCGATAGTGCCATATTTATATACTTTGGAAATATAAATAATAATAAAGCTATAATAAACAGGATTATACTAATATTTCTGGCCTTTTTAATTTCTGACTTATCTGCATATCTGCTTAGTTCATTGAAATCTTTTAGCTTTAGCCAAGCACCATATAAAAAAGCAATAGCTATTCCCCAAGAAAACACGTTGACACCAACTGTTTTTCTAGACAAGCAATAAGCACCCACAGCTAAAAGTATTACTCCTAAGATTATCAACTTTCGACTATTTTTTTTATTGTATAAATTATTTAAATTAAAGTTTAAAAACATATACATCACCACCCACCTACAAAATATAAATAATTACTAAATGTATCTATAAGATTTTCACTGAAGATAAGTAGAGTTTTTTCCTTCTTTATAGCAAGTAAATATATTGTTTTTTAATATTTATAGCTTACTATAAACTCATAATCCATACATATAATGTATTTTATCTCTATTTATTTCAAAATCTTTATTTTAAAATTTCGTTATTAAAATCAACTACCATTTTTACTGCATCTGCAACAGATGGCGTCTCAAAGCCTGCAACTGATTTTACTGATTCTGGAGCCTCAGACATAGCAAAGCTCATTTTTATATTTTTAAGCATTGATATATCGTTTGGTGAGTCTCCAATTGTTACTATTTCATCCACTCCGGCAGCTTCTTTTTTACAGACAATTTTTATTGCTTCTAACTTTGAAACTCCTTTTGGAACTATATTCATAGTTGTTGGCCCTGATATATAAACATCAAATTCATTTCCATAGGCAGATCTATACTCCTTGACTAACTTTTCGAGTTTTTCTGTATCATAAGTAAGTATACCTATATTTCCTACTGAAGAGTTGTAACTTTCCTTTTCTAGTATGTCTTCATCAACAGTATATCCCTTTGAAAAATACTCCACAGAAGATGTATCTACTGGAACAACAATCGTTCCATCATATTTAAAGTATATTACATCATCTTCTTTATTTATATAATCTAGTCTTTGATATAAATCAATTATTTTTTTTATTTGAATATCACTCATTGTTGCACTATAGATACAATTTCCATCATTACTATATATATATGATCCATTTTCACATATAGAGTATCCATTCACTTGAGCCTTTTCTATAATTGATACAGTATGGCTGTATACTCTACCTGTTGCTATGTGAAATTTAATATTATTTTCTTGAGCCATAAGAATTGATTCAAGATCTTTATCTGTTATACCCTCTCTATAAAGTGTTCCATCTAGATCGCAAAATATATGCTTTATCATATATTACCTCCATTTTTTACTTTTTATTTATTTAAAAGCAAAAGTCTAACTTGATTTAAGGCCTCTCTCGCGGCTCTTTCTCTTACTTTTCTTCTATCTCCACTAAATATTTTTTTAATTGAAGTAGACTTTCCCTGATAGTATACACCTATGTATACTAGTCCCACAGGCTTCTCATCACTTCCTCCATCTGGTCCAGCGACTCCTGTGGTAGAAATACCTATATCAGAGCCTAGAGACTCTGCCGCCCCCTTTGCCATTGCTTCTGCAACTTGAGGACTTACTGCGCCATAGTTATCCAATATATCCTTAGATACACCTAACCTTTTTATTTTGGCCTCATTTGAATATGTAACACATGCTTCTAAAAGCGAGTCTGATATTCCTGAGTAATTAACAAGATAAGAGGCAATCAGTCCTCCTGTACAAGATTCTGCAACAGATATTGTTTTTTTTCTTTCTAACAACATCTTTGCAACCACGTTATCCATTTCTGTTTGAGTTGACGAAATACTATCATCTCCTATCAAGTATATTTTATCGCCACATATACTTGACACTTCATCAATTTTTTCTTGAATCATCTCTTCACACTTCTCTTCTGAAAAAGCACTTGCAGTGACTCTTATAAGAACTTCACCTTCCTTTGCATAAAGCGCAACTGTCGGATTAGTTTGCTTTGTTAAAAGATCCATCAATTGAATTTCTAGTGCAGACTCGCCAACTCCAAAGAACCTAATATATTTTGATTTAAATACCACATCCGCATCAGATCTTAATAAAGGCAAGATACTATTTAAAAACATAGATCTCATTTCCCTAGGTGGTCCAGGCATAACCATAATTCTTTTTTTACCACTTTTATCCTTAAATATAGCCCCTGGAGCAGTACCATTTGGATTAGGTATAATATCTGCTTCTAGGGGAAACATTGCCTGTTTTATATTATTTTTTGGTATATTCTTTCTACTGCCACTAAATTTAGAGCACTTCTCTTGAATATCTTCCCAAGATTCCTCATCTAAAAACATTTCTTGTCCAAAATATTTAGCAGCTGATTCCTTAGTTATATCATCAGCTGTTGGACCAAGTCCACCAGTAGTAATTACAACATCTGCCCCTGCATCAAATGCTGCTTCAAAGCATTTTACAAGTCTATCTATATTGTCACCAACTGTTACTTGTCTATATACATTCATGCCCAAAAGAGCTAATTGCTTAGATAAATATTGCGAGTTGCTATTTACAATATCTCCCAAAAGTAGTTCTGTACCTACAGAAATTATTTCAATATTCATTAGAAATCCTCCTAAGTAATAACCTATAATATTATTATTTTATCAAATATATTATAATTAAACAAGTTGCAAAAATGATAACATTTCAAAATGCTACTTAAAAACAAATTATATTTACCTATTTACGGTATATTTTTAAAGCTAAAAATCTTTTTTAAAGCTTTCAAGTTTAATAACATAAAGTTTAATCTGTTTTTTTCGATTTTTTTCTTGCAAAGAAATGCTTCTTGTGTATATAATGATATATGTAGATTAAAATTGAGATAAAACTAAAAAACAGATAATTGAATAAAATAGGAGGAAGTATATATGAAAGTTGCAGTAATATATGGAGGAGTTTCTTCTGAGAGAGAAGTTTCTTTAAAATCTGGTGCCTCTATGGTAAAAAACCTTGATAGAAATAAGTATGAGGTTATAGATTTTAAAATTGATGAAATGACTGATGTCTTTAAGTTAAATGAAATGGACATTGATATAGCCCTAATTGGACTTCATGGCAAGTTTGGTGAAGATGGATCAATTCAATCGATTCTAGAAGCTATGGGAATCAAATATTGTGGATGCGATCCTTTGACTAGTGGTATACTTATGGACAAGAATTTCACTAAAATAATCTCGAGACAAAATGAGGTTTTAACTGCTGATTGGTTGACTGTTAAGAGTGTTGAGGATATAGATTATAAGGCAATCGAAAATATGGGTTACCCTGTATTTATCAAACCTAATTCTGGAGGATCAAGTGTTGCAACATTTTTTATAAAATCTAAAGAAGACGTGGAAAATGCTGTAAGAGAAGGTCTTAAGTATGATGAAATAGTAATGATTGAAAAATACATAAAGGGAGTAGAACATACATCTTTTATACTAAATGGAGAGGTCTTCCCCACACTTAGAATAACTTCTGATAATGAATTTTTTGATTATGAAGCTAAATATTCTACTACAAAGGGTGCTGAAGAAGTTGTTGTTGAACTTCCTGAAGACTTGGATAAAAGACTAAAGTCTTACTCAGAAAAATGTTGGAAAGCCTTCAATTGTAAGGGATATGTAAGAGCAGATTATATTATAACAGATGACGGTGATATATATTTACTTGAACTAAATACACTTCCTGGAATGACTGAGACAAGCCTTATACCAAAGAGTGCAAAAGCTAGAGGTTTTGATTATTCAGGATTACTTGATAAACTAATTGAATATAGTCTATAAAATAAAAATGTCGACCTAATTAGGTCGACATTTTTATTTTACTTTATTTTATATTTACAATAATTTTCAATTATATATTTATACTATACTTTTGGTAAAGCTTTCTTATCTACCTTACCTATTGGAGTGACTGGTAATACACACAGTCTTGTAATGTTTTTTGGTATCATATGTGGAGGTAGATTATCTTCCAAGAATTTTCTTACCTTATCTGGGTCATAATAATCTTCATATGGAACAAAATAAGCATCAAGATACTTATCTCCATTTTCATCTTCCCTCTTTGCAACAACACTGTTTTTAATTTCAGGAATCATATTGATCATATTTTCGATTTCGAAAATTTCTATTCTTATACCGTTAATTTTAATCTGGGAATCCATTCTTCCTAAAATAGCTATTGTACCATCTTCATCTATCCACTTGGCCAAGTCACCTGTTCTATACATTTTCTGAGTGTAGCTGTCGTGGGCAAATGGATTATCGACAAATGTTAATTTGTTTTGATCTTCTCTATTTAAATAGCCATTGGAAATCTGTATTCCCGAAAGACAGAGCTCACCTGGAACACCAATCGCACATACATTATTGTTTTTATCTAGTATATAAGCTTCTGTATTGTATATAGGTCTCCCTACAGGTACTAATTCATAGTATTTATCCACATGAAACTGAGTACATAGTACAGTGAATTCTGCAGGTCCATACTCATTATAAATTTTATAGTCTCTTTTTACATACCCCTTAAATTTATCTCCACCAACTTGAAGAACTCTTAGTCCCTTACATGGGCAATTCATCATAAATAATTTTCCCATTATAGCAGGTAAAGCGAGTATTGTAACATTATTTCTAATACAATACCCTTCTACTTCTTTTTCATTTATACGTGCATATTCTGGTAAAATATCAACGCTTGCACCGACAAGTAAATATGGAAAAATTTGCTTCATAATTGCATCAAAACTAAAACTAAGATATACACCACACTTGTCATTTTCATTTGCATCAATATAGTCAATAGAGTAATGACACATATTCATCAAACTATCATGTCTTATACTAATACACTTTGGCCTTCCCGTTGTACCAGAAGTAGAGATTCTATAGGCTTCATTTTCAGGATAGATCTTGCCTGTTACTTCATAATTATGTTTTATTAAATCTTCATTTTCTATACTTAAAACATTGTATTCAGGAAATCTTTTATTTATTCTTGGAAGCATAGATTTGCATGTCAAAATAAGCTTAGTTTGACCATCTTCCAACAGATACCCGAGCCTCTCATCTGGGTTAGTCCTATCTATTGGGAAAAATATGGCTCCTGCCTTTAAAACAGATATAGCAGACAATACTACGTGTTTGTCACGTTGTTGCAATACAGCGACTGTGTCGCCCTCTCCTATACCTAGATGATTTAAGTATGCAGCAACCTTATCAGTCAATTCATCCATTTCTTTATAGCTTATATTTGAATCAAAATCAGATATTGCTATATTATTTGGAGTCTTTTTAACTTGTTCTTTAAGAAGACTTACATAACTTATATTTTTGTCAAACTCAAATTTATTTTCATCAAACATATGAGAGAAATTTTCTTTGTGCTCTTCTTTCATATTTTGAATTTCATCTAACTTTATATCCTTATTTGAAATTACTTGCTTAAGTATATACCTATATAAATAGACTATACTTCTGGCAGTTCTTTTATCATAGAAAGATGACTTATACATAAGCTTAAGCCTTATTCCGTTAGATACACTAACCTTGAGATACATATCAAGTTTTTTAGCTTGTTCAGACTTTACCATCGGTTCTCCGAGTATGTTTACTATAAACAATGTATTTATAAGCTTGTCATTGAGAGCATTCTTATAGTTGCTCTGAGACATCATATAATAGTCATATTCCTTTGACTCCTCTGTTTGTTTCATTATTATCTTACATAAATCAATAAATTTCATTTTTGGATTTTTTGTTTTTACTCTTACTGGTGTCATGATATTATTTTTTCCAAAAACAACATCATCTTCATATGTAAACCTTTGAAGCACGATTCCATATATTGTATCTAGTACAGATTCCAGTGACAATTCATTATCATCACAATATTGAAGAATTTCACTGTACATAGACTTTTTAATACTCTTTTGTATCATATTAAACTTTCCATTGTCTTCTTTTAAAAAATCATTTGGAACTCTTGCTAGTGTAATATAGTCTCCTAGTAATTTAGTCCAATATTTTTCAGCAAGACGGTAATGTTTATTCTTAGCCAAATAGCTCACCACCTTATATTTTATTTAGCCCAGTCAAGTGATCTTTTAACTGCATTTTTCCAGGTATTATAGTATTCATCAAATTTATCATTTTCACTACTAGGAGTGTATATTTTGTCATATGAACAAATGCTTTTTATTTCTTCTTTATCTTTATACATACCTATTCCAAGTCCTGCTAAAAAGGCAGCTCCTAAAGCAGTACTTTCAGAAAGCTTTGATTTATATACATCTATACCTAAAAGGTCAGATTGAAATTGCATAAGAAATCCATTATTGCTAGCTCCTCCATCTACCTTTAGCTTATTTATATCAATATTAGAGTCATCTTTCATAGACATCATTACATCCTTACTCTGATATGCTATAGCCTCTAGAGCCGCTCTAATAATATGTTCCTTCTTTGCTCCTCTAGTAAGTCCCACAATAGTTCCTCGGGCGTACATATCCCAATAAGGAGCTCCTAAGCCTGTAAATGCTGGCACTATATATACACCATTATTATCTTTTACCTTATTTGAATAATATTCACTATCCTCAGAAGTATCAATCATTTTAAGTTCATCTCTCAACCATTGTATTAAAGATCCACCTATAAATATACTTCCCTCTAGTGCATATTCCACTTCATTGTCTATTCCCCAAGCAATTGTAGTAAGCAAGCCATAATTTGAATATATAGGCTTGTTACCAGTATTCATCATCACAAAACAGCCTGTACCATATGTATTTTTGACATCTCCAATATCGAAACAAGCCTGCCCAAACATAGATGCTTGTTGGTCTCCTGCACAGCCTGAGATTGGTATCCTTGCTCCTGCAAGCATCTTTTCATCAGTATGACCAAATATTGTACTAGAAGCTTTTGCTTCTGGGAGCATACTCTCAGGAATATCAAACTTTTCTATTAAATCTTTATCCCAAGTTAGGTCATTAATATTAAATATCATAGTTCTAGATGCATTTGTATAGTCTGTTACATGAGATTTTCCTCTAGTTAAATTCCATATAAGCCAAGTGTCTATCGTTCCAAATAAAAGTTTACCTTCATCTGCTAACTCTCTAGCACCTTCAACATTTTCCAATATCCATTTTATTTTTGTTGCTGAAAAATAAGCGTCTATTTTTAATCCAGTCTTAGACTTTACAACTTCTGAATAACCCTCTTTTTCCAACTCTTCACAATAATCTGCAGTTCTTCTACACTGCCATACAATTGCATTATAAATAGGTTTTCCAGTTTCCTTATTCCATACAACAGTCGTTTCTCTTTGATTTGTTATTCCGATACATGATATATCTTCAGGTGAAATAAGAGAAGTTTCAATTACCTCTCTCATTACCCCCATCATTGTTCCCCATATTTCCATAGCATCATGTTCTACCCAAGCTGAATGTGGATAGTACTGAGTAAATTCCTTTTGAGAAATCCTTACTATATTTCCCTCTTTATCAAACAATATGGCCCTGCAACTTGTTGTTCCCGCATCTAGAGCCATTATATATTTTTTATTCATATAGAGTCTCCTAATTTTTAGTTTTCATTGAGTTATTTATAAATGCTATTATCTCATTAGCAGATTGCATCTGCTGTGATTCAGCACTTATTATAGCTTTGTTATCACCTTGAACGGTTTCTATATCTGCAAAGTTAGTGTTATTTCCACCAATTATCTCATAAAAATGGGCATTTGCTGGCATATTGTTTTTATATTCATTAAATCTAGTTAAGTCCAATACTCCATCTTTAGTTCCCCAAATAGATAAAACAGGCTTGTTGATAAGCTTTAAATCATCTCCACTTGGATATGTTCCTAAAAATACCACTCCCGAAATTTTCTTTTGATTGGCAGCTTCATTTAAAGCAATATCTCCACTACTTGAATGTGCTACTAGATACCATGTGTTTATTTCAGGGTTATCCTTAATTATATTAGTAGCTAAGTTTGATGAAAACGGAGAAAAATTAAATCTAAGCTTAGGTACAAATACATTATATTTGCTATTAGCTATAATATTTGAAAGCCTTGCATAAGACTTAGGTTCTATTTTTTGTCCCGGATAAATTATTACACCAACATTTTTCGCATTCGCTTTTGGAATAAATTCTACAGAACCATTTTTTTCAGTTTTAACTTCCACATGACCTGTGGAAAGCATATAGTGACTAGAATACTCATTTGTTTTATAAGTATCATTTAGCCATATAAAAAATATACAAACAGCTGTAACTGCTAGGCCTAACAATAAAATTGTAATATTTTTCAATATTTTTTTACGAGCTCTTTCTTTTTTGCGATGCTTTTCCTTCTTGACTTCATCATCTATTCTCAAAGATTTTTCGAGTTCCATAGTTATGCCTAAAGTATCATACTCATCTTTTTTTTCGTCCTTTTTAATTCTTATTTTTGATTCTTTTATCTCTTTCAAGTCATACCACCATCCAATTCTACTTTCTATATACATTATACGATATATATAAGTATAAATCTACATAAATACTCACCCGAAATATAAGGATAGTAATCTAATAGTCTATAAAAATTTATAATAAAATACTTTAGTAATTATTCCTTTTTAAAAAATTTACAGCATCTAAAAGGTAATCCTTCAAGATGCTGTAATTTAAAAATCACTGTTATTTTTAGAATTCTGCGTTCTTTGGTGTTCTTGGGAAAGGTATTACATCTCTTATATTTGACATTCCAGTCAGATACATTATAATTCTTTCAAATCCTAATCCAAATCCAGAGTGTGTTGCTGTACCAAACTTTCTAAGTTCAAGGTACCACCAATACTCTTCTTCATGTAGTCCCATTTCCTTTATCTTACTCATTAAAACATCATATCTTTCTTCTCTTTGTGATCCGCCTATTATTTCACCAACTCCAGGAACTAATAAATCCATAGCTCTTACAGTTTTTCCATCTTCATTCATTCTCATGTAGAATGCCTTAATGTCCTTAGGATAATCAGTTACAAACACTGGAGATTTATATATTTGCTCAGTTATAAATCTTTCATGTTCAGTCTGAAGGTCACATCCCCACTCTACAGGATAATCGAATTTGTGTCCTGATTCAATTAATAGCTCAACAGCCTTTGTATAGCTTATTCTAACAAAATCAGAGTTTACTATACTATTTAATCTTTCCAGTAGTCCCTTATCTATAAATTTATTGAAAAAGTCCATTTCTTCAGGGCAATTCTCTAAAACATAGTTGATTATATACTTTATAAGATCCTCTGCAAGTTCCATATTATCTTCAAGATCACCGAAAGTTATCTCAGGTTCAACCATCCAAAACTCAGAAGCATGTCTACCTGTATAAGAGTTTTCTGCTCTAAAAGTAGGTCCAAAAGTATATACATTTCTGAATGCAAGTGCCATTATTTCTGCATTAAGCTGACCTGACACTGTCAAATTAGTTTCCTTGCCAAAGAAATCTTCTGAATAATCAATAGCACCCTCTTCTGTTAAAGGTGGGTTTTTCATATCCAAAGTTGTAATTTGGAACATTTCTCCAGCACCTTCAGCATCACTACCAGTTATAATTGGAGTGTGGGCATATACGAAATTTCTTTCTTGGAAGAACTTATGTATAGCATATGCTACTACTGATCTTACTCTAAATACTGCTGAAAAAGTGTTACTTCTTGGTCTCAAGTGAGCAATTGTTCTAAGGTATTCAAAAGAATGTTTTTTCTTTTGTAGTGGATAAGAAGAATCAGATTCTCCCTCTATTATTATTTTGCTTGCCTGTATTTCTATAGGGTTTTTAGCATTATCTACTGATACAAGCTCACCCTCTACTATTATTGCTGATGAAATTGCTAGTTTTGAAATTTCTTTAAAATTGTCCACCTTTGCTTCATCTACAACGACCTGAATATTTTTAAAAAACGATCCATCATTTAATTCTACAAATCCAAATTTCTTAGATATTCTTGATGTTCTCATCCAACCTGCTACACGAATAGTTTTACCAAGGTATTCTTCTTTATCTCTGTATAAATTTTTTACTTCTAAAAATTCTTTTTGCATAACTCCTCCTAAAAATAATTATAATATAAATAAAAAACACACATAATCCCTGTGAAAGGGACGATGTGTGTATATAATCGTGGTACCACCCTAATTTACCAATAATAACTCATTGGCATCTTAGATGATGTTAACGGTATCAAACCGTCTGAGCCTACTAGATTACGTTCGGTCAGAAACTCTGAGGGGTTCTTCACTAACCATATTATATTGGTCTTACACCGTCACCAACTCGCTGTATAAGGGATAGATAGCTACTCTTCTCTTCTTCGTTTTATATTCTCTTTTAATATTTATGAGTATAGCAAGTTTACAACTATTTGTCAATATCATAAATTATTTGTTATCACTTAATTTTTTTATAGCATCTGTTGTTCTCAATTTATTATTTGTAGATTCAATAATATTGAACTTAACAACTTCAGTGTATATCAACTCGACTATAAATATCTGTGACATCTTAGTTGACATAGAGCCAGCTTCCAAAAGAGATTCATCTGAATAGTATGAAATAAATAGATCAGATATCTTTGCTAGAGTTGAATCTTCATCTCCTAGAATCGAAACTATATTGGCTCCATTATCTTTTGCAATTCTGATTGTATTTATCAACTCACTAGTTTCTCCTGAGTTTGATATAGCAAATACAAGATCCCCTTCTCTTATAATAGATGCCATCATAACCATCATGTGATTATTGTCATAGCTAGAACAATCTATACCTATTCTCATAAATTTATAGCTGGAATCAAGAGCAACTATGCCAGAAAAACCTATACCAATAAAACATACTTTTCTTGCTTTTAATATATGTTTGGCAGCCATCTCAATTTTACTACTATCTAGCAAACATAAAGTTTCATCAAGAACCTTTAAATTTGAAGATACTAACTTAGATGCCGTTTCTATAGTTGGTTCATTTTGCTTTATACTACTATCTAAGATATTATTTTGTTCTCTAATAGTAATTTCTTTTGCTAATCCCAGCTTAAATTCCTGAAATCCATTACAGCCCAATTTTTTTACATATCTTGTAATCGTAGCTTCACCTGTCCCGATATTTTTAGCCATATTCGAAATCTGCATATATGGCACACTATCTATATTATCTAAAATATACCGCATAATCAATTTATCGGACTTTGTCGGTCTAAATTTCGGACGGTTTATACTTCCTATAATGCTCATTTATATATCATCCCCATTTGTTTATTCGGAGAAGTTCTCCTTAATTCTTACAGGTTTACTAAAAGCAGAAATTTGCCCCTCTTCATTTATAGCAACAATATAGAAATTATAGTTAATCATATTGTCATCTACCCTTATAGTAGTAGTATTTTTTTCTATATTTTTAGCTACAAGCTTATATCCTGGCTCTTTTAGCTCCATATTTTTATAATATATTCTGTAAGTATACTTTTTATTATCTATTGGACTCCATTTGAAAGATATTGTACTGTTTTCTCTGTCAGTTCTATACTTTATATTGCTTACATGTTTCTTTTGGAAGTCCTCTGTGCTCTTATTGTTTATTCTAATTGTATTGCTTTTTTTTGTCTCTTTCGCTCCATTATATCCCACTACATACACTTGGAAGTCATATGAGTCAGAGTTTTCTTTGTCTAAACTCAATTTTAGAAGTTCAGAAACTCTGTTTCCATTTGATACAAAGTTTTTATTTGTTTTAATTGTTGTAAAGATAGAAAACTCTTCATCAGAAGCATCCTTAACATATATTCTATAGTTATTGACTCTATCATTATAGTCCCATCCTAGCTCCAAATCTATCTCGTCTTTTTTCTTTTCAAATAAATACTGAAGATTTTTAACTTCAATGTTTTCAAATGATCGTTCCTTTACTTCCACACTAGTTTTTTTACTTTTTTCACCAGAAGAAAGTTCTATCAGATAAGTTCCTATTCTATTCGCTTTAATATTTCCATCTTTATCAACAGTTATACCTAAGCTTTTTTCAAGACCAATATCTCCAAAGTGTACAAGTTTATTTTCGTCATATTTATCTTTATCAAATTTCTTGTAATTCGAACTTCCCAAAACCTTGTATTTAATATTCGACTTTGATCCTTCTGGGCTTGTAACTATTTTCGGGTGTAACTGTATACTTTGACCCTCTTCAAGGCTGTATATATTATCAATATTAAGACTATCTACTCTAGGAAGTATATTAAAGCTAGTTTGAATTTCTTTTCTATCATATCTACTGATAAGTTTTGCCTCTCCAACTCCTACAGCCTCAACTGTATCACCACTAATTTTAAGTATATTTGGATCTGTTGTTGAGTAATTAAGTTTATAACCTTTTTCCAGTTTTTTATAATCATCAATATTTACTGTGCTTGCAATTTTAGCTTTATCACCATAGTACTTAATTCTGTTGTTGACAGCGGTTTCCATATTCTTTATAGTTGGATTAACTACCATTATAGTAGTCTTTTTAAGTACTCTATTTTTATTTAATATACCAATAGATGAAATACCTTCTTTATTGGCTATCAAAGTATTATTCTCTACTGACAGTACACCACTATCATCAAGCACAGCAAACTTCAAAGTGGGTTCTTTGGAAAAAGTTGGTACAACAATATAATTACCTGCTGACAAACCAACTTTATCCCCCACTTTGATAACATATTTATTTATATTTGTTATAAATGTACCGCCTAGTATATGCACATCTAGGCCTTTTACCATTGGACTTATATATCCAAATCTTAAACCAGAATATAAAATTCCTAACATTAGTGGTATAGCGAGTATCATTCCAATCTTTTTTTTATTCATAATATCACCGCCCCATCTTAGGTACATTGTTTCTTATATATTATCAAACATTTATTTAATTTATTAATTAGCTTCGTCTACAAAGTATCTCTTATACCATACTAAAAATACAAGTATTGTGTATATCTTTCTAGCATTATTTGTTACATCATTGTAGTGATCGTCTAAAAGCTGATTTATCTTTTGCTTATCAAAGAACTGGTCTACAAAGTCTGCATTGAAGTATTCCTTAACATAATTATAATGTTTTTCTTCTCTAAACCATAACTTTATAGGAACAGGGAATCCCTTTTTCTTTCTCTTATACCAATCTTCTGGAAGTTTCTTTTCAGCAGCTTTTCTAAGGATATACTTAGTTGTACCATTGCTAATTTTTTGATCAGAGCCTATTTCTTCTCCAACCTTCATTACTTCCTTATCTAAAAATGGCACTCTTAATTCAAGAGAATGAGCCATACTCATCTTATCTGCCTTTTGAAGTATGTCACCCTCCATAAATAATTTGATATCTATCATCTGTTTTTTAGTAACATCATCTTTACCCTTAACCATATCATATACTGGTTGAGTTATTTCCCTTATAGTCCTTGAATTTTGATATCCTGGCTTTAATATATCTTTTGCCTCTTCTTCATCAAATATCACAGCTTCACCTATAAATGTTTCTTCTACAGGTCTACCTGCTCTAAGAAGTGTAGTTTTACCATGGAACTGAGGAAGGTGCTTTGCAATAGATGCTGCTCCCTTTAACATAAATGAAGGAAGCTTCTTTAGTTTCTTTTGTCCTTCATCTAGATCATACCACTCATACCCACCGAATATTTCATCTGCTCCTTCTCCTGATAAGACAACTGTTACACCGTGATCTCTTGCCAACTTTGATAAGAAATAAAGAGGAAGCGTAGATGGGTTTGATTGTGGTTCATCCATATGATATTGTATATCTGATAGTTTACCTAAGCAATCGTCCCCTGTAATTGTTTCTCTTACATTCTCTATTCCCAATATTTGAGAAAGCTCAGCTGCTAGATTTGATTCATCAAATTTTTCTTGTTCAAATCCTATTGAAAAAGTCTTGTCTGGCATTAGGCAAGCAGTTATATAGCTTGAGTCAACTCCACCAGATAAAAATGATCCTATTGGAACATCTGCATGGTTGTGTACTCTTACTGATTCCTCTACAACCTCTTCTATTTTGGCAATATTTTCTTCTACTGTATTATGCTTATCATCAAAGTTTATATCCCAATAATTCTTTATATCCATCTTTCCATCTTGATAAGTAAAGAAATGACCAGGTCTTAATCTCTGCACTCCCTTGAAAAATGTTTCATCTGGCTGAGATGAATACTGGAAAGTCATATAAGGCTTTAATGCTTTTTCATTAACTTCCTTAACAAAATTTGGATGATCTAAGAAACTCTTAATTTCAGAGGCTATCATCATTGATTTCTTTCCATTTTGCTCGTATTCATAGAAATAGTATGGTTTTATTCCAAAATGATCTCTAGCACCAAATGCTTTCTTTTCAGCTTTATCCCATATGCAAAATGCGAACATACCTCTAAGCTTGTCCACTAATTTTTCTCCATATTCTGCATATCCATGTATTAGTACTTCACTATCAGTATTACTATTAAATTTATATCCTTTAGCTATTAGATCTTCCTTTATGTCCAAATAATTATATATTTCTCCATTAAATACTAGAACTAAGTTCTTATCCTCACTGTACAAAGGCTGACAACCTGCCTCAGATAGATCAAGTATACTTAATCTTCTAAACCCTAAAGCTGCATTATCATCATAAAATTTTCCCCCCATATCAGGGCCTCTATGGATTATTCTATCCATCATTTTATCCAAGATAACCTCTTTATTTTCATTGTTATCAAAGAATCCAACAAATCCACACATATTCTCTATCCTTTCCTATTTATAATTAGTTTTATTTTTTTTAAACTTAAAATATATAATAAATAATATATTTTCTCACATTTTATAATATCATAAAATTATAGCACATTCAATAACACTATTAGAAAAAGCACCCAAGATCCATTATATGGATTTGAGTGCTTAATTTATTTTGATATTAAGTAACAAGTACCTAGAAAGTATCAAATCATCCTCTTATCTATATAGTAACTTTAGTAAAGATCTAAACTTCCAGATGGATGGAATACATATACTTCGCTAGTATTTTTATCTACGAAAAGACCTAAATCTGTTGAAACATCTGGTACAAATACATAGCCTTCATGACCTTTTTCTTTTAAAACATTAAAAGCATTTTCGTCACCCATGTATCCGTATTCTTGATTATTATCATTTTCTTTATTTAATAAATCAAGAGCTTCTTCCTTACTTAGTGCTTTTCTATTTTTATAATCTACATCAGTATTTGGCTTATTAGCTTCTATACTTCTATTTACATCAGACTTTTGAGAAGGCTTATTAGCTACATAACTATTATTAGCTTTCACATCTCTATTAGTGCTTGATATATTTTTATTAGTATCTTTGTTGTTAGATTGACTTACAATAGCATTATTATCAGTGCTATTTTTAACTGTATTTACAGATGAATCTGTATCTTTAGCAATACTAGAATCGTAATCTAACTTGCTATTATCTTTTTCTACTTCTGACTTATCAATATTTTTCTCTGCAGCTTCTCTGTTAGTAGCATACATAACATCTGGTAACTCCTCTTTTGCTTGCTGACCCTCCAGTGCAAAAGTTAAAGGACTTATAGATAGTGCCCCTGCTAGTATTAATACTATAGCAAATAAATTCTTCTTCATAATATCACTCCCTTTTCAATTTAATTTATCCTATACTTATATGATACCACATAAATAGGTTTTTAATCGATTACAAGGTCGTCAACATATTTACAGAATTATTACAAAGATTTAAAAAAACACCTTTTTAGTTAATATGCTATTTATAATTAATTTTTCAAAAGTATTACTTAATCTTCTTTTATTTTAAGGATAAACTGTAGTCACTTAAAAAGTTAGAAAGTTTTGAATATATCTTTTCACATCCACCATCTAGGTCTGACTCTATATTTAAAACAAGAAGTGGTTCATGAAGAGATACTCTCATTAAAAACCATCCCTTCTCATCTTCTGAGTTACAATTAACTCTGATACCTTCATAGTTTTTTTCTACTCTATCCCAATTAGATATCTTTGATGAATATAGCTTCAAATCTTCAAGAATCTCATTTGCATAATCTTTGAAATCTTCTTTGTTGATTTTTATTCTATACTCACAATCTTCCTTTGCTTCTTTTAATCCATCTATTAAATCTGCAATATCCTTACCATCTTTATGAAGCTTTGCTGCTTCCATTAGTATTTTTGATACCAAATAAGCTCCATCATCAAGGAAGTAATTTTCTTTAAGTGCTGCATGTCCTGATGTTTCTATTGCTAGATAGGACTCTATACCTTCTTCATTAAGTCTGATAGATTCATTTATTACATTCTTATATCCTCTTTTAAATCTATGATGTATCCCAGCATTCTCTTTTATAAATTCTGCAAGACCATTAGATGTAACAGAATCTGTAACTATAGTACTTTCAGGATGTTCCTTCAAGATTATTTTTGATATAAGTGCAATTAATGCATTTTTATTTATAGGTTTTCCGTTAGATCCAACTATTGCAGCTCTATCAACATCTGTGTCAAAAATTATACCCATATCGGCATTATTTTTTAAAGTTGCATCAGTAATACTTTTCATTGCCTCTTTATTTTCAGGGTTTGGTATATGATTTGGAAACATTCCATCTGGATCTAAAAACTGACTTCCATCTGTATTTGCACCAAGTTCTCCAAGAACCTTTTGAGCAAAGAAACCTCCAGAACCGTTACCTGCATCGACAACTATCTTCATCCCATCAAGTGGTTTATCAAAGTTGTCCTTAGAGTTAACGCCCTTTTTTATTTTATTTACAAGTAAAGCAGAATAGTCATCTATTAAGTTTCTTTCTGTCTTTATACCTTGGATATTACTAGATATAAAGTTCCCTGAGACACTTATATCTAATAGATCCTTAAGATCAGATTTTTCTAGACAACCTTCGCTCGTAAACATCTTCATTCCATTATATATGTATGGCATATGACTTGCGGTAAACATTATGGCACCATCACATTTATAGTCATCCATTATAGTAGACATGAACATAGCAGGAGTTGTTGCAAGCCCGCAATCAACTATATCTACTCCAAGCTCTACAAATCTTTCTGCACAAGCCTCTCTAAGAGCTGGACCTGTTATTCTTGAGTCCATACCTATAGCTATTTTTATATTGCTTTTTTTAAGCTTATCAGTAAGCCATGTTGCAAATCCAGAAGCTATATCCTGTACATCTTCTGTTCTTAAAGTTATTTCAAGTTCGCTATTTTCATCTTTATAAGCGACTCCTCTTATATCTGTTCCATTTTGTAATCTATATAGTTTGTCCATTAATAAATTCCCTCTTTTTTATATTTTCTAGTATATAATCAGATATACATTTTTCTTTTAAATAAAAAATTTAAAATGCCAATCTATAAAATATATAATTATATATTTAATGAGGCCTTTTCAGCATCTTTATTGAAAGCTTCTATTCCTCTATCTGTAAGTGGGTGATTTATCATCTGCATAATAACCTTATATGGCACTGTTGCTATATCTGCTCCCATCTTAGCTGACTCTATAACGTGTAGAGGATTTCTTACGCTTGCTACTATAACTTCTGTAGCTATGTAGTTTGTTGCAAATATTTCAGTTATTTCGCTTATCAATGATAAACCATCAAAAGATATATCATCTAATCTTCCAACAAATGGGCTAACATATGAAGCTCCTGCTCTTGCTGCCAAAAGTGCTTGACTCGCTGAGAAAATAAGAGTAACATTTGTCTTTATTCCCTTATCAGAAAGTGCCTTAACTGCCTTTAATCCTTCTGCACACATAGGTATTTTAATAACTATATTTTCATGGATATCGGCAAGTTTTTCAGCTTCTTCAATCATTTTTTCGTGATTCATGCTCAATACTTCAGCGCTTATAGGTCCATCTACTATGTCTACTATTTCGTTTACAACTTCAGTAAAATCTCTTCCTTCTTTTGCTATTAGTGATGGATTTGTAGTTACTCCACAAATAACACCAAGCTCATTAGCTTCCTTTATTTCTTCTATGTTTGCTGTATCAATAAAAAACTTCATATATATAACCTCCAAAATTTAAATTTAACTATTTTTAACTTTAATTATTTAAATCTAATTATTTAAATCTAATTGTTTTATCCTTAAGTGACTTTATACAAGCAAGAGACTCAACTCTAATACCCTTTTCTTGAAGTATCTGGCTACCATCTTGATATGATTTTTCTATTACTATACCAACACCAACTAAGTTGGCTCCTGCTTGATTTATAATATCTGTCATACCTAAAACTGCCCCGCCTTTTGCAAGAAAATCATCTACAATAAGTACATTTTCACCTTCAGATATATACCTCTTTGACACCATAATTTCGTATTCTTTATCTTTTGTAAAAGAATAAACCTTTGATCTATATATATCTGCATCTAGATTTCTAGACTCTTGCTTCTTGGCAAATACTACTGGTACATTCCCAAAATATTGAGCAGCCATAACTGCTATAGCAATGCCTGAAGCTTCTACTGTGAGGATTCTATCTACCTTAACATCAGCAAATCTTCTCTTAAATTCTTTTCCAATTTCATTTAAAAGAGCTGCCTCTATTTGGTGATTCAAAAAACTATCTACCTTTAACACTTCTTCATTATTAACTGTTCCGTCAGTTAATATTTTATTCTTTAATAATTCCATAAAATTTCCTTTCAACTATCAATATAATGATATAAACTAAAAATAATCCATATATTAAAACTCTATTTTCTATTATATATCATAAATAGCCCTTTTTCCATATCTTTATTAGTAAAGCTTAGTATTTGGTTATCTATTTACACAAATTTATAAATTTTTCTACTTTTTAGTGGACAATTCATTAATTTAGTGCTAAAATTCTCTTTAACTGTTTATACATTATTAAAATTTAAAATTTAAGTTTAATATAATGTAAAAGACGTATAATTTAGTTAAAAGGAGATGAAATTAATGGCTTTTTACTTTGATACTCCATCAAGAACATTTAGTGAGTATTTATTAGTTCCAGGTTATTCATCTGCTGAGTGTGTCCCAGCAAATGTTAGTTTGGAAACTCCAGTTGTAAAATTTAAGAAGGGTGAAGAACCAGAAATAAAGATGTATATACCACTAGTATCTGCAGTTATGCAGGCGGTATCTGACGACAAGATGGCTGTCGCACTTGCAAAAGAAGGTGGTATTTCTTTCGTTTATGGTTCACAATCAATAGAAAATCAGGCTGCTATGATTGCAAGAGTTAAATCTCATAAGGCAGGTTTTGTAGTAAGTGACTCAAATCTTACTCCAGAAAATACTTTAAGTGATATTTTAGACTTAAAGGAAAAAACAGGTCATTCTACTGTTGCAATAACAGATGACGGAACAAGTGATGGTAAATTATTAGGTATAGTTGCTAGCCGTGACTACAGAGTTAGCAGAATGGACCCTGATACTAAGGTTCGTAACTTTATGACACCTATTGAAAAAATTATATTTGCTCCAAAGGATGTTACTTTAAAGGAAGCAAACAATATAATTTGGGATAACAAGCTTAACTCTCTTCCAATATTGGATGATGAAGGTAAGTTGTTATATATGGTATTTAGAAAAGATTATGATTCTCATAAGGAAAACCCAAATGAGCTTCATGATAAGCTAAAGAGATATGTAGTAGGTGCTGGTATTAATACTAGAGACTATGAAGAAAGAATCCCTGCTTTATTAGAAGCTGGTGCAGATATTCTTTGTATAGACTCTTCAGAAGGTTTCTCAGAATGGCAATCTAGAACAATTGCTTGGGTAAGAGAAAAGTATGGAGAAACTGTAAAAATCGGTGCTGGTAATGTTGTAGACAGAGATGGATTTAGATTCTTAGCTGAAGCAGGTGCTGACTTTATAAAGGTTGGTATCGGTGGCGGTTCTATCTGTATCACGAGAGAACAAAAGGGAATCGGACGTGGACAGGCAACTTCAATTATAGACGTAGCAAAAGCTAGAGATGAATACTTTGAAGAAACTGGTATCTATGTACCAATTTGTTCTGACGGTGGTATAGTATACGATCATCACATCACACTTGCACTTGCAATGGGATCTGACTTTGTAATGTTAGGAAGATATTTCTCAAGATTTGATGAATCACCAACAAACAAAGTAAATATCAACGGTGCATATATGAAGGAATACTGGGGTGAAGGTTCTGCAAGAGCTAGAAACTGGCAGAGATATGACCTTGGTGGAGACAAGAAACTTTCTTTTGAAGAAGGTGTTGACTCTTATGTTCCATATGCAGGTTCACTTAAGGACAATGTTAATATGACTTTATCTAAGGTTAAATCAACTATGTGTAACTGTGGTTCTCTTTCAATACCAGATCTACAGAAAAACGCAAAGCTTACTTTAGTATCTTCAACTTCAATAGTAGAAGGTGGAGCTCATGATGTTATATTAAAGGACAATAAGAATTTATAATCGCTTGATTAATAAAATTATATAATTTTAAAAACAGACTGTGTATACACAGTCTGTTTTTCTATGCTATATTAATTTAAATGGATTTTCTAATCCTGCTATATCTACTAGCTCAAGGAAGGAATATCTCCCACCGAGCTTACTTATCTTTAAATATCTTTGCCAAGCATCTTGCCTATCAACTTCCATCAAATCATGAAATTGAAGTGCGCATATTTGAGCTAAAACGTAATCGACATAATAAAAAGGATTTTTAAAAATATGACCTTGTCTAAACCAGAATCCACCCTTTTCAAGAAAATCTAAATCAGCATAATCTCTGTGAGGAAGATATATCTTTTCTAAATTTCTCCATACTTCTTTTCTCTTTTCTGAACTATATTCTGGATGAGCATATATTTCATGTTGAAAATGATCTACTAGAGATCCGTATGGTAAAAATTTAATTGCTGAATCATAGTGATACTTCTTATATTTTTCTGCATCTTCAGCAAAGAATAAATCCATCCAAGGATATGTGAAAAACTCCATACTCATAGAAAAAATTTCACAGCTATCTAAAGTTGGAAAAACCAATTCAGGCATTTCTTCCTCTTTAGACATATATACCTGAAAAGCGTGTCCTGCTTCATGAGTAAGAACATCTACATCATCTACTGTTCCATTAAAGTTTCCAAAAATAAAAGGTTCATTATAATCGTATATTATAGTGCAGTATCCTCCCATTGCCTTGCCTTCTCTAGCCTCAATATCAAATAAATTATTTTCAAGAAGAAAGCTTATAAAATCATTTGTTTCTTTGGACATTTCCGCATACATTTTTCTTCCTTGATTCATTATATAATTTCCGTCACCAGCTGCCTTTGCATTTCCATCTAAAAACTCCAATTGTTCATCATAATAAGTTAACTTATCTATATTTATCCTATTAGCCTGCTCTTTATAAAGCTCATTTGCAAGAGGAATATATTTTTTAATTACATTTTTTCTTAAATTATCCACCATCTTCTCATTATAATCAGTTCTATTCATCAAAAGATATCCAAGTTCTATAAAGTTATCAAATCCCATCTTTTTCGCCATTTTATCTCTAACTTTTACTAGTTTATCAAACAGTTCATCGAATTTATCTTCATTTTCTTCAAAAAATCTTGTATGGGCTTTTATCGCACTTTTTCTAAGCTTTTCATCATTGGAGCTTGTGTATATAGACATATCTGAAAGATTACACACTTTACTGTCAAACTCAATCTTAGCAGATGCCAAAAGTGAAGTGTACTCTGACATTAAGATATTTTCTTCCTGAAGGTCTTCTATAATTTCTTCTGAAAATGAATCTACTAATGTTTTTATATATCTATAAAATTGTTCACCAAACTCATCTTTTATCTCACTTTCAAAAGGACTATCTAAAAGAACTTTATAAAACTTTATGTCTAAATCAGAAAATAAAGGTGAATATTCATCCCAATATTTTTTTTCATCCTTATAAAATTCATCATTTGTATTGATAGAAAATCTTATACTAGCTATTGTACTCATAGTAAGAACTGTTTTTCTACAAACATTTAACTTCCTAATAAGATTTTTTACTTTTGAAAAATCACTGCTGTTCTCTATTTTATGTAGTATTTTTAAATACTGCTTTTTTATATATTCATAATCTACTCTCTCATACTCTATATCATTAAAATTCATTTCTGCCTCCGTATATTTAATTAAATTCAAATAAATTATATATCAAATAATCATTTTTATCAAATTATTATTATACTTCATATTAAAAATTAATACGATATCTTAATTATATTGAATATATGATAGAATTAAGATATAATATATATGTCATGACAGAGGTATACTCAAAAAAATAAATAGGAGGCTTTTATGTCTAAAAAAAAGAATAATTTAGCTTGGAAATTTTTTCATAGATACTTTATCGTAGGATTAAATGGTATGGCTTTGGGACTATTTTGTACGCTTATTATAGGACTCATTATTAAACAAATAGGAACAAGCTTATCAGGTCCAATATCTATGTTTTTAATAGCATCTGCAAGTGTAGCAACTTCACTTACTGGTCCGGTAATTGGAATAGGTGTAGCTCATGCTCTTAATTCTCCAAAGCTTGTAATTTTGGCATCGGGAGTGACAGGTTTTATAGGAGCTTTTGGTTCTGCTTTTGCTAGTGGCAACATTGTTTCTGATACAGGCCAAATAATAGTATCTGGTCCTGGAGATCCTTTAGGAGCCTTTATAGCTGTAGTTATTGCAGCAGAAGTTGGAAGATTGGTATCTGGCAAAACAAAAATTGATATCTTGATTACACCATTTGTAACAATTATAGTCGGGGCGCTAATCTCTTACTTTATCGGTCCATATCTATTTAAAGGTATGCAGGCTTTAGGCAATTTTATTCAGGTATCAACAGAGTTACAACCATTTTTAATGGGGATTATAGTTTCGGTAGTAATGGGGATGGTTCTTACTCTACCTATTAGTTCAGCTGCACTTTCTATAATTCTTGGACTTGCTGGCATCGCTTCAGGTGCAGCTACTGTAGGTTGTAGTGCTCAAATGATTGGATTTGCTGTTATAAGCTTTAAGGAAAATGGATGGAACGGTCTATTTGCTCAGGGAATCGGAACTTCTATGTTACAGGTATCAAATATTATGAGAAAACCAATTATATGGATTCCTCCAATAGTTGCTAGTGCGATTTTAGGTCCTGTTGCAACTGTTATATGTAAAATGGAAAACAATGCTGCCGGTGGTGGAATGGGAACGTCAGGATTGGTTGGTCAGTTGATGACATGGCAGACTATGTCTGTAAGTAGGGATCATACAGTTTTGATTGTTCAAATAATTTTACTCCACTTTATACTCCCTGCTGTTATTTCTCTATTTGTAGCTAAAATAATGAAAAAAAGAGGGTTGATCAAGGATAGTGATTATAAATTGGAACTTTAATTAAATATTTTTTAATTAATAATTTGCCATAATTTATAATATATTTTTTGTTTAAAGTAAAAAATCTGTTAAATAAGTAAAAGTCTACTAAAACTTAGTAGACTTTTACTTATTTATTCTATATTTTCTATCTATCTATTTCTGATTTAAAAGGGGTATCCCTATATAACTGTGCCTTGTATACGTGTTCCTTTATATAGCCAAGCTCATACATTTTGTACAAAACAACAGCCTGTCTTTTCTTTGCTTGTTCATAGTTTTGATAAACTCCTGGATTATTTGTTATTCCTGCCAACATAGTGCTTTGTCCAAATGTCAGTTTAGAAACATCTTTTCCAAAATATAATTGAGCTCCATCTTGAACTCCATATGCCGATTTACCTAAGTATATATTATTTAAATATGCTTCTAGTATTTCATCTTTTGTCATAATTTTATTTAACATTTTCGCATTGTACATATCCTGAATCTTTCTCTTCATAGTTCTTTCATTATTGGTTAAAAGATTCTTAGATAGTTGCATATCTATCGTACTTCCACCTTGAGTAGAGTCGCTAGTTAGGTTATTTACAAAAGACCTAATTAAGGACCTTGTATCTATACCACCATGCTTGTAAAATCTCTGGTCTTCTATTGAAATTACTGCATTACGTAAAGTCTTAGGAATTTTCGAAAGAGGAACTGGATCATCATTAATATAACTTTGATAAACCATCTTTTTTGTTAAAACTGGCATATCACTTACTATACTTCTAACATATAAAAATCCTGCAGAACCTCCTATCAAGAATAAGACTAAAAATACAACTAAAAGTTTTTTGACTATTCTCCTAAATAATGATGGGTATTCATACGAATCAAAATCATCTTCATCATAATCATCATATCTTTTTCTATTTTCATTGTTTGCTTTAAATTGTACAACATTGTTGTTGTTTTTCTTGGCTCTTTCTATGCTTTCCCTATCAAACTTATTTGAATTTCTTGGTCTATATTCCAAAGATTCCCTAGAAGATGAACCACTGCTGGCCTGTTTCTTTATTCTTATTTTTCCTTTTTTATTTAGACTTGACTCTTCTGACCTTTCATTGTAAACCTCTTGAGAACTTCTACTTCTCTTTGGTTTATACATCTTTAAATCATCATCACTATTTTTGTAAGAAGATTCTCTTATTACCTTTTTTCGTGATTCTTGAGTAGATCTTCTTGGATTATACATTTTTATATCATTTTGTATATCAAAGTTATCAATCTCTCTACTGTCTAAACCTTCATCAATATTGTATTTCTTAGGATATTTATTTTTTTTCGAACTTTCATTTGATTTGCTTCTTCTTTTTTCAGACCCCAAATCGTCTGAGGGAGTTCTAGAATCAAGCGAGGAAATAGCTCTTCGTCTTATTTTATTTTTATCTTTATTATCTGACATACTACCTCCAGTAAATTATTTTCTGTATAAATTGTCACCTTAAATCATTATATCCTATATTAAGAAATCATTCTAATATATTTTATATTTCATTTCTAATAGCAAAGAATAGCTTTGCTGTTGCTAAAGTATCTGAATCAGCTCTATGTGCTTGTTCATTTACTATACCATAATAATCACAAGCAGTTGCAAGTTTTTTATTTTTACCGTGATAATTTTTATTCTTCTTTAACATCTCCATAGTACATATATAATCTGTTATCGGATCTAAATTCATTTTATTTAAGTAGTGATTTAAAAACTTAATATCAAATTTGGCATTGTGTGCTATTAAAGTTCTCTCACCTATATACTCTCTGAATTTAGGCAAAACATCCTCTATAGAAGCAGCATCAGATACCATTTCATTTGTTATGTTCGTTATATTTGTTATAGTAGAAGAAATAAATCCTCTTGGTTTTATTAATCTTGAATAGTTAAGCTTTATTTTATCATCTTTTATCTCTGTTACGCCAATTTCTATTATTTCATCTCCGTTATTTGGACTTAAACCGGTAGTCTCTAAATCAACAACTATATATTCATTTTTATAAAAACTCATCATAAAGTACACCTCCATATTAAAAGAATATTAAAGCTTTAATCAAAATATTCTCAAGATTTATCTTTTATAGATTTTACACAGTCTTTATAGCTTTTATTTTTTTCTAGATTTATTTTTTAATTTAACTGCTTCATCAAATTCTATATCATCATCAAATCTTTCCATAAAACTATGCTTTTCATCATCTATTTGCCATCCTAAAATAGAATCTACATTCACATTTTCAGCCGCTTTAAATATTGATTTTTCAACATTAACAAAGTCTTTAGATAGATTTTTTATCAAATCTTTTATTTCAAATCTTTTATTTCCTGTTTTTTTAGCGGCAACCATACAGGCACAATTAAGTGGCCATATACCTGTATACTTAATCCATTTTATAATATCTTCTTCTCTTATATAATATAGTGGTCTAATTAACTCTAAACCATCAAAGTTAGTTGACTTTAATCTTGGAAGCATCGTTTTGAAGTTTCCTGAGCAAAGTATATTTAACATAGTAGTCTCTATTACATCATCATAATGATGTCCCAAGGCTAGCTTATTACAACCTAGTTCCTGAGCTTTATTATACAAAGCTCCTCTTCTCATCTTAGCACACATGTAGCAAGGATAATCACTTGCTATTCTATCTGCTACTTCAAATATCTGTGATTCAAAAGTAACTATCGGTATCTCCAAATACTCACAGTTCTCCTCTAAAAGTTTTCTAATACTTGTATGATATCCTGGATCCATCGCTATATATACTACATCAAAATTAACAGGAGAATGCCTTTTTAGTTCTTGAAACATTTTAGCCATCAAAATACTATCTTTTCCACCTGAAATTGCTACTGCAACTTTATCTCCTTCTTGAACAAGATTATATGTTTTTATGGCCTTTATAAATTTTGACCATATCTTCTTTCTATATCTTTTAGTTATACTTTTTTCTATTTCTTTTAATGTTTTTTTATCTTCATCTGGTATAGGTGCTTGACAACCTGTTCCAGCTAATTTATTTTCTCCCATTTCTCCTCCTAACATTTTTTTCAGAATAATTATATCATAATTAAATTATTCGGTCAAAATGCGTAATTTTAACTTATTATTTTCATCTATTATATATGTGAACTCCGAATCAAATTTATTGCCCTTTGAATCCAACAAAGACTTTAAAGTAGCCTTTTTTTTATTTGAAAGTCCCCTAACAAATGTTTTGTTTGGCTTCTTACTAAATGAAGAAAGAAGTGGATCGTTTTTCCATATTGTAAAGCCACAACTTCTATAATTTTCACAGGCAAATGCTTTTTTTGATTCTAGAATATTTTTTCCGCACTCTGGGCACTTGGCTATAATCTCTAGGCCAGTAGCTTCATCTATATCTTTTGCTTTCTTTTTAGTGCTTTTTTCCTGTGCTTTAGCTTTATTTACTTGCTTGGTATTTTTTTTATAGCCTTTAGCATTTTTTTTGGCTAAAGCAAAACTGCTTTCCTTTACAAATTTTTTTGTTTTAGGATTATAAACAATTTTATCTGTATTTATACTGGCATTTGGACCTATTTTTATTTTATTTACATTTTCATATACAAACTTACATATCATATTTAGGTATTCTTTTCTATTGTATTCCCCTTTTTGTATATCTAGCAGGTTTTTTTCCAATTTACCTGTAAAGTCTACATCAAAAAGGTTTTTTACTGGAAATATCTCGACCAAATTACTACCTAACTCTGTAATAGCATAGCTTTTTCCATTTTTTTTGACATAGCCCACTTGACGTATTTTTTTTAATACATCTGCTCTAGTAGCTGAAGTACCTATTGAATAACCTGATAAGACTGTAGTATCATCTTCAGATACATTTTTACCACAATTTTTCATTGCTTTCAAAAGGGTATCTTCTGTATAAGACTTTGGTGCTGTGGTGCTTTTTTCTACTGGAGAAATATTTAAAATATCAACTTTCTCACCCTTTGTCACTAAAGGAAGCAAGCTAGTTTTACTTTCCTTATTATATAGCTCTAAAAATCCTTTTTTGATTAGTACTTTTCCTTTAGATATAAACTCATGACCATCAACATCTGTCGTTATTTCAGTGTTTTCATACTCTGCTGGAGGCATGAAGTTACTTAAAAATCTATCTCTAATAGCTTCATAAACTATTTTTTCATCTCCACTTAGTCCTGATGGAAGTATATAAGTGGGAATTATAGCACTATGGCTTTCTACTTTAGATGAATCAAATACCCTTTTACTTTTAGAAAACTTTATACTATCTTCACATCTATGTCCACTTTTTATAACATTTAAACTTTTTTCAACCTTGGACGCAAGACTTTCTTCAAGATACATAGAGTCTGTTCTAGGGTATGTTATAAATCCACCCTTTCCTTTTCCTTCATACAAACTTTGACAAACACTCAAAACTTTATCAGATGTAAATGATGAATATTTGGATGTAATATAACCTTGCAAAGATGTCAAAGAAAATAGTTTTGGAGAATATTCCTTTGAATTGCTTATTTTTTTATTTTTTATAAAAGCGTCATCTTTTTTGATATTTTCTACAATTTCCCTTGCTTCTTCTAGGCTATCAAACTTACTTTCTTTTTTATTTTGATATTTTCCTATATATTCACCGTTCTCAGCTTTAAATTTACCTTCAATTTCATAATAAATCTTTGGAATAAAATTTTTTATTTCCATTTCTCTATCATAAATTAATTTCACTGTAGGCAGTATTACTCTACCTATATTTAACATTTTACCATTGCCATACTTTAAAGTCGCTATACATGTAAAATTAATTCCTATTAACCAATCTGTTAATAATCGTGTATAGCCAGCTGCCTGCATATTTCTCATTTCATTATCATCTTTTAATGAGTTCATTCCCCTAGTTATATCCTCGGGAGTCCACTCATTTACAAGTATACGTTTTATAGGTTTTTTATTTTTTGCTTTCATAAAGATTAAAAAGGAGATTAGCTCTCCTTCTCTATCATTATCAGTTGCATTTATTATATATTCTACATCATCTCTAGATAATAAACTTTTTATTATCTTAAACTGCTTATTTTTCGTTTTATCTACTTTGAATCTAAATTTATCTGTAGGAATAAATGGATAATTTTCCATCTTCCAAGAACCAGAATACTTTTCTTTATCATAATCCTTCATGTCGCAAAGAGATATCAAGTGCCCTACAGCGTAGGTAACTATATATCCATTCCCTTCAAAATAGCCATCTTTCCTAGTTTTTGCATTTAAAAAAGATGCTATCGTTTTAGCTACAGAAGGCTTTTCTGCTAGTATTAAAATCATTTTCTTACCTCACTTTACTATCCCTAGTCTAAAATTAAACTAAACTTAATTATAACCTATTTATAATGATATAGTCAATTTTATGAAAAAGAGGAACTTTAAAGTGATTAATATCCATACATATGCTTTTTAATAGTCCTATTTTCCATATATAGAGCTAGCCATATAGCAAGCTTTAAGAATTTTTAATATTGACAAAAAATCTATCTTTTCATATACTTTTTATCAATATTATTTTTTAAAAGCCAAGCTAAATGACCATACACGGATATATTACCATAGTTAATAATTGCTTTTTTTGATCCACAATTTAAAATTTGTAAATATTTTTTCTGAACTGTATATTTATAACTTGCTTCTTTATTACTTATCATATTTTTTAAATTTTTATATAAAATAGGAGCTTGTCTAATGGCAAAAACACCTGCTTTTGGCATATTTGGATTGGACTTTAAAGATATCATATCCCCCATACATATAGAAAATTCATTTGCACATAAATTATCATCCACTAATATATAATTGTCCTCAGTTGTCTCATAAGCTCTATATTCAATATCACAAGCTTCTACACCACTTGATATTATAAGATAATCATAACTATAATACCCTTTACTTGTCTTTATTCTTTTATTTTCTCTATCTACATCAATTAGCTCTTCATTTAGTTGTAGTGATATCTCTTTTGACTTTAAGATTTCCTTTAGCTTGCTTTTGCTTTTACGATTAAATCTGCTTGCAAGTTCCTTGCTTGAAGAGATCATCTTTATATTTATATTTGGATATCTAATATTAATTGAAATTGCTAATTCTATGGCAGATGCACCACTTCCTATAATAATCATCTCTTTTAAACTTAGTTTATCAATAAATTTCTCTTTATAATCTAATAAATTCTTAAAATCCACTATTTCGCATATAGGTTTTACATAACTGGAATTTCTTGAATCTATTTGAAAGTATCTTTTTGAATAAGAGCCTAGGTTCATAGATATAAAGTCAAATTCATAGTTATTAATTTTTGACTCATTTTCTAAATACCACTTTTTCTTATAACTTGAGGGCTTTTCCTTAATATGGATATAATCCTCCATAGATATAGTGCTAACCATTTTTTTATCGGCATCAATTCTTATTATTTTCTCATTTATATAGCTTATATTCGCATTTTCACAAAGTTGTTTTACATCAAAAGATATTTCCTCTTCTTTATATATACCTTCTACAAAAGCAGGTAACATACCTGAATAATACTGTTTATTAAAATCAGTTATCAAGCATACTTCAAAATCTACTAAAGGATCTTTTGCCAATTCTTTCAAGATATTGATATGCCCATGTCCACCACCAGCTAATACTATTTTTTTCATCATACTCTCCTAAAAATATTTTAATCACTACATATTATACCTTTATTTAAGATTTTTTGTTTAAAAAAAGTATTTTTTTTATAAATAAATAAGATTGCTTGAATAGTCTTTTTCTATATCTCAATTATTAAATATTTTACTTTTCAATATAAAAGTAATTTAGCCATTTTTTACTAGCATATAAGCATTAAAATTAAGCTTAAAAAGAAAAGACGATCATTTATATTGACCGTCCTTTTTATTCCAATATTTACTTATTCTTTTTTTGACAATATTTTCTTTAAAAGCTATAACAATTTAAACTAGTTTTGTAAGACAGCATCCATTTCCTTCTTCTTCAGATGCTACTCCGCCCACAAAGTTACCTGTGAAGCAAGCATCACAAAACTCTAATCCTGGACATAGCTTATCTAAATCATCAATTTCAAGGTATCCTAGTGAATCTGCACCTATACTCTCTCTGATCTCTTCAACAGTATGATTAACTGCTACGAGGTTTTCTCTACTAGGTACGTCTGTCCCATAATAACAAGGGTGTCTGAAAGGTGGTGAGCTTACTCTAACATGTACTTCCAAAGCTCCAGCATCCTTTAACATCTTTACTATATTTCTAATAGTAGTTCCTCTAACAATAGAATCATCTACCATTACTATCCTTTTTCCTTTAACTACTTCTCTGATAACATTTAATTTAACCTGTACACCAGAAGTTCTTTCATTCTGACTTGGCTTTATAAATGTTCTTCCTACGTAACTATTTTTATAAAAAGCCATACCATAAGGTATTTTAGATCCTTGTGAGTATCCCACTGCCGCAGCTAAGCCCGACTCTGGCACTCCAACTACTAAATCTGCATCCACTGGAAATTTATCTGCAAGCAGCTTTCCAGCAGTTACTCTAGATGAATAAACACTTTGCCCATCTATATAGCTGTCTGTTCTTGCAAAATAAATATATTCAAATACACATCTAGCTGTCTTTTTTGAATCAGCAAATTTTTCTGATTTTATAACTCCATCAGTAATAGTTACTATTTCTCCAGGCTCTACATCTCTAACAAACTCAGCTCCTATAGTATCCAGAGCTGCAGTTTCTGAGCTTAAGAAATAAGTATTATCTTTTCTACCTATACACAAAGGTCTAAAACCAAATCTATCTCTTGCACCGATTAATTTGGCAGGACTAGATACTACTAGAGAAAATGCCCCTTCTAACTTTTGAGTTGCACTTTTAACCGCATCTTCTATACATAGTGTATGTAATCTCTCTCTTGCTATCAAATAGGCAATGACCTCTGAATCAGTCGTTGTCTGAAATATAGCACCTGTAGTAGCTAATTCTTGCTTTAACTCAACACCATTTGTTAAGTTTCCATTATGAGCCATAGAAAGTATACCCTTTATATAATGAATAACAAATGGTTGGGCACACTCAATACCGCCACCACCTGCCGTAGAGTACCTTACATGTCCTACTCCAAGATTTCCTTTTAAGGAATTTAGAGTCTTTTTAGTAAATACTTCATCTACTAAGCCTTGATCTTTGTGAAACATAACATTTTTACAATTTTCAGAGGTATTTGTTACAGATATACCTGCACTTTCCTGTCCTCTGTGCTGAAGAGCAAACAAGCCGTAATAGATATATGATGCAACATTTTCGCCGTCAAAATCATATGCACCAAATACGCCGCACTCTTCACCCAAACCTGTCATAATATCTTCTCTCATATTCTGCTCCTAGAATCCAAGACGATTTCTTACTTCTGAGTATGCGCCTTCTACATCGCCCATATCTCTTCTGAATCTGTCCTTATCCAGTTTTTGATTAGTATCTTTATCCCAAAGACGGCATGTGTCTGGTGATATTTCATCAGCTAATATTATATCTCCATGGAATCTTCCAAATTCCAACTTAAAATCTATTAACTTTATATTTTTTTCTATAAAATATGCTTTAAGTAAATCATTTATCTTAAGAGCCATTTCTTTTATCTTATCTATTTCATCTTGACTAGCAAGCTTAAGTGCGATTGCAAATGAATCATTAATTAGTGGATCTCCTAAATCATCATTCTTATATGAAAACTCTACTGTTGGCTGTTCAAATTCCAAACCTTCTTCAACACCTAAGCGCTTAGAAAAGCTACCAGCTGCAACATTTCTTACAATTACTTCAAGAGGTACTATATCAACTGATTTAACTACTGTGTCTCTCTCATCTATTGTTTCTACAAAATGAGTAGATATTCCATTTTTTTCTAAATATTGGAATAATTGATTAGACATTAAGTTATTAATTTCTCCCTTACCTGATATTGTTCCTTTTTTCAATCCATTAAAAGCAGTAGCATCATCTTTATATGAAACTATTAAATAATCCTCTACATCTGTTTTGAAAACTTTTTTTGCCTTACCTTCGTATAATTGTTCTAATTTCTTCATATCATCAGCTCCCTATATAAATATTATAAACGATATAAGTCGTATGTTTTAACCTTATATCTCTATTTTATTCGTATTCTTGTTTTTTTGCAAGGGCTAATTCGTATTTTATTTATTTTTTTTTATAATTTTTGGTCAAAATAAGCCTTTTTACGAATTATTTACAAGAAATAACAGGCTTATAGTTCGTGTTTTATCTTTATAATAGTCTATAAATAATGAAATTTACGAAAAATAATTATGTATTTATTTTGTTTTGTTCGTTTTTATCTATATTTCTATATCTCTAAATAAAAAAGCGTCAATAGTAAGATACTATAGACGCCATAATTTTATAAAGTTTCTAAAAACATATTAATTCTAGCTTTTACTCTCTCTTCTCCCATTATCTGTTGAATACTCCAAAGATCAGGTGATTGAGTTCTTCCTACAACTGCCAATCTAATTGCAGTTGATACATCTGTTACATTTCCCTTATATGCTTCTGGGTTTTTCTTAAACTCTTTATTGTTGGAAGTAAATCCATTACTATCAGTAATTTCCTTTACTTTCTCAAACCACTCTTCATTTGTATCTTCCTGATTATACATATCTAAATACTGGGTAATTATTTTTTTCGCATCTTCTTTAGATACTCTTTCTGGAAGAGAATCCACATGCTTAAAGTCCTCATCAAAATAGTATCCTATAAAGTCCATTATCTGAGTACAGTTCATCAAGTCTTTTCTAGGCTTTTTTCCACCTCTTCCGATTGAAAGAAGCTTTATTATATCATCATGGTACTTTGTAAGTAGAGTATGAGCTTCTTTATTGAATCTAGATGACCATTCCATCATAAATTCCATTATATCTTCTTCTGACATCTTTACAAGTACATCCTTTGATATATCATTTAGCTTATTTAAATCAAATAGAGCCCCTGAAGAACTCATATGCTTTGTCTTGAAATTAAACTCTTTATATGATTTATCTGGGTTTTTCATTCTCCACTCTTCGTAATTTGAGTTCATAAGAGTCATTAAATACTCTGTTACAGCTTCTGGGAAATATCCATCTCTCATATAGTACTCTAGTGAAAGTTCTGGATCTTTTCTCTTAGAAAGCTTTCTTTTCTTTCCACCATCTTCTATCTTCATTAGATGTGCTGTATGGTTATAATTAGGTCTTCTCCATCCCATAACAAAGAATAACTCTAGATGTATTGGTAGAGTTGAAAGCCACTCTTCTCCTCTTACAACATCTGTTATTCTCATAAAGTGATCATCTACTACATGAGCAAAATGATATGTAGGAATACCATTATTTTTAAGTAAAACAACATCTAGATTATTTTGTCTAACTGTTATTTCACCACGTATTCCATCTTTAAACTTCATAGCTACTTCAGGATCTCCGCCTGACTTTAATCTTAGAGTCCAAGCTTCTCCTGCTTCTATTTTTTCTTTTATCTGATCAAAAGTAAGATCTCTATCTGTTGCCCACTTGCCATAGTATCCAGTATTTACGCCTTCTTTTTCCTGCTCTTCTCTTAAGCTAGCCATTTCCTCTTCTGTTACAAAAGATGGATATGTATAACCCTTTTCTGTAAGATATTTGGCAGCAGTTTGGTAAATTTCTTTTCTGTCACTTTGTCTATATGGACCGTAAGAACCTTCTTCACCGTCTAAAGTAACACCTTCATCAAACTCTATTCCGAAGAACTTCAAAGAGTTTATTATTAATTCTTCTGATCCTTCAACCTTTCTTTTATGGTCAGTGTCTTCTATTCTAAGTAACATTGGACCTTCACTTAAATGTGCCATTCTTTCATCGACAAGTGCACCATAAAGGTTTCCAAGATGTATAAATCCTGTAGGACTTGGTCCTAGTCTAGTTACCTTTGCCTTTTTTCCTAATTCTCTTTCAGGATATAATTCTTCATAATATTCTATTGTTTTATCAATATTTGGGAATAATAATTCAGCTAATTCTTTGCTCATAATTTATTCGGGAAATTCCCTAATACCTCCTATATTTATATATTTTATATTAATAATTACATAATTATTTACATTTTATCATTATACCATAATAAATATAGTTTATAAAGAATTTTAGTGAGCTTGACTCAATAAACACAAGAACAATCTCCTGTACTAGTCTCAATTTATAAGCCTTATATTTTATGATATTATTACTTTATTATCAGATTGCTTATGATTAAATTTTTATTTACAAAATTCTTGTAAATATTTTTTCATGAAAAAAAGAAGTTCTTATAAAACTATAAGTACTTCTTTTACTATATCTAATCTGCCAAATATTCTTTTATGAAAAATTCATTAATATTTTTTAGAGATTTAATTAAAATTTTATCTTCATGAAGATCTAAGTCAATCATAACTCTATCAATCATCTCATCATGAAAGTTTTTATGTATTTTATTGGCAAGTTCTCCCTTTCTTGTAAGAGATGCCAATACAACACGTCTGTCTGTTGGATCCTTTTCTCTTTTTGCATATCCCTTTTTTTCTAGTTTTGTCATAGTAGCTGTCAGTGTCCCCATAGTTATATGAAGCTCCTCTGCAACTTCTGACATCATCTTACCTTCTCCTACACCTATTGCATCTATTGCATGTATCTCACTCATTAATAGGTCAGATATCCCCCTCATCCTAACTGCTTTTTCTTCAATCATCATAATATTATTAAATAACTCTACTATGATTTCATTGATTATTTTCTTAGAATCTTCAAAAGACTTATCTTCAGTAATTGATTTTTCCGATTCTTCTATATTCATAGTTTCCTTCTCAAACTCAAAATTATCACTCATATTATTACCTCTTCTCATTATTCATTTTATAAACAACAATAATTTATTTTAAAAATAGTGTACATTAAATTATAAACTTCTACTCTAACCTTGTCAACAATATAAGATTTAAATTAGATATCAATATAAAAATAGAGTTGATAGCTTATAAAAACAACCAACTCTTTAAATCTTATTTTATATTATTGTTTACCTGATGTTTTTTAGAATCTCTAATCAGGATTTTAGAAATATTTTACTTATATCTAGGACTTCAAATATTTGTTAAAGTCAAACAATAACATTTCTACTGATATTGTGGAACTAAGTAATTTATTGCATGAAGATTTGTAGAGTATTTAGATATATCATGCATTTTATTACCTATTTTACTAGGCCAAGCTATATCAGTTGCATACTGATGCCATATAACATCCTTTGACCACTTCATTGAATAAAGTGTGTACTGTTTGTACTGATCATTGTGAATGTATTTTGTTGATATCCAGTTTGCAGCTCCATCTAAACCTGCTACTACTGTTGTCCAACCATTTTTATATGCCGTTGCTGCTCCACCATTTACTGCATTTCCATCTACTGCTCCGATTCCAAAGAAGTTATATACTTTCTTTCCATTATACATTACTCCCTTTGCAAGAGTTGAAGTTCCATTTCCTGTTTCAAGCATAGAATGTGCTACAAGATAAAGAACATTTACATTGTTTTTCTTTGCAGCATTTATAAATGATGCTCCCTGATTATGAAATACATTGCCTGGTTTACACATTTTATTTAGATACTGATTTAACTGATCTACTGTTAAATCTTCAGTGTATCTATTTAGTTCTGCAAACTGCATCATACCTGCATCATCTGTAAAGTTATTAGGATTCATATAATTTGTCAACTCATCTTTTGTAGCTGGCTTCCAACCACCTGCAGAGTTAACATTCAAGGAAGTTGACATCTGAAGATCTACAAATTTAGACAAACTCATACCCATATTAACATAATTTACTGTTCCATCAGGTGAAGTTTTATCTGGATTTTCATTTTCTTCTACATCTGGAGTATCTGGATTGTTTCCATTATTATCTGGATTCTCTTCTATATCATCTATCCCCTCTTCAAGATAGTATGATGAAACATATCCTACCTTACCATCAAATTTAATCTGAGACCATCCGTTGCTTTCAGAAACAAACTCAACTTTATCTCCCTTTTTTAAGGTAAATACTTTTTCACTAGATATACTTGTAGTTTTTCTAGCATTTAGATTATTCGATGTAACTGTCATTGACTTAGATTTATTTGCACTTCCATCAGGTACTAGAAACTTAGTAGATACATAACCAACCTTACCATTACAGTCAACCTTTGACCAACCTACTGTTTCCTCTAAGACTTTAACCTTGTCTCCCTTTTTTAATACAGCTATTATTTTACCATTTGTGCTAGGTGCTGTTCTAAGGTTTAAAGAATCATTATTTACAATCATATTAATTGATCTAGGTGCACTTTTAATATTGCTTGGTTCATCTATTTTGGATATTGCACTACTTTGTACCCAACCATCTTTATTATTGGATTTTATATTTACCCAACCATCTTTTTCTGATACTATTTGTACTTTATCGCCTTTTTTTAATACGAACTTTACACTATCATTTACACTTGGATTTATTCTTATATTAACAAATTCATAATTTACTATTCCCATACTATCTGCAGAAGCAACTACACCCAATATTGGAAGCATTGCCAAAGTAGATAAAGCTAATTTTGTTCTCAAAAATATCACACTCTCTTCCTAAAAATTAATAAACTCATTATAGCAAATAATTACAACTTTGTAAATAATAAATGTTAAAAGTTACAAAAAAGTTACACATAGTTAAAAAGCTAATTTATTTCCATCTATTTTTTATGGCTTACTTTGCTATAATTACAAGGCATTCATTACAATTCTCTACATATTAATACTATTTTTATAAAGTGTCAATATTTTTCTTATATTTTTGTTTTTTTTAATTATAAGTTAGATACGAGACTTTATTTTTTTCATAATTGATGTATAATACTATGTGTAGTTTGCTAAAAGAAATCTTTAAAGTTCTATTAGCATATGTATGACAGTTCGTAACCATCCTGTCAATAAATAAAACTAGGAGGAATTTTTATGAAAAATTTTAATGTAAGAGATTTGGTTGGAAATGCACTCGTATGTGCAATCTATGTGGTGTTAACTTTGATTAACCCACTTAGCTATGGTGCTGTTCAGTTTAGATTCAGCGAAGTAATGGCTGTACTTCCCTTCTTTAACAGGAAGTATATACCTGGAGTAACTCTAGGAGTTTTAATCGCCAATTTATTTAGTCAGATAGGTGTAGTTGATGTAATGGTCGGCGTGGGTATTTGTATTATATCTTATACAATTAGTTACTTTATCAAAAATCCATATGCAAATGCAGTAATTTATTCTGTTTTATGTGGTATTTTTGTAGGTGGTGAACTCTATTTTATTGTAAATGCACCACTGCTTATTACTGGAACAAGTGTCTTAATAGGTCAACTTGTAGTTACAGTTATCGGTGTTGTAGTATTTAAAAGAATAGGTCAAAAAACATCTTTTTTTAGAAAAATTGATGCAACTGCATAATAAATAATTAGCTAAATCATCCATTATTATAACTATAGATTTCAGATATCTATTTATTTTAATGGATGATTTTTTATATGATTTAAAAAATTAATTATGTGTTTACTTTGAAAAAACTGATGATATAAAAGAATAGCAAATAAAAATCTAAAGTTCAAAATAAGAAAGAAATAATATAATCATTATATATAATACTATTTTATATAGAAAACTATATACAATATATCGATTAGCTATCTTGAATTTTAATATTATTCTTCTATATGGTATAATTAAGACAAAAAGGAGGTAATATTATGAATGATAAAAAAATAGAACAGCTAAAAGAGTTTATAGATGAATCAAATAATATTGTATTTTTTGGTGGTGCTGGCGTATCTACTGAGTCAAATATACCAGATTTTCGTAGTTCTGACGGTCTATTTAGCAAGCAATTAAATCAGCACTTCTCACCCGAGGAGTTGGTATCACATACTTTTTATGAGCGTTACCCAGAAGATTTTTTCAAATTTTATAAAGATAATATGATTTACCCCGATGCTAAACCTAATAAGGCACATATGGCACTTGCCAGACTAGAGGCCCAAGGAAAGCTTAAGTCTATCATTACACAAAATATAGATGGTCTACATCAAAAGGCTGCTAGTAAAACTGTCTATGAGCTTCATGGAACAGTAAATTCAAATACTTGTGAACGTTGCAATGCAAAGTACAACCTAGAAGAATTTTTAAATCTAAAAGGGAATGTTCCACATTGTAGTGAGTGTGGAGCAAGAGTAAAGCCAGATGTTGTGTTATATGGTGAATCTTTAAATGAAGAAACAATTGTAAATTCTATTAATGCTATTTCAAAAGCCGACATGTTGATAGTTGGTGGTACTTCTCTTGTTGTATATCCTGCAGCAGGATTTTTGAGTTATTTCAAAGGAAAGTATTTAGTTTTAATAAACAAAAGTTCCACTATGATGGATAAAGATGCAAATTTAATAATAAATGATTCTATCGGCTCTGTTTTAGATAAGGCTATAAAATAATATAAAAATCACAAAAATCAGCATATTTGATAATCAAACATGCTGATTTTTAATTAAAGCATTTAAATACAATCAATTTTAATATAATTTTTCTGCTGCTTTTATAAGAACCATTAAACTTTTTTCTAAATTCTTCTTAAATTTCTCATCAAATCCATTCATATTTTGAACTAATACTGAAGCAATCCTATCCTCTTCTTCAGCTAATACTTCTCTTCCCTTTTCAGTCATACCATAAAAGGTATTTCTTCTGTCTTTAGGATCTTCTTCTCTAAATACATAGTCATTATCTACCATTTTATTTAATAGTATACAAAGACTTGATGTAGATACATATAAATCCTTACTTAAATTCTTAAGCTCAATTTTATCATATTTTTTCATTTGCTCTAAAGTAAAAAATTGTTTTGTAGTAAACTTTTGTATTTTCTTCATGCCAGAGCCAGTAACATTTTTTATCATATTATCAAATATGTTGAAATTTTCAAGCAAAAGTAGTGCTAATTCCTTATCTTCCATAACTATCCTCCTACTCTCTTAACTAAAGCAGATTATTATATTTATTCTGTTTCGACTTAAAAATAAATTAATAGTAAATATTTTGTATGCTATATAATATTATATCATATTTTTTTGAAAAAAGTAATTTTTTAAATGAAATTACATATTTATTTCATATACACAATACAATAAATTCATTGTATTATAAATAAATTTAATTTCCTGAAACTAAACTTTTATCTGGTAACTCATCCAAAGATTCAATATCTAGTAACTTTAAAAATTCATCAGTCGTCTTAAAAAGAATTGGCTTTCCAATTTTATTAAGTCTAGCTGACTCATAAATAAGGTTTTGATCTAATAAAGTAGATATTACTCTATCACACTTTACTCCTCTAATACTTTCTATCTCTGTTTTTGTTATAGGTTGCTTATATGCTACTATTATCAATGTCTCTAGTGTAGCTTGACTCAGAGTTTTCTTTCTTGTTGGTTCAATTATTTTTTTTATGAAATCGGCGTATTCAGGATTAGAACACATCTGATACTTATCTCCCAACTTAATTATATTAATCCCTCTATTATTTTCTTTATATTCTTCAATTAAGATATCAAGCATAATTTCTATTTCTTTTGGAGCAAGCTCTTCATTTATTGCTAGATTTAAATCCTTTATACTTAGAGGTTCTCCATATGAAAACATAATTGCTTCAATTATGCTTTTTATTTCACTTCTTTTTATATCTTTTTTTTCCATTATTACACCACTTTCGTATCTATTGATTATCTTTTAAAGATTATTATCTTTTTGAATAATATTTCTTAAATAAATACTATAAATACTCTATTAAAATTATGAAGAGTATTATTTTTATTTTAATTATCATTTTATATTACATCATTGTCTGCTATCTTTTTTTGTTTCTTTTCAAATCTTCTATTTGCTTTTCTTTCTATTTTTTCATACTCTTTATCAATATTACTTTCTTCTATTAGTATTTCTTGGCTATTTTCTTTCTTTTCTATCAGTATTTCATCTTCAATACTTTTTTGTTTTATAACTATCTCTTTTAATTTTATTAGTTCTAAAACTGCAAGAAAGTTAGCTATTATTTCTTTCTTACTTCCTGACTTTATAAGATCGCTAAACTTAATTTTTTTTCTGCTTATTATATTATTTCTGATAGAATCCATTCTAGATTCAACACTAATATTTTTAATTTCTATAATTTCTTTTAGCTTTTGATTTTTATTTAAGACTTCTTCTGTATCTTGCTCATCTATTTCTTTAAATAATTTATTAATAATATTTTTGATACTTTCAATACTTATCTCAGCCAAATCTAAATCATCTTCTTCTAGGTATTCCTCTTTTTCCCTGTAAAATCTGTCTTCGTACTCTTTAATTTCTTCTCTTAGTTCATCTGTTATTTCTCTTATTTTTTGATACTCCTCAATTTTTTCTTGCAATTCCTTACGAGGATCTTCATCTTCCTCTAAATTGTACTTTAAATAAAGTATATATCTAGATTTTATTTCCAATAGCTTTGATGCCATATCTATAAAATCACTTGCAATATCAAGATCAAATTTTTCCATATTATCTATATAGTCAACATACTGTTCTGTAATTTCAAATATAGAAATATCTGAAATATCTATTTTATTTCTATGGATAAGATCCATAAGAAGTTCCATAGGACCTTCATATTTTTTTGTTTGAATACTATAATCCATTCCCTTCACCTCATCTTATAGAAATAACATGACAATTCTATAGAAAAACATATATATAGGATTTAAAATATATGAAAAAGCATTTGTCATAATTAAAATAATAAAAATGATAGTAGTATATCTAGAATACTCATACACCTTGTAAACTGTTTCTCTTGGTAAGAATGTAGCTATAAGGTTCCATCCATCCAAAGGTGGTATTGGAAGTATATTAAATGCGGCAAATCCTATGTTATACATTACTAGAGCATAACTTACTGCCTTTATAGATTCCATAGCCACATATTTATTAACTAATGCAAATACTATTGCTGATAGTAGGTTAAATACTATACCAGCTAATGAAACTGTAATATTTCCTATTTTTTCACTTTTATAATTATTTGGATTTACTGGAACTGGTTTCGCCCATCCAAAACGTACCAGAAACATCATCAACATTCCAAAAGGATCTATATGGTTGATAGGATTTATAGTCATTCTACCAGCATTCTTTGCAGTATTATCTCCATTTAAGTGTGCTACAAATGCATGACCAAACTCATGGACTGATATTGCAAACAAAATCGCTAATAGTGTTATCAAAAAATCAGATACACTATTCAAAAATTCAAAACTCAAATTGTTACCTCCGTTTATTATTTAATTTTATTTTAATAGTATATAGTTTTAATTTTCATATATACTATTCTAATTATAATATATTAATTATTCCTTAACAAATAGATTTATTTTTAATTTTAATAAAAATAAAAGGGGGAAAATCCCCCTTTTAAAGTTTATAAGCACTTAATTATACTTCCATCAATATCGGTAAAATCATTGGATTTCTCTTTGTTTTAACATAAAGATACTCTTTTAATTCATCTTTTATGGTATTTTTAATGTATGCCCACTCTTTGACTTTCTTGCTATCACAAGTTTCAAATATTTTTAAAACAACTTCTTTTGCACCTTCCATCAATCCTTCAGATTCTCTTACATATACAAATCCTCTTGATATAATATCTGGACCTGCAAGAATTCTACCATCTTCCTTAGAAAGTGTTATTACAATAGTCATTAAGCCATCTTCAGATAAATGCTTTCTATCTCTTAAAACGATATTTCCTACATCACCTACACCTAATCCATCGACAAGAATTCTACCTGAAGGTACTCTACCTGCTTTTCTAGCAGACTTTTTATCTACTTCTAACACATCACCATTTGAAATTATGAATATGTTATTTGGATCAGTTCCCACTTCACTAGCTAATTCTGAATGTCTTTTTAACATTTTATATTCACCATGAACTGGTAAGAAAAATTTAGGTTTAGCAAATGCCTGCATTAGTTTCAATTCATCTCTTCTAGCATGTCCAGATACATGGATATCTGCAATATCACTAGAAACTACATCTGCCCCCTTTTCAAGTAAAAAGTTTATCACTTTTGATACTGTCTTTTCATTGCCTGGTATTGGATGTGCTGAAATTATAACTAAATCACCCTTTTTAATTTCAACTTTTTTGTGTTCGGAATTTGCCATTCTTGCCAATGCTGACATAGGCTCTCCCTGTGAACCAGTAGTGATTATTACCAATTCACTGTCTTTATATTTGTGTATATCATTTAAATCTATAATATCTTCGTCAGTATTCAAATAGCCTAATTCTTTTGCTACACCAACAATATTTACCATTGATCTTCCTGAAACAGCAACCTTTCTATTATACATCTTTGCAACATCAGCAATTTGCTGAAGTCTATGTATATTTGAAGCAAAGGTAGCTACTATTATTCTACTATCTTGAGCTTTCTTGAATAGGTCTTCTAATCCCTCTCCAACACTCTTTTCTGACATTGTCATACCAGCCTTATCCGCGTTGGTACTATCTGCCATCATCAATAATATACCTTCCTTATCACTTATTTCGCATATTCTGTGTATATCCATCATCTCTCCATCAATAGGTGTTAAATCAATCTTGAAATCACCCGTATGATAAATTACACCTTGATTTGTATGAACTGCTATTGAATAAGCATCAGGTATACTATGATTTACCTTTATGAACTCTATACTCATATTTTTTAATTTTATGTGTTGCTTAGGCTTAACTATATTTAGCTTAGCATTTGTAATTCTATGCTCCTTAAGCTTCACTCTAATCAATTCTATGCTAAGTGCTGATCCATATACTGGAACATTAATCTTTTTAAGGATATAAGGTATAGCTCCTATATGATCCTCATGACCATGAGTTATAACTATAGCCTTCACCTTATCAATATTCTTAACAAGATAAGTAATGTCTGGTATCACGATGTCTATTCCCAAGAGCTCATCCTCTGGGAAGCTAAGACCCGCATCAATCACTATTATCTCGTCTTTATACTCTATAACGGTCATATTTTTCCCGATTTCGTTCATTCCGCCTAGTGGTATAACTTTAATTTTATCATTATTATTTTTTGCCAAATTTCTTACTCCTCTTCTTTCCTACTTAATTTAATCACGAACACAAAATACCGTTAGTACTATAATACCACATATTCATAAAAAATAAATATCTTTTTTTATAAATGCAATTTTAATTATTAAATACAATTGGATAGTTAATACTCTTAATACTTGAATTTTAAGTAAATTCTTTTTATTAAAATACTTTATTGAAATAGTAAACGATTTCATATTTTTTTATAGTAAAATTCATTATTATTTTAATTTATTTCTTAAATTTAAGAATTTTATTTCCTTTGTAAAATATATACCCAGTTTTTATATTCTTAATACTAATCTTTTATATATTGACACCTTCTCTCAACTGGTGGTATTATTAATTTTAATTAAAGTTATTAAAAGGAGTTGCTATGAAAAGTAAATCACACCTTATAATAGGTACTCTATCAAGCCTAGAACTTTCTCTTGCTATGGGTTTGAACCTAACACCTATTACTCTATCCGTTGCAGCATTTCTTTCAGTTGCTCCAGATATTGATGAAGCAAATTCTAATGTATTAAATGCACTCGTAAGTAAAAAAACTACTAAGAGAATTCATTCGTTTTTGATATACTCTCTTTTAATTTTTTCTTTTTATCTATACATGAAAACCTCTAGCAATATATATATTGGCATAATTATTTCCTTTATCTTTATCAGTATTGTAGAAAAAAAAGTAACTGCAAATAAGGTTCGGTCTATTGTATTGAGCCTGCTTATTATATTTATTGGATTTATAATGTTGTTTTATAAGCTTAATATTGGTATAGTTGTTCTTACGTTTTTAATAGCAAGCTTTCCAATTATGAGCCATCGTTCCTTTACTCATTCATTATCAATGATTTTTTTGATATATTTACTATTAAGTTATATTGAAAACACTTTAAAGATAGCTGATTTATCTATTATAGGAACTTTTGCATATTCAAGTCATTTAATGTGTGATATTATAACAAAAAGAGGGGTCCCCTTGTTTTACCCATTTTCAAAAAAATATTTTAGCATTGCTAACTTGAGAGTTGGAAGCTTTATGTGCAATTTTATTGAGATATTGCTTATTTTTTTATTATTCTTATCAATTTTATTTCACTTTGCCTAGAACATATATAGCTTGTGCAGTTATATTTTAAGATTAAGATCTAATTATTTATTTTTAAATAATATTAATCTAGTAACTTATTTATAAATATAGTTTATTAGAAAGTAATTAACGGAAAACAAAAAGACACACATTCATTATAATGAATGTGTGTCTTTATTAATAATCAAAATTATTCAGATTTTTTAGCACAATCTCCACAAATACCATAAAATTTAAGATCATGATCTTTTATTTTAAAGTTATACATATCTTCTACCTTTGTTTCAATTTCATCTAATAAATCTTCTTTTACCTCTATAATAGTTCCGCAATCTTTACAAATTAAGTGATGATGGTGATGAGTATCTTCACCTTCAAGATTCAATTCATATCTTATACATCCATCATCTAGATTTAATTTAGATATTCCATTTATCTCATCTAATAACTGCATGGTTCTATATACAGTTGCCAAACCTATTTCTGGACAATTAATACGTACTTTATCATAAATTTCTTCACTACTTAAATGAGAGTTTTCATTCTCAATTAATACTTCAATGATTGCCCTTCTCTGAGGAGTAATCTTGAATCCAGTAGCTTTTAGCTTTTCTTTTAAAACTGCCATTGTGTTTTCCATATCAAAACCACCTTTTTCAATTGATAATACATAATCTTAATATAGACTAAATTTTATTCTATGTCAATAGTCCTTCTCATTTTGTTATAAATCTTTTATAAAGTTAAAGACAGAAGAAAAATCTTCTGTCTTTATTATTTTAGAATTTTTTAAAATCAAGATAATTTTGTAAAATTAAAACAGCTGCAAGCTTATCAATTACTTTTTTTCTGTTTTTTCTGCTTACATCACCATCTATCAACATTTTTTCTGCTGATACTGTAGTTAATCTCTCATCCCAATACTCTATTCTTAAACCAGTTTCTTTTTCTAGAAACTCACAAAACTTCATTACTTTTTCAGACTGAGGTCCAATAGTTCCATTCATATTTTTAGGAAGACCTGATACTATATAGTCAACTTGCTTTTCTTTGATTATCTCTTTCAGTTGTGCCAAGTCCTTCTTCTTACTCTCACGTCTTATTGTAGTAATACCTTGGGCTGTAAGTCCCATAAGATCGCTTACGGCAACTCCTATAGTTCTATCGCCTATGTCCAAGCCCATTATTCTGCCTTTTAGCATATTTTATCTTTTACTCCTTTATTAATTAATATTATTAAGATAGGAATTAGTAAATATATTGAGTCTGTAGCAGCTGCTATTATTCCAGAGTCATTTACCAATAAAGTAACCAAACAACCAACTATTGTTGCCAAGAAACCATTATAAATAGTTCCATGATTTTTCTTTATTAAAGAGAAGTTCTTATTTGGTCTAAATATAGTAATTGCAAGGATTACTATACCTACTAATAATATATTTACCCATATAGTAGTTTGTGCAAGCTGTACATTCATTGCTATCTTTCTTCCAAACACATACACAACTTCCATAGGTCCATTTATTCTAATCTGTTCCACGAAATTACCTAAATGGGATTCCATACCCAACATTATATCAGCACCTGCAAATACGACTACCAAAAGTGCCGTTATAATTAAAATCATCATCGATTTTTTAAAGTCTATTTTAACATCATATATCAACAGTACAAAGGCTAGATAGGCTATACATTCTGATATCGCACCACCAACATTTGCTCCCATACCTGGATAAGCTGATATAAATAATATTATAGCCAACAATATTGTTGTTAGCCACTTAGGAATTTTCTTTCTTTCAACTAACACTGCAAATCCTAATATTGCACTTCCTATTGTTACACCTTCGTACTCGTTACCTACGCCATAATATCTTGCTCCTATCATAGGGTCATAACTCATAATGTTACTTTGCATTAGAGGCGTCGATATGGACGAGTCTATTGTTATAATTAATATCATTAGCAAAGAGAAGAAACCAATTTGCATGATATCATCATTTTTAAATAATTTCCTTGCGAGCAAGTAATAAATCAGCGATACTGCTACTATCAAAATTGATATTTGGAATCCTGATGTCGGATTAAATATCGGTGCTGTAAGAAATGCTAAAGGCATTATTAAACCAAATTTAACCAGTTCTTTTAGCACAAGCAGTACATTGTTTCTATACTTAGCAGGTAGTTTATTTTTTTGCCATAGAGCAATAGCCGCAACTATCCAAGAAATAGATATAAATGTTACGTATATATTTATAATATCCATTCTTATTGATGACACAGCTACTATTTTTTTATAGTCTTTCAATAAAAATTCAATATTATTATCCATCTTCTTGCCTATAAGCTTTTTACCAACCATTTCTTTATTCTTTAATCCAAATCTATTAAGAACATCTACTCCGATATCCATATTTGCCAATACACCATCTCTTCTTGTTGTAGAAGATTGAAGTATTCCCTTACTCTTATCAGACATATCAAATCTAACTACTGGAGCTAATCTTCTATTGTTTACATAATCGAGTTTACTTGGAAAAGAACTCATTATGTAGACAGTGTCATTTGGACCTACCATATTAAATACATGTTCAATATAGTCGCTAACTTTATTATAAATTGAAAATTTCATTTGTTTGTAGGTTTTTTCATTTAAATTTTCTTTATACTCATCTAATCTATATGTATCACCTAAGTTAACAAATAATAAATCTGTTTCTTTATAATATTTGTTTGTTTCCTCTTCTAACTTCTTATAGTCTGTAGATATACCATATGGAAAATCATAGTTACTTTTATTTATATTATCTATATTTCCTGCATATATTCTACCTTTACTATCCATAACACTCAAACAAAAATCTCTATTATTTAAAGCTTTACCATCTTCATCATAGTGGTCACTATTGCCTAACACTGCAATTTTTTTACCACCGCTAATAAGTGAATCACCTAAGTATCCTACTTTAGACTTATATTCTCCTTTTGTTTGGTTATACAAATCCATGCTATTAATATTTTCTAGATTGATTTTTCCCGGCTCTAATCCAGTCGCAGATTTATATATATTGGCACTTTCTTTGTTGGAGTGGTTAAATTTCATAGATATGTCACTTCTTATATCTGCTCTACCAGTAGATCCAATAGTGGCATAGTTTCTCCTATCATCATAACCTTTATCTCCACGAATATTCATTAAACCTATATATCCCTCTTTATCAAGCTTTTCTCTCAGTATTTTGATATTTTCAAAGTTCTCAAAACTTGTCCTATTAATATCTATTATTATTACTTTTCCACCATTTTTTGCCGTATTAGAGTCTGCTGATGGATCCTTTTCGCCACTAGCTCTTTGCATCTCAGTGGCAAATTGTAAATCAGCAGACTTATCCTTTGCATATACGGGTATCAATGATGAAGATAAAAGCATTAGAGAGATTATAAAAGTCATAATTCTCTTTAGCATATTCTTACTCCTCAATATTTAAATATTTTGATATCACTTCTTCTAATATTTCATCTCTTTCAAATCTTTTTATTGCTGTTCTAGCATTATTATAACTAGTTATATAGCTAGAGTCTCCTGACAATAAATATCCTATTATCTGGTTCACTGGGTTGTATCCCTTTTCTAACAACGCATCATAAACATAGGCAATAGTTTCAGCTACATCCATTTTATCATCGTTTATTCCTTCAAACTTTACAGTATAATCCATATCGTTTCCCATAATAGTTACCTCCTATTCACTTAACAATTTTAAATTGCTTACATTAGATTTTACATTAAATTATGAAAATTATCAAGTAATCAAATTAATAAATGGGCTCTCTATAGCAAGGTTTTGTACTATAGAAAGCCCAAAGTGAATCTAAGATTTAAGCATTATTTTATCTGAGATTTTAATACATCAACTGCAATTGATAAAGCCTCATCTAGCTTAGATGGATCACTTGCACCAGCTTGTGCCATATTAGGTCTACCTCCACCTTTTCCACCTGCAATTTTTGAGACTTCTCTTACAAGGTTTCCAGCGTGAACTCCCTTAGAGATTGCTTCCTTACTAGCAGTCGCTACAAAATTTATTTTTCCTTCATTTACATTAGCAAGGACTACTACACCATTTTCTAATTTATCTCTTAGGCTATCTGCTGCCTCTCTAAGAGTGTCCATATCCATTCCTTCATACTTATTTGTCACTAAATTTACACCATCTATTTCTTGCTTAGAATCCAATACTGAATCAGCATTTTGCATGCTCATTTTAGCCTTTATATTATGAAGTTCTTTTTCAAGCTCTTTATTTTCTTCTATTATTGTTTCTGCTTTATTTAATACATTATCTTCTTTTGTCTTTAAAGCTTCTGCAACACTAGATATTATATTATCTTTTTCTATAATATAGTTATATACCATTCTTCCTGTGATAGCTTCAACTCTTCTTACCCCAGCAGCTACTCCACCTTCTGAAATAATTTTAAACAATCCTACCTGCGAAGTATTTTCTAAGTGAGTACCTCCACATAGTTCTGTTGATACATTTCCCATACTTACAACTCTTACACTATCTCCATATTTTTCACCAAATAGTGCAGTTGCTCCCATTTTTTTAGCTTCATTTATATTCATTACTGTAGCTGATATAGGATTTGATTCTAAGATAAATTCATTTACCATTTTTTCTATCTTATCCAGTTCTTCCTTTGTAATAGGCTCAAAATGAGTGATATCAAATCTTAGTCTATCCGCTTCCACAAGTGAACCAGCCTGATTTACATGTTCTCCTAGAACAGTTTTTAATGCTGAATGAAGAAGATGCGTTGCCGTATGGTTTCTAGCAGCATCCATTCTCTTTGATTTATCAACACTTGTAGCTACATTTTCTCCAGTTTTAAATGAACCACTAACTACTTTACCAATATGCTTGATGCTTGATCCGGCACCCTTTACAGTATCTCTTACTTCAAAAACACCGCCACTAGATGCAATCTGTCCACTATCACCTATCTGTCCACCACCATTTGGATAAAAAGTAGTTTTATCTAATACTATTATTGCCTCGTCGCCCTCTTCTATACTATGAACGATACTATTTTCTGAAACTAAAGCCTTTATACTTGATCCCATTTCCAGATTTTTGTATCCATCAAACTCTGAGCTTGCATCCTTAATAGATGTAAGCGGATCTTCCTTCCAAGCATCACCTTCACGATTTCCTCTTGCTGCTCTTGCTCTATCTTTTTGAATCTGCATTTCTTTTGCAAATCCTTCTTCATCTACAGTAAAATCTTCATCCATTAAGATTTCTTTTGTAAGATCAAGTGGGAATCCATATGTATCGTAAAGCTTAAATGCCTGTTCTCCAGAAATTTCTTTTAATCCATTTTTCTTGTTTTCTTCAGTGTATGATTTTAGTATATCCAATCCCTGCTGAAGTGTTTCTGCAAACTTTTCTTCTTCTATACCTATAACTTTTCTAATATAGCTTTCCTTTTCTGCAAGTTCAGGATAAGCATCTGAACAAGTTTCTATTACTATATCAAGTAGACTATTTAAAAATTCTCCTTCAATACCTAGTAATTTTCCATGTCTAGCAGCTCTCCTTAGAAGTCTTCTAAGAACATATCCTCTTCCTTCATTTGATGGAAGTATTCCATCAGTTACCATAAAAGCTACTGATCTTACATGGTCAGTAATTATTCTGACAGACTTATCAGATACTGGATCATCACCATACTTTATTCCAGCGATTGATGTAACCTTCTGTAAAACTCTATCTATTGTATCAACTTCAAATATAGTATCCACATCCTGCATTATACAAGCCATTCTCTCAAGACCCATACCAGTATCTATATTTTTGTGCTCAAGATCTGCATAGCTTCCATCTTCTTGCTTATCAAACTGAGTGAATACCAAGTTCCAAAATTCTAGGAATCTATCACAATCACATCCTGGCTTACAGTCTTCACATCCACAACCATATTTTTCGCCCTTGTCAAAGTATATTTCTGAACAAGGTCCACAAGGTCCAAGGCCTATTTCCCAGAAGTTATCATCTTTTCCAAGTCTTACTATTCTCTCTTCAGGAAAACCTACAATATCTCTCCACATATCATGAGCTTCATCATCACTTTCATATACTGTTACCCATATTTTATCTTCTGGAATTTCTAGCCATTCAGTAATAAATTCCCAGGCCCAAATAATTGCTTCTTTCTTGAAATAATCTCCAAAAGAAAAGTTACCCATCATTTCAAAGAAAGTTGCATGTCTTGCAGTTACACCTACATTTTCTATATCACCCGTTCTAATACACTTTTGAACAGTTGACATTCTATTTTTAGGTGGAGTCTCTACTCCTGAAAAATAGTTTTTTAGCGGTGCCATACCTGAGTTAATAAGCAATAAAGATTTATCATTGCTAGGAACTAAAGAGTGAGAAGGTGCTATGTAATGTTCTTTTGTCTTAAAAAATTCCGTAAACCTTTTTCTAATTTCATTTAAACCTAATTTTTCCATTATTTTTCCTCCAGTGTTTTTAATTTAAAAATAAAACAACAATAAAAAACCCCTATAGTATAAATACTACAGGGGCGAATAATCTTCACGGTACCACCCTGATTATCACATTAGTGATATCTCAAGTCGCTTTAACGCAGCTATACGTCTCAGAATACTTAGTTTCATCTGAAAAACTCGGGAACTGCTTCAAATATCGTATTTAAGGTATTTCCACCGACAACCTCTCTCTATAAAACCGTCATATCATACTACTTTCCTTCAAAGTTATTGTTGTATTAATAATAAGTTTATAATAATAAATTTCTTATATCATATATGATACATCACTTTGTCAAATTAATCAATATATTAATATATATTATAGAATATTATTCTATAATTCCTCCACCGACAAGTTTATTTCCCTTATAAAACACAACACTCTGTCCTTTTGTTATTGCTCTTTGTGAATCAACAAACTCAACCTTCACTCTATTTTCACCTATTTTAGTGATAGTCGCTTCTGATGGCTTTGATGAATATCTAATCTTAGCTTCTACTTTTAAAGGTTCTGTCAACTCTTCAAAATTAAGCTCTAAAAAGTTTACATCACTTGCAATAAGCTCTGTTTTAAATAGCTCATCATTACTTCCTAGGACAATTGTATTGTTACTTCCATTGATATCTATTACATAAGTTGGTTTTCCAAAAGTAATTCCTAGACCCTTTCTTTGACCTATTGTGTAGTTGATTACTCCCTTATGATCGCCAAGCATATTTCCTTGTGAATCAACAAATTTACCCTTTTTAGAGTCTCTATTTGAATATTCATTTAAAAACTCTTCGTAGTTGCCATCTGGAATAAAGCAAATATCTTGGCTATCAGGCTTATTATATACTTCTAATCCTAGCTTTTTTGCTATTTCCCTTACTTCGCTTTTATCATATTCTCCTACAGGGAAAAGAATTTTTGCTAATTTTTCTTGATTTAAATTATACATCATATATGACTGATCTTTTTTATCTGTAACAGCCTTTATTAATTCATACATTTTTGTTTCTTCATTATATTTAATACGAGAATAGTGCCCAGTAGCTATATACTCACAATTTAATTCCCTTGCTTTGTCAAACATTATATCAAATTTTATATGCTTATTACAAAACACACATGGATTTGGTGTTATTCCTTCATAGTATCCATCTATAAAGTGTTTTACTACTGTATTTTTAAACTTGTCCTCAAAATCCAATACATGATGTTCAATGCCTAACTTATCAGCCATTTTACGCGCATCTTCTATTGCCAAATTTCCATTTATACTTTTTGGTGTCCACAGTTTCATTGTAGCACCAACTACTTCATATCCCTGTTCTTTTAATAAGTATGCAGCAACAGATGAATCTACTCCACCGCTCATACCTAATAGTACTCTCTTCTTTTCCAATTGCAACTTCTCCTTTTTATAAATTTATCTCAATTATAATACATATTTTAATGTATAGTAGTTTTTTTATATACTTAATTTGAAGTATTATATAATATTTTTGGCTATAACAATCGAATGATATAAAAAAAAGAGCCAGAGGCTCTTTTTTTAATCGATAAAATATATTTGTGTACAAATGTCGAACTTAGAGTCATTCTGTGATGATTTTTTAAAAGTTATTTAACTTTTTTCATATCTCTAATAATATCATCATCTCTATATTTGAAATTTGATTTATAATCATCTATCATATCTTGTAATGAGATAGATTGTGTAACCTTTTCTATACTTTCTTTAATCTTTGCCCAAACATATCTTGTTGAACAAGAATCAAAGTTTTCACATGCATCCTTATCAAGTAGACACTCTGTAAAAGCCATGTCTCCTTCAAGAACCCTCAATATATCTGCTACTGTTATTTCATTTAAATCCTTAGAAATGTAGTATCCTCCTTGAGCGCCTCTTACACTCTTTACAAGACCTGCCTTTTTAAGTAATGAAAATATCTGTTCAAGATATTGATCAGATATACCTTGTTCCTTAGCTATATGCTTTAAAGATATAGGCTCACCATTAGAGCTTAAAGCTAGCTCAAACATTGCCTTTAGTCCATATTTTCCTTTAGTAGAAAGCTTCAACTATATCACCCCTCCTAAAATCAATTCCTAGTAAAAGACTATGAATTAACTATAGCTTTATATTATTATATCCTACTAGAAATGTCAAGATTAAATTGAAACTTTTTAAAGTTTTTTTCTAAAAAAATAAATAACTTTTTAAAAATGAATTAATCTAAGACTTATCCGATTTAATATGACTAATTTCTATATCCAAATCATCTTGTTTTTGAAAAGAAAAATAAAAAAGACTATTATTTTTGTTTAATAAGAGTCTTTTTTACATATAATTAAGTGAAAAATATTTAAATTACTATCATAAATCTTCTATCTGTCCCTGAGCTAATATATTTTATATTTGATATCTATGGAAAGTACTATCTCAAAGGATAAATACTATTTGAATTTTAATAATCCTTCTTAATTTAAAATTCTCTCTTCTATATAATAGATAGTCAACTATCTATTACTCATTATTACATCGACTTCATCTTCATTTAATCCAACCATTGCTTCACCTAGGTTCTCACTTACTTTGGCTAAAACTTCTGGATTATTATAATTTTCTACAGCCTTTACTATAGCTTTTGCCCTTTCTTCTGGATTTCCTGATTTAAATATTCCACTTCCTACAAACACTCCATCTGCCCCCAATTGAACCATCAGTGCAGCATCTGCTGGTGTGGCAACGCCTCCAGCAGAAAAATTTGCTACTGGTAATTTATTATTTTCATGTACATATTTTATTAAATCATAAGAAACTCTATATTCTTTTGCTATATCAAATAACTCATCTTCTCTAAGAGAAGAGACATATCTTATTTCATTTTGAATAGTTCTCATATGTTTCACAGCTTGAACTACATCTCCGGTACCAGCTTCTCCCTTTGTTCTAATCATAGTTGCACCCTCTTGTATTCTTCTTAATGCTTCACCCAAATCTCTCGCTCCACATACAAAAGATGTATCAAATTTTGTTTTATCAATATGGTAAACATTGTCAGCTGGAGATAAAACCTCTGATTCATCTATAAAATCTACATTAATAGATTCAAGAATCTGTGCTTCTACAAAATGTCCAATTCTTACCTTGGCCATAACTGGAATATCTACTGCTTTTATTATTTCTTTTATCATTTTAGGATCGCTCATCCTAGAAACTCCACCAGCAGCTCTAATATCAGCAGGTATTCTTTCAAGGGCCATTACTGCTACTGCACCTGCTTCTTCTGCAATTTTTGCCTGATCTGGAGTAGTTACATCCATAATTACCCCACCTAAAAACTTATCTGTATTCATACTAAACCTCCTAAATTCTTTTTCTACAATCTAGTATATAGGGATTTTGATACTCTTGGTAGGCTCAATTTAATATTATTTTATGGGACCAAAATTATTTTTTCATCTCAAATATATATCTAAAATGTTATAATACCAGTATAAGTATAAGTATAAGTATAAGTATTTAGGAGGATAATAATGCTTCAATTGAAGAAGGGTTTACTATATTTACAGATATATAATTATTATAAAGAGGAAATAATAAATGGAACTTTCCCCGCAAATTATAGACTTCCAAGCAAAAGAAGTCTTGCAGATGAATATAAAGTTTCAATAAATACTGTTGAAAATGCATATTCAAAACTCTTAGAAGAAGGTTTTATATATTCAAAAGAAAGAAGCGGCTACTACGTTTCAGATGTTGGAGAACTCTATGTTCTAAATAATAAGCCTACAATTGTTGAGAAAAAAATAGAAACTACTAAGTATGATTTTTCTTATAGTGGTGTTTCTAAGGAGGGCTTTCCCTATAAAGTTTTCAAGAAAATAAGCAATAATATAATTTTAGATATAGACCTTTTGTCCAAAATTGACTATCAAGGCTATCTTCCACTTAGAGTTCAAATTTCTAAATACCTAGAAAAATCAAGAGGTTTTTCAGTTGACCCAAAAAGAATAGTTATATCTAGCGGCTCGGAGTATCTTTTTCAAATTATATTTAAATTAGTTGGTGGTAAATACGCCATAGAAGACCCTGGCTATCAAATGCTTCATAATATTATGGATGCAAATAATATAGCTTATGAGTATGTAGCTGTTGATGAATACGGGCTAAGAGTTGATGATTTAGATAAAATAGATGCTAATATATGTGCTATTACGCCTGCTCATCAATTTCCAACAGGAGTAATTATGAGCATGAAAAGAAGAATTGATCTTTTGAATAAAAAAAGTATTGATTATATTATAGAAGATGACTATGATAGTGAATTTAAATACTCTAATCGCCCTGTGGCTGCTCTTAAGTCAATTGACTATAATGACAAGGTTATATATATGGGTTCATTCTCAAAGTCGATTTCTCCAGCATTTAGACTTAGTTATATGGTTCTTCCAAGTAAGCTTTTAAATAAATATCATGAACTCTATAATTGCTTTGTATGCCCTGTTCCTATTATTGTTCAGAAAATACTTACTGAATTTATTGAAAGTGGAGAATTTGAAAAGCATTTAAATAGAATGAGAAAAATATATTCAAAAAAAAGACAAGTTATTGTTGAATCTTTAAAGTGTAGAAAAGATATAAAAATAACTGGTGCAGATGCAGGACTTCATGTTGTACTAGAATATCCCGATAGTTATAGAGAAGACTATATTATAGAATCTGCAAGTAAAAAGGGTCTTAAACTATACGGCCTTGAGTTTTATGGTTCAAAAAGAAGCCACCCATCTATTTTATTGGGATTTGCAACACTAAGCCTTGATGAGTTAAAAAAATCAATGGATATTTTAAAAGATATATAAAATAAAACTTAAGGTGGTGATTATTATGAACAAAATAAGAAAAATAATGAATTCAAAAGATCTTACAATAGATATTTTAGCTGCAGCTTTAAATATCAGTGATTATGACTTAGAGCTTGCCATAGACTCTGATGAGCTAGACATTTATTTAGATGGTATGCAGATAGAAGAATTAATACGTGTATTAGATGTTGATAGTGACGAAATATACTAGGCTAGGGGTTATAACCCCTAGCCTAGTTTTGCCTAAATTTAAAATTATCTTATACATTTAAAATCAAATTTATTATTCTAAAAATATCAAAATACTATTGGACTTTAATATTTTAAATACTATTGGACTTTAATATTTTAAAATTTTATAAAACTAGATAGACTTTACACTTTTCTAAGTAATATCTAGTTCCATAAAAAATCCTTATTTTTATTTGGCTTAATAATTTTAAATACATATGCTGTTTATATGTAAATTTAACGATTTTAAAATATTTAATATTATTCTTTAAAATAGATATTTATTTTATTTCTTTAATGCTTCTAAATACTTCTTTATATTTATCTCAAATTTATTATCTTGTGGTTCATAATATTTTTTATGGCTGATATTTTTAGGAAGATACTCTTGTTCTACATAATGATTAGGAAAATCATGAGGATAAATATATCCTACACCCTTCCCCATCTTTGAGGCCCCTGAATAATGGGAATCCTTTAGATATTCTGGTATATCATCCTGAACTGTACTTTCTATATCCTCCATGGCTCTATTTATAGCCATATAAGAAGAATTTGATTTTGGAGATGTAGCAAGAATTAAACAAGCCTGTGATAGCACTATTCTTGCCTCTGGAAGCCCTAATTGCATTGCAGAATCAACGCAAGCCTTTACTATTGTTATAGCATTCGGATATGCCATTCCTATGTCCTCTGAGGCTATTACAAGAAGTCTTCTACATATACTTATCAAATCTCCTCCTTTTAACAATCTTGCCAAATAGTAAATTGCTGCATCTGGATCACTTCCTCTAATAGACTTTTGAAATGCACTTAGCAAATTATAGTGTATATCTCCGTCTGTATCAAAATTATATGAAGTTGCAATACTTAGCTTTTCTATTGTACTTGTATCGATTTTAAGATTTCCATCTCTGTCAAGACTTGCCTCATTAATTGCTAGCTCTAAAATATTAATTGCAGATCTCATATCACCAGAAGATGCATTCGCTATAGTATCCACTGCTTGCTCGTCTATTATTACTTTAGCCATATTATCTGAATTATATCTAGCTAATAACTTTTTTAAACCGTCATTTATATCTTTTTTATCAATCATCTTAAATTCCATTACAATACTTCTACTAAGAATTGCCTTATAAATATAGTGATATGGATTTTCAGTAGTACTAGCAATTAAAGTTATTTCTCCACTTTCTATAAACTCTAGTATTGATTGTTGTTGTCTTTTATTAAAACTTTGAATTTCATCTATATATAATAATATTCCATTGCTTGTTCCAAAGCTTCCTATTTCTTTAATTATTCTCTTTATATCATCTAAAGATGAATTTGTTGCATTTATTTTAAAAAATTTTTTATCAGACGTTTTGGATATTATTTCTGCAACTGTAGTTTTTCCCACCCCTGGTGGTCCATAAAATATCATATTAGGAAAATAATTTTTTTCAATCATGTTGTTAATAACTTTATTTTCTCCAATAATATGACTTTGTCCTACAACATCATCTATTATTATAGGTCTATATTTATCAGCTAATGGCATACTTATCCCTCCAAAAAATAAGGACTGCATATTATGCAGTCCAAAATTATATATTTTAATTAAATTTATTTACTTTTATCTAATTCTTCTAATAATTTATCGTTAAGAATTTTAATATGAGTTCCCTTCATACCAAGAGATCTAGATTCTATAACTCCTGCACTTTCAAACTTTCTTAATGCATTTACTATTACTGAACGAGTGATTCCAACCTTATCAGCAATCTTACTTGCAACTAATAAGCCTTCTGTTCCATCTAATTCCTTAAATATATGTTCAATTGCTTCTAATTCTGAGAAAGATAAAGTTCCTATTGCCATCTGTACAACAGCCTTTTTTCTCATCTCTTCTTCTAACTCTTCACTAATTGCTCTTAATATTTCAAGGCCAATTACTGTAGCTGAATATTCAGCTACTACAATATCTTCATCAGTATAAGGTCTGTCATATCTAGATAATATTAATGTTCCAAGTCTTTCACCGCTTCCCCATATTGGAACCACAGTTGTGTACTTTTCCAATCTATCTTGTTCAAAAGGAAACATCTTTAAAGTATCTTCTTCAGATATATTTTCCTTTGTTTCATTTATTGTAAGTAAACTTTCTGTATACTTTTCAGGAAACATTGATAGATTCTTTTCTTCATCAAGAACTACCGAGCTATCTTCTGGATTAGATAAGTAGTATCCTAAGACCTTTCCTCTAACTCTTACTACATATACATTCGATTCTAATACATCACCTAAAACACTTGTTAGCTGATCAAAAGATACCGCTGTTCCTGCTGTCGTCTGAAGAGTCTTGTTTATTCTTCTAGTATTGGTTAATAATTTGTTTGTCATAATTTTCCTCCTAATTTATCCTGCTTGATTATTCCTTGTTTATTATTTATTCTTCTTTGAATTTAAAGTAAAATTTTTGAATATTTTCAATATACACATCTTTCAATCAATATGCTACAATACAAAGATTATCATACTTTTAAAAAAAGTTCAATATATTTTTTCAATTTTCGTAATTTTAAAATAAAATACCTATACTCCCTATATACCCAATTTATATCAAAGAAAATACTTTTTTGGCTTTTTTATAAAAACTTATTTTTAAAAGCCTTAAAAAAAACGGGTAGGCATCTCCCCGTTTTATTTTTTATTTGTTGGACATTCATTGTTAGAACAAATTAACTTGCTCTCCTTCTTTGTAACCTTTTCAATCATGTAAGAGCCACACTCTTTACAGAAATCACCCGTTGGCTTTTTCCACTCTATAAAGTCACAATCCGGATAGTTGCTACAACCATAAAAATGCCTTCCTTTTTTTGTCTTTCTAACTATTACATCTCCGTCCTTGCATTTAGGACATTTTACCCCTATTTTTTCTATAATAGGCTTTGTATTTTTACATTCAGGATAATTTTTGCATGCCATAAATTTACCAAAACGACCATGTTTTATAACCATATTGGCACCGCAATCCTCACAGATTTCATCTGTTTCTACATCCATATTAATTTTTTCTATCTTTTCAACAGCTTCCTTAATTGAAGATTCCAAAGGTTTATATGCCTCTGATACTACACTCTTCCACTCTAATTCGCCCTCAGCAACTTCATCCAGTCTATCCTCTAACTTTGCTGTAAAATCAACATCTGTCAGCATTTCAAAGTTTTCTTCTAAAATTTCAGTTACTATTATTCCTAACTCTGTAGGCTTTATAGATGCACCTTCTTTTTCAACATATTCTCTATTTAAGATGGTAGCAATTGTAGGAGCATAAGTTGAAGGTCTACCTATACCTAGCTCTTCTAATGTTTTAACCAAGCTTGCTTCAGTGTATCTAGCAGGCGGTTGTGTAAAGTGCTGTAATGGGTTAACTTCTTTTATAGGCAATTTATCACCAACTTCAATTTTTGGTAATATTTTATCTTCCCTATTTGTGAAATTATATACTTTTGTATAACCATCAAATATTTGTTGAGAACCTGTAGCCGTAAATGTATACTCTTTAACTTTTGATTCTATAGTAAGAGTTTCATATATAGCATCTGACATTTGACTCGCAACAAATCTTCTCCAAATAAGATTGTATAGTTTATACTGATCTTTTGAAAGCGATTCTTTTATCTTATCAGGAGTTCTCAATACAGATGTTGGTCTAATTGCCTCATGAGCATCTTGAGAATTCTTATTTGACTTTGTTTTTTTCTTTTTTCCCTTAAACAAATACTGATCTCCATATGAGTCAGTGATATATTCGTCTACTGATAACTTTGCTTCATCAGATATTCTCTGAGAATCTGTTCTTATATACGATATAAGACCAATTGTTCCTTCTCCAGATACATCAACACCTTCATAAAGTTCTTGAGCAACTTTCATTGTTTTCTTAGTGGTAAAAGCTAATTTATTTACAGCTTCCTGTTGTAAGACCGATGTCGTAAATGGCTTTACAGCACTTCTTTTTCTAGTCTTTGTATCTATTTTAACTATATCTAGACTTTCATCTTTTAACTTCTCTATAATTTCATCTACCTGATTTTCATTAGATAGATCCATTTTTTTACCATCTTTTCCATAAAAAGAAAAATCAATTCTTTCTTTTTCTTTTTCAGATACAATATCTATGCTCCAGTATTCAACTGGTATAAATTTTTCTATCTCTTTTTCTCTATCACAGATTATTTTAGTTGTTACAGACTGGACTCTACCAGCACTCAAACCTCTTCTAATCTTTTGCCATAAAATTGGGCTGATTTGATACCCCAGCAATCTATCAAGAACTCTTCTTGCTTGCTGGGCATCCACTAAATCTCTATTTATTTTTCTAGGATTTTTAATCGATTTTTTAATAGTATCCTTAGTTATTTCATTGAACTCTATTCTACATTCTGAGTCTACATCTATACCTAGTATATGAGTAAGATGCCAAGAAATTGCTTCTCCCTCTCTGTCGGGGTCAGTCGCAAGATATATTTTTTTGGCTTTTTTTGCTTCTTTTTTTAAGTCTTTTATTATGTCGCCCTTACCTCGAATATTTATATACTCTGGTTCAAAATTATTTTCTATATCAACAGCCAACCTACTTTTAGGTAAATCTCTTATATGACCTACTGAAGCCTTTACAACATAATGACTTTTTCCAAGAAATTTCTCTATTGTTTTCGCTTTTGCAGGAGACTCAACTATTACTAATGCCTTTGGCACAGGCAACACCTCCAGTTATCTTAATATATTAGGTGCATACTTATTGAAGCCCTCCTCTACTATGAGATTTTTCATGAGAAGTTTGTTCACTATATAAATCAACTCTGTAATTTCATATCCAGTGATAACAGATAGATCATCTATATTAAGCACACCTTTTGATATTAATATTTTAATAATAAATAATTCTTCTTTAGAAATATTCTCTCCATCAATATCGTCAAACCCTATATTAACACAACTACTACTAATTTTTCCACTATTTTTACAAATTTTTTTATTATTATTTTTATTTGCTAGATTTTTATTATCTAAATAGTCATAATAATCTTCCAAAATATCACTTGCATTTTCCACTGCTTTTGCACCTTCATTTATTATATTATTACAACCTTGGCTTGTAGATGAAAATATACTTCCTGGAACTGCATAAGCATTTCTACCTTGTTGTAAGGCACAATCCATAGTAATCAGGGCACCACTTTTCTTTTCTGCCTCAACTACAAGTACCCCCTTCGATAATCCACTTATAATTCTATTTCTCATAGCAAAAAATGATGGTTCTGTATGAGCTCCTATAAAATATTCTGATAAAATTAATCCTTTATTATTTATTATATCTTTTTTTAATCCTATTGAGCTTTTGGGGTAGGCTTTTTCTATAGATGTTCCCATAACAGCAATTGTAAGACCTCCTGAATCCAGACAACTTCTATGGGCTAGTGAGTCAATTCCTTTAGCCATACCGCTCACTATTATCACACCTGCATTGGATAAGTCTGCAACTATTTTTTTACTTGCATTTTTTCCATAATCACTTGCCTTTCTAGATCCAACTACAGCTATTATAATTTTTTCATTTATCAGATCTATATTTCCTAAATAATATAGTATATAAGGAGGATCATATATATTTTTTAAAGACTCCGGGTAATTATCATCATCTATAGTTATATATCCCATATTATTTCTTCTTAATTCCAATTTCATTTCCTCTATCAATGACTTTGAGTAAGGATATTTTTTAAATCGATCCAAAACATATTTATCTAGCTTATCACTTTTTATTATATCTTTATATATACCTTCATCAAAATTTTTAATTTCATTTCCTATTGAATTTCTAACTCTATTCATCACGCTAGCAGACATATGCATTACAGCATTTGCCCAAATATAAAAATCTTCATACATAACTTTACTCCTTTGAATAAAAATATTTATAATAGGCTCTTCTATATGAAAAAGCCTCCATTATATCTTTTTCCTTTATTTCCTTTCTATTATCAAGGTCGGCTATTGTTCTAGATATCTTAAGCAATCTTATATAACTTCTGTTGCTTAATTTATATTTATCATAAATATACTTAGAAGTCTCTTCAGCTTCATCAGATAGATTACAATAGATAAAAACATCCTTTGGGCTCATCTGAGAATTATTATAAATATCTTTTTCTTTGAATCTAAGCTCCTGAATATCTTTTGCAAGCTCAACATGTTTTTTAATTTCTTTAGAACTTAGTCTTTTATCTTTGTCCTCATTGAATTCATTAAAGTTAATTTCACTTACTTCGCAAAATATATCTATTCTATCTAAAATTGGTCCAGACAACTTAGCTCTATATCTATCAATATCAGATGCCCTACATACACAAGTTTTCTCGCTATTAAAATATCCACAAGGACAGGGATTCATCGTTGCCAACATAATAAAATTTGCCGGATATGTAACGCTTCTATTTAATCTCGATATATTGACTTGCCCATCTTCTATTGGCTGCCTAAGGCTATCTATCAACTTTCGCCCAAATTCAGGTAACTCATCTAAAAATAATATTCCATTATGAGCAAGAGTTACTTCTCCTAGACTTGCATTTACACCCCCTCCTATTATAGATGTCAGCGTTGAACTATGATGTGGACTTCTAAAAGGCCTTTTCTTTATCAGTCCATTGCCGTCATAAAGTTTTCCAACTGTACTATATATTCTTGTAATATCCAATGATTCATCTTTACTTGGAGTCGGCAATATATTTTTCATAGCCTTGGCAATCATAGTTTTACCTGTTCCAGGAGGTCCTATCATCAAAAAATTATGTCCTCCTGCTACAGAAATTTCTGCACACCTCTTGGCAATTTTATTTCCCTTTATAAAATAAAAGTCATCTTCTAATAAATCCTTTTCTTCCTCCTCACCTTGCTTGTTAATCCCAGATTTTTCAACTATCTTTTCTATTCTTTCTTTTATATATAATTCTCTACTAACTTTATCCATTTTTAGTATATTTATACAATCTCTTACAGACTTTACTGGTATTATATTTATGTTGCTCAACTCACTGCACTCCATATAGTTATCATAAGGAATGAATAAATTTTTCAACTCCATTTGTGAAAAAGAAATTGCTATAGAAATAATTCCTTTCATTGATTTTATTTGTCCATCAAGAGAAAGTTCTCCTAAGAAAGCTGTTTCATTAAAAAAGTCTTCCTCTTCATTAATTTTTTCTTTTAAAATCCCCATACATATAGCCAAGTCAAGATATGATCCATCTTTTCTCATATCTGCAGGAGATAAATTAACAACTATTCTACTCAAAGGAAATTTATATCCACTGTTTGATATTGCTGAACGAACTCTTTCTTTCGATTCTTTTACTTGAGTGCCAGCCAAGCCAACCACATTAAAGTAAGGAAGTCCTTTTGAAATATCTACTTCAACTTCAATTAAATAACCTTGCACACCATTTAATATACCTGATTTTATTTTATTAATGATAATAATCACCCCTTTACCTTTTCAAAACCTTTTTAACATTTTGATTTAAAATCATTTGTATGTTATGATATTAGTATTGAAATATATATAATTCATACATAAAACACTTTGAAAACTCATTCTAAAAACTTTCTTTTTTAACTTTATATTATTTTTTTATACTCTTATATATTAATATTTTTATGTAACTTATTATTCCTTGAATTTTTTTACTAAAATTTTATAAGGTTTTTATACACTAAAAAATGCATTTCTGATATGTCTTATTTTTCTTTCATAAAAAAATACTTCAAATACATCAAACCTTATATTTACATCCCTAAGCCCTTGTTTGAATATATACTCTTTTGCAGTATTTATTATTTTCAATCTTTTCTTGTAATCAACTGACTCCAAGGGTCTGCCATATTTAGCATTTCTTCTTGTTTTTACTTCTCCAAATACTAAATATCCCGACTCTTCAAATATTATATCGATCTCACCCCTTCTAGTTCTGAAGTTCCTTTCAAGTATATTGCAACTTATTTTGTCCAAATAACACTCCACAGCATCTTCACCCAACATCCCTATCTCATAGTCATTCATAAATACCTCCACATTATTATTTAATCCATTAATACCTTATAGGCATTTTATTTTTAAATTGTACTTTATTTTTAAAATTTCTTGAATTAATATATTTAAACTCAATTTATGATTAATCTCTCTATATAAAACTTTCTTTAAATTTATAAATTTATCTATATTTTCTGTATTTTTTAAGTTTATTATTTTATTTCAAATAAATTTTTATACTTAAAAAAGCATAATATTTACTTTATTTTTTATTTAAGTACATTTATAAAAAAGCATTATTATTTTTTGCAATAACTCTTTTTATTAATCCTATTTGAATAGGATTAATAAATTTATCTTTACTTCGCATAACAAAAAATTAAATTAAAAACCATAAAAATCTATAGATATTATTTTTAATAGCTTGACAATATAATTTTTCTTGATTAAAATTGGTTTAGGTATGATGAATTCAGATTTAAACTTAAAATAAACTTAAGTATTAAATGATTTTTTAATTAATAAAATTATATTTTTATCATATCTTTAATATTAATTTGAATTTAAGGAGGTGTACGGAATGGATTCCGAGCGAGGTAAATCAGAAAAATACGGCCCCGATTCGTGTAGGCTAATTAAAAATGCATCCGGTTTGGAAATCTTTTTGAGGAATTTTATTTCCATTCCGTTGCCATAACTATATAAGCTAAGTGAATTTAGGCTGTACTTTCTGATTAAATTTTTTTTGAAAGGAAGGTACAGAAAAATGAAAAAGCTAAATAAAAAAAATGAAATAAGAAAAAAACCTGCTTATATTTCTAGAAGACAAGAAGTTTTAAATAGATTAAAGTTTGCTTCTTCAGAAAATATAGATAGTGTATTTGAAAGATTCAATAGTAGCTCTGATGGTATTAATGAATCTTTTATAGAAAAATCTAGAGATCTTTATGGTAAAAATGAAGTTACTTATGATAAGGGAGATTCTCTTTTTAAACGTATCATTGCTGCATTTATCAACCCATTTACTGTGATATTAATCGCTTTAGCTCTAGTCTCTACTATGACAGATATAGTTTGGGCAAAGGCAGGCGAAGAAGATCCTATGACTGTCATAATTATTGTTACAATGGTTATGATATCAGGTATATTAAAATTTGTTCAGGAAACTAGAAGTGGTAATGCTGCAGAAAATCTTTTAAAAATGATCACTACTACTACATGTGTAATTAGACCGTCAACTGCTGAAAAAGAACTTCCAATGGATGAAGTTGTTGTCGGCGATATAATACATCTATCAGCAGGAGATATGGTTCCAGCTGATGTGAGAATTTTTAAATCAAAAGACTTATTTATAAGCCAATCAGCACTGACAGGAGAAAGTGTTGCTGTTGAAAAATTTTCAGAAAGTAGCTCAAAAACTCATGATTCCTTAACAGACACAAAAAATCTTGCTTTTATGGGATCTAATGTTGTAAGTGGAAGTGCAAATGCTATTATTGTCGCTACTGGAGATGATACTATACTTGGTGATATGGCTAAGGATATCAGTGAAGATGCTATAGAAACAAGTTTTGAAAAGGGTGTCAATTCAGTATCTTGGCTACTTATCAAGTTTATGTTGATAATGGTACCAATAGTATTTTTTATAAATGGAATTACTAAAGGTGACTGGTTAGAAGCAGGTCTATTTGCTATCTCTATAGCCGTAGGACTTACTCCAGAGATGTTACCTATGATTGTTACTACTTCTCTTGCAAAAGGTGCTGTAACAATGTCTAAGAAAAAAACTATTATAAAAAATTTAAACTCTATACAAAATCTAGGCTCCATGGATATACTGTGTACCGACAAGACTGGTACTATTACACAAGATAAAGTTGTGTTACTTTATCATCTTGATATTCATGGCAAAGAGGACTTTAGAGTTCTAAGGCATGCCTTTTTAAACAGCTATTATCAGACTGGTTTAAAAAATCTTATGGATATTGCCATTATAGATCGAACAAAAAAAGAAAAAAAAGATCATCCTGATTTACAGGGTTTATCAGAAAAATATAATAAAATAGATGAAATTCCTTTTGACTTTGAACGTCGTCGTATGAGCGTTGTAGTAGAAAACGGTAAAACTCAAATGATTACCAAAGGTGCTGTTGAAGAGATGATTTCTATATGTAGTTATGTAGAGTTTAAAGGTGAAGTTAGAGAGTTAACTATTGAACTTAAAAAATATATTTTAAATAAAGTTGACAAACTTAATGAGGACGGTATGAGAGTAATTGCAATTGCTCAAAAAACTAATCCATCACCAGTTGGTGAGTTTTCAGTTAAAGATGAAAGTGATATGGTTTTAATGGGCTATCTTGCCTTCCTAGATCCACCAAAAGAATCTACTGCTTCAGCTATCAAGGCTCTTAGAGAACACGGTGTCGGTGTAAAGGTTCTTACTGGTGACAATGACAAGGTGACTAGGTCTGTATGTCGTCACGTAAATATTCCTTCTAAAAAAATACTACTTGGCTCTGAGGTTGAACTAATGACTGACAATGAACTTGGTGATGTTGCTGAGAAAATAAGTGTATTTGCTAAGTTATCGCCTCAGCAAAAGGCAAGAATTATCAGAGTTTTAAGAGGAAAGGGCCATAGTGTTGGATATATGGGGGATGGTATTAATGATGCGGCTGCTATGAAGGCATCTGATGTTGGAATATCAGTTGATACAGCCGTTGATATAGCAAAGGAATCTGCTGATGTAATACTATTAGAAAAAGATTTAATGGTGCTTGAAGAAGGTATTGTTGAAGGTCGTAAAACATATGCAAATATGATTAAATACATAAAAATGACTGCAAGTTCCAACTTTGGTAATGTATTTTCAGTATTAATAGCTAGTGCATTTTTACCATTTTTACCAATGCTTTCAATTCATCTGATACTATTGAATTTAATATATGACCTATCTTGTACTGCTATACCATGGGACAATGTGGATAAGGAGTTTTTAAAGATTCCTAGGAAATGGGACGCTACTTCAATCGGTAAATTTATGGTTTGGTTTGGACCTACAAGTTCAATCTTTGATATAACAACATATCTATTAATGTATTTTATAATTTGCCCTGCTATGACAGGTGGATTGTTGTTTAGTCAAATTAGCGACCCTGCTACACAAGCTGCTTATATAGCTATATTCCAAGCTGGTTGGTTTGTAGAGTCCATGTGGAGCCAGACTTTGGTTATACATATGATTCGTACTCCAAAGGTTCCATTTATTCAAAGTAGAGCTTCACTTCCTGTAATGATATTGACATTTACTGGAATTGCTGTACTTACAACTATTCCATTTACAGAATTTGGAAAATCAATTGGATTGTTGCCACTATCAGGAGCTTACTTTATATGGCTTGCTGTAACTATTGTTGCATACATGCTTCTTGTTACTTTATTTAAGAGAAAATTCATAAGGAAATATGGCGAACTCTTATAATATTATTGTAGCTATTAAGAAATTAATAATATATAAAAGAAAAATAAAAATGGAGCACATTGTGCTCCATTTTTATTTATATCTATTTTATTCTATTCTATTTATATAGTAGCTTTATTATTTTTGATCTAAGTAGTACTTAGATTTCTTTTTAATAAAATCCGCTTCCCTTTCCAGTTAAATCAATCATTATATTCTTTGCCTGTGTATAGTGATCTAATATCATCTTGTGAGTCTCTCTACCTATACCTGACTGCTTTACTCCACCAAATGGTGCACCTGCAGGTATCTGATTGTATGTATTTACCCAAATTCTACCAGTATTTACATTTCTTGCTACATAAAGTGCTGTATCAATATTCTTAGTATATACACCACCACCTAAGCCGTAGATTGAGTCATTAGCCATTTTGATTACATCGTCTGCATCCTTAAACTTTATCACTACTCCAACTGGTCCAAATATCTCTTCTTGAGCTACTGCCATATCATTAGTTACATCTACCAACAATGTTGGTTCAACGAATGCACCTTCCTTTAATCCTACAGAACAAGCTCTGTTTCCACCAACAGCCACTCTTGCTCCTTCTTTCTTACCTATATCAACATATCCTAAAATCTTTTCAGCTTGTCTTACACTTATCTGTGATCCCATAACTGTTGATTCATCCATAGGATCTCCAACCTTTACATTCTTAAATCTTTCTACTGCCTTTTCAATAAATTCGTCATATATTCCTTCTTGAACGAATATTCTAGATCCAGCACAGCAAACCTGACCCTGATTGAATAATATTCCTAATTGTACTCCATCTAATGCTTGCTCTAAGTCACAATCATCAAAGAATATATTTGCTGACTTTCCACCAAGTTCTAAAGTAGCTGGAATAATTCTTTCAGCTGCTGCTATACCTATACCTCTACCAACTTCAGTTGATCCTGTAAATGCTAGCTTATCCAAACCTTCATGCTTTACTAAGTAATCTCCTGACTTAGAGCCCTTACCTGTGATTACGTTTACTACACCTTCTGGTAGTAAGTGCCCTATTAACTTCATAAGTTCAAGAATTGATAAAGATGTTGAGCTAGATGGTTTTAAAACTGTAGTATCACCTGCTGCAATTACTGGAGCTAACTTCCAAGCACCCATCAAGAATGGGAAATTCCAAGGTACTATCTGACCTACTACACCAATCGGTTGTCTTAGAACTAGACTTAACTTATTTCCTTCTAGTATATTTGCTGAACCTTCTTCACTTCTGATAACTCCTGCAAAGTATTTAAAGTGTTCTGCAGCATATGGAATATCAATATTTTTAGTTTCACGAATAGGTTTACCATTATCTAAAGTTTCTACCTTTGATAAAAACTCCTGATTTGCAAGTATTATTTCAGCTATCTGATCTAATATATCAGCTCTCTGAGATGTTGTTGTTTGACCCCAAGTTTTAAAAGCTTCCTTTGCAGCCTTTACTGCATCATCCACATCTTTTTCTGAAGCATCTGCAATATCTGCTAAAAATTCACCATTCGCTGGATTGTAAGACTTAATTACGTCTCCTGTAGAAGATTCTCTCCACTCACCGTTGATATAAAGTTTGTATCTATTTTCTGTAAGAATTGTCATGTAAATTACCTCCTAATTTTTATGTTTTAATAATAATAAATATTATTCGATTTTTATTATTATTTGTTATTTATTATCGATATATATTGTTAGTATAAATTATACCCGTGACAATTAAAAAGAAACATAAATATACAAAATTTATTTGTTTATCTAAATATAAACAAGCCTAAATAACTACTATATTTTAAGCATATTGAACTGACTTTATTTGTTTTCAAGCTTTTTAGCCTTTTTTATATATTTTCTTTTTTTCAAAATGTTTTTTTAATTTTTTAAATCTTTCACTATATATGTATTCTTTTTAACTAATATGCTATATTTTATGCTTTTATATCCCTCATATATGATATACTATTTAGATATAAAGTACTACACTAACATAAATAAAAAAAACATTTAAAGAGAATTTATTATTATTTTTTATAGTTTTTAATTTATATATATTTATCCATTACTTTATATTGATTAGCTAAGCAAATGATATTGTAGTTTTTAATCTTCAAGCGAACTTATAAAAATCTTATTAGAGAATTAAAAAGAATTCTATATATAGATATATTACCTATATAGTAGGTAGATTACTTGCACAAAATAGTTACTTGCACAAAATGCTTACTTACACAAAATGCTTACTTACACAAAATGCTTACTTACACAAAAATAGAGCCAACAAAATATTTTATCGGCTCTATTTATATATATCTACTAATTTTTTATTTATTTCTGTCTGCTGGTAATATTTCTATCCAATATCCATCTGGATCTGTAATAAAATATATTCCCATTTTCTCATTTACGAATGCAACTACACCCATATCTGTATGTTTTTTAAACATCTCATCATAGTTGTCCGTATTAAGAGCTAGATGAAATTCGCATTCACCTAAATTATAAGGCTCTGTTCTATCTCTTAACCAAGTAAGTTCGAGTTGAAAATCTGTTACTCCATCTCCTAGATAAACTAACTTAAAACTACCGTCCTCAGCGTTTTTTTCTCTTACAGGTTTTAATCCCAAAGCTTCATCATAAAATTTTAAACTCTTCTCTAAGTCTAAAACATTAAAATTAAAATGTTCAAATCTCATAGACTACCTCCTTATTTAATTTACTTTTGCTTACATTAACTACTTACCCTGATATAAGACACTGCAATCTATTGATTTCAAATCTTGACATCCTGTAAGAGTCATTGCTCCCTTTAGTTCAGATTCTAATCTATCTATATATAGCTCTACACCTTCAGTTTCTCCACCAAAAGAAGCTGTAACAAATGGTCTACCTATAAGACAGGCATCTGCACCTAGTGCTAACATTTTCAAAACATCTACACCAGTTCTAATTCCACCATCTACAAATACCTTGATACGACCGTCTACTGCCTTTGATATCTCTTCTAAAACATCTGCAGTTCCTGGTGTATAGTCTTGAACTCTTCCGCCGTGATTTGATACAACTATTGCATATACTCCCGCTTCTACTGCCTTTTGTGCCTCATCTGGAGTCATAATGCCCTTTAATATAAATGGAAGCTCTGTACTTGCTACAAGCTCTTTTATCTCGTCTATACTTTTAGCCTTGACTGGTGTTCCATGAAGATTTAAAGTAACTAATCCACATGCATCTATATCCACTCCAACCGCAACTGCTCCTGCTTTTTCAGCATCTTTGATTTTTCCTATTATATTTTTATTTTCCCATGGTTTTATAAAAACAATTCCAGGGGCATTATTTTTATTCATTACATCTAAATTATCTAATAAAAACTGTGGTACAGCAGTATCACCGACCATAGCATAAGTTCCCTTATTTTTACAGCCCAATACTACTGGCTCTATGTATTCTCTTTCTGTTACCTGTCCACCCATATTAATAGTAGTTCCTGTTATCGGAGCTGCCATTATTGGTAGAGATAACTTTTGACCAAACAACTCTATAGAAGTATCTGGATCTGAAACATTATGAATAGTTCTCATATTTATCTTTACTCTATCAAGCGCCCTTACATTCTCTATGAAAGAATTTCCCGTTCCTTTTCCGCCCATTCCTGGAACTTCACCTCTGCAGGCAACTCCATCACAAATTCTACAAACTCTACATGAACCATTAAATTTTTCTCTAGCGTTTTTTAATACTTCTTCGTACTTCATTTTAGAACCTCACTTTTTAATATTCAAAATTTTTAAGAAAACTATGTCTATGTATTGGTGTTATACCTAGTCTTTTAATTCCGGCATAATGATCACTCGTACCATAACCCTTATTAGATGAAAATGCATAGCCAGGATAAAGCTCATCATATTCATACATCATTTGATCTCTTGTAACCTTAGCCAATATACTTGCAGCTGCAATAGAAATAGACTTTGCATCACCTTGAATGATAGATATCTGCTTTACATCTACCCCAGGTATTTTGACTGCATCATTTAAAAGACAGTCTGGAGCCTTTTTCAAGTTAGATATAGCTCTTCTCATAGCCATATAAGTAGCATTTAGTATATTGTACTTATCAATTTCCTTATGATCTGCAATACCTATCCCGTAGTCCTTTGCTTTTTCTATAATTTCTTTATAGAGTTCATTTCTTTTAGCCTCTGAAAGCTTCTTTGAATCATTTACTCCACGTATCTTTGTATGTGGGTCAAATACCACTACTGCAGCTACTACTGGCCCTGCAAGAGGACCTCTTCCAGCTTCATCAACACCGCCTACATAAATAAATCCTTCATTATATGCACTATTTTCATAGTTATTCATTTTTTTAAGTCTTTCATCTTCTAGATGTATCTTTTCCAATTTCTTAAGAAGTCTATCACATATTGCTTGAACAGACTTTCTGTCATCTGACCTAAAAATAGATACAAATTCTAGATATTCTTCTTCAGATATTTCATCAGATATTTTCTTTATTTCCTTTGTTTTAAGCTTTGAAGTTTCTTCTATCTTGTAGTCTATTAACATCTAATTCTCCAATTCCTTCCATACTTATATCAAGTAGTCAGTAATTTTAACTATTTCATCATCTCTTGTATAAACTCTTTGAACTCTTCTGTCGATTCTACACATAATCTCATATTCTATTGTATCACAATCTCTAGCTATATCACAAACAGTTACTAACTCTTCTCCAAAAATTAATACATCATCGTTAATCCTAACATCCATTTTCATAGGAACTCTAACCATACATTGATCCATACATATTTTTCCAACAACTGGACATTTTTCTCCGTGAATATATACATAAGGATTTCTTCTGCCTCTCAAAAATCCATCTGCATATCCAACAGCAATACTCACAATTTTTTCAATGACAGTGGTAAAATATGTTCTCCCATAGCTTATAGACGTTCCTGGATTTAAAACTTTGACATTAGATACCTTTGTTTTAAAGCTCATAACAGGCTTTAAGTCTATTTCACGAGAAACTTCATCTGATGGATAAATACCATATTGTATTATTCCAACCCTAACCATATTATACTTCTCTTCTGTATCTAGTATCTCTGCACTATTTGAACAATGTATATACTTAGGCTTTATTCCAATATTTTCCAATGAATTAATCATTTCAGAAAATCTCTGAATTTGAAGATTTTCAAACTCCTTATTTTCTGCATCTGCAGTTGCAAAGTGAGTATAAATTCCCTCAATATCTATATATTCGAGATTATTTATTTTCTGTATTTCTAATTTTATTTCATCTATTCTATCAGCTAAAACGACATATCCAAGTCTAGACATCCCAGTATCAAGTTTGATATGTACCTTGGCACGCTTTCCTAGTCTTTTAGCAGTTTCATTAATTTCTTTAGCAAAGTTATATCTAAAAATCGTCATAGATATATCATTTTTTATACTTTCTTCTATAGATACAGGATTTGTATAACCCAAGTTTAATATGGGAAGATTAATTTCATTATTTCTAAGCTCAATAGCCTCTCTTGTTCTGGCAACAGCGAGAAAATCCACTCCTAAATCTTGATATAAGCCAGCCAACTCTACAGCTCCGTGACCATATGCATTAGCTTTTACCACCATACATATTTTTACGTCTTCTGGCAGCTTATTCTTTATTCCTTTAAGATTATACTCTATGTTATTTAAGTTTATTTCCAGCCAATCCGATCCTCTTAATACATCATCCATATTCTTACCTCCAAACAATAGTTAGTCTACTATTTCATCAGGACTTTCTAGCGTTATCTTTCCTATCTTTCCTTCTCTAAATTCATTTAGTACTGTAGTTGCTACTCTAGTGTAGTCTATTTCATTTTTCCCTAGTATAAAGCCTCTCTTTTTACCAATTGCTTCCATTGTATCTACACCATTTGGATATATTTCTTCTAGCTTATATCTAGCTCTTAAGTCATCTGGTGCCAATACAATAAGTTTTTCTATTAATCTAAGTCCTAGTGTTTCAACATCTAATATTTCATCTTTTATAGCTCTTGTAAATGCAAGATTTAAAGCAACCTTTTGATCATCAAACTTTGGCCAAAGTATACCTGGAGTATCTAAAAGTTCCATATTGCCTCTTATTTTAACCCATTGCTTACCCTTTGTAACACCTGGTCTATCACCTGTTTGAGTGCTCTTTCTTCCTGAAAGTTTATTTATAAGTGAAGATTTTCCAACATTTGGAACACCTACTATCATCAGTCTTATGCCTCTTGCTTTTCTTCCTTTTTCAGCATATTTTTTCATTATTTCACCAGCTAGATTTTTACACTCTGTGACGATCTTATTCACGCCTGATCCAGTCATAGCATTTATAGGTATTGCCTTTATACCTATTTTTTCATAGTAGGCAATCCATTCATCAAGCTCCTTTTTTTCGCATAAATCAGACTTATTTAAAAGAACAATTCTAGGTTTATCACCTACTAATTGACTTATGTCTGGATTTTTACTACTATAAGGTATTCTAGCATCTAAAAGTTCTATTACTATATCTACCAACTTTAAATTATCTTGTACCAGCTCTCTCGTCTTTTTCATATGACCTGGATACCAGTTTATGTTTAAGTTATCATTTCTTAAATATTCTTCATTGTAGCTCATAATGTAGCTCCTCTCATTACTATATAACTATATTATAAATTATAAAAAAGGATGTCTCAAGAGACATCCTTTCCTTTAGCAATATTACGCCAGATTATCTATTGTTTCTAGCTTCCTTAATCTTAGCAGCCTTACCAACTCTACCTCTTATGTAAGTAATCTTAGCTCTTCTAACCTTACCGTGTCTAGTCACTTCGATCTTTTCAATCTTAGGTGAGTTAACTGGGAAAGTTCTTTCAACGCCTACACCGAAAGAGTTCTTTCTAACTGTGAAAGTTTCTCTTGCTCCGCCGTTTTGTCTTTTGATTACTAGTCCTTCGAAGATCTGAACTCTTTCTCTCTTACCTTCTACTATCTTAACATGGACCTTTACTGTGTCTCCTGCTCCAAAATTAGGAACATCATTTCTTAACTGTTCTGCTTCAATTGCTCTAATTAATTCGTTCATCTTTTCCTCCTAAATCGTCGACGTACTTAAAACTTAATCCTGTAACAGAGGTACGCTCGTATTCAATAACTATTAAATTATACCCTTAATTGATTAAAATGTCAATATTTTTTAAGTAAAAAAAGCTTTTTATTTACAATAATATAATCACTTTTTTTACTTTATAAAAAAGCTTGCTTATCCCTTTTATTTTTAAAATCTTTAGTGTATAATATAAATTAGTTTCATATAATTGATATTAAAGAATTCGAAAGACATCTAGTCAATCGCATTCTTTTATTATATAATATATGGTAAACTATATTGATATTTGACATTATTTTACCAACAAAATTTGAAAGAGGTGTAGAAAATGGAAATTTACGAAGAATTAGTAGCCCGTGGTCTAATTGCACAGGTTACAGACGAAGAAGAAATCAAAGAATTAGTCAATACAGGTAGAGCCACTTTCTATATAGGTTTTGATCCAACTGCAGATTCACTTCACGTAGGTCACTTCATGGCACTTTCTCTTATGAAGAGACTTCAGATGGCTGGCAATACTCCTATAGTTCTTGTAGGCGGAGGAACAGGGTATGTTGGAGATCCATCAGGACGTACAGATATGAGAAAAATGATGACTCCTGAAATAATACAGCATAACTGTGATTGTTTTAAAGTACAGATGGCAAAATTTATAGAATTCGGCGAAGGACCTGGACAGGCAAAGATGGTCAACAATGCTGACTGGCTATTGGACCTAAATTACATTGACCTATTGAGAGAAGTAGGTGCACAATTCTCTGTAAATAATATGTTAAGAGCAGAATGTTATAAGCAGAGACTAGAAAAAGGACTTTCATTCTTAGAATTTAATTATATGGTAATGCAATCATACGACTTCTATCATCTATACCAAGAATACGGATGTAATATGCAGTTAGGTGGAGATGACCAGTGGTCAAACCTACTTGCTGGTACTGATCTTATTCGTAAGAAGTTAGGTGAAAACGCTTTTGCTATGACTATTACTCTTCTTGCTAACTCTGAAGGTAAGAAAATGGGTAAGACAGCTAGCGGTGCAGTATGGTTAGATCCTAATAAGACTTCTCCATTTGATTTCTATCAGTACTGGAGAAATATAGCAGATGCTGATGTTATGAAATGTATAAGAATGCTTACATTCCTACCTTTAGAAGAAATTGAAAAAATGAGTTCTTGGGAAGGTGCAAAGCTAAATGATGCAAAAGAAATTTTAGCATATGAATTAACAAAATTAGTTCACAGCGAAGAAGATGCTGACAAGGCTCAAACTGCTTCTAAGGCACTGTTTGAAGATGGAAGCGATGACTCTTCTATGCCAACTACAGAAATTTCTGCTGACAAGCTAACTGACGGATCTATTAATATAATGGACTTAATGTTAGAGTGTGGTCTTGTTCCATCAAAGAGTGAAGCAAGAAGACTTATAAATCAGGGTGGAGTTCATGTTAATGACGAAAGCATTGATGATATAAGCGCACAAATAACAAAAGAATTGCTTGAAGATAAGGTTATAATACGTAAGGGTAAAAAAACATATCACAAAGCAATAATAAAATAATGTATATTAAAAGGTTGGATTTTAATCCAACCTTTCTTTTTTTCTTTTTCTTCTATTTTTTTTAACTTCTTTAACTGGATTTTTTTCAATATAACTAGTCCATAAATCTGGTCTTCTTTCTTTTGTTAGTTTTTCTGATTCTTCTTTTCTCCACTGATCAATCTTTTGATGATTTCCAGATAATATTACATCTGGTACTTTATGACCTTCATATTCTCTAGGTCTAGTATATTGAGGATATTCCAATAAGTCACCCTCAAAAGTTTCATCTTCATAACTTTCACTCTTATTTAAAACTCCAGGTATAAGTCTTGATATAGAATCTATCATCACCAAGGCAGGAAGTTCCCCTCCTGTTAAAACATAGTCCCCTATAGACAATTCATCCGTTACAATCATATCTATTACACGCTGATCTATACCCTCATAGTGACCACAAAGAAATATTAAATTATCTTCTTTGGATAGACTTTTTGCCATATCTTGAGTAAAGGTCTTTCCCTTTGGAGAAAGATATATTACTCTTGGTTTTTCCAATTTATTTTCTTCTATAATGTGCCTATATGTAGATAGTATTGGTTGAGGAGTCATAACCATACCCGCTCCTCCCCCAAATGGATAGTCATCTACCTTTTTATGTTTATTTTCCGAAAAATCTCTTATATTGTATATATTTACAGCCAATATATTATTATCTACAGCCTTTTTCATCATACTTTCACCTATATAGGAATTAAATATTTCTGGAAAAAGCGTCATTACATTAATTTTCATAAACAAATCCCACCTAATCTAATAGTCCAGGGATAGGCTTTACAATCATATAATTTTCTTTTGAATTAATCTCAGGCACTACTTCATAAGTAGCTGGTATAAGATATTCGCTACCATCTTCTGACTTCACTACATATACATCATTGGCACTATACTGTAGTACATCTTCTAGAATACCTATCAAAGTCCCATCTTCTTTTTTTACTTGCATACCTATCATATCTACTATAAACATCTCGTCTTCTAATAGTTCATAGCTATCTTCTCTATCTATATACATAAACTTCTGCACAAACTTTTGTACATCTTCAACTGTGTTATAATCTCTAATTTTAATGCTAACCATATTGCTTGCTATAATATTTACTTTATCTATATAGTATTTATTTTCTCTATCTTTTCCTAAATAAAAATATTCAAGTTCTAAAAATCTTTCTATCTCATCTGTATGTGAATAGACTTTTAATTCTCCCTTTAATCCTTTTGTAGTTACTATCTTGCCTATTTTAAAGTACTCTAATTTATTTTCCATCTCTACCCTCTCTTTAATTTAAATATTAAAAAGGATTAGGCAACGCCTAATCCTCTACTATTTCTAAAGTTACATTAACTTTCTTCTTGTTGGAAACTGATTTTAAAACAGTTCTCATAGACTTGGCTATTCTACCTTTTTTACCAATCACTTTACCCATTTCTGAGTCTGCAACCTTCAATTTAAGTAAAATATCCTTGCCATCAACTATTTCTTCAACTAATACCTCATCAGGATTGTCAACAAGAGCCTTAGCTATGCCTTCAATTAGTTCCTTCATATTATCATCTCCAAAAAGGATTACTTAGATGTCTTTGTAGCTTCGAACTTTTCAGTTATACCGTTTGATGTGAATAATTTCTTTACTACTTCTGTAGGCTGAGCACCTGTTACCAACCACTTTATAGCCTTTTCTTCGTCTATCTTAACCTGCTTTGGTTCAGTTAGTGGATTGTAATATCCTATTTCTTCTATGAATCTACCGTTTCTTGGTGCTCTTTCATCTGCTACTACTACTCTGTAAAAAGGTCTCTTATGAGTACCCATTCTTTTTAATCTTATTTTAACTGACATTAAAATACCTCCAAATTTAATTTTAACTTTTATTTATTATAGATAACCCCCGAGTTTCCACTTATTATCCAAATAAAATACTCAGAAATTATATCATAACTTTTTGATTTTGTAAATAAAATTAACTTTTTTATTTACTAATAAAAACCTTTATTGACTAGTGCTTAAAATGGTAAGTTTGGTAATTTAGGGAATCCACCCTTTTTCAATTTACCCATTTTACCTCCAGATTGGAACATTTTCATCATTTTTTTCATTTCATTAAACTGTTTTATCAATCTGTTTACATCTTGAACACTTGTACCACTTCCCTTGGCAATTCTTTTCTTTCTAGAACCATTCATAATCTGTGGATTTCTTCTTTCTTCTACAGTCATTGACTGAATTATTGCCTTTGTTTTATTTATTTCTTTTCCATTGGTATCTACTTCACCTAGTTGAGCTTTCATTGATCCAATACCAGGAACCAAGTCTAATAGTTTATCTAGGGGACCTAGGTTTTGAATCTGTTCTAGCTGAGTTAGAAAATCTTCAAAATCAAGATCGTTTTTACGAAGTTTTTCCTCTAACTCTTTAGTCTTCTCCATATCCATAGCATCTTGTGCTTTTTCTATAAGACTTAAAACATCTCCCATACCAAGTATTCTAGATGCCATTCTATCTGGATGGAAAGGCTCTAAATTATCTAGCTTTTCTCCCATACCAACAAATTTAATTGGCTTTTGAGTAACTGCTCTGATGGAAAGTGCTGCTCCACCACGAGTATCACCGTCTAGCTTAGTAAGAACTATACCATCAATTCCAAGTGTTTCATTGAAACTTTCAGATACATTAACTGCATCTTGACCTGTCATAGAATCTACTACTAGGAGAATTTCTTGTGGATTTAGTTCCGATTTTATATCTTTCAATTCCTGCATCAATACTTCATCTACATGAAGTCTACCAGCAGTATCTATAATCACTACATCATTTGAGTTTTTCTTTGCATGCTCTACAGCTGCCTTCGCGATATTTACTGGAGACTCTTTATCCCCCATAGAAAATACTGGAAGATCCAACTTTTCTCCAACAACCTCTAACTGTTTTATAGCTGCAGGTCTGTAGACGTCACAAGCTACTAATAGAGGTGACTTGCCTTCTTTTTTAAGATAGCCACCTAGCTTACCTGATGTTGTAGTTTTACCAGCACCTTGAAGACCAACCATCATTATAATTGTTGGTGGATTCGATGCCATTGTAATTTTACTTTGAACGTCTCCCATCAAAGAAGTTAGTTCTTCATTTACAATTTTAATGACCATCTGGCCTGGTGTAAGACTTTTCATAACGTCTTCACCTATGCATCTTTCTTGAACTTTCTTTATAAAATCTTTTACAACCTTATAGTTTACATCAGCTTCAAGAAGAGCCATTTTTACTTCTCTCATTGCACTTTTTACATCTGCTTCTGTCAATTTACCTTTAGACTTTAGTTTACCAAAGGCACTTTGTAATTTATCTGATAGTCCTTCAAATATCATTATAACAACTCCCTAATCTCTTCTACTATTACTTTAAGCTGAGTTGAGTTTTCAGCGTCATACTTGTCAAAACTCTCGGAAGAAACATCAATTTTTTCCTCTAGCTTATTTAACAAATCTTCTAGCTTATGAAATTTTTCTACCATTCCAAGCTTATTCTCATAGTCTTTCAATGACTTTTCAGATCTTTTAAGACTATCATAGACACTTTGTCTTGAAATATCTAACATTTGACTAATTTCTCCAAGAGAATAATCTTCTTCATAATACATAGCAATTATTTCTCTTTGCTTACTAGTCAATAAGGGAGAATACTGTGAATTTAATATTTCTATTTCTACCATCTTATCAATATTCATAGCTACTCCTCTCTGTAAAGGTCTTTCACTTTACACAAGTATTATAATATAACATCATAAGTCAAAAGTCAATACTTTTTTTCATATCTGTAAGGTTTTTTTACCTTACAGTCTTATTCACCAAATAAAGCTTCAGTAAATGCCTTAGGATCAAAGTCTTGAAGGTCTTCTACGCTCTCTCCAACACCTATTAATTTCACAGGTACGTCTAGTTCAGACTTAACCGCCAATACTACTCCACCCTTGGCTGTTCCATCCAATTTAGTAAGGGCTATTCCTGTTATATTGGCTACTTCCTTAAAAGTCTTTGCCTGCGAAACTGCATTTTGTCCAGTAGTTGCGTCTACCACTAAAAGTATTTCTTTTTTAGCTTCTGGGTACTCTCTTTCAATTATTTTAAATATTTTTCCGAGCTCATTCATAAGATTTGTCTTATTATGTAGTCTACCTGCAGTATCACATATAAGTAGATCTACTCCTCTTGCTTGGGATGCCTTTATTGCATCAAATATTACAGCACCAGGATCTGCTCCCTCACCATGTTTTATAATATCTACACCCACTCTATTAGCCCAAATTTCTAGCTGTTCTGAGGCTGCTGCTCTAAATGTATCTGCAGCTGCTAGCATCACTTTTTTGCCATCATCTTTATATCTTTGAGCTAACTTTCCTATAGTAGTTGTTTTTCCTACACCGTTTACGCCGACCATTACTATAACTGCTGGAGCTGGATTTATATCTAATTTGGAATTGCCTTGACTAAGAATATTTTCCACAATTTCCTTCAAAAGTCCTCTTACTTGCATAGGATCTTTAACTCCTCTTTCCTTAATCATATCTCTTAACTGATCAATTATAATCATTGTAGTATTTACCCCAACATCTGCAGTTATCAATATCTCTTCTAGTTCTTCTAGCAAATCTTCATCTATCTTTGTATAAGAATTTAGTATGCTATCTATTCTTCCAGTAATATTGTCCTTTGTCTTTGAAAGTCCTTCTAGTAGTCTTGAAAAAATCCCCTTTGGCTTTTCATTGCCCTGATTTTCTAAAGCTTCTTCAGATGCCCCTTCTGATTTAATACTCACTTCATCAGACTTAATATCTTCCTCTAGATCATTATTAATTTCTTCTGAAGATTCTTCTGAAAATTCTTCTTTTAAATCTTTATTTTTTCTGACTTCAAGATCTTCATCATCTGCTATTTCTTCACTAGTCTCAGATTCTTTCTTTTCAATAGTATCTTCTTCTTTTAACTCAGATTCCTCATTAGCAGATGAAGTATCTTCTTCTACTATTTCTGAATCCAATAAATCTTCCAAGCCTAAGTCATCTTTTTTTTCTTTCTTCCAAAATTTAAACATCTAATCCTCCTACTTATCAATAATTTCAGTAGCTTCTTTAAGCTTTAAACTTATAACTGATGAAACTCCCTTTTCTTGCATAGTAATACCGTATATAAAATCTGCAACTTCCATAGTTCCTCTTCTGTGAGTAACTGCTATAAATTGTGTGTCCGAGCTAAGTTCATTTAGATACTCGCCAAATCTATAGACATTGACATCATCCAATGGAGCTTCAATCTCATCCAAAATACAAAATGGAGTTGGTTTAGAAATTAATATTGCAAACAATATACTTATTGCTGTTAAAGCTTTTTCCCCTCCTGACAATAATGAAAGATTCTTCATCTTTTTTCCTGGAGGTTGGGCAGTTATGTCAATATCACAATTCAAGACATTATCTTTGTCTGAAAGCTTTAAATTGGCATTACCACCAGCAAATAATTTTTGATAAACATTTTTAAAGTTTTCGTTTATAATCTCAAATTTTTCAAGAAATTCTTTTTCCATATTTTCTAACAAGTCATCAATTAACTCATTTAAAGAAGTTATTGACTGTTCCAAGTCTGTTTTTTGTTCTTTATAATAGTCGTAACGAAGCTTTACCTCTTTATACTCTTTTATAGAATCTATATTTACATTACCCAATTCCCTTATAGCTCTTTTCAACTTTTCGATTCTCTTATGATCAACTTTAACGGAAGGGTCTCTAAACTCTAGAGCCTGTACAAGAGTCATTTCATACTTATCAAATAAATTTGAAAGAAGATTGTCCCTGCTATTTTTATTTCTTTCTAGCTTTGAATCAAGTTTAAACTTTTCTTCCTTGCTTTGCATTATATCTCTTTCTTTATTTCTAAGGATAGACTTTATATCTTCAAACTTTTCTTTTAAAGTAGTTCTCTCCTCTTTTTTTCTTTCGATTAGCTTAGAGATTTCTTCATATTTAATTTTTTCTTTCTCATATTCTTCTATGTATTTTTCTGATAACTCTCTTAAAGTTTCTATCTCCTTTTTACTATCTTCTATATTTCTTTTTATTTCTAGATCTCTACTTTGAGATAAGTCTATGTCAGACTTTATTCTTTCTATTTCAACTATATTATTTTCAAATATTTGCTTTAATCTTGCAAGCTCAATATTTTTATCATTAAATCTCTTTACTATTTCTCCAAACTCTAAGCTCTGTTGTTTTTGATTTTCACTTATAAGTTCTATACTCGAAGTATTACTAGTGCTTTCATCTGCAATCTTATCTATTTTTTCCTTATAAGAATTATATACTTCCTTATTTTTAGACAACTCTTTCTCAAGGTCAAGTATTTTCTTTTTACTAATTTCTATACTTTTCAATTTATTGTCTAGAGAAGCTTTTATCATATTTACTTGAGTCTCTAGGGAAATCTTTTCTCCCTCTATTTCACTCTTAGAGTCTATAAGTAGCTTTCTCTTTTCTTTTATTTCATTTTTTTCTTTTATTTTTTCATCATTGGATAGCTTTATTTCATTTAATATCTTTCTTTTTTTCTTTATATCTTCATCTAGTTCTTTAATAATTCTCTTTCTAGACAAAATATTTCCACTGTTTCTCAGACTTCCTCCAGTCATTGATCCACCTGGATTTAAAATATCACCTTCCAATGTTACTATTTTATATCTATGCCCAGTGTCTTTGGCAAATATTACAGCATTATCAATACTGTCTATAACTACCACTCTTCCAAGCAAACTTTCAACAATAGCTCTATATTTCTCATCAAAGCTAATCAAGTCAGATGCAATTCCTATTGGTCTAACACTTGACTTCATAGTTGTTATATCAAACTTTTTACCATTCATAATACTAATAGGTAAAAATGTTACCCTGCCTAGATTATTTTTTTTCAAATAGCTAATTGATTGTTTTGCTATAGTCTCATCTTCTACTACTACATTCTGAATAGCTGCTCCAAGAGATGCCTCTATTGCTTTTTCATACTCTTTATCTAGCTTGATTAACTCTCCAAAAGCTCCATGAATACCTCTTATATCTTTGTTTTTAAGAATTTCTCTAACACCTCTATTGAAACCTTCATGGTGATTTTCCATATCTATATATGTATTCTTCTTAGCTTCTAAAGATCCTATATCTATATTATTTTTCTGATACTCTTTATTTTGAATATCAATTTCTTCATTTATAGTTTGAACTTTATTGTTATATGATAGAAGTTTATCTCCTATATTTACTAACTTTTCTTCTAAACTATTTTTCTTTTCGGTTTTTTCTTTTATCTCTGATTCTACTAGTCTAGACTCTTTTTCGTGTATTTCTATACTTGCTTTCAAGTCTAATATTTTAGAATTGCTATTTTCTATATCTGCAGATATTTTAGTTATTTTATTTGAGACTTCTTCTCTTTTTCTTAAAAAATCCATAGATAAACTCTTATTTTTTTCTAGCTCGCTGTTTAATTCATTTAATTTTTTTTCTGAAGCAAGTTTTTCTTCATAAATTTTATCCAATTCTTTTTCGAAGTCTTCAATAATATAAGAGTTTTTATCAGCTTTATTATTAGCTTTTTCTAGCTCTTTCTTAGCTAATAATATTTTTTTATCTATAATTTCAATTTCACTCTTACTTCTATCTATATTATTTACATAGTTTTTAATTTTCTCAAGAGTAAGTTCAGAGTCAGACTTATTCATATTTACAGAGTCATTGATTCTAAATGCTTCTTGGTTTAATTCTTCAATATGATTCTCTAAAGCTTTTATATCTTTTTCATACTCTTTGATTTCTATTTCAAGATCTTCTTTTTCTTTATATTGGCTCTTTAATAAATTTTCAACTTCAAGACTTTCAAAAGATAAATCATTTATTGCATTTTCATAATCCTTATGCTGGGCTATTATATCATTTAACTCTTGTTTTTTTAGATCTTCACTAAGAGTTATGTATTTTTTAGCCTTTTCTTCCTGTTCTTTCAATGGCTCTAACTGATTTTCTATTTCTGTAAATATATCAAGTATTCTTGCAAGATTTTCACTTGTTTTAGTTAGATTTTTTTCTGCCTCATTTTTTCTATATCTATACTTGGCTATACCGCACGCCTCATCAAATATTCTTCTTCTATTTGCAGGATTATTACTTAAAATTTCATCAACTTTTCCTTGTTCTATTATTGAATAACCATCTTTTCCTATACCTGTATCCATTAATGTTTCTTTTACATCTTTTAGTCTACAGCTCTTTCCGTTCATATAATACTCAGATTCACCCGTTCTGTAAGCTCTTCTTTTTATAATAAACTCATCTGAGTCTATATCAATTTTCCCTAGATGATTATCTAGGGTAAGAGCTACTTCACAATAGTTTAATGGTTTTTTTAAATCTGTTCCAGAAAAGATAACATCTTCCATCTTTTCACCACGAAGACTTTTGACACTTTGTTCTCCTAGTACCCACCTTATGGCATCCGAAATATTACTTTTTCCGCTACCATTAGGACCCACTATCGCAGTAATACCTTCTTCAAAGAATATATCTGTTTTTATTGGAAAAGATTTAAAGCCTTTTAATGATAGCTTTTTTAAATACATTCTATCTCCTTTCGATTAACACAGGCCATATATTTTTTCTAGCTTTGAAATCATTTCTTTAAAAGAAATTTCATCAATTACTTTACCGTCTACTTCTATTGACATCTTGTCTTTCAAGCTATTATCTCTTCTTGTTTTGAATTTTGCCTTGTACTCATCATTAATAAATTTTCTATTACATCTTTTATTCCCTACTATTGTAGAAATATGTGAATTTGAAGAGGCTATTACAATCTCTTTAAATTCTCTTGGAAGTATTGACTCCAAATAATCTCTTATCATTCTTGAGTCTACAAGCTCTCTAAAGGCAGGATGATATGGCCCTGCTATAACATCTATTCCTAACTGAATATCATCTGTTGCTTGTAACCCTACTCTTATAATCTTTATATCATTTACTATATAAAGCACTATAAGCTTTTTAACTATATTAATGGATTCATCTAATTCAAATGATTTATAATATCCTTCTTTGTATGCATTTTCAAGACCTGTATCTTTTATAACCAATGTTGGATATATTCTTACAAAGCTAGGTTTTATTTTTACAAATTCCTTGGCTGTATAGATACACTTCTCCTCAGAATCAGTTGGAAGACCAACCATCATCTGAAGACCCAATGTAAATCCAAATTCTTTAATTAACTTCGAACTTTTATATACAACATCTGCTTTATGTCCTCTTAAACTTTCTAAAAGAACTCCCTCATCCATTGACTGTACTCCAAGCTCTATAATCGTCGCTCCATAGTCCTTGATAAGTTGAAGTTCTTCTTCATCTATACAGTCTGGTCTTGTTGACATTCTTATATCTTTAACTATTTTTTTATCCTTGTATTCCTTTGCAACTGAAAGAAGTTCTATTTGCTTTTCCTTATCAATTGCTGTAAAGCTTCCTCCAAAAAATGCAATCTCTATTTCTGCATCTAGATCTATAGTCTTTAGACTTTCCTCTATAATTTCCCTTGTCTTTTCACCGGTCATATCAGTAGAAACACCTGTTATTTTTTGCTGATTACAAAATATACAATCATGAGGACAACCCTGATGTGGTACAAAGATAGGTATTATCTTTTTCCTTGCCATTATATATTTTCTCCCATATTTATTAGTGCATTTTTTGCTGCTTCTTTTTCTGCTTCTTTCTTATTTCTTCCTCTTCCTTGCCCCAAAATTGTGTGTCCACTTTTTACCACCATTTCAAACTCTTTGTTATGATCTGGACCATTTTCTTCTACAAGTCTGTAAGAAAGCTTTCCATTTTTCTTTTGTATGATTTCCTGTAAGATCGTCTTATAGTCTCTGAAGATATTTCCATCTACTGTATTTGATATTATATCCCTTAGGTTTGATAGTATAAATTCTTTTGCACATTCAATACCACCATCTAAGTAAATAGCTGCTATTATCGCTTCTGTTGCATCTGCAAGTATTGAGTCTCTTTCTCTTCCTCCACAGATTTTCTCACCCTTTCCTAAAAAAAGGAAGTTTCCAACATCTAATTTTTTAGCTACTCTACTAAGAGATTCTTCACAAACTACATTAGCTCTCAACTTAGTTAACTTGCCCTCTGGTAAGTCTTTTCTTTCATTAAACAAATAATCACTTATTACTAAACCAAGAACAGAATCACCTAAAAATTCTAGTCTTTCATTATACTTAAACTGCTTATGCTCATTTGCAAAAGAAGAATGTGTAAGTGCTATTTGTATATACTCTCTATTTTTAAAATCATATTCTATTTTCTTTTCAAATTCATCAATATTTCGATTAATTGCATCCTCAAACGATGCCATGGCCATCACTCCTTAAATTTAATTAATTATTCTTAATAGTAAGCAGGAAGAAAAGAATTTCTTTTCTCCCACTATGACTTCTTATTTTATTTATGAATTACTTCACTATAGCTATGTTCTAAAAAATAAAAATACCTGTATAATGAACAGGTATTTTTATTTTTTAACTAGTTTACTCTAGATAGATATTCACTTGTTCTTGTATCTATCTTAACCTTGTCACCAACATTAATAAATAATGGTACCTGTACTACTGCACCTGTTTCAACTGTAGCAGCCTTTGTAACATTACTAGCTGTATCGCCCTTAATTCCTGGTTCAGTTTCTACTACTTCTAACTCAACAAAGTTAGGACCTTCTACCTGGAAAGGCATTCCTTGGTGGAATCTTATTGTTGCAACTTCATTTTCCTTAAGGAACTTTATTGCATCTTCTACCTGCTCATAGTTTAGAGGTATCTGATCAAAAGTTTCTTGGTCCATAAAGTAATATAATTCACCATCATTATATAAATACTGCATCTGCTTTGTTTCTATATTAGCCTTTGGGAACTTATCACTTGGGTTGAAAGCTTCTTCTCTTGTAGCCCCTGTAATTAAATTCTTGTACTTTGTTCTTACAAACGCAGCACCTTTTCCAGGCTTAACATGCTGAAAATCAACTACTAGACAAGGCTGACCATCTTTTTCAAAAGTTACGCCTTTTCTAAAATCACTTGCTGTTATCATTTTAATTCCTCCAATTTATTATTATATATTATATTAATAGTTATCCAAATAATTATATCACGTAAACCATTGATTTGTCTATATATTGCTTAAGATTGCTTAATAATACTTAAAAATCAATTACTATTTATTAGTTTAATAGCTTTTTACTAAATCTTACTCTTATTATACTTATTAGTTTAATATTTTTTCCCAATAAACAAAAATTTAAAATCTCATTTAATCTCTATACTTTACCTTTTTTACTGAAAACAATAATACTAGCTATTATTATAATTCCTCCAATAATAGTACCCATACCTGGTATTTCATCTAGGACTATTGATCCCATAAGTGTAGCTACAAATGGAGTCAAGAAACTATAATTGGTAACATCACTCGTCTTTTCAGTCATAGTCAAGGCCAAACTCCATAGATAATATGCCAGTGCACTACTTAATACTCCTAACATTAATAGTACTGCTATATCCTTTGTACTTGCACTCATCAGCTCTCTTGCCCCCTGAAAAGAAAATGGAGATAGTACAATTATGGCTGATATCATACTATATGTAACTATTTCTATTGCTTTATAGCCCATAGCAGATAGCTTTCTATTTAGTATATTATAAGCACAAAATACTACAGATGCCCCTAAAGTCCATAACATACCAGTATTTATAGAAAGTGCGCCATCCCAAAGCATCATAATTACAACTCCAGAAAATGCTGTAAATAACATCGTCCAACCCAACTTATTTATTTTCTCACTATACAAATAATGTGCAAGCACTGCCGTCATAACTGGTGTAAGCGCAATTACTATACTGGATGAGGCTGAGGTTAAAGTTTGAATACCTCTATTAAATGCAAATAGATATATACCGAATCCACAAGCACCCGCTAGAAATAACCAGCCCAAGTCCTTAAACTTAGGAAGTCTATTTCCCGCAAATTTTCCTATAATTAATAATGTCACTGATGCAATACATACTCTTAAAAAACCTAAGGCGTATGGAGAAAAATGTTGCATAGCCACTTTTGAAAAAGGAAAGGCTAAAGACCAGAAAAACACTGTTCCAATACTTAATAAGTTTATTTTGATTTTTTTATTCATAACACTCTCCTTTAAAAAAATGATATTTGATTTTTTTCGCTCATATCTTTAAGAGTTCCATGTTCTGTAAGCTTTTCAACTACAGTTTTAGATACTTTGGTTCTCTTTAGAAGATCTTCTTTCGATAGGAATTCTCCTTCTTTTCTTGCTTCTATAATACTTTCCGCTGCATTTTGCCCCATTCCCTGAAGAGATACCATAGGTGGCAAAATTTTTCCTTTTCCTGCTATATGAAATTCAGAGGCGTGTGAATTATATAGATCTACTTTCAAAAACTCTATACCTCTTGCATACATTTCTACAACTACTTCTAATATTGTATACTGGCTATTCTCCTTTGTAGTTGCATCATTTCCAAGCTCCCTTATTTCTTCCATTCTCGCCTTTACTACGTCAATTCCCCTTGTGACCAATTCTATATCAAAATCCTCTACTTTTGTTGTAAAGTAAGTGGCATAAAATGCTTCTGGGTAGTTTACCTTACAATAAGCTATTCTAAATGAAGTCATAACATAGGCGACTGCATGTGCCTTAGGGAACATATACTTTATTTTTTTACAAGAGTTAATATACCAGTCTGGAACATTATTATCTATCATAGCTTTTTCAAATTCTGGCTTTAAACCTCTACCTTTTCTTACATTTTCCATTATTGTAAAGGCCATTTTAGGCTTTAGTCCACTAAAAATCAAATAGTTCATAATATCATCTCTAGTAGATATTACTTCCTTTAGACCAACAATCTTACCTCTAACTAGGTCTTGTGCATTATTTACCCAAACATCTGTACCATGAGAAAGACCAGAAATTCTTACTAGCTCTGCAAATGTTGTAGGTTGAGTATCTATAAGCATCTGTCTGGTAAATTTAGTACCAAACTCTGGCACTGCAAGACTTCCAACTGGTGTATCTATTTCTTCTTCAGTAACACCAAGAGCTTTTGTCGATGTGAAAAGCGACATTGTTTCTTTATCATCTAGAGGTATATCTGTTATTTTTATTCCAGTCATATCCTCAAGCATTCTTATTATAGTAGGACCATCGTGTCCCAATATATCCAGCTTCAAAATTCTACCACTTATTGAATGATAGTCAAAATGTGTTGTTTTTACTCCTGACTCCTTGTCATTTGCAGGGTACTGTATAGGAGTAAAGTCGTGTACATCCTTATAGTCAGGTATTACCATTACACCGCCTGGATGTTGACCAGAAGTCCTTTTGACACCACTGCATCCCTGTGATAACCATGATTTTTCCGCTGAAGTATAGTCTAAATTATTTTCATCAGAGTACTTTTTTACATGCCCAAAAGCCGTCTTTTCTTTGACAGTTCCTATAGTTCCAGCCCTATATGTATAGCCTTCACCAAATAATTCTTCTGTATATTTATGGATTACTGGCTGATAGACACCCGAGAAATTCAAATCTATATCTGGCTCCTTATCACCCTCAAAGCCTAGAAATACTTCAAAAGGAATATCATGCCCATCTCTTATCATAGGAGTATCACACTTTGGACAATCTTTAGGCTCTAAATCGACACCTGAGCCTATTTCTCCAACACCAAAGAAAATGCTGTGTTTACACTCAGGATTAGGACAAATATAATGAGCTGGAAGTGGATTTACTTCTGTAATATCACTCATAGTTGCTGCAAAAGATGATCCAACTGAGCCTCTTGAACCAACCAAGTATCCATCTGACATTGACTTTGCAACTAGTTTATTTGCAATAATATACATTACTGCATATCCATTTCCTATTATAGAGTTAAGCTCTCTTTCTAATCTAGCCTTTACTAGCTCTGGAAGAGGATCACCGTATATTCTATAAGCTTTTTCAAAACACATTCTTCTTAATTCATCTTCTGAACCTTCTATAACTGGTGGATAGGTTTCATCTGGTATCGGTAGCACCTCTTCAAACATATCCGCTATCTTATTAGTATTTGTTACTACAACTTCGTAAGCCTTCTCTTCACCAAGATAATCAAATTCCAAAAGCATCTCATCAGTAGTTCTAAAGTTTAGGCACTCCCCTGAATCAAGAAAGTTAAATCCTTGGGAATATCTCAATATATTTCTATATATTTTTTGATATGCATACATAGTATGTACATCTCCTGTAGCAACTACTGGCTTATTATACTTTTCTCCAAGATCAACTAGCTTTTTATTTATTTTTTTAAGTTCATCTTCATCTTTTACCTCTCCATTTAATATCATATAGTTATTGTTTTCTAGAGGCATTATTTCTATAAAATCATATAATTCCAATATTTTTTCTATTTCTTTCTCGCTTTTATTTCTTTGAACTGCACTATAAACTTCTCCACTTGAACATGCACTACCTATTATTAAACCTTCTCTTTTCTCCAAAAGAATGCTTTTTAATATTCTAGGATTTTTATAAAAATGCTCTATATGAGAATCTGATATCAATTCATATAGATGTTTTAAACCAATTTGATTTTGAGCATAAATAGTGGCATGAGTTGGTCTTAACTTAGTATAATCTACTTTGCCATAAATTTTATTTACATCAGACAACTTTTTTGCACCATCTTTTTTAAAACGCTCTAAAAATTTTATAAAAATTTCTGCTGTTGCAGCTGCATCATTTACAGCTCTATGATGTCCTTTCAGATTTATTCCCAGCTCCTTGCATACTTTATCTAAAGTGAACCTTTTAATATTAGTCAGTAATACTCTTGCTAACATTAGGGTATCTATTTTTTCATGAGAGTATTCTATCCCCACCAAAGCACATTTCTCAGCTATAAACCCAGCATCAAAGTCAGCATTATGTGCTACCATAATAGCGTCTTTTGAAAACTCCATAAAATCTGCAAGTGCTTCTTCTACTAAAGGTGCATCTTCCACCATTTCATTAGTTATTCCTGTCAACTCCTGAATCTTGTATGGAATATCCATTTGAGGATTAACAAAAGTACTAAACTGATCCTTTATTGTTCCACCTTCAACAAGGACTGCTCCTATTTCAGTAATATTATCATTTACTGGAGATAGACCCGTAGTCTCTATATCAAAAACAACAAAACGCTGATTAAAGTCTCCATCATTTGCATTTTGTATAATATCTTGACTATCATCAACTAAATATGCCTCTACTCCATACAATATCTTTATATCCTTGCCCTTTGAAGCATTCATAGCATCTGGAAAAGCCTGTACGACACCATGATCTGTGATAGCAACAGCTGGATGCCCCCAGTCTAAAGCTTTATTAATAAGCTCTTTTACAGGCACAACAGAATCCATAGCAGACATTTGAGTATGTGCATGTAACTCCACCCTTTTTTCCTTTGAAGTATCTTTTTTTATAACTTCTTTTTCCTTTTTTATGCCTGTAATATTCATCTCTATATCACCAGTATAATAATTTTTTAAAATATCACCTTTAAGCTTTAGATAGCTTCCTACTTTTGTTTGACTAATTACCGAATCTTTGTTCATATCATTTAGATAAACCTTACAGCATATTGCAGAGCTATAATCAGTTATAAAAATACTATATAGAGTTTTACCATTTTTCAATTCCTTTGATTCAACAGTAAAGACTTTTCCTGTTATAGATACTGTATTAGTATTTTCATCTATATCCTTAATATCTTTATGGAAAGCATCTGCATTTTCACCATATATTATATCTGGGTCATTCTCAAATTCTACTACATATTTATCTTCTGCTTCTATATTTTTTTCTAGATCGCTTTTTATCTCTAGTCTCGATATAATCTTTTGAGCTTCTAACTCTTGCTTTTCTAAAATCTTTTCAATCTCATTTTTATCGTTAATGTTGCTCTTTGCTTTTTCAAGAAATACATCTACTTCTATTCCTAGCTCTTCTAGAATCATATTTTCTATTTTTTCATCAATTTTCTTATCTAAAAGCCTATTATAAATAAATGAATTTGGTGCTTTTATCTTAAGGGTATCTTCTATACAAAGATGTTCTAAGTCTCGTCCATAAGCTAAAACTGAAGGACACTCCGTCTTTATTAAATAAAAAATATTTGGCCAATATTTTTTCATAATACTTTTTAAACTTTTCTTCTCCAAACCTTCTACCCTTAGTATTAGCTTTATAGATCCAAGAGGAGGGCATAGCTTGTTTTCCATCTCTTGCCATACATTATCTAGTCTGTCATGCAGTAGTATAGACTTTGATTTTATATAAAAAGAGCATTTTCCAGTTCTTTTTTTATATATAGTTTTTTCTATTATAACTTCTTCAAAACCTCTAATTAAGTTTTCTTTTGTTATTTCTATAGATTCCAAAAACTCAACAAAATTCTTCATATATCCCCCTCTCCTTTTATTATTAATATAAATATATCCTTAATGCACTATCTAATCTTCCATTAAGAATATAAAAATTATTTATTATATATTAAATCTCAATACATAAATCATATTCTAAAATTTTAAACATCTAGTAATTAGTATAATACCTTTTGAGTTTTTTTTCTAGTTATCTTGACTATAATTTATACAGCTATAATTTTAATTATTATTTATAGTATATTAAATTCAAAAATACCTATATCTAAAATTAGATATAGGTATTTTCATTATACTATCAAAGTTAAAACTTGCTTATAGTTTTATTAAAATTTTATAAGAAAGAATTTCACTTTCCAATAAGCTTTTAAAAGTCTAATCTATTGAGTATCCTTCTTTCTCTATCTTGTGAGTATCTATCATAATAGTTTTTGATGCTAATTCAGGATGTTTATCCTTGAATTTTTGAATTACTTCAAACTTATTCCAACAGTGCATAGGAGCAACATAAGCCGTATTGGTATTTTCCAAAAAATATTTCATACCCCAATCAAATCTCTCTCCCTGCCTGCTATCTAAAACCATCATTGCTAAGTCTATATTTCTACCCTTCATCTTAGATATTTCTTTTTTAAATCTATTTGTCATATTTTGGTATTCTTCTTCACTTTCAAATCCTTGCCAAGTCCACCAATTTAGATCCCCGCTATGATATATAGTCTTGCCATCAGTTTCTATCATAACTGCTATACCTTCGTCAGTGCTTTCAAAAGTTTCAATACTTATCTGACCTATATCATATTTTGAATTAATAGATATAAACTTTGCCAATTTTTTAAACTCTGGATTTTTTACTTCTATATCATCTGATAATATAAATTCAACATCTTTATAGCCTCCAAACAATTCAAAAATCTTTTCATTGTAATGGTCATCGTGTGCATGTGTACTAAACACATATAACTTCTTATCCCTATTTATTTCTGGAATATCACCTTTGTAATAATCAAAAATAAATGAACAATCTTCCATCTCTAAAAGAAAAGAACTGTGATATATATATTTTAAAATCATATTTTCCTCCTCATCAATTTCTATACACTAAAAATTTATCCTCTTTTAATATACTTTCCCATTATCAAAAGATTGCAAACATATTAAAATTAAAAAGCCCCAAAAGCTATTAAATAACTTTTGGGGCTGAATAAAATTATATTCAATTTTATCTATTTTGCATAGTCAGTTGCTCTAGTTTCTCTTATTATACTAACCTTGATCTGACCTGGATAATCAAGTTCATCCTCAATTCTCTTTGTCACATCACGAGCCAATAAATGTATTTCTTCATCATTAATTTCTTCTGGCTTAACCATAATTCTCACTTCTCTACCCGCTTGGATAGCAAATGATTTTTCTACACCTTCATAAGAATTTGTAATTTCTTCTAGCTTTTCAAGTCTCTTGATATATGCTTCAAGAGTTTCTCTTCTAGCCCCTGGTCTAGCAGCTGAAATAGCATCTGCAGCAGTAACAAGAACTGCTTCTACAGACTGAGGTTCATAGTCCCCGTGATGAGTACTCATAGCATGTATAACATCCTTTGATTCCTTGTACTTCTTAAGTAGATCCATTCCTATTTCTATATGTGTTCCTTCAATTTCGTGGTCTACTGCCTTACCTATATCATGAACAAGACCTGCTCTCTTGGCTAACTTCACATCAGCACCGATTTCTTCGGCCATTATTCCTGCCAATATAGAAACTTCTATAGAGTGCTTTAATACATTTTGGCCGTAACTAGTTCTGTACTTTAATCTACCTAGTAACTTAACTAGCTCTGGATGTAATCCGTGCACGCCAGTATCAAACATAGCCTGCTCACCAGCTTCTTTAATAATATCTTGAACTTCTTTTTTAGCCTTTTCAACCATTTCTTCTATTCTTGCTGGATGTATTCTACCATCGCTGATTAGGTTTTCAAGTGCTATTCTTGCAACTTCTCTTCTTATTGGATCAAATCCAGATAATATTACAGCTTCAGGAGTATCATCTATAATTAAATCAATGCCTGTCAATGTTTCTAAAGCTCTAATATTTCTACCTTCTCTTCCGATTATTCTACCCTTCATTTCATCATTAGGTAGATTGACTACTGAGACTGTTGTCTCTGCTACGTGATCTGCTGAACACTTTTGAATAGCATATCCTATAATTTCCTTAGCTCTCTTATCAGCTTCTTCCTTTGCCTGTGATTCCTTTTCCTTAATCATAAGAGACATTTCTCTTCTAACATCTCTCTCAGCATTGGAAAGAATAATCTCTTTAGCTTCTTCTGTCGTAAATCCAGAAATACTCTCCAATTTTTGAAGTTGTCTTTCCTTAATTTCTTCTACTTCTTTTTCCTTCTTAGATACCGCTTCATTTTTCTTTGATAAAGAAATTTCTTTCTGTTCCAAAGACTGAACCTTTCTATCTAAATTTTCCTCTTTTTGCAAAACTCTCTTTTCATATTTCTGTACTTCGTTTCTTCTTTCCTTGTTTTCTTTCTCTCCTTCAGTACGTAATCTATGAATTTCTTCTTTCGCTTCAAGAAGTTTTTCTTTCTTAACTGTTTCAGAATCTCTGTTGGCTTTTTCAATTATTTCTTTTGCTAGACTTTCAGCCTGTCCCAACTTAGCTTCAGAGATATTTTTTCTGATAACATAACCAATTAATAGTCCTAATACTATAGCAATTACTGCTGTTAATATAATATATACTATAATTGTGTCCACCTCCTTTGTACTATTCTGTTTTCAATGTTCTAATTCTTTTTGAAAGCATTTTAATGCAAAAATGCTCTAGCTTTTTTATTAAAAAGTCATAAATTAAAAGTATAGGTCATACCTATATGTTTATTTTATTATTTTTTACTGCTTATGTCAATTGAATAAAAATATTATGATAAATATAAAAGCTTGGAAAAGGTTCACATATGAACTATTTTAAGGCTTTAAAGATTAATTTTTAAATATAAAAAATAGTGTGGAAAAGAAAGAATTTTCTAGCCCACACCATAAAATAATATATTTTTTGATTTATTTTTTTCTATTATATAAGCAACTCTTCTTTAAGCTTCTTTCTTATTTTCCTTTTTAGAATTCGCTGCCCCTTCTGATTTTTCTTCTTCTAATTCAGTGCTACTTATGTTAGCAGTCGGATCAAATTCTAGGCCATAGTATTCTCTTACCTTTGCATCTATTTCTCTAGCTATATCTTCATTTTCTTCAAGGAATCTCTTTGAATTTTCTCTACCTTGACCCATTTTTTCATCATTATAGCTATACCAAGCACCAGCTTTTTTAATTACATCTATACCTGCCGCCACATCAAGTAAATCACCAGTCTTAGATATTCCTGTTCCGTACATGATGTCAAACTCCACTTGTTTAAATGGAGGTGCAACCTTGTTTTTTACTATTTTAACTCTGGTTCTACTTCCTAGCATCTTATCGCCTTGTTTGATACTATCAATTCTTCTTACTTCTATTCTCATACTTGAGAAGAACTTTAAGGCTCTACCACCAGTTGTAGTTTCTGGATTACCAAACATTACACCAACTTTTTCTCTTAACTGATTGATAAAGATAACAACACAGTTTGACTTCTTTATAGAACCTGTTAACTTTCTAAGAGCTTGAGACATAAGTCTTGCCTGTAGACCAATATGAGAATCTCCCATATCGCCCTCTATTTCTGCCTTTGGAACCAAGGCTGCAACAGAGTCCACTACTAATATATCAATTGCGCCTGATCTTATTAGTGATTCTGCAATATCTAGTGCCTGTTCACCTGTATCTGGCTGAGAGATTACAAGGTTATCAACGTCTACTCCAAGAGCTCTTGCGTATACCGGATCTAGTGCATGCTCTGCGTCTATAAAAGCTGCTATTCCATCTTTTTTCTGAGCCTCTGCTATACAATGAAGAGCAACTGTTGTCTTACCAGAAGATTCTGGGCCATACACCTCTATTATTCTTCCCCTAGGTAAACCACCTATTCCTGAAGCTATATCAAGACCTATTGATCCTGTTGATATTGCATCTATTTCAAGAGAAGTTGTTTCTCCAAGTTTCATTACAGACCCTTTTCCGTATTCCTTTTCAATTTTTCCTAGTGCATCATTTAGGGCATCCATTTTATTTTTATCTATTGTCATAATACTATCCTTTCTTATGTTATATAAACACACGTTCATTATATAACATATTATACCTATTACTTCCCTCTTAGTCAAGAACATTTGTTCTTTTAATGAATACTTTTTGATTTGCTAATCTCAAACTACAATACTATATATTATATAGTCATTTTTATTTTTTTATGGTCCTTTTTTTGAGACTTTTATTTTTTTATAAAAATTTTAATTTAAAATCCATAAATTTCCGGTAAAACATTAATGCTTTACCGGTTTTATGTGTTTATATAATAGCTTTTTAACTATTTTATCTATCTTCAAATAATGACTTATTATTTGCAAAGTATTCATATCCTGAATATACAGTAAGAATTGCCGCTATATATATAAGTACTGTTCCTATAGTTAATATAGTTGAAGAATCTATATGTGCACCGAAAAGTAAAAATACTATCGACACCATCTGTACGATTGTTTTAAGCTTACCACTACCGCCAGCTGCTATTACTTTACCATCAGCGGCTGCTATTGCTCTCATAATGCTTACTGCAAGCTCTCTTGCTACAATTATAAGGACTATCCATCCAGGAATCAGTCTTACCTCTATTAGACATATAAGAGCTGCTATAACTAATAGCTTATCGGCCAATGGATCCATAAATTTACCAAAATCAGTAACAAGATTATACCTTCTTGCAATATTTCCATCTAAAGCATCAGTAACAGCTGCTACGGCAAATATTATCAATGATATTAAATACTTTCCAGGTATTGGTAAGTACATAAATAATACAAATAATGGTACCATACACATTCTAAAAACCGTTAGTTTATTAGGTAGGTTCATTATAATCCCTCCTTAATTTATTATATACACAGCTAAATCAAATTTTAAAATAAAAATATATTAATTGATTATACTGTGTATATATAGTTTATCATATTTCACTTTGAGTATGTGTAATATTTCTTTTTATCGATAAAAATTCTATAAAAAAACCTATTTTAAATAGCTATTTAAAATAGGTTTTATAAAAATTTATAACTTTTACTCTTATTTTTTAATTCTACCCTTTAGATCATATTCATATGCAGATTCTATTTCAACATCAACCATATCGCCGATTTCTATATCTTCTCTAGTTTCTACATATACAACACTATCTATATCTTCAGCATCACATTGAGTTCTTCCTATTAACAAGCTATCATCGACCCTATCTTCTATCAAAGTCTTATATACACGTCCAAGCTTAAGTTGGTTAAGATCTTCTGATATAGACTGCTGAACCATCATTATTCTTTCCAATCTTTCCGTTTTTAATTCTTCATCTATATGATTAGGAAGCTTGTCTGCTGCAGTATCTTCCTCTCTAGAATATTTAAATGCTCCCATTCTATCAAGCTTCATTTCTTTTACAAACTCAACTAACTCTTCAAAATCCTCATCTGTTTCTCCAGGGAATCCTACTATCAAAGTGGTTCTAATTGTTGCATCAGGTATTTTATTTCTTATCATCTCTACCTTAGATTTCAATTCTTCTTTTGAGGTTTTTCTGTTCATCAATTTCAATACACTGTCACTTGCATGTTGCATAGGTATATCAAAATAGCTACATATATTATCATTAGCTGCAATAACATCTACTATTTCCTCTGTTATTCCTTCTGGATAAGAATAAAGTACTCTAATCCAGTCAAAATCAAGTTTGGCTAGTTCATCCAATAATTTTGCTAGAGTTGGCTTTTTATATAAATCAGTTCCATAAACAGTAGTATCTTGAGCTATAACCACTAATTCTTTTACTCCTGATTTTTTTAGTTCCTTAGCCTCTTCTATCAAGTCTTCCATTTCTCTACTTCTATACTTTCCTCTTAGCTTTGGAATAATACAGTATGTACAGTTATTGTCACATCCTTCGCCAATCTTTAAGTATGCAAGATAAGGTGGTGTTGATATATATCTTGGAAGTTCTTCATCAAAAGAAAAATTGATATCTCCTTTTTCTATTACTTTTCCATCGTCTACTAAATTATCCACTACTTCTGTTATCTTATCATAACTACCAGTTCCTACTATGGCATCTATTTCAGGAATTTCTTCTAATAATTCTTCTGTATATCTCTGGGCTAGACAGCCTGAAACCAATAAATATTTGATTACACCCTCATTTTTCAAGTCTGCATAGCTTATTATTGTGTCAATTGATTCTTGCTTGGCATCTTCAATAAATCCACAAGTATTTACTATTACCACATCTGCATCTTCGCATTCACCAACTAATTGATGACCGCTTTTATTTAATATTCCTAGCATGATTTCTGCGTCTACTAGATTTTTTGAACATCCTAATGATTCTAACGCTATTTTCAAAATTTATTCCTCCGTTATTTCTTATAATTGTGAAAGCTCTTCTTTTGATATTAGAACTTTTCTTGGTTTACTTCCTTCGCTAGGTCCAACAATACCTCTTTCTTCCATATCATCGACTAATCTAGCGGCTCTATTAAATCCTATTTTAAACTTTCTTTGAAGCATTGATGCTGAAGCTTGTCCGTTGTTTACCACAAACTCTATCGCATCATAAAGAAATTCATCTGTATCATCAGATTTAATTGTATTTATATTTGATATTGACTCTTCTATTTCACCAAAATAACTTGGTGTTATATCTCCAGCTTCTTTTTTTACATATTCTATTACTCTATCAGATTCTTCTTCAGATATGAAGGCACCTTGAAGTCTTCTTGGCTTTGACGCTCCAAGAGGATAGAATAACATATCACCCTTACCTAGAAGTTTTTCTGCACCACCCATATCAATAATAGTTCTTGAGTCTGTCTGGGACGATACAGCAAATGCAATTCTTGATGGTATGTTGGCCTTAATCACTCCTGTTATAACATCTACAGAAGGTCTCTGAGTCGCTACAATCAAGTGCATTCCTGCCGCTCTAGCCATCTGTGCAAGTCTACATATATAATCTTCTACTTCATTTGCACTGACCATCATCAAGTCAGCAAGCTCATCTATTATTATTACTATCTTTGGAAGAGGATTGTCCGTCTTGTCATTATAGCTAGTAATATCTTTTACTTGAGCATCTGCAAATAACTTATATCTTCTATTCATCTCTGTTACTGCCCAACAAAGTGCATTAGCAGCCTTTTTGGCATCAGTTACTACTGGTATTAATAGATGAGGTATTCCATTATAGTTTGCAAGCTCTACAACCTTAGGGTCTATAAGCATTAACTTCACCTCATCTGGCTTAGCCTTATAAAGTATACTTGTAATTAAAGTGTTTACACACACTGACTTACCTGATCCAGTAGACCCAGCTATCAGTAGATGTGGCATCTTAGCTATATCTCCAATTATGATATTTCCAGCAACATCTTTTCCAAGCCCCATGGCAAGTGGTGATTTAAAATTATTAAACTCACTGCTTTCAATAATTTCTCTTGCACTTACCATTTGTGGTTCATCATTTGGAACTTCTATTCCTATCGCACTCTTTCCTGGTATAGGTGCTTCCATTCTGATACTCTTTGCTGCAAGACTTAGAGCTATATCATCTGTTAAGTTTACAATCTTGCTTACTTTTACACCTGGCTTCGGCTGTATTTCATATCTTGTGATTGTAGGTCCAACCGTTACTTGATTTATAGATGCATCTACACCAAAATCTCTAAGTGTCTGCTCTAACTGCCTTGCATTTTCTAAAACTTTTTGCTTAGATCTTTTATCATTTTTATTTACTACTTTATTTAAAAGAGATACAGATGGTTTCTTATAATCTATATATTTCAAGTGTTCATTTTCGTCAATTCCGTCTTCTTCACTAAAATTCATTAAATCTTCTCTACTTGTTATAGAGGCCTTTTTCTTTAAATCAGAAATAGCATTTAAATTTTCTGAGTTCTGAAGATTTTTCAACTTATCAAAATCACCAGCTTCTTTAGTAGACTTAAATCCATCTTCTTGAAATTCCCCATCATTAAAGTTAGTATTTGAATTTGTATCAAAATCTTTATTAAAGTCATTTTCAAATTCAAAATTATGATCATCAAATAGTGACTCCGCAGGCAAGTTATCTTCATTACTTATATCTTCTTCAGACACTATTCCATTTAAAACAGGCTCTTCATTTTGAAGTTTTTGAAGTATTTCAAGGTCAGAAAGTCCCTGAGTTCCCTCTAAAATTTCAAGATAATCATCATCTGCTTTATTAAAGCCAACTATTTTTATTGTTTTGTCACCCTCATCAACACCATCATCGAAACTTTCGTCAGAGTTTTTCCCTAACTTTTCTTTAACCTTGTCAAAGAAAGAAGTCTTACTAATTATAGTAGCATCGTCTACTGTATTTTCGCCATCTAAATTCTTTCTCTTAAATAATTTCAACTTAGAGAATATATTTGTTTTTCCTTCTTTAGGATTACGAATAAGATTTAAAACATCATCAACTGAAATCTTAAATATAGATAAACATGCTATTATGTTGGCAAATATTGTCAGCAACCAAGCTCCCATCAAACCTAAGATATGTGTTAAATAGTATGTAACAAATGACGGGATAAGACCCATACCTTCTCTAGTTACACCCATTTTTATAGTATCTTGAATAACATCTATATCCATTAATCCCTCGGAAGGCGTCTGAGCATAATTAATTAGACCATAATATATTATTAAAAACACAGCAATAATATAAGATATTTTTGTTTCCCTTAATCTATCAATCTTTTCATTACCATCAATAAATCCTAGAACACCAATTATGACCATTACTATTGGAACCAGTATCGCTAGTCCTCCAAATAATCCTTTAAATACTGTTTGTATTACTCTCGGAGCTAAGGCCCCAGAACTTGAAAATAGCCCGTAAGCGAAAAACAGACCCAAAAATATTAATATTAAATTATGATACTCAGAATTGAATGTCATTTTTTTAGGATTCTTTTTGCTCTTTTTTCTATTTGTTGGTTTTTTATTAGTGCTAGGACGTCTATTAGGTTTTTTTCCTTTAGTTTTTTTAGCCATTAGACCACCTCTTTATTTCATTATTTTTTTCATAATACTTTTTACTGATTTGCCTGTAATTCCTATCGACATATCCGACTTAAATATCTTGTCTATTATACTCTTCATGTAATCCATATCGATGCTTTCAACAATTTTTATTACTTCATCGATCTCTTTCAACCTTTTATTGACAACTTCATACTCACCTATTAACATCATCCTATCTTCTGTGTCTTCTAAATTCATTATGACACTGCCCTTGTATTGTTCCTTAGCGAAGGTTAATTCTTCTTCAGATATATAGTTTTCCTTTAAATCTTCTATTTCCTTTAAGATTAGCGTGTAGACCTCAAGAAGATTCTCTGATGCTACACTAGAAAATATGCCAAATTCAGCATAATCAACATAAAAGGTATCAGAAGTATAGATGCTATAAGATAAGCCTCTCTCTTCCCTTATGTGCTGAAATAGCCTTGAGCTAGGACTATTTCCCAATATATTTCCCAGTAATTTAATAGAGTAAAAATCTTTATCTATCTTGTCATCTGGGCACTCGTATATAATCGCTATATTGGCTTGTTCATCATCTTTATCTTTTAAAAACTTTGTCATATGAAATGACTGTCCCTCTCTAACAGGTGTCAATTCTTTTGACTTCCAACTTTTGAAACCATCTTCTATCTTTTTGACTATATCTTCAAATACAAAGTTACCACTTATAACTATCACCGAATTATTTGCTACATAATAGTTTTCAAAAAAATCTACAATAGTTTTTCTATTCATAGCTTCAACCGTTTCCATTGTACCAAGTATGTTTCTTCCTATGCCCTTATTTTTAAAGGTTCTCATTAAAAGTTCATCATAAACATAATCCTCTGGAGAATCCTGATACATTTTTATTTCTTCTGATATAACTAATTTTTCTTTTTCAATTTCAGATTCATCAAATTTGGAATTTATTATAATATCAGATAAAACATCTATACCTCGATCTATATGATTTGAGGGCATCTTAACATGATAACAAGTATGATCATGTGTAGTAAATGCATTTATATTCCCACCATAATAATCTATATCATTTGAAATTTTTTTAGAAGTTCTCTGCTCAGTTCCTTTAAAGAGCATATGTTCAATAAAATGAGCCACGCCTGAATTTTCATTATTTTCCATTCTAGAACCAATATTTATCCATACTCCTAAAGAAACTGACCTTACATAAGGTATTTCTTCGGCAACAATTCTAAGCCCATTATCCAACTGTTTATATTTTATAGTATTCACCTCCATATTTTTTATTTATTAATAGTCTTATCTATAATTTTATAAATCTTTTTATATTATAATCCATTTATAGATTTTTTTTCAACTAAAATACTATTTTTGTTAATTTACATATCATACCATTATAGCATATCTTATCATTTTTTTCTTGATTTTAACTTAGATATTTTAGGTGAAATATGATTAAAATATTATTTTTTATATATCATAATTTTCATTAGAATTATAATATGGTAGGTTTTGCTTAAATTACTAAAGCAATCACCTACCATATTGTATAATACTTATATATTCTTTAACTCCTATTTATTCATAGAAATTAACCGCTGTATTTACATAATACAGAAATGAATGATGCTTGCTTGACTTTTGATTTGCATCTGTAATTTCAGTTCTGAATCTAGCTTGCTTCTTTCCATTAATATAGCTATAACCATATTGATGTATTATCATAGGTCTATTATTTTGATCCTTTCCTAGATACATAAATACATGTCCTGGGAGATAAAATCCGCTACCTGCTCTTTGCTTTAATAGAAGTTCTTCTTTTGATTTCTGATCTTTCGCAGACCTAAAGTCTATTTTTTTACCAATTATATCTTTTTCTTGTGAAGAAGCATCTCTTGACATTACTATTCCAAAACTTCTATAAACATCTCTTATTAGTCCTGAGCAATCTCTACTTAAATTACTATGCCCCCAACCATATTTTTCACCTTGAAATTTTAAAACCTGCTTGATTACATTTGCTTCTGTAAAATCTAAATATCCCTTTACAGCTTGATTTTTGGGAATATCTACAGTTTTTGTTCTATAACTATTTCCTGCTATAGGCATAAAAACTTTATAGTAACTACTATTTTCTTCTTTTAAAGGAAGATAACTCCCCATATCTATTACATCAGCTGTATTTGTTTTTATTTGTCTATTTATATAGGTAATAAAATCTTTACTTCTAAGATCTATCATCTTCTCTCTTGATAGTTTCATTATGCTATTTGTTGGAATCCATCCTTCATAGTCAGTCGTAAATACATGTGCCCAAGATTTATCAGCATTATAGCCTACTATAGCTACTTCATCCCAAGGAAAAAGCCCCGTTAAAGCACTATAATCATCAAAAGAATCTGGGTTTTTACTAGCTATTGGCTTTGCCTTCATCACTACTCTTTTGGATATAACTCCATATTCACCCTTTATATTTTCCACAGTATAAAGATATTTTGATGCTGATATATTGTGCTTATTCTTCTTTTTTATTTCTTCTTGAGACATTATTATATCCCTTCTATAGTGATTGTAATAATCCCAATATTCAAAGCTTGTCCTATCTGTTGGTGCTACTTGTGGCTTTATTTTTCTAAAGATATCATCTGGAACAGAATTTTTTCCACCTATAATTGTGATATTATATTTATATGAATTTTCAACATAATCTATTGTTTCTTTTGATAAGCCTATCTTTCTAGATAGTATTATATTTGCATCTTCTTGATTTGCAAGTGGCCCTAGTGTAAGTGCATCTATTATATTTTCTCCGCTTGCTATATAGGCCTTTGTACTTTTTCCACTCGCTTTTGCAATTTCTATAGCGGTGCTATATCGATTACTTCCAGCAATTCTACGGCTTGCATCAACTTCTTCATACACTTTATTACTTACTGAATTTTCTCCTCCAAACACTGTCTTTTTAATCCCCATTTTCGAGTTTATATAATCAATATTTGGTTTTTTACTATCAAGCAATATTATAGGTATATTTCCTCTACAGTATGAACTTGCACTTATCAAGTCTGCTTCATTACTGGCAAGAGCTATTTCCTCTATATCAACTACTTTACTAATTTCTTCTGCAATCTTTATAGATGTCTCATATCTATTTTTGCCTGCAATCCTAGATATTTCAATACCTTTATATTCAAGGCTCTCCTCAATATCTTTTGGAACACTATTTTCTCCACCTAATATATAAATTCTTTGAGGAGACACTCTATCTATTTCTGCAAAAGTTTTTTTATCTATTTTTCCATTATCTATCAATAAAATACTTGAATTTGTTGCATTTGCTAAAACCGTTGCAGAAAGTGCATCTATATAGTTAGATCCACTTGTAAGTATTATATTTTCACTATTTACTATTTTTTTAGAGATTTCAACTGCTGTAGAATATCTATTATTTCCTGCTATTCTATTGTATTGAGCATTAGATTTTTCTACATAGCTAGAAAATACAAATAAAAATGTCATCGAAATAATTATAGCTAATCTATTAAATTTTATTTTTTTACTTATACACTTTTTTATTCTCAAACTACACCTCCATATTTTTATGCTTATTTTTATATTTTTGAAGTTTTATAAAAGTATATTCTCAAACTTTAAAATATCACTACATTAAAGTATCCAGATACTCATATAAAGACAGTATAACATGAAATTAATATTTTTTCGATTAGATATTACTTGATTTTGATTTCTATTTTCTTTGCAAATTTTCTGTTAATTTTAAATAAATTATACTAGCTGTTAAATAATATTATTTATATGATACTCAAAGTCTTCTTTTCAAAAAATAAAAAAATCAGTGAAAAAATCCACTGATTTAGATATTTAAATAATATTAATTATTTTTAATTGCTTTTATTGAAAGGTTTATTCTTCCCTTATCGTCAATTTCTGTTACTAAAACATCAACAACATCACCTATTGATAATACATCTTCAACTTTATTTACTCTATTATTTGATATCTGAGAAATATGAAGTAATCCTTGCTTTCCTGGAAGAATTTCAACAAATGCACCAAACTTTTCTATTCTTGTAACAGTACCCTTGTATATCTTTCCTGGTTCTGCTTCAGCAACTATTTCTTCAACCATTGCCTTTGCCTTTGCAATCATATCTGATTCTACTCCAACTATAAATACTTCACCAGTCTGTTCAATATCCATCTTAACACCAGTTTCATCTATAATCTTATTGATCATCTTTCCACCAGGTCCTATTACATCTCTTATCTTGTCTGGGTTTATTGACATCTTTACAATCTTTGGAGCATACTGAGATAGCTCTTCATTTGGCTGAGATATTACCTTCTTCATTTCTCCTAGGATATGCATTCTTCCTTCCTTAGCCTGCTTTAGAGCAGTTCTAAGAACTTCTTCATCTATACCGTCTATCTTTATATCCATCTGTATAGCTGTAACACCATGTTCAGTACCAGCTACCTTAAAGTCCATATCACCTAAGTGGTCTTCCATACCTTGTATATCAGAAAGAACTGCTACCTTATCGTGATGCTTTATAAGCCCCATAGCAATACCTGCAACCATATCTCTTATTGGAACACCTGCATCTAGTAGCGATAGAGTAGAAGCACAAACAGAAGCCTGTGATGTTGAACCATTTGAGCTAAGTACTTCTGATACTAATCTTATAGCATATGGGAAGTCTTCCTGTGAAGGTATCACTGGAACTAAAGCTCTTTCAGCCAAGGCACCATGTCCTATTTCTCTTCTTCCTGGACCTCTTGAAGGTCTTGTTTCACCTACTGAGTATGATGGGAAATTGTAATGATGCATATATCTCTTATTTTCTTCTTCATCTAATCCATCTAACTTCTGAACATCACCTAAAGCACCTAGTGTAGTAACATTAAGAACCTGAGTCTGACCTCTTGTAAATATAGCTGAACCATGAGTTCTTGGTATCATACCAGTTTCACACCATATTGGTCTTATTTCACTTAAAGCTCTATTATCTGGTCTAACATTGTCATCAACTATCAAGCTTCTAACTTCATCTTTTATTATTTCATGAAGAACATCTTCTATATCTCCTGCTACTTCTTCGAAATCTTCTAGCTTTTCTTCAAAATAAGCTAAAGTTTCTTCACTAACTGCATCCATTTTTTCTGTTCTTTCCATTTTTTCAACAGTCTTAACAGCTTCGCGCATCTTTTCTCTAGCAAATTCGTCTACCATAGCTCTTGTTTCATCTGAAGGTATATGAAGTTCTACCTCACACTTTTCATGACCTACTTCCGCCACTATATCTTCTATAAATGCTACAATCTTTTTGATTTCTTCATGTGCAAATAGTATACCGTCTAAGACTACCTTTTCATCTACTTCTTCAGCACCAGCTTCAACCATCATTATGGCATCTTTTGTTCCAGAAACTACAAGATGAAGATCACTCTTTTCTCTTTGTTCTTGATCTGGATTTGCAACAAACTCTCCATCAATCCTACCTACTAGAACTGATCCAGTTGGCCCATCAAAAGGTATGTCTGATATAGAAAGTGCTATTGATGAACCAATCATAGCCAATATGTCAGGTGTACAATCCTGATCTACAGATAAAACTGTTGCAACTATCTGTACATCATTTCTGAATCCTTCTGGGAATAGAGGTCTCAAGGGTCTATCAATTAATCTTGATGTAAGTATTGCCTTTTCTGAAGGCTTACCTTCTCTCTTTAAAAATCCACCTGGTATTTTACCTACTGAGTATAATTTTTCTTCAAAATCTACACTTAGTGGGAAAAAGTCAATCCCATCTCTTGGCTGTGCAGACTTAGTAGCATTTACCATAAGCATTGTGTCTCCACATCTTATGATACAGTTACCATTTGTCATTTCACATATCTTTCCTATTTCAACTGATAGTGTTCTACCAGCTAATTGTGTTTCAAAAATTCTATGTTCGAACATAGTTTCCTCCTTAGTATTATAATTACTTTGAAAAACTTATTGCGATTATATCAGGACCAGTATGAGAACATATACATACTCCACCCTTTGTAACCATTATATTTTTCACTTTACCTTTTAATTTTTCTTCTACTTCTTTTTTTAGTTTTTGAAAATCCTCTAAATTACAACCATGTCCTATAGTAACGGTAATATTAGATAAATTTTCACTGTTTTTTTCAAGTGTCAAGTCTACTAGTTTAGATACAAGCTTTTTTATTCCTCTAACCTTTGCTTCTAAACTTATCTTCCCTTCCTTCATCTTGAAAATAGGTTTTATATTAAGCATATTTCCTATTATAGCAGTTGTAAGCGGTACTCTACCACTCTTTTTAAGAAAATCAAATGATGCTGGTGCAAATAATATTTCAACACTATCTCTTATAGAGTTTAGTCCCTCTATCACCTCATCAATTTTTTTTCCTTCTTCTATCATTTCACATGCTCTTATTACAAATTGTCCTGCACCAAGAGATAAATTTCCTGTATCAAATACGTAAACTTCACCCTCAGTATCATCTTTTGCAAGCATAGCACTTTGATATGTTCCAGTTGCAGCTGATGCTCCTGTCAAACAAAGTACAATTTTATCTTCCTTAATATTTCTGTCAAAAACTTCTTTAAACTGCATATATGTCGCTTGAGAAGTTTTAGGAATTTCTCCAGACTTTAAAACAATCTCATAAAATTCTTCCTTATTTATGTCAACACCATCTTTATATTCTTTGCCATCCATAATAAGGGTAAGAGGAATTATTTCCAAATATTCCTTCTTCTCTATCTCATCAGGAATGTCACACAAACTATCACATACTAATTTTATGTCCAAAGTAGTACCTCCTAACTTTTTATTATCGTTTTATGCATTTATATACATGAAATAATTCTGCACATACGTAACACATTATAAAAACATTTTATCACATTTTGAGCTATAAAAGTAGATTTATATCTAAAATGATAAGAAAAGCTTATTATAGAACATAAAACAAAGCAGATATGAAATAAATCATATCTGCTTAAAAAGAACTATTTTCTTAATCCTAATTTAGCTATTAAAGCTCTGTATCCTTCAAGATCGTGTCTCTTTAAGTAAGTTAGTAAGTTTCTTCTTCTACCAACCATCTTTAAAAGACCTCTTCTTGAGTGGTGATCCTTCTTATGAACCTTTAAATGTTCATTTAATTCGTTTATTCTAGCTGTTAATAAAGCTATCTGTACTTCTGGAGAACCAGTGTCCCCTTCTTTTCTTCCAAAATCCTTGATTATTTGTTCTTTGTTCATTATTATTTTCCTCCTAAATTTTATAATCGCCTAAAGCTAAGCCTCGAATGGAGATTTCAAAAGCCGAGCTTAGGTTGAAACCTATATCATTATATCATAGTAAGGTTTTTAGTTCAAGATAATGATTTAGTTTTTTATTTTTAAAATTTGTCTTATATTTTCTACTTTATTATTAAACTCTTCACATTTATCTATACTGCCTCTTAAGCACTTAACATAGTTATCTCTAACGTACTGAGTATCTTTAACTAGCTGCTCTCTTAAAGCTTCTTTACTTTCAAATTTAATTTCTTCTCTCATTTTTTCAACAAATTCAACTCTAATCTCTCTATCATAAATTTCTCTATCAAAATCAAGTATATAAGTCTCTACACTTAATTTTTTACCATTAACAGTAGGGTTTGTCCCTATACTAGTGGCTCCACAATAAATCTCGTTATCAATTATTACAAGTGTTGCATATATTCCTATCTTAGGAATTATCATACAACTTTCATACTCCATATTTGCAGTTGGAAAGCCTATAGTTCTGCCAATTTGTCTTCCTCTAACAACCTTGCCTTCAACTGCAAAATAACGCCCAAGTAAATGCTCAGCAGCTACAACATCACCTTCTGCTATGTGTTTTCTAATATCCGTTGAACTTACTCTTTTACCATCTAAAAGAACTGGAGTTACAACTTCTACTTCAAACTTTAACTCCTCTCCAAAACTCTTAAGAAGCTCTGGACTACCTTCTTTTTTTCTAGCAAAACTAAAATCATGACCTATTACCATTTTTTTGACATGAAGTTTGTCTATTAAGATATTTTCAACATAATATCTGGCAGATATTTGTGTCATACTCTCATCAAATGGTATACATATATAAATATCTACTCCCATACTCTCTACTATTCTTTCCTTTTCCTCAGCAGAAATTATATTTTTTACATATCCAGGTTTAAAGAAATTTACTGGATGATTTGAAAATGTAAACACTACACTTTTTACATCGTTTTCTTTTGAATAGTCAATGGCCTTATTTATTAAGGTCTGATGTCCTCTATGTACTCCATCAAAGTTGCCTATTGTGACACATGTTTCAAATGGAATATCTATATCGTCTAAACTATTAAATACTATCATTTTACCACCATTATCCCAATTTAAATATTTTTTCGCTCTTAACCATTAATGATCCATCTTCTAAGGTAAGTTTTCCAACACCTATAAATTCTTTTTCTGGTGTATAGACCCTAACTCTTTCCGAAGAAGAATTCTTGTAATCACCTTTTATAAATCTTCTTTCTTCTATCTTACCACCATTTGAATAGTAGGTAACCGCACTTTCATCCAAAACTAACTCTGGAAACTCGATTAAAACACTTTCAACTGAATAGCTATTTTCTAAAAGTTTGCCCTCTTCTTTTAACAGAGCCAACTCCTCTAGTGTGATTGATCTATCAATTTCAAATATACCGCTCTTTGTTCTTTGAAGGTATGACATATGTCCACCTACTTCTAACTTTTCTCCTATATCATGACATAGGCTTCTTATATATGTTCCCTTGCTACATTCTACCTCAAATGTTACTTTTGGAAGGCTTATATCTATTATATCAATAGACTTTATATTTACTTTTCTTGCTTTTATTTCAATTTCATCGGCTCTTCCACTTCTTGCTAAATCACACATTTTTTTACCATTTACTTTTAATGCAGAATAAATCGGTGGGTATTGATCTATTTCTCCTTTGTATGAATAAATTGCTTTCAAAACTTCTTCTTCTAGAAGATGACTGCAGTCACATTCACTTACAATCTTACCTGAAGCATCATATGTATCTGTACTGACTCCCAAAGTCAATTCACAAATATATTTCTTATCCTTATTCAATATTAGATCACTGACCTTAGTCGCCCTTCCAACGCATATAGGAAGAACTCCTTGGGCATCTGGATCCAATGTACCAGTATGTCCTACCTTCTTTGTTCCAAGAATCTTTCTAACCTTATAGACAACATCATGAGATGTCATACCTACAGGCTTATTAATATTAAAAACTCTATCCATATTTCTATTAATACCATCCTTCATATATAGTTATACATGAGTTACTCTAATTTTTTATATTTATATATTCAACAGCCTTCTCAATCAACAACTTTCTAACAAGATCTATGTTTAAATCCTTGATTGTACATCCTGCAGCTCTTATATGTCCGCCACCACCAAATTCTGAGGCAAGTTTAGAGCAATCTACATAGTTTTTAGATCTAAAGCTAACTTTAATCTCTCCTATTTCTTTCTCTTTTATAAAAATACCCAACTCTACACCTTTTATATCTCTTGTATAGGGTGTAATTCCATCTATATCATCATATTTAACCTTATGTTTATCCATCATTTCTTTTGCAACAGCAGTTATAGAAATCTTAGAATCAATTATTTCTAAATTTTCTAAAGCTTCTCCCAAAATTTTATAAAATTCTAATGAATTACTCTGAAATAGTTTTTCAACTAAATAACTTTTTTTAGCTCCTCTAGATATAAGTTCTGCTGCCATAAAAAATGATGATTCTTCTGTATTTGAATATTGAAAATTACCAGTGTCTGTTATTAGTCCTGCATAAAGATATGTAGCAATATCTTCATCAATAATTTTTCTATTAAATCTTTCCTCATATCTCATTATCAAATTATATACTAATTCACATGTAGATGAACCTTCCACATCTATGTATTTTAAAAATCCATAATTTCCATTTGTTACATGATGATCTATACAGATTATTCCCTTGGAATCTTCCAATATATTTTTGTCAACACATATCCTTGAATAATCACCTGCATCTAGAGCAATCACTGTATAATCGCTACTCTTTACATCTGAAGACTCTTTCTTTACATCTTCATCATAAAGAAACATAAGGTTTTCAGGATAGTTATCGTCTAACACATATATTACTTCCTTACCTATTTTCTTCAAGAAATTATTTATAGAAAGTGATGATCCTATATTATCACCATCAGGGCTTACATGAGATGTCACTAAAAATTTATCATTTTCTTCAATATAATCAAGTATATTGTCTATATCCTTAATAAAATTATTCATTAAATCACATCCTTTACATAAAATAAAAATGATGTCAGCAAGAACTACTGACATCATTTATTATACATCAAAATTAAAATTATATCACTATAATGTTTAATGCTTTTATGAAAAACTAATCTTCCTTGGATCTTACACTTCTGATTAGCTCATCCATTTGCATTCCCTTTTCAATAGAATCATCTATCTTAAACATTATTTCAGGAACGTATCTCAACTTGACAGCTTTTCCTACTTCTCTTCTTATATATCCTCTTGCACTATTTAAACCCTTAAGTGACTCTTCTTCATCTCCACCTAATAGACTTACATATACAAAGGCATATCTCAAGTCATTAGTAACCTCTACATCAGTAACACTGACCATAGATGTTACTCTAGGATCTTTTATTCCATTTATAAGCATCTTACCTATAACTTTTTTAACTTCTTCACTTATTCTTTTTATTCTATTTGAAGCCATTTTCTACACCTCTTTCTTAAATATGAGAAATGTAATTAGTCTATTGTTCTCTCTACTTCTTTAACAATATAAGCCTCTACTATATCTCCAACTTTAATGTCATTGTAGTTTACAAACCCTAAACCACACTCATAGCCCTGAGCTACTTCCTTAACATCATCCTTGAATCTTCTTAGAGAGTCTAATTCACCCTCATGAATAATTATACCATCTCTAACTATTCTAACCTTACAATTTCTGTAGATTTTTCCAGTTAAAACATAACATCCAGCAATAGTACCTACGCCAGAAATCTTGTATACTTCTCTTACTTCTACTTTACCAGTATCTTCATCAACATATTCAGGATCAAGCATACCACTCATAGCTGCCTTCATATCCTCTATAGCCTTATAGATTATAGTGTATGTTCTTATATCTACTGTTTCTTTTTCTGCTAGTTGGTCTGCACCTGCTACTGGTCTTACATTAAATCCTATTATTATAGCATTAGAAGCGGATGCAAGTAAAACGTCTGATTCAGTTATTGCACCAACACCACCATGTATTACCTTTATCTGAACTTCATCAGTTGAAAGTCTCTCTAAACTCTGCTTAACGGCCTGAACAGAACCCTGTACATCTGCCTTTATTACTATGTTTAGATCCTTTACCTTACCTTCACTCAATTGTTCAAATAAATCATCAAGAGATATCTTAGATGAAGCCTTTAGCATTTCTTCTCTTCTAAGTTCCTGTCTCTTTTCAGCTATTAATCTAGCAGCCTTGTCATTAGGAACCTGAACAAACTGGTCTCCACCTGAAGGAACTTCAGATAAACCAAGTATTTCTACTGCTGTAGAAGGTCCTGCTTGCTTTACTCTTCTACCCTTATAGTTTATCATAGCTCTTACCTTACCACTAGCTACGCCAGCAACGATTGGATCTCCAACTCTTAGAGTACCACCCTGTACTAAAACAGTTGCAACTGGTCCTCTTCCCTTATCAAGTTCTGCTTCTATAACTGTACCAACAGCTCTTTTTTCTGGATTTGCTTTTAATTCTTCTACTTCAGCTACTAAAAGTACCATTTCTAGAAGACCTTCTATATTAATTCTCTTTTTAGCTGATAATTCAACTGAGATTACATCTCCGCCCCAGTCTTCAACCAATAATCCTTGATCAGATAATTCCTGCTTTACTCTTTCTGGGTTTGCTCCTGGCTTATCTATCTTATTGATTGCTATTATAATAGGAACACCTGCAGCCTTAGCATGGTTGATTGCTTCAACAGTCTGTGGCATTATACCATCATCTGCTGCTACAACCAATATAGCTATATCTGTTACCTGAGCTCCTCTTGCTCTCATAGATGTAAAGGCCTCGTGACCTGGAGTATCTAATAAAACTATCTTTTGACCATTTACATTTACTTCAGAGGCACCTATATGCTGAGTAATTCCTCCAGCTTCTCCAGATGTAACATCTGTGTCTCTGATAGCATCTAGTAAAGATGTTTTACCATGGTCAACGTGACCCATAACAGTAACTACTGGTGGTCTTGGAAGTAGGTCTTTCTCATCGTCTTCTTCTATTTCCATAAGAGCCTCTATTTCTAGCTCCTCTATTTCAGAAGTATCACTCTTTATTAAGTTATAGCCAAACTCATTACATATTAATGATGCTATCTCAAAGCTTATCTCCTGATTTATAGTTGCCATTGTTCCCATCTTCATCAACTTCATTATGACTTCAGATACAGACTTACCCATTTCTGTAGCTAAGTCCTGAACTGTTATGCTCTTACCTGCTTCAATTACATTTCCTTTTTCTTCTTTTATTTCTTCATTTAACATTTCAACTAGAAGCTCTACATTTCCCTCTTCTACATATTCGTTTTCTACTATTTCAATACCAAAGTCATTAATCTTATTCATAAGCTCTTTTTCGCTCATGTTATAATCTTCGGCAATATGTTTTATGCTAGTTTTAGACATAAATACCACCTCCTACAAATTGGCCCTCTATATGAAATAAAAATTATTCACTTTCAGTTAGTAATTTTTTTATCTCTATAGCTATATTTTTATCCATTATTCCTAACACAGCTCTCGGGCTCTTTCCTATTGAACTTCCAATTTTGTTTTTTTCACCAAATTCATAAAATTCAATACTTCTAAAGCTGCATTTATCTGAGAATAATTTCTTAGTATTCTTTGATGCATCACTTGCTATTATTACTAGACTTACTCTTTTTTTCTTTACTTCCCTAAGAGTAGTATCATCTCCTGATACAAGATTTCCAGATCTCCTAGCTAATCCTAGCCAAGAGTATATTTTTTTCTCATTCATATTATGATTCGCTCTTTTCTGTTTCTTTTAGCTTGTCTAGTTCTTCTATAAGATGTTCATAAACTTGATCGTCTACATCCATTTTGAAAGCTCTATTCAAAGCCTTGCTCTTGATAGCTTTTACAAGACATTCATTAGTAGCACAAATATATGCGCCCCTTCCATTAGCTCTAGCAGTTGGATCTAGAAAAATTTCATTTTCCTTATTCTTCACTATTCTAATTAAAGTCTTTTTATCGCCTCTTTTTTGGCAAGCAATACATTTTCTCTGAGGTATCTTTTTAGATTTATTCATAGCTACACCTCCTTAACTTAATTACAGTTGCCTATACTAAAACTCATCTTCGTCTTCTTCATAGAACTCTTCTTCATCTTCTTCATAAAAATCTTCGTCTTCTTCATACTCAAAGTCTTTATCGTCAATGTTAAGATATTTTAACTCTTCATTTTCTTCATCCGAAAGAACAAGGTCTTCTTTAGCCATATTTGTTTCAAAGTCATCATCAAAGCTGTCTATAGCTTTTTCTTCAATATCTTCTTCTAATTCTGATTTATCTATATCCAAAGTTTCTTCTGTTTCAACTTCTAACTCTTCAGTATTTTCAGCTTCTTCAAGTCTTTTAGCTTCTTCAATAGCTGCTTGTTCAGCTTCTATTCTAGCACGCTCTTCAGCTTCTTTTTCTGCCTGTTCTCTTGCAATTTCTTCAGCCTTTACTTCTTCAGCATATACTATATCATCTGCTTCTATTTTAGCTAATAAGGCTTCTTTGTCTTCTTCACTGAAATCATTTTCTGGCTTTATATCTATCTTCCAGTTTGTAAGTCTTGCTGCAAGTCTTGCATTTTGACCTTCTTTACCTATTGCAAGTGAAAGTTGATAATCAGGAACTATTACAACTGCAGATTTTTCTCTATTATTTACAAAGACTTCTGTAACTTTTGAAGGGCTAAGAGCTGCTTCTACAAATTCTCCTATATCATCGCTATATTTAACTATATCAATTTTCTCGTCACCAAGCTCATCAACTATATTTCTAACTCTTGATCCTTGTGTACCAACGCAGGCACCAATAGGATCAATCTTAGGATCTACTGATTTTACAGCCATTTTAGTTCTTGAACCAGCTTCTCTTGATATTGACTTTATTTGTACTATACCTTCTTGTATCTCAGGAACTTCCATTTCAAATAATCTCTTTACAAGCCCTGGATTACTTCTAGATAAAACTATTTGAGGATTCTTGTTAGTCTTATTAACTTCTACTACATAAAACTTCATCATATGTCCTATATTGTATTCTTCTCTAGGTATCTGTTCACTTTGAAGAAGTATTCCCTCTCCCTTTCCAACCTGAGCAAAGACTATTTGTTTTCCTTCTCTGTGTGATATTCTTGATACTTCACCTGTTACTAGTTCATCTTGCTTTTCAACAAATTCATTGTAAGTCATTTCTCTTTCAGCTTCTCTAATTTTTTGAACGACTATCTGCTTAGCTGTCTGAGCTGCTATTCTACCAAAATCTCTAGGAGTAACTTCATGTTCTACAACATCTCCTAGTTCATAATTTGGACTAATTTCTCTAGCTTCTGCTAGCTCTATTTCTAAGAAATTATCATATAAGTCTGACTCATCAACTACTAATCTTTGTGAGTATACCTTTATGTCACCAGTATTTTTATTTAAATCAATTCTAACATTCTGAGCTGATCCAAAGTTCTTTTTATATGCAGAAATTAGTGCTTGTTCAATAGTTTCAAGCAACACATCTCTGTCTATCCCTCTATCCTTTACAAGTTCATCAAGAGCCTGCATAAATTCTGTATTCATTTTTATTCCTCCAATTACTTAAAATATCACGGAAAGACGTATTTGTGCTATTTCTTTTCTAGATAGTTTTTTTTCATTATTATTTACTAACAAAACGACATTTCCATCTTCATCAAGTCCTGATAGAACTGCTTCAAATTGTTTAGTTTTCAATTCTTCATCATTTTTATATAACTTTACATCAACCTGTCTACCTGCATATTTGGAAAATTCCTTATCTCTCTTTAGTATCCTATCAACACCTGGAGAAGACACTTCCAAAAAATAGTTTTCATTAATAAAGTTCTTTTCATCCAACAATGGATTTAGTTGTCTACTTACCTTCTCACACTCATCTAGCCCGATACCATTTTCATCATCTAGTATCACTCTTAAATAATACATACCTGCTTCTTTGACGTATTCTACGTCTACTAGTTCATAACCAAACTGGTCTGCTATTGGTTGAGTTAGTTCTTCAACTTTTTGTGCAGTATTCTTTTTCATAAACTCACACCTCCATATTCAATTGTAAAATAGTGTTTTATAACACCCAAATAAAAAATGTGCATAAAAAATGTGAGCCAAAAATGCCTCACACTCCACACGAAATATTCTCTTATTATAATATCATCTTTTGCTTGATTTTACAAGGCTTTATAGCAATTCTTTAGAAATATGCATCAAAATAACTACTATATTCTCTATTTTTATTCTCATAGACAATTATAAAAGAAACTTTATACACCTTTTCTTTTTCATTTTTTTTCTCCTTTATATACATTGCCTTCACATAGTTACCTATCTGATATTGACCCTTCATACCTATACTTATTGTATTATTATTATTTATTATTTTCTTTTTACATATTAAACTTCCATTGTCACTGTCATAGCTATTATAATAAAGAACTTTTATTTTTTTATAACCATCTTCCAAAAACTTTTGATTAACTTTACTTGAGTTATCAACTCTAAAAGAATCAAAGCCGATAGATTCTCTTATGTCATACTTTATTCTATCTTCAACAACAAGCGCTGTTTCTTTCAAGTCATTAATTATTATTGTGTCTTTATACATTTTTATAGAAAAAAATATAATCAAAGCTAGTGATAATGAAATTATAAATACCGCATTAATATATAACAAACTTTCTATCAAAATATATCCTTTTCTTTGATTAGATTTATTTTTCATTTTTATCCTCTTTTAAATTAAATATTGTGATTAATACTTCTTTGAAAGTTTCTTTTACATAAAATAGCCATACACTTTTTATAATCCAGAATTATAATTTTTATATAATTCTGAGCTTTTTAAAAAACTAATCTATCGTAAATCCTTATATAAATTAACTTTAATACTTTCTCCTTTAGATTTAACCTTACTAGATAATTTTTATATTTACTTTTTTCCATAATTTTATAACTAGTTTTCTTCCATAAAGTGATCTATTACTTTTTTCATATCTTTATCTAAGTAATCTTCTCTATAAGACATTATCCTACCACTTCCAATCATTATTGTTATTCTTTCTAGCTCCTCTTCCTTAGAATCAAACATATATATGCTCATTCCTCTATCTGGTGCTCCCAACCTGGATGTATCAAAATACTCTATTCTTTTTTTACTGGAAAGGATATAGTATCCGCTATGAAATTTTTTGTCTTTAATTTTTTTATTATTTTTATATATTGAATAACTGTTTTTCTTCATCAAAATAATATACGAGTCTGTACTATTCATAGATTTTGTACTTACTGTTCTAAGGTCTGATTTAAATTCATAAATTAAACTATCAAACTCCATACTACTTCTTTTCATAATAGGTGTGCTTATAAAAAAAATAATTCCGATAATAGTTACTGAAACTATTATTTCCAGCATTAAATATCCCTTTCTTAACTTCATAGCTCAACTAAACCTCTAATCCAAATACTTAAATAGTTTCTTTATTTCCTCGTTTTCTAAATCTAACTTCTCATAATCATTATCAATATCAAAAACCTTGTAAGGATTAAGAATCTGACACCTTTTAACAGTTTTTCTTTTAATCGACTTATCTTTGTAATTTAGTACAATTGAGAATTCAATAAAGTCGTCTTCTATATTTATATTTTTTCCGTCATAAAAGTAATTAATTATTACCTTATCACTATAATAGTATTTTTTCTCAAATACATATATAAAATTCTGCTGATCAAAATTCTTAAAACAATTCATAAAATCTTCACTGTCTTTTGATTTTAGATATGCATCTTCAATTGAATAATAAAAATTTATCTGACATACAGATTGAGCAAGACTAGATTCATAGTCATTTATAGTCAACTCCCTATTTTCAAAAGATAAATTATAATATCCCCTTGTTGCGACAATTGAAGATGCAATTACACACATTACAAAAAACATACTTATAACACTATTAATTGTCATTGAACCTCTTTTTTTCATTTAAATTGCCTCATTATTTTAATAATAACTTTTCTTATCTAAAATATCTATATAGCTATTTGATAGCGAATCCACAAGTAAAGCTTATTACTTACTTTTTGGCCTTATTTATAATAGGTATTTAAAAAGTCTTGAAACTTATCAATAAAAACTATAAACTAGCACCTATTACAGAATAAGTAGATAAAGACTCCTCTGATCCTTCTTTTAATACGGTTATCTGACTTTTTACTAGACCAAATTTTCCTTCTAAGATAGTTCTTCTTACTCTAATATTATATCCTTCCAAAATTTCCTGCCTATCTTCTGTATCAAGCGAATCCATACTGCTAAGTGCTATTTTTTCATTCTCCTTTTCTGCAATTCCTACAAGCAATCCCAACAAGTCATTTTCATCATCTATATTTTCATTCATCTGAATTAGATTTGAAAAAGATAAAACCATTGAATAAGTAATTGCAGAAATTAATAATACTGATAATATTGTGTCCATTGATAAACTAGCATCTCTTTTCATATTTTTCCTCCTAAAATTAAGACTCTATATCTTCTTGTATGAATATAGGCAAAAATAAAAAAACATCGCAAAGTAACGATGTTTTTTTGTTTATTATTTTATTATTTTTCTTCTATTGCTTTTCTAAGTATAAAGTTTCTTCCTACTACTTCTGGGAACTTCATTTTTACTATTTGTCTTGGATGAGGAGCTGACTCTATAGACTCTCCATCTTCATTATACATTTCAGTTATAGTGGTATTGATAGTATCTGTGTATGGACCCATTATTTCTATTTCGTCACCTAGCATCATTTTATTTCTTTGTTCCACTGTTACAAGTCCATTTTCATCTCTATCTTCTAATACGATTCCTATAAAATCATAATTTCTTACATAAGATGCTGAAGCATAGTTTTGTTCTTCATCTCCTGGCTTATCATTATAAAATCCAGTCGTAAAATGTCTATGGCTTCCCTTTTTTAGTTCTTCTAGCCAGATAGGATTAAATTTCCAGTTTTCTGGATCTTTATAATATGCATCAATTGCCATTCTATAAGCTCTTACAACAGTAGCAACATAGTAAGCTGTTTTCATTCTTCCTTCTATTTTTAAACTTGTTATTCCAGATTCAATTAATTCTGGGATGTATTCAATCATACAAAGATCTTTTGAGTTGAAGAAAAATGTTCCTCTTTCATCTTCATATATTGGGAAGTATTCCCCTGGTCTTTTTTCCTCTACCAAGCTATATTTCCATCTACAAGACTGTGCACAAGAACCTCTATTTGCATCTCTTCCTGTCATATAATTACTAATTAGACATCTCCCTGAGTATGATATACACATAGCACCGTGCATAAAAGCTTCTATATCCATTTCTTTTGGTATATTTTCTCTTATCTCTTTTATTTCTTTAAAAGACATTTCTCTAGCTACTACAACTCTCTTTACACCTTGCTTGTACCAGAAGTTTGCGCTTCTGTAATTAGTTGTATTTGCCTGTGTACTTAGATGTATTTCCATATTTGGAATAGTAGACTTTATAAGATCTATTACTCCAGGATCAGATGCTATTAAAGCATCTACGCCCGCTGATTCTAAGTCTCTTAAATAGTCTTCAAATCCTTCAAAATCTTCATTGTGAGGTATTATATTTACTGTTACAAATACTTTTTTACCTCTCTCGTGAGCAAAATCTGCACCTTCCTTAATATCTTCTATTGTAAAATTTTTCGCTGCAGTTCTCATTCCAAACTGCTCTCCACCTAGATATACTGCATCTGCACCATATTCAAAGGCAACCTTCAATCTTTCAAGGTCTCCTGCTGGAGCTAATAATTCAACTTTTTCCATATTTTCACCTTCCATTTATTAATTATAAATATTGATAAGAATTCTTTAAACTTAATCAATAAGCAGCTATATAAAGTTATACCCTTATTCTGTATATTAGATACCCTACTATTTTACTTTCTATCACTATTTTTGTAGCTAATAGCAACTCCATCGCCTATTGGTATTATTGATGTATCCAAATATTCAGCTTGACACAAATAATCTAGATAATCTCTCATTCTTTTTACTATTGTTCTTTTTCTTCTGACAACCAATCCGTCATCAGCAATCATACCCTTATACAATATATTATCTGATACTACTATACCATTTACATTTAGCTTGTCAATTACTAAATCAAAAAACATCTTATATTGACCTTTTGCTGCATCTATAAATATCATGTCAAATTTGCCATCTACATCTTTTAGTGTTTCCTGGGCATCTCCAACTAGAATATTTATCTTATCACTTAGACCTGCCTTTTCTATATTCTTCTCAGCTTCTTTTAACATTACTGGATTTCTTTCTGTGGTTATGATTTCAACATCATTTTTTAATACTGAAGAGAAAAATATAGATGAATATCCAATAGCACAACCTACTTCTAATATTCTTTTTGGTTTATGTATATTAAGAATAACTCTTAATAACTCAGATACCTCTTTGTGTATTATTGGCACACTATTTTCTTTGGCATATTTTTCCATATCCTTAATCTGACCTGTATTTTCTGCCAATGTTCCCCTTATATAATCTTCTACTGCATCATTTACTATATTACTCATTGTATCACCTTCTATTTAAACTAAAAACCTGTCTTTTCTCTACTTATTGCTTTAAAAAGCAGGGAAAGAAATCTTTCCCCGCATATACTCTTCAAAATTAAACTTTTTTATTTTTTATCACTAGAGCTTTTTTCTTTACTTGACTCTTTACTTTTATTTGTTTCTTTTTTGTTCTTTAATTCCTGTTCATCTAGATCTTTACGATACTTATCCGCATGAACCTTATGCTCTTCAAATGTCTTACTGTAGTAGTTTTTACCATCAGTTCCAGTTACAAAGTAAAGATAGTCTGTCTTTTTAGGACTAGCAGCAGCCATAAGTGACTCTAGACCTGGATTTGCTACTGGAGTTGGTGGAAGACCCGCATTTAGATAAAGATTATAAGGAGTTTCTACCTTTAAGTCCTTGTACAAAACCCTGCTCTTACGTTCTGGTAAGCCATACTGAAGTACTGCATCTGATTGAAGCTTCATTTTTTTATCTAGTCTATTATAAAATACACCTGCTATTGTATCTCTATCTTCATCATTAATTGCTTCCTTTTCTACAATAGAAGCCATTATTATAGTATCATAAAAATCAAGCTTATTTTTTTCTACAATAGGCATTATATTTTTATTGTATTTTTTTTCAAACTCAGCTAACATTTTTTCAAACACTTGCTTTTCACTAGTTCCTTTTTTGAAAAAATATGTTTCAGGATATAAAAATCCTTCAAGTGTTGTTATTTTATTGTTTGATAGGAAGGTATATTTTTTTGAAAACTCTTTTGGATTTCTAAATAAACTTACATATGTTTCTCTTTTTCCTAGACCACTTTTTACAAGCTTATCAACTATGTCAGTTGATACACTTCCCTCAGGAAAAGTTACTTTTATACCATCTTGATATACTTTTCCAGCAACCAATTTATCTATTATAGCTTTATTGTCCATATTTTGAGAAAGCTTATACTTTCCAGCCTTTACTTTTTCCGCATTTTTAGAGTTTTTTACATTTGATATAAATACTCTTTTGTTTCTAATTAATTTTTTATCTCTAAGGATCGTAGAAATATCTTTTGCACGTGATCCTTCTGGAATTTCAACTATTATCTCTTTATTAGTTTTTGGGTCTACTGCCTTTGACGCTCTTTTATAGTATAAATTTCCAACAGTAGCTACTATTGCTAGAAATACAAATATTACTATTAAAAGCCTAAAAACCCTTATTTTTTTCTTCTTTTTTCTTTTTCTAAGTACTTTCTTAGATTGCGTCTCTCTTCTACTCACGGGCAATTTCCTTTCTAAACTTATACTTTTTCTATAAATCTCTTAACTAAGCTTGAAAAATCAGATTTTACTCTAGTTGTAGTTTCTATTACTTCTTTATGATTTAGAGGCTGGTCTAGTATCCCTGCAGCCATATTTGTTATACAAGATATTCCAAATACTTCCATTCCACTGTGATTGGCTACGATAACTTCTGGGACAGTAGACATACCTACTGCATCCGCTCCTAGTATAGATGCCATTTTTACTTCTGCAGGAGTTTCATAATTTGGTCCTGAGAAAAACATATATACACCTTCTCTTAGATCTAATGATAATTCATCTGCACACTGTCTTATAAGCTCCACACCAGCTTTAGAGTAAGCTTGTGACATATCTGGAAATCTCGGTCCAAACTTTTCATCATTTGTTCCCATTAATGGATTTGATCCGCTCATATTTATATGATCCTTTATAATCATCAAATCGCCAGCTTTATAGTTTTTATTTGCTCCACCAGCTGCATTTGTTACCAATAATTTTTCTATACCCATTTCTTTAAATACTCTTATTGGGTAAGTTATCTCAGACTGTGAGTATCCCTCATAAAAATGAAATCTTCCTTGCATAACCAAGACACACTTGCCACAAAGCTGCCCTATTACAAGTTGACTTTTATGACCTGCCACTTCGGATACTTTAAAGTGAGGTATTTCCTTATATGGTATTATAGTTGGATTAACTATTTCCTCAGCTAAATCACCTAATCCTGAACCCAGTATTAGGGCAATTTCTGGCTTATCATCTATTTTATTTTTTATATATTCAACGCTTTCTTTGACTTTATTATACATATCAAAACACCTTTCTATCAAATTAATGTTAATCTATCTTTCAACTTAAAATAACACCCCTTGAAATAGATTTTATCTAAAGTTACTCTAACATTATTTTATTTATTTTTATTTATTTTTTCTGAAATTTCACTGGCAACTGTTGAAGCTGCAACAAAAAATTCCTTATCTTCATCAAATCCTCTTCCCATACTCTTTACCTTTAGGTCAAAAGCATCAAGATCTTCTTTTGTTGATTCATACTCTGTAAATGTAACTTTATGCTTTTCCGCAATACTATTACAAAGAATCTGATCTTTTATTATATTTAACTTTGACTGCTCATAGCCTGAGTTTATAACAAGATTGCTTGACTTACTTGTTATTTCACTTAAAATGGTTACTGAATGATGGGAAATTCCTATATGCCTTGGTCTTAAATCTGCAAAACTTATTCTTGGTATAACATATGATTCCCCATTTAATTTTTCAACAGCATCTATTATCATACCTTGATCTATACCGCTAAATCCATACTTCGTTCCAGTACCAGCAATTCCAGGACCCATAGCTACAATTACACAGTCTGCCTTACAAATTGCTTTTGCTGTAATTAAAGCAGTATATATATTTACGCACTCATAATCTCCTCCAAAGGCATTTCCATAGCTTATAGTTGAATCTATCAAACCCTTTTTCTTAAGATTTTCTACGTTCTTACTAAAAGCCATAGGTAATGCTGCTCCATCAGTCATTATATATACTAATTTTTTATCTGGACAGTTTTTCTTAAAAGTAGCTGCAAATGGAGGCAATATACTATGAAGTGCTCCTACAGCTACAGGAAGTTTTTCCAAGCATACAAAATCATTAAATATATCATGATATTTACTTTCTTGCTCTTCAACAGAATCAACCTTTACCTGCATAGGAGTATATCTAAGCTTCATAATATGACCACCGTCTGAAAGCTGGGACTCAGGGTTGTCAATATTAAGTATTACAAAATGAAATCCACCTGTTCCTAGACTAAGTTCAACAGCAGTTGTATTAAGTACTATCTTATCACCTATATTGGCTTTTCCTGTCAATTGAATATAATTATAAGCTCTTTCAATATTACCGTCAATTTCAACTAACAAATCCTGTATTGATTCATTTTCACTTTTAATCTTATTTACTATTCCTAATTTTTTACTAATCATATTAATTCCTTCCAAGTTTATCTATATAGTTTAATATATGGTTATTTTCTATAAGCTTTGTTATAGAAAATTTTTCCCCTATAATATGTATTGCCACTAAAATAGCTAAGTAAAATATTTGTACCTTTAGATCAAAAGATGTAACTATAAATACACCAATAGAGATACCCAATACATTTGAACCAGCATCTCCCATCATAGCCATTGCTTTTAAATCATAGTAAAAATATGCCACAACAGCTGGAAGTATTAACATCATTACTTCTTTTTCAAATACTGAACTAAATATAAATATTATAATGGAAATCAATATATAAACTTTAATTGCTCTACCTGGTCTTAAATCTAAGAGATTCATAAAATTAGTTGAAAGTGCAATTACTAAAGTACCAACCAATATATAAGAAATTGACTTAGATATTGAAACAGTTATTAAAAGACCTACCAAACCTCCCAAAAGAGCCTTAAATCCTCCTGTAGTCAATTTTCCTTTTAACAAGGATTTAAAGTGTCCCTTCAGACCAGTTACATCTCTATTTCCTATACTATCATCTATTATACCTGCAAAACACATTGACATTATAGCAAATAATAATATATATATTCTAAAAAGTCTTATTGTATCAACATTACAATATAATAGTATTGTTGAATTTATTATAAGTGCTGGTATAAAACATATTCCCATACTAACTGGAATTTTTTCTCCCCTATAATTTGACCTTAACATCCCACTTGATTTTAGCATTCCAGATAATAATGGTATTGATAACAGTGTTACCGATGCTCCTACAAAAAATAACATTAGGGTCATTAAGTAAGTGTACAAAGTTATCTCCCCCATTCTTGTTTTTTCTGTTTTACTATTTTTTTAATATGTAAATACTGTTTTCCTCTATGAATAAATCCACTTAAATCTCTTCCAGTCTCATTATGTGTCATATCAACCAGATATTCTTTAACACTATAATTCCATTTTAAAATATCAATAGTCATACCTACTTCTACACCGTATCCATCTGGTATTGAGTCAAATTTCTCAATTACTTCTCTTTTAAAAGCTCTTTGACCAGATATTGTTGAATCAAGTTTTACACCAGTTAGTTCATACACAGAATCTCTAGCTAGTCTTTTCACAAATCCCATTCCACCCTTTTTCTTGGCTGGTCTAAACTTTGCTATTGCAACGTCACACTCACCATTAATAACTGGCTGGATAATTTTAATAACTTCTGAAGATGTTTTTCCTATATCAGCATCTAAGAAGACTACTATTTCGCTGTCTTTATCTAGCATTTCAAGTCCTTTTTCTAATGCTTTACCCTTACCTTGATTAGGGTTTTGTTTCCAGTATTTAACTTTACTATTTTTATACGCTGCCAAAAGCTCTGCGGTATTATCTTTTGAACCATCATCGACTACTAATATTTCATTTATTATATCGATGTCGACTATGTGATCCAAAGTATCTTTTATTCTCCCAGCTTCATTATATGCTGGTATTATTATACTAGTAAACATCTTTTTCCTCCATTATTTAGCTACTGGTATTGTAACGATATTATCATCATTCTTTCCAAAATCTCCTATTATTTTGTCATTTGCCAAGCATGTTATAAGAGATATATGTCCTATTGACTGATCAACGTTATTTATAGTAGCTATTTTTAACTTAGATAATTCTTGAAGACTATCTTTACTTGAAGATGAATTCTGAACAGCCAATACTGCTTTCTCAGCTTTCATATTTTCAATTATAGGTTTTTCAAGTATCGTTAACTTATTTTTCATCTTTGTAACTGGGTTATTAAATACAACTATATTGTTTACTGTATCAAACTGATTTGTATACTTTTCTACTTTTATATAACCTAGTTCAGAAAGAATGTTTAACTTTCCATTTATATCAGACTCTTTGATAGCACTTGATACAAGATCTATTAACTCTGAATTCTTAGATATATTTGTTTGTAACTTTTCATTTATCTTTTGAGCACTCCCTTTTTCAAATAGTGACTCATTAATTACAATATTAAAAGCCACATTTCCTCCTGCATTACTTATTACTGTATCCAAATTATCTAGGGAGTCCTTCTCACTAAAAGATATAATTCCTATTTGTCTACCCGTTAATTTTCCTGCAGTTAGTAGAAGTTCATTTGATTCTATGTACTTTCTATACCTGTCTGTATTCTCCTTTAAAGAAATATTTTCTTTACTTAGTTTTTCATCCTTTGTCTTCAATTCATTAAATTGCTCATCAATGTCTTTTACAATTGCTTCATTTTGCTTTTGAATAGTCTCATTATTACCAAGACTTGATCCAACCAGTATTCCTATTCCTAAAGCTAAAAATATTGATCCAATTGAGACAATGAAATATTTAAAATTAATATGCATTTTATCAACCTTCCTATTTTAATTATTTATATAAAGATGTTTTAAAATAAACATCTTACATTCCTAATAATAACCTCATCTTTATCTCTACTAGCTGCATAAAAGTTTGAACCTTTGGAGATAATGAGATTAATATGAGCACTGGAAAAAGTGCCGTTACAATAAGAGCTAGGATATACTTTAGCTTTAATCTGCTCTTGTAAAGCATACTTACACCTCTTGCGTCTATAAGTCTTGCACCTATTTTCAGCCTTACTAAAAATGTAGATGCCATTCCTTTTCTTCCTTTTTCCAAAAAATCGATCATATTCGAATGGGTTCCAAGTGCAACTATTAGCTTTGCATTATATTCATATGCTGCTAACATTGCAATATCCTCGCTAGTACCTGGAGATGCAAATATCACAGCCTTTAAACCTAATTCTTCAACTCTCTTTAAACCAGGAGCCTTACCATTTGTATAAGCATGTACAACTATTTCTTTAGCTGATTTTAATGCTTCATCAGAAACACTATCCATATCTCCAACGATAACATCAGGCTTATAACCAAATTCCAAGAGTGCATCCGCTCCTCCATCAACACCTACAAGTACAGGTTTAACTTCCTCTATATAAGATATTATTGCCTGTAAGTCAGCCTTATAATTATGGCCTCTTACCACGACTAAGACATGCTTGCCATCATAGTTTGTTTTCATTTTAGGTATTTCTACATCACCTAAAATCATTCCTTTTTCTTTCCTTGCATATTCTATAGTATTATCTATAAATCTATCCAACTCTGCACCTATATTTTCATAGGCGTGCTTAGTCTTTTGAGCAACGACATCAGATGTCATAAGCTCTCCTTCTCCAATAAGTTCATTGTCTCGATAAATCTTTCCATCTTCAACAATAATTGTATCTCCTTCTTCAAGAGAGTCAAATATTTCTTCTCCAACATTATCAATTATAAGTATATTTTCATTGACCAATATATTAGGTCCTGCATTTGGATATCTACCACTTATAGATTCTGCTGCATTTATTACTAACTTTATTTTAGCTTCTACCAAAGATTTTGCAGCCACTTCATCTATATCAATGTGGTTAATAAGGGCTATTTCACCAGCCATTATCCTCTTTGCGAGCTTTTTTGTTTTTCTATCTTTTCTCAATTTCGCTTCTACTCGCATCTTAACCTCCTAGATTCACCATAATAAAATGGGAATTATTTTTTTATTTCATCAGCTATATCTAGCATTTCATCAGCATGTTCTATCGTTTTTTCTGTAATTGTCATACCAGATATTAACCTTGCAATCTCATTTTTCTTTGAATCTCTATCTAACTTTTCGATAGTTGTATATGTTCTATCATTTTCTACATTTTTCTCTATATAGAAATGTTCGTCTGCAAATGAAGCAATCTGTGGTAGATGTGTTATACATATAAGTTGTTTATCTTTAGATATTCTAGACAACTTTTCACCTACAGTCTGTGCAGCCCTTCCACTAATACCTGAATCTATCTCATCAAAAATCAATGAATCTATTTTATCAACATCTGACAATATTGATTTAAAAGCTAGCATAAACCTAGACATTTCTCCACCGGACGCTACCTTGTATAGTGGATTCATTTCTTCACCTAGATTAAATGATACTAAAAACTCAACATCATCATACCCGTTTTCATTATACTCTATCTTTTTAAAATCAACCTTAAATTTTGTGTTTTTCATATTCAAGCTAGATAACTCTTCTAAAAGTTCCTCCTCTAGCTTACTTGCCATCTTTTTTCTACCCTCTGAAAGTTCTTCCGCCTTTACAGCTAGCTCTTTCTCTTTTTTCAATAAACTCAATTGTAATTCAGTATTTTTTTCTTCTCTATTGTCAATATCATCAAGTCTTTCCTTAATTTTATCACAATAGCTTAAAATTTCTTCTATTGTATCTCCATATTTTCTTCTTAGATTATTGATTACATCTAATTTTTCCTGTATCTCATTTAACAAATATGGCTCAAAATCTATATTATCAAGATAAGATCTAATATTGGCTGAGATATCCTCTAGTTCATAAAGTACATTATTTGTAGATATTCCTATTTCTTCCAATTCCTTATCATATTTTGATATGGAAGATAATGAGTTTGAAACCTTACCTACCTGTTCCTCTGAATTAAATTGTCCTGCATGCAGTAGGGAATATGCTTCATTAAGTGAATTAAATATTTTCTCGCTATTTACAAATATTTCTTTTTTCACTTTCAAATCATTGTATTCCTCAAGACTTAGATTTGCTGCTTCGATTTCATTTATTTGAAACTTTAACAGATCTCTCTCTCGCTGAACTTCCATCTCAGACTTATTATCATTTAGCTTTAATATCTGCTTTTTTATATCATTATATTCCTTGTATCCTTTTTTATAATTATTTAGCCTGCTTTTTATCTCATTTTTACCATATAAATCAAGAAACTCCAAGTGATTTTCTTTGCTATAGAGAGCTTGATTTTGATGCTGTCCATGCATATCTACAACTAAAGACATCAGCTTCTTTAGATCTGATACTTTGATATTTTTACCATTTATTTTAGTAGTACTTCTGCCATCGGAAAAAAGTTTCCTTGAAACTACTAGCAAATTATCTTCATCTATTTCTATATCTAAGTCTTTTATTTTATTTAAAAATTTATCATTTTCAACAAATAGAACAGTCTCAACTTCCCCTGATTGAGATCCTCTTCTAAGAAAAGTTCTATCGTATTTTCCGCCTAAACAGAGATTTAGAGCTTCCAAAATTATAGACTTTCCAGAGCCAGTTTCTCCCGAGAGTATATTTAGACCTTTTCCAAAGTTTACTCTTAACTCCTCTACCAAGGCACAGTTTTTCATATATAATTCGTAAATCATAACTTCCCCCAAACTATTTGTCTAAAGAGTGTGACTCCTCTACTAACTCAAGAATTTTTTTGTAATAATCATCATATGAGCCTTCATATCCACTCAATGAATCATTATCAGCTATGTATTTTTCAAATTCGTCTGCTGAAGCATCTTCTTCTAGCTTGTTTTCTATTTTTTCTAGATATATTAGGTACTCTATATTGCCTTCAGGTCCCTTTATAGGAGAAAAATCCAAGTCCAATATTCTAAAGCCATCTTTTAATGCAATTTTAGATATATGATCTATAACTTCAATATGTGTTGACTTTTCTCTAACTACACCCTTTTTACCTACTTTTTCTCTTCCAGCCTCAAACTGAGGTTTGATAAGAGCTACTATTCTGCCTGAGTCAGCCAATATACTCCAAGCTTTTGGAAGTACTAATCTTAATGATATAAAAGATACATCTATAGATGCAAAATTAGGTTTTTCATCTAAAAGACTCTCATCTAAATATCTTATATTCTGTCTTTCAAGGCAAACTACTCTTTCATCTTGTCTTAGCTTCCAAGCCAACTGACCATAGCCAACATCAACTGAATATACTTTTCTTGCTCCATTTTGAAGCATACAATCAGTAAAACCACCAGTAGATGCTCCAATATCCATACATACCTTATCTTTAACTGTTAGATCGAAGTTTTTAAGAGCCTTTTCAAGCTTTAATCCACCTCTACTTACATATGGTATCAACTTTCCCTTTACTCTTATATCAGAATCGATCTTGACTGCTGTACCTGCCTTGTCAACTCTTTGATTGTCTACAAATACACTACCAGCCATAATATGTCTTCTCGCCTGCTCTCTGCTTTCAAAGTAGCCCATTTCTACAAGTAAAACATCTATTCTTTTTTTCATTAAAAAACCTCTATTCTCTCTTTTAATTTTTCGGATGACATAGCTATTTCATCCATAAGATCTTCAGTATTTCCATGCGATATAAACCTTTCTGGAATACCTATTATCTCTAAATCTATTTTTAAATCATTTGATGCTATCAAATGTTCTATACTACTACCATATCCACCTGTTACTACATTGTCTTCAATAGTGTAGACCTTATCTATCCCTTGTAATATTTCCAGATATACTTTTTCATCTAATGGCTTAAGGTATCTAGCATTTATTATTTTGAAGGAGATATTATCATTTTCTTTTAGTATCATATCTACCGCTTCCATAGATGGAAGTAGCATATTTCCTATAGAAAGAATTGCTATCTTTTTTGTGCCTTCTTTTATGCCATCATATATAATCTGTGGTCTACCTATATTTTCCATAGTTAAAGGTAATTTTTCAATCTTTGAGCACTTCATAAAGCTATAATCATCTTTATCTAAGTAATACTCACTTCCCCTAGGATATCTAATCGCTAACGGTGAAAGTATCTTCTGTGAAAAGTAGATCATATCCATCATTTCTCTTGTATCGGATGGAGCCATTACTGTTATATTTGGTATTGGATTTAGATAGGATAAATCAAATTCACCGTGATGTGTTTCTCCATCATTACCTACCAAACCTGCCCTATCTACCAAAAAAGTAACCGCCTTATTTGTAATGCATACATCATGTATCAACTGATCATAAGCTCTTTGTAAAAATGTTGAATATACTGCAAAATATGGTTTCATACCAGCCTTTGCTAGTCCTGCAGAAAAGGTAACTCCATGCTGTTCTGCAATTCCCACATCAAAGTATCTATCTGGATGGAACTTTTCATATATATTAAGTCCTGTTCCTGATGGCATAGCTGCTGTAATAGCAACTATCTTTTCATTTGAATCTGCCATATCAGAAAGAGTCATTCCTACCATTGATGAAATAGATCTTTTTTCTGATTTTTTCACACCTTCTCGATAATCAAATTTACCTACTCCATGGTAGGCATCTGGTCTATCTTCTGCAAATCTATACCCCTTGCCCTTAACAGTTTTTACATGTATGAACTTTGGACCCTTAATATGCTTTGCATACTCTAATATATCAATCATTTCTTCAATATTATGTCCATCTATTGGACCAATATATTTCACACCTAGTGCATCCATAAAGCTACACTCCGATGGTGATATACTAGATATTATTGAATCAGTGAGCCTGTTTGCTCTTTTTGAAAAAGCTTCCCCAACAGATGTCATATTCATTATTTTATCTATATTGTCCTTAAAGGACATCGCTTCACTATTTTTAATAATCTTTGACATATAAGAAGAAAAAGCACCTGTATTTTTATCTATAGACATTTCATTGTCATTAAATATTATTATCATATCTTTTTCCATATAGCCTAGATTATTTAATGCCTCTATTGCCATTCCACCAGTTATAGCTCCATCACCTATAATTGCAATAACATCATAATCTTCTTTTTTGATATCTCTAGCACTTGCAATACCTAGTGCAGCAGATATAGATGTCGAGCTATGTCCAGTGTCAAATATATCATGTTCACTTTCACTTTCCTTAGGAAAACCAGACAATCCCTTGTACTGCCTTAGTGTAGGAAATTTTTCCTTTCTCCCAGTTATCATCTTATGGACATATGACTGATGTCCTACATCCCATATAAGCTTGTCAACGGGGCTATCAAACACCTTGTGTAAAGCAAGAGTCACTTCAACTATTCCTAGGTTAGAGGCTAAATGCCCCCCTGTCTCTGAAATATTTCTGACTAAAAACTTTCTTATTTCTTTTGACAGTTCTTTCAATTGCTTCATATTCATTTTTTTTATATCTTGGGGTGAATTTACACCCTCTAATAGTTTATACATTTTTATCACCTAACTAATAAAATATTATTGCAACTACAATTCCCAACAAAGCCCCAAAAAGCACTTGCTTAGGAGTATGCCCTATTAACTCCTTCAATTTTTCTTGTTGAATAGGTCTTTTGCTCTGCCAAGCATCTACAAGTTGGTTCAATATTGTAGCCTGTTTACCTACTGCCTGTCTCACACCTGATGCATCATACATTATAATGCATGAGATAACAGCAGCTACGGCAAAAATATCTGAATTAAATCCATGTCTCAGTCCTATCATTGTAGTCATACAGCTAACAAATGAACTATGAGAGCTAGGCATACCACCAGAAATAAATATTCTGGATATTTCTACTCTCTTTCTTCCTGTAAACATCTTAAAGAACTGTGCAATAAAACATGAAAGTACACTTATCCATAATGTCTTGTTTGCAAAAAAATCTATGAAATAATTCATTATTTCCCCCTATAATAAATCTAATATTCTCTATTAATAATATAGTCAGATAAGCTTGATAAGAACTGACTATCTTTCCTATCAAAAATATCCAACATCTCCTTTGCTTCTTTTATTAAATTTCTAGCAATTTCCCATGACTTTTCTATACCAAAAATAGAAGGGTAAGTAGATTTTTCGTTCTCTAGATCACTACCAATGTGCTTTCCTAAAGTTTTTTCATCTCCAACTATATCCAATATGTCATCTACTATCTGAAAAGCGAGACCTATCCTTTCACCATATATACTCACTGCATTTAGTTTTTCGTTATCTGCACCAGCAAGCAATGCACCTGCTCTCATACTTACAATTATCATTTTTGCAGTTTTATTCATATGTATAAAATCTAGCTTTTCTCTATCAATATTCTTTCCTTCACTTTCTACATCTACTACTTGCCCTGCTATCATTCCATATATACCAGCAGCTTTAGATATTTCATAACTAGCACTTAAGCCTCTTTCTGGATACTTAGATACTACACTTTCACCTAGCATTATTTCAAAGGCATGACTTAAAAGTGCATCACCTGCTAATATTGCCATTGCCTCTCCAAACACTTTGTGATTTGTTGCTTTTCCTCTTCTCAAATCATCATTGTCAAGAGCTGGTAAATCATCATGTATCAAAGAATAAGTATGTATCATCTCCATAGCTACACTGTATGGAATAAATGCTTCATCACTTCCACCACAGATTCTATAAGATTCCATTAATAATATCGGTCTTAATCTTTTTCCACCAGCTCTCAAACTATAGTTCATAGCTTCAAGCACTGTTTTTTGATATCCAACTTCCTCTGGCATATATTTTTCTAATTTTTCATCTATATAGCTACTCTTTTCTTTTAATTCAGAAATAAAGTTCATTATATATTCACCTCAACTTCTTCATTTTGATCATTAAACTTGCTTACTTTCAATTCAGCCTTGTCTAATATTTCATTGCAATATCTATATAACTTAATTCCTTCTTCATATAGCTTTAAGGAGTCATCTAATTTATTATTCCCCGATTCTAACTTTTTAAGTATATCTTCCATTTTATACATTGCTTCTTCATAAGATAAATCTTTCAAGTCTATATCTTTCATAAATCAACCTCACTACTTCTTTCTACTATTTATCACTTCACACTCTATACTTCCATCGCTCACCATTAGGTCTATTTTATCACCAAGCGAAACATCTTCTACTTTTGATACCAAGATATTATCCTTTTGTGCAAGGGAATAACCTCTTTCAAGAACTGAAAATGGATTTAAGTTTGCCATACTATTTGAAAACATATTCAACTTTTCTCTTTCTTCTCTCAACAATAAGCTCATTGTATTTTCTATTCTTTCTTGATATCTATCAAGTTCCATATACCTATCTGTAAATAAAGATCTTTCCTTGTAAAGAATAAATCTATGAATACTTGAATCTAGTTTTTGCCTTTGATAATTGACCGTATTAATAACGGAGCTTTTCATAGCTTTTAATATATTGTTTTGATAGTTCAAGATATCCATTAAATTTGGCGTTGCAATCTCTGCAGCAGCAGATGGAGTCGGAGCCCTCATATCAGATACAAAGTCACAAATCGTAAAGTCTGTTTCATGACCTACAGCTGATATTACAGGTATTTCTGAATTAAATACTGCTCTAGCAACACTCTCTTCATTGAAAGACCATAACTCTTCTAAAGATCCACCGCCTCTTCCTATAATTATGATATCAACATTTTTATTTTTATTAAAAAACTCTAAAGCTTCTACAAGATTATCTTTGGATCTAGGTCCTTGTACTAATACTGGATAAAGCTTTATATTAATTTTGGGATATCTTCTCTTGACTACATTTATTATATCTTTAATAACTGCCCCCGTGGGAGAAGTTATTACACCTATATCTTTAGGAAAGGTCGGTATTTGTTTTTTATATTCATAATCAAACAAACCCTCTTTTTCTAGTTTATTTTTCAACTTAATAAACTCTCTATAAAGCTCACCTTCGCCCTCTATTTCTATCTTTCTAATATATAATTGATATACTCCACCTCTAATATATGAAGATATGTACCCATCTGCAATTATTTTTTTACCGTCCTCTAATTCCAGATTTTTATCAAAACTATTTTTATGAATCATACAGTTTACCTTTGAGTTTTCATCCTTTAAAGATAAATATACGTTTCCAGAAGAGTGAACTTTAAAGTTAGAAATCTCTCCACGTACCTTGATATTACTTAGTATTGGATCATCATTTAAAAGCCTTTTTATATATTCATTTAGCTCTGTAACATCTAGTGCTCTAATCCTCATTTAATCACCACCAAACTGCATAATTTCCTAAGGTATATTATACCATATTTAGACACTTAGTTTCATAATTTTTATAAAAAAGAGTTGCTGCAAAGGCAACAACTCTTTAAGATATATATTTATTTTTCATTTTTTATAAAATAATATTATCTACTTACACTATTTTGAACTAAAAAACAGAAGTTAAATTTCAACAATTAGCTAGCTGTAAAAATTAATATCTTCTAAGTTTTATGCTCTTTCTACCTTTATTCCTGTTTCATGATCATTAAGATTTTGTACTTCTAATCCTTCTTCATCAACCTTATTGATAGATAGTGAAAGTGTTTCATTCTTTATATATTCATCAAATGACTCTACTGATCTTTGAACATCAGCATCACCATTGTAATAAACATTTATATTATCTAAAACTTCAAATCCGCTAGATTTTCTCATCTGCTGAACTTTAGATATAAACTCTCTGGCAAGTCCTTCATTGATCAATTCTTCAGTAAGAACTGTCTCTAGTATCACAAATAGATTGTTTTCCATAGCAACGTTGAAGCCTGGCTTTGATTCTATGTTTATCAATATTTCTTCTTTACCAAACTCAAATTCTTCGCCATCTAAATCAACCTTTATCTTTTCTCCTGACTCAGTTTTTGCTACAACTTCATGAGAATCAAGAGTTGAAAGCAACTTACCAAACTTATTTACATTCTTACCTAGTACTGGTCCTAATACCTTAAAGTTAGGCTTCAATGTGAAGTTCATAAATTCGCTAAGATCTTTCACAAATTTTACTTCCTTAACATTAAGTTCTTCTTTTATAAGTCCAACAAGGTTAGATATTAAGCTTTCATACTTACCATCTATTAGCACCTCTGAGATAGGCTGTCTTACCTTTATTTTAGAGCTTTCTCTAGCTGCTCTACCAAGAGTAACAAGGTTCTTTGTAAGGTCCATCTTCTCTTCTAGACGCTCATCTATTAGTCTTTCATCATATCTTGGATATTCTGCACAGTGAACTGAATATTCTCCAGTTAACTTTCTATACATTTCTTCAGATAAATATGGAGCAAATGGAGCAATCATCTTACAATACTCTGTTAATATTTCATAAGTAGTATTGTAAACTGCCATCTTATCTTCTGTTAATTCAGTACCCCAGAATCTTCTTCTACTTCTTCTTATATACCAATTAGATAAGTCATCATTTAAAAATTCAGTCATTCTTCTTATAGACTTATTTACTTCAAATATTTCAAGATTTTCTTCAATTTCCTTTTTCAAGTTATTGAACTTAGAAAGAATCCATCTATCTAGCTCTGGTCTTTCCTTATAATCTACAAAGAAGTCCTTTGGATTTAGATTATCTGTATTAGCATATAGTGTAAAGAAGTTATAAGTATTCTTTAATGTTCCTATAAACTTAGAGATTATTTCCTTTAAACCGTCTTCATCAAACTTAATTGGTGTCCAAGGTGGTGATACGTATAGCAAATACCATCTCAAGGCATCTGCACCGTACTTATCAAACATTTCAAATGGATTTATTGTATTTCCCTTAGATTTTGACATTTTCTTTCCATTTTTATCAAGTACCAAATCAGTTACCAATACATTTTTATAAGGTGCTTTTCCTGTTACATATGTTGATACTGCTAATAGTGAGTAGAACCATCCTCTAGTCTGGTCTATACCTTCACATATATAGTCTGCTGGGAATAATTGGTCAAAGTTCTCCTTATTTTCAAACGGGTAATGCCACTGTGCAAAAGGCATTGAACCTGAGTCAAACCAACAGTCTATTACTTCAGTTACTCTAGTCATTGGTTTTCCACAATCAGGGCATTTTAGATGTATATTATCTACGTGTGGTCTATGAAGATCTATTGTTTCTGGATTTACTTCTTCTATAGCTCTATCAGCTAATTCCTGTCTAGATCCAACAGTACTCTTTGATCCGCACTCACATTTCCATACAGGTAGTGGAGTTCCCCAATATCTTGTTCTAGATATTGCCCAGTCCTTTAATTCCTCTAGCCAGTTTCCAAACCTTCCCTGACCTACAAATTCTGGGTACCAATTTACGCCATTATTATTTTCTATTAATTTATCCTTTAATTTTGTCATTTCTATATACCAGCCTGGTTTTGCATAGTATACAAGTGGAGTTGAACATCTCCAACAATGTGGATAGTTGTGAAGCATTTTTTCCTTTGAGAATAGTTTGTTTTCTTTGGCTAGCCATTTGATGATTTCTACGTCTAGACCATCTTCCATTACAAACTTGCCTTCCCAAGGAGTAGTAGTAAACTTACCTTCATCATCAACTGGTTGTACAAATGGAAGTGAATACTTTCTTCCCATTGTGTAGTCATCTTCACCAAATGCAGGTGCTGAATGGACAATACCAGTACCATCTGTTACTGTTACATAATCTCCACAAGTGATAAAGAATGCTTTCTTATCAACTTCTACAAAAGGCATCAACTGTTCATACTCTTGATATTCAAGATCTTTACCCTTCATAGTCTCTAAGACTTCATATTCACCTTCACCCAAATGCTTATTTGCTAAATCCTTTGATATATAATATATTTCCTCTCCCTTTTGGGCTTTGATATAGTCAATATCTGGATTTACAGTTAAGGCTACATTTGAAGGTAATGTCCAAGGAGTAGTAGTCCATGCTAAGAAGTACTCATTTACTGTTCCTTTTTTCTTAAACTTAGCCACAAGTGTATTAGTCTTTACTTCCTTGTATCCCTGAGCAACCTCATGAGAAGCTAGTCCAGTTCCACATCTAGGGCAATATGGTAGTATTTTATGTCCTTCATACAGAAGATTATCATTGTTCATTTTATCTAATATCCACCATAAAGTTTCTATGTAGTCATTATCTAATGTTATGTATGGATCATCCAAATCTACTGAATAAGCCATTCTTTCAGTCATTTCTCTCCATTCTTTCTCATATGAAAATACAGAGTCTCTACATTTATCACAAAATTCTTCTATACCATAATCTTCTATGGCCTTTTTATCTGATAATCCTAACTGCTTTTCAACCTGTAATTCAACTGGTAGTCCATGAGTGTCCCAACCTGCTTTTCTTGGCACCTTGTAACCACTCATTGTCTTATATCTACATACCCAGTCTTTTAATGTTCTTGATATAACGTGGTGTATTCCAGGATTACCATTTGCTGTTGGAGGTCCTTCATAAAACACAAAAGTCGGATCATTTTTTCCTTTTTCAAGGACTTTTTCAAGAATATTATCTTCTCTCCAAGTTTTTAAAGTTTCTTCTTCGGCCTGAGCTATACTTCCATCATAAAGCTTATCGAATACTAATTCTTTTTCCATCTCTTTATCTCCTTTTTATAAATTTTATAGTAGCAAGATGATTTTCAGATATTTTGCAAATAAAAAAACCCGTCACCTTGCAATGCAAGGGACGAGCTAAAATCGCGTTACCACCCTAATTCTCAAATACAGATAAACTCTGTAACTGAACTCTCAAAGGTCTATATCGAAACCACCCGGTTGGCTTAATTGTAAAAAACTTTCAGCCTTCTGCTCAGAAGTGATCTTCATGTATACAATACTTTATCGGCTTGCACCAAACCCGACTCGCTAAAAAGTTTATATACACTACTCTCTTCGTCATAGCTTTTATAAATCTATTGTCATTGATTATATGTTAAAAAAAACAAATCGTCAATAGTTTTTATAAACCTTTTTCAATTTTATTGAAAATACTACACTTTTTATAAAGTATTTACTCTTAAATCAGACAAAATACTATTTTATCTTAAATATATCTTCAGGAGAACCTGATTCGTCTTCTGGCTTAGACTCTTGTATATCCTCAACTGTCTGAATACCGATGTTATTTTCTTCTTCTTCCTGAACATCTTCTAGAACTGACATTCTCATTGTTCCTGTACCTTCAAAAGTTGTTGGTGAATTCACTTGATTAAAGCCATCATTTTCATTAGTTATATCACTAAAGATATCATCAACATTTTGCATTTCATCTTCTAATAAAGATTTAAATTTATTTCGAAATACTTTAAATTCTTTTATAAGAGATTCATACTCATTTCTTATTTCTACAACCTTATTATTTGCACTGTCAATTATTTGCTTTGACTGAAGTTCCGCTTCCTGAACTATTATTCTAGCCTTTTTATTGGCAGCACTAGTAGTATCTTCTGCCGCACTTTGAGCTGTGATTAAAGTTTCTTTTAATGTTTCCTCTATGCTAGAATATTTACTTACTTGTTCTTGATACATAAGTAATTTTTCTTTTACGGCTTCATTTTCTTTTACAATAACTTCATAGTCATCTTTTAATTGATCTAGAAATACATCTACTTCTTCTTCGCTGTAACCCCTAAATCCCTTTTTAAATTCTTTATTGCTTATTTCTTCTGGTGTAATCATTTATCTCACTTCCCTATACGAATATTTTTGTTTTTATTTTGATTTTGCCTTTTCTAGTAGTATCTCCTACTTCACTCAAAATAAACTTTCCTTTTTTCCTGACTGAGATTACCGACTCTCCCTCGACTAAACTTGAATTTTTGTAGATTTTTTCATAATTAACTGAAACAAACCCTGAATCTATAAGCTTAGTTGCCTCTTGTCTAGATAGCTTAAATACTGAAGAAATAATATTGTCTAGTCTAAGAGAAGATATAGTAAGTGATCTCTCATCAAAAGTTTGACTTGACTTTATTATATCACTTCTGTCTATACTTTTTAAGCTAACTCTATTATTTCCAACCTTATCTAGATTGTATATTATATAGTCTGATATTTCACTTTCAACTATTAGCTGACAGTAATCCTCATGTACTAGTATGTCCCCAATTTTTTCTCTTTTTATACCTAGGCCTAGTATAGCCCCCAAGTAATCTCGATGTGAAACAGATGAAAATTTAAAATTCCCATCAATCTGTAAAAAACTAATTTCAACATCAGGGCTTTCTACTTGCTGATAATATGGAAAAATTGATAATACAGACCTTTCTGCATCATCATATCCACCATCTATCCTACAAGCTAAATCCTGATTAGAATTGACTATTGCCACTGCATTTTTTATTTCAAATGGATTTAAAAAATCAGTTTGTCTATACTCATAGTTTTTAAGCACCGAATTACAGATATCGACAACCCTATACATCTTAATTCTCAAATCATCATCCTTGATATGATTTGTAACCCTTAATTTATCCATTTTACACCTACAAAAATCTCATAATTAATTTTCCTATTATCATAAGAAATATAATCGCTATCATAGGAGTAAAATCTAAAGGTCCAGATATATACTTGCCAAAAATCTTCCTTATAGGCGCCTCTACAGGTTCCGTAAATTGATCTAACATAGTATATAGGCTACTACTTTGTGCACCAGGAAACCAAGAAAGTATAGCTTTTGCGATAATCACCCAAACTATAATATTTATTAGATATTGCAATGCAACTTTCACTATTCCCATATTATTATCCTCGCTTTAAATTATCTACTTTGCCAAGGAAAAATAGCCTTACTTTCAAGTTCTTTTTTTATGCTTGCATCCACATCAACATTTTTCGGTGCAAGAATAAATATAGATTTTGAAACTCTCTGTATGCTACCATCCAATACGTATACGGCTCCATTCATAAAGTCAAATATAGACTTTTTAGTATTTTGCTGTGTCATATTTTCAAGATTTACTATTACAGTTTTTCTAAGCTTTAGATGGTCAGCAATTGTAGCTGCATCATCGTATACTTTTGGCTCAACAATTACAACCTTCATTTGGTTATGAGCCTGATAATCCGCTACTCTGCTTGCAGCTATACCTGCTGCATATGATGACGATGTAGATGTAATATCTGTATCTTCTTCGTACTCTTCAAAGTTATCATCATATTCTTCATAGCTATCATCATATTCATCTTCATATGAATCGTATTCTTCATCAGAGTTTTCGTCGTCTGTTATCATCCAGTCTTTTAATTTTCCCATTTTATCTTTAAAACCTGCCATAATTTACCTCCTAGCAATGTCTGTATATTTTATTTATTATAGTTTCTCTTTCCAAAAATGGATGTACCTATTCTGACAATTGTTGCTCCTTCTTCAATAGCTATATCAAAGTCTTGACTCATTCCCATTGAAAGATCCTTCATTTCGACATTCGGAAGCTTTAATTTAGAAATATCATCTGATAATTTTTTTAAATCTCTAAATACTGATCTTACTTCTTCTTTTTCCGCATCAAACGGTGCCATTGTCATTAATCCCGTAATTTTAATTCTATCGTACTTTTCAGAACATTCTCTAATGAAGCTCTCTACATCTTCTGCATATATGCCATGTTTTGATTCTTCTTTTGAAACATTTACCTGTACTAAACATTTTACAGTAATATCGTGTTGTTCTGCTCTTTTTTGAATTTCTTTTGCGAGACTTATTCTATCCAAAGAATGTATAAGCTCAACTTTATCTATAATATATTTTACCTTATTGGTCTGTAAAGATCCTATTTGATGCCACTTTACTCTATCTCCAATAAGCTCATATTTTCTACTAAGCTCTTGGGGTTTATTCTCTCCAACATCAGTAATGCCATATTTCATTGCTTCTTCTACTAAATCTGTATCCACAGTTTTAGTAACTCCAAGCAGTAATATATCTTTAAAATCTCTGCCACATCCTTGGGCTACATCCTCTATGTTATGCCTTATCTTATCTAAATTCTTATCAATACTCATCATTAATACACCTACTTTCATAGTATTATTTTTAAAAAATCATGATGAAAATAATTAAATCTCAATAAGCATAATAACATATATATATTATTATATCAAAAACTTATAAGATTGTATGTATTATTTTAAAATTTATGAATTATAATTTAAATATCGATTCATTTTCATGTTTTTTTGATCTTGTCATTAACTCCATAACACCCTCTTCTGGATTAAGATCTGTGGTAATAACTCTATATATACACTCAGTAATTGGCATCTCGATATTCATTTTTTCTGCCATTTCATATACTGCTATAGTAGCTGTTATTCCCTCTACCACCATTTCTATTTCTTTCTTTGTTTCATCAATAGAAAGACCCTTTCCTACTAGTATACCTGCTCTTCTATTTCTAGAATGCATACTTGTACAAGTTACTATAAGATCTCCTATTCCTGATAAGCCCGAAAATGTAGACAGCTCCGCTCCCATAGCTACTCCAAACTTACTGATTTCAGTTAAGCCTCTAGTCATAAGAGCTGCCTTAGAGTTATCGCCATAGTTTAAACCATCCAATATACCTGCTCCGAAAGCGATTATATTTTTAGTAGCACCGCCCAACTCCACACCTATAAGGTCATTATTTGTATATACTCTAAAGTATTTATTCATAAAATAATCTTGTATCGTCTGTGATGTATATATACATTCTGAAGCAGCTACTACTGCTGTAGGAATATTTCTAGAGACTTCTTCAGCATGAGAAGGCCCTGATAGCATACAATATTTATTATTTGGAAGTTCCTCAAGGCATATCTGAGATATTCTTTTTCCAGTCTTATTTTCTATACCTTTTGCTACATTGACTACTATTTGGTCAGATGAAACTAAACTCTTTATCTTTTGACAAACTGACCTAACTTGTTGAGAAGGAACAGCTAAAACAATAACTTTAGAATCTGCTATTGCCTCAGCTATATCAGTAGTAGCTTTTAATTTTTCATCTAATTCGAATCCTTCCAGATACTTATTGTTAGTGTGACTATTATTTATTTCGTCACATTGCTCCTGTCTTCTCGCCCAAAGTATTACTTCATTGGCATTATCATTTAATACTTTTGCTAAAGCAGTAGCCCAGCTACCAGCTCCTAATACACATACCTTATTCATCTATTATAACCCCCTTCAAATCTGACTTTCTTTGCCCAAATTATGTTTGGTTATTTTTTCTTTAAATCCAATCTACTTTCTTCACCTTTTAGTAGTCTTTTTATATTTTCTTTATGCTTATAAATAACTGATACAGAAAGTAAAAGGCATACCCATACTCCGCCTAAGTCACTTCTCATAATCATAAGAATTGGAAATAAACATACTCCTAAAATTGAAGCTACTGAAACATATTTAGTTACCAATGCTAGTACTATAAAAAATAGCATACTAGCTAATGTAGGTAGGGGTGCTATGGCAAGTAAAGCACCATATGTAGTGGCAACACCCTTTCCACCCCTAAACTTCAATAGTACTGGCCAGTTATGACCAGCCACAACTGCTAAAGTTGCAATATATTTGGCAAGATCTATATCTAAATTAGCTTTTCTTGCTATAAGCATAGCTATTAATACGGCAATCGTCCCCTTAAAGTAATCTCCAAGAAAAGTCGCTAATCCTGCCTTGAAGCCAAAAGTTCTAAGTGCATTAGTCGTTCCAGCATTTTTTGACCCCTGCATTCTTATATCTTTGCCAAATATTGCCTTGCTAATTATATATGAACTAGAGATATTTCCTATTAAATAGGACAATACTATAATTAAAACATATAATAAAAGCACATTACTTCCCCCCTGTTATCTTCTTTTTTGCTTGTACTCTATTTTTATAGAAGTACCTTCAAAGCCAAAATTCTCTCTTAGTCTATTTTCTAAATATCTTGTATAAGAAAAATGAGTAAGCTTCTTGTCATTAATAAATAATGTAAAAGTAGGAGGTTTTGTTCCTGTTTGTGTTCCATAATAAATTTTTAATCTTCTACCCTTATCTGAAGGTGGCTGATTTAACATAACAGCTTCACCAAGTACTTCATTTAAAACAGATGTTGTTACAGTTCTATTCTGTTCATAGGAAACGTCCATAACTGTCTGTAATATTTTATTAATTCTTTGGTTTGTAAGAGCTGATACAAATAGTATCGGTGCATAGTTCATAAAAGGGAATTTAGTTTTGATTTGATTTCTAAAGTTTATCATGGTTTTATTATCTTTTTCTATTAAATCCCACTTATTAACTACAAATATACAGCCTTTACCTTCGTCATGAGCTAGCCCTGCAACCTTTGTATCCTGTTCTGTGACACCCTCAGTGGCATCTATTACTATAAGCACTACATCTGCTCTATCAACAGCTGTCATCGCTCTTAAAACAGAGAATTTCTCTACTCTTTCATAGACTTTGCTACGTCTTCTTATACCCGCAGTATCTATTAGAAGGAATTTATTGTCATCTCTTTCTACATATGTATCAATCGCATCTCTAGTAGTACCAGCTATCGGTGAAACTATAACTCTTTCTTCACCCAATATATTATTTAATATAGAGCTCTTTCCAGCATTTGGCTTACCTGTTATAGCTACCTTTATAATGCTTTCATCATACTGTGTATCTAATCCATCCGGAAAACTTTCCACTATATCATCTAGCAAATCGCCCAAACCTATACTGTTTGCACCTGAAACTGGCACTGGATTCCCTAGACCTAACTCATAAAAATCATATATTAAGTTTTCTTGGCTCTTTGAATCCACTTTGTTTACAACTAAAATTACTGCTTTCTTTGTCTTTCTTAATATTTCTGCAACCTCTCTATCTGCTGCAGTAAGCCCACCTTTACCATCAACTATAAATAGTATTACATGTGCCATATCTATCGCAAGCATTGCCTGGTCTCTCATTTGAGATACTATTATATCATCAGAATCAGGCTCTATACCACCTGTATCTATTATTGTAAAGTACTTGTTTAGCCATTCTACTTCACCAAATATTCTATCTCTAGTTACACCTGGAGTATCCTCTACTATAGATATTTTCTTTCCTGTCAATTTATTGAAAATTGTTGATTTTCCAACATTTGGTCTTCCTACCACTGCTACTATTGGTCTGTTTTCATTACTCAATATATCACTTCCTATCTTAAATTCTTATTTCATTTATTTTTATTTTTAGGCTTAGTCTATTTCTCAATCAATTTATAATTATACATTATTTGAGCCAAAATATATAGTATCATTATTTTTACTATAATTTTTGGGAAGTGTTATCTTAAAAGAAGACCCTTCTCCTAATTTAGATTCTAGGCTTATATCACCTTCTAGAGATATTAATATATGTTTTACAATCGCAAGTCCAAGACCCGTGCCATCTATATCTTTATTTCTAGATTTGCTAATCCTATAAAATCTTTCAAATATCCTATCTTTTTCACTATCGCTAATACCTATACCATTGTCTTTAACTGTTATATAATAATTATCTTTGTCTTCTCCATACACAATCTTCACGTATCCGCCTGGATTATTGTATTTGATACCGTTAGTCATAAGATTTATTATTAACTCTTTAAAATATTGTTTATGTGTTAATAAGAGAAACTTTCCCTCGTCATTTTTTTCCAATTGATATTCTACCTCAAGATTAAGATCTTTACTTTTAGCCTTATCCGCTAACATATTAAATATTCTTTCATTTACCTTTTCAAGATCAACCCATTCAAGATTTAATTCTTCATCTCCTTCGATTGAGGACAATAGTAAAATATCATTTATTAAAATTCTTAATCTATATGACTCATTTTCTATAATTTCTAAAAATCTTTTTCTCATTTCTGGACTAATTGTATCATCATTAGTCTTTAGTGTCTCCACAAAACCCTGTATCGATGTAAGTGGAGTTTTAAGCTCATGACTTACATTTGCTGCAAAGTCACTTCTCATATTTTCTAACTTAATTCTTTCCGTGATATCTTCTATATTTACTACAGATGCTATCAATATTTCTTTTCGACTCTCCATACTTAAAGGATCTACTTTGACATTATATATTTTTCCATCTTCTAATTTTATTTCCTTGCTCGTACTTGTATCTATATTTATATTGTATTGTATAAACTCCAATATTTTTTTGTCATTAATAACATCATGTATAGACTCTAGCTCTATAGACTTATCTATAGGGCAGCCTAGATATTCTTTTGCTTTATCGTTTATAAGGAAAACTCTATCAGATACGTCGATAACTAAAATTCCATTTGATACTGACTTTAATATCGAATTTAATTGAATATTTTTACCTTCCACTTGCTCAAAAGATCTTTCTAGCATACCAATCATATCATTATAGTCGCCTGCAAAAGTATTGAATTCTGCATGTTTAGATATATTTAATTTGGCATCAAAATTCATATCCTTTACTTTTTTTGATGAATTAATCACATCATGCATAAAATCTCTTAAGTTTCTTATTTCCTTATACAAGACAAGGCTGACTATCCAGGATATTATCATAATTATTGCTATAAGATGGTTTATTTTATACATACTTATTGTTTCCAATTATTTAACCCGCTTTCATCAGAACAACTACTTAAATGTCCTCTAATAAAAATATCTCACTCAATTGATAACTTACTTTAATACTCATAATTATTTTTTTATAATTTAGAGTTTTATAAATCCCATCATCGGTCAAAATTTTAAAACACATTAATTCAATTTATAGCCAACTCCTCTAATTGTTTCTATACTTGAATTTTCACCAAGCTTTTTCCTTAGATATCTTATATGGACATCAACAGTTCTTGTTTCTCCAAAGAACTCGTAGCCCCATACTTTATCCAACAAATAGTCTCTTGTTAATACCTTTCCTCTATTTTGTATCAGAAGCTTTAATAGTTCAAATTCCTTTAGAGTTAGTTCTATTTTTTCTCCATCTAAATAAACCTCATGTCTCTCTAAATACAGAGATATCTTACCAGCTTTTAATGCAGTCTCATCAGATGCATGATATCTTCTGAGTACTGTTTTTATTCTAGCCATCAGCTCTTTTACGCTAAAGGGCTTAGTAATAAAATCGTCTGCTCCTCTATCTAAGCCTTCTATTTTATCATCTTCCATGTTCTTAGCTGTCAGCATTATTACTGGTAAATCACTTATTTTATCGTCTTCTCTTATAATTTTTAAAACATCTATTCCACTTATGTTGGGAAGCATCCAATCTAGTAATAGCAAGTCAGGATTTTCTTCTCTAGCCATCTTAAGACCATCTTTGCCATTAGTACAGCATATGACTTGATGACCTGACACTTCCAAGTTGAACTTTAGAAGCTCCAATATATGTTCTTCATCATCTATCACAAGTATTTTTGCCATAGTGATACCCCCTCTATATAAAGATTATTCTTCCTCTTTCTTGTCTTTTTCACTCAGTATGCTTTCCAATTCATTGACAAAAGTGTTTAAATCTTTAAATTGCCTATATACTGATGCAAATCTAACATAGGCTACCTCGTCGACTTCTTTTAATCTTTCCATAACCATCTCGCCTATTCTAGTAGATTCAATTTCATCAATATACATTTTATTTATTTCTGATTCAATAGAGTCTACCAACTGATCTATTGTTGAAATAGATACTGGCCTTTTTTCGCATGATCTTATTAAGCCAAACTTAATTTTATCTCTATCAAAAGCTTCTCTTCTTCCATCTTTTTTTATTACCATCACTGGAACCATTTCTATCTTTTCGTAAGTTGTAAATCTTTTTTTGCACTTTTCACATTCACGTCTTCTTCTTATAGATGTAGAATCTATATGCCTTGAGTCAAGGACCTTCGACTCTTTACATTCACAGTAAGGACAAAGCATACTTTTCACCTCTTTCTAAAAACTTAATTTATTAATAAAATGGGCTCAACTATACGCTGAGCCCTATTCCGTTTATATTGATATTTTTACTTCTTTCTTCTTAGGAAAGTAGGGATAACCATATCGTCATCTCCTGCTGTCACAGTATCGTCAAAACTATTTGTGAAAGTCTCTTCAGCTGGCTTTGCTTTTTCAACTTTCTGTGGCTCTTTAACTCTTTGTACTTCATTATATTTTGGTGTTATAGGAGGTTGCTGAGATGGCTGTCTTCTCAACTGTGGAGTATTAAATATATCCTCAGTATCATCTTGCAATCCTGTTGCAACTACAGTTATAACTATTTCGTCACCAAAATCTTCTCTAGTAGCGGCACCAAATATAATCATAGCATCTGGGTCACATTTTTCTCTTATTATTTCTGTTGCTTCACTTACTTCAAGCAATCCTAAGTCTGTTCCACCAGTTACATTTATTAAAACACCCTTTGCGCCATCTATTGTAGTTTCTAATAAAGGTGATTCTATTGCCTGCTTTGCAGCTACAAGAGCTCTATCTTCACCAGAAGAAGTACCCATACCCATATGAGCAAGTCCCTGATCCTTCATTATTGCTTCAACGTCCGCAAAGTCAAGGTTGATAAGAGCGGCTTCTGATATTAAGCCAGATATTGCCTGTATACCCTGCTTTAATATATCATCTGCCTTTGATAAAGCTTCTGTAATAGTAGTTCTTTTTTCTATTATTTGAAGTATTTTATCATTTGGTATTGTAATCAATGTATCAACATTCTTCTTAAGTTCTGCAATACCTTCTTCAGCCTTTTTCATTCTTACTCTACCTTCAAAAGAAAAAGGTTTTGTAACAACAGCTACTGTAAGAGCACCTGCATTTTTGGCAATTTGAGCTACTACTGGAGCGGCACCAGTTCCTGTTCCACCACCCATACCAGCTGTTACAAATACCATATCTGCGCCTTCTATAGCCTTTGCTAGTTCATCAGCAGATTCCTCTGCAGCTTTTTTTCCTTTTTCAGGATTGGCACCTGCACCTAGTCCTTTAGTCAGTTTTTCACCAATCTGTAATATATGTTCCGCTTTAGAAGAATCTAAAGCCTGTTTGTCAGTATTTACAGCTATGTACTCAACACCCTTTACGCCAGAGCTGATCATAACGTTAATAGCGTTATTTCCGCCACCACCGACTCCAATAACTTTAATATTGGCAGAGCCTGTTTGCTCTTCAACAAAGTTCAACATTTATAAACCCCCATTCACACTATAGTCTATGTCTGATTTAATATTTTCTTTTTATTAACAAATAATGTTTTTATATCTAAAAATTTTCAAACAAATACTATTATATATATTATCATCAAATAAATATCATTCTATCTATTCTATAATATCCTATAAAACACCTTTATTGCAACATATTTTTAATTTTTTTTGCATTTTTATAGCTTTTATCTATTTGGAAAAGCATTCTTTGCTGATTTTGTCATATATTAAATCAATAGCATCTCTTTTTCCAAATTTTTTGCTACACTCTGACATACTTTTTAACTTTTCATCATTAGATAATAGCTCAAAGATTATTGAGTCTAATTTTTCAGGAGTTAATTCTTTTTCTGTAATACAAACTCCACCACCTGCACTTTCAAGGCTTTTTGCATTATACTCTTGATGATTCTCCGCAGTATATGCCTTTGGTACTATTATAGCAGGTATTCCGACAGAGGTCATCTCTGCCATAGATATAGCCCCAGCACTTCCAATCACTAAATCTGATGCTGCTAGATTATCAGCCATATCATCTAAATAAGGAACTACTCTTTGATAGCTTTTAAATTCCAAATTACCATATTGACTCATAAATTTTTCATAGTATGTTTTTCCAGTTGATATTGTAAAGGCAAAGTCTTCTTTTATCATCTTAGGTAGTGCCAAGCTCAGTGCATCATTTATTTCTTCTGACCCTCCGCTTCCACCTGCAACTAGAAACATTTTTTTATCCATCGGTATATTTAGTTTCTTTCTTGATGATTCTCTATCTGCATTTAATATATCATCTCTCACTGGATTTCCAGTAAGATACAATTTATTATGGGCTTTTTCTGGAAATCTTTTATGTGAATCTTCAAAGCTTGTCATAACAAAGTCAACATTCTTTGAAAGCATCTTATTTGTTATTCCAGGAAATGAATTTTGTTCATGAACAAAAGTTTTTACACCCATTTTACTAGCTTTTAAGACTACTGAACCACTTACATAGCCTCCCGTTCCTATTACTATATCTGGATTGAATTTTTTTATTATTTTTTTAGAATCTCCTAGAGACTTTATAAACATGAAAACTCTTTTAACATTTTCAAAATCTATTTTTCTCTTAAATCCTTTTACCTTTATAAATTCAATATTGTAACCATATTTAGGTACTATCTCTGACTCTATACCTTCTTGTGTTCCAACAAATAAAATTTCAGTGTCTGGATTTTTTTCTTTTATTTTATTGGCTATTGCAATTGCGGGGTATACGTGGCCTCCAGTTCCCCCACCTGATAATATAACTCTCATAATACTTCCCTTCTAATTTTAAGATTATTTTTCTTTAAGTTCCTGAACACTCTTCTTAAAATCTATTCCTCTTTCTTCATAGTTATTGTACATTCCCCAACTTGCACATGCAGGCGATAGTAGTACAATATCTTTTTCATTAGCTATTTGATGTGACTTATATACAGCTTCTTTTATAGTTTCTACTCTATATATATCATCAAGACCATGTTTCTTTGCTGTATCTTCTATAAGATCTGATGTCTGACCTAAAATAACAACACTTCTAACATATTTTTTAGCTATTTCAAATAGCTCATTGAAGTCACTGCCCTTGTCATATCCACCTGCTATTAAAATTATTGGGTGCTCATATGACTGGACTGCCTTTATTGTCGAATCTGGATTTGTACCTTTTGAGTCATTTATATATGAAACTCCTTCTACAGTGTCTACATACTCTAATCTATGTTCAACTGCTTTAAAGTTTTTTAGTAAATCTACAATAGTCTCTATATCTATACCATATTCATAGCAAATAGCTATAGCAGCCATACAGTTTTCTAAATTGTGTCCTCCAGGAAGGCTTAATTCTTTTGAACTCATTATCTTTTGAAGTTTATTATTCATTTTCATTACAATATTATTATCTTTATCTAAGAATATGCCTTCATCTAGCTGAACTTTTCTAGAAAAATATATTACTTTAGCCTTGCAATATTCAGCCATTTTCCTAGTAGTTTCGTCATCATAATTTAAAACACAAACTTCTCTATCAAACTGATTTTTAAATACATTCATCTTTGCTTTTGCATAATTTTCCATAGTATGGTGTCTATTTAAATGATCTTCTGTAAGATTTAAAACAGAAGAAACTTTAGGATTGAAATCAACTACACTCTCTAATTGAAAGCTTGATAATTCAGTTACTAAAACAGCTTTCTCACTTGCTTTTTCAACTGCACTTATAGCAGGATTTCCTATATTTCCAACTATATAAGTTTCATAGCCTGCTTTTTCAAATATTTCACCAACTATTGAAGTTGTAGTTGTCTTCCCATTAGTACCTGTAATAGCTATGAAATCAAGGTCTTTTTCTCTACTAGCCCTATAAGCTAACTCTATCTCACTAAAGACTTCCTTACCATTTTCTTTTATTTCTAATATGTAATCAAGGTCTAGTGGTACACCTGGAGATACTACTGCAAAATCTATATCTGATAAGTCTTTACTATTTGGATTTCTTCCAAATATAAACTTTACCTTTTCAAATTCATCAAATTCTTTAATTATATCTTTTAAACTTTCTTTATCTTTTGAGTCGTTAATTATTACTTCGGCTCCACTTCTTAATAAATACTTAGCTGAAGCTATGCCAGACCTTGCCATACCTACAACTAATATCTTGTTTTTACTAAACAACGCCGTCACCTCTTTATTCATTTATGTATTACTAAAACATTGCTACAACACCGATCCATGCAAGAACGATGGAAACTATCCAAAATATAAATACAACCTTTGTTTCTGGCCATCCACACTGTTCATAATGATGGTGAAGAGGAGCCATTTTAAAGATTCTTTTCTTAGTCTTCTTAAAATAAAGAACCTGTATTATAACAGATAGTGCCTCTGCAAAGTATATTCCTCCAACTATTGGAATAATAAGTACTGAATTGGTAAATATTGCAAATGCTGTAACAGCGCCTCCTAGTGCCATTGAACCTGTGTCCCCCATAAATACCTTAGCAGGGTTTACATTGAACCACATAAAGCCTATACAAGCCCCTAAAGTAGCTGCTGCCATTTGAGACATACCCATATTATTTGCTATCATAAGAGCAAATACCATAAAGAAAGTAGATACGATAGCTGTTATACCACTGGCTAATCCATCCAATCCATCAGTAAGGTTTACTGCATTTACAGTTCCAAGTATTACAACTAACATTACAGGAACATAAGCTATGCCTATATTAATTCCTGCCTGTGAAAATGGAACTATAAACTGTATACCACTTCCAATTGCTTTATATTTATAAATTGAAATTACTAAAGCTAGTATTACCTGTAATACAATCTTTTGTTTAGCAGTAAGCCCTAGTGATCTTGTCATTTTTATTTTTACAAAATCATCTATAAAGCCAACCATTCCAAATCCTAACATACATAAAAGAGCCATAAATATTTCAGTGCTTAAATCTGCTCTTATAAGTGTTGCAATAAGAATTGCCAACATCATCATTACTCCACCCATTGTAGGCGTTCCGTTTTTCTTTAGATGTGATTGAGGTCCATCATCTCTTACCGTTTGTCCAAACTTAAATTTATGTAAAAATGGTATTAAAACTGGCCCCATAACCATCACCAAAACAAATGCAATTATAGCTGTTAAGGTTAAATCTTTAAATCCTAGCATTTACAGCCTCCTTCTATATACTTTACTATATCTTCAAATTTCATACCTCTTGATGCCTTTACTAATATAGCATCATCTTTTTTTAATATATCAGATAGAGAAGCTATTAATTCTTCCTTAGTTTTAAAATGATATACCTTACTTAGATCAAATCCACGTTCCTTAGCTTCAGTGCCTATAAATTCAGCAGATTCTCCTGTAGTGATTATGACATCCACTTTGTCAAGCGTTTGAACTCCAATCTTTCTATGAGCTTCTTCTGCAAATTCTCCCATTTCAAGACAATCTCCCAGTATTGCTACTCTTCTCTTGTCATTATATAGGCTAAGAACTTTCATTGAAGCTATCATAGAATCTGGGCTTGCATTATAAACATCATTTATTATTGTAAAATCATCTGTGTTTATTATATCCTGTCTATCTTTAGTTGCTTGGAAATTTAGCAAACCTTCCTTTATTTCTTCAATAGTCATCCCTAAAATCAACCCTACAAGTATAGAAGACATAGCATTATATACATTATGTTCTCCAACAGTTGGTATTTCAAACTCTATTTCATCTTCTATGCCTTCAATAGAAAGAGTGAATAATGTTTTTTCATCTCCTATTGATACTATCTTTCTACATGAAACAGTATTATCTCTTCCTTTTCCAAATGAGTATACTGTGTATCCTTCTTTATCACCCTTGTTATATTCCTTATAAACTTCAGATAAAAACTTATCATCTCCATTTACTATTAGAGTAGAAGCTTCATCAAAGTAGCTAGCAATTTCCATTTTTGCTTTGAAAATTCCCTCTTGTGATCCAAGAAGTTCTATATGTGACATTCCTATATTAGATATGACACCTATTTTTGGTCTAACTATATCAACTAAATATTCAATTTCACCAAATCCACACATTCCCATTTCTATAATGGCACATTCATTTTCTCTATTTAAATTAAATAGAGTTAGAGGCACCCCAAATTGATTGTTTAAATTTTTCTCATTTTTTAATGTGTTAAATTTATTGGATAAAACAGAATAAATCATATCTCTAGTAGTTGTCTTTCCTACACTTCCAGTAACACCAACTACTGGAATATCAAAAGCCCCTCTATAATATTTAGCAATTTTGCCAAGTGCTATTTCTGTATTTTCCACCTCAATTACTGATGAGTTTTCCAATTCTTTTTCAACAAAAGATTCATCACTAATCAAAAATGCTCTACATCCAAGCTGATAGGCGTCTTTTATGTATTTATGTCCATCTTGAACTTCACCTACGACTGCTACAAACAAAGATTGACTATCTGCCATCCTACTATCTATAACAATTTTTTTGATCTCATTATTTTCATCACCATAGATCAATTTGCCTTCTGTTGACTTGAGTATTTCTTCAACTGTTAAGCTAATCATCTTATTCCTCCTAAAATAAATGGAAACTGTAAATAACAAATGATTTATAATCGCTAATAAATTTTAGAAATAGCTATAATCTATTAATATAACTATTTCTAAACATATCCATTTATACTGTAAGTAGCAATGAATATTTATTATTACTCAATCATAAAAGTTATCTCTTATCTACAGACCATATTTTTTCAACATCTATTATATTACCAGTTTTACTTTTTTTCTGCCACCCTTAATTTTGCACTTCTTGACCTTGGATTGACATTTACTTCCTCTTCACTAGGTAAAATAGGCTTTCTAGTGATTATTTTTACCTCACTTTTTTTGTCACATTGACAAAATGGCATCTCTGGTGGACATATACAGTCCTGAGCTAAATATTTATATTCATTCTTTACTATTCTATCTTCTAAAGAATGAAATGTTATTATACAAATTCTTCCAGTTGGATTCATAATACTTACTGCATCATCTATCATATTTTTTATTACACCCAACTCATTATTTACTTCTATTCTTATAGCTTGAAATGTCCTCTTTGCTGGATGAGGTCCATTCATTCTGGCTTTTTTAGGTATGGCCTTTTTTATTATTTCTACCAAGTCATATGTAGTTTCTATTGTCTTGTCTTTTCTTTCTTCTACTATAAACTTAGCGATTCTTTTAGACCAGTTTTCTTCCCCATATTCTTTTATAATCTTGTGAAGACTCTCTTCAGAATAATTATTTACTATGTCCCACGCAGAATTTTCACATCTATTATCCATTCTCATATCAAGTGGTGCATCATTCATATATGAAAATCCTCTTGAAGCCTCATCTAGCTGATGTGATGATACTCCTAAGTCAGCCAAAACTCCATCAATCTTGTCTATCCCCAAAGACTTTATCTCATCTTTTATATTTTCAAAATTACTATGAACAAGTATTACTTTTTCTCCAAACTCTGCCAATCTTTCTTTTGCAACATTAATAGCATTTATATCTTGATCAAAACAAATAAGTCTTCCATCTTCAGATAATTTTTTTGCTATCTCCTTGCTATGACCTGCTCCACCCATCGTACAATCAACATATACACCATCTGGCTTTATATTAAGATTTTCTATGCACTCATTTAAGAGTACAGAAACATGATTAAATTCCATTTTTACTCCTTTTTAATAAAGCTATATGCAATACAATCGCTACTGCTATCCCAATCAAACTGATTAATTGAGCCATTCTAATAGGTCCAAACATTAAGGAATCCGTTCTTAGTCCCTCTATTAAAAACCTACCAAAAGAATACAATAACAAGTATTCTACTAATATATAGCCTTCATATTTTTTTTCTTTTCTTCTGGCAAATATAAATATAAATATCAATAAATCCCATATTGACTCGTATAAAAACGTAGGGTGAACTTTTTGCCCTTCCACTATTATACCCCAAGGTAAATTAGTTGGTCCACCATGTGCTTCTTGATTTATAAAGTTTCCCCATCTTCCAATTGCTTGTGCCAAGGGAACTCCTAATACTACTATATCTGCTAGCTTAAAAAAATTCAGCTTTCTTACTCTTGCAAATACTACTCCTGTAATAATTCCTGCGATTATACCACCGTGTATTGCCAAACCTCCGCCACGTATGTTAAACATTGCTGATATACTTCCTGAGTAGTTGTCCCAACTGAATATAACATAGTATATTCTAGCACCAATTACACCAAGAGGAATTAAAAACAACGCTAAATCTATTACATCGTCCTCCTTATAGCCTACTCTTTTTGCTTCTCTTGTTGCGATTACAACCGCCAAGAGCATACCAATAGCTATAAGTATTCCATACCACATTACATCTATGCCAAAAACAGAAAATGCTACTCTATTCATCTCTTCCTCCTAGTATTTACCCTCTAAAAATAATATATTCTATTCAATTATAAATTATATTGAATAGAATATATAGTCTTTTTTTCAATACAAAAACTTTAAATCTTTTAGCATTGATTTAATTTTAAATTATTGGTTGAATTCTCTAGTAGTTTCTTTTGGCTCTACAATAGATAAAACACTATTATCTTCCTTAAAAAACTCATACAGTCTTTTATTTATATCTTCTATTTCAACTTCCTTTAATACTTCAAAGTACTCCAAGAAATTGATTCCTCTAAACATATAGTTCAAAAAATTGTTTGCTATATAGTTTATTGAATCAAAAGACTTCAAAAATCCACCGATTTTCTTTTTCTTATTGATTTCAAATTCATAGCTATCTATACCTGTTTTTTTAAGATTTTCTATGTATTCATCTATTCTTTTCTTCACTTCTCTCGGATCTTTTGATGCTCCTGAAGCAACTGCATATGCATAATCCTTTTGAGATAGATAACCTCCAGAAATTCCACCAACAATCAATCCTTCATTATATAGATTTTGATGAAGATCTCCACTTTCTGAGAAGATTATATCGAACAACATATCTGTTATTATTTCTAACTTCAAACTTTCCCTAGCTTCCCTTTTTACAAATTCATCTTTATAACCTATATAAAACATTGGCATAGATACTGTATACTTGTCTACTATCAGACTTTCGTTAATTTCTAAAGGTTCTTTTTCCATAAATCTCTCTATATTTTCAGAGAAGTCAATATCATCATTATTGGCTTCTTTAATAGTCTCAATCAATTTGTCTGGATCTAAATCACCGACAATAAATAGCTTCATATTTGCTGGATTATAAAAAGTATTGTAACACTTATATAATTCTTCTGGAGTAATCTTATATATACTATCTACACTCCCTGCAATATCTATATTAGTATGATGTTTAGAATACATCGCCTTTAAACAGTTAAAATAAACATTCCAGTCAGGATCATCTTGATACATCTTTATTTCCTGTGCAATTATTCCTTTTTCTTTCTCGACATTTTCTTCAGTATAATATGGTGCTTCAACATATTCAATTAAGTGCTTTAAAGAAGGATAGAAATTTTCTGTAGCTGAAAATAAGTATGCCGTCATTGTAAAGCCTGTAAATGCATTTGCGCTTGCCCCTAATCTAGAAAACTCATCAAAAGCATTTGAACCATCTGCTTGTTCAAACATTTTATGTTCTAAAAAATGTGCTATTCCTTCACTTACCCTTATTTTCTCAGTTTCTCCTATTGGAACAAACTCTAAGTCATTTGACCCAAAGTCTACTCCTAATACCGCATATTTGTTCACAAATCCCTTTTTGGGTATATAAAATACCTCAAGGCCATTTTCCATTTTATCAAAATATAGCTCTTCATTTATAATATCATTGTAAATTTTATTCATCAAAGTCCTCCCAAATATTTTAAAATGTTATTGCATATATTCTTTCAGCTAGCTTATAAATTTCTTATTCTATTTTATATATTAAGAAAAATTAATAAAGCTAATAACAGAAATACTATTGCATTACATTTTTATTTACAAATTCTTTTTGTAGATTTCTTTACAGTAATCTTATTAGCTTAATTACCTTAGATAGTAAACAGTATCTTCAAAAATATTTGCCATGGACCTAACAATGCTTTCTTTATCTACATTTGATACATAATTTATAACTTCTTCAATCTCTAGATTTGTTCCACTAATAAATTGATTATAAGTAAAGTCAGACTCTCCTGATACTGAATCATAAGATGCCTTTAGAGCGTTTAATATACTCTTTTTAGAATTATCTACATCTTCCTCTGAAAAGTTGCCATTTATTACATCTTGCAATTCCTTTGTTATAAGTTCTAATGCTCTTTCATAATTGTTAACTTCTATACCTGAACTCACAATCATTAGACCTTTGCACTTTTCTAAAACAGAGCTTGCATAGTAGCAAATACTTTCTTTTTCTCTTACATTATTGAATAGTTTTGAATGTGGTCCACCACCAAACAAACTATTGCCAACCATCAAGCTATAATAGTTTTCATAATCCTTATAATCAACACCTGTTCTGTATCCAATTACTAGTTTTCCTTGATTAGCACCGATTATCTCCGTTAGATAAGTCGGATCATGAGGAACTATATCAAACCTTTCTCTTTCAATATTTTCTATGTTACCTCTGTCAAACTTAAACTTGTCATGACAAATTTTGTGTGCTTCTTTTTCATCAAAGTCGCCTTCTACAGTTATAAATATTCTTGATGTAGCTATAAATTCTTTGTACATCTCATACATATTTTCAGCAGTTATTGACTTTAAATCCTCCACATAACCTACTTGATCTATAGAGTAAGGCTCATCATAACACATTGCTTCTATACATCTTAAAGATGCATAGCTTCTCTTATCATTTATTTTTGAATTTATCTCATCCTTTAATATTTCTTTTTCTATATCAAACATATCTGGATTTAGCTTATTATCTATTACTAAGGGATTTGAGACTATTTCATTTATAAAGTCTACTACCTCTTCAAATATAGGTTCATCTAAATATTTATCTGATACACTCAAAAATTTAAAGTAAGTTAATGCTTTTTCACCATGTTTACTTACTCCTACATTCATTGACATTCCATATAGTTCATCCAACCTTCTAGATATATCTCTCATAGTAGGGTATTTCATTGTACCCACAGATAGCATATTTGATAACAATGATACCTTAGTTGCCTCTTCTCTCTTCAGGTTTCTTGCAAAATATATTGAAATCAAATTCGATTTAAACTTTTCATTCTTTATAAGACCTAAAGACACTCCTTTGTCTAAGTCAAATATACTTATATTAGACATATTAAAATTTTTCTCCTTATTTTTTTACAAATCTTATATGACGCAGTGGTAATTGATTCTCTATTGTATTTCCTTTTATGTTTATAGCGTCAATATTGGCAATATCATTTAATGCCATAACATCTGTAATCCTATTATTGGCAATATTCAAAAACTCTAAACGTCTTAAACCCTCTAAAGGCCATATATCAACCACATCATTTCCATGAAAATCTAACTTTTCTAGATTTTGGCAAGCCTTCAAAGGTTCTATATTATTTATTGAATTAAAAGCCATATATAAATGCCTTAAATTCTTAGCATATTCTATTCCCTTCAAACTACTGATATCTGATTCATTTAAATCTAATAAGTCAAACTTTTCCATCATCTCAGGTGTCACTTCCACACCATCAAAATTAGGATCAATCTTTTCTTTATAATTTTTTATTATTGCTTTTTTTAAATTCTCACATTCAAAATCAACAAACATTTATACTCCCTCTTTTCTTGTATTTTACCAAAACGTCTATCTAGTTATTATAACATAAAATCATAGTTTGTTAAATTCCAAGAATTTTAAAAATACAGCTGAATACTATTAATTTTTTATCGTTAATTATTTATATCCAAAAGTTTTATATTGTTTTTCAGTTATGAAACAATCAAAATATAACTATCACTTTTCAAATATATGATTTTATATATTTAAAAGAAAAGCAGTTTATAGCTAAACTATTCCATATATTTTCTTTTTAAATTGATTTTATTATTTAAATTATATATATAAACTTCTTTTTAATATATAATTAATCAAACTTTCTATAAGTTAGCTATATAAATATCCCTTAATACTACTTAAGTTTGAGCCTAGGTTCAGCAAAATATATAAAATCTTTTAAAGGACTATAATTCTTTAGATGCTTTAAAAATATATTTTAAAATCAAAAAAGCTAGCCGTTCACAATATGAACAACTAGCTTTTTAATATGGATATTTAAATTTATTTTATACATTAAATTTAAATAAAATTACATCTCCATCTTTAACTATATATTCTTTTCCTTCTAGTCTTACTAATCCTTTTTCTTTAGCAGCCGACATAGTTCCGTATTCAAGAAGATCTTCATAGGCAATAGTTTCAGCCTTTATAAATCCTCTTTCTATATCAGAATGAATCTTACCACCTGCCTGTGGAGCCTTCATTCCCTTTTTGATAGTCCATGCTCTTACTTCCTGAGGACCTGCTGTAAGGAAAGATATCAATCCTAAAAGATGATATGAAGACTGTATAAGCTTATCAAGACCTGATTGTTCTAATCCTAATGTTTCCAAAAACTCATGCTTTTCTTCTTCAGTTTCCAACTCAGCAATTTCCGCTTCAATCTGAGCTGATACAACTACAACTTCTGAATCTTCAGTTGCTGCAAACTCTCTTACTGCCTTAACCATTTCATTATTTGCACCATCATTTATTAAATCATCTTCGGATACATTAGATACATAGATAACTGGCTTTGAACTTAATAGATCCAAAGTTTTTACATAATCCCATTCATCTTCAGTAAGATCCATAGTTCTTATACTCTTACCTTCTTCCAAAGTTTCTTTTAATTTTTTCAATATATTCAACTCAGACTGCAAAGTTTTATCTGCTTTTAATCCCTTTGTTGTCTTAGTTATTCTTCTATCTAATATTTCTTCATCTGAGAATATTAGCTCTAGATTAATTGTTTCAATATCTCTTAAAGAATTTATATTTCCATCTACGTGTACTACATTTGAATCTTCAAAACATCTTACTACGTGAACAATAGCATCTACTTCTCTTATATTTGATAGGAATTTATTTCCTAGACCTTCTCCTTTTGATGCACCCTTTACAAGACCTGCTATATCTACAAACTCTATAGCTGTCTGAACAATTTTTTTAGAATCATAAAGTTCTTTCAATTTGTTAAGTCTACTATCTGGTACGGACACAACTCCTACATTTGGATCTATTGTACAGAAAGGATAGTTGGCAGATTCAGCACCAGCCTGTGTAATTGCATTGAACAAAGTACTTTTACCAACATTTGGCAATCCTACGATACCTAATTTCATAATATATTACCTCCACTAAATAAATCAATTTATGTGTTATTAATTATATTTTAAAGGATTTTTATAAATAAAAAAATGCTCAATAAAACATATATAATAAAAAAACACGCTTTTTAACACTCTATATTATATCTTATAAATATTATAAAATCAATGTTTTAGACCTCTTTTAAGCTTTTTATTATTTACTATTTTTGCTTTGAAAGATATTTTTTAACTTTATATTAATTCATTATATAATAGTTAGAGGCTATTGATCGACAATAGCCTCTAACTTATAAGCATATTTCTTTTTATTTATACATTAAAATTTACCAATATTTTTCCTACTTTCATACACCATAACTGCTATAATTTTTATAAATTCGCAAAGTAAAACTATTGAGATTGATATAAGCATATAGTAATATGTAAAAACTTTCTCTATACTAAAATATTTGGCGAAAAATATCATCAAAGAAAGAATTAAAACATTTATTAAAATATCTTTTGAAAAGTATATTTTCTTTTTATCAGCAAAAATAAATTTATTAATATTAAAAAAATCAATAAATAAATTAATAAATTTACTATACTATCAGTAAATATTTTTTCTTCAAAGTATATATTTTTATATGTTACATATCTCATCATAGACATTTTAGTGTTTGCGAGATAGTTTATTAGTGCAAATAAGAAAAAAGGGGTAAGTTCTATTATATACATCATTGTTTTTAAAAGTTTCATTTATTTTCTTCTTAATCTATTTAAAATCATTTTTTGAGTCTGGCTTTTTCATATTATTTGGTGCACCAAGCTGAACAGGCAACTCTTCATCCATCTGCCACATATTCCAACCACCATCATATAATACAAAGTTATCCCAGCCCATCATCTGTGTCATTTCCCAAGGCACTGCGGCTCTCCATCCAGTTCCACAGTAAAAGGCTGCCTTATCATCTTTTTGTATTCCTTGCTTCTCCCAAAGTTCTGCCATTTCCAATGGATTTCTAAATGTTCCATCTGGGTCGTAATAATCCTGCATACTAGATGCATCACTTCCAGCAAATCCCCATATAGCTCCCTTTGGTTCTCCAGCTTTAGATATATAGTCATATCCACTAGTTTTACCTATATACTCTTCCCAAGACCTTATACTTATTAATTTTAACTTCTCACTACCCATTTTTTCTATAACTTCCATAGCTGTCGAAATATTTATTTGAGAGTTAGAAGCTACTACTCCAAAATTATCTATTTTTTTAGGCTTATTTATTTTTGATTCAGTTGGATACTTTGCCTCTTGCCAAGCTTTCAATCCACCGTTTAATATTCTTACATCTTCAACGCCCGCCCACTTCAATGCAAACATCACCCTAGCAGCTGCAGACGAATCACTTGAATAAAGAACTATTGTCTTATCTTTTGATATGCCAGCCTTTTCAAGATTTTTTTTAACTACTTCAGCTTTTGAAATATTCCAGTCAGGACCGTTTTCTATCCAATCTGTATTGAAATGATATGCTCCTTTTATATGTGAATTTTTATAGTCCTTTGCCTGACTCACTGGACCCCAAGATACCTCAAATATCATATAATCCTTATTCTCTAAACTTTCCACTTCTTTTCCATCAGTTAAGTCTTTTAGCCACTGTGCATTTACCAGCTGTTCATATCTTGGAAAGCTAATCATATTATTTTCTTCATTCTCTGAAAACTCATTGAGTTTATTGTAAATTGATACATCATAAGCTAAATCTTTTAACATTTTAGCAACCTTTTTAGTATTTTCTGAATCTGTATCATAGACAATAATCTTTTTCTTTTTATCTATTCCCTTATCTTCAACAAATTTAGCAAGCTTATTATCATTTACCCTTCCTATCCAGTCAGCACTATACTGAAGTGCACCCTCTATATGACCACCTCTTGCTAATCCATCTTGTTTAAAACCATTATAATAACTATCATTCCTTGTATCTACAAATATATAATCATCATCTAAGGCATACTTTTCAGCATCTTCTGTAGATATACTGGAAAATTGTACAGTATCCTCTTTCTTATCTCTTGATTTTGAACTAACTTTACTGTTACATCCAGTCAAGGATAAACCTAATATCATAGCACATGATACTGTTTTTAAAATACTTTTCTTCGATAACATACTTTTCCCTTTCTTTTTTAATATAAACTCTCTATATTTTTATATATTATATCTATAATACCACAATAATGCTATAATAAGAAAATTCTAATCATAGATTTTTTCTATTAGATACTCTCATTATATAGTTTATTTCTCTTATGATATTTTCTGTTATAATTTATAAATATTTTTATTTATTTTTTACTATATTCTATCTTTTATATTTTTCATATAAATTATTATCAGCTTTATACTTTAATATATTTATATTATATCATTAGTATTTAAAATGATCAGCTCTTACATTACAATTTCTTTTAATTTTATGATATAATATTATTAATTTACCATGGAGGTCTTATTATGAATAAAAGAAGTGCTATTGAATTAATTTTAGGAATTTTATTGATTATATGTTCCGTATTTACTTTTACAAAGCCAACTGCTACTTTTACAGTACTCGGATACATTATTGGATCAGCCGCAATTTTAAAGGGAATCCACTTTATCTATTTATATTTCAAAAATAGAGATTTTATGGCTTTTAAAGCCAATACTTTCCTAGTTCTTGGAATACTACTTTCTATTATTGGATTTATTTTTATATTAAAACCTATATTTGCAAATAATGTATTTGCCTATATACTAGCCATCTGGTTTATTTACGATTCAGTAAATAATTTCTTCTCTATAAATCTACTAAAGAGAATCAACTTTGGGCTATATATACTTGGAATTTTAGCAAATGTCCTTCTTCTTATCGGTGGTATTTGTATTATAATAAACCCTTGGGTTGCAAGTATATCCTTAGCAATCGTACTTGGGGTTACGTTTTTAGTATCCGGAATAGAATATACTATCTTTGCCATAACAGGTAGAAAAGATTCTAATAAAAGTACTAATTTTACATCTAGAAACTTAAAATAAGTTTTAAATGTATCTATAAATAAAAACAGGCTGCTTTTAACTATTGAAATTTAAAAGTAGCCTGTTTATTTTTATCAATTATCAAATTTTTATAAGTATTTAAATGTTTTATTTATACACTTATATTATTCTAGTCCCTTTTCTTCTCTTACTCTTTTAGCAGCTTTAATTACTTCGCCCTTTTCATCATAGAAAACTCTTTCACCATTTATAATTTGATACTTTTCATGACCTTTTCCTGTAATAAGAATCATATCTCCCTCTTCAGCTATGCTAAGAGCTTTATAAATAGCCTCTGCTCTATCAGCTATTTTATATATTTCACACTCTGAGTCAACAAAAGATTTTGCTATATCGTTTATTATGTCCATTGGTTCTTCATCGTCTGGATTATCTGTTGTAATAACTGTTATATCTGCTAGTTTTGCTGCTACATCACCTAGCTCTTTTCTTCTGATTACACATCTACCACCTATTGAACCAAATAGACAAATCATTCTATTAGGCTTGTACATATGTAGTGTTTCAAGAACATTTTCTAAACTCATTCCATTATGAGCATAATCTACTACAACTGTTGCATATGGTAATACAGGCAATACCTCTACTCTTCCATCAACTTTTGCAGTTGATAATGACTTTAGCATTTTTTCTTTATCTATATCAAGATATTTGCAAACTGAAATAACGGCCAAAGCATTGTATATACTAAATTCACCTGGTGAACATATATGTGCATTTGTTTTTTCAGATCCATCTTCTATATAGTCAAAGTTTACTCCTAAAGCTTTTTCATCTCTTGTAAGATCTATATTTTCTGCTTGAAGATCACTTTCCTTATGTATAGAGAATGTTGCTATGTCTGATTTTGCATTTTCAATCATATACCAAGCATTTTCATCATCTATATTTATTATTCCATGCTTGCAAAGTGAAAACAACTTACTCTTACAGTATCTATAGTCTTCAAATGTAGGATGTTCTTTTGGACCTATATGATCTGGTGATAGATTTGTATATATACCTATATCATATTTTACATCGTGAACTCTGTCCATCATTAAACCACTAGATGAAACTTCCATAGCTACGCATTCTACTCCTGCATCAAGCATTTCCTTGATTGTTTTATGAATTTCATAACTTTCAGGAGTTGTGTTTACAGTTTTTGATTTCACATCATTATAGAATACTCCATTTGTTCCTATTACACCTGTATTTAATCCAGATTCACAAAGAACTGTTCTTATATAATTTGTAATCGTAGTCTTTCCCTTTGTACCAGTAACACCAATCACCTTAAGCTTGCTAGATGGATCACCAAAGAAATTAGATGACATCTTTGACAAGGCTAATCTAGTGTCTTTTAAAAGAATTTTTATACTTCCTTCTGGTAATTCTATATTTTCTGTTACAACAAACACTCTACATCCATTATCATAAGCATTTTTTATAAAATCATGCCCATCCATAGTTTCGCCCTTTATGGCTATAAAAATATAGTTTTCTTTTGCTAGTCTTGAGTCATATACTATATCTTCAATATCTATATTATCTGTTTCAGAGGGATTTATACTAGATATATATTCAATCCCTTCCAATATGTTACTGAGTTTCATATCTACACCTCTTAAACTCTCTTTTTAAGTTTTCTTCCTGATTTTACTATTGTGTTCATAGCTAATACCTCAGATGAATCTACAAAAAAATCATCTGATAGGCCTTCATTTCTCTTTATAAGTGATAGCTCTGTACATCCTAATATAGCACAGTCACAGTCATTTTCTTTTAATACACTGATAACTTCATTAAACATATCCATATCAGCATCTTTTCCAGCCTTAACATCTTCATAGATTATTTTCATTATTTTTTCTTGATTTTCATCATCCAAAACATGATAATCTACTCCTTTTTTCTCACACATATCCTGATAAAGTCCTGTCTTAATGTTGCCAGTAGTAGCTAGTATACCTATTTTTTTATGATTCTCTTTTATTGCATAGTCAACTGTTTCTTCAATCATATTTAAAAGTGGTATTGCTACACTATTATTTATTTTTTCGTGAAAATAATGTGCTGTGTTACAAGTCAATACTAGAAAGTCAACACCTATAGACTCTAATCTTTTGGCATCTTCTACAATGTAGTCTAATGGAGAATCTTCTGATTCACCCACTATATATGCTGTTCTATCTGGAGTGCTTGCTCTATTAACCACTATCATATCTACGTGATCTTGATCCTTAGCTGATTCAGTCATTTCCACTACTAACTCATAAAAATAAACAGTTGCCATTGGACCTAATCCGCCTAGTACTCCTACAGTTTTATTTTTTTTCATATTACTATCTCCAAACTACTTATTTCTTGCCACAATATTTTTTGAATTTCTTTCTTTGATTTATTCCATACAATTTGATATAAAGGCTTCTCTTAAAGTTACCCTTTAAGTCATAATCATATTCATATGAATGTGCACTTTTTCCACTTGACACTAGTTTCTTACATTTATTTACAAGCTTTTTATCTGAAACATAATTATAAACTACTGCATTTGGAATTACATGCCAGTAAAATTCATCCTTTTGTATCTTAAGATCCATATCCTTCTCATATACTCTATCTTCTACTACATACTTTGCAACATTATTTCCTGATGATGTTACATAGTAGTTGCTTCTTCCCTGTCTTAAGTTTATTTCAAATACTTTATATTTATTATCTCTATCATCATACTTCATATCAAAATTTGAAAATCCTACATAACCTATATCTTCTAGGAATTTTTTATATTTTTCCATCAATTCCTTATCATACTCCGTTATTATAGCTGCATGATTTCCTATTCCCTTTGGTGTATGTTCTTCCAAAAGTACGTGACCTAGACACATCATCTTTACTTTTCCAAATCTGTCTGAATAACAAGTCAGCACTCTCATATGATCATCTTCCCCTGGAATAAGATCTTGTACAATCATACTTTTTTCATAGCCATGTGAATATATTTCATCCATAATATTTCCAAATTCTTCTTCAGAATGTGCTATATAAGCCTTATTCATACCTTCAAAAGGATTCTGGAAGAAAGATATACTATCAGATGCCTTTATAATAACTGGATACTTAAAGTCAAACTCTCTTGTCTTGTCACCTTTATTATATATATATGTCTTTGGATAATCCAAACCATATTTTTCGCAAACGTCATAGAAAGATTCTTTTTCTACTAGTTTGTTTTTCAGATCAGAATCTATATAAGGAACTATAAACTTATCTTTTAGCTCCTCCCTATGATCTATAATTAACTCTGCATATTCATCTGTACATCCCATAAGAATCAATACTTCATCATCACCGTGCTTGTCAGCTTCATCAAGTAATATCCTAACAAATTTTGACTCATCTGTAATCTCTGGAGTTTCCCTAAAATCAATAAACTTACTGTGGTTAGTAGCTCCTAGATAGTACCTTCCGAAAGCTATTGAAGTGACCCCATACTCTTCGTGAAAGGCTCTAGCAACACTATAGCAGTTCAAATCACCCCCGCATAATATCGGCTGTATCTTCTTATTTTCCATTTTAATGTCCACCTCTTTTTATTATTCATTAGACAAATTGTCTTCTTTTAATTTTATAATCAATATATCTATATAATCAATTGTTTTTAAAAAACTGCTCTATATATTTTCAACTTTTCTTTTCTATTCAAAAGCAGGATTAAAAATACCATAAATATACAAATATACATTACCTATAATATATTATAATTAAAATATTTGCAAGATTTCTAGTTCTAAAGTTTATCTAGTCATTCTTTAATTTTTCTTTTATTTCATTAAATTCTTCTTCACGCTTATGTTCTTTTTGATTAGGGAATGCCTTTAAAAGCCTTCTTTCACTATGCTTTAGACTGTTGTGTATTTTTCTCTTTTTATCCCTAAGCTCAGAAGCAGTATATTTTTTATCATCTGCAAATCCATCTTCACCATAGATATTGCGATATAGTTTATTCATTTTATCTATTGTAAATTTCTCGATTTTTATCTCTCTATTATAAATTCTGCTCGATAAGTCTTTTTTGAATTTTTCCCTTGTAACTTCTCTGTTTTTCTTGCTTTCTTCCTTTTCTTTTTTCTTTTCATTAGAGTACTCTTGCATATCATATAGTAACTTTTCTTTTCTTCCAACAAAGTCTTCCTTTACTTGACTTGTTTTTTCCTTCATATCAGACGTCTTAGTTTCTATATTATCAATTATTGGCTGACCTCTATCCACTATTTCAAGAGTTCCTTCACTTACATTTTCACCAATCACATCACTTACCCTATGTATCTGACCTTGTATCTCACTCAAAAGCTCTAGCTTTCTATTAAACTTATTGATTGATAAAACAGTTGCAAGTGCATCTATAAACATTGTAATAGCAAATATAATTGTAAATAAAAATAAAATATCTGTACTGAACAAAGATACAAATGCTTCTATAAGCTCTTGAATGTCCCTTATAAGTATAATTCCTCCTATACCCCAATAAACGCTAAACTGCAAACTTACATAGCCTCCTAAGTTGAAGGGAACATCTGAATAGTCCCACCACCTTTTATTAAATAATTTATCTAAAATAAGGCCTGCAAAATATTCCAAAACACTACACAAAACTGCGGACCCAATAAATAATAAAAGTAAATTATCTTTTACTGGCTCTAAAAAATAAACAATAATTACTGCTCCAAATCCATAAATCGGACATACTGCCCCAGCTAACATACCTCTGTTTATAAATTTACCACACTTAAGGGCGTGATAGGAAACTTCCACAGTCCACCCCAAAAATGCATATATAAAAAAATACATTACAAATTCTATCACTTCTCTGTTTAGTAACTGTTCCATAAAACCTCCCTTAGCCTTTACTCAAATAAGTTTAACTAATCGATTTAGCAACAAACTATATAAGCATATATATACCTTTTATATAAAAATTAATGCTAAATGATAAATTTAAAATAATTCACTTAGTATATATATCTAAGCCTAATTCATTATTTTTTAGTATAAAGTTACATTATATATTAATTATTATACCATAAAAATATTTATTTTAGGTAAAATATACAGGACTTTTTTTCTCTTAAAGCCTTGTATCACTTGCTTTATAGCCTCTTTCTAGCAAACTTCAGATGTTCTTATAAAGTACAATTCAAATCCATATATAAGACAGTTTCTAAAATAGCAATTTATAATTTTATTGCTCCTATCTACTCACTGTTTTACTCATTCTATAAGGGTCTACCAACTATTAACTTTATTTTTTTTGTGAAATATATTAAGATATTACTTAAAGAGATAATAATTATAATTTTTTAAGAAAGGAAATATAAATGAATATAATACTTGCAAGTAAATCACCTAGAAGAAAAGAGCTTCTAGAAATGTGTAATATTTCATTTGAAACTCTTGTTTCTGATATAGATGAAAAAGAAATAGAGAAAAAAATTTTAAAAGAAAAAAAAGACGATAATATATATGCTCAAGCAGATAGTTTAACAGCCTCTTTGGCATATAACAAGGCTAAAATAGTTTCATTAAGGAATCCTAATCATATTGTTATAGGATCTGATACAGTAGTTGCCAGCGACCTTAAAATACTAGGCAAACCTTTAAATGAATCAGATGCTTATCAAACATTGTTACAATTGTGTGGAAAAGTTCATAGAGTCTATACTGCTGTGAGTCTGTTTATAAATGGTGAAGAAGAATTTACATTTACAAACTACACAGAGGTTGAATTCTTTAAATATGATGAAGATATGGAAAATATAATAAGAGAGTATATAAAAACAGCTTCTCCAATGGATAAGGCTGGAGCATATGGAATTCAGGATATGGGATCTCTTTTAATTAAGGAAATCAAGGGCGATTATTACACTGTTATGGGTCTACCAATTTCAAGACTATACAGAAAGCTTCTTCCTTATATTTAAGTTATACTTTTAATATTCATAGCATACTATCTAAAGTATACTTTCTAGATTTATTTTTGTATTTATAGATAAATGAGTAAATTAACATAAAAAGAGACACTTAAATTTAAGTGTCTCTTTTGGGTTTTTTTAATTAATCTTAATTCTTTACTTTTTATTTAACTGCAATTCTGCCTTCTTCTTTTGCAGCAATTTTTCCTTCTTCAACTTCTACTTTCTTTCCAGACTCTAAGTTTGTAAATATAACAGGTGTTATTGTATCATATCCTTTTGACTTTATAAACTCATTATCCATATGAGCCAATTTGTCTCCAAGCTCTACCTTATCACCTACATTTACAGCTATATCAAATCCTTCTCCCTCTAATTTAACTGTATCTATACCCATATGTACCAAAACTTCTAGTCCATCATCTGTAGCAATTATAATCGCATGCTTAGTTGGGAATATCATTCCAACTTCACCTGCAACTGGGGCAAATATATCTCCATCAACTGACTTCACTGCAAAGCCTTCTCCCATTAATTTCTGTGAAAATACTTCATCATCAACCTTTGATATGTCCAAAAGTTCTCCCTTAGCAGGAGAAACTATTTTTATATCACTATTAGATAAATCTACCTTCTTAGTTTCATCTGTTGATTCTATATTTTTTTCTTCCTTTTGATAATCAAGGTATGCATCGTCAACACTAGATGCCTCTATATATTCTTCCAAGTTTGACTTGATAACAGATACTCTAGGTCCATATATAACTTGTACTCCTCCACCGCTTTTTACTACACCAGCAGCACCAGTAGCCTTTAAAATATCATCTTTTACCTTAGCAGAATCTGCCACAGTACATCTTAATCTTGTTGCACAACAGTCAACATCTTCTATATTTGACTTTCCACCTAAACCATGAACGATTGCCATTGAAAGTTCATCTATAACTGCCTCTGATTCTTTAGATCCACCCTTACCCTTTTTAGCATTTACATCTGCCTTAGTATAAAGTTTCACTTCTTCATTAGCACTGTCATCTCTACCTGGTGTCTTTAAATCAAACTTCTTAATCAAGAAACTAAATAAGAAATAATAGACTGCAAAATATGCAATACCAACCATCACAATTCTAAGCCAATGAGTCTTTGCATCCCCTTGTAAAATACCAAATAAAGTCATATCTATTAATCCACCTGAGAAAGTCATACCTACACCTACCTGAAGTATATGCATCAACATATAAGATAGCCCTGCTAGTATACAGTGAATTAAGTATAAAAATGGAGCTACGAATAAGAATGTAAATTCTATTGGTTCAGTAATACCTGTAAGCATAGATGTAAGTGCTGCTGAAAATAGTAGTCCACCTACAACTTTTCTCTTTTCAGGCTTGGCAGTTTTATACATTGCTAAAGCTGCTCCTGGTAAACCAAATATCATAAGTGGGAACTTACCTGACATAAATCTTGTAGCTTCAACACTAAATACTGTTGTATTTGGGTCGGCAAGCTGAGCAAAGAATATATTCTGTGCACCTTCTACCATCTTACCTGCAACCATCATAGTACCACCTACAGATGTTTGCCAAAATGGTAGATAGAATACATGATGAAGTCCAAATGGAATCAATATTCTTTCCATGAATCCATATACCCACGTTCCAAAGTAACCTGACACTCTAACCACATTACCTACTGCATTTATTCCAAATTGAACCGTTGGCCAAATATAAAACATCAATACTCCAACAATTAAAAATACTACTGCAGATATTATTGGAACAAATCTAGTACCAGCGAAAAATGATAATGCCTGTGGTAATTCTTGTTTATAAAATCTATTATGTAAGGCTGCAACTCCTAAACCTACTATAATACCACCGAACACACCCATTTGTAATGAATTGATACCTACTGTCAATGCAGTAGAACCTTCCATCATCTTTTCAACACCGCCATTTACTTCAATCATCGCACCTATTGAGGCGTGCATAATAAAGAATGCCACTGCACCAGATAAAGCTGCAACAGCCTTTTCTGCCTTAGCCATACCTATTGCAACTCCCATTGCAAATAATATAGGTAGATTCGCAAATACTATATCACCTGCACTTTTCATTACAGTCAGTATTGAATTTGCAAATGTTCCAGGTCCTAATACGCCCATTAATCCATAGGCCTCTAACATTGTAGTATTAGTAAATGATCCACCAATACCCAAGAACAGACCTGCAACTGGTAGAATTGCTATCGGAAGCATAAATGATCTACCAACCCTTTGTAAAACACCAAAAATTTTGTTTTCTCCCATGAGATCCTCCTTAATTAAAATAAAAACTTTTATATTTATCATATGTAAGCCTTTTTATATTATCAATACAAACAAGCAATAAACTCTAAATATTTTATAATTTCTAATAAAATCAAGCAATATTCAAAAAACACCTTTTTATGAATATTCTGCCTACATTGTATATATACCAAATTATAAAGCATTCTAATCATTCATATTTATAATAATAAAAAAGACTTAAGCACATGTAACAATAAATAATAGATTTCTAGAAAGTAATTGTGACAAATTAACTCCCTTAAAATACTATTTACTCTTACATATACCTAAGTCTTGCCTTCTTCAGTAACAATCTTAGTAAAACTATTGTAATTTTTTAGTGACTCTATCAATGTGTATCATAAGATAAAGCTCCTCATCTTTACTAATATCATAATTATAGTTATTTTTGATATATACTTTTATCTTTTGAACACATCCATAAGCCTTATCATATTTAATTTTAACCACATCAAGTAAATCACCATTACCATCAGAAGAATTTTCTCCTGAAAGAAGTCTTTTAGCAAAAAACCTAATATGTGTTACCAAACGATCATAATCTAAATCGTTTTCTATATAATCTATTTTATAATAATATCTGATAATATTCAAGACATCTTTCAAAATTTTTAAAACTTTCATATCTTCATCGCGTTTATCACTATTTCCTTGATAGTAAGCATTTATTATATGTGTAACAATAAACGCAGCTTCATCATCTGTAAGCTCAATATCAAAACTTTCATTAATATGATCTACAGCCAACTGAGCAGCTTCATATTCTTTTTTGTATACCCTTTTTATTTCATGCAAAAAAGTATTTCTTATAAGCATATCATTTTTTGCCCTTTTTATTGCAAATTCTATATGATCTGTTAAAGATATATAAATATATTGAAATAGTTCTTCTTGAAGCTTAGTCTCTAATATTTTTATGACTTCAGCTGCAACTTCAAAAACTTCTTCATCTATTTCCTCAACCAAAGACATCAATCTATTTTTAACACCTGCATCGCTTGATATAAACTTCTTTTCAACTCTATCTACATCTACAAGCATTCCCTTTTTTTTCTGAAAGCCAATGCCTTTTCCAGTTAGAATATACTCTTTTTTAGAATAAGCATCCAAAACCAGTACTACATTATTATTGTATACTTGTTTGATAAGCACATTCATACCTCCTTATATCCATAAAAATCCACTAAATATATTTTACTCTCTAATAGAAATATTATCATACTTTTGAACAAAATTAAATAGCAATAAAAAATACTTATATCATTTACCTTTGATTCCTACTCAAAATATGATTTTTAATAAAAAGATGCCCCGAGAGTTATATTTCAAACTCACAGGGCATCATATATCAAATCATAACTATCTTATCATGTACTATTTCTAGTTTATGAAAACAGTAGCTAATTACTTACTTTCAGCCATTTTCTTATAGCCTTCATATCTTTCTTTAGCATTCTCTTCAGCCATAGTGAATAATTCTTCACTTTGTTCTGGGAACATCTTAGCTATTGAAGCATATCTGTTCTGTCCTAAGATAAACTCTCTGAATGATTCTGTTGGTTCCTTAGAATCTAATGAGAATGGGTTCTTACCTTCAGCCTTAAGCTGTGGATTGTATCTGTATAGGTGCCAGTATCCAGCCTTAACTGCATCAGCTTCGTTTTCTACTGATTTACCCATACCCTTCTTAATTCCGTGGTTGATACATGGAGCATAAGCTATTATTAGAGATGGTCCATCATATCTTTCAGCTTCTAGTAATACCTTTAAGAAGTGGTTCTTATCAGCACCGATAGATACCTGAGCAACGTATACGTTACCGTAAGTAGCAGCCATCATACCAAGATCCTTCTTCTTAGATCTCTTACCTGCAGCAGCGAACTTAGCCATTGCAGCAGCTGGAGTAGCCTTTGAAGACTGTCCACCAGTATTAGAGTAAACTTCTGTATCAAATACTAGTACGTTTACATCTTCTCCTGAAGCAAGAACGTGATCTAATCCACCGTAACCGATGTCATATGACCAACCGTCTCCACCAAGGATCCACTGAGATCTCTTAACGAAGTAGTCCTTTAATTCTACTAATTCAGCAACTACATCTGAGTACTTACCTTCAGCAGCATACTTTTCAACTAATGAAGTGAATGATTCACTTGTAGCAATAGTTGTGTCGCCATTGAACATGTTTGCTAAGTATTCATTTATAACAGTCTTTTCAGCTTCATCAGAAACTAATCCAACTAATTCTTCAGCTAAATTCTTAACCTTATCTCTTAACTGGCTAACAGCTAAGTACATACCGTATCCGTATTCAGCATTGTCTTCAAATAGTGAGTTTGCCCATGCTGGACCCTTACCTTCGTGGTTGATAGTGTAAGGAGTTGATGGAGCTGAAGCACCCCAGATTGAAGAACATCCTGTAGCATTTGCAACCATCATTCTTGGTCCAAATAACTGAGTAGCTAACTTCATGTAAGCAGTTTCTCCACAACCTGCACAAGCTCCTGAGAACTCAAGAAGTGGTTGTCTAAACTGTGATCCCTTTACAGTTGTGTTTGGCATAGCGTCTGGCTTAGCAGATACCTTAGAGAAATCAGTAGCGAAGTACCAGTTTTCTTCCTGAACTTCCTTCTGTTCTTCCATTGGCTTCATTACTAGAGCCTTTGTCTTTGCTGGACATATGTCAGCACAGTTTCCACATCCTGTACAGTCCATAGCAGATACCTGTATTCTATACTGTAATCCTTCTAATCCCTTACCTACTGCCTTCTTAGTCTTGAAACCTTCAGGAGCATTAGCTGCTTCTTCTTCAGTTAATAAGAATGGTCTTATTGCAGCGTGAGGACAAACTAGTGAACACTGGTTACACTGGATACAGTTATCTAACTGCCATTCTGGAACATCTACTGCTATACATCTCTTTTCATATGCAGCTGTACCAGCTGGGAAACGTCCGTCTTCTCTACCGTTGAATGCAGATACTGGAAGGCTATTACCTTCAACTGCAGTCATAGGTCTTAATATATCCTTTATGAATGCTGGTTCAACAGCTTCTGTCTTTTCTTCGTCTACTGCGTCTGCCCAAGCTGCAGGAACATCTATCTTAACTAGAGCTCCCATACCCTGATCAACAGCTTCGTAGTTCATGTTAACAATCTTGTCACCCTTCTTACCGTAAGTCTTCTTTATAGAATCCTTTAGGTACTTAACAGCATCTTCTTCTGGTATTATGTTAGCTAGCTTGAAGAATGCAGCCTGACAAATCATGTTTATTCTATTTCCTAATCCTATTTCCTTACCGATATGAACAGCATCTAATGTGTAGAACTTGATATCATTTCTAGCTATATATCTCTTTAAGTCAGCTGGTAAATGAGAATCTAATTCTTCTGGAGTCCATACAGTATTAAGAACGAATATTCCGCCCTTTCTTAATCCCTTTATAGTATCATACTGGTATACATAGCTCTGCTTATGACATGCAATGTAATCAGCTTCATCTAGTAGGTAAGTAGACTTGATTGGTTCATCACCGAATCTTAGATGTGACATTGTAACACCACCAGACTTCTTAGAGTCATAATCAAAGTAAGCCTGAACATACTTATCAGTGTTATCACCTATTATCTTTATAGCCTGCTTGTTTGCACCAACAGTACCATCTGATCCAAGACCCCAGAACTTACATCTTACTGTTCCTGGATGAGCTATCTTTATTTCTTCCTTAGCGGCAATTGAATGATCTGTAACATCATCAGTTATGCTTAGAGTGAATCTATCCTTTGGAGCATCTGAAGTTAAGTTTTCGAATGCAGCGTTTAGATCTGTAGGTATAGTATCCTTAGATCCTAATCCGTATCTACCACCTATAACCATAGGAGCATTTTCTTCTCCGTAGAAGATATCTCTTACGTCTAAGTATAGTGGTTCACCATTAGCACCTGGTTCCTTAGTTCTGTCTAGTACTACTACTCTTTCAACAGTACTTGGCATAGCATCTAGGAAGTGCTTCTTAGAGAATGGTCTATATAAATGAACCTTAACTATACCGTATTTTCCGCCTCTAGCGTTTAATACGTCGATTAATTCTTCAGCAGCTTCTGTAACTGATCCCATAGCTACCATTACATACTTAGCATCTTCTGCACCGTAGTAATCGAATAATCCGTGCTTTCTACCAGTCATTTCAGACATCTTATTCATGTACTTTTCAACTACTCCTACAATGTTGTCATAGTACTTGTTAGATGCTTCTCTTGTCTGGAAGTATATATCAGGGTTCTGAGCAGTACCCTTTGTTATTGGCTTATTTGGAGAAAGTGCACTATCTCTAAATTCCTTAACTGCGTCAAAGTTTAATAACTTAGCGTAGTCATCATTTTCAAATAGTTCAACCTTCTGAATTTCATGAGAAGTTCTGAAACCATCGAAGAAATGTATAAATGGTAGTTTACCTTCTATAGAAGCGTAATGAGCTACTGGAGCTATATCAGCAACTTCCTGAACTGATCCAGATGCTAGTAAACAACATCCTGACATTCTAGCTGCCATAACGTCCTGATGATCTCCGAATATTGATAGTGCCTGTGAAGCTAGAGCACGTGCTGTAACATGGAATACACCTGGTAGTAATTCACCAGCGCACTTATACATGTTTGGAAGCATTAGTAACATACCCTGAGATGCAGTATAAGTAGATGTTAATGCACCTGCTGATAAAGATCCGTGGAATGCACCTGCTGCTCCACCTTCAGACTGCATTTCTACAACCTTTACTACCTGTCCAAATATATTCTTTCTTCCCTGAGATGCCCATTCGTCAACAACTTCTGCCATTGTTGAAGAAGGAGTGATTGGGTAAATAGCAGCAACATCTGTAAATGCATAAGATACATGAGCAGCAGCTGTATTACCATCAACTGTTTTCATAAATTTAGCCATGATTTAAATCCTCCTTAAGAATTTCAATTATTAATATAATGTTTCTTGTATACAATATAAAATAAATTGCTAGCCGATAATTTGGATAACGTTTTTTTTAAAAAAAACGAATTCAAATTGATTTAGCAATTTATTCCATATTTAATCTAATAACAGTAATAGTTGAAAAGTTATATATAAATAACTTGTATTTTTTACTTATCTTTCAACTACAGACTTAATTATACTAAAAAAAATAAAAAAAATCAACTTGATAAACAAATTTATTTTGTCTATTTATAATCATACTAATTTCATATTTAATCCATGATTACGATCTCCCATTTATTTTTATAAACATATTGACTTTTAAACATTTAAAAGTAATTTTCATTTTTTTAGACTAATTTATTCTCTATCAAAAAAATTTATTAAAATAATTTCTCCAATAAATAATATGTTTATCGTTAATTCGTTCACGTCTTTTAAAAATTAATACAATACTCATTGATTTATTTTACTTTTATTATTTCTACTTTGGTTCTTTATCTTTTATAAATACAACCAGGATATCATCTAACTTTTCTTGATTGTATACAAAACCCTCAATACAATTTTTCATATTCTCCAAAGTTTCATTTTTATCACTATCAATATTTTCAATCAAGAAATTATTTAGACCTTCTAATCCAAATTCTACTCCTTCTTTATTTTTCATTTCCAATATACCATCTGTAAAAAAACATAGTTCTTTGACGTTCGATAGTTCATAACTAACATCTGTGTAAGGTGAACCTTGCATTATTCCTATAGGTATACCTCTTTCACCCTCTTGATCACTTACAATTGTGGAGTCATTGTATACAATAATCGGAAAGTAATGTCCAGCATTTGCTAGGGTAAGTTTTAATCTCTTTTTATCAAAAACCCCCACTATAGCAGTAGAGTATATGCCCATTTTATCAAATTCATTGTATAAATAGTCATTCATCTGTCTTAGAATTTCCTTTGGCGAGCTGGTATATCTTGCTAAGATATCAAAAGCCCCTTTAATAATTGCTACTATGTAGTTGGATACCACTCCATGACCCATTACATCCGCTACAATAAATACAATTTTCTCTCCTAAGTCAATAGCATTATAAAAATCTCCTCCTACTAATTTAGCTGTTTCATGATAAAAGTACATTTGATTATCTGAAAATACCTCTAAATCGCTATTACTATTCATTATTAATCCCTGCTGTCTTTTCAATATTGACAGATCATTTTCTATATCTTTGTGTTTTTCTTCATTTTGATAATATTCATATACCTGTATACTACTTCTTACTTGTTTTGACAGTATAGAAATAGTATTTTCGTCATCCGCACTGTAATTTTCACTTCCAGCACATACAACCACCAATTCTGACTTTGAATCTATAACAAATTTATAAAACAAATAATTTTCCACTATTGTTCCATCTGGTAGTTCCATCTTTATAGAATTGTTAAGTCCTGAAAATTGATTGGATTTTATAATTTGTGGCATTATTGAATTTATTTGATTCATTTTGTCCTTAGGGAAGGCTGTACTAATTTTTTGCCCCAAAATTTCTCCCTTATCGCCAGTATTGTAGACATTTATAACTGCATACTTGCTATTAGTTGTATCTGCTATTACTGAAGCCATCTTGTTTAGGTAATAAAATATATCCTTAGATGAATATAATTTTCTAGCCGCTTTATTTATGTTTGAAATCGATGTTCTTAGCTTGTTAATCAAGCCTTGAATATCTCTATTTTTATTAGTTGTTGAAATAGATAGAGACATCAATGATGCCACCTGAGTAATAAAATCTATATCACTTTGTGTTATAGATTCATTTTTTTGTAAATAACAGGTCATAAAACCTACCGTTTCATTATTTATAACAAATGGAAAAACCGCTCGACCAATATAGTCCTCTTTTATTGCCATTTGCTGCTCGCCGTCAGCTCTTTTATCATTTAAAACATCTTTAATCACTACCACTTTTTGCTGAAATACAGCCTCATGAATATATTCTGGATAAATATTAAAATCAATCTTAGCTCCGTACTCCTCGTCTTTTGGAAATAATTTAGGTATATAATCCAATGTTGCAGAACATACCAAGTGAGAATAATTATAGTCTTTATCATAAAAAAGGTTTACACAAGCCTTGGTAGGGTGAACAACATTGAGCATTTTATTGATTATTAGATCTTTTATCTCAAAAAAATTATCTGAACTAGTTACTATTTTGGATATTTCTACTAGATTTTTCATTTTTTTCACATCGCTCATAATCAATCCTCCAAATATTATTACGTTACTTCTCATTATACTATAGTCTCACAACTTTTTATACTAATTTCAAAAATATTATACTTTGCTTATTTTTTTATTGCTATTTATTAGCTTTATTTATATTTTATATTATAAATAAATTTCAAAAATTTTCTGTAAATTTTTTTATTTTCTTCAAAGCTATAGATTTTAACAATTCCTTATAGTATAATTGTAGTAGAGGTGATTCGGATGAAATTCTTACAATTGAATTTAGATGCGCGTTATAAGATCTATGCTCAAACAAAAAAAGTATTGCGTAAGTACCAAAAGGGAATAGTTTCTGGTAAGCTTACATCTGAGCAATTTGTAGACAATATGCTAGAAGATCCAGATATGACGGATATTTTGAAAGGCATAAATGTATCTGTACCTGAATTTAGGGACACCTACAAAGAGTATGTGGACACATTAATTGAAATACAGAATAAGAGTTTGGCTAAACAAAAGGAACAATCAAGATATTATTCACAAAGAGCATCTTTTTCTAGTATTTTCAAACTAAATGAAGTTTTGCTAGATAATGGATATGATTTGTCTATACCTGCACAGTATTTGACGCAATGTGACATAGATTGTATTGAGAAATTCGTTAAGACAGGAAACATCGATTTAGGAAACGAAAAAATATTCAATTATGTTGTAAAGACTGTTTAGATGGTTTTTACTTGTCAGTAAATCCACCCTATATGTTTTATATTAGGGTTATATTTTTGCTGAATTCTAGGCTTAATTATTTAAAAAGATTTGAGCATTTTATAATTAATAGTTTTAAGAGAGGCTGAGTTATAGTTGTTACAATACTTCAACATAACATCAGCCTTTACTTATTTAAAACGCTATTTTTTCTTAAAATATTAAGGATCTATACTTATTAAAACTAGTCAATATAAACTTAAATTATAAGTTCTCCTATTTTAAAACCCTATATTATATTTTTCTAATCATCTATTGCAGATGAAATTCCTGCAAGATATCCCATCGAAAATGCAGACTGTAGATTGTAACCTCCAGTATATGCATCTATATCAACTATCTCTCCCGCAAAATATAAGCCCTTCACTTTTTTTGACTCCATAGTGCTAGGATTTATTTCCTTTATTTCTACACCACCAGAAGTCACAATAGCTTCATCAATAGGTCTTAAACTCTTTATATCAAACACAATATTTTTGATGCTATGAATGAGCTGATGTCTTTCACTCTTTGTTATTTGATGAACCATTTTACCTCTATCTATTTCACTTTTATGTATAACAAAATCAATCATTGTCCTTGGTAAAAGTTCAACTAAAGATTCTTCAAATTTTTTGTTCATATATTTCTTAAAATCTCTCTGTATTCTATTGTCCAATTTTTCAAAAGATAAGGCAGGCTTTAAGTCTAATTCAATCTGATAGTTATTTTTTTCTATATCTTCAACATAACAACTGGCAGATTTTATAACAGGACCATCTATACCATAATCTCTAAACTCTAACTCTCCAAAATCATCATATATTTTCTTATTATTCCTTTTAAGACTTATGCTGATATTTCTTAGATTCAAGCCAATCATTTCAGCCTTAGGTCTTTCTTTTGTTTCCATACCTATAAGTGCTGGCTTAAGTCTTGTGACACTATGTCCACATTTCTTGGCAATCGTATAGCCATCACCATTTGATCCTGTTATAGGATAGCTTGCCCCGCCTGTAGCAATAATTACAGAGTCAGCTAATAACTCTTTTCCTGATATTAGTCTTACTCCCTCAACTTTATCATTTTTTATGATGATTGATTCTACATTTTTTTTATAATCCACATTTACTTTTTTATCTTCCAGCATTTTTTCTAGTGTTCTTACTACATCTATAGCCTTGTCACTTTCTGGAAATACTCTATTTCCTCTTTCAACTTTCAACTTTAATCCATAGCTTTCAAACAAGCTCATCAAGTCATCATTGCTAAAAGAATATAAAGAGCTATACATAAAATTACCATTTCTGTAGATATTTTTTATTATCTCTTCGACATCTGCAGCATTTGTAAGATTGCACCTGCCCTTACCTGTTATTCTTAATTTTTTACCTATCATTTTATTTTTTTCTAAAATAGTTACATTTGCATCTGATTTAGCTGCAAAATAAGCAGCTATTGTTCCAGATGCTCCTGCACCTATTACTAATACTTTTTTCATATATACTCCTAAATTTTTTATTTCTATTTGCCTAATTTTTTAGGCATTTGATTTTTTGAATTTTTATAGACCCTATAAATAATAGAAAAACTTCTGTTTATTTTATTTCATATTTTATAATATTCATTCAATAAGGTATTTAGTCTATACATGTATTTAGTCTATCCATCCAAAGTGCTTGCAAGCTACTTCGATACCATCTTTATCAGCATCTGTAGTTACAAAATCAGCAATTTTTTTCAAGCTATCTACAGCATTTCCCATAGCTATTGATGTCCATTCAGGTCTAAACATCTTAATATCATTTGTATTATCGCCAAATACGACAACATCTTTATCCTCAATATCCATAATTTCCATAATCTCTTTTATACCTTTTGACTTATCATCTGCTTCAATTATAATATATTCATCACTATATCTAGTATAACTTACATCTTTTAATTCCTTAATCTTACCTTCTTGCTCCCTATTAAGATATGCAAAGCCCTTATAAACAGTATCTATTTTTTTAATATCTAGATCTGGATTAATATTTGTTTGCATATAATTTGGGATTTTTATAACTTCTTTAATAGCTTCTGGAAATCTTTCATCCTTTGTATGCCAAACTCTTTCATCTTTTATACAAATACTCCATGGTATGTCATTATCTTCAAAAGCCTGTATAGCTTTTTCAACCATTTTTTTATCTAAAGCCTCAATCCTTTTTTTTCCATCCAAAACTATTCCATTTCCACCATCTGTTACCATATTTCTTATATCAAATTTTTCGCAAAACTCAGTAGTCATCACATGCATTCTTCCAGTTGCAATGCTTATAAAATGCCCCTTTTCCTTTAGCTTATTAAGTGCTCTTTCCGTAGATTCTGGAACATATCTAGGCATTCCAACAGCTATAGTTCCGTCAATATCAAAGAAAAAATATTTTTTAGTTTTCATTTTACACCCCATTTAAATATATCTAATTAGAAAAAGAACATGGTAAAATCTGTAAATAAATACAAAATTATGCCATGCTTTTTCTTAAAGTCTATTAATTATTCTTGAACATCTTCTACTATTGCAATATATGGAAGATTTCTATATCTTTCATCATAGTCAATTCCGTAACCAACTATAAATCTATCTTGAATTTCAAATCCAACATAATCAACATTTATCTTTACTTTTCTTCTGTGTGGCTTATCTAAAAGTGTACAAAGCTTCAAACTCTTAGGATTTCTAGTCATCAAAGTATCGTAAAGATTTCTAAGTGTTGCCCCTGAATCAATAATATCTTCTACAATCAATACATTTTTGCCTTCTATATCTACATCTAAATCTTTTAATATCTTTACAGTACCTGAAGATTCTGTTCCACTTCCATAGCTAGATACACTCATAAAGTCAATATTTACATTCAAATCAATTTCTCTCATTAAGTCAGCTACAAAAACACTTGCACCCTTTAGTATTCCTACTAATAATACTGACTGTCCTTCATAATCTTTCTCAATTATTGAAGCAAGCTCCTTCACCTTCGCCTTTATTTCTTCTTCACTTAGTAATACACCTGTTAATTTATACATTTTCCCTCCAAATTTCCATCAATAATTAAATTTGTATAATAATTGAGTAAACTTTTACTCAATTTCACCAACAAAACATTTTAGTTATTACATATCACAACAAATCTATACTATAGATTTAAATATAAGTGATGTGTAATAACTAATTAAAATTTCTATCAATATACTCCATTTATTAATATAAGCTATCTAGCTATTATAATAGGTCAATCCCTGCTGCTGCACAATCCTTAATCATTCCCTTTGGCCATATACCAACCTGAACTTCACCTATATGTGCTTTTCTAAGGAAAAACATACATATTCTTGATTGTCCTATTCCACCACCTATTGTGTAAGGCAACTCTCCATTTAATAGAAGTCTATGATACTCAAGATTTTTTCTGTCTTCAGCACCAGCAATTTCTAACTGTTTTTCTAAAGAGTCTTCATCTACTCTTATACCCATAGATGATAGTTCTATAACATCATCTAGAGTAGGATTATAGAATAAAAAGTCTCCATTTAATTCCCAGTCATCATAATCTGGTGATCTTCCATCATGTTTTTCTCCTGATTCTAGAGTTTTTCCTATTTCAGTTAAAAATACAGCTTTGTGTCTTTTAACAATTCTTCTTTCTCTTTCCTTTGGTTCCAAATTTGGCCATTCACTTTCCAAATCCTGTGAAGATACAAAAGTGATATGTTCTGGTAGCATTGGTTCAAATACTGGATACTGCTCTGATATATACATATCTGTTTCTTTGAAAACCTTATATATTTTTTCTACTATCCAAACTAATTTTTCATAGTTTCTATCGCTTTTATTGATTCTATATTCCCAGTCCCACTGGTCAACATAAAATGAATGTATATTGTCTAACTCTTCATCTTTTCTTATAGCATTCATATCTGCATATATTCCTTCTTCTACTGGAATACCATACTTTTTAATTGCTACTCTTTTCCACTTTGCAAGTGACTGTACTATTTCAGCTTTTTTATTTAAAAAGGGTACACTAAAACTTACTGGTGTTTCTACTCCACTTAAATTATCATTTGTACCTGATTCAGGCAATACAAATAAAGGTGAAGAAACTCTCAATAAATTTAGTTCTTTACTTAATTCTGTTTGAAAAAAGTCCTTTAAATTCTTTATAGCTTTCTGTGTTTCCAATACTCCAAGTTTACACTTGTAATCTTTCGGTATAATCATAACCATATTAAATCTCTCCTAATAATTTATTTTTGCGTATAAGTATTAATAAACTATTTGGTCTGGATCAATAATTTTAAAATTACCCACACCCTTATACTTATTCACAAATCCACTTTCAGTTTTTCCTCTTGCTCTAGATATCTTTTCTAAGAAGTATGAGTTATAGGCTGTTTGAGCTCCCTTATTCTTGCTCTTAAGATTTGCTCCTAGGTCAGAAGCAAATTTAATAATATAAGAGTCTGCATCCACTCCACTTGATCCCACTCTTCTTTCTATATCATGATTAACTCTTAAAAATGTTCCTATTTGAGAATTCATCCATACAAAATTTTCCTGCATTCTTGAAATTCCCTTTATTCCATATATATTCATCAGTAGCTTTGATACATTTGGCTTGGAAAACTCAGCAACAAAAAATTTCTGCTCCAAAAGTTTACTAGCCAACACTTCATCTAACTCGCTATCAAAGCTATATATATTTATATCTTTTCCATACTTTTTCACTAACTCATCAATTTTATTTGATAGGAAAGCTTTCTTTTCATAGGAGTTCAATTCATTTGCTATTTTTATCTCCTCAGTAGGCATATCACATTGTTTTGACTTAGATACTATTCCATCCAGTATTTTTTTATTTTTTTCATTACTTAAATCTTTATCTGAAGCAAAGTAAATAAATCTTTCAGCACCCAGTGACTTTGCAAGTTCGGCTATTCTTTCACCTCTGTCAATATCAGCGGTCTCAAAGTTTAAATCAAAAGTATCGATAAGACTATTGTCATCTTCATTTAAGTTAGCTGAAATAGTCATTATATCTTTTCTTTCTTTTTTTAAATCTTTAATGTACGGTAGGCTTCCTGATTTGTTTGAAGATAAAACTAAAACATTTATTTTTTTATCTTTTTTTATTTTATCAAATACATCTCTAGTAGCTTTTTCATTACTCTCAAAGTTGTCTGGCAAAACAAAGTGCTCTACACTACTTTTTTTCTTTGGATCTCTTTCTATTCTGTATAGACTGTTTAGTTTCTCTGATTCTGCAGAAGAAAATGCTCTTTCATTTTCCTTCTTACTCTGAGTTACTATTGCTACTTTGGTATTTAAATCTTTTTTACTGTCTAGTAGTTCAGCTTGGTTTTTGCTTTCTTTTCCTGAACATCCAATCAATAGAAGTGATGATAAAACTATAGAAGTAGATGCAAGAAGAATTTTTTTAAATTTTTTATTCATCTTTCCCTCCATTAATACACTCTTGGACTAATTGATAGATTCTTTATATATCCTGAAGATGCTCCGATGTATTCTGGAAGTATCGATAAATCTAGCATTCTATTCGCTCTGTCTTTTACAGAATCATCAGTATAGCATTCTTCTATCATATAGTTTCTTTCATACATATATTTTGCTATTTCTATTGTTAGTTCAGCTGGCACTGAATCAACACCTTCTGATATTCCAGCTATTTTTCCATCCATATTTATTTTACTTAGTTTGTCCTGAACTTTTTTATCAAATGATAATCTACTTAGCTCTTTATATTCCTTATCCAAGTTCAGTTTGTCAGATAGCAAATTGCCGTCTTGTCCACTATTTAGATATGGAATTATATAAGAATTCTTAACTGCACCGTTAAGTACTTCCTTTGATAAGGCTGAGCTAGCAGGATATACTGCTAAATTTTCAATCTTATCAGGCTGTATAGCTTTTATTTTTTCAGCAAGTCCTGAGTTTATATCTTCTTTTTTTACTGCAAGCTTTGAAAAAGCCATCCCATTTTTATCACAGTATGCTTTTGCTTGACTAATATCTTCATATAGATTTGGATTTTCTTTAGTGTCTTCTAAATATAAATATAAAAATTTATTTGCATTCATCTGCTCGGCCATTTCAGCTGCTAATTTCCCACACTTATTTTTTTCTACTCTAAATCCTACATCTAGATTCGGGTTTTTCAAAAGAGAAGCGAATTTATCATTGTGCATTTCTCCTATATCGCCTGCTACTGTTATTACACCTGGCAATTTTTCTTTCACCTTTTTAAACACATCGCTTAGACCACTTTTTTCAGTGCTAATAACTAATACCTTTACGTGTTTATCTATATTATTTACAATAGTGTCTACATCTTTTTTGGTAAAATCTTTACCATTATCTGGAAGATAGTTGACCGCTATATCAATATCATCTTTATACTTATTATCTATATCCTGTCCTTCAGGCAAATATATTGTTACCTCAGCCTTTTTATTAGTGATATCTTTGTTGTCTGATTTCACGCTTTTGTCATTGCTACATCCAGGTATAAGAATAACTAGCATTGTAATCAAAACAACAGAAACAAGTTTTTTGAACATAAATCCTCCTCCACTATCTTTTTGATTTACAACTGTTACTCTATATATCCTTTGGGATTCATCTTCTGCCATCTCCAAGAATCTTCACACATATCTTTCAAGTTATGAACTGCTTCCCAGCCCAATATTTTCTTTGCTCTTGACGAATCTGCATAAGAAGATGCTGCATCTCCTTCTCTTCTTTTAATAACCTTATATGGAATATCTATTCCACTAACAGCTGAGAATTCATTTATAAGTTCCATCACACTGTAGCCTCTACCTGTTCCAAGATTATAATATTCTAGCCCTGTATTCTTGTGTAAGATTCTCTCTAGAGCCTTTACATGACCAACTGCCAAGTCTACAACGTGTATATAATCTCTTACACCAGTACCGTCAGCTGTTTCATAGTCATCTCCAAACACTCTAAGATATGGAAGCTCACCAATAGCCACCTTTGTAAGATAAGGCATAATGTTTGCTGGAACTTCTGTACTCTCCTCACCAATAAGCCCCGATTTATGTGCGCCTATTGGATTGAAGTATCTCAAAATAATACTATTAAATTGTTTATCTGAATGTGATAAGTCTTCAAGAATTTCTTCTCCCATTAGCTTTGTGTTTCCATAAGGATTAGTAGTAGTTCTACCATAATCTTCATCTACTGGAAGATCCTCATCTGGAACACTTCCATATACAGTTGCCGATGAACTGAAAACAAAGTTATTGACATTGTATTTCTTCATCAGATTCAATGTATTTAAAAGTGATAAAATATTATTATCATAATATTTTAAAGGTTCCTTTACTGAATCTCCAACTGATTTATATGCTGCAAAATCTATTACTGCATCTATTTTATTTTCTTTAAATACTTTTTCAAAATCTTTACTTCTAGTATCTGTTTCATATACAGTAGGTCTCTTTGAAGTGATTTTTTCAATCCTATCTATTACAATTGGATAGCTATTAGAGTAGTTGTCAACTATTATAACTTTATAACCAGAATTTAATAGTTCTACGGCAGTATGACTTCCTATATAGCCTGCACCACCCGCTAATAATATTGTATCCATAAAATTTATCATCTCCTCTAAATAAGTTTGCCCGCTATATCTGGATCCACAATTTCCAAAATATTATCTTCATCAATATTAGCATCTTCTAAAAGTAGATCATCTAAATCTACTAGTCGATATAACACGCTTTTTTCTCTTTCATCAAATTCACATAATTTATATTCTCTATTCATTATATCGCTTATCAACATAACTTTAACCATTCCCTTCAAGTCAATTATAAATATATTATATCTTATACAAGCACTGTCTTTATTAATTACTAACTATAACTAAAAATAATATACAAAAAGAATATACTACCTATAATACTACATTTTCTCATAGCTTTCCATAAATCATACAATTTTATTTATTATAAGCTATAAAATAACTTTCTATCTGTATCCACCAGTATAGTAAAATTCACTATCAATTCTCATAGAAGAAAATTTAACCAGTGAATATAAGTCATCTATTGCATCTTTTCTCAATACACAGGATTCTTCACTGATAGAGAACTGTTTAAATATATAAGCAGATTTTATTCTATTCATTAACTCAGTTTTTAATTCTATTTCATCTATTCCTTCATAATTTTCATATATTTTAAAGTATATTTCAAATATACTCTTTATAGTCTTTTCTATATAATATGGTAGCATAGCATAAATTAAATGTCTTATCTTTTTAAGGGCCATCTTACCAAAATATTCTATTTGATATATTTGACTTTCTTTTAGAAGTCTGATTGATGATTTTCTCATGTTTTTAGGCAAAATTAAATAATCTAACATCTCAAATTTCTTAAGGATATCATTTAAATCATAATTTAAATCTCTTCTCATTTCAATTAAAAGTGAGCTTAACTTTTCGAGACTAGATGTATCACATTCTTTCCCTAAACCTTTAAAGTATTTCAACTCATTTTTTTCTAGTATATCTGTAAGGTATACTGTGATTTCATCAGTATTTCTTTTTTGGGACTCAATTTCCTCATGAAAATCGTTAATAAAATCTACCCATTCTAGTGTGTCATAGTTTTCTGGTCTACCCATAGGTAGCTTGCCGCTTAATCCATATATTTCACCAAATAGATTGTAAACTACCATATCAGAAACGGTCTTAACCCAATTTAGATAACTTTCTTCTACTGACACATAGTCAAATAGTGAGTTTTGATAACCTGAAAATACATCATCAATTAACTCTGGAACTAGTTTTCTACTTAAGTTCAAGTTTACTTTTTTATTCGCATACCTAATTTGAATATTGATCAGATTTTCATTTACTGTTTTCTTTTCTTCATGAATATTTATTTCGGAAATTTCTTCTTTTTTAATATTTAGTACAGAATTTTCTTTAGAGTTGCCTATTTTTATTAAATCTTTGTCAATCTCTATGAAGAAAGGTCTCATACCTTCTGTATAACCTATATATTTCTCATTAATTTCGCCCATACTATTAAACCCTACCATTTCTGCGTCATTTTTATTAATGTACATATTGTATACATCATCACCGTCGTAAATTATATAATTTCCATTTCCCAAATCGTATTTAGTAAAGTTGCTAATTTCCTTACATATAACTTCATTCTTTTGTTTCTTTTCATAAAACACAAATAAATCATCATGGTTTATAAGAAACATATTCTTAGATAAATATGTTTTTTCTTTTATTCTTCCCGTAACCTTACAAAAAACCACAGGATCTTCTTTCGGTAGTCTTCCAATTTTTTTATTTTCAGATAGTATTTTTTCGAAGTCTCTCGGTAATAGATATTGCTCGATCGCTCCTACAAAAGAAATATTTCTCATAACTATGGAGTTTGTATCCATATAGAAGTATCCCTTAAAATTTATTCGATTAAACGATTCAGAGAAGCTTTCAACATCTTCAAAGTTCAATTCAAATCGATTTCTTCCACTATTAAATATTAGCCTTGCATCTTCTTTTTCTAGCTCTCCAGCAAATATATGCTTACCATCTGCTGTCATTATAATGTCACCTTGCCTAAAATCAAATATCATATTTTTGATTTCTTCATCAATTTTTGCAAATTCTTCGAAATCTAATATCATAATTAGGCTTAATTTTATTTCTGTCTTATGATTACCCTCTATGAGTTTAAATGGTAATTCTTCAGAAATAATATTAATACTTTCGCCATCTAGCTCTGAATACAGATTAATTCCTTCTTCAGAATAGTCATACATAATAAAATCTGAACATTCTTCTGGTAAACAATCAACCTTGGAAACATATATGTTTCCAAGGTTTGTTAATTGCAAGCACTTATCATCTAAATTGTAATCGTAACCGCCATTTAGACTGAATCCAGATTTTATACTAAATATTATTTTTTCTCCAAGTTTTAACAAAACCTGTTCCTCCTTAATATCAGTATATTAATACAGTGAATTTATTGTTTTTCTTTTATAGCCTCTGAATAAATTTCATCTAAGTTTGTAACATATTGAGAATTTTTTCCTGTTGAAGATATTTGATTTTTGAGATCTTCATAATCAGTCTTAAGCTGATCCGCAGACAAGTTAGGTATTCTAGTTTGATATGCTTCAATCTTTAAATCATAATATTTATTCTGAGCAGCTATATAATTTTGTATTCCTTTTGAACTAATCTTTTGTGACTGGGAGTATGCTTGATTATAATCAAAGTATTCTCCTACCTTTAGCATATAATAACCACCATTTCTTACAACTTTAGAGTCTATACCTCTTTGTGCAAAATTATATGCAACAGATTCAGCACCATCCTTATCCTTTGTAGCTCCAACAAATACTGTATAGTAAACACCCTTTTGCCCTTTATACTTTGCGGCTTCTCTATCCAGTTCTCCTGCCTTAGCTTCAATTTCATCTTTTTCTTTTTCTTTTTCAGTCTTTTGAGTAATGTCCTTTGTGTCCTTATTTAATCCCTTATTATAAGAGTCTACATTTGTTTTATTCTTTGCTTCTTGTGCTATTTTCGTATTCTTATTAGTCTCTTCTACTGTTGGAACCTTAAATCCTTTGATAATAAATATGTATGAGAAGAATATTAATACTACTATTGCCACTACTATTACAGTATCTCTTATCATCTTCTTCTTAGAGAACATAACAGTTTCACCAGTATCATCTCCTACAATTCCCTTACCTATATTCCCTATTTTGCTTTTTATATCTATTGATTTTTTATTTTCTTTTTCTTGCTTTAACTCTTCTTTTTTCGGCCTGTCATTCTTGCTAGCTACTTTCTCAGTGCTAGTCACTTTATCTACGCTAAGCTTTTTATTAGATTTATTTTTGTGTTTGTTTTTTCCAAAAGAAGATAGGTCCACCTTTTCTTTCTTATTTGAATCAGTTGGTGTTACAGAGATATCTTTGCAATTCATAGCCTTCATAGCTTCCAACTCTTCAAATACATGTCCATCATTCATTTTCTTAAGCTTCGCATCTTTATCATCTGTTTTCTTTTCTATTTTTTTTACTTCAGATTCTTTTTTATCTTCATCCGCTTTTAACTTTGATGGCAATGACTCCTCATAAGAGTAGATTTTTTTCTTTCTATCTATCTTCTGCACATCATCTTTTATATGAGGATGTTTTTTATTCTTTTCTCTAACACTATCCAAAGCTCCTAATTCTATTACTGTTGTCTCATCATCAGATCTTCTGATATTACCAGTATGAAGTCTTTGAGTTTCTCCTAAGATAGGTTTAAACTCATTTTTTTCTTCCTTATTATACTTTTCAAGATCATCAGGAGTGATAGATTGTTTTATACTTGACTCCTTTTCAGTATCTTCTTGTATTCTTTCTTCATCTAAAGATATTTCTCCATTTATAGTATTATCAAATAGATCCTTATTTATTTTTTCTGATGAATCTCTTCTTACTTCCTTGTCTTTTTTATATACATAGTCATTTTCATCAAATATTATATCTTCATCTTCTACAAAAGACATCGAACCATTTTTATTTATTTCCTCAGTTAACTGTCTTTCACTTTGTAACTTATCATATTCTTTCTTAATTCTTTCGTCTTCTCTTCTCTTACTTTTTTCTCGCATCTTTAGTATTTCGATAGCGCCTTCATCTTGAATCGCTTCATCTCCAGTAAACATTTCTGGATCTATCTCATAATCTTCGACATCATCTTCAAATTCATCCTCATCATAATAATCATCCGACTCATCTTCAAGATCATCATCATATTTATGCTTACTAAATAGATTTTTTATTTTGCTAGTAAAACTTTCTTTGTCATCATACTCTTCGTTATAATCATCTATATCGTCTTCAAATTCATCATCATAAAACTCTTCATCAAAGTCTTCTTCCAAGTCACCATATTCTTCATCTCCATGACTTTCATTTATTTTTAACTTATCTGAAAGAGAAGAAAAACCTTGCTTGATTTTTTGAGCAAATCCAGTAATATTTTCTTCATCTTGTCTTACAAAAGAATCTTCTATTGCATACTCTATACCTTCTGCTATACTCATTCCATCTTCAAGATGAATTAGTAGTTCTATTATTTCATCATTGGAAAGTCCTTCTATATTATGATCTATACTTCTTTCACCAAAGAAGTTATTGTTTTTTAAATTAAAATCTGACTTTACATTCTTCTGACACTCCAACCAAGTTCTTTTATCAAGAAAAGTATAGTCTCTTATAAAACTGTCACATATTTCTTTGAACTTCTCTTCACTGATTTTACCCACTACAAACATTCTAAAAATATTTTTTATAAATGCTCTATTGTCTTCTGGTAGATAATCTTGCAAAAGAACCATACAAGAAACATAATCTTTCATTCCAACTGAAAAAAGATATGAATCTCCTTCTTCAACCCCTTCTAAATCATTTGACCTTCTGAACATATCATTAATTTTAACAGAAATTTCTGGTGTACTAATCATTGATACATACTTTTTAAAGCTTGTGCATTTATCTGAGTCTTCAACATTAGTACTTGTAATTTCTTCATCCCCTACCAATGCTTCATCTTCAAATTCACTTTTAGAAGGATCTTCGCTAAATAGGATTTCATTGACCATTTTAAATATTTCATCCATTGTGTCAATCTTTACTTCAGCTACATTCATATCCAAAATAACTTTATACTTGTCTACATTACTAGAAATTTCAGTTATTACCATTCCCAGCATATCCTTGTAGATATTTAATATTTTATAGTCATTTTCTACTTTTTCAATTCTTTCTAATCCACTGTTATTATCATAAGAGAAGAATATCTCTTTGTCCTTGTCATTTAGATGTTGAGGACCACCTTTCATAGCCTCATTGACATACTTTCTTGAAGATCTAGTAATATTTTCTATACTTTTATCTACAGATTCTGTACTTGATATTACCCCGTTTTGTATCCACATTTCCATTATAGTTTCCAATTTTTTTATAATGGCTTTATAGTAGATCACATTAAACTTTAAAAGTCCTATATATTTTTCTTCATCTTTCTCTACTTTATTGTATTTGTTTCTTAGTGCGTTATTTAGTTCGCGATTAAATTCATATTTATTTTCTATAAACTTCCTATCTACCTCTTTAACAGCAGATTGGATTAATTCTTTTCCATAGTTATCCAAAACCTTCACTCCTTACTAGTTAAGTTTCGCAAAAAATGTTTTGCAATATACATTTCTATTATACAATATCTGGCTGTATAAATCCATATAAATATGTACTGATACACTCCTCAATGTATTTGTTTAGACCTATTTCACATTATTAATAAAAATAGCTGCATTGAAAAAACAATGCAGCTATTTTTATTAAGCACAGCTATAAGCGGAGTTCTGTATTAGATGATCATCTTTCTAGACCTATTGTCACCAATAGATTCAAGCGGCCTACCATCTGGGGAGTGCGAGCTACACTCCTAATTCCTAACTTGGCCTTGCACCAGGTGGGGTTTACATAGCCACATAGTCACCTATGCGCTGGTGAGCTCTTACCTCGCCTTTCCACCCTTACCGTATAAAACGGCGGTATCTCTCTGTTGCACTGTCCTTAAGATTGCTCTCACTAGGCGTTACCTAGCACCCTGCTCTGTGGTGCTCCGACTTTCCTCACGCATTTCTGCCTGCGATCATCTGCTGTACTCAACAATTAACTATTTTACCATACTTTTCAATAAAAATAAACCTTTTTATAAAAACATAATTTATTTATATTTTAAAATACGACTATAAAGTATACTATTTTTTATTTTAAAATCTACAATTTATTAATTACTTTAAATTATTCACTTTTATTAATTACTTTATTATCTATTTCATATAATTTATAGCTCTCTATTACCCTGATTAATTTTTCAGCATAGATTTTATTTCCAGCCGAATCTATTGTTGTTGCATAGCCTGCATCTTCAAGTGCTTTTGCTTGTTCCTTATATCCTTTACTATTAAAGAGTCCGCTATTTAAGTATCTTTTATTTTCCATAAGGAATTTACTATGGTCTTTTATACTGTCTTCCCAAGAGTTATACTTTCTAAAATCAGCTTTTTCATAATTATCTTTATACTCCTCTGTGGTAAAGTTGATTTTCTCTCCACTCCAAGACTTATCGGCCTTAATTCCAAATAAATTATTACCTTCCATTGATAATCTAGAATTACCCCAACTCGACTCCAAAATAGCCTGAGATATTGTAATTGAAGGCAAAATACCACTTTTTTCATACTCACTTACTGCTACCTTCTCCACTCTAGATATAAATTCTTCTTTATCAATGTTATTTTTATCAATCATTAAATTATTTGAATTTCTTATATTTGTTACTGTTCCATAGACAAATATAAAGAATAATATTAAAATAAGCATTGGCCATTTTTTTCTTTTCTTATTTCTCTTTCTCTTTCTTTTAATTCTTTTCTTACTTTTAGATACCTTTCCACTTCTATATAAAGTGTTATTTCTATTGATATTATTTATTATTTCTTCTTCAGAAAATAAACTTCTTTTTTCTATACATATATCCATACTATCTCCTCTGAATTTATTGCTCCTTATAATTTTATCATCTTATATATAATAAAATAGTAAAATTAACTAACAATAATATACCTTAGTCTATTCTATACAAAAGTCTATACTTTAGCTTAAGTACATTCTTAAATCTAATGATATTATCTTAAATAATGTTAATTATGTCAATAAATCAAGTCTTAAGCTTTTCTAAAGAATAATAAAAAATAAAGTCGAAGTAAAAAACTCACTTCGACTTATATACTAATTACTTTTTAATTGTATCCAAGATTTATCATAGATCTTAATCGTTGACCCAAGGTCTAGAAAGGCCTCGCATTTTTTTATTATGTCTTTATCTGGATATAGACTAGGATCTTCTCTCATCTCTTTAGGTAATTTCTTTCTACCTTCTGATATTGGAGTTGAATAGCCTATATATTCTGTATTTCTAGCGTTGACATCTGGATCACACAAGAAGTTTATAAAAGCCTCTGCCCAATCCTGATTATCTGCTGTATTAGGAATACATATAGCATCTGTCCAGATATTACTACCTTCTTTTGGAATAGCATACTCTAGGTCTGGATTTTCTTCTTTCATCATAGGAACATCTCCTGAGTAAAAGATACCCATAGTCGCTTCATTTCCTATCATTCTGTCCTTACCGTCATCATTAACATATGCCAAAACTAAAGGTTTTTGTTTTATTAAAAGCTTTGTAGCTTCCTCAATTTCTTTTGGGTTTTTCGTATTCATACTATATCCTAACTTTTTCAAAGCTACTCCCATAGTATCCCTTACTGAGTCAAACATAAGTATATTTCTTCTATATTTTTGATCCCACAGTATATCCCAATTATCAACTTTTTCATCTACTAAATTTTTATTGTAAACTATACCTAGAGTACCCCACATATATGGTACAGAATAAAGATTTTCTGGATCGTACTTACTGTTTAAAAATTCTTTATCTATATATTTATAGTTTGGTATATTATTGTAATTTATCTTTTTTAATAGACCTTCATTACTCATCTTTTGCACCATGTAATCAGATGGGAATATTAAATCATACTTTGTGCTTCCACTTTTTACTTTCTGATACATCATTTCATTTGTATCATAAGTTGAATACTGTACTTTTATACCTGTTTTTTTCTCAAATTCCTTTATAAGACTTTCATCTATATAATCACCAACATTGTATACATTTAATACCTTTGAAGAGTCTTGCCCACCAGACTTACATCCTGAAAAGAAAAATGAAGTTGATATAATTATTGATAGCATAAATATTATTTTTAATGCTTTATTTTTTCTCATAATATCCTCCTCTTCACCTACATTCTATTAGAAGCCTGCTTGATAATAGAATCCCTTCTATTTGCAAGGAATAAAAGTATCAAAACAGTAGTAAACATAAGAGTAGACAGGGCATTTATCTCTGGTTTTATACCTCTTCTAGCCATACCATATATCTCTATAGATAGATTACTTACTCCATTTCCTGTATTGAAAAATGATATTACAAAGTCATCTATAGACATTGTAAACGCCATCAAAAACCCTGAAATAATTCCTGGCTTAATCTGTGGTATAACAATCTTTCTTATGGCAAACCAAGGTGTTGCTCCAAGATCAAGTGCTGCTTCTTCTACATTTTCAGGAAGCTGCCTTAACTTTGGAAGAACCGATAATATCACATAAGGCGTACAAAACATTATATGTGATAAAAGCATAGTCTTAAAGCCGAAGTTCATTTTAAAAAATGCAAATAAACTCATTATCGCAATACCTGTTACTATCTCAGTGTTAAGAACTGGAAGATAGTTTATATTTAAAAGAGTCATCCTTGCTTTGCCCCTCATCTTAAATATACCAATAGATGTTATTGTTCCAAAAATTGTAGAAATAACTGATGCAAGTATGGCAATTGTCAATGTATAGTAAAGTGCACTCATTATAGTATCATTTTGTAAAAGTTGTTTATACCACTGTAGAGTAAATCCTGTAATATGACCCATTGATTTTGATTTATTAAAAGAGAAAATAATCAAGGCTGCTATGGGTGCGTATAGGAAAATAAACACTAATACTAAATATATATTTGAGAATATCTTTCTTCTCTTACTTTGTCCTAACACTGTGTTCGCCCCCTTCCGTAGCTTCTCTATCAACCTTATTCATAATCCCCATAAATACTAGTATAATCAACATCATAACAATAGAAACTGCCGAACCAAAGTTCCAATCTCCTACTGTAGTAAACTGCTGTTCAATTAAATCACCCACTAGCATAGTCTTTCCGCCACCAAGTAACCTTGATATTGCAAATGTTGTAACACAAGGCATAAATACCATAGTCACACCACTCATTACTCCAGGAATACTAAGGGGGAATATTACTTTTCTAAAAACAGTAATATCATTTGCACCCAAATCCTTGGCTGCATTAATCAAATCACCATCTATCTTCTGTAAAGTTGTATAGATAGGAAGTACCATAAAAGGTAAAAAGTTATATACCATACCCAACAAAACTGCAGTACTTGTATATAATATAGAATTTGGATGTAACCCAAATAAAGCTAAAAAATTATTTAAAAGCCCATTTTTACCTAATATAGCTATCCATGCATATGTTCTAAGAAGAAAGTTCATCCACATAGGAAGTATAAATAGCAAAATTAAAGTTGAGCCTTTGCTAATATCCATCTTTGATATTATGTATGCTACTGGATATCCTATTAATATACAGACTATTGTAGCTGCTCCTGACAAGATAAATGATCTAAAAAATACCTTATAAAACAAAGGATTAAATACTTCTTTATAGTTGTCAAAAGTAAAAGAAGTAACACCAAGATCTGATGTTTGTGTAAAACTATAAAAAACAACTAATACTAGCGGTACAAGAATAAAGATTACTGACCATAGTGCATAGGGATAGGCCATTCTACTAGTTCTCTTGTCTGCCTCTGTATTTTTTCTTATCTTCTTCATATCTATGCATCTCCTTTATGCATTATATGAATATCCTCAGGTGTAAATGCCATCCCTAGTTCGCTTCCTATTCTGGCACTTTTAGTATTTTGAAGAAGCCATTTTCTCCCTTCTTCTTCTACTTCTATTTCATAATGAACACCCTTGAATATTGATGACTTGACTATACCTCTTAGCATTCCCTCATCTGCACTTACCATAGATATGTCTTCTGGTCTAATTACAACCTCTACTTCTTCATCTTTTTTAAATCCCTTATCAACACACTCAAATCTTTTTCCACAAAATTCTACATCAAAGTCATTATGCATCACTCCATCTACTATATTACTCTCTCCGATAAAGTTTGCTACAAATGCATTTTGTGGCTCATTATATATATCTACTGGACTTCCTATTTGCTGTATAACACCCTTGTCTAAAACTACTATGGTGTCACTCATACTCAAAGCCTCTTCTTGATCATGTGTTACAAATATAAATGTAATTCCTAATTTTTTCTGTATTTTTTTTAGTTCGCTTTGCATTTCTTGTCTTAATTTCAAGTCAAGCGCACCCAAAGGTTCATCCAATAATAATACCTTTGGTTCATTTACTAGAGCCCTAGCTATAGCTACTCTCTGCTGCTGTCCTCCAGACAAACTTGTTACAGATCTTTTTTCATAGCCAGCCAAAGATACTAAAGCTAACATATTTTTTACTTTTTCATCTATAGTTTCTTTATCTAGCTTTTTGATTTTTAAACCAAAAGCTATATTATCATAGACATCCATATGTGGAAACAGAGCATACTTCTGAAATACTGTATTTATATTTCTTTGATAAGCTGGCACACTATTAACCTTGTAACCGCCAAAGTACACATCTCCCTCATCAGCAAACTCAAATCCTGCTATTATCCTCAAAAGTGTCGTTTTACCACATCCACTTGGACCTAAAAGTGTTAAAAATTCATTTTCATTTATAGTAAGATTAAAATTATCTAACACTGTATTTTCATCAAATGATTTTGAAATATTTTTCAACTCTATTAATTTATTTTTCAAATACTTCACCCCTTTATTAAAATTAGAATGACGGTGGGCAGCTAATCCATATTAATTCAGCTGGAGTCTTCCCTTCATTCGTAATATAATGATTCTTTTTTGGTTTGTAATAAAAGCTTTCGCCTTTTCTTACCTTTAACTTCTTATCGCCTATATATAGGCATATTGTTCCCTTCAAAACATATCCGAACTCTTCACCTTCATGAGGCTTATCTTCCTTATACCTTCCACCTGCTTCGACCTTCACTAGAACAGGCTCCATATCATTTTTTTGAGAGTTTGGAACCAGCCACTTAAATTTATATCCCAGTTCAAAATCTTCTGTTTCAAACATATCATCTTTTTTGAAAGTTATTTTTTCTGTAACCTCTTCAGCAAAAAAGTCTCTCAAGTTCGTTCCTAGTATCTCTAATATATCTACCAATGTAGCAATCGACGGTGATGTTAAGTCATTTTCTAATTGTGAAATAAACCCCTTTGACAATTCACATCGATTTGCCAATTCTTCCTGGGTCAGCTGTTTTTCTGTACGCAGTCTTTTAATCTTCTCACCAATATCCATCTAAATTCCCTCCATTCCTATTAGCTTTATATAATGTTTTTGTACTTAAAAATATTTATGTATAATATTTTAATTCCTTAAATATTATCGCATTTAAGTTAGCAAACACTAAACTATTTGTTTATAATTATTAAACAAGATTAATTATATATGCTAGACAGAAAAAAATCAATGATTTTTTTGAAATAATCAAGAAAAAATATTTTCTCACCCAAAGCCGTATATTCAACACCTTATGGAGCTTTTAAAATTATCGAAGTTTAATAAAAGATGCTTAATTGTTTACTAGATATAAACTTTTTTATTTTAAACAAAAATAGCCTACTGAGGAATATTTCAGTAAGCTATCTTAAAGTATTGGTTAATATTATTAATGTAAATTTTCGTATGATTTGATAGATAAGTACATTACTCCCTTATCTTTTAGCAAAGCATTATTTTTGTCGCCTTTTTTTATAAGTAATAATGGCCTATCATTTTTGACACAGTATCCTGCTGATATTATTCCTGCAGCTAAATCCTTGTTTCCATCAGCAATCAAAAGTTTATCTGTATCGGTAAATAATCCAGATACTATATTTCTAGAAGTTTCGTATCTATTCTTACCATCCAGTCTAGCATTCTTGATATAATTATCACTTAATTTATTTTGCATAGCTTCTGGTATAGAATTGTACCCCCCTACTATCAATAGGTTTTCATTTTTCTTAATGATATCAAATGTTTCTTTTCTTAATATTTTACCATTTGTAAGTAGTATGGGAGCTCTATGTTCATAAGAAAATGCTGATATCGAAGGTGCATCGGCATAATTTTTCCCATTAATTAAAATAGTTTTTTCTCCACTTCCATCCTCTGAAATTAAATACTGTGCTATCTTTTCAGCAGTTTCGTATCTATTTCTAGAAGAGAGATCATTTATATTATACCCATTTTTCTTTAATTTATCTTTTATTCCAGAACTTATAACATTGTTTCCAGATGTAAAGTATATATTTTTCGCTCCCAACCTTTTGATTTCAGCTTCTAAATCGCTCCTTAAACTTTCTTTTTCTGTAACAAGTACTGGTGCTTTTAAAAAGCTTGATAATGGTGCTGATGCAAGTGAGTCTGCAATACCATCTACGCCTGTAATTACAACGTTTTCAGCTGAAGAATAGCTTGCTCTACTTAGCTCAATTGCTTTTGCAACAGAGTCTCCTTCACGTATTGATTGTCCGTCATCATAATAATCAGTAAACTTGTTTGTATTTCTAATTATCTCTAATATTTTCACAGCTATATTTTCTTTTGTTTTAAAAGGAACTATTTGACCTCCAGTAGTACAATAGCCCAAATAATCTCCGTCCAGTTCCTTCGTTCTAAATCCTATGGTAACATTATTGGCAAAGTTCAAATATAGATCATAATTATCTAAAATCTTTGAACTATCTAATTCTATTTTTTCCGATTCCCTATACAAAGTTGTTATCTCTTTTATAGAGCTTCTATCTACAATTTTTCTAGGGTTTATCCCCTCACCACTCGCCATCATTTCAGGAGAGTAATTGATTATATCCCCTACGTGCTCTGTTTGACTAGTATCTGCCATAACAGGAGTTTGGATAAATCCAGATGATAAGGCAATGCTAGAAATCAATAAAACACTAATTTTTTTACGACTATTCATATAATCCCCTCCTTAATTAATCTTTTTTTAATTAAAATTATATCCTTCAATTAAAAAAATAAAATACTTTTTAAATAAATTCTTGTAAAATATCAAATTATTAATAAATAATAATTTTTTACTTCAATCAACATTATAAAATAAAAGAAAATAATGCAGTCTTATAGTTTTAGATTAACATATATAGATATAAAAATCAATATTTTCTGAATACTTAAAGTTTAATTACACTAAATTATGTTCACAATAAAAAAGCCCTCTAGTACACACTAAAGGGCTCTTTTTAAAGAAATAATACTTTTACTATACGATTGATTTTAAATAGCTACTCTCTAATTAAAATCCTAATATTGATTTTGGAACTGTAGAATAACCACCTATTATGTAATTAGTCTTTCCACTTATAAACTCTATTGCATCATTTGAAGCTCTTGTATCTCCAACTAAGACTAGGTTTTTACCACCTGTATTCAGCATATTTACTGAACTTAGAGCATCTGCAAAGCTATTTCCATTTGCTATAATATTTTTTTCGAATTTAACAAGTTTTGCTACCTGTGTAGATGTTTGTGATCTATTTGCACCAAACACCCTATAAACCTTGTCTGGATTTATTGAGTTCTTTAATTTATTTTCGATTCCTACACTTACTGAATTTTTACCACCAACTATATAAGCATCTTTATATTTATTTACATCTGCAGGTATATTGTTCTCATTTCTAAGTAAAATTATTGGTGCAGATATTTTCTTGGACAAAGGTGTTGCTGATAGTGCATCCGCAAACATTCTACCATCAGTAAATATTGCACTTCTAGAAGGACCATATTCCTTTGCTATCAACTTAGATGTTTCATATCTATTCACACCTGCTATTCTTCTAACATTTAGACCGCTTAATTGTGTCTCTACATTTGCTGGAACTGTGTTATTTCCACCAACTATTATTACATTCTTAACAGCTAAATTATTTATTGTCTTAATAGCTTCAGCGTTTAAGCCTTTATCACCAGAAAATACTATTGGAGCGTTCATCTTCATTGCTAAAGGTCCAGCTGCTAGTGGATCTGCAAAGTTAAATCCAGAAGCTACTATAGCTGTGTCGACCTTCCCCTTTTCAAAGTTTCTATTAATAGACTCTATATTTGTTGAAAATCTATTACTTCCAGCAACTCTATAAGGACTTGTAACTATATTTTCCTGACCTGTGCCTCCATTAGCATTCACTAAAACAGCTAGTGATAATGGTGTTGATGTATTTTTATACTTAATATTGATTTTAGCTTCATGACTTCCTATTGTAGAGCTGTCTACTTCCTTAACAGTCTCAATTATTGCATCACTTGGAAGACCTGTTATTAGCGTTTTAACATCGACCTTTTCATTAAGGGCTATTGTAGGAGAGTTTATACCCAAGTATATAGAATCAATTATAAAAGTTTTATTTTGATTATTAACTGAGTATGAAACACATATTCCTATGTGATCTCCTGGTTTTAAATTTTCATTCTTAAAAGGAAGTAAAAAATCCCCATTTTCTGATTGGATACTGAATTTACTATCAGATATTAGATTATCGCTATTTGTTCCATTGGCTATTGGTGTAAATTCATTTTTCTTTAGATCTTCATCACTAAGCTTATAAAGAGCTACACCCACACCCTTCATTAACTTACCTTTTATAGCACTTTGAGAAGAGCTAACAAATAAAGGTAGTTCGATATCTTTATTCAAATCTTTTCTTATATCCGCTACTGCGCTTGCATAGTCATCTATTTTTAGAACTGGGGCATTTGGAATTCCTGGCTTTAATATACTATCTTCTACTTCGCTTCTTTTTACATTATCTATTTCTAAGCTAGAAATCGTTTCAAACTGACTTGTTTCTTCTTCAGCATTTACTCTTGAAAGTTGGCTAGCACTAAAAGCCATTAAATTTAGAGCTAAAGTTGCCGAAAGAACTACTGACATTTTCTTCTTCATAAATATTCCTCCTATTTTAAAACTACTATCTTTAAGCTTGAATATTAAATTTTTTAATATGGCAAGCTTTATCGTATAATATACATCTCTCTATCTTTTACTTATAAGTCAAGTATCTCTAGAGAAAATATGATTTGTAAGCTTCTTATAAATACACCCTTTATAGGATAAATATAAGCGAATCTACAAATCAAATATACGTATCTATTTCCAACTCAATATTATACCATAAATTCCTATTTTAAAAACTATATTTAATATTAATAAAAATAGTTTTTTCATTAATATTAGCTATCTATAGAAGTTTATATTTGTATCTATATTTGTATCTATACAAATATAGATACAAAGAACATGTTTTTTTATTTTTTTATTTATATAAATCTTTTTTATTCATTATATCCTTCTTCTATTTTAAAAGTAATTCCTAGTAAAAGAGATTTCTTTTTTTATTTAAAATAAAAACTATTTTATCAATTGAATTATTTATTTTATTGGTTATAATATATATATGTATTTTTTTAAAATATGTATATACATTTCTACTTACATGTTGTATAGTATTTATGTATTTTGAAGCATAAAGGCTTCATTTTTTTGTGAATGCATTTTTCATATAGTTTTTATAGAAATCATGTATTCATAAACATCTTAAAACTAAGACTTTACAAGTAATTATTGTAGTATAATAAAAATTAATTGATGTATACATATGTATAGAAAGGAGGACATCCGTGGTAAATAAACTTGAAGATAAAGAATACAAAATGCAAACTATTAAACTTGCACTTTTTCTTGGAGAATTATTGGTAAAAAATGGAGCTGAAACATACAGAGTAGAAGACAGTGTTTTACGGATATGTAAATCTAGAGGATACAATCATATAAACTGCTTTACTACTCCAACTGTAATTATTATATCAGATGATAAGTTTGATGGATTATGTTTTATGAAGACAATTGATACGAGAGGAATGAATTTAGATAAAATTTCTCTATTAAATAACTTTTCAAGAGAATTTGTAAACAAAGTTGACCCGGATATTAATGAAGAAATAAAAGAATTACATAGGATTGACAAGCTTAATGCTTACCCCAGTCTTATATATTTTTTAGGAACAGGAGTTGCATCTGCAGGTTTTGCAGCAACTTTAGGTGGTAATCAAATTCATACCTTTATGTTAACTGTATTAGTATCTATAATTGGTACTTTTGTATATGATAAAACAATGAAATACAGTTCTATAATGATGTTCTCTGTACTTCTAGCTTCAATTGTAATTACAGGTATGGGAGTTATTATGCATAATTGGGGGTTAATTCCTAGACCATCAGCCTTGATTGTTGGTTCTATTATGCCACTTCTTCCTGGAGTTTCCTTCGTAAAGGCAATGAGAGATTTAATCTCAGGAAATCTAGTTTCAGGAACTTCGAGATTGTTTGAGGTGTTCGTAATCGTGACTGCAATAGCTTCTGGTGTAGCGCTTGTACTTGGAATAGGAGGTGTATAAAATGAGTATATATGATGTTCCACTATGGCAACATTTTGTTTTTTCTGCAATAGCCACTTGTGGTTTTGCCATATTTTTCAATGTAAGAGGAAAGATACTCTTTTATGACTCTATAGTTGGTGGTATCGGTTGGCTTATATATGTAATTGCCTCCCAACACTATGAAAATCCTATGATATTTTCTTTCCTAGCTGCAGGGTTTGTATCTCTGTCAGCAGAGTACTTAGCAAGAAAGCTAAAACAACCTGCTATTATAATTGTAATTCCAGGTATACTTCCGCTTGTTCCAGGACTTGGTCTCTATAACACCGTATACTATGTAATTCAAAAAGAATATTTACAAGCTGCTACTGTCGGCACTAGAGCTTTTATAACTAGCCTTGGTATAGCACTTGGAATACTAGTAATGTCTTCTATGTCAAAGGTATTAAACCTCTATCAGCTTAAAAAAGCATTTATGAAAAATGACTCTTTTAAGTATGAAAATTGGGTGAATCTTGGAAAGAACAGAACTAGAAATAGATTTATTCTTGATAGAAAAGAAATGAACGAATCTTTAAATAGTTTAAATATAGATGTTGCTTCTAGAGAAAGAGAAGATATAGAAAAAATGGAAAGAAGTAGAACTGAAGACTTTGCAGTAGATTTAGGTCTATCAAAAAACAAAAAACATAAAAAAAATGAAGATATTCCAAAATGTACTTGTAAGCCTGATCAAGTCTGCCAGGAAAAAAATTGTATTGAAAAAAATATTAAAGAAGATAAGCAATGTTCAAATTCTACTTGCAAAAAAAGTCAACACTTAGATGAAAGCAATGATATATCTATCAAAGAAAAAGACGACAAAAAAAATAATTAAACTTATTAGCTCAGCAGCATTTTACTGTTGAGCTTTTTTATTTTCTTTATATATATTTTTCTAAATTTTTAGAAATATCTATATAAATATACTACAATAAGTAGTATTATATAATTAGGTTATATTTATTATTATACTTATTAATAAAAAATATAACTTAAGTATTCCATTTTTTCAATTATATAAACTGGAATTTACTAATTTATTAATTACAGGAGGATTTTATTTTGAATAATTTTAAAAAAGATGCTTATAAGGATTACAGCGACTATATAATCCAAGAGGCAAAAAACTTACTTAACATTGACAGTCCATCAGGTTATGGAAAATTTGTTATGGACTATCTTATGAAAGAACTAAGTAATATGGGTGTATATGCCTACCAGACTATAAAAGGCGGTGTTGTTGCAAGACTTGATGGTAAAGATCAAAATGATGCAATACTATTTGAATCTCATTGTGATACATTAGGAGCTATGGTTCATCAAGTTAAGTCTAATGGACGTCTAAAAATGACTAATATTGGAGGAATGAACCCAAATAATGCTGAAGCTGAAAATGTAAGAATTATTACAAGAAAGGGCGATATATACGAAGGTACTTGCCAGTTAATAAATGCCTCTCTTCATGTAAATGGCGAATACAATAAGACAGAACGTAATTGGGATAGTATAGAGATTGTAATTGATGAAGATGTATCTTCAAAGGAAGATGTTACAAAATTAGGAATAAGATCTGGAGACTATGTATGTTTTGAAACAAGAACTAGAGTTACAAAGTCAGGTTATATAAAAAGTAGATTTTTAGATGACAAACTTTCTGCTGCTGTACTTCTTGGATATGCAAAGTATGTCTCAGATAATAAAATTGAATTAGATAGAACTGTTTATATGCACTTTACTATCTATGAAGAAGTTGGTCACGGCGGTGCTTCACCTTGTCCAGATGGAGTTACAGAAGCTTGGTCAGTAGATATGGGTTGTGTGGGCGAAGAATTAAATTGTACAGAAAAAGAAGTATCAATAGCCGCAAAAGATAGAGGTGGCCCATATAATTATGATGTAGTTAATAGACTGATTGATTTGGCAGATAAATATGATATAGGATATGCAGTTGATATATACCCTTACTATGGCTCTGATGTCGAAGCTACTCTAGCAGCAGGTCATGATATTAGGCACGGACTTATAGGACCAGGAGTTTATGCTTCTCACGGTTATGAAAGAAGCCATATTGAAGGTGCTGAAAATACATTTAGATTAATTCAAGCCTACCTTGAAGATTAAAAACTAATAAGACTTAATTTAAAATATTTTAGTATAATAAAGACAGCTCAAAATAAAAAGAGCTGTCTTTACTTTATTGAAATAGATATAAACTAGCAACTTACTATCAAGATATTCTATATCTATGCTATATTCTTGCAAGTAATATCTTTTTCTAGTATAATATGTTTGTAATATTTTTTTAGATTATATTACTATAAAGTATTTTATAGATATATCTTTACATATTATCCTGATTTAAAATATTTTTCTATATATATATTTATTTATAGAGAATATATCAACATTATAATTTGTTGTACTTAAAAAATATCTTTGATGCAAGAGTAATATACTTATTATATTTATAGTGTGATGCAAACATTATATATATAAGGGTTATTTTCTATATAATAATTTAATTAATACTAAAAATAGCAGTGATATCACTGCTATTTTTAGTGTTTTATAATATCTATTTTAATATTTTTCTTAAATCTAAAACTGAAAGCTGACCAGGTGCAGATTTTTCACCAATATGTGCAAAAGTTATAGCTGATGCCAAAAGTCTTGTTGACATACCATAACTTCCCATACAAATTGAAATAATCGCCTTATTAGATAGCTTATCAGATATATTTTTATTGGCCAAAAGCATATTTAATGAATCTTCTTCACTATTTGACATAGTGGCTATTTTTAGGATATCTACTCCAAAACTATTTATTTTCATTAAATTTTCTTCTATAATTTCTATACTTGGAGTAAAATCGTAATTGTGACTCGATCCGATAACTTTAACCTTTCTATGCTTAATCCCCTCTATTAATAATTTGAAGGATTGATCTTTTCTCAGGCACTCTATATCGATTATATCCACCAAAGAACTTTCTGCTACCCTCAGATTAAGCCTCTCATAGTACTTATTATCTATATTAATATTTCCACCTTCATCCAGTGTTCTAAGAGTAAATATTATTACCGTATTATCTAGTATCACTCTTAATTCTTTCAATAAAGATATTACCTTATCACAATCTAGTATATCTTCGTAATAGTCACTTCTCCACTCTATAATCTCAACATTTTCATCTTTTATTTTTTTTGCTAACTCTAGTATTTCTAATCTATTCTTTCCAGTTATTGGAACACATATTTTGGGTAAGGATCCCCCTAATTCCAGTCCTCTAATTTTCAAAATCATACTCACTCCCTTCGAAAACAAGTTCATTATACTATATAAATTCATTAACTTACAAACTATTTTTTATAAAGTGACAAAAAAATAGAGCATATATATGCGCTATTTTCATTATATAATATTAATTGATTGCTTTTTTCTCTTTACGTCTCCACATTAATAGGCCTGATATTATTATTAATATACCTCCACCTATCATTTCTATTTCATATATTACATTTTCTGCAAATGTGTTCATAACTGGAGAAGCTGTAAGTACAAGACCTATTATTGTAACTGTCAATAAAAATCTTGCTATCCATATTGCTGTACTATCATTTTTAACCATCTTATAAGGTCTTTCTAATTCTGGCTTTTCCTTCTTTAATTTTATATAACTAGCATATAAAATAATGTATGGGAATAAAGAAGCAAGAGCTGTCATAGTTAATAATACATTGTATATTGCATCTACTGATGGCATTAAGTTTGTAAGAAGCAATATTATAGTTACTAAGGCCGCTTGACCATATACTGCATTTGCAGGTATATCGTACTTATTAGTCTTAGTTAATCTCTCACTAAATACTCCATCAACAGAACCAAATAACATCTTAATAGGAGATGATATGTATAGTATTATAGCTCCAATTACAGAGAATGAAATTCCTGCTGCAATTATTTGTAGGAAGAATGGTCCTATTCCAAGTAAAGCTGAACCTCTACCTATCGCATCTAGTAAGCCCTTAGAAGCTGTTATTTCATCAGGACTAATAAGAAGTGTTATAGAAATTGTTCCAACTACATATAAAACTGCAACTAAAAGTGCTGACATTAATATAGCCTTAGGGAAATTCTTTTCTGGCTCATCAATATTTTTTATGAAAGGAGCCAATGTTTCTGCACCAGCAAAACCAAACATAATAGATGAAATCGCAACAAAAAAATCTGCATTCATCTTTGAAACTAATGTATGGACACTATATACAGATGCTGGAGCTTGCTTTTGAAGAACTAATACTCCTAAAACAGCAAATATAACTAATACTAAACTAGGAATTGTAGAACCTAAAGCTCCTGTATTAGTGAATATCTGTGCAAAACTTATTTCTCTTGTAGATAATATTGATAATACCCAGAAAATTGCTATAGAGAATATAATTGTAAAGTACTTATTATCAGCAAGAGCTGGTATTCCCAAAGTATAAGATACATTTATAGCCAAAAATGTAAGGAATGATGAGTCCAAAATATCTTAGCTACCCAGTTCAACCAAGAAATCATAAATCCATATTTTTCACCGTAAGCTTCCTTTACCCAATCGTAAAGTCCACCATCTTTATCTTTAAATGTAGCTGCTAATTCAGCACATATTAATGATCCTGGTATAAAGTATACTATTGCAAAAATAAACCATGTAGGTATTGCTCCTAGACCTAGTCCGAAACTATTAGATGTAGATTTTGTTATCCATCTAATTCCGTATAGGACAGAAACATTCATAAAAACCAAGCTTTTTAAACCGATTTTCTTTTCTATATAAAAACCCTCTTTCCTTTTTATTTTATTACAGTAACTATACTACCGCTAAATAATATTAAATATAATAACATTTTTTTACCTCGATTAATAAGAAAGAAAACATTATCATTTTTCTTTTTTTATTAAATAAATACCTTTCTTTTTCAAATACTTTATTTTAAATCTATTTTTATTTTTAAAAATAAAGCAAGTTGTTTTTAATACGTTTTTTATAGAAAAAATATTTTTTTACCCTATTTTTGTTAAGTTTTAAGCAATATTTTAATATACCTTTAAAAGCTTATATCAAAAGAAAAATGCTATTGAAAATCACTATATATCTTTATATTTAAATAGTTTTTTCTATTTTTTAGTGCAATATATTTAAATTTCTTCTTACTTAAATTTAAATATACTTTAGTTTTTTTGAAATTCATGAAAAAATATTGTTTGAAATATAACTATAAATATATTTTAATTTTTCTTAGCAAGAAAAAGTAGAAGCTATATATAGCTTCTACTTAAAATAAATTTCAATTATAATTTTCAGATATTTTCTATTACTTTTTAGATGATTCAATTATTTTTACAAGTTAACTCTCTTAGGTTTTGCTTGCATAATATTCATCCTCTAGGATACTCATCTCTATCAAACTATAGTATTTATCATCCTTTTTTCTTGCATCTCTCATTCTGCCCTCTTCAACAAATCCAACTTTTTTATAGCATTCAATAGCAGACTTATTGGTCTCTAGTACTACTAAATTTACTCTATGAAGATTTAGTTCCTCAAATGCTACTCTTAATATTTCCTTTATCATTCTTTGACCTATTCCCTTGCCTCTAACATCTTTATTTCCAATCAAAACCTTGGCTATTTTTGCTGACTTATTCTTTCTATCAATTTCTCCTAAAGAAATATGTCCAATAACCTCTCCAGTCTCCACACTTACTACTTTGTAAATCAAATTTTCTGAATTACTATTATTTGAATCTTTAATGTATTTTTCCAGTTGTAACTCATCTACTGGATAATCAAACTTAGGACCACCCCAATGAAGTAAGAATGCTGGAGAGTCAATCCAACTAATCAATTGACCAAAATCTGTGCGATTAAAATACTCCAACGCTAACATTTACACCACTCCTATCTTTATGTTATTTTTAAAAAATAATACCTTATTTCTAACTATTATTTTTATATTTTATCAATTTTCTATTTATTTTTCAATAGTTTTTTAAAACTGTAACCTATTCATTTCTCCTACATTAAATGCATATTAAAGTCAGAAAAAGCGTTTTTTCCTTTTTGAATTACTTTTAAGAAGGATTTTTATTTTTTTGCTTTCTTTTAGTCTTATTATAAGTAAAAATACCTATAAACTTTTATAAGCAAAAAAATAGTATAACTATCATAAATATATTTTTATTAGAATAATTCTTATCTTTTCTCTTTATTATCAAATAAACTTTGTCTAACTTAATTCTTTAGACGATTTTTTATAGGATTTTTTGCAAAAAAATATCTTGATAGAACTTTAAAGTTCTATCAAGATATTTATAAATTTCTAATCTATTATATTCCCGAAATACTTATATTCTTTATCAATAAACTCGCAACATAAGATCCATCTAAAGTAATTCTTCTATCATTTCCTACTTCATCAATTGACTTCATAAACTCTTCTATATTCGATGATATTATAATTTGATTTACAGCTCTTTTGATTTTGCCCTCTTCTACTAAAAAACCATTGCAAGGAAGAGAAAATACCCCCGATACTGGATCCAATCCAGAATGAAGCCCCTGCAAAGATGTTATAAGTAGACCATTATTTAGCTTCTTTAATAGGCCTTCAAAGTCTAGACTACCTTCATCTATAACCATATTTCTAATAGATGGGCTAGAAACAGATTTATATGACCTTGAAGCATTTGCAGTAGTTTCTATATTATCCTTTTCTGCTGTTTCCATATTATGAACATAAGACAGCAGCTTTCCATTTTTTATTATCTCAAAATCCTTAGTTTCAATACCTTCATCATCAAAACTTTCAGTGATTTTTGTTTCAGGTAGGGACCTTAGATCTCTAATTGTTAGTTTATCTGATGCAATAGACTCACCTAATTTCCCTTCAAGTGGAGACATCTTCTTTTGAACATTTTTTGCTGAAAATGCAGGGCTAAGTGAAGATATTAGGCTAGATACCTCTTCATTTATAAGAACTATATCATACTTACCACTGTCCACTGCTCTTGCTCCAAATTCTCTTTTTGCTTTATTTACAGCACTTTTTGCAATATATTCAAAGTCACAATCCATAAAGTTATCTTTAAATGCAAACTCTATACCTGACTTCATTTCGTCATTTCTCTTCAATATCACATAAGCATATACATAGGCATATGTATTTTCTTCATATTTTTCTAATTTGTGACTATTAGCTATATATTTTTCTTCAAAAATTTCAACTCCCTGTCCATCTACTTGATGAATTTCATCTGATTCAGATTTAGCAATATCATACATAGAAAGTATTTTTTCTATTTTTTTATCAGAACTCAAATTGCTTTTTTTAGATAGAATATTAGCTTCTTCCTTTTCTTTCGGATTATAAATATAAATATTTTCTTTTTCTCCAACAGCTATCATACTTTGATAAGCCATTTCTATTAAGTAATCAATAGATTCTTCAGATATATTCTCACTATAGGCATAACCTTCCATATTTCCCTTTATTCCACGAAAAGATATTCCACCACTTTCAGAGATTGTATATTTATTTAACTGTTCATTATATGTAGATACAACACTTGTATTTATATTATTTATAAAAATCTCATAATCATCAAATTTTTCTTTAGCTCTATCAAAAACTTTATCTTTTAATTCAGTATGTTTCACAATTACTCCTCCTAATCTCTTCCACCAACAGTAAGACCCTTTATTCTAACTTGCGGCTGTCCAACGCCTGCTGCTATAGTTCCTGAACTAGCTCCACACATTCCTTCGCCAAGTTTTAAATCTTTACCTACCATATCAATATTTTGAAGAACTTCTAATCCTGTACCTACTAAGGAAGCTCCTCTAACTGGGTGATCAATCTTACCATTTTTAATTATATAGCCTTCCATAACTGCAAAATTAAATTCACCTGTTACTACATCTACAGATCCACCACCAAGTTTTGATGCATATAGACCGTAGTCCACTCCTGATACCATATCACTAAAACTTGAATTTCCTCTATCTATAAATGTGTTATTCATTCTTGAAGTAGGTGCATATCTATATGATTGTCTTCTAGCTGACCCAGTAGACTTCATTCCCATTCTTTTTCCGTTAAACTCATCCACTAGATAAGATTTTAATATGCCGTTTTCAATTAAAATATTTCTTTGAGTTTCATTTCCTTCATCATCTATATTTGTACTTCCCCACTGATTTTCAAGCGTTCCATCATCTATTGCAGTTACTAAATCAGATGCGATTTTTTCACCCATCTTTCCTGCATATACAGAAGATCCTTTTGATACAAATTCAGCTTCTAATCCATGTCCACAAGCTTCATGAAATAAAACTCCACCAAAGGCATTATCCATTATTACAGGCATCACTCCTGAAGGTGCAAAAGGTGATTTCACCATTGTAACTGCGATTCTTGCTGCCTCTTTGGCTACATCATTTATATCTATTGTATCAAAAAATTCAAATCCCATAGCAGCACCTGGATTTGATCCAGCAGACTGTATTTCTCCGCAATATGATGCAACCGCATTTTGAATCAACCTAGTTCTAACTCTTCTATCACTTGCCATCAAACCCTCACTATTTGCTATTTGAACCATTTGATCAGAATCAAGATATCCAGTGCTTGCCTGTACTATAATATCGTCATAATTCATAATAGTATCATGAGTTTCTTTTATTATATCAAGCTTTTTAGATAGATCAATATCAGCTGGATATATCTTAATAGGAGTATTATTTCTTTCAATATTTTTATTTGTAAAGTCCATAACTTTATTTAAAGATCCAGATTTCAATCCTAATGCTGCATCTTTTGCAACCTTTATTAGATTTTTTTCACTTACATCATTTGTATAAGCATATACTCTATTGAAATCTTTAATAACTCTAATTCCAACTCCAAAATCATTTCCCAACACAGCATTTTCTATTTTTTTATCAGAATATACCAGTGTAGTATTTTTTCTATCTTCAACAAATACTTCTGCAAAGTCTGCACCATTTTGCATAGCAGAAGTAATAACATTGAATAAAATTCTTTTATCTAACATAACTTCCTCCTCTATTTATCTTATTCTTTTTATTTCATTTTTATTTCTTTTCATCCTCTACAATGTATTATTATCGTTTTTAAATTTAGTTTTCTATAATAAATTATTGTTTTACCTTTTTTAGTAGCTTATTGCTGTATTCTTATTTTATTGCATATAATAACCTATTATTATATTCTTATTTAATATTACTTTCTAGGATAATTTACTACTGTATTTATAATTATTAGTTAATTTATAATTATTATAACATAGACTTCTTTGCTTAAGCTTAGTCTACTATTATATATTATTACCCAATTATCATAAATAAAAAAGCAAACTCTATTAATCAGAGTTTGCTTTTAAACCATATATTTGTTAGCCTTTTATTAATCAAGTACTTATAAGTCTCTTATAGATACTCTCAACATTCTTTATATAGTTTTAATGATAAATACATTAAAGTTATATAAATATACAATCTATTTTTATATAAAGCTATAATCTTAATATAACCTTATAAAAACATACTAGGTAACCATCTATATCTTTCATATTTTTTATAGTTTTCACTACTAAAGTCAGGAATATCTTCCAAGACATTATATGAATCTGCCTGAAACTGTACAATTTCATCACATAAAGACTCTACTTCGTCATCTGAAATATCGATTTCCACCGTGCAAGAAGCATCCTCTTCAATCATTCCTAATCTCAATAACTCATAATCTTCATCCAAAATTTCTATCGCAATCTCTGGGCGTAATTCTGACATAAGCTCTCTAAATGAAATTGCTATACTTTTATTTATACTTGAAATTTTCATAAGCACCCCCAAATTTCACATTATAATACATCTTTTTATGTCTCTTTATATTGTACTCTCTCTTTTATAGTTTTGTAAATAGTATTTTTGATTTTTAAGGAAAATGTTTTTTATTAAATAAAAAATAGATATTCTATTATCAATTTAGCAATTATACTTTATTAAACTTTTATCATTATATAATAATCTATTAACTTTTTTTAGAAAATTGTATTTAATATTACTTATTAATAAGAAATATTTTTTTCTTTTTAAAACTATACAGATTTTTCTTAAAATAAGTTTGACTATTATTTTTCTATATAAAAAGATCTTGTATAAAAATTTGTTATATAGATATTTAATAAAAAACTGCTATTTTATAATATTTATTTTTTATTAAAGCTATATTACTAGCACTTAATCTTTTATTGAATTTTTATATATAGTATTTTATTGTTTCTTATATTAGTTCTTATATTATTTATGTTTACATATAATTAAAGTGGCCTTATCAATTAAGACCACTTTAAAATATTTCTATATATTAATTTAAAAATATGTATCTATACTTATTTAACTAACTTAAATCTCTTATCAATATCTTCTCCATCCTTAGGATCAGCATCAGCTTCTATTCCACCAAAGACTATCTGACCAAGCATAATATAATCTTCATCAACATCAAACATTTTTCTAACCATTTCATCAATTACTGGATTATAATGCTGTAAAGATGCTCCAAAACCTAGCTCTTCAAGTGCTGACCATACAGATATTTGTAGCATTCCATTTGACTGCAATGCCCACTTTTCAAACTGAGCTTCATATAAAGAATATTTTTCTCTCATTGCCTGTACAGTCTTATTGTCATAGAAAAATAATACTGTTCCAACACCTACCTTGAATGAATCTAGCTTTTCTCTAGAAACTTGTCCATCAAATGCATCATAGACTCCATCCCACAATTCTTTATGCTTATCACCCAAAGCTACTACTACCCTCTGAGACTTCATATTAAAAGCATCTGGAACTAATTCTGTAAGCTCTTTTATAGTTTCTACTATCTTTTCTTCTGACACCGGAGATTCTCCGTTTATATTGTAGTAGGTTCTTCTTTTTCTTAATGATTCATTTATTTTTGTCATAAAATGACCTCCTTATTTTCTTTATCTTTTTACTAGCTACTATCTTCGCTAATCTATAAATTTTTTAAAAGCTAATATCTTCTAAAAGATAATCTAAATTATAAAGTATATCAAGCTACTTAGTTATAATTATATCCAAATAAATAATTACTCTTAAGCTCATTATATATGATAGTTTTTACTATAATTATTCATATTTCATTTCATCTTTTATAAAACTACCATTTTCTAATTCTTCAAAGGCCTTATCTAGCTCTTCTTTAGTATTCATTACTATAGGCCCTCCCCAAGCTATTTCTTCTCCTAGATATCTTGACTCTATAAAAAGTAGTTGCAAATACTTATCAGTGCTTGAAACTAAAACTTCATCACCTTCAGCAAGTTTAACTGCTGTTTTTTCTCCTATATGTTTGCCATTTACTAAGGCTTCACCAACTAGAGTAAATAACAAGACTGATGAATCTTTTTCAGTTTCAATATTAAAGCTTTTATTTGGAGCCAAATGTATATCATAGTAGTTTAGTGGTAGATATTTTGACTTATAAGCTTTTTTATCCTTATATTTGCCTGCCAATAATCTCAACTTACCACCATCTATTTTTATTTCTTCAATATCTTTATTTTTAATAGCATGGTATTCTGGGGCCACCATTTTGTCTTTTGCTGGTAAATTCAACCAAAGCTGAACACCTAACATTCTTTCAGATGCTGGTATTTCTTCTGAGTGTAAAATACCAGACCCTGCAGTCATCCACTGTAACTCTCCATCTGTAATGGCATCTTGATTACCTAAGCTATCTTTATGTATCATATTCCCATTATAAACGTATGTAATTGTTTCTATACCTCTATGTGGATGCATAGGAAATCCTGCTATATAATCCTTGGGATCCTTGCTATCAAAAGAGTCTAACATAAGTATAGGGTCAAACATTTCAGAAGACCTTCTACTTAGAACCCTTGTCAAACGAACACCTGCTCCATCTGTAGTTTCAAATCCTTTAACTTCAGATAATATGTTTCTTTTCATAATAATCCTCCATTTTCAACTTACTATACTTTCGAATAAATATTCTGTTAATTCTATCTATAATATAATAATACCCCAAAATACAATTTTTAATTTATATTTTAAAAAAGTATAATCAATTATATATTTTCTATCTTTAAACAGAAAAATAGCTGCCCAAAATGGACAGCCTTTACTTTTAAACAAAAAAACAATTTTTTAAAGGAACTCTTAAAATGAATTATAAATATATTATATCATATTATTCAGAAAACGCAAATTATTTTCTAAATTATAATTATTATAATTATTGAAATCTTAACTATAAACTATAATAGTTTTACTTTTATAGATTGCTTTCTTACTAACTACTTATTAAATATTTTCAACTATGCATACTCCTATATTACTATAATAATATATAAATTCAAATGATATTGGAATAGTTACACTGATTTTAATAAAAATCAATATGCTTAAATATGTATTTGGAATATATTATTATATTTTCCTTTTCTATTATTTAGCCCCATCTATTTTCATCTTAATATATGTCTGTGCCTCTAGTATTACTATATGTCGAGTCATAGTCTTTATTTACTACTTTCAATGCTATTTTTATCTTTACAATTATACAATTTACTATTATCTTAACTATCAAAAATACATTTTAGATAATTATCTACTTACTAATAATGTCTCTTGATCTTGATATATCCTACTCTTTCCCTAAGGAATCAATGTCAACTAGTTGCTATAGTTTCTACTATAATATTCCTAATTTTCAATATTTAAATACTATTGCAAAAAATACTTTTTTGTAGTATAATTTAATTAATAAAAGATATAGTTTTTATAAAAGATTTCAATACCTCCACCAAATTACAGATACGCTCTGATGTGGAGGTTTTTTTATGCAAAAGATTATACTTAAAGTTTCTTTAAATATTTAATTCTTTATTATAATCTTAATTTTAAAAAGAATTTGAGGATAAATTTATGACTAAAAACTACCAAGAATATGAAAAGCATCTTACTTTTGAAGAACAGATTGACTTGTTAATTGACAGGGGGATGTATGTTGAAGATAGAAAAAGAGCTGCAAATATATTACAAGACATAGGATATTATAAACTCAAAGATTTTACATATCCATTTGCAAGCATTTCAGATACATATGATAAAAAACTAAAAATTAGATATAGCAATATTTCCTTTAATGAGGTCATTTTTAGATATAATCAAGATAAAGACTTCAGGCTCTCTTTGCTACATTCAATCGAGGATATTGAGGTTTCTATCAAGACTCAAATTGCACATACACTGAGTGCACGTTACGGAGCTATGGGTTATCTTAATTTTTCTTCTTGGTCAAATAGAGAGGTATATAATAAAAAAACTATCAAACTTATTGAAAAACAATTTAAATATACCTTGCGTAACTCTGTAAAAAGAGTAAAAAAATCTGAATTTGAGCATTACAAAATAGAAGGAGAGTTCCCTACTGTTTGGGTTATGGTAGATATAATTTCATTTGGAGAAGTTATTAAACTTTTAGACTGCATGTCAACAGCTAATTTAAAGGAGATTTCCAACCATTATCGTTGTACAAAAAATGAGCTTGTTACTTGGATGAATTTAATAAAAATAGTGAGAAATATATGTGCTCATAATAAAAATGGAATTGATTTAAAGATAAATACAATGCCTATTGTTAGAGAAGAATGGAAAGATTTTATGTTTTTATTTAAAAATAATGCTCCCACAAATAGAGTTGCCCTTGTAATATGTATAATTATTTACCTAGCTCATGAAATTAATCCTAATAGCTCTTTTGATAACATATGTAATCCTATAAAGAAACTAATTAATGATAGTGATCACATAGCCAGAAGATATGGATTTAAAAATGCTCAATCAATATCTGATTTTCAAGACTTTATAAAAAATCTCAGAAGATAAAAAATCCTAGACATTCATCTAGGATTTTTTTATTTAAATAGTTTAAATTATTTATTTTAACTCTATATTTGTCTCTATACTTGTATCTTTTGCCCTTAATTTAATATAAACAACGTCTGTTGTTTCTGGTTTAGCATAATAGTATGGGAAATAAACATCATTTATTATAGAAAGATCCCCTTTATCTACCTTTACTTGCCCAATAAGGATATTTCCTCTAAATAATTGAATCGACTTTTTCCCACTAGAGTCGCTAACTACTTCCGCCTTTATTGATGGATCTAAATGGAATCTCAACTCATAAGTATGCTCTTTTTTATCAAATGCTTTTATATTATCAGATATTTTAATATTTGTAAGATCTGAGTTATATTCTACTTCTCTTTCAAATTTTATATTCTCTATTCTATTGCTTACACCCTTCATAATATTGTCTGCTGAAGATTCTTCTAATACTACATCTTTTCCCCTTGCTATATTTTTACCATCTACAACTAGGTTATTGTGTGCTTCAAATGAAGTTGAGTAATCTGCATAAGGATTTGAATATTCATATCCAAAAGAGCCTACCTCAGTAATTATATTTCCATTTTTATAAAGCCATATTGATAGGTCGTCATTGTGATGATGAACATCATTTTTATAACCTGCTCTAAATAGTAAGTAAGACTGATTATTTTTCACTATATCATAACCTGCGTCATAGAACGTTTTTCTACCAGAAAACTTTTCCTTATTACTATCTATATCATAGTAATCACTCAAATTTATTTTTTCTGTTTTCGTATCACCAATATTAGGAAGGTATCCACTTGGTAGTATTATTGCCCTAGAAAATTCTTCTGAATTTTTGTAGGTTTTATAAAGATGATTATAATCTTTAAATGCATTTTTATCAACATCATCTATCACATGTTTTAATTCACCTAGAATAACAAAATGATACTCTGGTGAATTTTCAAGATGTACCCCGTCCTTGTCAAAACACTTTTCAAAGTAAGTCTCTAATCTCCTAGCTGCCAACCTATACATTGCCTTGTCTTCAAAGTCATCTGCATAGTATAAAAGTGCCAAGTCTTGGAACATTCCGTGATTATTAATTCCAGCCCAGAAATTTGTATAGGCAATCTTATTTGCTATATCCGACATTTTTTCTTTAAGTAAATCCAATTCGCCTGCAGTCATCACATTATAGCCTGACTTATAAAAATTCAGATAATAATTTAGCCTTCTTCCAGCAGTTTCATCGTGCCACATCATACTTGATAAATCAAATTTATTTTGACTTTCAAATGCTTTTATATATTCAATACCTGCTCTTATATACTCTCTTTTTCCAGTATCATTATAAGCATTAGTTAAATCATTTAAAAAGAAAAAGCCATAAATTCTTCTTTGATCCGTACGAGTCTCACTATAGGCTTTTTTAAAGTCACCATCAAATACAAAGAACTCATCCATATTGGCATCTTTTGCTATTTTGTTTTTAAGTAATAAATCTGCATATTTTATATAATCATCATTATATAGAATTTTCCCCTGAACAAGATCTTTTATCTTTTGAGCCAGGGAGCCGCCAACTACATTAATAGTTTCATAGGATTCTACTGATGGATAAGTTTTTGGATTTCTATTATATAAAACAAGATTAGAGTTATTTTTAACTGCATATGGGGCACCAGATAAGGCATCTGCAAAGCTATCTCCAGTAGTCATTGTTAAATTAGATTTTCCTTTAAAAAATGTTCTATTAATTATTTCAGAAGTTTCATATCTATTCATTCCGCTATATCTCTTTGGGTTTTCTAATTTATCAAAATCTGCCTTGGATACTGCTTTTTCTCCACCTATAACAAGTGAGTCTCTAATCTTTTTTTCTGCAATATATTCAAAATCATTCTTTTCTTCACAGTCTGCTATTAAAAGTATCGGTATTCTCTCTTTATGTACATAGCTGGCTATAGATATTGAATCCGCAAAGTTTTCACCACTTGCAAATACACACTTATCAAATTCTTGATTAAAGATCTCATCGACTACTTTTCTGTTAGTTTCATATCTATTTTGTCCACTAAATCTCTCTACTTCTATTTTGTCTTCTTTTAACTCTTTTAATTCTCTTTCCATATTATCGGATACAGAGTTGCTACCTCCAATTATATAGATCTTTTCTACACCGAGTCTCCCTATTTCTTTTTTTATATCTTCTTCTAGTTCTTGCCCTCTTGTCAATATAATAGGTGCTTCTAGCTTGGCTGACACCGCTATAGAGCTTATAGAATCTGGATATTTATCACCATTCACTAAGACTAGATATCTTGAAGAATGAAATGTTTTTTTCGATATATTTATTGAAGTTTCATATCTATCTCTTCCTGTTACTATATTAAAATTTATATCCTTAGATTTATTATACGCTTTTAATGACTCTGGATTTAAACTGTCTCTCACTTCCATCTTGTTTTCAAAAGCTTCATCTGTATCACTTTCTACTGCGGATACAGATAACACAAAATTGCAAGATAGAAGAGCAGAGCATAATAAAACTTTTATCTTTTTACTCATATGCCCCCCTAATTTTTTTTCTTTATTTTTGTTTTTATATTTTTAAACTCAGATATAATATATTTTATTTCTTTTATTTTAAGTATATTTGAAGAAATAAAGTATACGACTATTCCTGTGCCCGCCGCGATAATCAGATATATAAGATTTTCCAACTTACCATTTCCAAACATATCAAATAAGAAAGTATACTCTAATTTTATTGCAAGAGCCATAATAATCGATGCTAGAGTTGTTTTAATTATTGTTTTCCTTACTTCTGATACTCCATAATTTCCAACCTTGCCCTTTAACTTTATCAATAACATAGTCATACTTATAATATAGGATATACTTGTAGCAAAGGCTAGACCACCATTTTGCATAGGTTTTATAAGGATTAAACTCAAAACAATATTTATCAATACTGCTAGTGTAGAGTTAATCATTGGTGTTTTAGTATCTCCTATAGAATAGTATATCTTTGTAATAACTGTTCTAACAGCAAGACCTATCATACCTACCGAGTAAAACATCAAGGCATTGGTTGTAAGCTTCACTGCTTGTGTATCAAAAGCCCCTCTCATAAATAGGACTGATACAATTGGTTCTGCCAAGATTATACATCCAAAAGTTATAGGCATCATTAAAATAAATACTATATTTATTGACTTTCTTATAAGCTCATTAAATTCATCTTTATTTGATTTACTTGATAACTCAGACAGTTGAGGATATATAACTATACTAATTGTTGTTATAAATAATCCAATGAAAAATCCCATTAATTTATTGGAATAGTTTAAAGATGACATACTTCCAACTACTAAAGTAGATGCCAATGTTCTATCTACTACCGTATTTATCTGAGTGACGGATACTGAAATTAATACAGGCAAAACTAAGATCATCATTTCTTTTATGTATTCATCTCTAAAATCAATCTTTAATTTTGGTCTATATCCTAACTTTATAGATTTAGGTATTTGGACTAAATATTGAGATATCAAGCCCAAAGAAGCACCTACAGGTAGTATATAGATATTCTTCGTATATGCACTTACAATCATAGATGTAATTACTATCAAATTGTAGGGAATACCTATAATTCCTGGTATAAAAAATTCCTCATTACTCTGAAGATAGGCGCTCATAATACTGCTTAATCCAGAAAATATATATCCCAGAAGCATAACTCTTGCAAAAAATACTGTTTCGTGAAGTATTTCTCCCTTGAAACCTATTGCAAATACATTTACCAGTTTTTCCATAAATATAAAGGCAAACACTGATATTATGATACCAAATAACAAAGTAATACTTATTATGTTATTTGTAAAATCTATAGCACCCTGTTCGCCTTTTTCTTCCTTAGATTTGTAATAAAGTGGTATAAATGTAGTCGCAATAGCCGTAGCAATCAGGGAAAAAAGTACTTTTGGTATATCATAAGCTGTAAAATAAGCATCACTATGCATAGATGCACCATAGCAATAGCCCATCACTATTTCCCTAAAAAAACCAATAAATTTTGATAACAATGTTAAAGCCATAAGAAGGACTACATTTTTAACCATTTTTTTACTCTTCATCTTTAACTACTCTCCTGATTATATCCAAATCATTCCTTGCAATATTTTTCCAATCATACTCCATTTTAACCCTGTTTATTAATTCTTCTTTATCCCAACCAGAATTAATAAACTTAATTATTGTATCAGCATATCTTTTTTCAAAATCTTCGCCTTCCTTGACTATGTAACGCTCATCACCTATTACTTCAGGTATTCCACCAGCATCTGATCCAATAGTTAATACGCCTAGTGAATTGGCTTCTACAATTACACTACCAAAGCCCTCTCTTCTACTTGGGAGTATCATTATATCCATTAAATTCATATATTTATTTACATCTGTAATATCTACATTCCCTGTAAAAATACTATCCAAATTATTTTCATTTGCTTCTTTTTCTACTTGAGATCTCATATCTCCATCACCAACAAAAATATATTTGCACTTCTTTTTTTCATTTACTTTCGAATATATCTTTACCAAAGAATCTGATCTTTTTACTTCTGTTAGGCTACCTACATAGCCAATTACTAACTCATCTTTAATAGATAGTTTCTTTTTTAGTTCTTCTTTCTCACTTTTATCTATCTGATAGAACTTCTCGAAATTTACTCCGTTTTTTGTTATTGACCAGTTATCTTTATTCCAACCTAGTCCATTTGCACTTTCTTTTAGCTTATTACTTACAAAAAAGTTATTCTCAGCATTATTTAATACTTCTACAATCTTCTTTTTTACATTTTCATTTTTATATGGATTAGTATGAATATCACTTCCATAATACTGAACAAAGTATGGTTTATTGTATCTTTTACCGATATGATAGGCAAGTCTACCATGAGGGTAACCCCACATAGCTACAACTGCATCACACTCTAAAATTTCCTTTTCATGTTTTTCTATAAAATCTTTGTATTTTTCATAGTCATTGTCTTCTTTTTCTATTAGTCTATTTCTAAGGTTGACTTTCAAATACTCTTTTCTATAAGTTATTCCATCTTTTACAAATGAATCGCCATTATTTACAAATATTTTTTTCCCACTTAACTTCTTAAATATTTTACCTAGCCCAACATCATAAAATTGAACAGAGTACATATTTAAAACATCATCTTTATCTAATAAAGTTTTGATAGCCATTATTTTTTCATGATTAGCAGTAAAGAGACCTTTTATATTATTTTCATTCATATTCACTAAATACAATATATTCATCTATATATCCTCTCTTTGCAAAATATCAGCTATTTTTTTACTTGCCCTACCATCTCCATAAGGATTTTTTGATTGAGCTATTTCTTGATATATATTTTCATCTTCCAAAATTTCACAAGTATTTTTAAAGATATTATTTTTATCTGTACCCAAAAGTATTAGTGTTCCAGATTCGACACCCTCTTTTCTTTCAGTATCATTTCTTAGTACCAATACTGGTTTTCCAAGTGCTGGAGCTTCTTCTTGAATACCGCCACTATCTGTCATTATCAGATATGATTTATTTATTAAGTTATGAAATTTAATAACATCTAAAGGCTCTATCAATCTTACTCTCTCCATACCTTCAAAATATTTTCTGGCATATTTTCTTACCTCAGGATTTTTATGTAGAGGATAAATTACCTTAATATCATCAAATTTTTCTACTATATCTTTTACAGCATCAAATATATCTTCCATTGACTTTCCAATATTTTCACGTCTATGTACTGTGAGTAATATCAGCCTACTATCCCCTACCCATTTCGTATTATCATCTTCATAATTTTCATTCACCGTGTAAGATAGTGTATCTATAGCTGTATTTCCAGTTATAAATATAGAGCTAGCATCTTTGCCCTCTTTGATTAAATTATCCGCTGTCAACTCTGTTGGAGCAAAATTATAATCAGATACTAAAGACACCATCTGTCTATTTATCTCTTCTGGATATGGAGAATATTTCTTGTAAGTTCTTAGTCCAGCCTCGACATGTGCTATCTTTATTTTGTTATAAAAAGCTGCCAAGGAAGTTGCAAATGTAGTTGTCGTATCTCCATGCACAACAACAATGTCTGGCAATTCTTTTTTCATTATTTCATCTATCTTAGCTAATATGCTACTCGTAATATAACTTAAAGTCTGTGATTCTTTCATAATATCTAGATCGTAGTCAGGAACTATATTGAATATCTCCAATACCTGATCTAGCATCTCTCTATGTTGAGCTGTAACGCAAACTAAAGTTTTTATACCATCACGTTTTTCTAATTCTTTTACTAAAGGAGCCATTTTTATTGCTTCAGGTCTGGTTCCAAAAACCAACATTATTTTTTTCATATATTTACCTCACATTTTGACACCAAAATTAAAAATTCGATTCTCTAACATATTTCAACACAATTTTATTTGGTGCTTAAACTATAAATAATACTTCTAGCTATATTTATAATTTATATGTTGGTAAGCTTTTTATTACATTTTTAGTGTCTAATATTATTTTATTTTCTAAGATTTTTTCTGATTCAAGTATTTCTCTATGATCAACCATTACCACAAGAAGCTTTATATCATCGATAAAATCCTGTAGATCTTCTACCTGACTTTTGTACATCTTTTTTTGAATCATTGGATCATATATTTTTATTTTATCTCTGCTATCTTCATCCAAGTTATTCAATAACTGAATAGTTGGTGATTCTCTTGTGTCATCTACATTTGGTTTATATGTTAATCCATATAGACCTACATCAGAAAATGATTTTATATCGTTATTGTCCATTATTTCTTTAATTCTATCAATTACATATAGCGGCATCGAATCATTTATATGCCTAGCAGTAGATATAAGTTCTGAAAGCTTTGGATAGTCACCAACTAAAAACCAAGGATCTACTGATATACAATGCCCACCTACTCCAGGCCCAGGGCTTAATATATTTACTCTAGGATGTCTATTTGCTATTTTTATTATTTCATATACATCCATATTGTCATATCTGCATATTTTGGCCAGTTCATTTGCAAAAGCAATATTAATATCTCTATATGTATTTTCTACCACTTTTGTCATTTCAGCAGTTCTTATATCAGTTATAACTATTTCACCCTTACAAAATGATTCATATATTTTCTTTACTTTTTTTGCTACTTCTTTTGAATCTGCACCGATTGTTCTCGAATTATTTTCCAACTCATATAGCATATTTCCTGGAAGTATTCTTTCAGGAGCATGCACTATATTACATTTTTTATGGCTAGAACTTACAATAGGCCTTACTACTCTATCAATTGTTCCAGGAGATACAGTTGACTCAACTATAATTGTAGCATTCTCATTACATACTTTCAGTACTGACTCTACTGCTTTTTTAAGATATATAGTGTCCACTCTCTTTGTAATAGAGTCATATGGAGTAGGCACTGCAATTATATAATAATCAAAGCTTTGATATTCATTGCTAAATACTATTCCTTTTTCAATTGCTTTATCAAGAAGTTCTTCTAAACCTTCTTCTTTAAATGTTATTTCTTTATTTTTTAATTTTTTAACTATATCTATATTTACATCGGTTCCCACAACTTCTATTCCATGTGCAGCAAGCATCAAAGATGTAGGAAGTCCTATATAGCCCAAACCAACCACATTTACCATATTTAATTTTCATCTCCTAATTCAGCATATATATTAACTAGTCTTTCTTTCATTTTTTCCCAAGAGTAGTCCTCATATACAGCTTCCATATTGTCGGATTTTTCATCCAATATATTTAAATTATTTCTTAATTTTTCTATCAAGTCTCTAAAACTTTCCTTTGAATAATCAATGCTAAATCCAATATCATGCTTATCAACTATCTCATCCATAGATGTATTCTTTGCAACTACTATAGGCTTCTTTAAAAGCATTGCCTCATAAATCTTATTTGCAGCAGAATACTTATGATTGTTTATATTTGGATTATAAATAGCAAACATAAGGTTACAATCTTTATATATATCGAAAGTTTTCTCATAAGGAATTTGACCAAGATAATGTATATTTTTATATTTATCTGCATATTCCTTGCTCATATCCACCAAGTCGCCACTTCCAGCAAGTGTTAGTTCAACATCATCAAACTCTGATATTACTTCTAAGGCAGTATCAATAAATCTTCTTTTTGAAAGCATACCTATGTAAGAAAGCTTCAACTTCTTCATTTCACTTGGTTTTTTATTTATATTCTCATTTAATTTTTCTCTTATTTCTTTGTCTATACTTGGGGAGTTATATACAACACTAAGCTTTTTAGGCTTAGAACCCTCTATTTGCTTTCTTCTTTCATCTGTGCATATTATTGTATGATCAGCGTTTTTTATAAGATCAAACTCCATCTTTTTAATCATATCTTTTAGAACCTTTGGTATTTTTGCTCTACTATCTGCATAAAAATCTGCTATATGATAAATAAAGTATTTTTTGCCAGCAAGTTTATGAGCAGCTAGCCCACTATCTAAGTCAAAGGCATGTATGGCATCAAAGCTATCTATATTTTCCATCATCCATCTTGTTACGGTCTTTATATATGTATACACTGTTGTTATATTCTTTAGACCCTTTTCAGTTTTACCTTTTAATTGAAGTTCGAAGTTGTCTACTCTAACACCGTCAATTAATATATCTTTTTTCATATATACAGGCTCATCTTCTTGGCAGATTCTTGCCCTAGATAAAATAATAGGCTTATGTCCAGCTGATAAAAGAGCTGAAACCACCCTACGAATATTTGCATTTGTACTTGCTTCAGCATTTCTTATTATTAATACATTCATTATATATTTCCTCTTCCACTTTTTAGTAACTTGCTCTACCTATAGAATAGTACTTGATATTATTATCTGCCATAACCTTTGGATCATAGCAATTTCTTCCATCATATATAAGCGCTTCATTCATTAATTCCAAAAATTCTTCAGGCTTTATAGATTTAATGTCTTCCCATTCAGTCATTATAAAACACATATCTGCATCTTTAAGAGCTTCTTCTATGTTATCACAGTAATTTATTTTATCATCATAAATTTTTCTTGCATTATCTAAACCAACTGGATCATACGCATATACAGAGGCATTTCTTTCCAGTAAATTATTGATATTTACAATTGATGGTGCCTCTCTTAAGTCATCTGTTCCTGGCTTATACGTCACTCCCAAAACAGCAACCTTTAATCCATCAAAGTTATCTATCTCTTGAGCTGCTTTTCTTATAAGTTTTAACTTTTGAGCTTCATTTACTTCAATTGCAGCACTTATAGTTTTAAGCTCATATCCATTTGAGTTTGATAGCCAGTGAAGTGCCTTTGTATCCTTTGGAAAACAAGAACCACCATATCCTATACCTGCTCTTAAAAATTTAGATCCAATTCTATCATCAAAACTCATACCGTGAGCTACATCTTCAACATTTGCTCCAACTATTTCACACAGATTTGCTATATCACTCATATAAGATATCTTAAGAGCCAAAAAATCATTTGAGGCATACTTAATCATCTCTGCAGAGTTTCTATTTGTAATTACTTTTGGAGATTCAAAACCTTCATATACCTTTTCAAGTATTTCTCTGGCTCTATGACTTTCTGCTCCTATTACTATTCTTGATGCATGTAGTGTATCTTTCACAGCAGTTCCTTGCGCCAAAAACTCTGGATTAGAAGCAAGTTCCACCCAAATATTATTTTTAAGGTGTGTTTTTATATAGTTTTCAATTTCTTCATTCGTTCCAACTGGAACAGTTGATTTAATTACTACCAAACAATCCTTTTGAGCAAAGTTTGCTATCTGACGTGCTACTTGCTTGATATATTCTAAATTGGCTGAGCCGTCTGATCTTTCAGGTGTTCCTACAGCTATAAAAATCACGTCTGCATCCTCATAGGCAGACTTACTGTCACTACTAAACTCTATACTCTCTTTTTCTAGGCTATCTATCAACAATTCTTCCAAATCTTTTTCATATATTGGAGATTCGCCTCTTTTTAACTTTTCAATTCTTTCTTCGTCTACATCAACACAAACGACATTATGAATGCCCTTATGTGCTAAACATACGCCAGTCACTAGGCCGACATATCCTGTTCCAGCAATAGCAATCCTCATATAATCTCCTCTTTCTTTTTAAATCTATTTCATTTTTTCTAATTTATTTTTTTATCTTCATTATTTCATCAAATATTCTATCACAATTGTGTGAATCTCTAATATTGAAATCTTTATTGATTCTCTCAAGATACTTTTTTTCTATTTCAAAGTTACTTTCCATCAATTCTATTAAATAGTCAACGACTTCTTCCTCTTTATCATAGACTGGACCAAATCCATCGCGGTCATATTCAAAATAACCCATCTTATAATGCTCTTCTATAGAATCAAATTGATAGTATACTTGTGGCTTTCTCATATAGGCAAAGTCAAATTGTATTGAAGAAAAATCTGTAACCAAAGCCTTTGAACTTTTCAAAAGCCCCTGAACATCATATTCTTCCTTTGAAGCTAGTATCAGCTCACTATTTAACTTCTTAAAACACTGCAAATATGGCTGTATTTCATAGTGAGGATAAAACACCAACTTTATATTGTTCTTTTTTAAAGCAGACTCTAAACGCTTATTATTTATAAGTGAATTAAATCTCTTATAGTATTCACTATTAATAAATAAATCAACATCTCTCTTATCACTTTTTTTATACGATGGAGTAATAATACTTTCTCTCCAAGTAGGCATTATCAGTATTTCATTTTTCAATTTAAATTCATTAAGTTTGTCATATCTTGCAATTCCTGTTTGAACAACTTCTCCATCATTATATCCATATATATCTGATGATATAGATTCAAACTCTCTTTTCGTCGTAGTTATGAATAGATCTGCTCTTATTTTTTCCTTTGATACAAAATCACTAAGGTCATGTAAAATCACACCATGTTGTAAAAATACAAATATTTTTTTATCATTTCTATCAAGTAAAAGCTTGTATAATCTATAGCTCCAAGGCTCTAAAAAACCTGCATGAGACGATATTGCATGGCTGGCCAAAATATAGGCTATCTTGTGCTCTTCTCCACCATATTCTATCAATCTATCTTCATATGGAAGAAGCTTTTTATAATCCTCTCCGGCTGCTTTTTTATCAATTACATACCTTGCATTTATTTCTGGATGATTCTTACAAAGGTATTCAAAAAAGCAAAAGCCATTATCCTTAGCCTCTGTACCTCTTTCAGATATTATCCAAAGGTCCCTATACTTGGAATCATTTTTGTATGCTTTTGCCTTAAAATTATAGTATATCATATTGACAGACTGCATAGCTAATCTGGCAATTTTTTCCAATTTATTTTTAATTCCCATAAATTTCTAACCTGTCCTATTTCTCAAAATATATTTTAACTAAAAATCTTCATAAGTTAACCTCTTATATTATAACATAAATTAACTACTATTTTGAGCCGATTTTAGAATGTGTTATTACTTAGTTAATTTTTTCTGAAAAATACTAATAAGTACTAACTTTTTTCTTTTAAATGCTCTTTTTATATTTTTTATGATTGAAGATTTTGTTTTTTATGGTATATTTTACTTATTCATACTCTCAAAAGTAAAAATTATAAAATATATTTATATAAAAAAACAGTACCCCTAGGGGTACTGTTTAGATATTAAATTATATAACGCTCTGACAAGCAGTTATTATACTTAACTTATATACATCTTCAGCATTACAACCTCTTGATAGGTCAGTTATAGGCTTGTTTAATCCCTGAAGTATTGGACCTAAAGCTTCAAATCCACCTAATCTCTGAGCAATCTTGTATCCTATATTACCAGCTTCTAGAGAAGGGAATATAAATACATTTGCATTACCTGCTACCTTAGATCCTGGAGCCTTCTGCTGTCCAACTGATTCTACTATAGCAGCATCAAACTGTAATTCACCATCTAAAGCTAATTCTGGGTCTAATTCATGAGCTAACTTAGTTGCTTCTTCAACCTTAGTTGCAAGATCATGCTTTGCTGATCCCTTAGTAGAGAAACTTAACATTGCTACCTTTGGATCTATTCCAAACATCTTAGCAGTCTTTGCGCTTTCTACAGCTACACCTGCTAGACCTTCAGCATCTAGTTCTATATTTATAGCACAGTCACCAAATATATACTTAGTGTCTTCCTTTATCATTACAAAGGCACCACTAGTTCTAGATACCCCTGGCTTAGTCTTTATTATCTGTAGAGCTGGTCTAACAGTATCACCAGTTGAGTGAACTGCACCACTTACCATACCGTCAACCTTACCCATATATGTAAGCATTGTTCCGAAATAGTTTTCATCTAAAAGTTTCTTTCTAGCATCTTCTTCTGTAGCCTTGCCCTTTCTTCTTTCTACAAAAGCTGCAACCATAGCGTCAAATTCATCATAGTTTGCTGGGTCAAGTATTTCAACTCCATCTAAATCTATATTCTTTTCATTAGCAACAGCCTTAACAGCATCAACACTACCAACTAATACTGGTACTAGTATTCCTTCCTTATGTAGTCTAGAAGCAGCCTCTATAATTCTAGGTTCTGTTCCTTCTGGTAATACGATTCTAACGTTTTTACCTTCAATTTGAGCTTTTAAGCTATCAATTAATTCCATGTTTTCCCTCCAAATTTTTATTTAGTAACAAAATCTTATTTTGCACTTTGTGTACTTAAATCTATCATAATGCGTGTTATTGTAGGCATATATTTCCTACTATTTCTAATTGACGCATCTTTAAGCTTTATTCCTAGATATGCAAGTGCAGTAAGTACTAGACCCACTCCAATACTATAAAGTTCTAGTCTTCCTCCACCTACAAAATTCTGTAATACATAGTATGATCCTATTGTTCCTACTAATAGTGCTATCAAAGGTATGCCATAAGCAATTCCAATCGCCTTCATAACGTTTATTTGCTCCATACTTACTTCAACATAGTCTCCTATTTTCGCACCTAGCTCATTGTCTACTTCAACAACTATATCTTGTGACTCACTACTTTTTGATCCAAAACACTTTCCACACTTTGCACAGGCTGACTGTCTTTGCATCTTAAATTTCGCAGTCTTATCGTCTACAACGTCTACAATATATCCTCTCTGATCCATTTGCAACCTCTTTTTCTAAAATAATTATAGCTACAAAAGCAAATAGATCTATATAAACTAATCTTCTATTTCTTCGTTTATATCTATCTTTATGCTTAATTCTTCTAATTGTTCATCTTCTGCTAATGAAGGTGCATTTGTCATTGGACAAACTGCATTTTGATTCTTAGGGAAAGCAATGACTTCTCTAATATTATCAGCTCCTGCAAGAAGCATTACTAGTCTATCCAAACCAAATGCTAATCCACCATGTGGTGGTGTTCCAAACTTAAATGCATCAATTAAGAAACCAAACTTGTTATAAGCTTCTTCATCTGTAAATCCAAGAGCTCTAAACATCTTTTGCTGAACATTTGAGTCTGATATTCTAATTGACCCTCCACCTACTTCATATCCATTCATTACTATATCATACGCCTTTGCTCTTAGTTTTAACTTATCACCATTTTCTAAATGATCTACATCTTCATCTAATGGTGAAGTAAACGGATGGTGCATAGCTGTAAATCTACCATTTTCTTCATCTTCTTCAAATATTGGGAATTCAGTTACCCAAAGCATATTAAATTGGTTTTTATCAGCTAGATTTAATTTATTGGCAACAGCTATTCTCACCTGTCCCAAAGCATCAAATACAACTGAATCTTTGTCTGCTACAAATAAAAGTAAATCTCCAACCTTTGCATTCATTGATTTTATTATTGAATCTAATTCTTCTTCATTAAAGAACTTTGCTATTGGTGAAGTTACGCCTTCATCAGTAATTTTCATCCAAGCAAGTCCCTTTGCTTTATAAGTTTTAGCATGATCTTCTAGATGGGTAATTCCCTTTCTAGTAAACTCATCTGCTCCACCTTCAACATTTATTCCTCTTACAGAATATCCTTCTTTAGCACATCCTGAAAATACCTTGAATCCACAATTTGCAACCTTATCAGTGATATTTACAAATTCTAATCCGTATCTAGTATCTGGTTTATCTGATCCATATCTGCTCATTGCCTCTGCATATGTCATTCTTGGGAAAGGTATACTTATCTCTCTATCCATTACATCTTTGAATATCTTTTTCAACATACCTTCCATCATTGTCATAACATCTTCTTCTTCAACAAAGGACATCTCACAGTCTATCTGAGTGAATTCTGGCTGTCTATCTGCTCTAAGGTCTTCATCTCTAAAACATTTTACTATCTGGAAATATCTATCCATTCCACTAACCATTAACAACTGCTTATATAGCTGAGGAGACTGTGGAAGTGCATAAAATCTTCCTGGATTCACTCTAGATGGTACCAAGTAATCTCTAGCACCTTCTGGAGTTGGCTTCACTAGGAAAGGTGTTTCTATTTCACAGAAATTATTGTCTGATAGATAGTTTCTTACAACATTTGCAACCTTGTGTCTTAACATTAAATTTCTCTGCATCTTAGGTTTTCTAAGATCTAAATATCTATATTTAAGTCTTAAAGCTTCACTTACATCATCATCATCTTTTATATATATTGGTGGTGTCTGAGACTCATTTAATACTCTTAGTTCTTCAGCGAATATTTCAATTTCTCCTGTAGGAATATTTGGGTTTTTAGACTGTCTTTCACATACCTTACCTCTTACAGCTATTACGTACTCACTTCCTAGCTTTTCGGCCTTTTCAAATGCTTCCTGGCTCACATCAGAGTCAAATACAACCTGTGATATTCCGCCTCTATCTCTTAGGTCAACGAATACAAGTCCACCAAGATTTCTCTTCTTTTGGACCCAGCCCATTATTATTACTTCTTTTCCGATATCAGAAGATCTCAATTCTCCTGCATAACAAGTTCTTTTAAATCCCTTTAAATTATCCAATTAGTTACCTCCGAATTATAGTTCCTTTTTTAGTTCTTCAACCAGTTCACTTAGCTTAATTAATCTTTGTTCACCAGTGTTCATATTTTTAAGCGTTGCCTCATCTTTTTCAAGTTCATCATCGCCAATTACTATTGTATATTTTGCATCTACTTTATTAGAATACTTAAACTGAGCTTTTACACTTCTATCAAGGTGATCCTTATCTGCAGATATATGATTGCTTCTTAGTGCTTTTAAAATATTAAATGCCTTCAGCTTTGCAGTATCACCAATAGTAACTATAAATATATCTGTGCTATCTGGCTTAGCTATCTCAATATTATTGGCTGCTAATGTCAACAATAGTCTTTCTACACCTAATCCAAATCCTATACCACTGAATCCTTCTGGGCCACCTATCTGTTCTACTAGTCCATCATATCTTCCACCACCACACACAGTTGACTGACTTCCTAAATCATTTGAAATAATCTCAAAAGCAGTTCTCTTATAGTAGTCTAGTCCTCTTACTATCTTTTTGTCAACCTCATACTTGATATTCATTTCATCAAGATAACTCTTAAGAGTGTCAAAATGATTTTGACAGTCTTCACATAGATTGTCAGCTATAAGAGGTATATCCTGAATATTAGCCTGACAAGTTTCATTTTTACAATCTATAACTCTCATAGGATTTTTTTCACGTCTTTCATTACATAAGTCGCAAAGAACATCCTCTTTACTAGCTAAATATTTTTTTAATTTTTCATTGTAGCTTTCCCTACATACAGGGCAACCCACTGAATTTATAGATACAGATAAATCTTTTAGACCTACTTCCCCTAAAAATTGAGTTGCTAGTTCTATAACCTCTGCATCAAGTGAAGGTGTATCACTTCCAATCGCTTCTATACCAAACTGATGAAACTGTCTCTGTCTACCAGATTGTGGTCTTTCATATCTAAAACATGGTGTGATATAAAATAATTTTGTTGGTTGAGCATCTGCATACATCTTATTTTCTATGAAGGCTCTCACAACACCTGCTGTTCCCTCAGGCTTTAGAGTGATACTTCTATCTCCCTTATCCTTAAAAGAGTACATCTCCTTTTGAACAATGTCTGTCGTATCTCCTACGCCTCTTTGAAATAGTTCTGTATTCTCGAATATTGGAGTTCTAATTTCTTCATATCCATATAGTGAGCAAAGATTCTTAAACTTCGACTCTAAGTAATTCCATTTATATGATTCTGAAGGTGTAATATCCTTAGTTCCTCTTGGAGCTTTTGTTAGCATTTTTTTCTACCTCCCTGTATTTTTTATCTATCATATCGTCTACTCTCTCTAGATATATCTCTAGATTCTTGACGTCATCTACTCTTTCAATTCTTGTTTCATCCAAATAAACAAACTTTGATACTGCACCAGCACCTATTGCATAGTTGGATTGTCTATCTTCCATAATCTGCATATTATAAAGGGATTCATATCCTTCTTTTGAATAACCAATATTTTCTAGGTTTCCAAGCATATGTTTTTGCCTATACATATAATATGGATTATAATTATTATCTTTCATATGTTTTCTTGAAATTGCTATCATCTCTATCATTTTTTGATAACTAGCCAAGGCATCCTTATAACTATTCATATTTATATTTAAATCAGATGCTCTTTTTAGAGCCAAAGTGTGAACTGTTACACTTTCTGGATCTAGTGCAATGATTTCTTTCATTGTACTATCTACCATATCTGGAGTTTCACCAGGAAGTCCCAGTATTATATCCATATTTATATTATCAAAATCTAGTTTTCTAGCCATATAGAAGCAATCTTTAATATCTTCTACACTGTGATTTCTTCCAACAGTCTCTAGAGTTTCTTGATTCATAGTTTGTGGATTAATACTTATTCTAGAAACATTGTGCTTTTTAAGAGTTCTTAGCTTTTCCTCAGTAATAGTATCTGGTCTTCCAGCCTCCACAGTAAATTCCTTTATTTTAGATAAATCAAATATATTAAATAGACCTGTAATTAAATAATTCAAATCATCTGCTTCTAATGCTGTTGGAGTTCCTCCACCTATATAAAGAGTTTCTATCTCTTTTGATTGCATCTTTATTAGTTCAGCTACACCCTTTGCTTCTTTTAATAGTGTCTCTATATATTTATGTCTTAGACTTCCAAATTTAGCTAAAGGATGTGATGGAAATGAACAGTATAGACATCTTGTTGGACAAAAAGGTATACTTACATATAAAGAAATCTTATCTTCTGAAAGAGGATAGATATATTTTCTTTCCCTCTTAGCTATTTCTATAATTAAATCTAGCTTTTCTTCTTTTATAAGATACTCTCTTTTCATATTTTCTCTGATGTCGTCTTCTGTCATATCCATATCAAATAGCGCGTTTACAATACTTACGGGTCTAATCCCAGTAAGTATCCCCCACGGAACGTTTGCATCAAATCTATCCAGTAGATAGTAATACATACTCCTTTGAATTATTCGCTTTGATATTGTCTTAATATTATTATCTAATTTTTTGTTGGTTTTTGCAAATATTTTTTTATTGTGTTCTGTTTCTATTACTTTTTTTACTAAATATTTTTCTGTATTATCTTTTATATTTTCACTGTCATTTGAATTTTTATCAATATCTACAAAGCTTTTATCAAGAGTTTCTATATCAATACTTTCTTTTATTTCTCTATTGTATAACTCAGTCCCACCTAGAAAAACTTTAGTATTTGTAAAGATATCTACTCTATCTCTTTTCCTTATAATTTCTAACTTATTTACTAATACTTCTGAATCTTGCATATCTTGATTAACAGTAAAAACTTCTGAGCCATCCAAAAAGGAAAACTCAGAAGAAAATAACTTCAAGAACTCTGCAATTTCATAGCTATAATTATGTCCTTGCAATAGTACTTTTATCATTAAATCACCAATTTCATATAATAGTTACTTGCTTTTTCTGTCCCTATAGTACTGGCTGGCCCATGACCTGGATATATATTTAAATCATCTTCTAGCTTGCTTAGCTTTTTAAGTGATTTCAACATTTTGTCATAGTTACCACCATATAGGTCCGTTCTACCTATAGATCCCATAAAAAGTGTATCCCCTGTAAATAAGTCATTATTACACCTTATACACATTCCACCAGTTGTATGACCTGGAGTATCTATAAAGGTAAAAGTATTATTTCCTAACTGAATTTTATCACCTTCAGAAACATACTTATCCGCCTCAAACTCAATGCCATGTGTAAAAAAGTCGCTACTCAAATTCTTTTTAGCGTCTATTAACATCTCTCTTTCATCCTTGTTAGCAATTATAGCTGCACCAGTATATTCTTTCAGTGCCTCTGCATCTGCTACATGGTCCGCATGTGAGTGTGTAAGCATTATATATTTAACGTTTAGTTTATTATCATCAATAAACTTCTTTTCTTTTTCCAAGCAAAGTGCAGGATCTATTATTACCGCTTCCAAAGTTTTTTCATCATAGTAGATATATGAATTTTCCTGCATAACCGAGTCTACAAATACTTTTATCTTCATTCTTTCCTCCTAAAAATTTTTCTTAGAGTCAACAAGAAGTGTAACAGGTCCATCATTGATTAATTCCACCATCATATGTGTTTGGAATTTTCCAGTTTCTGTTTTGACTCCTAGCTCTCTTGCCTTATTTACAAAATCTATATAGTATTCATCAGCCTTGTCAGGTCTAGCTGCGTCACTAAAACCTGGACGTCTACCCTTTTTACAATCACCATAAAGGGTAAACTGACTAACTACCAAAAGTTCCCCGCCAACATCTTTTAAAGACAAATTCATCTTTTCATCTTCGTCTTCAAATATTCTAAGGTTAACTATTTTATCTACCATATAAGCGGTATCTTTGGGAGTATCATCCTCACCTACTCCTAGCAAAACCAATAAACCTTTGTCAATTTCACCTGTAGTTTCACCATCTACCTTTACATTTGATGATACTACTCTTTGAACTACTGCTCTCATAAGATACTCCTTTAGAATTTATTTTCCATGTACCCTAAATGCATCTTCAACACCTGGTACATTTTTTATTTTCTTTATTATATGCTGCAACTCCTCAATACCATTTACTTCTAGTATTATATTTACAGTTATTCCAAGTTCATGACCCTTTCTTGCATATATTCCTGCAAGACCAATCTTTTCATTAGATATAACGTGAGTAATTTCATTTACAATTCCTCTTCTATCTGCAGCTTTTACTTCTATTTCAGCTTCAAATCTAGATTTATTATCATCTATCCACGAAACTTTTACCATTCTGCTCTGATTTTCTTTTTTATCGCGAATGATATTTTCACAGTCTACTCTATGAACAGTTACTCCCCTACCTCTTGTGATATAACCAACTATATCATCTCCTGGAAGTGGGTTACAACACTTGGCAAATCTAACATATATACCTTCAAGTCCATCAACCTGTACTCCTGTGTGTCTTTTTTCTGTTCTCTTAGACTTGTTCTTTGCCTTATCTGTTTCACCAATATTATGTCTTTCAAGGTCCTCTTCTTGAGTTGCTCTTTCTTCTTTTTCTTGCTTTCTTTCTTCTTTAAGCAATACATCTTTTACCTTGGTCAAAACGTGGTTTGCAGCTATTCCACCATATCCTATAGTGGCCAAAAAGTCATCGTAATCTGGCTGATTGAATTTTTTACCCACTTCTTTTAGAATATTTATTGTTTCTACATCATTTTTATTTATATGATTTCTCTTGAACTCTTTATCTAGTATCTCTACTCCACGTTCAATGTTTTCTTCTCTTCTTTCTTTTTTAAAGAACTGTCTTATTCTATTTCTTGCATTTGGTGTTTTTACAAGTCCTAGCCAGTCTCTACTTGGTCCTGGAGAGTTTGATGAAGTTAGTACTTCTACTATTTCTCCATTTTTTAACTTATAATCAAGTGGAACAATTCTTCCATTTACTTTTGCACCAACACAAGCATTACCAACTTTTGAGTGAATTCTATAGGCAAAATCTATTGGTGTCGCTTCATTAGGAAGTTCAATTACATCTCCCTGTGGTGTAAATACATAAACTTGTGCACTAAAGACATCATCTTTTAGGGCATCTAAGAATTCATGAGGATCTGTAACATCTTTTTCCCATTCCATCATTCTTCTTAGCCACTGTAATCTCTCATCAGCCTTTGACATTTCATCATCAGCTCTACCTTCTTTGTACTTCCAGTGAGCCGCTATACCATACTCAGCAATGTTATGCATTTCATGAGTGCGAATCTGTATCTCTACAGGTTCTCCATCTGGTCCTACTACTGTTGTATGAAGTGATTGATACATATTTGGCTTTGGCATAGCTATATAGTCTTTAAATCTACCAGGAATCGGCTTCCATAAAGTATGAACTACCCCCAGCACAGCATAACAATCTTTTACTGAATCTACCAATACTCTAACCGCTGTCAAGTCGTATATTTCATCGAAACTTTTATGTTTTTTTTGCATCTTTTTATATATGCTATAAAAATGTTTTGGTCTTCCATACACTTCACAATTTATATCCATATCACTGAAGGTCTTTTCAAGCAAATCCACAATATCTTTTATATACTTTTCTCTTTGCTCTCTCTTCATTTTTACCATGTTTACTAATTCATAATATCCTTCGCCATTAAGATACCTCAAAGAAAGATCTTCTAATTCCCATTTAATCTTAGAAATACCTAATCTGTGAGCAATCCCCGCATAGATATCAAGTGTTTCTTGAGCCTTATATTTAGCTTTTTCTGGATTCATATATTCAAGAGTCCTCATATTATGAAGTCTATCAGCTAATTTTATCAGTATTACTCTCATATCCTTAGCCATAGCCAAAAACATTTTTCTTAAATTCTCAGATTGTGACTCTTCTTTTGTCATATACTTGATTTTACCTAACTTAGTGACTCCATCAACCAATATCGCAACGTCTTTACCAAATTGTTCTTCTATATAATCCAACTCATAATCAGTATCCTCAACTACATCATGTAAAAGGCCACCACAAATTGTATCCTCATCTAATTGCATATCTGCCAGTATATTGGCAACAGCTTTTGGATGTATAAAGTACGGTTCACCCGATTTTCTAAACTGACCTTCATGTGCTTCTTTTGCTAAATTATAAGCCCTTGCCACCTTATCAAAATCAGCATTTGGTGAATATGTCTTTATCTTTTCTATTAATTTTTTTAAATCTTCATCATACATAATGTCACCCCTCTTATTATATTTCGCTAATTCAAACAAAAAGTAACAGGACCCAAAATTATTCTTCTGAATAATGTACTAGTGAGTTTACATTATACCCATCTAATTTGCCTCTACCATTTAAGAAATCTAGCTCTATTAAAAATTCTATCGCTACTACTTCACCACCTAAGTTTTCTACCAACTTAGTGGCTGCTGCTATTGTCCCGCCAGTTGCTAATAAATCATCTACAATTGCAACCCTATCACCTGGCTTTATTGCATCTCTGTGTATCTCAAGACGATCTGTTCCATATTCTAAACTATACTCATATGATTCTACTTCTGCAGGAAGTTTTCCAGGCTTTCTTATAGGTATAAAACCTATCCCTAATTCATATGCTACAGGAGTTCCTAATATAAAGCCTCTAGCTTCAGGTCCAACTATAACATCTACCCCTAGATCCTTTATATTCTCTGCTATTTTTTTTATAGTGTATTCAAAAGCTTCTCCATCTTCTAGTAAAGTAGTAATATCCTTAAATCCTATACCAGGCTTTGGAAAATCCTGTATATTTCTAATCTTTTTTTCTAAATTCATTTCTTCCTCCATAATATTGGCTTTTTAGTCAATTTGTATTTTCGAATTGAGAAACTTAACAATTTTATTTTGCTCTAAATCCAACTTTTTATCTGGTTTTGGCAATAACTCAAATTCAAATAAATCTTTATCATAGTCTATCTTATATTTAAGTAATTTTTCACTCTCTAATACTTTTAATATAGTATAAACTTTAATAGGAGAAAGTCCTAGTATCTCGATAAATTCGCTATAACCCATAGTTTTTTTCTTATTTAACATAAAAAACTTATAAGCTAATACAAAATTGTCTCTCACAAAGTCAATCTCCCTAAATTTATTCCTTATATATATATAATCACTACTATTGAAATTAATTAAAATTTCCGAATTATCTTTTTTATTTTTCGAAATATATTCTATTTCTTGATAATTATCAAAATAATCATACATAATAATTTTATTATATACTTTTAAATCAATTTTATCAATATTGGATAAAAATATGTAGTCGATTTTTTCATCTGAAGCTATGTTTATATCGGAAATAGCCCTAAAAAATCCATTCATACTATTTATAACTAATAATGTATCTTTGCTTAGTATATCGACTATATTTGCTATCCTAGATATGTTTATATTTGATCTATACAGATATTCACTTATTTTATTATTTATATATTCTATATCAATATCCTTATTGACTTCAATTTTTTCGTTATTATCTTCTATTTTTTTCTTTTTTTCTTTTTTAGCTATATTAGATTTCTCAAGTTCTAAAGAATCTTCTTCTTTTAAATAAGCTCTATCAAGATTTAGAAGTTTATCAATTTCTTTTAAGTAAGTTGGTCTTTTTAAAATATCTTTTGGTCTATTTAACCTAATATCTTTTATTAATAGCTGAACTTTAGTATTTCCATTGTAAGTATTTTCATCTACCTGAAATACTATATCAACCATATCCTCTATATTAAACTTCTCCATTAAATAGCTTAAAGAGAATCCAATACATTCAATGTCCTTGTCTTTAGATATAGTCATTTTAAGATGGCTTTTATCTTTTCCTATCAAGTATACATTTTTCACATAGCAGTCTCTCATCATAAAGTATGGAGTTGGATTTTTGATTCCAAACGGCTCTAGCATATGTAGTTTATCTACAAAATCCAAAGTAACATCTTTTGCATCTATTTCATACTCTATCTTTATTTCTTCAATCAAATCTTCTACTTCTAGTTGATAGTCCGCTATGCCATTTATTTTATTTCTAAGCTCATCTATATTATCTACACTTATGGTTAACCCCGCTGCCTGCTCATGACCTCCAAATTTCTCCATCAAATCTCTGCATTCATAAAGGGCACTAAATAAATCAAATCCCTTAATAGATCTAGCTGAGCCAGTTGCACTTTCACCTTCTATGCAAAGAAGAATACATGGTTTATAGTATTTTTCTGTTAGTTTAGAAGCTACTATACCTATTATTCCATGATGCCAGTTTTCAGCTGCCAAAACGATAACTTTTCCGTCTTGATGTACTTGATTTGAACTTATCAAGTTTTCTGCCTCTTTATATATTCTAGCTTCTATATCCTGTCTTTCCTGATTTTTCAAATCCATTAATTCTGCTAATTTTTCTGCTTTGTCTGGATTTTTCTCTGTAAATAATTCTACTCCTAAATTTGAAAAACCTAACCTTCCACAAGCATTTATTCTGGGCCCTATTGCAAAACCAAGATGAGAACTTTTTATTTTCTTACCCTCTAGCCCACAAACCTTTATCAAGGCCTTCATTCCAACATTATTTCCACTTGCCAATATTTCCAGACCATTCTTAACAATTATTCTATTTTCATCTAAGACTGGCATAATATCACAAATTGTAGCCAAGGATACTATCTCAAGATAATCATTTATATTTTCCTTAAGTTTATTTTCTCCACTAAGGGCACTTATTAACTTAAATGCAACTCCACAGCCACATAGCCCCTTAAATGGATACTTACAATCATCTCTCTTAGGATCAATTACAGCATAGGCATTTGGTATTTGACCTTGACACTCATGATGGTCTGTTATTATTACATCTATACCCAATTTATTTGCATAATCTACTTCAGATATAGATGTAATCCCACAGTCAACAGTTATCATAAGATCTGCTTTCATACTATGAATATAATCTATAGCATCTTTATTTAGTCCATAACCTTCTTCTAATCTATTTGGAATATAGTATTCAACAGGATATCCAATAGAATCAAAATATATCTTTAAAACTGATGTCGAAGATACTCCATCAACATCATAGTCCCCATATATACATATTTTCTCATTATTATTAATTGCACTTTTTATTCTAGTGACTGCTTTTTCCATATCCATTAATAAGAAAGGGTCTCTCAAAAAATCAAATGAAGGATTTATATACATCTCTATGTCTTCATATTCTGAGATATTTCTATTTAGCATTATTTGTGCAATATTATCATCTATATTTAACTTCCTTGTAACTTCATTTCCACTTGCACTTGTCTTATTTAATAGTTTCCATTTCTTCATAAAGCACCTCCCTTCCCAGTTCAAATCCCAGTTCAAGCTTTTTTAATTTTTCCCCTTATTTATTTTTTCTGTAGTTGCTTTTAAGTATCAAAATAACTAGTGCTATACCTATTATAAAGGATAGAATAAATCCCATAATCCCTATATATTTAATCATTTTATTTGATTTTATATTGCCAGATGATAGTATAAGTGAGGATCCAACTATACAAGCAGCAAGCATTATACTCATAGATACTTGTGTTGTAAAATTAGTAATATTTTCCTCCATTTTAGGAGCTTTTACTTCGCCTATTTCAAGTTTCAACTTATTTTTTTCTAATATATTTAAGATGTTTTTTAGTTGCCCTGGAACTGTCACCATATCATAATAATATTCATCTAAATCTGACTTTAGCCTTGATATATTTCTTTTTAGATTTAACTTTTCATCTCTGTAGTATTTCATATATGACTTTGCTATAGTCTCAACGCTAAAATCTTGATATAGACCTCTAGAAGTCCCTTCCAAGGTAATAACTGTCTTACCCAATAGAACCAACTGAGACGGAAGTGTTATATTATGAGTTCTCATAAATCTAAATCCTTCATTTAAAATTTCTGCAATACTTATTTTATCAAAAGGAATATCATAATAATAGTGTATCAAATAAAGCAAATCTCTTCTCAGTGTCTCACTATTTGATTCAGCTGGCATGGCTTTCATATCTGTTAATATCCTTACAATTTTATATATATTCTTATTTGTTGAAGCTACTATTAACTGATTTAAATATTTTAAAGTCTTTTCATCTATCAGTCCAATCATACCAAAATCTATATAGGAAATTTTTTTATTATTGCCATTCCCAACAATAAATATATTACCTGGGTGAGGATCCGCATGAAAAAAGCCACAAGTCATAACCTGCCTAAAAAATGACCTCACTCCTATATCTACAATGTTTTTTTTATCTGACTCACTAAGCTGATATTCATCAATATCAGATAAACAGATTCCTTCTACCTTATCCATTATTAATAACTTTTTTGTAGTATATTCATCAAATATTCTAGGAATAAAAACTTCCTTACTATCTTTAAATATTTTTCTTAATTTTATGCCATTTATAGCTTCAAATTTATAATCCAATTCCCTTAGTAGTTGAATCTCCATCTCAGCTATCATCTCTTGAGCATCTATATTCCAATCTTTATTTAAAAAACTAAGATTGTCAGCCAATCTTTTTAATATATTCAAGTCTGCCTTTATAGTTTCTTCAATCTCTGGCCTTTGTATTTTAACTACTACCACTGTTCCATCCAATAGTTGGGCTTCATATACCTGGCCTATAGAAGCTGCTGCAAGTGGCTCTTTGCTAATACGTTTAAATACATCTCCTAATTCACAGCCAAGCTCTTCTTTTAATATAGCCATCGCTGTATCATTATCTATTGCTACTACATGATCCCTCAATTTTGATAACTCTGATATTATTTCATCATCAAAAATATCTTTTCTTGTACTTAAAATCTGACCAATTTTAATATAGGTAGGACCTAATTCTTCAAATGCGTATCTCATCCTCTGGCCTGTAGTCATCGATTTTACTTCACCTTTTGGAGAATGTGTATTTACTTTGGAGGCAACTGCGTCTTTATTTAGTTTTTCTACTACAAATCCAAATCCATACTTGATCAAAACCGTAGCAATTTCCTTATACCTGCCTAAATACTTATAGCTTACTCTCATATTCTAATCTTCACCCTTTAAAATATTTATTAAAGCAAGAACTACTACTCAAAAGTTAATTGATATAAAAAAAGACTGCACCTATAATAATCTATTTAATTATACAAGATTGCAGTCTTTCATATTTATGTTTAAATTATTTTCCTTCAGTTAATAGTTTTGCTTGTATCATTATTGCACATTCTGTTCTCTTTTTCTGCATTTCGCAACCTAATTCATATGGCTTTCTAATATCTTCATTGAAGTTAATTGCATTTGCATGACAGCCACCTGAACAATAGAACTTATTCCAACAAGTTTTACAACTTTCTTTATTATATACATGAGCTTCTCTAAACATTTCCCTCATTGATTCTGGAAGTGTTATCTCATCTTCATGAACATTTCCCATAACAAACTCTTCTTTACCTACAAACTGATGGCATGGATATATATCACCATTTGGAACAATTGATACATATTCATTACCAGCTCCACAACCAGTAATTCTCTTAATTACACAAGGACCCTGATTTAAATCAATCATAAAGTGGAAGAACTTTAACTTTTCGCCTTCCAACTGTCTTTGTGCAAGTTCAGCTGCATAGCTTTCATACTCTTCAAATATCTTAGGTAAATCCTCTTCTCTAAGAGCAAATGGATTTGACTCGTCATCCACAACAGGCTCTATAGATGTAAGTTCAAATCCCAAGTCTGCAAAATGATTAATATCTTTTGAGAAGTCAAGATTATCTCTTGTAAATGTTCCTCTTACATAATAATATTTATCCTTAGGTCTTTGGCTAACTAATTTTTGGAACTTCGGTACTATAGTATCATAGCTACCTCTATCATTTATAGTTAATCTCATTTGATCATTTATTTCTTTTCTACCATCTAGAGAAAGTACTACATTATGCATATGTTCATTTATAAAATCAATTTTTTCATCATCTAATAAAACACCATTTGTAGTAATCGTAAATCTCATATTCTTTCCAGCTGGTTTTTCAATTTCTCTACCATATTTAACCAACTCTTTTACAACTTCCCAATTCATAAGTGGTTCCCCACCGAAAAAGTCAATATCTAGATTTCTTCTATTTCCACTGTTTGCTACTAGAAAGTCCATTGCCTTTTTACCAACATCCAAAGACATCAGCTCAGCATTTCCTCCAAAGTCACCCTGCTTTGCAAAGCAGTACTTGCACTTTAAGTTACAATCATGAGCAACGTTTAAACAGAGAGCCTTTACTACTGGTTCTCTATTTACAAAACTTGGATGAAATTCATATTCATCTTCTGTATATAAAAGACCTTCTTTAACCAACTCTTCTATTTCATTGTATGATTCCTCTATTTTTTGTCTGTCAAATTCATCTGCTAATAGTGATATTATTTCTTCTAAATTTTTATCTTCATAAAAGTCTAAAACTCTATAAGTCACATCATCTACAACATGAACTGCACCGCCATTTACGTCCACTACTATGTTGTAGCCGTTCATATTATACTTATGTATCATTTTCAAAATATATTCCTCCTTTAATTTCTATAAATCATTCAAATAACATTATATCATAAATATACAAGGGTTTTAAAAATAATAGGAAATTCATATAATTTAAAAAGCAGTTTCTTATAAATATTTATATATTTTTGCTATTTTTTATATATTGTTATTAATATGAAGTATATCTACTGTTAAAGCCTTTGCTCTACTTATTTTTAATATATTTCAACTTATATTTCTTACATCTTAGAAGATCCTCAATTTGACATTTTTTATATTTTAAATTAAAATTCTATGTTATAATGATACATATGTACAAATGGAGGTGAATATTTTGAAATTATTCAAAAAATCGATGGTAACGTTGCTTGCTTTGACTATGTCTGCAACTATGGTTGCGTGTGGTCCAAAAAAGAAAAGTAACAATACAGACAAGGCTAATCAAAAAATTGAATATATAACTGAAATAACAAAAGATAATGTTGAAGAGGTTGTAATTGAGTATAAGGAAATTCTTTCTTATTACAATGATTTGAAAAATAATCTAAAGACAATAAATGATGTCAGCAAAAACCCTGACCTTGAAAGAGATGCAGTCACTGCTAAAGACTCTATCAAAAATGGTGTTACGCTGCTAAAGAATACTCAAACCTTATATAAGCCTTTAGTTGAGGCCAAATCTGTTTTAGTGAAGATGTATGGTATATCTCTAGAACTAGCAGATACAGTGGTAACAGATCCTAGTAAATATCAGGAAAAGCAAAAAGAATACGATAAGTTATTCGAAGAGTTTAAGGATATGATGGACCAGATACGTTCTGACGTTGAGAAGGTTCGTGGAAAGTCACCTACTGATGACAAGAATTCTGAAGGTAAGGATACGGATGGAAAGAAAAATTCTGATATCAACTCTTTAAATGATGATTCTGATAAGGACTCAAACGATAAAGACAGTTCTAAGAATTCTAGCAAAAATAAAAACGACGATGATGATGATAAATCTGGATCTAACAGCTCGAATAACTCAGGAAATAACAATTCTAGTGGAAATAATAATTCTGGCGGAAGTAGTTCTGGAGGAGGAAGTTCTAGCGGAGGTAACTCTGGAGGTTCTGGTGGTGGAAACTCTGGCGGAGGTAACTCTGGAGGTTCTGGCGGTGGAGATGAATTTGTACCACCTGTTTCAAGTCTAAATAATAATATTAAAAGTGAAATAAGAAGCACTGGATATAGAGAGGGTGTTAACTACAAGCAAAGTGGAGGCAGCCCTTCTAATGTTGATCAATTTGCGTCCCAACTATTTAATGACCTTGAAGGAGATAATCCAATACAGGGTGGTCAAGTTGCAGAAGCTAGATCAATATTTGTAAGTGCATTTAAACAAGGATACAATGGAAATTAATTAGTAATTTCTTTTAAAATCAATGAATTTAAAACACCTATCTGATATCAGATAGGTGTTTTTTTATTTCTTATTAGTAAATAATTTTAATATAGCTATCATAGCTGGGTATAGCACTCCTGCCACTGGCCATACAATCCAACTCAAAGCCCAACTATAGCTAATAAAGCTATAAGCCAAATATATAGCTGTCGCAATAAGCCAGTAAGCTGTGCTTATATTAGAAAATTTCTTTCCTTCTTCTTTCTTTTCTTTCGAATAGTCCCCTTCTTCTAACAACTTTTCAAAGCTTGTCCAAATTATTCCATTCCTAACAAATATTAAAACAGCAACTCCCACAATTATTAGTGTAAAAGAAAGCATTATAGAAATAAATACTTCATCTTCTCCATCTATCAAAGATCCAATAATTATGGGTAAGGCACCTAGAACACACATAATACTTGCTATAATGTTATTTCTAGAGTATTTCTCTCTATAATCTTCCTTATACTTATTTACCATACTAGTAACTCCATCGCTAGTTTTAAAAGTTTCTTTTTCTAAAAAATCAAAGCGTGCACTTTTGCTAGAACTAGACATAAATATGGCAATTGCTATAGATATAAATATAAATAACACGCTAAGTCCTATCCCGCTTGCAAGGTTTTCAGAAAGTAGATACTTATTATTTTCACTAATAGAGCTAAGTACGATTAGTGTTATTGAGGATATGATACATAAAAATACTGCATATGAAACTTTTTTTGAATTTTTCTTTTTTATGCTCAGAAACTCCGAAGCTTCCTCCATTGATATCCACCTTACTAAACTTTCTTCTTTTGTTCTAGACTCACCTTGCAATCCTATTGTATTATCTTCTGTCCCTAAAGTGTCTTGATCAAATTCCAAGTTATCTTTTAGTAGATAGTCCGTACTTACATTAAATATTTCAGATAGTTTTATTATTTTTTCTAAATCAGGTGTGGACTGAGCACCTTCCCATTTTGAAACTGCCTGTCTAGAAACATCAAGTTTGTTGGCAAGTTCCTCTTGTGACCAAGCATTTTTTTTACGAAGTAGAATTAATTTATCTGCCAGTATCATTTTTAATACCCCTCTCAATATAGTGTGTTTTTTATTTTAACTCTTGCATTAATTATATAAATTTATCTAGTTGATAGCAAGCAAGCATACATGTCAATTTGTCAACTATTGGTTGCACTTAGTTATTCCAAGGCTTTCACACTCATTTAAATTGTATTTATTTATAAATTCTTATATTTTATACTCTTATAATTTGTGTTTTTATTTATTTTTCCTCACTCAAAATTTCAATTTTACTTTTATATTAGATATATCACTTATTTTTTTACTTGTTTGTTACTTTCTTTTTCCTGCTTTTTTAATGATATTCTTTTATTCTCAACCTGACTTACTCTTACATGCAATTTTCTCTTTTTCTACAATTTGCTCTTTTATATAATTTGATTTCATACAAATATTATCTTTTTTATTTTTCATACAATAATTAATTGTCATAGTTTCTAGATATTTTCTTTATTTTTTGTATATTGAATATTATTTTGAATATAAAAAATAGCCAGCTGGCAACTGACTATTTTTTGAGTGATTATGGTAGTTTTGTAAACAAAACGTATTAGTAAATTATTGTTTTTTCTTATAAGCTTATTTTTATATTAACTTAGTAGTTTTTTTAAACTATTATTTCTACTATCTAAATCTTTATTATTTGTAGCGTTCATAACTACTGAATACCTTTTACCGTCTACAAAGAAAACTACTACCTTTTTATCAGTAAAATTATATTCTCTATACTTATCCATTTCTTTAGCAGAAACTTCTCTTAACTCAGCAATATTATTTTCTTCATTATTCAAAGCAAAGGCTGCATCAGATTTTATAAGTAAGTTGATAAGATTTTTTTCTTCACCTTCCTCATAAATTCCATATCTATCCACTATTTTATCTAACTGTTCTTGAGCTAATCTTACATTCATAGGATTACCAGTATTATTTTTTTGAATACGTCCATATACATCTTGGTGATGAACTGGATATAATTCATCTCTCTTTACATCAAGTATCTTATTAAAGTGTACATACTGTCTGTTATTTACATATCCCTCATTTTTTACTTCTACAAAACCAGGAATACATCCAATGCAAAAAGATTCTATAGAGTCCTTATGATAACTGCTCGTAAATGGCAATATCTTGATGTTATCGTTTTCATCATCACCATCTAAAACTATGGCATAATCTAATAAGTAAGTCTCCTCACTAGCATCGTCCAACGCGAAAAAATTATATCTTACAATATCTCCTAGCATGTTGTGCCTCCCGTAATTTAATATATTTTATTTGTAATGTTAAATCTGTTTGATTTCTTTTATAATTTTATATTAGCATAGTTTTTTCTACTTGTCTATACTTTTAATCAAATTTAAAGCTATATATACTATCATATATGCCTACTTTTGATATATAGTATATCATATATAGTCTAAAATAAATAAAAAGACTAATATATATTCTATTAGTGTATTTTTTGTCCCTAATGGACTTTTTTTGACCATTAATTTTAGTTAAAAAATTGCATATTGAAATTCCAATACTTACAAGTAGTTTATTTTTTAAAAGAAAAAAATCAATATTTTTTATTTTAATTATTTTGTTTTTATTCTACTAGGGCTTATTATGCTATACTCTTTTTTATTTCTAATTAATAATTTATATATTTTTTATAATCTTTTTTTATTTTTATATTTCTTTTAGATATCTATATATCTCTATTTTTTATGTGTATCTTTTAATCTCAATTTTACAATATCTGTTTTAGATCCCTATTTTGATACATTTGTTTTAGATATCTGTTTTGATAGCACTGTTTATAGTTTTACTTTATTTATCTCTATTTTTATAGTTATATTCTCATAATCTTTTTATATTTATTGCTGTCTACAAGCTTTTTATACTTATTTTTTATAACTTTTAAATATTTCTATAAAAAAAAGACAGCAAATGCTGTCTTTTATAATTTAAACTTTATAATATTTTATACTAGTCTTATTTATTATTTTCTATAAATTTATCCATATAGGCTTCTATTTCTTCTGCTCTTGTAAGTCCAAGAATCTCATCAGATAATTTTTTCATATCAGCTTGGCTTACTGATGTTACCAATCTTCTTGCTCTTAAGATAGATATTGGTGACATAGAAAATTCATCTAAACCAAATCCTAGTAAAATTGGTATCATTTTTTGGTCTCCTGCAGATTCACCACACATGCCAACCCATTTTCCTTCAGCATGAGCATTTTTAATTACTAAATTTATCAATCTAAGAACGGCTGGATTAAACTGATTATATAAATAACTTATTTTTTGGTTCATTCTGTCAACTGCACAAGTATACTGAATTAAATCATTTGTTCCTATTGAAAAGAAATCTACGTGTTTTGCAAGAACATCAGAGATAATCGCTGCTGAAGGTATCTCTATCATCATACCAACTTCAACATCATCTGAATATGCTATATTTTCATCTCTTAGCTCAGATTTCACTTCTTCACAGATTTCCTTAGCCTTTAATAACTCTTCTAGTGAAGATATCATAGGAAACATTATTCTTAATTTTCCATGAACAGAAGATCTATATAGGGCTCTTAACTGAGTTTTAAATATATCTGTTCTATCAAGGCAAAGTCTGATTGCTCTATAACCTAAAAATGGATTCATCTCCTCTTCCATTTCAAAGTAACTTAGTTTTTTGTCCCCACCTATATCAAGAGTTCTTATTACAACAGGCTTGCCCTTCATTCCTTCAAGAACAGCCTTATAAGCTTCGTACTGTGTCTCTTCCTCTGGGAATTTATCATTATTCATATATAAAAATTCTGTTCTGTATAGCCCTACTCCTTCAGCATCATTTTTGATAAGACCTTCAACATCATTAGGAGTTCCTATATTACCGGCTAACTCAACGCGCTTTCCATCTAGTGTTACGGATTCCTTGCCCTTTAATTCTTCAAGAGCCTTCTTTTCCTCTTCAAACAGTCTTTTCTTTTCTTCATATTCTTCAATAAGTTTCTGATCTGGATTAATATACACTTCTCCAACATCACCATCAAAGATTATCATATCGCCATCATTTACCTGCTTAGTTACATCACTTAGCCCAACTATAGCTGCTATCTCAAGGGTTCTTGACATAATAGCTGTATGCGATGTTCTGCCTCCAATATCAGTTAAAAATCCTAAAACTTTTGCTTTATCCATAGTTGCAGTATCCGATGGAGTTAAATCATGAGCTACTAGTACTATTTCATCAGATAAAGATGATAAATCTACTACCTTTATTCCTAATATATGTCTTAGCACTCTATTAGTAACATCCTTTACATCTGCTGCTCTTTCCTTCATATATGCATTATCCATAGATTCAAATATAGATACAAACATATCTTTAACTTCATTTAATGCATATTCCGCATTTATATTTTCATTTTTTATCTTATTTTCTGCTTCGCCAATAAATTCAGGGTCTTCAAGAACTAGTAAGTGAGCTCCAAATATTTCTGCCTCTTCCTCACCAACTTCTTGAGCAACTTTTTCCTTTACTTTAGTTAGCTCTTCTTTTGATATCAATACAGCATCAGAAAGTTTTTTAAGCTCAGAATCTATATCTGATATCGATTTTTTTTCTATTACTATTTCACTCTCTTCTACTACCAAAGCTTTTCCTATTGCTATTCCTGGTGATGCTCCTATACCTTTCATCATAATTCTACCTCCAAATTTTCTGTATCAGACAGAAGAAAAATTACTTGCCTCTGTACATTCAAAATTTAATCTCTATAAAACTTTAAAATTTATAAAAAATGTTAAGGGCTCAGCCCTTAACATTCAGTCTTATTTATATTACTTTTCGCCAAAGCCGTTTTCTATTAATTCTACCATAGAATTTAGTGCTAATTCTTCATCTTCACCATTAGTTTCTATAGTAACAGTTGTTCCCTTGGCTAAACCAAGCTTCATTATTCCCATTATTGATTTTGCATTTACCTTTTCGTCTTCATGAATTAATTCAACAGAAGACTTAAATTCTGATGCCTTCTTTACAAACATACTTGCTGGTCTAGCATGTAAACCTGTCTCATTGATTATTGTTACTTCCTTCTTCATAATAAAACCTCCATCATATATTCATTATTAACTTTTATTCAGCACCGCTGACCCTCATGGTCAACTTATGTCCCTATTTATTTAAAAGCATATCAAATTAAAACCTATAATTTCATTTTATAACATTTACAGAAAAATTTCCACATTTTTCCTATTTTTTTATAAAGTCTGTTATATTTAAACTTTTTTCTAAAATAATATCTATTTTATTCATCAAAATCTGTATATTACTTTCATTTTCTTCCAAAAGTATTTTTTTGCCCAAATTTTCTATTTCTTTATAAGAATCATCTATAAATATATATGTCTCCAATAAACGATATGGATAATATTCATATATTGAGTTTCCCATTTTTTTCAAAAAAGACTGCATATATATTTGATATATTCTTGAATTTAAAATAGATAAAAGATAAATATAAGAAATTTTTTCTTTAAACTCATCTTTTATGGTAAAAAAATATACATCTGCACTAAAAAAAGATTTATCTAAGTCCAAAGCAAATCTATTTGTTTTAGATTTAAATGGATATATTATTTTTTCTTGCTCAAATATCATAGATTCTCTGCCCCATTGAAGTTTATACCAGGCTCTAATCCCTCTTAATACTTCTCTTCTAGATTTTAATCTTTCTTCATATTTTTTAAGCTGTGCTTTGTAAATATTTGGTATATCCGAATACTTCATATCATCAGTATATACAATTACTTTATCTGAATCATTAATAAAGTATGGGTTGATATCCTTGGATTTAATCCATCTTTTTATCGTTTCTTTATCCATCCCCTCTAAAAGCTCTGAGTCTTTTTCCACTATAAAGGCTCTATCACAACCAGTTATTACTCCTTGATAGTTGTCGACAATATCAGCCAATCTATAACTTTGCTTTTTTCTAATTGCATCCATTATCCCCTTTTCACTATTGGTAAGAAGAGACCAAGAAGTATCATCAATATCCATATACCCATTAGCTCTTATTAGTTTACCCGATAAAAGCAAGTCTAAATCTTTTTTATTTTTTATAATACGAATATTCGGTAAATTCAATAGTAAAACTTCCTTTTTATTGTCCACTACTTCCTTTTCTTTATTATCTTTTTCTAGTAATCTCGAAATATTTTTCTTAAAAGTAATGATACAAGGAGATACTCCTATTCCATTCAAAAAAACATTACTATTTCTAAAGTCAACAATGCTAATTATTTCAACATTCTTTTCTATGAATTTTCTTACTAGTAGGGCTGATTGTGACTCCAGAAAATATCTCGGGACAATTAAAGATGCCACACCACCTTCTTTTAAGTAATCAATTGCAATCTTAAAAAAACAATAGTATATATCTGACTTATTGACATAGACTTCCGGATAATATTTTCTCAGCTTTTTAGAATAATCAACATCTATACTTTTATGCCCAACATATGGGGGGTTGCCGATAATAATATCAAACATCCCCTCTTTTATTTTCTTATTCTTTGGAAATAGAGCATCATCAGTAATTATATTATTCTTATAATCTTTTTCCAAGCCGAATCTTTTTTGAAGATAATTCTTCAACACTTCAACAGATCCCTTATCTTTTTCTATTGAATATAAATTGCTCGATATAAAAGATTTGATATCAAGCATCTCTTCAATATCACTTTTATCATCAATTAAATAGTTTAAAATCTCACTATAAAAAACACCACAACCAGAAGCTATATCCAATATCTTTAAATTTTTATACTCTTCTTTTTCTTGTAGAACTTCTTTTACCATTAGTTTTACAATTGGCTCTGGAGTGTAGTATATACCATTTGCCTTACACTTTTCTTTACTCAATCGTTCTCTATAGTCCCTTGAAGTGTTGTAAAGATCCACGAATTATCTCCTTCCAAAATTATCTATAATTTACCCTATCTTTAATTATTTCATTTCTATTTTCATCTATAAAGCAAAGAAGTCCTTCACTTATGCCATCAGCTAACTCCTGTCTAAAAGCCTCATTTGAGAGCTTTTCAGCGTCTTTTTTATTTGATATAAATCCACACTGAACTATAACTGCTGGCATCTCTGTGTAATTTAAAATATCAAAACTATTTTGTATCACCCCTCTATCTTTCATCTCTACAAAAGATAAAGTTGTAGACTGAATAGACTTTGCAAGACCTTCTGATAAATTTTTTCTTTTTATAACAGTTTGTTTCTCTGAAGAGTCCTCATTTGAACTTTCTTTCTCTGAGGATTTTTTGTCTGAAGATACTTCATCTGAGCTTTCTTTATCTAAAGATTCTTTTTCAGCAGACTCTTTATCTGACCTCTCATCTTCTGATTTATTTTTATCTGTTTTTTCCAACTTAGAACTACTTTCATCATTTTTATCTGACTCTGAACCTTTGTCTTCTTTTTTTTGAGACTTATTAGATGACTTCAATACTTTAGCCTTTGGAGCAATATAATATGTATCAAGTCCTTCTGCCTGATCTGATGAGCCTTGAGCATTTAACCTTATAGATACAAATATATCAGTTTCATTTTCTTTTGCAAGGTCTGCTCTACTTTTCAAACTTTTATCATCATCATATTCTCTTGTAAGCATTACCCTTACATCTTTGTGTTTTAAAATATAAGCTTGCATCTTTTTGGCAATATCTAAATTTATCTCTTTTTCACTCATAGTTTTATTTGGATTTGACATTCCAGCATTTGATCCACCCTTTGCTGGATCTATCATAATATTTATTATCTTCTTCTCTTCTTGATTTATATCCTGTTCAGACTTTACAGGCAGACTTTCTTTTTCCTTAGGTTTAACTATTCCTTTTATTCCAATTGCCAATTTAAAAATAAGGAAAATCAAGAGAGCCAATACAATAAAAACTAGTAAAAGCTTTTTCTTATTTATCCTCTTTCTTTTTCTGCTTCTATTTTTTTCTTTCATAGCTACTCCTAATCTATCTCAAAGAATTCCTTTAAAACTTGAATAACGCCATACTCATTGTTTGAAGGAGCACTAAATCTTGAAATTTGTTTTATTTCATCGATTGCATTATCCATAGCATAGCTATAATATACCTTGCTGAGCATATCAAAATCATTCATCTGATCTCCAAATGCCATAATTTCACTGTCATCTATATTTAACAACTTTTGTATCTTTTGAATTCCATTTCCCTTACTTGCATTTTTAGGGATAACATCCAACCATTCAAATCCCGATGTACAAACTGTTGCTAAATCTCCAAACTCTTCAACAATAGCTTCAAAGTCATGATCATATCCATTTTCCGAATAAAATGATACCTTAACTGGAAGTGAATCTACTTCATCAAAACTATCAACTATCTTATGACTTGGAAGATATTGTTGTGCATTTTTTATAGCCTGCTCATCGTCTAATCCATCTATATAAGAGCACTCTCTAGTGCAATATACTACCTTCTTTTTATCACCCAAATATTTTATTCTATTTAGTATTTTTTCAGTGACTTCTATGCTTAACTCATCCACTGATATCAACTCACCGTCAAACTCTACAACTGTACCGTTTTCAGCAATAAATAAAATATCTTCTTCATAACCTGCAAATTCTTTTTTCAAACTCGCCATCTGTCTTCCACTTGCAACACAAAAGTATACTCCTTTGGATTTTAAGCTTTTAAAGACCTTATCAAATTCTGGACTCATTTTTTTACTATCATCTAAAAAAGTCCCATCCATATCAACAACTACTAATTTTACCATTCAATCCTCCTTAAATTTTAGTATCATTATTATTATAACATAGAGTTATAGATTTCTACTTGCATAATAGAGAAATATTTATATATTATCCCTTTACTATAATGAGTTTATTTAATATAATAGTTAATGTGTAACTTAAAATGAAAAGAAGGTGATTTTTTGTCCGGTCTTAGAAAGTTTGTAATCTTTCTAGCTGTGCTAGTAGTAGCTATCCCTGCCTCGTGTGCTGGAGTAGTATACTCAAAACTTAAAACCATGCAAATCGATGGTAACTTCGATATGCTTGCTTCAAACGAATACAAATATGATAATGAAATTACCAATATCTTATTGGTCGGAAGCGATGCGCGTCCAGGAGAAACTGTATCAAGATCTGATTCAATGATGATATTGACAGTTGATAATAAACACAAGAACCTAAAGCTAACGTCTTTTGGTAGAGATACCTATGTTAACATTCCTGGTCATGGATTTCAGAAGCTAACTCATGCTTACGCGTATGGTAAAGAAAAACTGCTCATTGAGACTATTGAGCAAAACTTTAAGCTAGATATTCAAAATTATGCGAAGGTTGATTTCTTCTCATTTATCGACATAGTAGATGCGGTAGGTGGAATAGAAGTCGAAATTACAGACCCAGAGATTGTAGAAATGAACAAGTTTATATACGAGTGTTATCAGTGGGATAAAAAGAGCAACAAAGATCCTATTAGATACATGAAGAAAACTGGTGTACAGAGTCTTACAGGATACCAGGCTCTTGCCTTTGCTCGTATAAGACATAATGATGGTACTATGGAAAGAGATGATAGGCAAAGACAGGTTATAGAAGCAATTATAACAAAAGTAAGTAAAATGTCTGTTACAAGATATCCAAAATTATTAAATTCAGTTCTACCATATGTTCAAACAAATATGGATCCAGGTTCCATAATGGCTCTTGGAAAGGAAGTTTTAGGAATTGGAGACTTACATCTAAATACAATGCAGTTCCCTCTACACCCTGAAAATGAAATTAGACTTCCAGAGTCTGGTTATGTTATTCCATTTGAACAATATGAAGTTCCTCTTTTACATGGATTTATTTTTGATAATAAAAAACCAACAAAAGAAGATATTGAAAGTGCCAGCAATAAATGGAAAGAAAGTGGTGAGGAATCACAGTACTCATCTGACCCAGAATATTCAAGCGTTTCATATTAAATATTAAAAGACTGCTTAAAGCAGTCTTTTTTATATTCTCTAAGCTTGTAAGCTATTTTTTATAAAACTTTATTATCTTTTCTATGTTTATAATTTTTTTATTAGATTTTCTTTCTGATTATTTTTTATTTTTATTATATTTAAATTATTTTTTTATGATATTTTATTATGCTTAAATTAATTTTTTTATTGTAAAATATTATGGACATCCTATGTGATGTATATAAAACTTTCTCATTTTATGATATAATTGCTATTATTAATTTTCAAAACTGAATACAGGCTAAGTATATAGCTATATATTTAAATCAAAAGAAATTACTAGAAAGTGAAATACTCTTTCACTTATTAAACAGGAAGGATGATAAAAAATATGTCAAAACTAAAAAAAATAGTAGTCTTTTTACTAGTATTAGTAATTGGACTACCCATAGCCGCCTTTGGATTAACCTCCTCCATGCTAGGAGATATGCATGACTCTAATATTGAGACTAGCTCCTTAGACAGCCTCTCCCACTCCAATAAAGAAGGTATCAACAATATACTTATTATGGGAAGTGATGCTAGACCAGGAGATACAAGTGCAAGAACTGACTCTATGATGATTCTTACAGTAGATAAAATACATAAGGATATAAAGATTACATCACTTGCAAGAGATACTTTTGTTGACATCCCAGGTCATGGATATTCAAAACTTACTCATGCTTATGCATTTGGAAAGGAAGATCTTTTAATCAAAACAATTGAACAAAACTTCGGTATTGATATCAATGATTTTGCCTTAATTAATTTCGAGTCATTTATAGCTATTATTGATGCTTTAGATGGCGTAACTCTTGATGTTACAGCAAATGAAATTAATGAATTAAATAAGTTTATACCAGAGACCTATAATTGGAGTACAAATAAAGACAAGGGCGAGATGAAATTAATAGAAAATACTGGAGAACAAAAATTAAACGGATATCAAGCTTTATCATATGCAAGAATAAGACATAATGACAGTGCATTTGGAAGAGATAATAGACAGCGTATGATTGTTATGAGCATTATAAAAGAAATGAAAAATACTCCTAAACTTAAATATCCTTTCATACTTAAGGCTGCTGCTCCTTATGTAAGCACAAATATGAAAACAATGGATATGCTAAAATACGGTATAGATATATTAAGAATTGGCCCAGATAATATGAAGCAAATGGAATTCCCTATTGTTTCATCTCCAAAGTATTCAACAGGTGGAATATACGGTAATTATGGTTGGGTTATTAGATTTGAAGATGAGTCTATACAGTTTTTAAAAGACTTTATCTTTAATGATATCGAATTTGATGAAAGTAAATAATAGCAATATTTATTATTACACAAGGATTATTGATTAATATATTAAATATTTTTATATTTTACTGTATATTGTCCTAACTATATTCCTTGTTAGATAGACTTAAATAAAACTATTAGCTAGAAACAAAAAATCTATAATAGAAATAATAGAGTCATGAATATGACTCTATTATTTATAAAAGGAGAAATTACTATGAATAAACTTGTCTTATTTATAAAGACTTTGTTTTTAATATTTATATCCACAATAGTCTTGCTTGAAGCTATCATTATATATGGAAGCAGAAACAACTATAATAGTGATGCTGATTATATAATGGTTTTGGGCGCAAAGTTACATGGAGATAGACCTTCAAGGTCCTTGAAGTATAGAATGGATACCGCTTTAGGATACATGCAAAGCAATCCAAATCTAATACTGATTGCTACAGGTGGTCAAGGTTATGATGAAACAATTGCTGAGGGTCAGGCAATTAAAAAATACTTTATTTCAAAAGGAATTAATGAAAATAGAATATTAGTAGAAGATAAATCTGAAAACACTTTTGAAAATATGAAGTTGTCAAGAAAAATGATAAAAAAAGATGGAATGATCAAAATTAATATTGTATCTAATAGATACCATATCTTAAGATCTAAAATGCTAGCTAGTAGAAATAATTTTGAAGCATATGGAATTCCTGCAAAAACACCTAAATCAGTCTTAGTAAAATCCTATTTACGTGAAGCACTTGCTCTTGTAAAATCCTATATATTTGATAGATAAGATAAATAAACCCCCAATGAGTTAAAACTCATTGGGGGTTTTGTTGAGGAATATCTGTAATAACTATATTTTTATAAAAGTTTATCTATATGCTATATATATCTATAACTTAAATTATATCATATGATTTTCTTCAGCACTTGTCATAGCCTTCTTTACTATCTTAGATAGTCCAACTAGACCTATAACGTTTGGTATTACCATTATACCATTAAACATATCTGCAAGTTCCCAAACCAGCTCAACATGCATAGTTGTACCCATTATTATAAACAATAAAACTATTATTCTAAATGGATTAAGAGCCTTATTACCAAATAGGAATTTAACGTTTGCTTCTGCAAAGAAGTACCAGCCTATAATAGTAGAAAATGCAAAGAACAATAAAGCTATTGCAACAAATATTAATCCAAATTTACCAAATCCTATTTCAAAAGCTTTCTGTGTAGCTGCAATACCTGTTTCGCCAGATAGGTTTGCCCCTGTTGCAATTATTACTAAAGCTGTAATTGTTAATACTACAAAAGTATCTATAAATACGCCAACTATAGCAACAAGCCCCTGTTGAGTTGGATCATCAACCTTAGCTACTGCATGTGCGTGTGGAGTTGAACCCATACCAGCTTCGTTAGAGAACAATCCTCTAGCAACACCATATCTAACAGCATCCTTAACTGCTACACCGGCTGCACCACCAAGAACAGCTGATGGATCAAATGCACCTACAAATATCTGTCTAAATGCATCTCCTGTAGCTCCACCCATCATTATTAATATAATGATACCACCTATTATATAAAAAGCAGCCATAATAGGCACAAGCTTTTCTGTGAAAGATGCTATTCTTCCTATTCCGCCGATAAATATAAATCCAGCCACTATTGCTAAAATTATACCTATAATTAAAGGATTCGTATTAAAAGCAGATTCAAATGCAACACCTATTGAGTTGGCCTGAACCATATTACCTATAAATCCTAGCGCTATTATAATAGATACTGCAAATAATGAAGATAAGAACTTACTCTTCATACCATACTTTAAGTAGTATGCTGGACCACCTGTAATCTGTCCGTCCACCTCTTTTTTAAATGTTTGTGCAAGTACTGCCTCGGCAAATATAGTAGCCATACCGAAGAAGGCACTTATCCACATCCAAAATATTGCTCCTGGACCTCCTGATACTATTGCTGTTGCTGCACCAGCAAGGTTACCTGTACCAACCTGTGCTGCAATTGCTGTAGCAAGGGACTGAAATGAAGACATACCATCTTTACCAGCCTTTTTACCCCTAAGTGTAAAACCACCAAAGGCCTGCTTAAAAGCCTTTCCAAACTTTCTTATCTGAATGCCTCTTAAATTAAAAGTAAAGAAGATTCCACAACCTACAAGCATTACGATAAGAACGTAGCCCCATAAAACACCGTTTATGGATTGTACAATTTTTAATAAACTATCACTCACGTAAAACACCCCCAAAGTACTATTAAATTATATTAATCGGCCTTTCCGAATAATACTCTCTGCTTATTACTTGGGGGTATATACATAGTTATCTAAATTAGTTTTTCATTATACCACCAAGCAAATTGTATATCTGATTATAAGAATTTTGGTTAATTCCACCACCAACCTTATAAACTAAGCTTGCACTTCTTGGTTCTAAAACATTTCTTTGATAAGAAGAAACACTATTTCCAGCAAGTATAACAGGTGAGTTAGTCTTTTGTGCAAAGGCACTTACTGTGATAGCATCTATTGGTGCATCACTTCTAGTTACAAATGCTTTCAATGAGAATTTTTCATTGTATAACTTATCAATTATTTTAGAGTTTGTTTCTATCCTATTTGAACCAAAGAATCTATTATGACTTAAATCTAAGCCAGTTGCCTTTGCAACTTGATTTACTACTTTGTCGGAAAGAACATTTGGCCCTCCTATAAAGTAAATATTTTTTATATTACGTTCTTTTATCCAATTGATATTGTTTTGGCTCATACTATCTTTTCCGCTTATAAGTATTGGATTTCTTTCATTTCCAGCCTTAGGTGCTATAGATAGTACATCTACCATCGCTTCTTCACTTGCTATATACACAGTATCTGCTCTATGTTCCTTTTCTAGCAAATCTGCTATTTTAGTAGATTCATCTTGTGGATTTGTACTAAATACTCTATTTATATATATATTTGGTATATTTTTTTCTATGTTTTCTATGTCATTTTGAGATATTGAATTACTATTACCTAAAATAGTCAATTTATCTATTTTTAACCTTTTCATTTCATTAATTGTATCCTGACTAACCTTATTATGGAAACTTAAAAGTATAGGTCCATCATAGCTAGCAGCCAATGGGCTTGAAATTACTCCAGACATTAAATCTTCGCCATTTACAAGTATTGCATTCTTAGTACCATTAGCCCATCCCTTTTTACTTACCTCTATTGCTGTTACTGATCTATCTTTCCCCATTACTGCATTTTGATATGGAAGTCTTTCATTTGGATCTTTGTATAGAGTTTTTAGGTCACTATATACCTGAGGCTGATTTATAATATCCTTTGCAGAGAAGTGCATACTTCCTTTTATTTCAGGATATTTTCTATTTAGCTCTATCTGCTTTTTAATCTCTCTAGCAACATTTTCGCCACCATACTCACTTTGACCGTGTTTATATATTCCTTGTCCAATATACAAATCTACTCCAGTGCCCTTTACTTGATCTGACCACCACTTTACCAAAGTAGCATAATCTGCCTTAGGGTGTCCTATTCTCCAATAAACCTGAGGTACTACATAGTCCACAAGTCCATTTTTTATCCAATATCTAGTATCGGCATATTGTTTGTTGTAAGATTCTCCACCAGAAGTGTTTGATCCATTTGGATCATTATATGAGTTTCTCCATATTCCTGCAGGACTCACACCAAAAGAAACATCTGGCTTTATAGAGTGAACCTTATCTCTTACACTTTTAATCATATTATTTATATTTGATCTTCTCCAGTTATCCTTGTTTCCAGAACCATACTTTTTGAAAGTTGCTTCATCTGGAAAATCTGCTCCTGGATAGAAATAATCATCAAAATGAATTCCATCAACATCATAATTGCTAACTACTTCAGCAACAGTATCTACAATGTATTTATTTACCTCAGGATTACCTGGATCGTAATACCATTTATTATTGTGCTTTATAGTCCAATCTGTATGTAGATTAAGCGGATTGTTAGCAGCTGACTTTGATTTATCAGCATAAATACTAGCTCTATATGGATTAAACCACGCATGAACATCAATACCTCTCTTGTGAGATTCTTGAATTATAAATGCAAGTGGATCATAGCCTGGATCTTTTCCTTGACTAGAAGTTAAAAATCTTGACCATGGGTTAATCTTTGAGCGATACAAAGCATCTGACTCTGGTCTCACCTGAACTATAGCAGTATTTATACCCGCTTGCTTTAGCTTGTCTAATAGCTCAATATACTGTCTTTTTTGCATCTCTGGATTCCCCTTAGAAGAATCTGATGGCCAATCTATATTATAGACTGTAGAAATCCATGCTGCTCTCATTTCTGTACTATCAGCTTTAACAGTACTTTGTTGAGATTTAGGTATAATAATTATACCTAGTGCTAATACAATAGACATCGCTATTGATATTAATTTTTTCATACTTTTCCCCTCCTAAATTTATACTTTTAAATATAATTTAACACAAGGGTTGAATATAATACAAGCAAATTGAAAATAAATATAAAATTCTAGATCTTATTATTATTTTGAGAAAGTCTTAGTGTATTTTATATGTATTTTTGTTGTTTCTTATATCTTATATCAATGTTATCATGTATTATAAATAAAAACAATAGTTTTTTTTTAATTTTTAAGACTATTTTGAATAATTCTTTATTTTTAAAGTTTTTTCCTTTTCAAGTTTATTTAATTAGTTTTTTAGCAATTGTTTTATATATCTCCCTTGTATAATTAAAAAAAGGTGAGGAAAACCTCACCTTAGTTAACTATTTACTATTCTATTACTCTTCTTGCAGTAGTATATGAACCTAAGTTTGCTATCCTTACATAGTCACCTGGCTGAGGAGCATGAATATACTTTCCATCTCCTATATAAAGAGCTACATGATGAACTGGACTTCCCCAGAAAATCATATCTCCAGGTCTAAGTTCAGATCTAGATACATACCTACCTACAGTAGCTTGATGCTTAGATACTCTTGGCAAGGTGATATTTGCACCATTTTTAAATGAGTACAACATAAGCCCTGAGCAGTCAAATGTAGATGGTCCAGTTGCACCCCATACATATGGACTTCCTAGCTTAGATTTAGCTACTGATATTACACTATTTATTTTTTCTTGTGATAAAGTAACTATAGAGTTACTTGGTATCCAACCTGTGATTCCTCCATCACCAGTTCTTACCTTTGAATAATTTCCACTTTTATCAATTACTTCTACTCCATTACCTTTTATAAACTTACCTATTATCTGAGAGCTATTATCTGCCTTAGTTCTAATAGATATATCCATAAGAGCAATTGTCGTAGCCGCATTAGCATTTAGAGAGCCATCTGGATTAAACTTGTATGTCTGTGTACCTATATACTTGATAGTATTAGCATACATAACACCATTTTTATCAAAATAGTATAACTTACCATCTATTTTTCTCCACATATTTTCTGCTCTATTTAAAGTATTAAGAAAGTAATATTTTTTATTTCCTTCCTGATACCATCCTCTTGTCTTTTGACCATTCACGTATTTATAATATTTTCCATTCTCCTGGAATATACCATTTTTTAAATTCTTTTCAGCATCAATAAGGTTCTTCTCACCTTTGGCATATAATGCTTTTTGCTCTTCTGTCATAATACCTACGTGTGTGGTATTATCATTAGCTATCAGATGTCCTTCTTTATTAAACTGATATATCTTTCCATTTATACTCATCTTCTGATCCCTAATCATAACACCATCTTTATTGAAGTAATACTTATGACCCTGAATCATTCTCCACATATCTTGTGGAAGTTGATATGTATTTAAAATATAATATCTAACACCATTATAATCAACCCATCCCTTTTGTCTTACACCATTAGAGTATAAATACCACTTTCCATCTTCTTTTGAAAATCCATTAAAAGATTTTGGATTCATCTTGGCTGCCATCTCAAGATCATTTGCTTCTAAACCTGAACTTTCCTCAATTACATTATCCGGAGCATTTTGTATTATTTCTCCATTAATACTATTTGCCCTATTGGCTGAGCTTTGTTCGCCACCCAAATTAGTATTTCCATCAGAACTGGCATTTGTATTAATATTACTTATATTCTCATCTGCCGCATTGTCTTCTATACTATTGTTATCTGTAACTTCATTACTATCTTGATTTCCCGTAAACTCTGTAATATATTCTGTCTGCTCTACAGTATCTGCTGACGAGACCAAAGTCCCTACACCAGAGGCCATCATCATAGTAACCAAGGCTACAGCTATTATCTTTTTATTTCTCTTTTTACTAAACTGCATCACAACCTCCTCTTATCACTTCTGTTATTCGACAAATTTAATTTTATCACATCATATTCCAATATGCAAGGAATAAATTACATTTTGTAACTTTTGAATACAATTCTTCGCTTTTTCTTTATTATTTTGTAACTTTTTAAGCAAATATTCAAAAAATTAACTAAGTTTATTTTTTTAATTCAATTTTTTTTAAAGTTTTTCTTATTTTCATGCTAATATTTATGTTTTTTTAAAGTTTATATATCTATCTAATATTGTTTTTTAATTTTTGAATCATCTTATTTCTTAGTATCTTTTTAGCAAAATTATTTTCCAAGCACTATGTAATTAATAGAAATATTTGTATTTTTATATAAATATCTTTTCTTATTTATTTTCTAAACTATCTATTATAAAATTAAATTAGGAGATCTAATATTAATATTAAATCTCCTGATTAATAATCTATTATTTTTTTATTATAAAATTACTATTTCTTTTTTAACTTTGATTTTATACTATTTTTACCTAAATTAATCATCATAGTATATTCATCTATTTTCATAAAATACATTACTATAGCATATACTAGCACTCCTGAAGCAACTCCAATGCCCAAGTTGATTACCTTCATTAAAAGTCCACCTACTAGGTATGGATTTAGTGCACCATAAACAAACTTTACAACTATAGCCATAAGCACAGATGATATTAAACTCTTAATAAATACAATGATATTCTCTTTTGGTGTGTATATATCTATCTTTTTTTTCATACTTCTATTAAACAAAATCAGGCCTATATAAGCCGATGTAGCAGTAGCTATTGCAAGTCCCCTGTATCCTAGAGGTTTTATAAATATAAGATTTAATACTATATTAAATATAATCGCTATTATACTATTAATCATAGGTGTCTTACTGTCTTCTAAGGAATAAAATCCTCTACTCATAATATCTCTTAAAGCAAATGCCAGTATTCCAGTTACATATATTACCAATATATTTGCTGTCATTATAGTATCATCTGTTGTAAATGCATTTCTCTGAAACAAAACTTCTACAATTGGCTTAGAAAGTACTATACAACCAGCTATTATAGGAACTAAGGCTACAATTATTACATTCATAGTCTGTGACATACTTCCCATAAAGTCTTCCATTTTATCACTAACAACTAGCTTAGAAAATTTCGGATATACAACTGCCAGTACAGATGTGATAAATAAAGCCTGTACAAACTCATACAGTCTCATGGCATAACTAAATGATGCTACTACATTTGTTCCTAGTAAAGATGCCAACGATTTATCAACCACTGAGTTAATTTGATTTGCTCCAACACCGATTACTACAGGAACTACCAAAATAAGCATGTCCTTCATAACTTTATCATGAAAATTAATTTTTGGAGAATATCTGTATCCTTCCTTATAGATAAATGGAACTTGAAACAATGCTTTTGAAGCTATTGCAACTAATGTTCCTATTATCAGTACCATAGGACTAGTCTTCAAACTTAAAAATATTGATATTATTATTATAATACTATATGGCATTCCAATAAAACCTGGTATAACAAATCTCTTTTTTATTTGCAGATAAGCAGTGAATATATTTGCAAGTCCTACAAATATAATACTCGGAAGTAAAATCCTTGTATATTGGACACATAAAGTATATACCTCTCCCTTATATCCAGGTGCAAATATAGTTACCAATGGCTCTGCAAATATAATACCTACTATAGATAGAGCCAAACAAATCAACACTACCATATTTATTATTGAATTCAAAAAAGACATTGCTCTTTCTTCTGAATCTTCATTTGCAAGCTTACTATATAGTGGTATCAAGCTCGTTGCAAGGGCTGAACCAATTACTGCAAATAGAACGGTTGGTATATTATTGGCAGTTGCATATACAGCGGCGTAGGTGCCTGTACCATATGCAGCTGCCAAAACACTGTCTCTAACCAACCCAAAAATCTTTGACAAAATAGTGACCACCATCAAAAGAAAGGTCGCTTTTGCTGTTTTTGACATTTTTTTCTCCTCTAATTATTACTAATTCTTTCTTTCTTAAATATTTTTATATAAATTTAATTTGTTTTCTTAAATATTTATATATAAATTAAATAATTTAATTATATATAACTTTCATTTACATCTTCTGGTCTAATATAAGTTGTAACTAATTTTCTCATAATAGGATCCATATCTTCTTCTCTCTCATTAAAAGCTGCCTCTTTTAAACTTTCTAACAAGAAAAATATTTCTTCTTTGTTAAAAGTTTTTGGCTTTCCTATAAATATCTTTTTATGATCTGTATTTTTTAACCCCTCTTCAGCCATTAATAGCTCTTCATACAGTTTTTCTCCTGGACGCAAGCCAGTATATTCTATCTTTATATCTTCATCAGGTTCAAATCCACTAAGTTTTATAATATTTCTAGCTAAATCATCTATTTTGACAGGCTCTCCCATATCCAAAACAAATATCTCTCCACCTTCAGCCATAGCACCTGCCTGCATCACTAGAGACACTGCTTCAGGTATTGTCATAAAGTATCTTATTATTTCCTTATGTGTGACGGTCACAGGACCTCCTGCTGCTATCTGTTTTTTAAACAGCGGTACAACTGATCCAGAACTTCCCAATACATTACCAAATCTAACTGCCACATACTCAGTATTACTTAAATCATTATATGTCTGTATCAACATTTCTGCAGCTCTTTTTGTAGCTCCCATAATATTGGTTGGATTAACTGCTTTATCACTTGATATCAATACAAATCTTTTAACTTTGAAATTATCTGCCACTTTTAATAAATTCAATGTACCAAATATATTATTTTTTACTGCCTCAGTCTTATTGTACTCCATCAAAGGTACATGCTTATGTGCTGCTGCATGATATACTATGTCTGGTCTATATTTATCAAAGACTTTTTCTAGTCTCTTTTCTTCCCTTATAGTCGCTATCACAAGCTCTAAATCAAGATCATCTTTATATTTCATTTTTAATTCCTGCTGTACTGCATAGGCATTATTTTCAAAATTATCAAGTATAATAAGTTTTTTAGGTCCATACTTTGATATTTGTCTACAAAGCTCAGATCCTATTGTACCTCCGCCACCAGTAACCATTATCGTTTTATTCTTTATCTGTTGACTAATTTTGCATGTGTCTAGAGATATGGGATCTCTTCCCAGAAGGTCCTCTATTTCAACTTCTCTTATTATTTTAAAGTCAACTTTACAGTCTATAATTTCAGTCATACTTGGTATAGTTCTTGTATTACATCCACTAGACTTACAAATATCCAGTATTTCTCTTTTTTTGCTACTCTTAATATTTGCTATCGAAAATATTATTTCATCAATATCTTCTTCTTTTATTAGCTCTAAAATTTTAGAAGTATCCCCCATAACTTTATGACCACATATTGTTTTTCCTAATAAATTTTTATTATCATCAATTATTACGGCTACTTCTCTTTTTAGTTTTTTTCTATTTTTATTTATTTCACTTATTACCATTTGGCCAGCTTCACCAGCCCCTATTATCATAACTTTTGATACTTTATAGTTATTACACATAGCATACCCCTCTTAATATAAACTAAAAAGGACTTTGTAAGCCTGTCTAATTTCAAATAAATTAACAAAACCATACAAAGCCCTACTATATTCATTACTTTTCATTTTTTATTCTCTTCTTAAGAGCATTATATGCATAAAAAACAAAAACATACATAGCTTTTGGTAAACTTAAATGTTCTACATTTCTATATGTATTCCAAGTTCTTTTTATGGCATTCCATTTATTATGTGAAAGCGATCCATCAACCACTCTATACCATACCAAATCTTCATAAATTCCATATGCATATTCTGTCCTTTTTAGAAGTTGAAGCCAAGTAGCTGTGTCTTGACCACGTCTAACATTAGTCATTCTAAAATCACCCATCACTTCTCTATCTATTAGGACAGTCGAGCAACCTATAATAGTATTTTTAAGTAAACCATTATAGTCTATTTTTTCTGGTGCTCTTGCAACCTTGTTTGTAGGAACTCCATCTTGCATTACATACCTATAGGAAGTAAAGCAAAAGCCAATGTCTTTTTCTTTAATAAGCGCAAGTTGTTTATCCAGCTTATCAGACTTCCAGATATCATCACTATCTAAAAATGCAATATATCTGCCTTGAGCTTTTGATATACCCGTATTTCTAGTTATTGCTGCACCAGAGTTTTTATCAAGTTCTATATATTTTATTCTAGAGTCTTCCGCAGCTTTTTCTTTTATTATTTCAGCTGAAGAATCTGTAGAACAATCATTAATCAATAACATCTCCCAATTTGTATATGTCTGATTTTGTACTGACTCAATTGTTTCCCTTATAAACTTCTCAGCATTATATACAGGAGTTATTATTGATACTAAAGCATCTTTCATTTATATTCTCCTCATTGACCATATGAAATTATACGGTTTTTTTTGACTTTACTCTTAATTTCATCTTCTTTATATTTTTGAGATTAAGATTTGATACTCCAGCAACTATCAATACAAGTCCTATATTTGTTGCCAAATCCAACATTATACTTTCAGCAAAGCAGTATATCAAAAGACTGACAATCAAAAGTATTTCTGCCTTTTTATTCTTTTTACACAGCTGATATAAAGTATAGCACATCATGGCTATAAGAGCTGTATACACTAGTATTCCAGAACTATATAAAGACCAGATATATCCACTATCAAGTGGCATCCTTTGAGTAAAGAGTATATCTCTTATATTGGAAGCATATCCAAATAAATTTATCCCTCTAGTGGGATGCATCACATATGAATGCCAGTAGAGTGGCCTATGAGAAAGCACACTGTTAAAGAAGTAGTTGTCACTTAAAAATATTGCAATTACCAAACTTAACAATGACATCAATACTGGAAATGACGACACAAACATCCTAGCATATCGATTACTTAAATTCATATTCTCAAGAATAATAAATGCAATAATCGTCATTACTGCTGTAAGAAGTCCAGTCCTTGTAGTTGTCTGAGTGTACATCAAAAATATCAGAGCAAACAAAAGTATATAATCAATCTTTCTTTTCTTATTATAAATATAATAAAAATATGCAGACCATATCAAAAACATACTTATAAACGCTGTATTCGGATTTCCAAATCCAAAGTCATTTCTTCCTTCTAAATATTCTGTAGGATGTATTCCGACTACGTTCATAGCTAAATATATAGAAAATAATACAGCATTAGTAATCGTAAACCATTTTACTATCACACGAAAGTCTGCTGCATAAAGAGCAAGACATAGATAGTATGTATAGACTACTGTAATATTTTTGGATATTACAAACTGTAGACCAGCTAGTAATAAAAATCCTATATGTACAATGTTGTATTGTTTTCTATTAGAAATAATAAGTACTGTTGATAACAATAAAGAAATCAACATAAAATATTTTGAGAAATTACTAAACCCAAAATATACTCCATAATATTTCATAATGGCTAAGAATATAACGGCTACTCCCAAGCTATTCTTACATTTATCGTTTAACATGTATTAAAACCTCATTTCTATATAGACATTTCTGTCTTAAGATAAACTTCTTTATTTAATCTCGTAACTACTTTAATACCAGATTAAGATTTTATAATTTAAACTTCAATTGTTCCTTTAGGGAGTCTTTAAATATACCCCAAAATTCACCGTTATTATTTTCTTTTATTTCTTTTTTCTTTTTAAATCCAAATGCTATAAACATAAAAAAGCCCATAAATGATCCAAATAATCTTTTAAATAAAGGTCCTTTTCCCAGCATTGATTTTTTATCTATATAATTTACTTCTTTATATGGATGATAAGCTACTATTTCAGGGAAATAATACATTTTTCTTTTTCCTTCATTATAAGCATCCATTATATATATATTTTCTTCACCAGAATTATACTTAGTTCCAATACCAAATCTTTCATCAAATTTATGAGTATGTGGATCTATACTAGATGAATTAAACCACATATCAAGAGTAGCTTGCTTTAATGTCTGTAACTTGCTTAAACCAAGTATCTTTTCTTTTGGATAATTTATCGTAGACTTCTCTTTTATTGGATCATAGTGCTGAAATATTCCAATATCTGGATTATATTCATCGAAATATTTTTTTACAATTTCTAATGAGTCATCCTTATACCAACAATCATCATCTGTGAATGTATATACATCTCCACTAGCTAAATCCATAGTGGCATTTCTACTATTTGCACATCCTATTCCATCTGCATGCACATGTTTATATTCAAATTTATGTTTACTTAAAAGTTCCTCAATACTATCAAAGTTTGTTTGAGAGCCAACTATAAGTTCAAAATTTTTATAACTTTGTCTGTCTAGACTATCAAAAAGATAATCTAATTCCTTTAATCTGGAGCCATATGTTCCAAGTAATAAACTAAACTTCATACTACCTCCTTTACTTAGAAATAAAGTGTTTGTAAACATTTATTATTGCATAATAACAGAAGCAGTATATAGCTTTAAATAAACCTAGCTTCTCTTCATTTCTCAATATATTCCAAGTCCATCCAGCAGCCTTTATCTTGTTTCCAGATAAGGAATTTTGTCTGCTTCTATATTTTGCTAAAACCTCATCTAAACCGTATGCCTTATGACCTCTTTTAAGTATACGAAGCCATGCTGCATAGTCCTCATGATGGATTTTAGGCATATAAATATCCTCTATATGCTCTCTGTCAATTACTACTGTCAGACAAGATATAGCATTATGTCTTAATAATTTTTTATATGTTAGTTCATCTTTTGCTCTAACAATAGTATTCAGTAGATTACTATCTGAGTCCATAAAACGATAGCTTGTAAAAGTAAATGCATAGTTGTTTTCCTTCATAAAGTTAATCTGCTTTTCTATCTTTTCAGGAAGCCAAACATCATCACTATCTAAAAATGCAATATATCTTCCCCTAGCATTTGCAATACCAGTATTTCTAGCGTTTGATACTCCAGCATTTTCCTCTAAAAGTATTGGTCTTATATTATCATACTTTGATGCATATTCAGCTATAATATCTCTCGAAGAATCTGTCGACATATCATCAATACACATTATCTCTATGTCCTTATATGTCTGAGCTAATATACTATCTAAAGTTTCTCTCATAAAATCCTCAGCATTATATATAGGCACAATCACAGAAACCAGATTATCTATAAATTTTTTACTCATTCAAATTTCCTTTCTATCTCGCACCATCACCAGTAAAGACAACCTTCACAGTCATCAATATTATTTTAATGTCTAGTAGCACGCTTCTATTTTTTATATAATATAAATCACATTCTAACTTTTCACCAGGATCCATCTCATAACCACCATTTACCTGAGCCCATCCAGTCAACCCTGGCTTTACTGCTAATCTATAAACAAAGTTTGGGTATTTTTCTTCAAACTCTTTTGTGAATATAGATCTCTCTGGTCTTGGCCCAATAATTCCCATATCGCCTTTAAGAATATTCCAAAGCTGAGGAATCTCATCAATTCTAGTTTTTCTTATAAACTTACCTACCTTTGTTATTCTTGGGTCATCTTTTTCTGCCCACTGAGCACCAAATCTTTCTGCATCAGTTCTCATAGATCTTAGCTTATATACATAGAATTCTTCCCCATCTTTTCCAAGTCTTTCTTGCTTGTATGTAATTGGACCTCTATCCTCTATCTTTATTAGTATACCAAATATAATTATTATTGGCACACCTACAATAAGCCCTATAAGCGATAGCAAAATATCAAAAAAGCGTTGGTAAGATTCAAATAACTTACCATGCTTGACAATACTATAGTCTATGCTATCAATGTATTCCTTTAATACAGTGTCTTCTCCTGAATATTTATTAAAAGACATACTGTCCTCCCTCCATATTTACAAAGTACTGCATTATATTTGTACTATGTAAAATTAATTTCGATTATGTATAATCTCCAACTCTAAAGAAAATTATATCGGAAATAATTTCAAAAACTGCATAAATACAGCCCAACATCAATCTTCACATTATACGCCAAATGATATTATACTAAAAAAACAGTTATAATACAAGTTATCTAATGTTAGAATACATATCTAGTTTGTATCTATAATTGACATATCTATTTTGCTTTAAAGCTAATCAATCTAATAACCATTAATAATGATATAAGAATCAAAACAATAGTAGTAAATACCTTAAATCTTTCTACATTGAAAAAGTTCCTTCTTTCTATATTAAAGCCTACTTGATTAATTTCTTTATAGCCTTTTTGCTTTATCAATTTGGACTCATCAGAGCTAAAGTAATTCTCATCTATATACATAAGAGGAGCCTTATTGTCAGCCGCAAGAGGAGATACTGCTAGAGCATTTATTAGCTGCCCTGGAGCAATATGTCTTTTATGTATTACTTCTCCACCTTTAGACACATATACTTTTTTATTACTCTTATCGCTAAAGAACTTATCCATTATCTTCCTATTTATATCATACCTATCTTTTCCAGCTATTCTTACGACACCTGGAAGAGTTTTTTCTATATTAGTGTTATAATAATTATTTATTCCAACTAGGTATGTCTTTTTTATATTGTGTTTCTTAACAAACTTTTGTAATTTTATTATATCATTTTCATTATTTGTTGTTACCATTATTGGAATATTTTCTGTCTGAGCAACAGGTAAAAATGATATTCCATTTGGAATATCTAGTTCATCATCTGTTACAACTGCTATTGAGTCAATATTTTTTTGACTATCCATCATTTCTGCCATTTTAATAGACAGATTAATTCCCCCTGAATCTACTATCCTATCAGTTTCATAGCCTAACCTATCCAAAGATCTAGTTACAACATTTGAAATATAGTTTACTCCACCAATCATTATAACTTTTTTTACTCCCAATCTTTCTAGTTCTTCATACACTGGCTCTGGCATTTTATTTTTTTCAGTATACAAAACAGGAATATTATTTGAATATGCATATGGTGATACTGCTATTGCTTGATTTAGATAATTTGTATTGACTAAAATCGCAGTTTCTGATTTTTTAAATCTTTTATCCATTACTTTATTTACAGTGGAGTATCTGGTATCTCCTGTATAATCTATTATGTCATACTTAGACAAATACAGTTTGTCTAAGGCTTTATCTGCTAACTTGTAACCTACTGCCAAAACCAAGATTATGGCTATATATTTTAAATACTTCTTCATTTACTATCTCCTAATATTATATAATTTATATCAATAATTTTCACTTCTCTATTATACTATAGATTAGATTTTTTTAAAACTCTTAATAAGCTCTTTATCTCTTTATAAAAGCATAAAAAGATAATAATAAAAAGCAAAATAACTTTTCAGATTAAAGAAAGATACTATTTTTTAATATAATTGCTATAAAACTTCATATTATAATATAATTTTTTAAATGCAGATCTTACTATTTTAAGTTTATATTGCTATCTATACTTAATAATCTCTCACTATTTTCAATATTTTCAATATTTAATGTAAAAAATAGCTTTTGTCTTTTATTGGATAAATTATTAAATAAAAAAAGACGGCACACTTTTTATATGCCATCTTATTATTTAAAAATAAACTTTTCTATTTTCCTTCAAATGTTGATATGATTCCCTTAGCTATCTGTTCACCCATTTTCTTTAATCCTGCATCATTGTTTAATAATGAAACATCTTTAGAATTTGATAAGAAACCACCTTCTACAAGAATTGCTGGTGCACTTGTATTTCTAATTACATATAGCTGAGTACCATCTTTTGTTCCTCTGTTTCTAAGGTTAAATCCTTGAAGTATACTATTTAAGACATTTTGTGAAGCTCTATTAGAATATGCTCCTTCACCCTTAAATACTTCTACTCCTGTACCACTTAACTCTCCTGTAGCTGAATTGATTACATTACCACCCTTATTATAGTGTATACTACAGAAAAATGCTGCATTTTTATTGTTACTTAAGTTTGCCCTATCCTGAAGTGTTGGATAAACATCTGTTGTTCTTGTCATTATAACAATAGCTCCAGCCTTAGTTAGGTAGTCAGCACACGCTTTAGCTGTTTTTAGAGTCCAATCCTTCTCTCTTACACCATATAGTCCAATTGCACCACTATCACTTCCACCATGGCCAGCATCTATTACAATTTTTTTACCTTTTATTGAATTTACTATTCCAGGGTTTTCATTATTATTTCCTCCATTACTTGGCGGTGTGACTGGCTTTTCTGGTTCCGTCTCTGGCTTAGGTTTCTCCGGAAGTGGTTTTGTACTTTCCGATAGCTTAGCCTTTATAGTATTCGTTACTGAAGGTGATATTCCACCACCAACTTGATAAATACTATTTGTTTTTCTTGATTCCAATAGTTCACCCGTTACTTTTGGAACTGAATTTTTTTCAGTCAAAACTATAGGAGAATTCTTTTTAGCTGCCAAAGGTCCTGCTGGAACAGTATCAACAAGCCCTATATTATCAGACTTTGTTACTGTAACTGCTGGAAGATTTACATCCTTGTAGAATCTATTCACAACATTTACATTTGTGGAATGTCTACTTGATCCGTAAACTCTATTTCCTACACCTGCATTATTTACTACTCCATTTATTTGATTTATTAGAGAAGTAGATATTGATTTTTCTCCTCCCACATAATATACACTTGATACATTAGTAGATAGGAAAGTAAATGCATTTGCATTTATATAGTTTTGATCCACAACTATTACTGGATTTTTAGTTTCTCCAGCCTTAGAAGATATAGTCAATGCATCTGCTACACCATTTGTAACACTTACTACATATGCAGTATCTACCTTCTTTACCTTCGCTATATTTTGTGCTACTGCTGCAGAGATTTCTCCTGGGTACTTACCAAAAATTCTCACTATGTTTGCCCCAGTAGCCGCCTTCATTTTATCAGCAACCTCTTTTGATATTATACTTCTATCACCCACTATATAAATATTTTTAGGCTTTAGTCTCTTTAATTCATTTGATATATCACCTATCAAGTTATTTTGTTCTGTCATTAGTATAGGTGCATTGTGAGCAGTTGCAAGAGGAGTCGCTATTATTCCTGTTATAGTATTTTTACTATTTACTATAACTACATTATCTGAACCACTTGGCCAACCTTCTTGACTTACCTTTACTGCTGTTTTAAATCTATTACTTCCATATAAATATTTTACACCTGAATCTTGTTTTGAATAATCAGCATCTAATCTGCTCTCAGAAGTCATATTTGACTCCTCAATAGAACTATTTAGTTCATTTGATGAATCCTCATCAATTATCTCCTTATTAGGATCTGATTTTAAATTATTATCAATAGTTTCAATTGCTTCCTCTCTATTTCCCGATACATTAGACTCAGCAAATACAGACGGGGCTACAGATGATCCAACCATCATCATAACTAGAGCAATTGCCACACATTTTTTAGCAATATACTTCACTTTCGTCCTCCTTTAAAAACATTTAATAATTACAAATATAATTTTAAAAATACAAAGGTTACATTCTGTAACTCATCATACTTTTATATCAACTCTACTCGATATATTATAGCACAAAAGTTACAGTTTGTAACCTAAGATAATAATATTAATTTATTTTTTTGTATTTGTTAAATTTACTATACAAATATATTTCTTCCTATAACTTTATTGCTTATCATTTTCTTTATTTTCTTTTACTTCATTCATCTTTTTCTTATCAACTATTACTTTGCCTTCAGAATCTCTTTCGATTTTTTCTTTAGGTAGAAAATCTGTATAGAATCCACTTACATAACTATTTCTCAATGAATTTACAGCCTCTTCATCATTATATGTAAACATATAAAGACTAATTCCTCTATCAACTAGTTTTGTAGTTAATTCCTTAGAGAATTTAAATTTATTTGCTGCAACTATCTTTATCCCATGTTCATATGAAAAATCTACTACTTTATTTACTTCTAATTCTTCAATTCTATAAGTTGTAAATATCATAGATTTAAAATCATATATATTCATAACCGGCCTATACATCTCTTCATAATATATCTGAGGTATTATTCTATTTAAGACGCTTGGATCTACTTGCTTAGCAACCTTAACCAACTCTTTGTAACAACCTTCAACCTCATGTATATCATTTTTCTTTAAATCAACTACAAGATACATATCAGGGTGTTCCTTCATATACTGAGCAACTTCTTTAAAGTTAAGAGTGTTATACTTATTTAATATCTTTGTCTCTAAAAATTCTTTTTCTGAAGGCATCTCCTTCTTCCAAGAAGTTGGCAATCCAAGGTTTGATAAGCTAGTTGCATCTGTAGAGTGAAGCAGTATTAACTTTCCATCTGACGAAAGTGACATATCCGCTTCCATTACTCTTATACCTTTTTTATAACTTTTTTCCATTGCTTGCCTAGAATTTGTATATACATTCCCATCTATACCACCTAGAGCATGTGCTATGTATCTATTTTCCTTTACCCAAGAATAGTTGAACTTCTTTGGATAATTATCCATATAGACAGTTCCATCACTTGCCTGAACAACATTTACATCAAGTATTTTGTATATAAAATCAAGCGGTACATAAAGAGTATCGTCCATAAATTCAACAATTCCATCCATTTTTATAATGTTGTGATTGTCTTCAAATCTTACTTCATTGGATCCTCTTTCTAATATATAGCTTGACTTTCTGTATTTTAGTTCTATTTTTCCACCTGGTAGAAATTTATAACTTGCACTAGTATTGAAGTTTTTACAAAGCTCTAATACTGGCACATATACGATATCATTTCTAACCTTGTAAGGCTTGTCCATCTGTACTTTTTTGTTATTTGTTATTAATCTTTCTCTTATCTTTGTATTTTTAAATTCAGATATTATCTTTCTTTGACTTCCATAATAGTGGAATAGTTTGAATAGACCTAATATCAAAATCAAAGAAACAATAAGAATTACCATCTTTTTTATTCTTATTTTTATCCTTTTTTTTCCTATATTCTTCTTAAACATATTTCCTCCACTACTATATATTAATCTTAAGCTCGTATTTCTCAAGTAAATTCATAATTAAAACCCATACCAGAGTCACTGCAATACCGTATATTGCAGATGCTGAATCAGCACCTGATATTGGAAGTATAAAATCATTTGTAAACCAATTGTTAAATCCCATCCAAGTTCCTGTATAGATTGATTTAATCTTTATTAAATTCAATAATCTATGGAATAGTGAAATAAATAGAATCACGAAAATCGCATTTTTACCTATTCTTTTTAGCAGATATGTTCCAAATTCAAAGCCTATAATATCAAATAACACATAAGCTATTGTTTCTATAAAAAACATATAAGAACTTACTCTCATAACAAATGTTATGCTAAATACATTTCTATTAAGAGGAATCCACACTCCTAAAATCTTAGATACTATATAAAATCCAAGCCCCATAAGAAGTAAATTTATTATCTTTTTAGCTTCATTATTTAACCTATAATAATTGCTAAGTAGTGACTTTATTGATTTTAGATTTATCCAACTTTTTATATCAGCTCCTAAATTTTCAAAGCTCCAACCATGTTCCTTTACCATTCTTTTTCTTTTATATTTTATATATTTTTTATTTTCTATAGGCTTTTTATTTAATATACATCCTATAGCCAAACCATACATAGTCAAAGGCACGGCAGAAAATGTTGCAAGTATACCTTCTGGATTTGCTAGTGAGTTGCTAGAAAATCCATTGAGGATTGTTTTATCTACTAGTAGAAATATACTTTTTTCTATTGAATACCCATTTTTAAATGCAATCGCTGTAAAAATAAGCGATACAAAAGTACCTATCCCAATAAATACATATGTTAAAGCATTATTTTTAATTTTTAGTTTAAGAAACCCTAAATAAATCATTGTACATATTACATAGTTGATTGCCAGTAACTGATACGGCCCTGTCAATCTAACAACCTTATTAGATGCTAAGAATAAAATACTATAAAATAGGCCAATAATAAATAAAATCACTGATCTTTTAAATACCTTTTTAGATATTTCCGATACACTCTTTCCATTTTGATGATTCTTCTTTACGAAAAATGGTATTGACATACCCATTATTAATATAAAAAATGGTAGTAATAAGTCTGCAAACCCCATTCCATTCCAAGTAGAAATCATATACTTTGGATTAACTTTGCTTTCAAGTCCCTGACAAATTAAAAATATGGAAAATATAACTGCAATTCCTCTTAATAAATCAATCGACTCTACTCTAAGCTGTGCATATTCTTGATCAATTCTTTTTTTATTTAAATAGTAATTTCTAATTTTTATATAGTATTCACCTAATAGCTTTTTAAGGCTGTTTGTCTCATTTGTTTCCATATTTATTCTTCTTCCTCTAACCCTTCAAATGAGAACACAAATTTTAGTGTTTCCATTCTAATTTTTCTATTTAGAGTTTTAAACATTTCATAAGCTTCAATAGTATATTCTTTTACTGGGTCCTTTTGTGCAACAGATACTAATCCTACACTCTGTCTCATTTGATCCATAAGGTCGATATGATCTACCCAGTACTTATCAACAACATTTAATAGTATCTCTTTTTGTTGCATATAGAACTCTTCTTCTGTCAAGAGCATCATTTTTAATTCATATATTCTCTTTACAATATCAAGAGTACTTTCTGCAAACTCTTTTGAAGTCATCTGACTTGCATTTGGGATAATAAGAGTTGAGTCTGGCATAAATGCATTGTACATACTCTTATAGTACTTAAAGTAATTTCTTGGCTTACAATCTATATACTTATCTACAAATTCATTTACAACTTCCCTTGCCATATGCATGATCGTATCAGTAAGATCTACACCCTCAAGAACTTTATCTCTCTCTGCATAAATTACCTTTCTCTGCTTATCTATAACATTGTCATACTTTAACACATCTTTTCTCTGCTGTAAGTTCTTACCTTCAATTCCCTTTTGAGCATTTTCTATAGCTCTGCTAAGTCTCTTACTAGAAATGGCTCCATGCTCATCTTCTTTCAACCTCTTACTTGCTTTTTTAATAGCGGCACCACCATATAGCTTTATTATTTCATCTTCTATACTTACAAAGAATCTAGAAACACCAGGGTCACCTTGTCTGCCCGATCTACCTCTTAACTGATTGTCAATTCTTCTTGCTTCATGTCTCTCTGTACCTATAACATAAAGACCACCTAGATTTTTTACTTTTTCTTCCATTTCTGGATCATTATTACCAAGTTTTATATCTGTACCTCTACCTGCCATATTTGTAGCAATAGTAATAGCATTTATACAGCCTGCCTTTTCTACTATCTCTGCTTCTTTTTTGTCGTTTTTAGCATTTAGAATTTCATGATTTAATCCTCTCTTTTTCAATAATGAAGATAAATACTCAGACTTCTCTACTGTAGCTGTACCTACTAATACAGGCTGACCTGTAGAGTGTATTTTTATGATTTCTTCTACTACTGCTTCAAACTTATTTTTTTCTGTAGTATATACCTTGTCATCTAAATCTTTTCTAATTACTGGCATATTTGTAGGTATTTGAACAACATTTGTATGATATGTCTGTTCAAATTCACCTTCTTCAGTCTTAGCAGTACCTGTCATACCAGACATCTTGTCATACATTCTAAAGAAATTCTGATAAGTTACTGTTGCCATAGTTTTATTATCTGAGTTAATTTTCACTTTTTCTTTGGCTTCCAAAGCCTGATGAAGTCCATCTGAGAATCTTCTTCCATCCATAATTCTACCAGTAAACTCATCTACTATAAATACTTCTCCATCTTTCACTACATAATCATCATCTATATCCATCAACTTATGGGCCACAAGTGCTTGATTCATATGATGATAGATAGCCATATTATTTATGTTAGTTATATTTCTTATCTTGAAAAATTGTTCTGCCTTTTTGAATCCAGATTCTGTAAAAGAAGCTGTATGCTCTTTTTTATCCAATTCATAATCATCTTCATTTATTGTTCTTACAAAATCATCTGCCCTATAATAAAGATCACTTATAGGATCTCCTTCACCTGAAATTATCAAAGGAGTTCTTGCCTCATCTATAAGTATTGAGTCTACCTCATCTATAATGCAGTATGATAATTCTGCCTGAACCTTATCAGATAGGCGTTTAACCATATTATCTCTCAAATAATCAAATCCAAACTCAGCGTTTGTACCATAAGCTAGATCACAGCTATATTGCTTTCTTCGAGTGTTTGGATCCTGACCTGCTATTATAGTACCAACTGTCATTCCCAAAAAATCAAATACTGGTCTAACTGTATCGGCATCACGTTCGGCTAGATAATCATTTACTGTTATTACATGTACACCCTTACCTAAAAGTGCATTTAAATAACATGGTGCAACCGCAACTAGAGTCTTACCCTCTCCAGTTTTCATTTCAGCAATTTTTCCCTGATGAAGTACTATTCCACCTATAAGCTGAACTTTATATTGCCTCATTCCCAATACTCTCTTAGAAGCTTCCCTTGCAACCGCAAAAGCTTCCTCCAAAATATCATCTAGAGTTTCACCATCTTTTAATCTTTTTTTAAATTCAGAGGTCTTGTTTGACAACTCTTCATCTGAAAGTAATGATATTTTTTCTTCCAATCCTTCTATATTTTCAACTATTTTATTTAACTTCTTAATTTCAACATTATCTTGTTTACTTAGAAATGTATCTAAAAATGACATATAACTCTCCTTTTAGTATTATAATTTTTTTAATGCTAATATTATTGCAATGTTTAATACTTATATTTACAAATTTATAATTAATATATAACTTACAAATCTATTTTATTATATCACAAGATAGAGATTTATAATAAAATTTATTAGACTTTTTGACTAACTTATTGTATAATAAAGATACTTAAAAAATTACATTTCTTTTTAAGTATTTCTCACAGAAAAAGAGGGGTTGATATTTCAACCGTTCTTTTTTTTTGTTTAAATATCAATATTTTCCTTTATTTATTTGTTTTTATATTTTTAGACTATACTATTGTGAATTTCTATTCTATTACATTTGCAATATATATGTAGCATACAAACTCTCGATGTGTATAGATCTTATAAAACTTCATTATATTTGCTATTATTCACTATTTATTAAAATATCTTATAAAAAAGGAAAAACACCACTTGTTTTAGTGGTGTTTTTCCTCTACAACAAAATCGTTGGGAGTCAAACGCAACATTATAATAAAATTACAATGCTACTCTTCTATTATAAGCTTTTTTACATTATTTTGCACGTAATTTTTTAACTTTAATAAATCTATGTAAAAACTATACAGTCTCATAGCAATTTTTATCTAGCAAAGATGCAGCTTGTTCATCTATAATAAGTAAAACATTCTTATGTAGTTGAAGTATTGATGCTGGAACATGTGGATCTATAGGTCCGTTTACAGTATTTTTTATAGCTTCAGCCTTTGTCTTACCAGATGCCAATAAAATTATTTTTTCTGACTTAAATATAGTGCCAATTCCCATGCTAATTGCCTGATTTGGAACTTCATCAATAGAATCAAAAAACCTTGAATTTGCATCTATTGTACTTCTTGTCAGGTCAACAACAGTTGTTTCTTTAGAAAAATATTCACCAGGTTCATTAAATCCTATATGAGCATTGTTCCCTATTCCCAGTACTTGCAAGTCAATTCCACCTTTTAATGCTATTGCTTTTTCATATTCCTTTGAATAACTATCAAAATCTTTAGCATTTCCATCAGGCATATTTATATTCTCTGGATTTATATCAATCTTATCGAACAAATTTTCATGCATAAAAGTATAATAGCTATTTATATTTTCTTTTGGTAGATTTACATACTCATCCAAATTGAAAGTCACTATATCTTTAAAACTTATATCTCTAGACTCATATTTTTTAACTAGCTCCTTATACATTCCTACTGGCGTTGAACCTGTTGCTAGACCTAATACTGAATCTGGCTTAATATTTATTTGGGCTGCTAAATAGTTCGCTGCTACTCTACCCATTCTTTCATAATCCTTGCAAACGTAAATTTTCACAAAAATCCCTCTCTCTCTATCATTTCAAATGTTATTTTGTGTAAATATTTAATGCTATAACTATATTATAAATTCTTACTGCAATTTATTCAAGATAATTTTTTTCATTATATTATTTTTCTGCAATTTATTTTCATTTATTCAATATATTCGGCAATAATTTCGCTTTAGATTAACCAAGTTCCATCTTCATCTTGTCTTATTATATTGTTTTTCATCATATTTCCCAATGTTCTCTTAAAATTCTTTTTACTTGTATTAAAGACCATTCTTAAATCATCAGGATTAGATTTATCATTAAACCTCATAAATCCATCATTACCTTCCATATAGCTAAGAATTTTCTTTTCTAAAGAATCCATCTCTTCTTTTCTTTCAGCTCTAGTTGTTAAACCAAGCTTACCATCTTCATAGATTTTTATAACTCTAAGATTTTTTAAATAATCTCCTTCTTTTAGTGAAGTATAGTATTCGTCTCTTAATATTATCCCTGATATATTTGGCTCTACACATACAAGTGCTGTCTGATTGCTTTGGAAGCCATATACATAGCCGCTACAAGTATCTCCTAAGTTCATTTTGCTATCCAAAGATAGATGTTCCTCTATATCAGTTGTCGCCGCAAGTCTTTCTGACTTATCTACGTATATATAGAAAGGATATTTTTCATCTTCAAATATAGGATATTTTTTCTCCCTAAAAGGAACAAGAACATCTCTTTCTAGACCTATATTAACAAAACTACCTATTTCAGTATTTTCAGCGACAGTCAATATTGCTATTTCCTCTGCAAATGCTTTAGGTGTTTTTTGTGTAGCAACTAGTCTACCTAGTGAATCTTTGTATACAAAGACTTCCACATCTTCTCCTATTACTATAGACTCTGGATCTACTATGTTAGATGTTGGCAATAGTATTTCAATCTTTTCACTAGCGTCTTTAACTCCTACAAAGTATCCATATTCTTTTTGCTTTATTACTTCTAATTTGTTAATCTTTCCGAATTCTATCAATTTTGTACCTCTCTTAAATTCTATTTACATCAGTTTCAATAGCTGCTTTTTTGACAGCTTCTGCCACTGCTTCTGCCACTCCTATATCAAACGCCTTTGGAAGTATGTTTTCAGTGTTTAACTTTTCCCTAGGTATGAATTCTGCTATTGCCTTAGCAGCTGCTACCTTCATTTCCTCATTTATTTGAGAAGCTCTACATTCAAGCGCTCCCTTAAATACACCTGGAAATGCAAGTACATTATTTACCTGATTAGGAAAATCGCTTCTTCCAGTTCCTATAATAAACACTCCTGCTTTTTTAGCTTGATCAGGCATTATTTCAGGAGTAGGATTTGCTAAAGCAAATACAATTGCCCTATCATTCATAGTCTTTATCATTTCTTCATTCAACATATTTGGACGAGAAACTCCTATGAAGACGTCTTTACCCTTTATAGCATCTGATAGCTTACCTTTCTCAGATTTCTTGTTAATATATTTTAACATTTTTCTCTGAGCCCAGTTAAGTTCTTCTGAATCTTCCTGTATTATTCCATTTTTATCACATAGAACAATATTTTTAACATTCATATTCAAAAGCATTTTACAGATAGCTATACCTGCTGATCCTGCACCATTTATTACTATTTCTAAGTCTTGCATCTCTTTGCCTTCTATCAATTTTACCGCATTTATTATACCTGCTGTAACAATAATGGCAGTACCGTGCTGATCATCATGAAATACTGGTATATCTAACTCTTCTTTTAGTATATCTTCTATTTCAAAGCATCTAGGAGCTGAAATATCCTCTAGATTTATACCTCCAAATACTGGCTCAATCATTTTAACAGTTTTAACTATTTCTTCTACACTTTGAGATGATACGCATATAGGAAAAGCATCTACATTTGCAAACTCTTTAAAAAGAATTGCCTTGCCTTCCATAACTGGTATTGAAGCTTCTGCTCCTATATTACCTAGTCCTAGTACAGCCGATCCATCACTTACAACTGCTACCATATTCCCCTTTGACGTATATTTATATACATCATCTTTATTTTCATTTATTTTAAGACAAGGTTCTGCAACTCCTGGAGTATAGGCTACAGATAAATCATCTTTATTTTCTACTTTAACCTTACTTATAACTTCTATCTTACCCTTTTTTTCTGAATGAATTTTCAATGCTTCTTCTGAATAGTTCATTTATTTCTCCAATCTAATTAGTTTTAAATAATTCCGTTTAAACTATATTATACTTTTAAAATTTGATTTTGAATAGGCTTTACTTTTATATTTTGAAGCCTTTAGCCTATCTTTCATATAGATTATTTCCTTTTGAATCTATGCATACTGTCAAGGTCATATTTTCTACTTCAAGCCTTCTAAGAGCCTCTGCTCCTAGATCATCATAGTCAATTACTTCGCACTCTTTAATGGAGTTTGATATATATGCTCCTGCACCACCTATGGCAACTAGATAAACTGCTCCATAACTCTTCATAGCTTCAATAACTTCCTCACTTCTCTTACCTTTTCCTATCATTACTTTTAAACCCTTCTTTAAAAGTGGTACTGTTAAATCATCCATTCTATAGCTTGTAGTTGGGCCAGCTGAACCAATTACTTCCCCTGGCTTGGCTGGAGAAGGTCCAACATAATAAATACCTTGTCCCTGTGGATCAAATGCAAGACTTTTACCTTCTTCTATTGCTGCACACATTCTCTTATGTGCCGCATCTCTTGCTGTATAGAGAGTTCCTGTTACCTTTACTATATCTCCCGCTCTTAAAGATTTTATTTCTTTTTGGTCAAAAGGTGTGCTTAGTTCAATCATACATTTCCTCCTATATTATTACTTTCTTATGCCTTGATGAATGACAGTTTATATTTACTACTACAGGAAGACCTGCAATATGAGTTGGATAGCTTTCAATATTGACTGCTAGTGCTGTTGTCTTTCCACCTAAACCTTGTGGTCCTATGCCCAAATTATTAACCTTCTCAAGCATCTCTTTTTCTAAATCTTCTATAAATTTATCTTTATTATGAACGCCTATTTCTCTAAACAATGATTTTTTGGCTATCTGTGCACATTTATCAACAGTACCACCGATACCTACTCCTACAACAATTGGAGGGCAAGGATTTGGACCTGCTTCCTTTACAACTTTTAAAATGAATTCTTTTATTCCATCAATCCCATCAGATGGTTTCAACATTTTCATCTGACTCATATTTTCACTACCAAACCCTTTAGCTGCATAGTCTATTTCAATTTTATCACCATTCACTATATCATAGTGAATAACAGCAGGTGTATTGTCATTTGTATTTAACCTTTCTATTGGACTAACCACTGATTTTCTTAAATAGCCTTCAGTATATCCTCTAGATACTCCTTTGTTGATTGCGTCAGTAATATTATCTCCTGTAATATGAACATCTTGTCCAATTTTAACAAAGAAAACGGCCATACCTGTGTCCTGACATAGGGGCTTGTTTGTTTCTTTTGCTATGTTTGCATTTTCAATTAGAATATCCAGTATATTAATTGCTACTTCACTGCTTTCTTTTTCTCTATTCTCTTTAAAGCTATCTATTACACTTTTATCTAAATTAATACATCCGTCAATGCACATTTTCATAACTGAATCTTCTATTACTTTTGAATTTACTTCTCTCATTTTTTCACCGCCTACATCAATAAATCTGCATACTCAGCCTTAGAGGCCTTTATTAAATCTGATGGAGATAATTCCACTTGATATCCTAGCTTACCTGCACTTACAGTAATACTTTCTATAGATTTTGCTGATTTATCTATATAAGTAGAATATTGCTTTTTCATCCCTATTGGAGAACAACCTCCACGTATATATCCTGTTATTTTATTTATATCCTTGACATGTATCATTTCGACCTTTTTTTCTCCAGATGCTTTGGCTGCCTTCTTCATATTTAGATTTTCTGCAACAGGTATTACAAATACATAATACTCCTTGCTTTGACCTTGAGTTACAAGTGTTTTATATACAGTTTTAGGATCTTTGCCTATATGTTTTGCTGCTGTAATACCATCAACATGGTCCTTGTCAACTGGATATGAATGCTCTATATATTCTATCTTTTCTAGCTCTAAAATTCTCATTGCATTTGTTTTAACTTTTTTTTTGGACATAATACTTCCTCCAATCTATATATTACTTTTAAATATTCTATATTTTTTGCTCTATTTTCTTAAGACTATTGAATTTACACCATAGTATCTTGCAATAGTAACATTAATCCAATCTTCCTTATTATATTTAGAATCTTCTAGATTATATGCAGCCGTATATGGACTGTTACTAGTAATCGCTGGAACCTCTATTTCATCTATATGTCCCATATTCTTATTGTCTTTTATTATTATTTCTCTAGCATTGTATCTAGATAGATATTCACTACTGTCTTTTAAGGCTTCAAGATAAGTTTGTGAGAAGTAATATCCAAATACAAGTATCCCTGATATAAGTATTGCCAATGAAACTTTTAGGTTGATTCTGGATATAATTGCTATATTCATGACTATAGATATGACAAATAGCAATACAGTAATAACCATCACTCTACAAGGATAAGTTGGAGCCATTATCATAGCATAAAAAGACACAAGAGCTGCTATAAAATATACTTCCGTCTCAATAGATTTGCCTATATGCACAATTCTAGCTATTATTATTAAAGCTAATGATATAAAAAACAAAATTAAAAAATATTCAGTGAAATTTTCATTCATTTTGGATAATCTTAAAAAATATTTTAAAAATATCTCATCAGGTTCATTAAAAAGCTGCACTCTCTTAAAATTTCCTGGAGCTGTTACCATTATCAAAAATCCTGATAACATACTAAAAAATATAAAGACTATAATTATTATATTTTTATTTTCATCTATGTACATTTTAACTATATAGTATAGTAATATCAATAACACTGCAGGAACTGAATTTTCATTTGTCCAGCCTGCTATCACAGATAGGGCTATCGTAAATAATAAAAAAGATGTTTTTTCTATAGCTTTATCTAAAACTGCAATTTTTCTAGCAATAAATAGCACTGATAATAAAATAATGTTTGTCCACATATAGTTTGCCGCACCTATTACCCATAGAAAATCTTGACCAAATGTTGGTGTAAATTTCCAGATAAGTAAAAATACTAGCAAAATAAAAAGGGCATTATGTATATTTATCTTCATTTTGCTTTCATTGATTATATTTTTATGTTTTTTATGTTTTATTTCTCCATATGACTCAGTTAGGTCTGTATATCTATATACTATATATAATAATAGACAAAATCCAATTGAATTAATTACATTAATAATCTTTTTATCAAATATTAAAATTACACCGCCAATAATATGTGCTATTACTCTACCATTTGTATTGTAATATCTATATATTTGATTACTTATAACTTGAGATATATTCGTAATCCTAATATTACCTTCAACAAACATATTATTAAAGTCATCAGCTACAAAAGGCGTATTTACATTTAAAAAAAATATTAATATGAAAATTAATATAAATATAATAATTGATAGATAATTTATATTACGCTTTTTCTCCATCTTAATACCTCTTCATTAATTTTTTATAAATACTGCTGCTAATAAAAAGAGGGCCGCCTACGCACCCCCCTTTAAAATTTCTTAATTATTTTATTTATACGAAACTATTATTCTTCGTCTAATGATCCAGTCTTTTCCTTTAGAACCTCACCAATAGTACCAATAGTATCATCACCTATTGACATATATTTAGATAAATCTTCTTCAGGCTCTCTTGTTAATTCTCTTATAGAAAGCATCATTCTCTTATTGTTAGGGTTGAATTTTATTATTGCTGCCTTAACAGTATCTCCAATATTAACTATATCTTCAACTTTGTTAACTCTCTTTTCGCTTAATTCACCTATTGGTAAATATGCTTCTACGCCCTTCTTTACTTCAACAAAAGCTCCCTTGTCTATAATTCTAAGTACCTTTGCATCAACAACTGATCCTACACTTACTTCATCAGCTATTAACTTCCAAGGGTCTTGTGCTGGATCCTTAAGTGATAGTGCTATTCTGTGAGTTTCTGGCTCAACATTTTGTATGAACACATCAACTTCGTCTCCAACGCTTACTACAGATTCAACTGATTCAACTCTTGTCCATGATAAATTGTTTATATGAGCAAGACCTTCTATACCACCTAAATCGATAAATGCACCATAAGGCATTATATTAGTTACCTTACCGTGTCTCTTTTCTCCAGGAACAAGTTCATTAAATAAAGCTTCTCTTTCAGCTCTTCTCTGTTCCTTTTCAGCCTTTATCTTTGCTCTTTCAGCATCTCTTTCGGCCTTTCTGCTTTCTCTTCTTTCTTTTCTCTCAGCATCTAATATTTCCTGAGCAACTTCTCTATGAGAAACTATTATTCTGTTCTTTCTAGGATTAACTTCCTTAACATAAGCGTCCATATCTAAGCCTACATATTCATTTGTATCTTTTACAAATCTTGTGTCAATCTGAGAAATAGGCATAAACATAGTATGAGACTTATATCTTACATATAAACCTCTTTCTAAAGCCTTGAATGAATGAACATTTATCTTTGTACGTTCTTCCATAGCGTCTATAAGTTCCTTAAGATCATTTTTCTGTTCTAACTTCAATCTAGAGATTTTGATAGTTGCATCTTTATAACTGATATTTGTTATAACTCCAGTTACCTCATCATCTATTTTGTAAACATCTGCTATACTCTGACCTCTGTCAAGATTAAGTTCACCCTCAGGTATAACACCATCAAAGTCAACATCTAGCTTTAAAACTAGATTGTCCTGGTTTATTTGTGTTACCTTTCCAGTGATTTCATCACCTACATTAATTTTACTTAACTCCTGCTCTTGCATGTCAAGTAGTTCTTGCATTGTTAAATTGTTTTCCATTATAATAACATCCTTTCGCTGCGTGATATCCATATATACTATTATAGCATATACTAAGCATTATTATATAGTCTAATTTGCATATTTTTTTAATAAATTTTAAAAATTTTGTTATAATTTACTTTTCTTAATTAAAATCATAAAATTAATAATTGTAACTAGCTATAGCATACTTTTCTTAATATTTTCAGCTTTTTTTTTAATAAAGTATCTTTTTATCTTTTATTTCAATCTAAAAGAAAACCACACACCTATTGTTTTTTTTAAAACAAACTATTTTGTGTGCAGTTTTGATTTTATATTTATATCTTTTTGTATGTTTTATTACTATATTTTTTATTAACCTTCATATAAATTGCTTGATTGGAACTCTGCATCACAAGTTACATCTATTCCCAACTTTCTAAATGCCTGCTCATCACTTTTAGATAATATTACTGTCGAATGAGCTTGACAATTTTTAAGCAAAGATAATCTATTCATAGCATATTGTGCAACTGGGTTTGTAACAGCACTAATACTTAATGCCATCAATACTTCTTCTGCACTCAAAGACACATTTCTACTCTTTAGTACATTCTTTTTCAAATTAATAATTGGTTCCAATACAGCAGGAGATATAATATGCATATCATCTTGAATTTCAGCCAAATATTTAATTGCATTTAATATTACAGCTGCCGAACCATTCATAAGGCTAGAAAACTTACCAGTCATAATCTTCTTATCAGCCAATTCAAGAGCTACAACAGGACATATTCCATCTACATGGTCACAGTCATCATTTCTATAAGCTCTTGCAACTTTTACAACAGCTCTATCTTCGTCTTTTAATCCAAGCTCTTCCATTATCATTTTCATTCTTGAAACAGCTTCTTTATCTATTCCACCCTTTTTATATTCGCAAAGAGTTTTAAAATATCTTCTTATTATTTCTTGTATAGCAGCCTCTCTTACTACTTCATCATCTGTTATTCCAAAGCCAACTCTATTAACGCCCATATCAGTAGGTGATTGGAATACACTTTCTTTACCAGTTATTTTTTCTATTATTTTCTTTAAAACTGGGAATAACTCCAAGTCTCTATTATAATTTACTGTTGTTTCTCCATATTTTTCTAAATGGAAAGAGTCTATCATATTTACATCTTTCAAATCTACTGTAGCTGCTTCATAAGCTATATTTACAGGATGCTTCAAAGGTAAATTCCACACAGGAAATGTCTCATACTTTGAATATCCAGCTGTTACACCTCTTTTATTGTCATGATAAAGCTGGCTTAAACAAGTACCTAACTTACCACTATTTGGACCTGGAGCCGTCATCACTACAATCGGCTTTGTTGTTTCAATGAATGGGTTCGCTCCAAAACCTTCTTCACTTACTATTGTATCTACATCAGTAGGATATCCCTTTGTAGGTTGGTGTCTATATACCTTTACACCTCTTCTTTCAAGCTTATTTATAAATATCGTTGCAGCTGGCTGATTTTCATATCTTGTAATTACTACTGAATTTACATCTAAATTGTAGCCTCTAAGATCATCTATCAACCTCATTACTTCCATATCATAAGTAATACCTAAATCTCCTCTTACCTTGTTTCTTTCTATATCACCTGCATACACACAAATAACTACCTCTACTTGATCCTTCATATGGCTAAGAACTTTTATCTTTGCATTTTCATCAAATCCAGGCAAAACTCTCTTTGCATGTAGGTCACCTATTAGTTTACCACCAAATTCTATATACAATTTATCATAATTGTTAACTCTTTCTAAAATATATTTGGACTGTTCCTCTAAGTATTTATTGTGGTCAAAACCTATTTTCATCTGCACTCTCCTATATTAATTAAATTATTTTAGATAAATTCTAATAAAAACATTGACAATTCAAAAATAATGTAATAAAATAGAATTCCATCACAAATTCATTTTATACATTGACATGTGGCTTTTTTGCTGCGTGTTTTTTTTTCGAATTTTTAACTAAGTATTTATTATACAACTTTTCTTTTTAAAATTCAAGTTATATATTTATTTTATTAATCAAAAAAATAGTATTATCTTTATTTAAAGCCCTTTTTAAAGTATTTTCTCTTTTTTTTAAATTTTATTAATTATCAAAACTAATATTTTTTCTTTTTAAATTATGACTTACTGAACATACTTTTAACGTCATTCATTCCATCCTTGATTTCAGATCTTGAAAAATTATTTCTATTCAACTCATCATCGCTTAAATCCATAAGCATCGTATAGAATTCTCCTGCAATAAAAAGCATATTTATAGATCTACTTTTTTCCAAACTTGCAAACAAAACATCTTCAGCTTCATTGATTTTACTTTCTAAAACTAGCCTTTTAATATCAATCAATATAAACTCTTCATTTGGAGAATATACTATATCAAAATCATCTAAATCACTATATTTTTTACCCAATAATTCTTTAAATACCAATTCTCTGTTTTCATTTTTTAATCTATCCACCAAGCCCATACTATCACCCCTTCTATACTTCTATACTTCTATACTTCTATACTTCTATACTTCTATACTTCTATACTTCTATACTTCTATACTTCTATACTTCTATACTTCTATACTTCTATACTTCTATACAATATTATACACGATTTTAAGTTAATTATTACAAATTACAATCATATTTTTATTATTAAGATTTTACATTACTATATAATCATAGTATTATTTTAAACTATCATATCCATTATACAACTACAGTATTATAAACTATTGTTTTTCACATAAAAGAAAGCCCCTATATCAGAGGCCCCTTTAATACATAACTATACTTAATATTGAATATTACTCATATATTTCATTTTTATATCTACTTTTTATCACTTTTATCGTCTTTATTTAATTTTTCATCAGATTCTTCAACACTGTCTATTATTTTTTTATCTAAGTCATTTGCGAGCTTCTTTATTTCTTTAGATATTTTTTTATTCTTAGTCTCATCAGACATAACTTCCTTAATTCCCTTAAATGTTCCTAAAAAATTCACAGCTTCTGAAGGCAATACAAGCTTTGATGACTCTCCTTCACCAAGTTTTTCAAGAGCTTCCATAGATTTAATTGCAAGTATATTATCATCTACATCAGAATCCTTTATAGCCTTAAATACTATTTCAATTCCTTCTGCCTTAGCTCTTTGAGTCTCTCTTATAATGACTGCTTCACCCTCTGCTCTAGCAGAAAAAGTATCTCTTATTGCCTCTGCTTCACCTTGTGCCTCAAGTATCTTTGATTGTCTTTCGCCCTCAGCCTCTCTTATCATAGACTCTTTTTTGGCTTCTGCTCTAAGTATTGCAGACTGTTTCTCTCCCTCTGCTATTAGAATTTTAGATTGCTTTTCTCCTTCTGCCTGAAGAATAGACTCTCTTCTTTCTCTCTCTGCTCTCATCTGTTTTTCCATAGCTGACTGAATGTCTTTTGGAGGCATAATATTTTTAAGTTCCACTCTATTTACTTTAATACCCCAGATATCAGTTGCTTCATCTAATATCGTTCTCATCTTTGTGTTGATAAGATCTCTAGAAGTAAGTGTTTCATCAAGATCAAGATCTCCTATGATATTTCTTAGTGTAGTAGCTGTTAGATTTTCAATTGCAGATATAGGATTCGCTATTTCAAATACATAGCTCTTAGGATCTGTTATCTTGTAATAAACTACTGTATCTATTTGCATAGTAACATTATCTTTAGTTATTACTGGTTGTGGAGGAAAATCTACTACTTTTTCTCTCATATCTATCATATAACTCATTGAATCTATAAATGGAACTAAAAAATGTATCCCAGTTTTTGCTTCTTTATAAAACTTACCTAATCTCATTATTATCCCAACTCTTGCCTGTTTCACGATTCTAATACACCTAAAAGCTAGGATAATTAAAAAAGCAATTAGTAAAACCATTAAAATATTTTTAAACATACTTTCCTCCCATCAACAATAGACTTTCTAATTTTTTAAATAAATTTCTCTTCTAAACAATTTTTTTCAATAAAGTATAGCTTTTATCTTTTGCAAAACTACTTAATCTCTTCTACTATCAGCTTTACACCTTCAATAGACTTTACTACTACCTCAGAACCAATCTTAATCGTCTCATTATCATTTAAGGATACTGCTGTCCACTCCTCACCTTTTACTTTGACTATTCCTACTTCTTGAGGAGTTATTTCCTTTACAATAAAGCCTCTTTTTCCTATTACAGCATCAATATTTGTATCTACACTTACCCAGTGAGTATTGTCTTTATCTCTATCAATTTTAATTAATTTTTTGGTTGCCAAAAATAGTAATAAAAAAGAAATAACTAGAAACACGGCTATCTGTATTGGAATACTATTCGTAAAATAAGACACTACTAGTGCACAAAATGCTCCTATTGTAAACCAAATCATAGTAAGACTAAGTGTAGCAGCCTCAATAATTGCAAATGCAATCGCAATTAAAATCCAGATTCCTTTTATACTTAGTATCATAGCTTTTTCTCCTTTTTAATTTTCTTATTATTTAATCTTATTATACAGTAACTTTAACTCACTTGCTATTACTTTTAATAATTCGCTTGCTGTGACCACCTGTTTTTCTTTATATATCTTATCTCCGCAAAGTCCATGTAGATATACTCCTATGCAAGCTGCTACAAATATGTCATATCCTTGTCCACAAAGAGAGGTAATAATGCCAGTAAGAGCATCTCCCATTCCGCCGTTGGCCATTCCACTATTACCTGTTGTATTTACCATAGTTCTTATTCCATCTGTAACAATGGTATTTTTCCCCTTTAAAACTATTACTATTTCATTTTCTTTTGCGTATTTCTCAGCATAAAAAATTCTATCACTTTCTATCTCTTCAATACTCAGTCCTGTAAGTCTAGAAAACTCTCCCAAGTGAGGAGTTAGTATACACTGAGAGTCTTTATTTAAAAAGCCCTTCTCAAATACATTTATCCCATCAGCATCAATAACTACTGGCACATCTATATTATCTAGCATTTTCTTTAGAAAACTCTTTGTTTGACCAGTATTTCCCATTCCAGGACCTATTGCAAGGGCATCTACTTCCCTCAAAATCTTTTCCAATCTATCACTATCTGAGTATTGGCAAGTCATCGCCTCTGTCAGCTTTGAAGCTACAATCCTTTGAGTATCTTCTGTACATATAAGAGTAGTCAGTCCAGATCCAGTATTTACTGCTGCAGAGCTAGATATATATGCTGCACCGTAAAATCCAGTAGAACCCGCTGCTATTGCTACCTTTCCAAAATCTCCCTTGTGCATACTATCTTTTCTTATCATCAAATTGTCTAGTATATAGTTTTCATCTATAAAGCTAGGCAGTATGTCAATATCATTATAGAATTTATATGGTACACCTATATCCTCAACATATATTTCTCCTAAGTATTTTTCACTGCTATATCTCAAGAATCCTCTTTTAAAAAACTCAAAACTTATAGTATAGTCAGCTATAATGGAAACTCCCATCACCTCTCCTGTTGTTCCATTTAGACCTGAAGGAATATCTATTGATATTGTGTCGTAGTTATATTTTTCCTTATTTTCATTAATCATTTCTATCAAATCTTTATAATCATTTTCTATATTTCTATTTAACCCAGCCCCAAATATACAGTCTATTACTTGGTCAGTAGACTTCAACACTTTTAATATTTCTTCTTTTCTCTTATCTAGACTATCAATATGAATATGATCAATTCCCATATTGGTACATATATCAAAGTTTATTTTTGCACAGTGACTCATTTTATCTAGATTGCCTATTGTAATAATTTTTACATCTTTAGCCATATTAGATAATTTTCTGGCTATTGCAAAGCCATCACCACCGTTATTTCCACTTCCACATATAATTGAAATTTCCTCTACTTCAATGTTTCTTTTATGTCCTATCTTCACTATTCTTTCAAATGCAGAGTTAGCAGCATTTTCCATCAAAATTATCTCTGGTATTTTATATTTTTCAATACAATACTTGTCCATCTTTGAAGTAAATTCCGATTCTGCTATATACATAAAATCCTCTCCTTTTCAGTTAATCAATTTCTTTGTATAAGTGACCCTTACTAAACTCTCTGTCTATATTTATCTTAGAATCTTTTATATCTATATTATAATCCAAACCACTTGCATATCTTGCTGTTTTTATAAATTTATATACAATCTCTTGAATTTCTTCCTTTTTTTCAAATGATAAAGCTATTTCTATAGAATTAATTCCTTCATTGTATAATTTTTCCAAATCATCTATCAAAAGTACTGTCTCATCTGAGTATATTGTAGTTCTACAATTTTCATCCTGAGCAAGTCTAAATTTTTCTCCCTGTTCAGATTCCAATAAATAGTTGCTTTTTTTACACATTGCATCTCTTTTATTTTTTTTACAATCTTTAGTTAATACTCCCATAGGACAGTACTCGCTAATCATCATCTCAGTCTTTCCATATGCTAAATATTCTATATTTGAGTTATTAATTATTTCTTTTGATAGATTCTTTATCTGCATCATAGACATCTCTTGAGAAAGACATATCTTTCCAACTGATTTATTATAGTAGTTTATAGACTCATCATTCATAACATTCATCCAAGAAGATATGAATACTTTTTTATTAGGGAAGTTTTTTTCAATAAAGGACATTTCACCATAGTTTGCCACTCTAAAAGCCTCTAAGTAGTCTATTTTTTCTTTTGAAATGCTTAAAAGCTTTCTATATATATTTTTCTCCATACTTCTTATTATTCTTGGCATATAATAAGCTATTTTTTTATTACTTTCTTTGGCTAGATCTATAGCTTCCTCTAAACTGTAGACATCTCTATAATAAATACAATCTATATCCATATCTTTTATTGCTTCTACTTCTTCTATTGTATTACAAGAAACATTTACCAACAGAGCTTCACTTTTCAATTCTTCATTTTCATATTTTTTAATTGATTTATCTTCTATCTTTTCTTTAGATTTATACTCTTTTAAAATATTACTTCTATCTACATAGACTCTTTTGTCAGATAAAGTGTCTATTGCCATTCTTCTCAAATTGTTTAATTCACTAATCGGAAGACTTACTCCATCTTCTATAATTGGAGTAAACTCTTCTAGCATATATGGAGTATCTCCCATTTTTGCAATTTGTTTTCTAGCTTTTTCTTCTGATATAGATACTTTTAGTGCCTTTTCAACCTTCTTGTCGCCTTGAACTTCCACTTTATTTCCATCTATATCCTCTAAAATAAGCTGAGCCTTTTCTCCTAGCTTTAATTTTAAACTTGCCTTTAAAGGTATTTTTATATATTCCTTGTCTTCTTCATATGTTTTTCTTACTCTATCCATCAGCATTCCATCACTGGTTTTAAATACTTCTGTTCCCTTTGGAATATCTCCTATATAATCAATTTCTACTATTTCTCCAGGAGCTGCATATTCCATTACCTTCTTTCCTTTTAAGACCCTACCAACAGTTCCTCCGCCTATATTAAGACCATCACCTTTTTTCAAACTTTTTTCAAGTTTTATTTTAAGCCTCTTAGATTTTGTATTACATGACAAGACCTTGCCTATATATAAACCTCTATTATTTGGTTTTTCTGAGTTCATCACAGATGCACCAACTTCTCCCAATATATATCCATGAGTGAACTTTCTATTGAATATAGTGTATAGTTCTTCTAATCTTTCATCATCTACTTTACTTTCATTATTTTCTATATAGTTTACTATTGCATCACGATATGCAGATACTACTGTGGCAACATACTCTGGCCTTTTCATTCTACCTTCTATCTTCAAAGATAATATATTTGAATCAATAATAGCTCCTATATTCTCTATTGTGTTTAAATCTCTAGGACTCAACAAGTACTGACCATCTGTTTCTATATATGAGTCTTGCTCTATATTATACAGTTGATACTTTTGTCTACATGGCTGAGCACATCTTCCCCTATTACCTGATCTTGTTCCAAGTACTGAACTCATCAAGCACTGACCTGAGTAGCAAACACATAAGGCTCCGTGAACGAAAACCTCTATATCAACATTCGAATTATCAGTGATATATTTTAATTCATCAACATTTAACTCTCTCGCCAGCACCACACGGCTAAAACCTATTTTCTCTAAATATAATACATCTTCCAAAGAATGAGCTGACATCTGAGTGCTCGCATGTAGTTCAAAATCAGGTAATTCTTTTTTAATCATACTAGCCATACCTATATCTTGAATAATCAATGCGTCTATCTCTTCATTATGTAAAAACTTAATATATTCTAAAAAAGCTTCCTTTTCATCTTGTTTTATCAAAGTATTAACTGTTACAAATACTCTAGTTCCTCTTATATGAGCATATCTTACAGCTTCTTTTAATTCCTCTCTATCAAAGTTATTTGCACTTGCTCTAGCACTAAATTCTTTTCCACCCAAATATACTGCATTTGCACCATTTTGTACGGCTGCCTTTAGCGACTCAAAGCTTCCAACTGGAGCCAGTAATTCTAATTTTTTATTCATACAATCAAGACATTTTACATATAGTAAATTGCCCTTGACCTCCTTTCAATCCTTCATATAAACATTTATAAAATGTCTTATCTTTTACTTTTACTTTTACTTTTACTTTTACTTTTACTTTTACTTTTACTTTTACTTTTACTTTTACTTTTACTTTTACTTTTACTTTTACTTTTACTTTTACTCAATTATATAAAATTTCAAAGAGGACTACAAATATTTTACTGTAGTCCCCTTCCTAAAAACTATTTTTCGTTTTGCTTATCATTTTTCTTTTCGTCTTCTTTTACATTTTGTTTCTCATTTTTTAATTCTTCATAGTTTAACTGAAGATTATATGCCTTATTTTGAAACTCAGTTGCCATACTTTCAGCTACAGCCACCTTTTTTTCCATATCCTTTACTTTCATCTCCAAAGACTTTATCTTTTTTTCTGATTCTTCATCAGATTCCTTAGTTGCTTTTGCCTTTGTCTGAACTTTAGATTTTTTAAGAGTTTCAATTTCCTTATCTTTCTTTTCTATAACATCTTCTAGCTCTTTAATCTTTCTTTCTAGTTCCTTAGAATTTCTCTCTGAATCTGCTAACTTGGCAAGAACAGAATCAAATTCTTTCTCAACATCTTCTGTTGTAGAGTGATATCCATCTTTTAATGAATCTATTCTCGTCTGTAATTCTTCTATTTTCTTTTGACCCTCAAATAGTTGGTCTACAATATTTACTGAAGTCAATATTGTTGCGTCAACTTTATTTAATTTAGGAGCTGATTCTCTTACTTTGTTTAGCTTATTGTCAATATATTTAGCTACTTTGACAATTTCCGCCTCTTCTCTTTCACCTACTACCTGATATTCCACACCATCAATTGTCACATTAACTTTTTTCATTCATATTCACCTCATTGTAATTATCAATTCTATTATATCATAAAGAGATTTATAATTCTATAATTTATTGAATCAAAAAAGTTGCTAACATCCTTATATTTCAATATGTTAGCAACTTTTATATTATCTTATCTTCTCAAAACTTTGTTAGATCAATATATTATGAAATTAATTCATTTATATATTTTTACTGTTCTCTTAACTTTGCATCTAGTTTTTCTTCTAATTCTTTCAATATATTTTCATGTACAGATGATATATCTGAATCAGTTAGAGTTTTTTCTAGACTTCTGTAAACTATTGAATACGCTATTGATTTATAACCCTTTTCAATCTGATCACCCTTGTATACATCAAATAATTCGCAAGCTTCTACAAGTCCTTGTCCATTATTTTTAATTACAGATTCAATTTGTGCTACTTCAATATCATCTTCTACTAATAATGCTATATCTCTTGTGATTGATGGATACTTTGGTAGTGGCTTAAATATTATAGTAGGATCTGATATTTTATAGGCTTCATCTAAATTAATCTCTGCTATATATATTCTCTTAGAGATACCGTAGTTTTCTTGAACTAGAGGATGTATCTCACCAATAGTCGCTAAGTGTGTACCATTAGATACTATATTTGCACATCTTCCTGGATGGAAAGAAGTGTTTTTAGAATCAGAAATATATTCGTGCTCACCAAGACCTGTTCTTTCAAATATTTTTTCAACAATACCCTTTAAGCTAAAGAAGTCTGCTTCATCACCGCAAAGACCTATACATATACGAGTCTCTTCCACTCCTGCCATATCCTCTGGAGTAAATACATGACCGCACTCAAATATAGAAACTTTTTCTACCTTACGAGAAGTGTTAGTATACAATACATCTAACATATTTGGTATCATAGTAGTTCTCATTATTGATGTATCCTCTCCAAGAGGATTTATTAATTTTACTACTTCTCTTAGCTTTGACTCTTGTGGAACTCTTATCTTGTCTAATCCTTTAGGGCTAACAAATGAATAAGTTAAAGTCTCATAAAGTCCACATGATATAGCAGTTTCTTTTACCTTGTCTATATATTTTTGCTTATCACTTTTCACTCCTGCTGTAGTATTTCCTTGTAGCTGAACTGAAGGTATATTTTCAAAACCATATATTCTAGCTATTTCTTCAAATACATCTGCTTCTTGCTGTATATCTAGTCTAAAATCTGGTATTCCAAGAACTAATTCATCTTCACTTATTAAGTTACATTTAAACTCTAAATCTTCTAGTATCTTACAGAATTTTTCCATAGATATATCAATACCAATTCTATTGTTAATTCTCTTTGGGCTTATTGTTATAGTTTGCTCAGCTTGTTTCACTGGATTAACATCAACTTCACCCTTCATCACCTTACCTGCTCCTAGTACTTCAATCAATTGTAGTGCTCTTTTCATAGCTACTTCTGCAGTAGATATTGCTATTCCTTTTTCAAATCTTGAAGAAGATTCACTTCTAAGTCCAAGAGACTTTGATGTACGTCTAATATTTTCACGATCAAAGCATGCACTTTCTAACATAATTTCCTTAGTGTCAGCCTTTACTCCAGACTCTTCTCCACCCATAATACCTGCTATACTAAGATTTTTCTCACCATTTGTTATCATAAGCATTGTAGAGTCAAGCTTTCTTTCCTGCTCATCAAGAGTTATAAAAGTATCTCCATCGTTTGCATTCTTTACAACAATAGTATTATTTTCTATTTCTCTCATATCAAATGCATGCATAGGTTGACCAAACTCTAACATTACATAGTTTGTAATATCTACTATATTATTTATAGGTCTTACTCCAGATTCAATCAATCTTCTTTGCATCCAATAAGGTGATCTCTCTATTTTTACATCTGTAACTCTTCTCGCTATATATCTTTGACAAAGTTCAGGATTTTCAATACTGACACTTACATCATTTTGTGCATCAGACTCTTCTTTTACTTCAATTTCAGGATATTTTATTTTTTTATCAAGAGTAACTGCTGCTTCTCTTGCTATTCCAATAATAGATCTACAGTCAGGTCTATTGGAAGTAAGTTCAAAATCTATAATTGCATCAGTTAAGCCAAGTACTTCTCTAATATCTTGTCCTGGAGTATAGTTTTCTTCCATATCTAAGATAAATATACCATCTCTTTTATATTCTTCTATATACTTTTCATCTATGCCTAATTCTTTTGAAGAACACATCATTCCATTTGACTGGATTCCTCTAAGAACTCCATTATATATTTCCACTCCACCTGGAAGTTTTGCCCCGTCAAGTGCTAGAGGAATATAGTCTCCAACTCTAATATTTTTAGCTCCTGTAACTATTTGTATTGGCTCTTTTTCTCCAACATCTACCTGAGTTACAACTAATTTATCAGCATCCGGATGCTTCTCTATTTCAACAATTTTTGCAACAACAACATTTGAAATATTTTCTCCAAGGTATTCAACTGTTTCAGTTTTTGTACCTGTCATAGTCATTTTATCCCCAAATGTTTGTGCATCTACATCTATATCTACATATTCTCTTAACCATTTTAATGAAACTAACATCTACATACCTCCTATTTAGAACTCATCCAAAAATCTTATATCATTTTCAAACATCAGTCTTATATCATCTATTCCATACTTTAACATTGCAAGTCTTTCAACTCCCATACCAGCTGCAAAACCGCTATAAATTTCTGGGTCTATTCCACAATTTTCTAATACATTAGGATGAACCATTCCTGCTCCTAATATTTCAATCCAACCTTCACCCTTACATACTGGGCAACCCTTACCGCCACACTTAAAGCAAGTAACATCTATTTCAGCACTTGGCTCTGTAAATGGGAAGTTATGTGGTCTAAACTTTGTATTTGTGTCAGATCCGTATAGCTTGTGTACAAATGTTTCCATAGTACCCTTAAACTGTGTAAATGTAATATCTTTTCCAACCACAAGCACCTCTATCTGATGAAACATTGGTGAATGTGTAGCATCTGGGCTATCACTTCTAAAGCATCTACCCGGAACTATTATTTTTAATGGTAAATCATTGTTTTTTGCCACTTCTCTCATAGTTCTTACCTGAACTGGAGATGTCTGTGTTCTAAGGAGTATATCATCAGTTATATAGAAAGTATCAGACATATCTCTTGATGGATGATTTTTTGGTGCATTTAAAGCGTCAAAGTTGTTAGCTACTGTTTCGATTTCAGGACCTTCAGCTATAGAGAATCCCATCCCCATAAATATTTCCGTTACCTCATCTATCATCTTACTTATTATATGCTTTTTGCCTATATCATAGCTTTTTCCAGGCATAGTCACATCTATTTTTTCAAGCTCTAATCTCTTGTCTAGCATAGAAGCCTTGATTGCTTCCTTTTTTTCATTTACAGAGTTAGTAATCATCTCTCTTACTTCATTTCCAAGCTTACCCATTATAGGTTTTTCCTCAGCTGATAACTGCCCCATTCCTTTTAAAATCTTAGTTAAGTCACCCTTTTTACCTAGTAAATCAACTCTTAGTTTTTCAACATCTTCCATAGTCTCAACAGATTTAATTCTTTCTTCTGCCAATTGTCTTAATTCTTTTAATTTTTCTTGCATATTATTCTTCCTTTCTAAATTCTAATATAAGAACTCTTTTAATAACTTTATCTCTTTTAACTTTTTAGAGAATTCTTTTAATTTGAGTAATAAAAAAAGACCTTTCATCCATAGGGACGAAAGGTCTGAAATCGCGGTACCACCCTAATAGTCTATAAAATTTCTATAGACCACTCAAAAGTTTAACGCACATCACGTCTTTACTTACTATTATTTCAGAAAAGCTGCTCCAGAGCGAACTTCCAAAAGTATCACAAATAGCTTTTCACCAAACAGCTATTCTCTGCATTGTAACACAAAAGTACTCTTCTCTTTCAAAGCATTTAATTTATTATAATTTATAGTCTTTTGATAATTAAATTAAGTGATTTAATATATCAACCTTGTATGTATTGTATCAAATGTTTTTAAATTTTGCAATATTTTTTTATATCTAGCACTTTAAAAATCTTGTTTTTTCATCTAAAAATTAATTTGATACATCAATAAAGCTGCTGATATTGCTACATTTAAAGACTCTGCCTTGCCTATCATAGGAATTTTGACAAGAATATCAGAATTATCTATCCAAAAGTCTGATATACCATTAGCTTCATTACCTACTACAAGGGCCGATCTATCAGAGTACTTTATCTCATTAAAATAATTATCAGTATTTAGGTAGCTAGATATTATTTCAACTTTATTTTCTTTTAAAATCTTCAAAATATCTTCATCATCTGATGATACTATATCCATATAAAACATAGATCCCATAGCTGATCTTACAACCTTTGGATTATAGACATCTACACATCCCTTTGTCATAATTATCATATCAAAACCTGCAGCATCAGCCGTTCTAATAATAGTCCCAAGATTTCCTGGATCTTGCACCCTATCTAATATAATTATTTTTTTATGCTTTTCTCTATCAAAGTCATCTATACTTATCTTACTCATATTAATTATGGCTATAATCCCCTGAGTATTTTCTGTACTAGATATTTTATCAAATAAATCATTTGACAGAACAAAACAAGTATTACTTCTATCTAGACTTTCTAATATCTTTTTATTTGTCTCTTCCTTAGAAAAATCTTCATTTACAAATACACAATCAATACTTGCATTGTACTGAAGGGCAAGCTCAATAGTTCTAAGCCCTTCAGCTAAATATTTTTTCTCTTTATTTCTAAACTTTCCCTTTAAAAGGGACTTTGCCAATTTATATCTATCATTATCTTTACTTTTTATAAAAATCATATTTTTTCCTTAAACTGTATATTTTACCATTTGCCTGAAGATACCTTCAAGGCTATACCCTCTATCAACTTTGTGTTACCAGCAATTACAATGATATCATCTTCTTCAAATACTTTATTTGGATTTGCTGGAACTTCAAACTTGTCTCCTCTTTTTATACCTACAACATTTATTGCATACTTCTTTCTTACACTTAATTCTTTTAGATTACTCCCCACCCAAGAACTAGGAACTGTTAACTCAAATATTGAATGTGTATCATCTAGCTGCATATAATCAACTAGATTATCAAATGTTAATGCTTTCGATAATTTTACTCCCATATCATGCTCGGGAAATACTACTCTATCAGCACCTATTTTTCTTAAAACATCTGCCTGAAGTTTATCAGTTGCCTTACTTATAACATATGGGACCCCAAGATCTTTTGCAAGAAGAGTTGCCATAATAGAGGCCCTTAAATCAGTACCAATACAAACAATAGCAACATCGAAATTTCTCAGTCCAATATTTCTAAGAGCTGATTCATCAGTAGCATTTACAATTGCCACATTATCCATAACTTCAGATAATTGCTGTATTACTTTTTCATCATCATCTATTACCATTACTTCTTGACCTGCTTCTACAAGTGAGGTAGCCAAAGAAGTACCAAATCTTCCTGCTCCAATTACTATATACTGTTTCATAAAATCCTCCCAGAGATATCAATATAATATATTTAAAACATAAAATTAAATCTAAAATGCTTATTAACCTACTAGCACCTTTCCTTCAGGATACCTAACATTATCTGGTTCTGGCTCATGTAGGAATATTGTAAATACTGTTAAAGAGCCTACACGCCCCGCAAACATTAAAAATATAATTAAAATCTTGCCAAATAAATTAAGATTATAAGAACCCGCTAGCGACAAACCTACTGTAGCAAATGCAGATGCAACTTCAAAAGCACTTGATAATAGATTAAATTTGCCACCTTGGGTAATCGTTAATAAGTAAGTAGAGGTCACAACAGTTACTACTGCTATAACAAATACCCCTAAAGCCTTTCTAAAAGTATATTTATTTATACTCTTTTTAAAGACTGTAATTTCATTTTTATCCTTTACAAAGGATTTTACAGCCATTACAATTATGGCAACAGTTGTTGTCTTTATACCACCACCTGTTGAAGCTGGTGATGCACCTATAAACATTAAAATAATCATAACAAACAAAGTTGCTTCTCTTAACTGTGTAAAATCTATTGTTGTATAACCAGCCGTTCTAGTCGTAACCGATTGGAAAAATGATACTTGAAACTTATCCCACATATTTAAATTCGCTAAAGTACCTGTATTTGTATACTCTCCAAAGAAAATCAAAGCTGTACCCGCTAATAATAATATTAAAGTCGTTATTATCGCTAACTTTGAACTAAGGTCATAGTCTCTAAATTTTTTCTTGCCTACTACACACACCATAACACCAAATCCTATACCACCTAATATAATTAGAGCTGATATAGTGAATACAACTATTGGATTATTATAGTAACTTGTTATTGATGAATATGCTCCAGTAGTCTGCCCCATTAAATCAAAACCTGCATTACAAAAGCCTGATATTGCATGAAATACACTAAATCCAATCCCCTTAACAAGTCCAAATTGAGGTATAAATACTGTTGATAAAAGCAATGCACCAACTGCTTCAATAATAAATGTAAATTTAATTACAGTCATTATAAGTCTCACAGATCCAGATAAATGGTTTTGATTTAATGCCTCTTTAATCAAAATTCTTTGTCTCAGATTGATTTTTTTACCAAAGATAATTGCTATACTTGCACTTATCGCCATAAAACCTAGACCACCTATTTGTATCAAAAGTATTATTACAACCTTACCAAAAATACTCCAGTGCATGCTTGTATCTACAACTATCAATCCTGTAACACATACTGCTGATGTAGCTGTAAATAGACAATCAATAAAACTAGTACTATTGCCAGAGTTTGTAGCCAATGGCGTCATTAAAAGCAACGCTCCAATAAGAATTACTGAACCAAACCCTAGCACCATCATCTGTGCTGGCTTTAACCTATACAAAAATGACGTATACACCTTTTTTGTTTTATCCATTTCCCCCTCCAAAATTACACATTACATGATAAGGAAAGTATGTAATGTATCTTATTTATATGTTTATAATTTAGCACAGATACTTTGTATCTGCGCTAGAATAAATATACTAAGAGTTTATAAGTATATTTAATATATTTTTTCTTCTATTTGATCGATCATTTCTCTGTAACACCATAATATTATACTCCAAATGATATCTATTGTATAGATAATTATCTTAAGTATAACATAAACATAACATATTATAAACTTGCTAGCAGACTCTATATAAAATCCTTTTCTTTTGGATAAATATTAATATAAAAAAAGGAACTCACTAGAATCATATTCATTCTAGAAGTTCCTTTTATTAAAAATTAAAATTAGAATTTAAATTTTATTTTATTTGTTTCCTGTATCTTATTCTCATTGTTATCAAGCAGTTCTAAAGATACTTCCTTTTCGCCACTATAAAAATTATCATATAACTTTAAAGTTTTATCATCATAGTAGTCAGACTCCACTCTTTTGCCATCTATGTAGACAGCAGTGTTTCTATTAAATCCTTGACCTAAAATGAAAAAATCACCATTTCTTTGCTCAACTTTTTCTAACTTCAACTCATTACTAGCTACTTCCATACTTGTTTTTTCTGGCATTTCATTTTCTTTTAAAAAGTACTTTTTGCCAAATAGAATGTCATACTCTATTAAATGAAGATTTTTCTGATAGTCCTTATCATCTTGCATATATGCATGTACTAAATTCAAAGGTCCATACGGTTGACCTGCCATCTTGAGCACCATCGTAGAAAGCTGATATGCCTGAAAATCTTTTGGTATCTCAATCTTTTTAGGTCCAAAATTATTTACGATTGTAAACAATGATTTGAATTTATTAACTCCAGCATCACCTCTTGTTATAATATTTAATGCTGGAAGATGATCTCCATAAAGGACTAATACGGTTGGTTCCTTACTTTTATTTGTATTTTCTACAAGCTCACCAACAAAATCATCCATTTCTTTTACCTGATTGGCATAGTATGTGATTTGATTTTGATCTGACTTAGGCAACTTAGAGTTTACTAATTTTATAGGATATTCTCCCTTAAGCTCTCTTGTTGGATATTTACTATGCCCTTGCGTTGACACTGTAAATACAAAACTAGGCTTAGCTTTACTATTTGCAGTAACATTTTCTTTGACCCTGTTGTTTCTATTTTCCAGTTGTTCTTCAATATACTTGGATAGTATATGATCTTTCGGCCAATACATAGGTGTATACTCAACATTTGTCATTACATCTAACGGTACAAATTTTTGAAAGCCTAAGTTTTCTAAACCTTTATTTCTATTATAAAATTTCTGATAGTAATTATGTATTGCGACCGTTTTATAGCCACTATCATTTAAATTCCTAGCCATTGATAAAGATGGTTTTTCAGATAAAAATGTCTGATAAGGAATCTCTCCTGGATTTAGATAGTCAAAACTCGATCCAGACAGTACTTCATACTCTGTACGGGCTGTTCCACCACCAGTAACGGGAACATCTACAAGTCCTGATGTATAATTAGCCATCAATTTTCTCATGTTTGGCATAGGATCTTTGTTAAAGCTAGTTCCAGCTAATCTTGTCGGATCCATAAAAGCTTCTAATTGCACAAAAATAATATTAGGCTTTTTATTTCCACTCAGCAATACTCTATCATCTTCAGCTACTTTCTTATCAAGCTTACTTCTTAGCTCTTCCATTTTTTCTTTATTATATCCATCTGGCTTTTTTCTAATGGCAAATACACTTTCTCTTAGAAATGAATATGTAAATCCATTTTTTTCAAAAGAGCCATTTGGGTTCCAAGCCATAGGAGACATAATTTTTGCAGAACTTAGCTGAGGAATAGCTATGATATATATTGATAAAGCTACTATAAGAGCTATAATATTTTTTTTACCTACAAACCTATCTTTTTTACCTTCTTTCATAAATAGAAAAATCAATAAAGAAATAAATGCTACCACTACTATCCCAATTATCAACTCTAACCTCAAGCTCAAAAATATACTTGATATTTTGATAGCTTCTTTAATCGAAAATATATCATAGGGAAATAATGGCATACCTCTTAAGACCATCAAAATTCCACTTGTAAAAGCTAGAGCTATTATTATAAAAGATGTTAAAAACCTTACAAATCTTTTTCTTCTAAAAAATATTGTAAAAGAAAATATTATAAATAATAGCAGATAGTTTGCAATAAATTGAATAGGATACTCTTTTAAAAAGTTAAAGGATTCTAAGATACCTCTTCTAGATATCGATTCAACAATTATAAGAAGCAGCAAGGGATATATAAATGCAAATTTCAGCTCACTACTTTCTCTTTTTTTTTGATACAAGCTCCTTCTCTTTTTATCAACAGTATGTTTTCCACCACGTTTTCTACTAGAAGTCCTAGTACTAGAACTTCTAGTAGAATTTAATTTATTGAAATCTTTCTTTTTTCTAGCATTTTCCCTACTATAATCAGTATCAGAAGAGAACTTTATATTATCTAATGCTTTCTTATCTTTTTTTCTATTAACTGATATTTTATCTAAAAGAAGGCTTGATTCTCCAAAATGAATCTTATTTTTTTTATTCCTTCTAATATTTTTCATAGTCACTTCTTAATAATTAATTGCTTGCTTCTGCACATTTTCTTAGTACAGATTCTGGTATACCACCTAGAGCTACCAATTCTTTTGCTCCATTAAGTACACTCTTATTATTGTTAGGTCCTACCAATACTATTGGACTTATATTTCTTCCAGCTAGAGGCCCACCAGTCAATGCATCTACTAGCTTATATCCGTCACTTAAATAATATCTTGTTGGCGCTTCCTTGTAAAACTCATTTATTACAGCTACATTTGTGAAATATCTATTTTCACCACTTATTCTTTTAGCTCCCAAAGAACTAACAAGTCCTGGTGTTATATTATTACGTCCACCAATTGCATATATATTTTTAGTTTGCTCAACTATATTGGCACTCGCATTATCCAAGTTTCTTCCGTTTGTAAGTATAATTGGTTCTCCATCTCTAGCTGCTACGGCAGATATACTCATTGCATCTGCTTCTCCACCATATCCATTAGCTACAAATGTCTTGCCAATAGATCCCTTTACACTCAAAATCTCTCTAGCAACATTGCTACTTGTTTCAAATCTGTTTTTTCCACCTATTCTTTTAACGTTGAATCCACCCATATTTTCATCTCTTAATTTATGTTCAAGATTTGAGCTGATAGAGTTTTCAGATCCTATTATATAGATATTTTTTGCTATATCAATTCTTAACTGTGTTTCATTGGGAATACTATCTTTATGAACCAATAATATAGGAGCTTTAATAGCACCTGCTAGTCCACTTGCACTAAGACCATCCGCCAGCATACTCCCATCTGCATTTACTAGTATTACTGAATCATAAGATCCCATTTGTCCTGCTATACCACTTGCAGTTGCATATCTATCTTTTCCCTTTATTTGCTGAATAGATTCATATCCAATTGCATTTGCGCTAATTGAAAAACTAGCAACTAAAGTTATGGCCAGAACTGCCGATAATAATTTCTTTTTTATTTTCATATTTACCTCCTCGTCTTACTAACTTAATTTACAAGCTACCTTTTTACATTATAACATCTATAGCTTAAAGAAAACTTATATTCATAAAAAAACTTATATGTTTTTGTCTTATATATATCTCTTGTATTTTTTAAAAGTTTTTCAATATATTAAGTTTTATTTATATAACTATATTGTTTATTTACTATTGATTATAATCTTAGCATATTTGTTTTTATCAAAAAAAGAAACAGCCCTAAGGGCTGTTTCTTTAAAATACTATCTTTCGCACTCTTGGTTCGCAACTGTACAAGAAGTCTTGCAAGCAGACTGGCAAGAAGTTTGACATTCACCACATCCACCCTTTGCTGCGCTTTCCTTTAAAGTAGCCTTTGAAAGAGTTCTTATATGCTTCTTTTCCATCTTAAAATACCCCCATACATAATATATTTGTGTATTACATTATATCACATATATAGAATAATTAACAGTATTTTGTCCTACTACTGTTCGATCTTATCTTCTACTTCTATTGCTTCTTCATCCTTAGCTGCTTTTTCTACAACTCTACCTATAGCCCATTTTTCAAAAGGAACTTTAGTTCTACTAGGACCTAAGTCTAATACAACCTTATCTTCTTCTACCTTGGCAACCTTGGCTATTATTCCACCAATTGTTACTACTGTATCTCCTTTATCTATTGCATTTCTCATCTCTCTAAGCTTTTGATCTTTTTTCTTCTGTGGTCTTATAAGTATGAAATAGAATACAGCAAATACTACTACCCACAAAGCTATACTCATTATTAATTGTTTCTGTTGCATTTTAAACCTCCTTGGATACCTATTTAATCTTATAACAAACATTATAAACCAAAAAACCTTTATTTACCATATCATTTTTAAAAAATAGAAACTCATTTTTTATATATGCTTCTTAAGATAAATATTTTTTGTGTCCATAAAGCTCTTTTTGTTATTTTTTTACCTATACTATTATTCTAATAATAAATTTATTTTCCATAGTACTTTTCAAAAAATTCATTTCTAAAATCCATAAGTCTATCTTCCATAATTGCCTGTCTTACATTTTCCATCAATTTTATTAAAAATCTTAAGTTATGTATAGAAAGGAGTCTAGCTCCCAATATTTCATTTGTCTTTATTAAATGTCTTATGTATGCTTTTGTATAATTCTTGCAAGCGTAACAATCACATTCAGGATCTAAAGTTGTAAAATCTTCTGCATAAACAGCATTTCTTACTACTACCTTACCTTGACTAGTCATTGCTGTTCCATTTCTAGCAATTCTAGTAGGTAAAACACAGTCAAACATATCTATACCTCTTATGGCTCCATCTATCAATATATCTGGAGTTCCTACTCCCATCAAATATCTTGGTTTATCTTCTGGAAGCAATGGCACAGTATAGTCCAATACTTCATACATTAATTCCTTCGGTTCCCCAACGCTCAAGCCACCAACTGCATAGCCAGGCAAATCTATAGATGTTATCTCTTTTGCTGATTGTTCTCTCAGGTCTTTATACATTCCTCCTTGAACTATTCCAAATAAAGCCTGATTTTCTGTATTTTTATGAGCATCCTTACATCTTTGCAACCATCTAGTAGTTCTTTCCAAGGAGTTCTTTACATACTCCCTATCTGCTGGATAAGGTGCACACTCATCAAATGCCATCATTATATCAGAACCAAGTGCATTTTGAATTTCAACTGCCTTTTCAGGTGTTAACATATGTTTTGATCCGTCTATATGAGATCTAAACTCAACACCTTCTTCACTTATTTTTCTAAGAGGTCCAAGACTGAATACCTGAAATCCTCCACTATCTGTAAGTATTGGTTTGTCCCAATTCATAAATTTATGAAGTCCGCCAGCTTTTTTAACAATTTCATGTCCTGGTCTAAGATATAGGTGGTATGTATTACTAAGAATTATTTGAGCTTCAATTTCTTTTAGTTCTTCTGGTGTAAGAGATTTTACAGTAGCTTGTGTACCTACTGGCATAAATATTGGTGTATCTATAACACCATGTGGAGTATGTAATCTCCCCAATCTAGCACCTGTTTGTTTACAGGTTTTTATTAATTCATATCTAACTGCGTACATATTTATGTCCTTTCTAATCTTTTAATTTTCTATTTTAAAAACATAGCATCTCCAAAGCTGAAAAATCTATATCTTTCTTTAACAGCTTCTTCATATGCATTTAATATATTTTCTTTTGAAGATAGAGCACTCACTAACATTATCAATGTTGACTCTGGTAAATGGAAGTTTGTAATCAAGTTATCCATAATTTTAAAATCATATCCCGGATATATAAATATCTCAGTCCAGCCACTTTTAGCTTTTAAAGTTCCATCTTCCTCACTTGCTGATTCTATAGTTCTACAACTAGTAGTCCCTACACAGATTACTTTTTTTCCATTTTTCTTTGCCTTATTTATCTTGTCAGCTGCTTCTTGATTTACTATAAAATATTCTGAATGCATCTTATGTTCCAAAACATCATCTACTTTAACAGGTCTAAATGTTCCAAGCCCAACATGAAGAGTCACAAAAGCTTCGTCAACACCCTTTTTTCTTATTTCTTCTAGTAAATCCTCTGTAAAATGTAGCCCTGCAGTAGGTGCTGCGGCTGAACCACTATGTTTTGAATATACTGTCTGATATCTTTCTCTATCCTCTAACTTCTCTGTAATGTATGGAGGAAGTGGCATATTGCCCAATTCATCTAAAATTTCTTCAAATATACCATCATATTTAAACTTTACTATTCTAGATCCATCATCTCCCATTCCTACAACCTTTGCTATTAGCTTGTCGTCTCCAAATGTAAATTCAGATCCTATCTTGGCCTTTCTGCCAGGCTTTACTAATGTTTCCCATGTATCGTCTTCATTTCTCTTAAGGAGTAAAAATTCTATCTTTCCCCCTGTTTCCACCTTAGATCCTATTAATCTTGCAGGAATAACTCTAGTATCATTTAATACTAGACAGTCACCCTCTTCAAGATAGTCTATAATATCCTTGAAAATTTTATGCTCTACTTCTCCGCTTTTTTTATCTACAACCATCAATCTTGAACTTGATCTATCAGCGATAGGAACTTGTGCAATCAGCTCCTCTGGTAGATTGTAATTAAAGTCACTTGTCTTCATGAAACTTCCTCTTTCCCTTTTTATTTATTATCTGCATCATACAGTATACCTAGATGCTCATATGCTCTAGGCATAGCTATTCTTCCTCGAGGTGCTCTATTTATAAATCCTAACTGCAATAAATATGGTTCATAAACATCTTCTATTGTATTTCTATCTTCACCAATAGATGCTGCCAGTGTATCTAGACCTACTGGACCACCTCTAAATTTTTCTATAATTGTCAATAATAACTTCTTGTCTATAAAGTCAAGGCCTAAACTATCAACACCTATTAATTCAAGAGCATCTTGTGCTACTTGATCTGTAATAGTTCCTTCTGCCTTTACCTGAGCAAAATCTCTTACTCTTTTTAGTAGTCTATTTGCAATTCTGGGAGTTCCCCTAGATCTTTTTGCAATTTGGATAGCACCATCATCCATTATACCTGCGTCAAGTATTGTAGACGATCTTCTAACTATTTCTGCTAACTCTTCTTCCTTATAATAATCCAACTTACAAATAACACCAAATCTATCTCTTAGAGGATTTGTCAACATTCCTGCTCTAGTAGTTGCTCCTATCAATGTAAATTCTGGTAAATCCAACCTTATACTTCTAGCTGATGGTCCCTTACCAATAATAATATCTAAACAACCATCTTCCATAGCTGGGTATAGAACTTCCTCTACACTTCTATTTATTCTATGGATTTCATCTATAAATAAAACATCGCCCTCTTGGAGATTCGTCAATATTGCCGCTAAATCTCCTGCACGCTCTATGGCTGGTCCTGATGTAATCCTAAGGTTAACCCCCATTTCATTGGCTATGATACCTGCTAGAGTTGTTTTACCAAGTCCTGGAGGTCCATAAAGTAACACATGGTCCAAAGACTCATTTCTTTTCCTAGCAGCCTCTATAAAAATCTTCAATTGTTCTTTTGACTTTTCTTGACCCAAGTACTCATCTAACGACTTCGGTCTCAAACTATTTTCTATATCAAAATCCTCTTCTTTAATACTAGAAGTGATTATACGTTCTTCTTCAAGCATTTTGTCCTCCTTAATCAATAATTCTAAATGGAACACAAATTAAACTACATTAACAAGTATTCTGAGTGACTTCTAGAATTTTTTAGCAGTTTTCATTATATACTCAAGTGCCTTTTTAATAATATCTTCCACTTTCATACCTGCTTGACTTACAAAAGATACGGCTTCTTTAGCTTCAGTATTTGAATATCCAAGCTGAATTAAACCTTCTATTGCAGCATCTATTTCATCATTGTTAGCTATATTTTCACCTTCTACTACTTCTTCAATGTCATTCTCTAGCGAAATCTTTTTGACCTTATCTTTTAGTTCTAATACTATTCTTTGTGCCGTCTTTTTACCTACTCCTGGTGCTTTTGATAAAGCCGCTATATCGGAAGTCAATATATGCCTAGATAAATCATCTACAGTCGCAAATGATAGTATAGACATCCCCACCTTAGTTCCTATTTTTGAGACTGATGTTAGTAAATTGAACATCTCTTCTTCATCTTTAGAATAAAATCCACATAGACTAATATCATCCTCTCTCACAATCATTTTAGAATGAATTTTAGTTTCTTCTCCCATAGTCATATGAGCAATCGTATTTGAAGAAGCATTTAATTTATATCCAATACCATTATTTTCCAAAATTATATAGTCAATTCCTATCTCTTCAACAATCCCTTTAATATATCCAATCATATTTCGTCCTTTCTATGCAAATTAGCACATACAAATATTTTTATAATTACACATTTTATAAATGATATTTCTATATTATGAATATCTCTATTGAATTTGCAAAATGCAAAACTACAAAAATATTAATTATTAAGTGTCACCTATGATATTATATACCCAAACTTATCAAATTTCCTAGAATAAGCGTGACAAATTGCCACAGCCATATAATCTGCAACATACTCGACTTGGAAACACTAACTACAATAAAGTAGATGTAGACATATTTTCAACTTTAATTTATTCAGTGCAAAATATTGATACTTTTATTTTTAAAGTTAACTTTTTAAACTCCTAGAATAAATTCAAATGAGAAACATTGAGTGTTACTTCTGATTTTTTACATTATCATTTCATTTTATCACAGATGGAAACTTTAGACAAATCATTTTAAATTAAGTAAAAAACGTTAGATTTATTAACTTTTTTTCACTTTGCAACTATTTTTTTTTCTTTAAAAATGATATAATATAGTTGGGTTTTTCAATTAATCTCTTAATATAAGGAGGATTTTTATGAACGTCGAACAAATAGGAACTAGGCTGACAAATTATAGAAAGAATAATAATATGACTATTAAAGAGTTTTCACAGCTTTCTGGTGTCAGTACAGCACTCCTAAGTCAACTGGAGCGTGGTATGGGGAACCCTAGTCTTAGCGTATTAAATTCAATTGCTGAGACAATGAATCTATCTATATCTACTCTATTTGAAGATGCTGTCAAGCTAGACAATCTTGTAAAAAGGGTTGCGGACCAACCGGTTCTATGCGACTCTACGAAAGATAATCTCGAATTCCAACTACTAACCATTAAATCAAGCAAGGTTAGCGATGATTTAATAAGAGTAATTATTAGGCCACACGCAGAAACACCATATTATCCATTTGGTGCAAATGAGTGTGAAGAAATAATTTTAGTTGAAAAGGGTTCGTTGGCTGTTTATAGTGATAGCGGTGATTCAGTAATATTAAAAAAGGGAGATACTATGAGACTTGCACCTAAGCTTAGATACAAGATTAAAAACTCATCATCTCACAATGCCATAATATTATACATAGTTAGCAATGCAAAAGATGTCTTATAATAGGGTTTTTTTGATAAATCACTTAAACATTTGGTGTACAAATAATAATTCGAAATCATACTAGATTTATACAGAATACATTATTATGTAATTTTTTATTATTTCACTTCAGCCAAATATTATCAATTCGATTTTAATAGTACAAAAATCAAATAAAAAAAGAGGGGATCCCTCTTTTTTTATTTGCAAATTATATAGATTTCCACTCTATGCCCATTTGCTATATTCACTTTTGTTAATTGTATGTTTCTATATCGATTTTAATTCTCTCAAAATTATATTCTCTCTTACTTTTATCATGCTATACAGTTTTTACTATTTTTATTTTCTAATTCGCAAAATACAGCAAACCGAATACAATCTTTGTTTCATATAGATTTAATATTCTATCTCAGCATAGAATTTCTTTTTACAAACACTGTTAATCATATACTATTTATTTAGTACATATATTTCTATATTTCTTCTACCAAAGTTATTCATATTAGTAGCAGACTTCATAAAGATGTCTATCATAGTACCTCTTATTATTCCGCCTGTATCATTCGCTATAAACACCTTGTCAAAATAAGGTACATAAACTTTGGAACCTAGTGGAATTACCTTAGGATCTACTGCTATAGTTCCCCATCTAGGTCTTTGTCCTGAAGCTGTCATTGTATCTCCGCTATAAGCACTTGCATTAGATATGTATCTCTTACCACTTCCTAGTGCATTGCCACTCTTATCATAAACCATATTTGGATCTTTCTTTTCAGGTTTATTTACAACTTCAGTAGATACATTTGGCTTTGAATTATTTACCTGATCTGATCCAGTTGAATTATTACTCTGCTTATCAGATGTTATTTCCCTGTTTAAACTACCATTTTCATTAAAAATATATGTTTTATTTGAAATTGTTTGAGTCCCTCTTACCATATCACCATTTTGATTGAAATAATACCAAAGTCCATTTAGTCTATTCCATCCAACAGCCTTCTTTCCTGAAGAATTTATATAGCTGTAGTTATTACCTGTTTTTTTCCATCCCATTTCAGAAGAAAATCTTACACCTTCTTTTGAGTCTGCCTTTATGTCCAATGTTGATGCAGAGAAAAATACTGATGAAATTATCAATACTGCCGCTGCTATCGAAAATATTTTTTTCATAACTTCTCCTTTTCAGTAGTTTTATTTTAAATTTTTACTACTTTTATTTTTTAATTAAAATTAAAATTAGTTACAATTTGTAATTTTTAACTCTGATACTTTCATAGTTTAATATAAAGATGACAAAAAAGCAACCTTTTTAAGCATATTTTTTTCGTATTTTTCTATAAGTGTTGAAATATACACATTTTCTTTATACTATATTAATTACAAAATGTTACTATTTTTATGAAATTTTACATATTTATAGCCATTTAAAGTTGAAAAGTTGCAAGTTTTTAATTATTTTTTGTAAATATCACTCCCTTTTATTTCAAAATATTCAAAAGATTTAATTTAAATGTGTTTGAATTTATATTATTATCCGACAATTCATTGACATAATTTGATTTTGAATATAATATTATATTAACTAGATATTATAATTGGAGGTGTAATTATGGTACTAACAAATGTGATAAGAAAAAAAAGAAAAGAAGCTGAAAGGGCAAGAAAGAAAAAGAAAGCCGGCGAATTAGTTAAAGTCGGTGCTGTAGGAGCTGCTTTAGGTGCTCTAGGCGGCGTACTAATGGCTCCAAAGTCAGGAAAGGAAACAAGAGAAGATATAGTAGAAGGTATCACAGATACTGGTCAAGCTATTAGCGACAAGTCAAAAGATATAAAAGACAAAACTAGCGACTCTATCCAAAATACAAAAGATAAGTTTGGCGAATCAAAAGCTAAAATAAAGGACTACTTCGACGAAAAGAAAAATGAAGTAGATGTTTCTCTTGAAGAATGCTTTGATGATATAACTGATCATTCTGGAGATTTAAAGGATGACCTAGAAGTTACAAAAGATGATGTGGTAGAAGATGTCAAGATAGTAAAATCAGATCTTGAAGACACAGCAAAAGATATAAAAAACGATATAAAATCTAAGTAAAAGTAAGGGGTAATTAAATGAGTGTTACAATCAATATACAGGTAGTACTATTTGTCCTTGCAATACTTGGATGTGTAGCGCTAATATTTTTGATAGTTTTATTAAGAAGGTTGTCTGCATTAATGACAAACATAGATACAATAATTACACAAAATTCTACAAATGTTGGCTTAACAATAGCCAAGCTTCCAGGAATACTTGATCAAGTTGATTCCGTTGTAGATAATGCTAAGGACGTATCTAATGTAGCTGTCGATGTAGCTGCAGATGTTATAACAGCAAAAGAAAAGGTTAAATCAGGCTTTGCAACTACAACAGCAGTTGCCGGTATAATAAAAGATACTTTTTCAAAATAGGTAAAAATCACCCATTTTTAGTGGGTGATTTTTACGTTGCTGGCTTTATAGCAGCTATCTTTTTATATATTAGTAATTCTTTACTACCTTTATTTTTTATGATTTTTATTTTTCATAGCTTTATCTATTATGTTGAAATTATATAATTTTCAAAATCAATGATTCTACTTTTATAAATAAGGTTAAAGCTACTATTCTAATTTTAAGCAATATTTTAATACATATTTTTTTTTTTAGAATATTTTATAACTATTCATAATTTATATTATTTGTCTTTTTCATTTAATAACATATTTTCTTTCAATATCTTCTTAATATAGTTAAACATTTTTTTTGCTGCTTCTTCTTTTCCAATATTATTTTTATAGACTCTAAATAAAATAGATTCATAAGAGTATACAGACAAATCATTTACCCAATTTATATCTTTCTTATCTAAATAACCCTTATCAGCCATTTCTTCTAAAAGTATTATATTTCTATTTTCTACCGATGAGCTACTTAACATTTTATCTATTGATTTTCCATAGTTTTTATTTTTAAAGGGAAATAATAAATAGTACTCTTCAACATATTCAGAAATTTTTCTTTCCAATTTATTAAAAAATATATTGTAATACACTTCCGCATCTATAATAGTATGTTTTATAAAACATTCCCATATTCCAAAGTAATTTTCTATAACATTACCATCTTCCTTTATATAGTTTTCTATATCCTCAATGTATTCATCAAAGACAAACAAGCACGCAAATATCTTTAGATGCTCTAAATTTTCAAAGTAATTATATATAGTAGCACTGTTTAACCTAGCCCTCTCTCCTACTTTTCTTATGGTGATGTTATCAAGTCCTTCTTCTTTCATAATTTCTCTTGCTGAATTTATTAGGCTCTTCATTATGCCTATTTTATAGGTACTTAAATTTTCCATTAATGCTTCTCCTACTATTATATTTTGTTATTCTAAGTAATATTATACATTCTTTCTATATACTAATAAAGGGCATAAAGCAAAAGGAATCTATAAAATTTTTTAATTTTCATTTCTTATTTTTAAGTATGTTCTTTCATTCCAAAATCATTAAATTACAATACATTCCCCCCTCTAAATCCGACAAAAAAGTTTTTTATTCCCTTCTAGCTTATTTTTTAAATCAAGTTATTATATAATTAGCTTTATTTAATTCATTTATGCTAATCCTTTTTTCTTTTTTATCTTTTTATTTTTACTTTACAGAATTTTTTATATTTTTAAAAAACTTATGATAATTTGTGCTATAATTGTTTCTAATATATAAATTCTGGAGGTGCTTTTAATATGGATTACATAGATGATTCAAATTGCTTAGAAATAGATTTAGATGCTATAGAATATAATTTTAAAGAAATAAAAAACAAGCTTTCAAATGGAACAAAAATGTGTATGGTATTAAAATCAAATGCATATGGTCATGGTGCCGTAAAATTGGCAAAGTTATATGAGGATCTAGGCGCTGATTTTTTTGCAATAGCTAGAACAAGAGAAGGATTAGAACTCAGAAAAAATAACATAAAACTTCCTATTCTTAATCTAGGATATAGTAATATGTCCTCTATTGAACCTAGTATAAAAGAGGACATCTCTATGACTATTTTTAGATATGAATTTGCTGAAAAAATAAATGAAGTTGCAAAAAAACTAAATAAAAAAGCTAAAGTTCATATAAAACTGGATACTGGTATGTCAAGATTAGGTTATGTTGTACTGGATGATAGGCTAGATGAAATTACAAATGAGATAAAAAAAATAAACAACTTAGAATTTATCGAAATAGAAGGTATTTATACTCACTTTGCAACTGCAGATGCTAAAAACAAAGAATTTGAAAACCTTCAAATGCATAGATTTTCTGAAATGATTGAAGCTTTAGCAGAAATTAATATTAAACCTAAATATATACACTGTTCTAATAGTGCTGAAATTTTAGATACAGAAGAAAAATATAATATGGTCAGGGTCGGTATTATACAATATGGCATCTACCCTTCAAATAAGGTTTCACACTCAATAAAATTAAAAGCTGCTATGAGTTTTAAGGCAAAAGTATCTAATGTGAAGGTTTTACAGGCAGGTAGTTCTATTAGCTATGGTAGAACATACTTCACCACTGTTCTTGAAAAAATTGTAACAGTAGCTATCGGATGTGCTGATGGATTTTTAAGAGCTAGAAGAAATCCATATGTATATATTCACGGAGAAAAATGTCCAGTTGTAGGTAGAATCTGTATGGATCAGTGTATGGTTAGAGTCCCTATGGAAATGGATGTGAAAATAGATGATGATGTTTTGATTTTCGGAAATAATTTAGTGACTATTGAAGATATTGCTAGAGACTGTGACACTATAGAATGTGAAATTATGTGTAGAATTGATAGAAGGGTTCAACGAATCTATAAAAAAAATAATACTATAATAGATGTAGTTGACTATGTATTAGATTAGATTGGACTTGATTGGACTTGATTGGACTAGACTTGACTTTATTGAATTGGACTTTATTGGGCTTTATTGAATTGGACTTGATTTAAATGGACTAATTAAAGAGTAGGACAAGATATTAGATTTATTTTGCCCTACTCTTTAATTATACAAAATTTCAAATTAGTATATATTTTCGTACTTTAATTTATTGAAATTATAACTTTATTATTTTTAACTTTTTAATTTAAAGTTTTGATATCTATGAAATCATTTTCATTTTATACCTTCATATTTTTATAAAGTATATTCCTGTTTTTTACTTAAAATATACTGTTATGTATTTTTTTATAAATATATATATAAGTTTTTAGGCTTGAAAAAACGATTAATTAGTAGTAGAATACTTAATATAAAATTAAATAAGAAAGAGGTGCTTGATATGGAAGCAAAACCAATAAGAGTTAATGTTGAAGAACTAACAAGCTTTTGCCAAAGAGCTTTCAAGAAATATGGTTTTAATGAAAAGGATGCCAATACTGTAACTGATGTTTTATTAGCAGCAGATTTATACGGTATAGATACTCATGGTTCTCAAAGATTAGAGATGTATCGCCAGCAAATTAAGAAAGGATTTATACACGTTGAAAATCAACCTAGTGTTGCCTTTGAAACACCTGTGTCAGCTGTTGTAGATGGAAATAGATCTATGGGACACGTTGTTGGTAAGTACGCTATGGAAATTGCTATTGAAAAAGCAAAGAAGTCTGGAATAGGAATGGTAAGTGTTCGTAATTCAAATCACTATGGAATCGCTAGCTTTTATAGCAAAATGGCTTGTGAAGAGGGTCTTATAGGGGTATCTATGACAAACTCATTCCCAGCAGTAGTACCAACATTTGGAAGACGTCCTATGATGGGAACAAATCCTATTGCTGTATCTATACCTGCTGAACCTGTAGATTTTAATTTTGATGTCGCTACTTCTGTGGTTGCTTTTGGTAAGGTAGAAGTAAGAAACAAAAAAGGCATAGAGCTTCCTGTAGGTTGGGGTGTTAATCAAGACGGTAAGGATGCTTTAGATGCACAAAACCTTATAGACTGTATATTTGATAGAACTGGTGGTCTAAATACTCTAGGTGGTGCTACTCAGCTATTCGGAAGCCATAAGGGATTTGGATTCTCATTAATTGTTGAGTATTTAACTGGTGTATTATCTTCAGGTATTACTTCAAACCACTCTGAAGAAGGCGGTGTATCAGGTATTTGTCATTACTTTATGGCAATTGATCCAAAGTTATTTGGTGATCCTGAATCTATAAAAACTCACTGGAGCAAATACCTAGAAGAGGTAAGAACATCTGAAAAGGCATACCAACAGGATAGAATTTATATCCACGGAGAAAAAGAAGAAGAACAACATCAGGATAGAATAAAAAATGGAGTTCCAATTCTTCCAAAGACTATAGATGAAATGAAAAACTTAGCAAAACAACTTGATATAGATTTTGGAATTAATTTACCTAAGTAATATTAATATGAAAAGACCGTATTTTACGGTCTTTTTTTGTATACAATATATTTTATATTTCACTAAATAATTTAAATTAATTCTATAATCACATTTTTTTCTATAATCACAATTTTTTCTTTATTCCAGATATAAATTTATATCTATTATATTTAGTTTTTTGTTTATCTTTTTAGATATTAAAATATTTTCAAAAACAAAAAAAGGCCTAACACAATTCAATGCGTTAAACCTATTTATTATTCTTATAAAAGATTATGCTAAGTTGCTCTTTGCAACTTCTACTAACTGTGCAAATCCAGCTGGATCAGCTATAGCTAATTCTGAAAGCATCTTTCTGTTTACTTCTATGTCAGCCTTCTTAAGACCGTTCATGAATCTTGAGTATGACATATCATTCATTCTACAAGCTGCATTTATTCTCTGAATCCAAAGTTTTCTAAAATCTCTCTTCTTTAGTCTTCTTCCTGTATATGCATTACTTAAAGCCTTCATCACGAACTGATTTGAAGTCTTATAAAGCTTACTTCTTGATCCTCTATAACCCTTTGAAAGCTTTAATACCTTTTTGTGTCTCTTATGGGCATTCATACCATTTTTTACTCTTGCCATTATAATTCCTCCTCGATACCACTTCCTTATATTTTACTTATATGGTAATAACTGTTTAATTCTCTTTGCATCTCCGTCACTTACTAAAGCTGACTGTCTTAAGTTCATCTTAGTCTTAGCAGACTTCTTTGTAAGTATATGACCTTTATAAGCTTTAGCTCTCTTAAGCTTTCCGCTTCCTGTTCTTCTTAGTCTTTTTGCTGCACCTCTATGTGTTTTCATCTTTGGCATAACAAAGTCCTCCTCTCAATCATTATCTATTTCTTTGGATCTATAATTGTAACCATATTATTTCCCTCAAATTTAGGGGGTCTAGCTGGTTCTCCAAACTCACTTAACATCTCAATGAAATTCATCATTACTTGTCTACCTATATCTTTGTGTCCAAGTTCTCTACCTCTGAATCTAAGCTCAACCTTCACCTTGTCACCCTTTTTAAGGAACTTGATTGCATTGTTTGCCTTAGTCTTAAGGTCATTGTCACCAATTCCTGGTCTTAGTCTAATTTCTTTAACATTAATAGTCTTCTGATTCTTTCTAGCTTCTTTTTCTTTTCTTGCTTGCTCGTACTTATATTTTCCATAATCCATTATCTTGCAAACAGGTGGTTTCCCATTTGGCGATATCATAGCTAAATCCAAATTTTTACGACCTGCTAATTCTAAAGCTTCCTTAGAACTCATTATTCCAAGTTGTTCTCCACTTTCGGAAATAACTCTTATTTCCTTTGCATTGATTCCTTCGTTGATTATTAGTTCTTTACTGATATTAGAGCACCTCTTCTTTCATTTATAATAAAATAAAAAGACGGACAAAAATCCGTCTTAATTCTCAAAATAAAATAGCAAAATACTTTGCCAACTTCACTTATTTAACCAAACTAGCTACCTATTGTGCTGTAAGGTGAGAACGGATTCTACTTCTTTTCACTACTCTATCTATTATAGATGATGTTTATAGCATTGTCAAGTTATTTTACAATTTTATTTCACTTTTTTATTAATGTGATATTATTTCATATCCATCCTCTGTTACAAGTAATTGATGTTCCCACTGTGCTGATAGGGAACCATCTCTAGTATAAGATGTCCAACCATTTTTCTTATCTACATACACTTGTGGCTTACCTATATTTATCATCGGCTCTATTGTAAATACCATTCCAGGTACCATTACCATGCCAGTATCTTTTCTACCTACGTGAGATACAAAAGGTTCTTCATGGAATTCATTTCCTATACCATGGCCACCAAACATAGTTACTACAGAGTATCCATTTGATGTAGCGTGCTCATATATAGCCGCTCCTATATCACCTATATGTCCCCAAGGCTTTACTTGTTCAATTCCCTTTTCCAAGCACTCCTTTGTTATGTCCACTAATTTTTGAGCTTCTTCACTAGTTTCACCAATTATAAACATTCTTGATGCATCAGAAAAATAGCCTTCTTTTATAGTTGATACGTCGACATTTACTATATCTCCCTCTTTTAAGATAATATCTTCTGAAGGAATACCGTGGCAAACTTCATTATTTATAGATGTACAACAACTTTTTGGATAACCTTCATAATCTAATGTTGCTGGTATAGCATCATGTTCAATAGTATAGTCATATACCAGCTTATCTATATCTGCAGTACTCATACCTGCTTTAATATTTTCAGACACATGATCTAAAATACCAGTGTTAACAACTGCACTTTTTTTGATCATTTCAACTTCTTTTGGTGTTTTTATAATAAATTTATCTGGAACAATATTGCCCGCTATTTCAAGTTCTCTTAATTTTTCATCAAAATCCATGTGGCACTTTTTATACTTTAACCCACTACCACACCAACATATCTCATTTCTATTCAACATATCTTTCCTCCTAAACACAACTTTATTAATTTCAAGCTATAAATATAGCAAGTATCATTTAAACATTCATTTTATTTCTGCGATTTAATATTGAATTAGTAAACAAATAACTTAGATTTTATAAGTCTTTTAGATAAACTTATATTCAATTTTAAAATCAACAATAAATATTCCTATTTAATATAATACCACAAATTATCACTATTAATACAAAATTATAATAAATTTTTTTAATAATGATATCTATTTTCATAGTCTTATAAATATCTTTTTATATCCTCTTTGCTTATTTTTCTTTATATAATATATACTATTTATAATATATATATTTTTTTCAACTTATTTTTTTAAAATCATTAAATAAGTTCAAATTGTATCGGTTCACTTTCTTTTTTTATCCTATTGTACTGTAAATTGTTGACTTTTGTATACAATAATAATAAGATTGTAGTGTACTAATAATTTATAATTATTGTTTTATGGAGGAGAGTAAGATGAATAATAAAAGTGAAAAGCTTTCAAAACTAACGCAAACAGCTATACTTGCGGCATTATGTTTTATTACTTTTACATTTTTGCAAATTAAAATTCCTATACCAGGTGGAGGGGATATGACTTCGATACATTTTGGTAATGTATTTTTAGTTTTAGCAGCATTACTACTTGGTGGTTTCTATGGAGGAATGGCAGGAGCTATAGGTATGACAATAGCAGACCTTATGGATCCAGTATATATCTTAGTAGCACCCAAAACTTTTATACTCAAGTTTTGTATTGGACTTATAGTTGGAGCAATTGCTCATAAAATGGCTCATATTAATGAAACAAATGATAAAAAATATGTTTTTAAATGGTCATTAATAGCGTCTATATGCGGTATGGCATTTAATGTTGTTGCAGATCCAGTTGTAGGTTACTTTTATAAAAGATATCTTTTAGGTCAACCTGCTGAAGTTGCAGAAGTTTTAGCAAAGCTTAGTGCTGGCGTTACATTCTTTAACGCTGTTACAACAGTAATAATAGCTACATTAATATATTCAGCACTTAGACCAATACTAATAAAGTCAAATCTTTTAATTGACTATAAGGTCAAAAGTAGTAAGAATTTAAAATAATAATCACGCAAAGTTAAATACATCCTTTGGCGAGTTTAACCATATTCTTCTTGCCAAATCTAATGTGTTTTTCTGTATAATATTCACGTCATCCCCCAATATATGACGTGAATATTTGCTTGATATATAATGATAGTAATGATATAAATAAATATATAAACATTTGTCATAATAAAAAGGAAGCTAGATAATCTCTAGCTTCCTTTTTTTATTCTCATTTATAAAATATATATCTTATAGTAATTTCGTAAAACTTTTCCAGTCTGTAGATTTGCTTAAAGTACTTCTACCTCTACATTTTCTCTTTCTTCTATCTGCTTATCAATCTTTGATATGAATTCATTTATTTGCATAGATCCTAGTTCGCCTTCATCTCTAGATCTTACAGCTATATTCTTTTCTGAGCTTTCTTTTTCTCCAACAACTATCATATAAGGAATCTTTTCTAACTGAGCTTCTCTAATCTTAAATCCAACTTTCTCAGTTCTGCTATCAAGTTCTACTCTTATTCCCTGATCAAATAGCTTTGCCATAACTTCATTTGCATAGTCATTGTACTTATCTGATACAGATATTACCTTTACTTGGCAAGGTGCTAACCAAACTGGGAACTTACCAGCATAGTTTTCTATAAGTATTCCTATAAATCTTTCTATAGAACCTAAGCAAACTCTATGTATCATTACTGGTCTATGCTTTTCTCCATCTTTACCAACATATGTTGCATCAAATCTCTGTGGAAGCTGCATATCAAGCTGAATAGTACCACACTGCCAAGTTCTTCCTATACAGTCCTTTAGGTGGAAGTCTATCTTTGGACCATAAAACGCCCCGTCACCTTCATTTACTATATAATCCATACCTAACTCTTCTAGTGCACCTCTTAGACCATCTTCTGCTACTGCCCATTCTTCATCAGTACCCATTGAATCTTCTGGTCTAGTTGATAGCTCTACATGATATGAAAATCCGAACTTAGTGTATACCTTGTCTATAAGTTTAATTACACCCTTTATTTCTTCTCTTATCTGTTCTGGTAACATAAATATATGTGCATCATCCTGAGTAAATGCTCTCACTCTCATCAATCCATGAAGTGCTCCTGATAACTCATGTCTATGTACTCTGCCTCTTTCAGCAACTCTCATTGGGAAATCTCTGTATGAATGTAGCTGACTCTTATAAAATATCATTGCTCCTGGACAGTTCATTGGCTTGATAGCGTAATCTTCTTCATCTATCTTTACAGTATACATATTTTCTTTATAGTGGAACCAGTGTCCTGAAGTTTCCCATAAGCTTCTGTTTAATATAATAGGAGTTTCTATTTCTACATATCTATCTTCTCTATGTATTTCTTCCCAGTACTTCATAAGTGCTTGCTTTAATTCTATACCTCTTGGCAAGAATAGTGGGAATCCTGGACCTTCTTCTGGAATCATAAATAAATCTAATTCTCTACCAATCTTTCTGTGATCTCTTCTCTTTGCTTCTTCTAACATCTTAAGATGTGCGTCAAGATCTTTCTTCTTTTCAAAAGAAGTTCCATATACTCTCTGAAGCATCTTGTTCTTTTCGTCACCTCTCCAATAAGCACCTGCGATACTCTGTAACTTAAATGCCTTTATCTTCTTAGTGCTCTTTAGGTGTGGTCCACGGCATAAATCAAGGAATTCTCCCTGTCTATACATTGATATATGTTCTTCTTCTGGAAGGTCTTTTATCATCTCAACCTTATAGTCTTCTCCAATATCTTCCATCATCTTTATCGCTTCTTCTCTAGGAACTTCAAATCCTTCTATAGATAAGTCTTCCTTAACTATCTTCTTCATTTCAGCTTCTATTTTTTCTAGATCTTCTGGTACCAATCTATGATCTAAATCTATATCATAATAAAATCCATTGTCTATAGCTGGTCCTATAGCCAACTTAGTTTCTGGCCAAATTCTCTTTACAGCTTGAGCAAATATATGAGCAGTTGTATGTCTAAATACTTCTTTACCCTCTGCATCTTCAAACTTAAAGAAGTTCACCTTGCAGTCTCCATCAAGCTTTTCATTTAAACTTGCAAGTCTACCATCTATTGACCCAACCAATACACTTCTTGCAAATCCATCGCTTATATTTTTAGCTACATCAAATAGTGATGATCCATCTTCTACTTCTAATAAACTACCATCTTTTAATTCAACTTTTATCATTATAAATATCCTCCATATCATTTAAAATTTGTATAAAAAAAAACGCCCCATATAAAAATATTGGGACGAATAAATCGCGGTTCCACCCAAGTTGATGCAATGCACCCTCTCGATAAGACTTTAAGGCAGTCAACCGAGTCTTTTCACCAAAGCTACTAAACTCTGCTAAAAGGTAGTTTTCAGATATCTCATTTCTCGTGAACTTTCAGCCGATGATTCACTTCTCTTATAGACGATACATATCTTACTCTTCCTTTATCAAAGCATTTATTATTATGTTGATTTAATACTAACACAAGGGCAAAAAAATTTCAAGTTTTTTCTAAAAATAATAGAATATTTTCAAAACTTTTTATATATTATATTTAAAGCTAGTATTTACTTTTATTATTTCTTATTTTTATAAACTTTTTATTTACTATAACTATATAGCTTTATTTTATTTTTTAATTTATCAATTTATTTAAGCTTGAACTTTTGATTTGTGATTATCCTAATCCCTATCACTTTATTTCAATTTTAAGCTTTATTTTATTTTTGCCTTAAACTATATCATTTTATTTCAATTTTAAGCTTTATTTTTCCTTAAACTATATCATTTTATTTAAGCTTGAACTTTTGATTTATGATTATCCTAATCTCTATCATTTTATTTAAACTTCTTCTTTTTCTGACTCAAAATTCATAAATTTACTTATAATTTAATCCATTCTATATGATTACTAAACTTCCATAATCGGTTAATTTTTTATTTGAAAGAGACACAATTTTTTTACCTTTTTTCTCTATAAATTCCTTTATTATTAAAAAATCCGGATGACTTTTTATGTCACCAAAGAAACAAACTTTATCATCTATCAATGCAGAGGCTCCACCTATAAAACCATAATCAAAGTCAAATAAATCAATATGGGCTTGAGATATCTCTAAAACATCTATATTTTTCTTTTTTAATTCTCTACATACACCTTTATCCGCACTAATTACTGAGTTTTCATCTATCTGACAAATTGAACAATTAGCATAGCCTTGATTGATATCTATTAATTCTAATTTACTTCCTTTATCATCATAAGAAAGCTTTTTTAAAAACTCTAATATTAATGGGTCAATATCTGCAAATCTTCCAATTGCATATCTTTCTGTAAAACATATATTGTAGGCAATATCTTTTGGATATTTTTTATCTAGTCTTGTCCTAGCTTTTATAAGATTTATATGTTCAATAATTCCTTCTCTTACAAAAATATCCCTATAGTACTCATATGATTCTGGAGAACAAAATAAATTTTTACCTATTTTAAACATATTTATATCCACATGTCCTTCTATGGCCTTGTATACATTTTTATTTTTATAAGAGTCTATAAGTTTTATTCCAAGCCTTTCTATATTCTCTCTACATTCAATATCCATTCTATAATCAACTACTGCATATTTACTTTTATCCATCAAAATCACTTCTTCCCTTATAAATTATATTTTCAAAACTTATCACTTAGAATCTAAAACTAAGCAGGTGTTTTCCCGAACTAGTCTTATGGTATATAAATATTATCACTCAAATATGTGCAATTAAAAACATCTACTCCTAGTATACAATACATTAGAGTAGATGTTTGCTTTTTATTTTATTTCTACTAGATAAGCATAAAGTTTCTCTGCCAATCCCTTCCAAGATAACTCTTCTATATTCAAGTGCTTTTTTCTTCTCAACTTTCTATAGTTGATTGCTTTTTCTAGAGATTTTTTTAATCTTTCTGTAAAAGGTGATATTTCCTCTTCATATGGAAGTGATACTTCCTTCATCTTTGGTAGCTCAACATAATCAATCAAACCACTTTCATTAACCTTGCTTCCTAGCCACTGCTTTACTCCATCTACATCAGTAGATATCACATAGTTTCCACAAGATAAGGCTTCCAATATTACTAAAGGAAGACCTTCATAGTAAGATGGCAACACAAATATATCTGATTTATTTAGCTCCTCAGATAAACGAAACTGATTAACTCTGCCTATAAAGTCTATTTTGTATTTTGATTTTGATCCAGACTCTTTTATAGCATCACATTCTTCCTTTACACTTCCATTTCCAGCAAAAATAAATTCCAATGAATCATTTGGATAATCCAACTGATTAATAGCATCTATAAATGGCATCAATCCCTTGCTAAAAGATAGTTTGCCTGCATAGGATATCTTTATAGGTCCATCTTTTTTATAATTTTTATTATAAAATACGGAGCTATCATATCCACTTCCCAATACCCTTACTTTAGAACTATCAATTTCATATAAATCTTCTATAATCTTTTTTTGTTCAAAATGAAGAGCAAAAATCATATCCAACTTTCTAATTTTATCTTTTATATAAGACTTTTTAAAATCTATCCTCTTCATCTGCCTTATACATGTTCCGTGACATATTGCAACAATTTTTTTACTTGGAAATAACTCCCTAACTATAGATGTTGCAAAGTATAAATGATGGCATACAATTATATCTGGATTAAAGTCCTTTGTAGCCTCTTTCAAAGCCTCTACAATAGCAGACTTCATACTATCTGCCATCTCCTCGTCCATGTCCATATACCTAGTACTAGAGTAAGGCATATTGTCACTCATACCAGGGACATTAAAGTCTAGTTCTCCAGAATTATATATTACAGGAAAAAAATCAACTTCATTATTATACTTTTTTTCTATACTTTCTATACAATCTTCTCTGTCTATTCCAGCAACTAAGACCTGTTTTTCGCATAAACTTTTCATACCGTTTATTATTCCACTGAGATATATTCCACTTCCAGTAGAATCCGGTTTTTGAGCACTTACATGAAGAACCTTCATTTCCTACCTCCACCAATAATAATCAATTGTGTATGTTTATAGAAAAAATATATTTCGTAAGCATATACAATTTATAATTTTAATTATAAGTAAAAAAAACTATTATTTCAATATAAATACAGTTTTTGATAGATATATTCACTTGATATAGTTTTTTACTATTTTAAAGTATATGTAAATAAGTTTTGTCTATTTATTTTTAGCTCTTTTAGGGCCTTTTTTAATAGTTTTTAAATTTCAAATACATTTATTATTATTTGACCTTATATAATCTCCAAACTTTATAATTTTTTATTGCATAATCTTCTCATATAATATTAATCCCCATATAAATAAAGAGAAGCTGAAAGTTCCAACTCCTCTTTATTATGTATTATAGTGATTGATTAGGCAAAATTAGTTTTCCATAAGTCTGCATAATTCATCTGCAAACTCATCTGTGCTAGCACTTCCTCCTAGATCTACAGTAAGTATTTTTCCTTCTATAAATATCTTCTTTAAAGCATCTTCTATTTTTTCTGCTGCTTTATTTTCCCCTATATACTTTAGCATCATCACTGCTGATTGAATTATAGCAGTAGGGTTAGCAATGTTTTGTCCTGCTATTTGAGGTGCACTTCCATGAACTGCTTCAAATACTGCACAATCCTTACCTATATTGGCACTTGGAATTATTCCAAGACCTCCTACTAGGCCTGCACATAAATCAGATAATATATCTCCATAAAGATTTGGCATTACAAGAACATCAAAATTTTCAGGAGTCAAAACCAAGTTCATTGCTGCTGCATCTACTATTACATCATCTGCATAGTATTTTCTAGCTGCTGCATCTTCTCCATTTAATCTAAATATTTTGTTTTCCTCGCATACTCTGTCAAACTCTCTAAGGAATAATCCATCTGATAGTTTCATTATATTTGCCTTGTGAACACAAGATAATCTCTTGTAATTATTGTTCTTTGTATAATCACACGCAAACTGAACTATTCTATCAGTTGCTTCTTTTGTTATTATTTTTATACTTTCAGCTGCTATATCTCCTACCATATGCTCTACTCCAGCATATAAGTCTTCTGTGTTTTCTCTTATAATAGTCAGATCAATATTTTCATATCTTGACTTTATACCTTCAAAAGTTTTAACTGGCCTTACATTTGCATATAGATTCAAAGACTTTCTAAGAGCCACATTAACACTTCTAAATCCCTTACCTACTGGTGTTGCAATTGGTCCCTTAATAGCTATTTTATTTTTCTTAATACTATCTAAAACATACTCAGGAAGAGGAGTGTTGTACTCCTCAATAACACTTTCTCCTGCCGCTACTTCTTCCCAATTTATATCAACCCCACTAGCTTTTACTACCTTTTTCATTGCTTTTGTAACTTCTAGACCTATTCCATCTCCAGGAATTAGAGTAATATTATACATTTTTTACCTCCAATTATATTTTGAATTATTTACCTTATCTTTTTTGATAATTTTATTTTTATTCACAACTTCAATCTTATATAATTGAGTATTAATCTTTCTTCATTTTTATACTGTTTAGCTTTCCTCCAGCCATCAGCATATCTATTTCCTTCTGATTGAATATAGCCTTCACGAAAAACTCTTTATTTTTAGTTTTATTTTTTATCTTTAATCTTCCTGACTTAATTCCATCAAATATATCTTCTACAAATAGTTCATCCATCTGATCTATGGATTCAAAATCGGCTAAATCTTCAAACTCCATAGGCAAAATTCCACTATTTATTAAGTTGGCTTTGTGTATTCTTGCAAAACTCTTGGCAATTACACCCTTGATTCCTAAATAAAGTGGTGCAAGTGCTGCATGTTCTCTAGATGATCCCTGACCATAGTTATCTCCAGCTATAATAAATCCACCCTTATTATTTAGAGACCTTTCAGCAAAATCTTCATCAATCGTGCTGAAACAGAACTTTGATAGGTGAGGAATATTACTTCTATATGGAAGTAATTTTGCATTTGATGGCATAATATGATCTGTCGTAATATTATCTTCAACTTTTATTATAACTTTTCCATCCAAACTATTTTCCAATGCTGTATTTAATGGGAAAGGCTTTATATTTGGTCCCCTAACAATCTCTACGCTATCTGGATCTTTGCTCGGTGCTATTATCATACTGTCATCTATCAGGAAGTTGTCTACAGCTATCCCGTCAAAATCCACTTCAAAATCTGCATCTCTTGGATCCATTAGACATCCATATATAGCACTTACAGCTGCTACTTCTGGACTTGAAAGGTATACTTGTGCAGAATTAGTCCCACTTCTACCATAGAAATTTCTATTAAAAGTTCTTATACTCACAGCATCTGTACCTGGGGATTGCCCCATACCTATACAAGGACCACAAGAATTCTCAAGAATTCTAGCCCCTGAACTTATTATATCTCCAAGTGCTCCATTTCTAGCAATCATTTCCATTACTTGTCTTGAACCTGGTGCTATTACTAAACTTACATTATCCGCAACCTTTCTTCCCTTTAAAATCTTTGATACCTTCATCAAATCTTCGTATGATGAATTTGTACAGCTTCCTATTGCTACTTGATCTATTTTTATTTTTCCTTCATCTCTACATCTTCTAATATTATCTGGACTATGAGGAGCAGCTACCATAGGCTCTAGTTTATCTAGATCTATTTTGATAACTTCATCATAGTTAGCATCTTCATCTGCCAATAGTTCCTTCCAGTCCTCAAGTCTATCCTGTGCTACAAAGAACTCCTTTGTTTTTTCATCACTTGGAAATATTGAAGTAGTAGCTCCAAGTTCAGCACCCATATTAGTAATAGTCGCTCTTTGAGGTACTGAAAGATTTTCTAATCCTTCACCAGCATATTCATATACCTTGCCTACTCCACCCTTTACAGTTTGCCTTCTCAATACTTCCAATATGATATCCTTAGAAGATACCATGTGATTTAACTTTCCACTTAGCTCTACCTTGATCACCTGAGGCACCTTGATATAATAGGCTTCTCCAGCCATTGCAAGTGCAACATCTAGCCCACCTGCACCTATAGCAAGCATTCCAACTCCACCAGCGGTAGGAGTATGACTATCTGAACCCAAAAGTGTATCTCCTGGTACAGAAAATCTTTCTAAGTTTACTTGATGACATATACCGTTTCCTGGTTTTGAAAAATATATACCATATTTATTTGCAATAGTCTGTATAAACTTATGATCATCTGCATTTTCAAATCCCTGCTGAAGCATATTATGATCTATAAATGCCACAGACTTTTTTGTTTTAACCCTATCTATTCCCATAGCCTCCAATTGTAAGTAAGCCATAGTTCCTGTAGAGTCCTGTGTAAGAGTTCTATCAATTCTAATCCCTGCTGTAGTTCCCTTTTTCAGTTCTCCTTCTACCAAATGTTCTAATAATATTTTTTCTACTATATTTTTTCCCAAAACAATCACCTTCTATAATATTTTTTAGTTAAGCTATCTAACTATTTTTTTCAATATAATATCTAACATTACTCAACAGCCTTGCTGTGAAATATTTTAATAAAGGGCATCATTCTAAGAGAATAACACCCTTTAAATTAATTTTATATTGCCCTAATTATTTCTTTTTTCTCTCCGCCAATATATCCTTGTATATTGAAGCTATTTCCTTATCAAATAAAGATCTCTTTAGCCTAACAGAAGTTCTTCTTATTTCTTCAAGAACTAGGTTTGCATCTTCATCACTTATATCTATATCAAATTCCTTAAATTTATTGACTACTGCAGCCTTACCTGAATGCTTACCTATTACTATCTGTCTTTCTAGTCCAACTTCTGCTGGATCAAAAGCTTCATAATTCTTTGGATTTTTTAAAGCTCCATCAGCATGTATTCCTGATTCATGTCTAAACATATTGCTACCCACAATTGCCTTCCAAGCAGGCATTTCTCTTCCAGAAGCTTTTGAAACATATTCAGATAACTCTACAAATTTTCTAGTATCTATTTTTGATTCATATTTTAATACATGAATAAGAGACATCAACACTTCTTCTAAAGCAGCATTTCCAGCTCTTTCACCTAGACCATTTACTGTTACACCCACATAGTTTGCTCCACCTAACACGCCTCCGATAGCGTTTGCCGTAGCCATACCAAAATCATTATGAGTATGCATTTCTATATCAAAGTTAGTCGCTTTATATATTTTTTCTATTTTCTTTCTAATTGTGAATGGATCCATTACCCCTACTGTATCACAGAATCTAAACCTATCTGCACCAGCTTCTTTTGCACATTCAATAAACTCTATCAAAAAGTCATCATCTGCTCTAGAAGCATCTTCACCATTTACAGATACATATAGTCCATTTTTCTTAGCATACTCAGTAGTCTTTACCATCTGTTCTAAAACCCATTCTCTAGATGTTCTTAGTTTGTTTTGAATGTGTATGTCAGAAACAGAAATAGAGATTGCTACTGCATCAACACCACAATCAATACTTTGCTGAACATCACTAACTACTGCACGATTCCATGCCATAATGCTAGAATCAAGATTTCTTTTTACTATTTGCTTTATTGCTTCTTTTTCATCTCCGCCCATAGTAGGTATTCCAACTTCAAGTTGATTTACGCCCAAATCACTTAGCATTTCTGCTATCATGATTTTTTCACTATTCGCAAATACTACTCCAGCAGTCTGTTCTCCATCTCTCAAAGTAGTATCTACTATTTTTAGCTCTCTTCCCTGAATCTTATCAATCACACACATAACACTAACCTCCTAATTAATTAACTCTTATAATTCTATATAGTTTCACTTTTGCAAGTATTTTATTTATGCATTCATTTGCTTAAATATTATTATAATTGCTTAACAATAAATTTGCAAGCCTTTTTAGCTTTTTTATGATACTTTTTTTATTTTACTTTCATTTTTGAGTGTTAAGTCATGATTAAAAGGTAAATACACTCTTTTTTTGCAACTATATTGTTATAACTTTCATAGTTGCTTTTTTATAAATTATTAATATCTTCATTTTTTATAAATAAGCCTTATTCTTTTATTGTAAAATATGAATAAAGATTCTTTTTTTATACTAATTTCACTATTCACTGACAACTGTGATAGTTTCCATAAGTTTTTGGCTAGTCTAGATATTATGTTTTTATATTTTTGTATACTTAATACCTTTTTGTTTAATATCTTATACGGAAGTTATTTCTTTTATTAATATGCTTTTTATCTGTATTTAACTTGTATTTTTTTATTTTATAAATAGATATTTACAAAATAATTTTCTCTTTCTGTAATTGAATATCAGTCTATCTCTCTTTAATTTTTTTCTCGCAAGCTCCATCTACATTAATAGTATTTTATTTATATAAATTTAATTACATTTATATGAGTTGCTTTTATATGAATTGCTTTTATATAATTTTTCTAGATTTCAAGTTATTTATTTTTCATATTATTTTTTACAATTTTTTATGCTATTTCTTATATTTTTTTCAAATTACTCTTTACAATTTTTTTTACTATTTCTTTATACTATTTCTTTTAATTTTTTATATTATTTCCTATAAGAAAAATAAGTCTTTACCTTATTATTTTATATTTTATATCTATATATATAGCTATTTTCACCGTTTTTATATGCTATGTGATATAATATAATTCGTATCGGGTAATATTTTACCTAAAATAAATAAAAGGAGGATGGGCAATCCCAAAGCGAATAACTCTCAGGTTATTGCCCAAAATATATGAATTTTAAAGAAATGGGAATTAATGAAAACTTGCTAGATGCATTGCACAGAATGGGGATTAATGAGCCTACACCTATACAAAAGCAAGTCATACCAAATATATTAGAAAATAAGAATATAGTAGCAGAATCAAATACCGGAACTGGAAAAACTCTTTCTTTCCTTATTCCAATAATAAATAAGATATATAAAGAAGAGTTAGACTCAGTATTAATCCTGGCACCGACAAGAGAACTTGTTATTCAAATTCATTCTGAGACTGAAAGGATAATAGACTTACTTGGAGATGTTAGTATAAATACTCTTGCTATATATGGTGGAAAAGATATAAAATCTCAAATAAATAAATTAAAGAATAAGATAAATATTATAATTGCTACCCCAGGAAGACTATTAGATCATATGAATAGAAAAACTATTGATCTAAAAGATGTGTCATCTATTATAATAGATGAGGCTGATCAGATGCTCTTAATGGGATTTAGAAACGAAATTGATATTGTTTTGAAGGATATTAGATCTATAGATCAAATTATGCTCTTATCCGCCACTATAGACTCCAAAGTAAAAAAGCTAGCCTATAGATATGCAGATAATTTCGAAATTATTAGCTCTAAGTCAGAATATGATATCCCAAAGCTTATAAATCAAGAGTTTATATTTACTACTGACAGAAAAAAATTCGATGATTTATGTGAAAAAATAGAAATAGACAAGCCTTTTATGGCGATTATATTCTGTAGAACAAAGGCTCGTGTAAATAACTTGGACTTGAAACTTGCACAAGCAGGTTATAATTGTGAAAAAATACATAGTGATATAAGTCAGTCAAAAAGAGAAAGAATTCTTAAAAACTTTAGAGATATGAAAATACAATTTTTGATTTCTACTGATTTAGCATCTAGAGGTCTTGACATAGAAGGTATAAGCAATATTTATAATTATGACTTCCCTGAATCAGCAGAAGATTATATACATAGAATAGGAAGAACCGGAAGAATAGGGCATGAAGGAAGTTCTTGTTCATTTATCACAGACAAAAATATGGATGTATATGAAAAAGTACAAAATATTAAATAATAAGATTTATAATTTCTATAAAATCCATAAAGTATAAATAAAATATAAAAAGGCAACTGCAAACTCTTAGAGTTCACGGTTGCCCTTTTTATTAATCAATTATATAAATTATATGTTTTTGAATTATATTTCAGCAACCCATAATCCATGAAGATTACAGTATTCATATGCTGCAATAGCCTTATCATCATCTGCAATAACGAATTCAGCTACTGGCTTTCCAGTTGGAAGTAAATCAACTCTCTGTACAGTCTTTTCAGTTACTAGTACTATAAAAGCAATATGATGCTCTACAGTCATAGGATGTTCTACACTACCAACCTTAACTGAAACCTTGTTTCCATTAACTTCTACTTCTGGAACATGCTTTTCACCAGCTGCATCAGTTGAGTTAGCTTCTAAACGAACCATATCCTGTTCACAACATGCTAATGGTCCTCCACCATTTACTACCTTTTCTGTTACATTACCACATACTTGACACTTATAAAACGCTAAAGTCTTTGCCATAATATTACCTCCTTATTTATTTTGTGCATCTGTATTACAATTATTACAGATACCTCTTAAAATTATTTCCGTAGAATTTATTTTCAATCCTTTTTTTCTAAGCGAATCATCTACACACTCTATCTCACCTTTATTTATATCTATTATGGTTTTGCAGTTCTCACATATAAAGTGATCATGTTCATCGGTATTACCGTCAAACCTAACAGGATCTCCTGGAATATTTATCTTCTTAATATATCCATGCTCTTCTAGTTGAGTCAAGTTTCTGTAGACTGTTCCTAAACTTAGATTAGGATTGTTTGATTTCAATCTTTCATAAATATTATCAGCTGTTAGGTGTTCATTGCTACTTAAAACCGTGCGTAAAATCAATTCTCTTTGTTTAGAAAATTTCTTCATCACAAACACCCTTTCATTAAATTAAATCAGCTTATACTATCTCCAGTTTTCACTCTTTACTTCAAAGAATGCCTGTGAATGCTTACATACTGGACAGATCTTTGGAGCCTTCTTAGATACGTGGAAATGTCCACAGTTCTGACACTTCCAAACAACTACTTCATCCTTTTCGAATACCTTACCATCCTTTAAGTTCTGTAGTAAAGTTCTATATCTTTCTTCATGTGTCTTTTCTATTGCTCCAACACCTTCGAATAATCTTGCTAGTTCATTGAATCCTTCTTCCTTTGCATCTTCTGCAAAACGAACATACATATCAGTCCATTCATAATGCTCACCTTCTGCGGCTGCCAATAGGTTTTCTTCAGTTGTTCCTATTTCTCCTCCACTAAGAGCCTTAAACCATAGCTTAGCATGTTCCTTTTCATTGTCAGCAGTTTCTAGGAATATATCAGATATCTGATTATATCCTTCCTTCTTTGCCTGAGAAGCAAAGTAAGTATACTTGTTTCTTGCCATTGATTCGCCGGCAAATCCTTCATTTAAATTCTTTTCTGTCTTAGTTCCCTTTAGTTCAATAGTCATTACAACATCCTCCTTAAATTTTTATAAAAAACATATTACAGTCACAATAACAGTAATAATTACTATTATTACTATTGATTATACCTTTTATTTTTTTAATTGTCAAGCTACTTTTATAGGAAATAATACTATCATTCCAATACTTACAATAGCTTACTATAAATTAATAACACATTTATCGCTCTAATATTATAATTATACCCTGATATAGTTTTATTAAAACATATAAATGATAACATTTACTACTTTTTAAATCTTTTTTTTATTTTAGTATAGTATAATTCTCTCTTTATTTCACTATTAATTTATCCTAAAATTTATTTTATATCTTATAACTTTATATTATAAAAACTGCTGACTCATACATATAACTAATTTATAATCTATGATATGTAAAAGTTATATAATTATAAAAGGACCACCTGCTTATGCAGGTAGCCCTTATTATTATTCTGGTATTACCATCACTGTAGAAGTCGTATGCTTCAATACATATGATGTGCAAGAACCTATTATTCTAGTAAGTCCTGTCTTTGTTGACTTAGTCATTACAATTATTTCTACATCATCATTCTTAGCCCTTTTAACAATTTCATCACCTGCATAACCAAATGTAAAGTAAAGGCTAACATCATAGCCGTCCATTACTTCTCTAGCTTTTTCAAGAAGTTCTCTTCCAAATTTCTCTGAATTTTTAATTTCATCACTCATAGAAATCCCGTCTACAAACACTAACTCTTTAACGTTCATTATAGTAACTTCTATATCGCCTGGTTCATAAATATTCTTGATAAAATCTAAAGAATGCATGCTTCTTTCGGTACCATCAATTGGAACTAATATCTTAGTAGTTTTCATAAATAACACTCCTCCTGCCAAAAAAGTAATCTTTTAAATAGTTAATAATACTATTGCTTAATTATATTATATACCTAAAAGAAGTATTAGTCAATTAAATATGACTTACTATATAAAATATTCATTCAATTAAGAATTAGCAATTTTTTTACTTTCTTTGTTTCCACTGATTAATAGTCCTATTATTCCAGCTATTATTGCAGGAAGCACCCAGTTGAATCCTAAATCACCACCTGGTAGGTTATTTATAAATCCTAGTGAAGGAACTTTTTCTGATAAAACTGTTATTGCACTTACTAGCACTGTTACACCAACTGAAAGCTTATAAACTAAATCACTGTGAATTTTATCCTTAACAAAAGCCAAGAATATAAGCACAATTGTAGGTGGATATACTATTGCAAGTATTGGATTTGCAAATTTAACTAATCCTGTTACACCCATTGTAGCTGCAGCTGTTGCAAATATACATATAAACAATACAAACTTAGAATAGCTAACCTTATGATTAGATATCATAGTCAAGTATTCTGCAGTAGCTGATGTAAGCCCTATTGATGTAGTTAAACAAGCTAGTGATACAGCAACTGCAAGTATAGATTTTCCAGGTCCGCCTAATAGGCTTTCTGTTATATTAACTATAATCTTTGACTGCTGTACATTTATGTCATACATGCTTGATACAGTAGCACCTAGGTAAGCAAGTCCACCGTATATTAAAGCTAGTCCAACACACGCTATAAGTCCAGCCTTAACTAATATCTTAACCTGATCCTTAGGATCTGTATAACCCTTATTTACAAGAGTTAACATAAGAACTGATCCGACCGCTATAGAAACAAAACAGTCCATAGTCTGATAACCATCTGATATACCCTTCTTGAATACGTTTTCAATCATAGGCTGAGCTATCGGCTGACCTAGAGGAGATATTATACCCTTTATTATAATTATTGATAATGCGATAATTAAAAATGGTGTTAGAACTTGTCCAACTATATCTATAACCTTTGAAGGCCTTACTGTCAGTAAGTATGTTAGAACAAAGAATATAACTACAACTAAAAGAAGTGGAACATTGTCTCCAAATAAAGGTGTTATACCCATTTCATATGTAGTAGCCCCTGTTCTTGGTATGATTACTAATGGCCCAACACACATAATATCTACAAAACTAAGTATAAGTGCAGGAATTCTGCCTATTCTTCCAAATAATTCCATTATGTGTCCTTGACAAAGTGCTATTGCTATAACCGCTAACAGAGCTAGACCCGCATCTGAAAAAGTGAAACCTGCAAATGCAGTGAACCAATTCGGACCTGCTATAATTCCCAAGTACGGTGGGAATATAAGATTACCTGCGCCAAAGAACATAGCGAATAATGCAAATCCAAATACAAATATGTCTTTTACGCTACTTTTCTTACTCATAATAATTTTTCCTCCTTAATTTTTTCCACCTTATTAGATGAAAAGATTAATTATTATTCATTTTTTAACTTACATCTTTTATTATAGTTTTATATAATAAAGGTGTCAAGGGCATCATATTATAGACAATTTGATTTTGTTATTTTATAGATTATTTAATATAGTAAAGATTTATGATGCTTTTCTCTTATTATTATGTTAGTTTTCCCCAATACAATATTCTTTTTAATTGCTATTCACACTTATTTTCCTCTTCTAGTACTTGGATATTTGTTTAATATATTAAACAAACTTGAAAACGTTATTATGTCTTTAATGTGCATTTCTTTGGTATTTACAAGTTTTTTGAATTTTTTTATTCAATATTCATTATTTTCTAATTGTTTTTTATTTATCACTTTTTCTTGTGTTTTTTTTACACTTTTTGTGTATTTAAGATGATTTTCATAAAATTTTTATAAGCTCTACTGAATATTAATAATATAAAAATAGCAGGACATAGATAAAATAATTGATTAGAAATCTTATTCCATACTTTCTAAATCTATTATTTCGATTATCTATGCCCTGCATTTAGCCTAATAATATAATGTTATTTTTATATTATATTTCATTTCAATTTTTCTTTTAATTTATTTTTTTTAATAAACTATTTTTTTAGAAATCATACTATACACACTATGCTTGATAATATAAATCTTGCTTTTTCTACAAAATGTAGTATCTTTTGATTAAAAATATACTTATATATATTATCTAATTTGTAAACTTTTAAACTACTCTATATCCTGTATTATACTAGGATCATCTGAGTTTCCTGTTGAATTGTCACTTTGATTCGAGCTTGATTCAGATGAACTCTTTGATGAAGATCCTTCAGCTTCTGAGCTTGTATTAGATGAACTATCTGTATCATCTGATGAGCTATAATTTGAAGAACCAATTTCACTTACTGCCCATATTTTTCTAAGATCATTTTTCAGCTCGTCATATGACCAAGATTTATTGGTATTAACTATACTGTTTGGATCATTTATCAAGAAGTCACCTTCTTTATTATAACCCTTAATAACTATTATATGTCCTCTTTCAGTGAAAATTCCTGGCTTTACACTTACTATTAATATCTGTCCGTCATCCAAAGCTTTTTTCATTTTTGCTTCTACTGGAACTACATCCCTAGATTCTAGTCCATATTTTTTAAGACCAGTATCGAAAAGCTTCCAGCTCGTGAAATTATCTTTAGATAAATATCCATTCTCTTCACTGTACTTTGCAACATCATATGGATTAACATTAGACCCTCTATCAAAGTGCCTTACAACCATCGCTAAAGACGTTGGTCCGCATCCTGATAGTCCAATCATTTCCTTGCCATAGTTTCTATATCCCCATCTTCTATCCCACTGTAAATATAGAGGAACGCTTCCATCAACGTAGTAACTAGAGCTTATATTACCTTCTAAGCTTTTAGCATTATATTTATCTTTATCTTTATAGCTATAAACAAAATCAATTGTTTCTGGATTTGCTATTAACAAATTAATCATATTTTCTGGATATGACTTGATATTTTCAATTATATAGTCCATTCTCTGTGATTCATCTGCGTTTAACTTACCTTTAATAACTTCCAATTTATTGATTTTTTCTTCAATACTCTCTTCTTTTTTCTCTGTTTTAGACTTTTCATCTTCCTTTTTTACCTGAGTAGTAGCTGTATTTTTTGGAGTAGTCTTTGTTTTATCACTTTTAAACTTATCAATACCCGCTGCCACAAAAATAATTACTAAAAACAGTATAATTACTATACCACCTATTTTTTTAATATTTAATTTTCCTTCTTTTTTGGCAGTACTTTTCCTATATACATTGTTTCTATTGTTAGCTCTTGAGTTATTAACTGACTGCGAACTTGATTCATCAAAGTTGTTTCTTTGCGTTCTTGATTTTCTTCTTGAGCTTCTGTCTGAGTTTGTCGATTCATTTGTGTCAGCAAACTTTTCTTCTTTAAGCTTTAAGATCTTCTCAATTTCACTTTCACGTTCTTTGATGTCCTGCTCGTTTTTTAAAATTTCTCTTTTAGTAGTTTCATCATCCTCATAAGCACTTATCTTTTCCTCTAAAGTTGGAATGTCTAAGATTGAACTGTCTAAAATTTTTGTGTCAAAATCACTGCTATCTTCTTCACTAGAAATACTCAACTTGTCGTCTTCTTTATTTTCTCTTTTTTTACCAATATTTGGTCTTTCGAAATCAGAATATTCTTTGTATATTTTTACATTAGACTTATCCATCAATGCACGCTCTCTTGCCTTTCGACGAATATATTCAGCATCATTGACTATAGGCTCTACTGTAGAGATATCTCCCAATTCTTCAAAGCTATCTCCTGTATATCCTAAATTATCATCTTCTAATTGACCGAGATTTATTCTCTTCCTTTCAGAAGTGTCCTGAATATCTATATCTGTATCAATATTATCTTCTGTATTATTGTTTTTTAAAGCCCACTTTTCTCTTTTTAGCTTTTCAATGCTTTCAAGCTTACTTAGCTCTGAAGCTCTTTTGCTAGATGATACTGGTGAGGATTTATGTGTTGCAATTCTCTTCTGATTTCTTGCTGCTTGTCTTCTCCTTTGAGCATTTTGTTCAGCCTCTTCTGTAGATAAAATTTTACTTTCTAATTTCTTTGCCTTCTCTTCTTCTTCTTTTTCTTTTTCTTCATCAGACAGCTTATGAATTTTTTTCAAAACATTAGACTTATATATTTCTTCTTTTTCACTTAAATCTTGATATATATTAGCATACTTGTTTTCTACTTTTTTATTGTTTCCTTTATACGTATATCTCGTACTTTTTCTGCTATTTGAAGCCATGTTTTGCCCCCTTTCTCAAATAGAGTATTCCCTCCTAATGATAACATAAAACACCATTTTTGTACATTTTTTAAACAAAAAAATAGAAGTACTATACTCCTATTTTAATTACTTCTCTTTTCCTTCACTATCTACTGAACTGCCTGTCTTTAATTTGCCATTCTCAGAACAAACTTTTTCACCTCTAAGCTCTTTTTCTATCTTTATCTGACCTAGCTTTTCTTCAACTTTGTCAAGTGTGATAAGCTCCAAAAGACTTACTACTTCATTGTTTAAGTAATTAAATAACTCATCTACATATTCTGCCATTCCGCTTGCTATCAAACAGTCAGATTCTATATCGCCTGAATGCCATTTTGATTCTATAATCGCTACACCAACTGCATCATATATTTCTTTTAGGTTTATATCTTTTCCCTCTTTGGCTATCATATATCCACCATTTACGCCTGCCTTAGTTGTAACAAGCCCACCCTTTTTACATCTAGACATTACTTTTCTTATTCTAACAGGATTGGTGCATAGATTTTCTGATAACTCTTCACTTGATCTTGATTTTCTATCATGAGATAAAAATACCAATACATGAAGTGCTATAATAAACTCACTCATCAAATTGCTCCCTCCATCTTTTATATAAATAATAATTCATTGACAAAATTCTAAAACACTGCCAACAAATATAGTCCACAATTAATAAAATAATAATTTGATACTATATACTTACCCATTTATACTGCTTATTATCAAAATATTAATACACACTTGATTTTGCAACTTTATACTTCTATCCTTTAATTTTCCTAATAGATAAATTATACATCTTATATTTCAAAAAATCTATTGAAATTCAAAAATAATCTTTTTCTTTAGTATCTATAATTTTTCTCATAATTTTTTCATATAAGAAACAACTTTTTATCATCTTTATAAAATCTTTTTTGACAATGTATTTTAGGATATATAATGAAGAAAACTTTGATTAATTTAAAGCAATTGAAATAAGGACTCGCATAAATACGAGCCCTCTTTCATTTATTATTAAAATTAGGAATTTTTAATCACTATTTAAATGGCCTTTATCTAAAATAGGCATATCTTTTTACCCTCTATATATTTAACTAGAGATTTATAGCTTAAAATATAAAAATCTATATTTTAGCCTTCTCTTAATATATTTAAATCTTCCCCTGACATTACTTTTTTCATAGTTCTCATTGAACACATTTTTCCGCACATTGTACAAGAGTCATTGTGTTCAGGAGTAGATTCTTCTCTATATCTTTTAGCCTTTTCATTGTCTATTGCCAAATCAAACATTTTGTCCCAATCAAGATCTGCTCTAGCATCTGACATAGCATTATCCCAATCTCTTGCATGAGGAACCTTCTTAGCTAAATCTGCAGCATGTGCAGCAATTTTAGTTGCTATTATACCTTCCTTCATGTCTTCTAAGCTAGGTAATCTTAGATGTTCAGCTGGAGTAACATAACATAAGAAATCAACACCAGCAGCAGCTGCTATAGCCCCGCCTATTGCTGAAGTAATATGATCATATCCTGGAGCAACATCAGTTACTATTGGTCCTAATACATAGAAAGGTGCACCGTGGCAAAGTTTCTTTTGCATTACAACATTTGCTTCTATTTCATCCATTGACATATGTCCTGGTCCTTCTATTATTACCTGAACATTTTTCTCCCATGCTCTTAGAGTCAATTCTCCAAGTGTAATAAGTTCTTTTATCTGAGCTGCATCTGAAGAGTCATCTATGCATCCTGGTCTTAGTGCATCTCCTAAGCTTAGAGTCACGTCATACTCTGCACAAATATCTAATAGTTCATCATATCTTTCAAAGAATGGGTTTTCTGCATCATTTAACTCCATCCAAGCATACATTAAAGATCCACCTCTAGATACTATGTTTGTTTTTCTCTTATTTCTCTTGAATATATTCATAGCTTCTCTATTCATACCAACATGAATAGTTACAAAGTCAACTCCATCTTCAGCATGTCTTCTTACAACATCTAAAAATTCATCAGATGTAATATCCTTTAATTCTTTATCATAAAATCCTATAGCATCATATACAGGCACTGTACCTATCATTGCTGTAGACATATTTACTAATTTCTGTCTAAACTCCTTAGTCTTACCAAAAGAGCTTAGATCCATTATTGCTTCAGCATCCATTTCTATTGCCTTTTGTACCTTTTCTAACTCTTTATCTACATCAGGGCAATCTCTTGAAATACCAAGATTAACATTTATCTTAGTACTAAGTCCTTCTCCAACACCTTCTGCTTTTAAGTTTTTGTGATTCTTATTAGCTGGTATTGCTATCTTTCCTTCAGCTACCCTTTTCATCAATAGATTTGGATCCATATGTTCTTTTTCTGATATTCTCTTCATTTCATCTGTTAAAATACCTTTTTTTGCAGCTTCCATTTGTGTTTTATACATTTTATTACCTCCAAGTAAATTTAAAGTATTATTTATATAAACTAAGAACTTGAGTCAATCAAGATGCCATTTACTTCTTAGTTTTTTATATATTTATAGGCTTTTATTTAATATTGAAATTTCAATTATTATTTTAAAGTTCTCTAAAAGCATTCAATAAGTCTTCACTTCTTTTCTTACAATCATCATTGTTCAAGATATCTGATATAACACATATTCCATCTATTTCTGTATTTTTTAAATGGTCTATATTGTCTAATTTTATTCCTCCAATGGCTAATACTGGTATATGAAGCTTTTTAGTCATTTCAGATAAAGTTTCCTTTGATACATAATCTGCATCTTTCTTTGTATTAGTAGTAAATACTGCTCCGACACCTATATAATCTGCACCACTTTTTTGTGCTGATATAGCCTCTTCCATATTTCCAGCTGATATTCCCACTATTTTTTGATGTCCTATAATCTCTTTTGCTACTTCTATAGGCATATCCGACTGACCCAAATGAACTCCATCTGCATCCACTGCAAGTGCTATATCAATTCTGTCATTTATAAGAAGTGGAACATTGTATCTGTGACATAGTTCTTTTAGTTTTTTTGCTCTTTTATAAAAATCTCTAGTAGACATTTCTTTTTCTCTTAACTGTACTAAATTTACTCCTGCTTTTAAACTTTCTTCTACACACTGATATATATCTTTACCTAGGCAGGCATCTTCATCTGTAATTAAGTACATAGAATACTTGTATTCTCTTTTTTCTAAATCTATTTTGATATTTTTTTCTAAAATTTCAGGAGAAAAGTGATATATATTATTCATTACATCTACTCTATATGTTCCAATACCATTTTTTTCTACTTCTTCTCTTTCTATAGCCAGCTCACCTGATATACTCATTGCCAGTACTCCTGACAAAGCTGCTATTAAAGGTGATACTCCCGCACCTAAAAAGCTTCCTACTAGAGAGGCTATCATACATCCAGTACCTGTTATATATGATAAAATATCTGATTCATTGTATACCTTTATTATATTTCTTCCATCAGTTATAATGTCTGTATTTCCAGTTACTGCACATACACATCTATATTTATTGGCTATCTTAACAGCCGAATCTATTGCATCTATACTATCTTCGTTGGAATCTACTCCCTTTGTGTTGGTTTTTATACCTGCAAGTGACATTATTTCAGAAGCATTCCCCTTTATTACATCCATATGTACTTTTTCTAAAAGTTCTAAAATCGCTTCACTTCTATACTTTATAGACCCCATTCCTACAGGATCAAATACGACTGGTATATTTTTCTTATTTGCTGTCAAACCTGCCTTTACAATAGTCTCAAGCGGTTGAACATCTATTATCCCAAAATTTAGTACAAGTGCATCTGCTATAGAAGTCATTTCTTCAACTTCTTTTTCTCCATCAGCCATTACTGGAGACCCTCCTATGGCTAGTGTTACATTTGCACAATCATTTATTGTTACATAATTTGTTATCTGTTCTATAAGTGGCTTTTTTGATCTAACTTTTTCAATTGCCTCACATAACTCTTTTATTATTGCTTTTTTCTTCATAATGCTACCTCCATAATTATGGTGTAATTATCTATTTTTATTACCAACCAAGACTTTTATATATTTCTCCCATAGGATTTGTTGGTCCGCATCCATGTCCTATATCTAGAGAATTTTCAATTGCATTTGTTATAAATCTTTTTGAATTTCCTACTGCTTCTTCTACTGAATATCCCAAAGCTAAGTTTGATGCTATTGCAGAAGAAAGTGTACACCCTGTTCCATGTGTATTTTTTGTATCTATTCTATGGTTGTCATAGTAAAATACCTCTAAATCTTTTCTTACAAGAACATCACAAGGTCTGTCTAGCAAGTGTCCACCCTTGATTAGGACATGATTTTTGCTATAATTACTAATTATTTTTCCAGCCTCTACCATATCCTCTGCAGACTCAAGATCTAATAGTTTTGTTTTATCTATATGATGAACTATACATCTTGCTTCTGCTAAGTTCGGAGTAACAATATCAGCTACTGGAATAAGCTCCCTAACCAAAATATCTTTTGCCTGAGTATTTATCAAATCAAAACCTGATGTTGAAATCATAACAGGGTCTAAAACTATATTTTTAGGTTTGTAAACCAGAAGCATATCACAAACTGCCTTTATTATTTCTATATCCGAAAGCATTCCAATTTTCACAGCATCTACATCAATATCTTCAAATATAGCTTTTATCTGATCTTTAACCATATTATCAGATATATTTTCTACACTTCTTACACCCATTGTATTTTGGGCTGTAATCGCAGTAATAGCACTCATACCATACACTCCACAAGATGCGAAAGTCTTTAGATCCGTCTGTATACCTGCTCCACCACTAGAGTCAGATCCTGCTATCGTAATTACTTTCTTCATTATATATCTCCTCCTTTTAGTAAAAGCCTTATAGTCTATTTAAAGGCATAAAAAAAGCACATACCCTAAGGTATATGCTCGCGTTTACGTATATTATAATTTTACTAATATATGTTCCTTCCTACGCTGGCATTACCCAGATCAGGTTAAAAGGTCAAGAATCACATTCTTATCTCAGCCGATTTTTATCAGCACCCTTGTACAAATATTTTATTTTCATATTGAATCTCTCAAGACACAAGTATTAATCCTCTGCCTCAAGCTTATATTTTTATATTAGCACAACTTTTTATCTTTGTAAACCTTTTCGTTAAAGTAATCCTGCAAACAGTGGTACAGTTACTACACTTGCTATCGTTGTAATAAATACACACCTTGATGAAAATTCTGCACTTGTATTATATCTTTCTGCCATAATTGAAGTAAGTGCTGGACTTGGAAGTGCTGCTGTATAAAATAATATAGCAAATGGTAAATCCTTATTTGCAGAAACTCCTCCTAGTTTAAATCCTATTAAAATAATCATCGGTATTATAACCATTCTGAAAATGGTCATCCTATACGCTTCAGAATCTGTAAACATGTTTTTCACATTGTATCTTGAAAGTGATAGGCCTACTACTATCATAGATAGTGGCGCTGTAAGATTTCCTAAATAGGTCAATAAGGAAACGATTGCCCCTGGCACTGGAATTTGGCTAATAAATAATGTCATCCCTATCACTATTGCTAGATTCTGTCTTGTTAAAAGTATATTTTTCAACCTGATTTTTTCATCCAGCTCATAATTCATAGTAATCATCTTTACCCCTAATGAGAATATTAATACATTTTGTACAATATTTCCCATGGCCATTATAAACAGACCCTCCTGACCATAAATTGCATACATAAGAGGATAGCCAATAAATCCATTGTTAGAAAAGACCATAGCGAATATCCATGCCCCTCTTTTTTTGTCATCTACCTTCAATATCTTTGTAAGAAGATAAGATGCAGCCGCTATTCCTAGATGATATATCAATATTATCACTAAAACTCTAACTGTATCTTTCATTAATTCAGAGCTATACGGTCTTATCATAGACACTATAATAGTTGCTGGTATACTGACATCTATCAATAAGTTTGTCAAATCATTAATAGATGAATGTGCTATGGTACCACGCTTACCGAGAATATAGCCTATAAACATCAAAATGAATAGTATTAATACATTAATAAATACTACCTTCATAGCTTGTCCTCCTTTTTGATAATAACATACTTAGTATATCATAAGAAAGAGCCTTAATCTATAATCTATTTACTATCTATTCATTCTAACTATGATATTTTTACAAGTGCTGACCTCTCTAAATCATTTATTTTTTATATGCTATTACTCTATTTCATTATATTCGCTATAATCTACTATTTTTATTTTTATCTTATTTAAAGCTCTTTTTTTTATTTTACCAACTGTATTTACTGAATAAGATAACTCTTTTGCAACTTCTCTTTGTGTTTTATCTTCAATAAATATTTTTGTTATTATATATTTTTCTTTAATATTAAGATTTGATATTGCATCTAAAGCTAATCTATAGTCAAATATTTCTCCCATTTTATTTTGATATTGGCTTACCACTTTATTGCAATGCTTTCCCAAAGTTTTATTGTCCGCCTCTATATATCCTTCCGTATCATAGTGTAGTACAGAGTTTCCTGTCTTAACTGCAAGTATAGATTCAGTTATTTTTTTAGCTTCAATATCGTATTTATCAGATAGGCACTTTAAGGCTTCTATGGGTATTTTTTCATTAGATACATCATATAGCTTAGAACATTTATTATATACAGAGTTTGCTTCTCTAGATATAGAAACATATCCATATTTTCTATAGGCATTTTTAATTGCAAACCTAATTCTAGATGCTAAAAAAGTCCTTACTTTTACACTCTTTCTAAAATCATATCTATCTATAGTTTCTATGACTCCTATTACTCCCGTCTGTATTAAATCATCTTCTTCCAATCCCTTATGTTTGTAGCCTATCATATCTGAGTCAGACTTTACTATCTTTTCTACATATTCCAACTTATCCAATATAAATAATTCCCTAGCCAAAATATCACCATGTGAACTGTTCCAGACAAGTATTCTATCAGTATGATCATTTTGATCTTCGACATCAAGATATACTTCTTCATTGTTTTTTTCAATACTTTCTATAAGATCATGGTCTAAATCAAACTCTTTCATATACTGGTCAATTTGAACTTTAACATCTCCCACCTTCAAAAAAATCACCACCTTCATTTTCTTTAAAATTATTTTATATAATATAGTCAAATTTTTAAAAAAATAAACCTTTTTAATGCATTTATATTTTATATTATAAAAAAACCTATATCTAATTATACTCTAGATATAGGTTTTTAATGCTTTTTATTTTTAAATATATGAAATATAAGTTTAACTTAGGCTTTATTCTTTTTTTCTAACCTAATCTTATAATTTTTTCTTTTATATTAAAATCCTTGAAACTGCTATGATTTATTACAATTTCAGATATTTTTTTGAGATTTATATATAAATAGTATAACATTTTACAAATTGATTGTGTATGTTAACTTTACTACTTATACCTCAAAACTCTTAGAGAGTTTAGTACTGCTATTAATGTCACACCTACATCGGCAAAAATTGCTGCCCACATATTAGCTAGACCTACTGAACTAAGAATTAATACCAATACTTTTATACCTATGGCAATAATTATATTTTGCCATACTATTTTTCCTGTTAATCTTGCAATCTCTACAGCTGGAACTATCTTTGATATTTCATCTGTCATAAATACTACATCTGAAGCTTCAATAGCTGCATCACTTCCTACACCGCCCATTGAAATACCTACGTCCGCTCTTGCTATTACAGGAGCATCATTGATTCCATCTCCTATAAAAGCTACTTTGGAATCTTCTTTCTTCTCAGACATTATTTTTTCTATTAAGGATACCTTATCATTTGGAAGCAACTCTGCATAATAGTTATCTATTCCTATTTCATCAGAGACTTCTTTAGCAACATTTTTAGAGTCTCCTGTCAGCATTACTATCTTATTTATACCTACTGACTTCATATCTTCTATTGTTGACTTCATATTATCCTTAATCTGATCTGAAATTTCAATACAACCGTAATATACTTTATCAACTGCTAGATATACTTTTGTTGATGAGCTTTTTATTTCACTAAACTCAATATCATTTGCAGTCATTAGTCTTGAATTACCTGCTAGTATCTCTTTTCCTTCATAGATGACTTTTATACCGTGTGCTGCAATCTCTTCATATGAATCTATTTTAATTGAATCCATAATTACTTTATCTTTACAATAGTTTGATATTGAATTTGCTATAGGATGAGATGATCTTGACTCTGCTATATTGGCATACTTTAGTAATTCTTTTTCTTCTATTCCTTTTCCTAATACAATATTAGTAACATCAAATACGCCCTTTGTTATCGTACCAGTCTTATCCATTACTACTGTATCTACCTTTTTTAAAGCTTCTAGATAGTTACTTCCCTTTACAAGGACACCATTTTTAGATGATACACCTATACCTGAGAAATAACTTAGTGGTATTGATATAACTAGTGCACAAGGACAAGATACAACTAAGAATACTAGTCCTCTATAAAGCCACTTGCTAAATGCTTCTTGCATAAATATCGGAGGCAATACTGCAACCGCAATAGCCAAGGCAACTACTATCGGTGTATAGTATCTTGCAAATACTGTAATGAAGTTTTCTGTTTCTGACTTTTTACTAGTAGCGTTTTCAACCATATCCAATATCTTTGATACTGTAGAGTCCTTAAATGTTTTTGTTACTTCTACTTCTATCACAGCACTTTTATTTATTACACCTGATGATATTTCTTCGCCTTCAGCTATGCTCTTGAGAACTGATTCACCTGTAATTGCAGATGTATCAAATCTACTTTCACCTTTTATTATTACTCCATCTAGTGGTACTTTTTCTCCAACTCTAACCATTATATGATCGCCTATTTTTATAGTTTCTGGAGCAACTTCTTTTACTTCACCATCTACTATTAAATTGGCCACCTCAGGTTTTATATTCATTAATTCTTCTATATTTTTTCTTGATTTATTAACAGCTCTTGATTCTAAGTATTCTCCTATACCATAAAATAACATTACACCAACAGCTTCTGGATATTGACCTATTGCAATCGCACCAACAGTTGCAATTGTCATCAAAAAGTTTTCATCCAATGGGTTTTTATTAATAATATTTTTTACTGCTGCTTTTATAACGTCAAATCCTGCTATTATATAAGAAGAAGCAAAAAGCAATAAGTATATTGCCTTAGGTGCTCCAAAATGACTGGAAATCATTCCAGCTGCATATAAGACTATAGCTGTTAGCAGTATTTTTAAATCATTATCACCATGTTCATGACTATGTTCATGACTATGTTCATTACTATGTCCATCTGATTCCTCGTGATTGTGTCCATGACCATCAGAAGAACATGAAGATGATGAACAATATTTGCTTGAGCTTGCAGGATCAAAGTTACTATCAGCCTTAAGTGATATATTAAGTCCTGGCTCAATCTTATCTACTAGCTTTATAATATTTGATAGAACTTCCTCTTCCTCATAACCATCTTTTATCTTTACACTTAGAGTGCTCTTTATAAAATTCAAATGTGCTTCTTCTATCTCGTCCATTTTTTTTACTTTTTCTTCAATTTTACTTGCACAGTTTGCACAAGTTAAACCACCCAATATTATTTCTATACTTTTCATATTGAATAAGGCAAGTATTCTTCTATATTTTTATAGAATTTTGCCCTTCCTCCCTTCTAAATTATATTTTATATAATTTATTACTTTTAATAATACATTTCTTTAACGTGACACAGACCACAGTCAAATATTCTTCTAATATGTTCATCATCTAGAGAATAATATACTGTCTTACCTGATTTTCTAAACTTTACAAGTCTATTGTTCTTTAGGACTCTCAACTGATGAGATATAGCCGATTGAGTCATACCTAAAAGTTCTGCAATATCACAAACACACAACTCTTTTTCAAATAAAGAATATATTATTTTTATTCTTGTCCCATCACCAAATACTTTAAATAACTCAGCTAAATCATCTAACATCTCCTCTGATGGAGTTTCTTTTCTGACTGAATCAACTGCATCTAAATGTATACAATGAGTCTGACATACTTCTATATCTTCTGTTTTTATTTTTTTTCTTTTATTATCTTCCATATGCTTCTTCCCTTCTATAAAGTATATAACAATATATGAACAAGTATTCATATGTATTTTTAAAAATATGCAATCACTCATATATGAATGATTGCTCATATGTTTCTTTATACTTATTATATAACAGATAAATCTAAAAGTAAATATCTTTCAAATATTTTCCTAAAGTTCTTTTTATAAAAAATACCTAGGAGAATTCTCCTAGGTATTTTAATATACATTTTAATCATTAATCTACTAAATCAGATTTTGTATATAAATTATAGTAGTAACCCCTTCTTTCCATCAGTTCTTCATGGTTACCTCTTTCTATAATTCCTTCTTCATTCATAACTATTATAACATCTGCATTTTGTATTGTTGTAAGTCTATGAGCTATCGTAATAGTTGTTCTACCCTTAGACAATACTTCTAGTGAATTTTGTATTATAGCTTCACTGTGATTGTCAAGAGCTGAAGTAGCCTCATCTAAGACTAGAATTGGCGGATTCTTTAAAAATACCCTTGCTATGGATATTCTCTGTTTTTGTCCACCAGATAACTTTACTCCTCTTTCTCCTACATATGTATCAAAGCCATCTTCAAGTTCCATTATAAACTCATATGCTCCTGCCATTTTTGAAGCTTCAATAATCTCATTATCTGTTGCTTCTGGCTTTCCATATGCTATATTTTCTTTTATTGTCCCAGAGAATAGATATACATCCTGCTGAACAATACCTATATTGTTTCTTAACGAAGAAAGTGTAAAGTCCTTTACATTTACTCCATCAACATATACTCCACCTTCAGTTACATCATAAAATCTTGGAATTAAAGTACAAACAGTTGTTTTACCACTTCCTGATGGCCCAACAAGTGCAACATTTTGACCCTTCTTAATACTTAAATCAAAGTCTTTTAATACATATTCTAAGCCCTTATTGTATCTAAAACTTACATTTTTAAAATCAATATCTCCTCTTACGTCTTTAAGGTCTATTGCATCTTCACTGTCAACAATGTCTGATTCAATCCCCATAATTTCATTAAATCTTTCTATACCAGTCATTCCCTTTTGGAACTGTTCTGTAAACTCAATTATTCTCTTAACAGTTGTAAGAAGTGCTGTAACATACATTACATAGGCTAGCATATCACCTGGATCTAACATTCCACGAATCATCTGTACTCCGCCAAACACAATCACTATCAAATACATCAAACCGTCTATCGCTCTATTAACAGTGTTGAATCCTGCCATAGATTTATAAAATCTCTTCTTTATAGATAAAAAGTTATTATTATCTTTTTCAAATTTTTCAAGCTCTATTTCTTCATTTGCAAAGCTCTTTACAACCTTTACACCTAACAAACTATCTTCAATACTTGAGTTTAAGTTACCTACATGTACCCTTTGCTTTTTCTGTTCAACTCTCATTTTATCTTTGAACTTACTTGAACTTATAAACATTATAGGTATCATGATAAATATTGCAATTGTAAGTGGTACATTTATACTCACTAAAATTACAAATGAAATCACGATTTTTATAGCACCTATAAAATATTCTTCAGGACAGTGATGAGAAAACTCTGTAATATCGAATAAGTCATTTGTCATTCTTGACATTATTTGCCCTATCTTAGTTTCATTATAGAAATTGTCAGATAAAGTCTGTAAATGAATATATATATCATTTCTCATATCTGTTTCTATCTTTGCTCCCATTATATGCCCAATTGATGCCATATAATATACTGCTACTAATTCCACTATCTTGATAATTACAAACAACATCGCCATTCTTACAATCAATTCAAGGCTTAGCGCAGATCCACCGACCATACCTAAGTTTGTGATTTTCCTTAAAATCAGTGGTAAAATCATTTCTGAAGCAGTAGTTAAGCCAGCACATATTAAGTCAAGGATTAAAATATTTTTATATCTCTTGAAATAAGGTGCTACACTTTTTATTAATTTAAAATTACTCATAGGTTTGTCCATTTACTATGAATTCATCTCCTTCCTTATTTTCAATTCTTTATAAACATATGAAATAAATAGAATCATAAACATCATACTTATAATTGCCATACAACTTTCAACAGTTAACACACCGTCCTTTACTACCTTAACAGCACCACTGATAACATCTCTAGCATATGATATTATTGTAATCATGGAAATTGCTCCCATCATAATGTATATAAATCTATTTTTTTTATATTTTTGTTGCTTATTTACCTTTATAGTCATCTCAGAAAATATTATTACAGATGAAAATATAATAGCAATTATTGTTTGATATGGATATATAGCCCATTTTATTCCTATTCTATCCAAAATAAAATTTACTAATATAAATAGTATAAATATTATTACACCATGAGTATAGGCTTTTTTTATTATTTTTTTATTCTTATCCATATAATCACCACCTAGATTCTATTATATTTTATAATACATAAAGATTTCTATATAACCATTATAATCTAACTGAATATTTTTTTCAATTAGATTGTAAACTTAATATATCTTCAAAATTTACAAAAAAATCAAACAGAATCATCCAAATTCTCTACTAGAAGATCCAGATGATTCTATTTATCTTTTTATTTTATTTATACAGCTCATCTAGAAGCTGTCTTGCTGATTCCTTGATTCCTTCACCTGAACCACTTATTCCTAACTGAGTATAAATTTCTCCCACCTTTATATTAGTCTTAAACAATTGTTCAAAAACTTCATCTATCAATGGCTCTGCTAGTTCTTGTTTTTGCTGTGGTCCAAATGGATTTGCAAAGTATGTTTTACTTATGCCCTTTTCATCAGTAGTTCCTAAGGCTCTTCTTTTTCCTTCTACAAATACTGACTTAGCCTCTTTTGAATTTTCAAAGTAGTGAAGCCCAATCTTATCATCATAATTATTTGCATATAAGAACATATCGACCTTTGTTCCTCTGGTAATATCTTTATATGTAGATACTGGTATTATTACTCTTGCATTTGTAGTTTCTGGATTAAAGAATATACTTCTATCCATATCTCTATAAGCTGCACCACTCTCTAGGTCATCAAGTCTAACAAAGGCTCCTATCTCTGTTCCCTTTGCATATACCTGACCATCTTCTATATAGAAACTTCCCATATCATCAAATACAATATCCATATCTCTTATTGAATCTTCAGATATTATCCTCAAAGCCTCTATCGTTTCAGATTTACCAGCACCTGAGTCCCCTAGAAATGCTACATTTTTAATACTTCCATTATTCAGTGTAATGCTTACCATTGCACCATGTATAGGAAGTTTCTTTTTCTTTAACATAGATGCATTATGAAGTGTTAGACAAGTCTTTTTTATATAACCAAAATATTCAGCTTTTTTATCATATGCAACCTGCCCCACGAATATATCTTCATATCTATCATAGAAGAACTTGCATCCAGGTGTATCTGTTGTCATACCGAACAGACAAATTAAATCTGGTTTTTGATACCTTATCTCATCTTCGTTTGCTAGTTCAAATAAATTTGCTAGTGACACTCCGCTCGCTATAAAATCCTTATGGAAATATATATACGCTAAACTTTCCCCTATCTTAGCAGGGTAGCAAAACCAATTTTCTGGGCTTTCATTAAAGTTTCTCATGGGGTGTTCGAATATTTCGTCAAATCCACCTTCTCTTTTATTTGAAGCTGGATGAACCAATAAAGGTGAACGAAGCATTATTGTATCTATAAATGGTATTGCAGATAACTTTTTGTAAGTTTCACCAGTAGGCCAGTCAATTTTATTTAATAAAATACATGCATTTGATCCTGGATTTAGTTGCCTATATACTTTATTTGCATGTCCCTGAACCTTTTCACCTATTGTTCTATAGAAATTTAATACCAAATTATTGTAGTGGTTGTCTATATCCATAAATCTTTTTGATGTTAATGCACTATCATTTAATTCAATAACACTGAATTTTAATCTACTTCTAAAAAAAGTATATATATCTTCAAAAGTTTTTAGGAATAAATCAGTATCATCAAGATATTCATCTTCAATATCTTTTAAATCAAATATTAATAATTTCTTTAAACAATCTATATAATCAGAAGCTGCCTGATATACAGACTTATCTCTTAAAATATATTCTGCAATTTTTCCATTTCTTTTTCTTATAACAGATATATATTCTAATATTATTTCATCCATTTCTCTACTATTTGCCAACTCAAATATATCCTTAAAGTAGGTATTCTTGTAGTTAATTATAATAGGACTCTTACTTCCTTCGCCATAGTTTACCATAATGTCACTCCTTTTATTTTTTCGAACAAAATTTTCAATTAAATAAATATAGTTCGCTATTATTATTTTATATATCTTCTATATTACCATACAGCTCTATTTTTGTATATAAAAATATGTTATTCACAAAATATAAGCTTAAAAATCAAACGTTTTCACCCACAAAAGTTCATCTAACCATTTTTATATTAAATATAATATCCCTTAAAAAACAAACTCTTTTCGTAAAAATACATAAAAAAACAAAAGGACACTCTACATGAGTATCCTTTTATTAAAAAAATTATTTTATTATATTTTCAATAGTCTTTCAGAATTTTTCTGTAAATTCTGAAACATTTCTTCCTTGCTCATATTCTTTAATAGTGATATTTCTTCACACACAACTTCTAAACTTCGTCTTATATCTTCTGCCCTATAATCCTTTTTAAATAACCATTCTAATGCTTCTATTCCATCAGTTTCTAATAGTAAGCGGTCTATCGGTGCTCTTTTTACAAGACTTCTAATATTTTCATCTATCAAGATAGCTGGTCCTACTGTAAAGTAGCATCCCTTATCAATAAATTCTTTTATATAATCTTTACAGCTATACCAATGTACAATAAAATCCAAATCATAATCTTTAATTATTTCATAGATTCTTTTTTCCATTGATTTTGTATGAAGAATCACTGCTTTATTATATTTTTTGGCTAGATTCAAACTTTCTCTAAATACCTTTTCTTGTATATCAAAAGAAACATCACACCAACAACCATCCATACCGACTTCTCCCACTAGTGGAACCTTTTTTATTATCTCTTCATATACATCGCTAATATCCTTTTCATATTTCCATGAATCATGCGGGTGTATACCTATGCTCATAAAAGGTCTTATTTCTTCAAAACTTCTATTATTTTTAATGGTTTCAAACATTTTATTTATTTTTTTGAATTCATCTGCATTTTGACAGTTTATTACTGGTATAACATTACTTTCGTAATACTTTTCAATAGTTTCTAAATCGGCAATATGCGTATGAAAATCATAAATTTTTTTATTTTTCATAAAGATCACTTCTTTCAAAATCACACTATTCTTTAATTATATTAAGCTCTTTTAATTTTTCTTCTATAAGATCTAAATTTTCTTCTGAATTAGCCTCTATTGTATGACTATGCTTATCTTTTGTAAGGACACTTAGAGGTACATTATCTTGATTATTGATATCTGAAATAAACTTTTCAACATCTAATCTATTTGAAACGTTCAAATCTACTCTTATTTCGCCATATATAGGATGATTTACTATTACATCTAAAGCCTTGCCGCCATAATCAACTATTGTATTCAATTCATCTCTCATAGATTTTTCATCATGACTTACATTTATAACTCTAATATGTTGACTTGATTGATTTAATATATAGCCTCTATTTGTGGAAATTATCTCTATATCCTCAGCTCTCAATAGAGCTATATCCCCGACTATAATCTGTCTACTAACCCCAAAATATTCTGCAAGCAAAGATGCTGATAAAGGCTTGTCTGCCTGTTTAAGCTTTTCTAAAATTTTCTTTCTTCTATCTTTTGTCGACACACACTCACCTCATTTCGACAGTTTTATTCTAGTATTTATATACATTATATAATGTATATAAAATCTTTACAATATTTATGATTATTTTAATCATTTTCAAATCTCAATTTTTCATTTATATAATTATCTGTAAAAAAATAAAGAAAATATTAAAGCTTATTTCTATGCTAATATTTTCCCTATTATCATATTACTTAAATTAATCAATTCATATTTCATAGATATCTATATCTAGTCTAATAATTGTTCTAAATAAAAACCTATTATATGTGAAAATCTATCTAGATTTTTAATATATGCAAAATCTTTACCATATATTTTTTTTTCAGCCTCTAGATCTTCATCTTCTCCTGTAAATACTCCCAACACATTATTTGACCTCATTTTTGCATTAAACACTTCTTGAGCCGTATCTTTTATTGCTTCTTCACCTTCATAATCTTCGCCGTCAACTTTCATAAAGCCCACTGTTCCAAGATCTATCTTATCATTAGGTTTTCCATCACTCAAAACTATAAGAACCTTATTATCTTCTTCTAGAGTCTCCATCTGTTTAGATAGAAACTTAATAGCAAGTCCATCTCTATTACTTCCAGAAGCTTTGTAGTTGAAAATTCTTTTGTTTGCTGATTGACTTTCCCTATAATCTCTATACTCAGTCATCACCAAGAAATTAAAAAAATTACAAAACCCAAACACTCTTGTCGGTATCTTCAAGGAAGTCAATGCCTCTGCTATAATATATGCTTGAGCTGAAACAAGTTCCTCTCTTTCTATCTGAGATGCAGATGAATCTAGCAATATATCTACAGATAAAGACCCCAATTCATCTTTATTAACCTTTTTAAATATTTTTTCATCACCTAATATTTTGTTTTTCCATATTTGAGATACTACTAATTCACCGCTTCTAGTTAGTTCAGCTGAGTCATCATCTTCTAAAAATATCTTTTTTCTTAGAATTTCTTTCAACTCATTAATAGATCTTCTAAATATCAATTCATTGTCTTTATAGTACTCTATATTTTTTTCTCTTTGGCTCTTAATTGAATTTGCAAAGTATTTATCGTATTTACCTTCAATAAAATTTCCTTTTGTAAAATGAAACTTTATTCCTTGATGAATATCTGTGCAAAGCTTACTTTCAATAAAATTCGTTAAATTCTCAGGATATATTGATTCACCATATCTAGCAAGTAGCATATCTTTTATTTTATCGTTTGAAGCCCTACTACTAGCTGTTAGATTAGACTTTAATCTCTCATCTTCCATTTTTATGTCATCTGAAATCTGTCCAGTAAACTCTGCTGACTCAACCGAAAACATTCCTATTCCATCTGTATCCTTAGCTTTATCAATATGCTTTTTCTTCATTTTAAAGTTCAGTCTCGAAGTTCTTTCTTTTTCTTTGGCTTTTTTCTTGCTTTTATCTTTATCCTTATCATCTTTTTTAAAGTCTTTATCATCATCTTTTGATTTTTCTCGTCTTACATTTTGATAGAAAAATTTTAAAAAAGCACCGTTTAAAACATTAATCAGTTCATCTGTTAACTCTTCTCTTAAAAAATCTATCATTTCAGATTCATCTTCATTTAAATCTAGAGTATTTACTTTTCTTTTAGAGTCTTGAAGTTTTATAGCCTTTGATAAAGAGTCCGCTAGTTTAGTTAATTTTGCAGTCCTTCTTCTTAAATACATAGATAACTCTTCAGCTACAGCTCTGCCTTGAACAAATTTATAGTCTAACAAAGAATAATATACATATTCAATCTCTTCTTCTACACTTAATTTTTTTAGGAAATCCTCCCTATACTTTTCTTCTAAAAAAGTATATTTATCTGATATTTTATCTAAAAACTTTTTCTTGTAGTCATATGCTCCTGCTCTTTCTTCAAGCAATATATCAGAAAAAACATCATCTAAAAATATTTCCACTAGCTTTAGATATTCATCTTTTAATTCAGTTTTTTCCATACATATGGACATAAAATCTAAAAATTTATCCATATTGATTAATTTATACACACAACCTAATAACATCATCTTATAGTAATCCATATCATAATCACCATAGTCATCAAATAAATTAAGTATTGGTATATATGAATAATCTTCAGATACAGTCCATACAACATTTTCTTTTCTTAGCTTGTTATCCATTAATTATCACCCAATTCTCTAACTTATTTTATAAAAAGATCCTCAGACTTAACATCATCTCTAAGAAGTGAATTTATAACGTCTCTAACTATATCTTTTTCATATTGATCAAAAGTCTTATTTACTATTCCCATCTCCAAAGCAGATTTTATATCTAATCCCTTCTTCATTGTTTCAATACTAGAAAATAAACCTCTCAAATCTATCGCTTTTGATGATATCTCTGCATTTAAAGATTTTTTCTGTAAATCCATAAATAATCTAACAAATATATCAAGATAATCCTTTTTCAAGGCAAATTCATTTTCTAAAATCATCTTAAAGTTTTCTTCAGTGATAGTAGGCATATCTATAACCATAAACCTAGAAATCAATGCTTCATTCAATTCTTTAGTTCCTATATAACCATAATTCATAGTTCCTATAAATCTAGTTGCTTCATGCATATCTATTCTTTCATAGCCTGGAACATCTATAACTCTTCTATAGTCTAGTGCCGAATAAATAACCGATAAAGAATCATTCTTAGCCATATTTATTTCATCAAATACTGCAAATCCTCCCGATTCGGCTGCATTATAGACTGGACCTTTTCTTAGTTTAACTTCACCATCTATAAATGTATCACTTCCCAAAAGACTACTGCTATCTGAATTTATATTCATAGATATATTCCACATAGGTCTATTAAATATCATTGCCAGATTTTCAGCAAGTACATTCTTACCTGTTGCCTTAGGTCCTGATAGCAATATATTGTAACCAGCTAATAATGCAGCAATCGACTTACTCCAAACCTCTTTACCGTAATACTTATATCTTGGATTAGGAACTCTATCAAGTAAAGAATCCTCCAACTTATAATATTTTCTGAAATCTTCTAATTCTTTTAATAGTTTTTCTGAAACTCCTTGTTCTCTTAAAAATTCTTTCATAATATCAGGGGCGAGATTTTATACTTAATCTCCCCTCCTCCTTTCAAATATTCTTTTTTATAAATTATCCCGATCTATCTTATTTAAAATAATAGAAAATACTCATCATTTTAATTGAATTGAATTATCATTATCATAGTATTATACCCAAATTTAAGCTCTATAATTAGCTTATATATGATTAGTAATATAATTTTGCACAAACTTTATTATATACAAAAGCAATAGCAAAATCAACAAATAAAAAGTGTAGATATATATCTACACTTTTTATTTATTGGCATATTAGTATTTTAATTTTATAAAATTCAATATATTCTCACAAATTCTATCTTTACTTTCTAAATCTTTATCTTTGTTTTAAGTTATATTTTAAATAATATATTTAAGAATTAAATTTTCAAATTCTAGTTAAACTATTTTTGTAAGCTCTTATAAAGTAATAGAAAAAGCCTACTTCCTATAAAATTTATACTTCAATCTATTCATAAGGGAATTTCCAGTATTTTTTTCATCTACATCTAAAATTTCACTTAGAACATGCTTAATATTTACACCTTCACTTTTAAAAAATCCTGTGCATGTAGAGCAGTATGTATATACTTTTTCATCTTTTGCCTGAGATTTTATGTCTATTCTAAATCCCTTTGATACTTCTGCTTCTTTTACAGATGCACATCCACCAGCACCACAACACTGTTCATTTAATTTTTCAATTTTACCATCAATCATAAAAGGAGTAATCTTTTCTAGTAACTCTTCTGTCTCTCTATCTGGACAAGGTCTAAACATAAGAGCTTCTCTATCCAACTTTTTACCTATTCCTAGGTCATTTAATAGAGTGTATATATCTATCATTTCTACGTCCAACTTACCTTTTAGGTAATAATAACAGTTCGGACAAACCATAATCAATCTACTTATATTTTTTTCTTTAAGATTTTTATTTATCTTTTCTATTATTTTCTCGGCATCATCCTTTAAACCGAGTTCATAAATTGGCTTTCCACAACAATCAAAAATAACACCAATCTCATTTTCATCCATTATTTCTATCAATTTATTTGCTGTATTAGGAGTATATGATAAAAAGTTACATCCAGTAAATATAGCTGTATTTACTTCGTTCTCTTTTTCACTTTTTACTGCACTTTTATAGTTTTTAAATATATAGTTTTTCTTTTCGAATACAATTCCGCCATATCCCTTATCAGAAAGTTTTCCATTGTTCTTTTTAACAGTTTCATCTCTAAGTTTTTGAGCTATCTCTCTGCCATCTATATCTTTTGGGCATACAATCTTACATTTACCACACATAAAACAATTATATGCAAGGTCCTCTCTTTCTTCAAAAGCCATCAAATCTAAATCATATTTTTTTAGAAAATCACAATTTTTTTTACATCTATTACAGTGTATACATTCTTTTGAAATCATTTTATCCATTTTTTCTCCTTAGCTATAAAATAAAATCCCCATAGTTATGGGGATTTATTATCCGAATAAAATTCGAAATATCTAACTATAATTAACTTTCTTTGATTATAGTATTTTCAATTAGCATCTATTACTTAGCGATTTCTTTCAGATTTCTTTGAAACATATTTACCTAAGACTACAGATACAACTGTAAGAATCACTACAAATACTATAGACATTATAAACTCTGGCGATTTCACGTCCAAAATTTTATCACCTACATTTAGGAAAATTACAGTTCCTGGGAATATACCTATCAAAGTTGCCAAAAAGTAATTACTAAATCTTATTTTTGTAAGACCTGATACATAATTTATTACATTATATGGCATAATAGGTATCAATCTGCATATAAGAACTATCAAAAATCCTTCTTTTCCATCTGCACTTTGGAATCTATCCCACCATTTATCTGGCAGTTTATCTTCAAGATACTTGCTCACCATATCTTTTGCTAGTATATTTGCTAAAAGAAACATTAGACTACTATTTACCATAGCTCCAATAAGAGTATAAATCGTTCCATCCACAAGACCAAATGATAAGCCACCAGCTAAAGCAAGCACTGGTACTGGAAAGAAAAATATAGGTAAAATAGCCCAAACAAATATATAAGCTATTGGAGCCATTACTCCAAATCCAGAAACCCAATCTCTAATACTTTGAGCTGTAATGCCCTGTAAAAAGACCTTGTATATTAATATAAATACTATAATCATAGAGATTATAAGAATTTTTTGTTTTAATTTTTTTGACATAATATAACCTTTTCTGTATTATAAAATCTCACCATAGATTTACACATAAATATATAAAAGCAAGAGTAAAAATTGCTTCAATTTCTTTATTTATCTATACTACTTTGACTTGCTTCAGCTTCCTTTACTGCCTTATGCTTATCATCGTATACTTTTTTCATAATACCTATTACTATTGATAGTGCAAACAATACCAAAAGACCTATAAATAACTTCTGTGCACCACCTGTAAGTGATCCTCCAACATAAGAATAAACCAAAGTCGCTGGTAACTGTCCTATTCCAGTAGCTATAAAGAATGACCAGAAACTCATATTTGTAAGTCCTGCTGCATAGCTGACAAAGTCAAATGAAACAAAAGGTAGTAATCTACAAACTAATATTGTATATTTACCATATCTTTCAAAAAATACATCTATGCCTTCCATTGCCCCTCTGCTTGTAAGCTTTTCAACAACATCTCTTCCTAATGCTCTTGCTATAAAGAAACAAAGTGCAGCACCTGCCATAGCTGATGACCATGATAAAAGAGCACCCTTTACCCAACCAAATATTGATGCATTTGCTAATGTTATTAAAAATGCTGGTATTGGAGCTGCTACTGACTGTAAAATCATCAGTATAAATGATATAACCGCTGCCATACTTCCATATGATCTAATATACTCTATTACCGCGTGAGTATCCAACTGAGAAAGTATTGCAAAAGCATGATTTATAGTATTATTTACCTTAGGACTAACAAAATATATTCCTAGAGATAAAACTATTAAAGCTAAAGCAATTATTCTCTGCTTCTTTCTCCTACTCTTTATCTTAGCGATTTCTTCTGGCGTTTTTTCCTCTCTCAAGTCACTCAATTTCTTTTCTTCTGACTTTTTTGCTTTTCTTTCTTCCTTAGTTAATACAGTTTGATATTTTTTAAGTGTAGCCACTATATATATATTTACTGCATTAACTATTATAAATCCTATTATGAATCCTATTTTTATATTGCTTACAGGCACATCTAAATTTAAGCTTTCCTTTGTTATATATAATATATTAACCAATCTACCTGTTGCAAGTGAAATTGCTAATACAAGTCCTTCAAAAATAAAGAACAAATATCTAAAATTAATTCTATTATAGGCTATTCCAAGCATTATTCCAAAGCCTACTGATATATACATGACTAAATTTAACCCCACCATCATCTCTAGACTAACACTGAAAAATAATAGCGTACACAACAAATATCCCAAAGCCATACCTGTTGTAGTATAGTAAAACAATGATCTTAACTTCTTCAATTCAACACTTCCTTTCTAATTTCTTCCTACTATAAAACCATAGCCTAAAGACTATGGTTTATAAATTATTTTGATATGCTATAAATAGTTGCTACATATGTTCCATCTTCTGGCAATACATCTGCATTCCCTGTGAAAGTTACTTCATTTCTCTTTTCCACAGCACCATAAGTATAGGCAGCATTTGATACTATGCCTACTGGACAACTGTCTAAACAAGTAAGACAACCTGTCTTTTTATTTTTAGCTCTCTCTAAGTTTCCACCAAATTTGAAGTCGATCTTTTTTCCATTACTGTCTTTTATAACTTCATTAACATCATAAGTCTTATCTGCACCTGCCCAAGTTACTTCCATTTTTATTGGAGAACCTTCAACAGTTGTTTCTGTTGCGTTTTCTGGAGTCATATTATTTCCTGCTTCTGCCCCTATATCAAGCAGCCCTTGTAAAAAATCTTCTGGAGTTCCATAAGATGTAAATACTGACTTTGTTCCATTTGAACCTTCACTAAAAACTGAAGCATGACGAGTAGCTTCATTGAAATACTTCCCATTAACCTTAGTCAATACTGTTACTGTCTTTGCTTCCTTATCAACCTTAATTGGTTGATCTAGAGATACACCTGCTATCTCATCTGCAGCCTTTTTTTGTTCTTGTTTTTGTGAGCTTGAACTGTCAACAGTCTTTTCCTGACCACAACCTACAGCAGCTACTAAAGACAAGCATAATACCCCTGCTAATACCTTTTTATTTATTTTCATTACAAAGCGCCTCCTAATAATTTATATCTTTTGTAATTATATCATAAATAAAAAGTAATAAAACGTTTTTTATTTATTAAATACTTATTAAGTCAAAAATAAAATATATAAAGCCACACCTATAGTTTTTATCTATAGATATGGCTTATACTATTGCAATTTTATTGTTTTTAGATTTTAAATTAAATATTTTTACTACTTTCTTCTTGATATTTTTTATATATTTTTTTGTTTAATTCTTTACTCACTTGGAAATAAAAGACTTGGATACTCTTATATGCTTTACTAACTACTTTTGAATTATGTTTTTTATTTCCTATTTTTAACTATTGTGCTTCCTATATTTATTTCCCTCATAAATATACCTCACTATACAATTATGATCGATTTTTATTTTGATGATTATCTTTATCATAATATCTATACATATCTTTCTCAGTAGATTTATAGTTGATCTAAGTGTATAAAACCACCCTCTAAGAAACTTATAAATTATATAGTCTTATATTTTTATAAATCTATGGAAGCTACAGTAAATCTATAAATTATTGATTGAAAAATAATACTTTGTATTTACATTTGTTTTAATAACTTTATTAAAAATTTTAAACTAATTCTTTAACTTCTATGTATATACATTCTAGATTCGTGATCCTCTCCATCACCTTGAACCATACATAGAAATTCCCAGCCATATCTTTCATAAAAAGAAATGTGCTCTGTCAGCAAGTATAATACATCTACTCCTCTATTTTTCATATCACTAGCAACAAATTCGAGCATATCTCCAGCAATTCTTTTGCATCTATACTCTTCTTCTACATACACTGCACATACATTAGGTGATAGATCTTTTCTATCATGGAAGTCATTTTCTATTACTCCTATGCCAGCTATTATTTCACCATTCTCTAAAACAATATACCATTGAGTAGTAGATGAATTTTCATCAATGCACTGTTCTATACTTTCAAGATATGCCTCTATAGGAACATCCCATTTTTCATGAAACCATTGAGCGGCTCTTAATTTCATTTCGGGATGATCATATAATCTAACAATTTCATAGTCCATTTATTTTCCCCCTTTAATTTTATCTATTAACTGATATTTTAGTATCAATAATTATTCACATTTTTTCTTATTTTTATATATTGACATTTCTAATACTAAAGTTTTAAAAATTTTAGTATTAGATGAAAAGTTATTTAAATTAACCTTTTAATAAATTTGAGTACAAAATTATTTTATATATTTTTTATAAAAACTAAATTTAAAATAATTTTATTTTTAAATTGCACCACCATGGTAGCAATAATATATATCTGCCTTTATATCCTTTAGTTTTTTTAGTGACTCTTCAGCTTTTTCTAAGTCTAAAGTAAAATATGGATTTGCTATAACTAACTTACCATCCTCTACCACTGCTGCATCACCAGTTACAACTGAGTTACTCTCTTCCAAATATAGTGATATATGTCCTGGCATATGACCTGGAGTAGCTATTATTCTGCATCCGCCTGCCCAATCAAAATAATCTCCATCTTTTACTTTTATATCTACGTCAACTGGCATAACTTTCTTTAAGGACTCACAAAACTGCCTTCCAAATTCCTTTTCCTCTTCAGGCATTTCATTTAACATCTCCTCAGCCTGTATTAACCTCAAAGATTTTTTGTTTTGTGATATATAATCACTTTCTATTTCACTTGAAACAACCTCTATATTTGGATACTTCTCCTTTAACTCATATAAAGCACCGATATGATCATCATCGTGATGAGTGATCAGAACCTTTGTCAAAGAATTTGGATCTATTCCCTCACGAAACATTGCCTCTTCTATAAGTGGTAAAAGTCCCGTATAAGCACAATCTACTAGAACTGTGTCTTTCTCACTAATTAAAACTACTGGATTAAGAATCTTAAATTCATCTCCATACTGAAAAACTATATCTAACATTATTATTTTATTCATATTTTATATCTCCCTACTTCTTAACTATCAAGGCTACACTTTCTATATGAACGCTATGAGGAAACATATCAACAGGCTGAATTTCCCTGCATATAAATCCCTTTGCATCAAGATACTTCAGGTCTCTAGCCAAAGTAGATGGGTTACAACTCACATATACTATTCTCTCTGGCTCCATCTCTACTATTGTATCTAAGACCTTTTCATCGCATCCCTTTCTTGGAGGATCTACAACTACAACATTAGCAGTTTTTCCATCTTTATATAATTTTGGAACCACTTCTTCTGCTTTACCCACGAAAAACTCTGCGTTTTCTATTCCATTCAGCTTTGCATTTTTATTTGCGTCATTTATGGCATCTTCCACTATCTCTACACCATATACTTTCTTTGCTTTTTCTGCTAAAAATAGAGATATTGTGCCTATTCCACAGTAGATATCAAATACTGTATCTTCCTTAGATAAATTTGCATATTCAAGTGCTTTATTATACAAAACTTCTGTTTGAACTGGATTTACTTGGAAAAATGATAATGGACTTATCTCAAACTTTAATTCTCCTATGTTATCAATTATTTTTCCGTCTCCATATATATTTATATTTTTTCTTCCTAAAACAACATTCGTTTTTTTATCATTTATATTTACAACTAATGTTTTAAAACCATCTATATTCATTTTTAGTGATTCAACTAATTTATCTAAATTTGCTATATTTTTTTTACTTGCAACCAATACTACCATCACTTCTCCAGTAGTATAGCCTACCTTTGTCACTATATGTCTAAGTAAGCCTTTATTAGTTTTTTCATCATAAATACTTATATTATTTTCTTCTATAAACTCTCTTACTATTTCTATTACCTTGTCACTTTTTTCATGTTGAATTACGCATTTATCCATATCTATTACATCATGACTTTTCTTTTTATAAAATCCAATCTTTAATTTTCCATCTATCTTCTGAACTGGAAATTGTGCTTTATTTCTATATCTAAAAGGCTCTTCCATTCCTATTGCGTTATGTATCAGTATATTGTCTAGCTCTCCAATTCTCTTCATATCCTGTCTTACTTCATCAGTTTTTATTTCTAACTGTTTTTTATAATCAAGCTCTTGAATCTGGCATCCTCCACAGTTTCTGTACTTCATAGAACATACTCTTTCAACCCTAAAATCAGACTCTTTTTTTATCTTAGATATTACACCTTCAGCATATTTTTTCTTAGATTTCGTAATTTTGACATCTACTATTTCTCCTGGAAGAGCAGAATCTACAAATACAGTAAAGCCATTATGCTTTCCTATTCCAACTCCACCTTGACCTATATCTACTATTTCACACTCATGTTTTTTACCTTTTTCAAGCATTTTTGCACCAATCCTTATATATATTAAATCTATCAATTTTTTAAAATCCACTTTTTATATTTTACTCTATAATCTATGTCTATGCTAGCTCTTTCAATATTTATTATCTCTTTTATATTTGCCAACTGCTTCGATAGCTATTAGCTTTTTATTATTCTTTGCATTAATCTATTATAATCTATTTTCATAAAAATAAAAAGCCATTGTAAATACAGATACAATCTATATTACAACAGCTTTTTAATAATTATTAATTATAGTTTATACATTACTATCTTGTTATAGCACCACTTGATGCTTCTACTCTAATTTTTTCTCCACTCTTAAGCTTGCTTGTTATATTCTCTACTGATACAACTACTGGAGTCTTTAAGTTTATTCCTGCTATTGCAGCATGTGATGTCATTCCACCTGTTTCAGTTACTATTGCACTAGCTTTTTCCATGTACTTAACCATTTCTCTATCTGTTCCAATAGTTACTAATATATCACCTTCATTGAATTCTGGGCAATCTTCACCTGGCTTTACAACTCTTGCTACACCTTCTACTGCCTCATCACCAATTCCTATACCTCTACCTAAAAAGTCTGCTATTACACTTACCTTTATTAGATTAGTCTTTCCAGTCTTACCTACTGGAACACCTGCTGTAACTACAACAGTATCACCAGAATTTGCAAATCCTGCCTCTCTTGTAGCTAAAATAGAAGCCTTTACAACTTCATCAGTATTTTCTCCTAGTTCGCTCTTAACTGGATATGTTCCCCAGTTTAGTGATAATTTTCTCATTACCTTATCACTCTGAGTTGCCGCTATTATTGGAGCTTGTGGTCTAAACTTTGATACCATCTTTGTAGTATATCCTGAAGATGTACAAGTAATTATAGCCTGAGCCTCTAGATCCATAGCTGTAGTACAAGTTGCATGACTTATAGCATCTGTTACAGTTATTCCTCTATTGTATGCATATTTTGCCTCAACCTTGTATTCAAGTGTTTCTTCAGTTCTTATTGCAATTCTATTCATTGTCTTAACGGCTTCTATTGGATATTTACCTGCAGCTGTTTCACCTGACAACATAATTGCATCTGTACCATCATAAATAGCATTTGCAACATCAGCTACTTCAGCTCTTGTGGGTCTAGGATTTCTAATCATAGAATCCATCATCTGAGTTGCTGTGATTACAGGCTTAGATACTTCATTACATTTTTTGATTATCATCTTCTGTACTATTGGAACTTCTTCACTAGGTATCTCAACACCCATATCTCCTCTTGCTACCATAATACCATCAGATACCTGTAGTATAGAGTTTATGTTTTCAACGCCCTCTTGATTTTCTATCTTAGATATAATCTGAATATCTGAAGCATTGTTTTCTTCTAATATTTTTCTTATTTCTATAACATCAGCCGCTTTTCTTACAAAAGATGCTGCTATAAAATCAATACCTTGTTCTATACCAAACTTTATATCAGATATATCTTTATCTGTAACTGCTGGTAAATTTATTACTACACCAGGTAGGTTTACTCCCTTTTTAGAAGAAACTTTTCCTGAGTTTTCTACAACTGTAATTATATCATTTCCCTTTATTTCTACTATCTTTAAAGCCACTAGACCGTCATCTATAAGTATAGTATCTCCTAGTTTAACATCATCTACCATACCCTTATACGATACTGTACATCTTTCTTTATTACCTATACAATCATCCATTGTAATTACAAACTTTTCGCCTTCTTCTAGTATTATTGATTCTTCAAAATCTCCAGTTCTTATTTCTGGTCCCTTTGTATCTAATAATATTGCGATTGGCTCATTTAATTCTTCTCTTATTCTCTTTGTACGGTCCATTCTTATCTTGTGTTCTTCATGTGAGCCATGAGAAAAATTGAATCTACATACATTCAAACCATTTAATACCAGCTGTCCCAATATTTCATCTGAATCTGTAGCTGGACCCATTGTACATACTATTTTAGTTTTCTTAAATTTTACCATCATAATCACCTCTAATTTAAACTAAATTGAGCTTATCAAATAACTCGCCTATACTCAATTTTATATCTTCATAATACTCTTCTCTGTCAATTTATATAATCTGACAACTATATAGATAGAACCTTTGCCATTTCATATATATCTACATCGAACTCTTTTTCCATTGATAGTGCTTCTTCAATATCCATATCTATAATCTTATTGTCTTTCATACCCACAACTCTAGCTGATTTACCTGCTATTAAAAGTTCCACAGCTTTATTTCCAAGTCTACTTGCAAGTATTCTATCAAATGATGATGGAGAGCCACCTCTTTGAACATGTCCAAGTACAGTTACTCTTACATCGGCATGATCTTCTTCTGTTAATATTTTCTTAAGAGCCAAAGCACCACCATCAATATCAGCACCTTCTGCTAATACTATTATGCTGTGTTTTTTTCCTCTTTTTTGTGTTGTCTTTAATTTATTTACTATTTCATCAGTTCTTATTTCCATCTCTGGAACTATAATCGTTTCGGCACCACCTGCAAGGCCTGAGTAAAGCGCTAAATCCCCACAGTTTCTACCCATTACTTCTACAATATTTACTCTATCATGAGAAGATGAGGTATCTCTAATCTTACTTATAGCATCTATTACAGTATTCATAGCTGTATCAAATCCTATTGTATAATCAGTATAAGCAAGATCATTATCAATAGTGCCAGGTATGCCTATAGTGGCAACCCCAAGGTTACTAAGCATCTTTGCACCTGTAAATGATCCATCTCCACCAATTACAATTAAGCTTCCTATTCCATAGTTTTCTAAAATCTCTACGGCTTTTTCTCTTCCTTCTGGAGTTTTAAACTCATCACATCTAGAAGATTTTAAGACAGTACCGCCTCTTTGAATAATATCTCCTACTGAAGATAAATCCATCTCAACAAATTCTTCGTCTAAAAGCCCTTTGTAGCCCTTTTCAATTCCATAAACCTTATATCCATAATATATAGCAGTTCTAACAACAGCTCTTATAGCTGCATTCATTCCTGGAGCGTCTCCTCCACTAGTTAAAATACCAATTGCTTTCATATATATCTTCCTCCTATTGCATTAGCAAATAACCTAATCTATAACTAATTTACTCAAATTACATAACAATTTAATATGCAATCCATTTTTCTAGGGACATATAAAGTCCCCGCCGTACACTCAATAGCCCATAATGGTTAAAAAAATATTGGGATTGCATCTTTTGTTATTATAACATAATATAAGGATTTAAAGAATAGCTTTACCATATTTTTACATTAATTTTAGGAGTTTTTGCCTTTTTAAATAAGGATATTGTTTTCATAGTATGATTTTAATTTATTATATCTATTTTATGAAACTAAATAAAGATTCTTTTATATTCATAATTGTTATATTTTTTATATAAAAAAAAGACAGTAAGTTTAAACTTACTATCTATTTTTTATTTTTATTTAATTATCACATCTGATTCTGCTAAAAAATTAATTAGCTCATCTTTTACTTTTTCATCTGCATAGACTCCTAGTCCTGATAATTGATATGTTTTCTTGCTTCCATTTTTGTTTTCATCAGTCGGAAATAATACCACAGTATCTGTTCCTTGATTATTTCTAATAACATCATAAATTTCATTTACCAATTCTTCATTTTGCATAGAGTCTATTCTTATAAATAATTTTCTACCTGTTCCAAGATTTCTTTTTTTAGTATTATAATATCTAAATCCATTATCTTTTTTTTCCTCAAATGGACTATCATCTTCTATATCCTTTATACTATTTGCTATAAAAGATACATCATCATCTCCTCTAACACTAGTTTTTCCCTTTACTAAAATTATTGAATCCTCATTTAATAAATTTTGGTACTTTTTCAATACATTTGGAAATACTACCATATCAATACTTCCATACAAATCTTCCACTGTTATAAATGCCATTAATTCATTTCTTTTAGTGCTCAACATTCTTTTTCCTATAATCATTCCACCAATAATATTTTCTTGATCATTTAACTCTTGAAGTTTTTCTGGTTCTTCTCTTAGTTTATTGATTTCTCCATTGTCTATTGATGTTTTTTTGGAAAGCACTTCTCCATATTCCGCCAAAGGATGTCCTGTAACATATACCCCTAGCACTTCTTTTTCCATATCCAGCTTTATCTTTTCTTTATATTCAGGAATAAATTTAAGAGGAGCTTCTTCTTCTATTGTCTCTTCATTATTATCTGCTGCTATTTCAAATAAAGATATTTGACCTTCAACATTTTTCTTCCTATCACTATTAATACTTTCAAGTAAATCCTCAAAACCAAACATAAGAGTTGCTCTATTTTCTCCCATAGAATCAAATGCTCCACACTTTATCAAGCTTTCAATTACCCTTTTATTTGTTAGTTTTGAATCTAGTCTTTTAAGCATATTGGTAAAGTCTGTAAATTCTCCAGCAGCTTCTCTTTCTTTAACTATACTATCAATTACATTTGAACCAACATTTTTTACTGCTGCCAAACCGAATCTAATACATTTATCATCAACAGAGAATTTTGAGTACGACTTATTTATATCTGGTGCTAAAACATCTATCCCTATTGCTTCACATTCCCTGATATATTCTACAACCTTGTCCGTATTTCCCATTACTGAAGTCATAAGAGCTGCCATAAACTCTACTGGATAGTAAGTCTTAAGGTAAGCAGTTTCATATGCCAAAACTCCATATGCAGCTGCATGTGATTTATTAAAGGCATATTTCGCAAAATCTATCATATCATCAAATATCTGATTGGCTACATCTTCAGGAACTCCATTCCCAACACATCCTGGAATTTCTGTATTTCCGTCAGCATCCAATTTCCCATATATAAAGTACTGACGTTCCTCTTCCATTACATCCATCTTCTTTTTACTCATAGCACGTCTTACAAGGTCACTTCGCCCAAAGCTATATCCACCTAGGTCTCTAACCACCTGCATTACCTGTTCCTGATAAACAAGGCAGCCATAAGTAACTTCAAGTATTGGCTTTAATTTTTCATGCATATAAGTTACCTTTTCAGGGTTATGCTTGCATTCTATATAGGTTGGTATAGAATCCATTGGGCCTGGTCTAAATAAGGATATTCCAGCCACAATATCTTCAAAGCTATTTGGCTTTAACTGTTTCATGAAGTTTCTCATACCGCTACTTTCCAACTGAAATACCCCCAGTGTATTTCCTTGAGACAGCTGTTCAAAAACCTTTGGATCATCATATTCCATCTTTGAAAAATTAATATACTCAGTATATCCCTTCTTTTCTCTATTAAGCTCTATAAGGTCTAGTGCATCTCTTATAACTGTCAGTGTTCTAAGGCCAAGAAAGTCCATTTTCAAAAGACCCAACTCTTCAAGCGTAGTCATAGTAAATTGAGTTGTTATCGAGTCTTGATTTTTATATAGGGGTACATACTCATATACCGGATTTTTAGATATTACAACACCCGCTGCATGAGTAGATGCATGTCTTAACATACCTTCCATTTTTTTAGATGTATCAATTATTTCCTTAACCTCTACATCACTTTCATACATACTCACAAGGTTTGGATTGATATCAAAGGCTTTATCTATAGTCATTCCTAGTGCAAATGGAATTTCTTTTGCTATAGAATCTACTTTATTGTAAGATACATCCATTACTCTTCCAACATCTCGAATAGCTAACTTAGCCCCCATAGTACCAAAAGTAATAATCTGAGCTACATGATCTTTTCCATACTTTTCTTTTACATAATCAATTACTTCTTCTCTTCTTTCATAGCAAAAGTCTATATCTATATCGGGCATAGTAACTCTTTCAGGATTCAAAAAACGCTCAAACAATAAATTATATTTAATAGGATCTATATCTGTTATTTTAAGAGTATAGGCAACTATTGATCCTGCTGCTGAACCTCTTCCTGGTCCAACCATTATATTATTTTTCTTTGCAAAGTCTATAAAATCCCATACTATAAGAAAGTACTCTATATATCCCATACCAGATATTACATTTATTTCATATTCCAATCTGTCTATTTCTTCTTTTGTTGGCTCAGTATATCTTTCATAAAGCCCTTCATAACATAATTTTTTCAAATATTCTAAAGGAGTGAGACCATCTGGTACATCAAAAGATGGAATATGGTAGGTATCAAAATCAAACTCAACATTACACCTATCTGCTATTTTTAGAGTATTATCAATTGCCTCTGGAGCAAATGGAAATAACTCTTCCATTTCTTCTCTAGATTTTATATAAAACTCATCATTTGGAAACTTCATTCTACTAGGATCATCTATAGTCTTTTGCATCTGTATGCACAGTAATGCATCATGATTCTTAGCGTCCTCCCTATTTACATAATGAGAGTCATTTGTGGCTACCATTGGAATATCCAGTTCTTTTGATATTTTAAGTATTCCAGCATTTACTTCTTTATCTTCTGCCAGCTTATGATCTTGTATTTCAAGAAAGAAATTATCTTTTCCAAATATATCCCTATATTCAAGTGCTAAATCTCTAGCCAAATCATAATTTCTTTGTAAAAGTGCCTTTGGAATTTCACCATTTAAACAGGCTGACAAACATATTATTCCATTGGAATACTTTCTCAACTGTTCTTTATCTGTTCTAGGTTTATAATAAAATCCATCTACATAAGAATCGGATACTATTTTTATTAGATTCTTATAACCTTCATTATTTTCAGCTAATAATATAAGATGCGATGAGTACTTATCTAGATTAGGGTCTTTGTCTGTCATAGATCTTGACGCTATATAGACTTCACAACCTATTATTGGCTTTATACCTTCTTTCTTACAACTTTTATAAAAATCAACTACTCCAAACATAGAGCCGTGATCAGTAATTGCACAAGAAGTCATTCCAAGCTCCTTGACCCTTGGAATAAGCCACTTTAGCCTAGAAAACCCATCTAATAAACTATATTCTGTATGAACATGTAAGTGAGAAAAATCCCTATTTTTCTTCTCTATAACACTTTCTTCAAGATCTTCATTATTTATTATATTTCCCATTATTTCCTCCTTTCTTAACTCTACACTTTCTATTTAATCTCTTTTATTTTTAATTTTTTAATAAATTCCACTAATAACTCTATCTATCAAAATATTTTGTAAATAACTTATCTTTATTTTAATGTCTATGAAATACTATTTTTCTTGCTTTTTATTTCAAGCATTTACTCCAAGTCTATCAATCATCTTTACTATATCATTTTTATAAAATATATTCACCATACTATTATACACTTAGTTTGTAAAAAATGCCTAATTATAAGCTTAAATCCTAGAATTTATTCAAGGCAAAAAAATAAGTCGCACTGGACCTATCTAAATAGCTCTTCTGGTGCGACTTGATCTCTATAACGATCTGCAATCTCTTCTATTTTCTTAAATCTATGATTAACTCCAGATTTTCCAAGTGGAGGATGTAGATTTTCTCCCAATTCCTTGAGGCTCATATCTGCATATTCCATTCTCAGCATTGCAAGCTCTTGTAGGTTTGCTGGTAACTTACTTATACCTATCGTCTTTTGTATTATTAGTATACTTTCAACCTGTCTTACTGCAGCATCTACTGTTTTAGATAGGTTCGCTGTCTCACAGTTTACTATTCTATTTACCTTATTTCTCATATCTTTGACTATCTTGGCATTTTGAAGTACAAACATAGCACTATTTGCTCCCATTATTGTCAAAAGATCTGAAATTTGTTCACTCTCTTTAAGATAAACTACATAATTATTCTTTCTTTCAACTATCTTGCTATGAAATCCCATAGAATTTATTAAATCACTAAGTTCATAGGAATAATCTTCATTGTTTGTTACAAACTCCATATGATAATTTTTTTCAGGATCATTTATAGATCCACTGCCTAAAAAAGCACCTCTTATATAGGCATTTGCTTCATCGGCCTCTCTTACAATTTCTGAAGGAACATCATTTCTTGGGAAAAAACTATTTCCACTTTTTAATATTCCTAGCTTAATCAATAAATCACTTGCACCCATTTCTGGTGTTACAGTCAGTACATAGCTATTATTTCTTTTTAACATTTGATTTTTATTTACAGTGATACTAGTATTTATATCGAAGTTGTTTTTTAATATCTTAAACACTTTTCGAGCTATTGCATTTAACTCAGTCGTAATTTTAAGGCTTATCTGCATATTTCCAGATAACTGTATAGTCCCTGAGTTTCTTACTATTGCGGAAAGTTCAGCCAAATCTAAACGTCTTTCTTTATTTTCTATTCTGGATAATTCACTTTTAGTATCTGTTGAAAAAGACATTATCTAGCATCCCTCTTGTTTTCTTTTTCTATTTCTTTCAGGGCTACTTTTATTATTTCTTTTTCATCATCATATCTAGCAATATCCAAAACTCTGTCAATATGTACGAACTTGGCTTCTACAAATCCTTCTTCCCTCTGTGGTACTGTATCCATATTTTTAGTATGCATTAAATACCAAAAAACTATTTTATGAACTCCCTTTTGTTGGTCCCAGTTTTCTTTATAAGTGTAATGTATTTCCCCTAGGTATTTTACTATACTGGCTTTTACTCCGGTTTCTTCTTTTACCTCTCTTAAGGCAGTCTGTTCATGATTTTCACCTTTTTCGACTTTACCCTTAGGTAAAACCCAGTCCCCGTTATATTTTCTCAGTAGCAATATAGTATTACCAAGGACAACTACACCTCCTGCACTTATCTCTTCTCTCATAATATCACTCCTCACAAAATCAAATGTTATTTGTATAGCTGTGCTTTATTGCTATTTTCATTACAGAGTTAGATACCAACTCTGCATCATGTCTTATATATCCATTTTTTATCTCTATTAACTTCTGTTCTACATATGTAATTCCCATTCTATTTAGTTCATCTTTTTGAGCATCATCTAATAACACTAATTCCGCTCCATCATTTGCGTATCTTTCAAACACTCCTACTGGAAGTTTTTCATTATTTGAAACTACATAATCTATAAAATTAATGCCCGCGTGTTCTATCAAAACTTTTACATGATCTAAAACATCTTTTCCATCTGTTTCTCCTGGTTGGGTCATTATATTACATACATATATCTTAGGAGCCTTTGTAGTTGAAAGAGCATCCACAACATCATCCATCAATATATTTGGAAGGATACTTGTATACAGACTCCCTGGTCCAATTACTATTGCATCCGCATTTTTTATGGATGCTATTACCTCATCCAATGGTTTTACATCTGTTTTATCCAGACTCATTCTTTTTATCTTTGTTTCCATTTTTTTTGCTTCTGTAGGTATGTTTGATTCTCCTTTTATAACCTCACCATTTTCTAGCTCAGCTACTAAGTTTATATCATCCATTGTAACTGGAAGTACTTTACCAGTTATAGCAAAAATTTGACTCATCTTATATACTGCTGTTTCAAAGTTATCATAAAGCCCAGTCATAGCAGCTATAAATAAGTTGCCAAAACTCTGTCCTTTTAGGGCTCCTTCTGGAAATCTATACTGCATCACTTCATTCATAGTCGGTTCAATATTTGCAAGAGCCAAGAGACAATTTCTAATATCTCCTGGTGGTAACATTCCTAAATCCTCTCTAAGTGCACCAGATCCTCCTCCATCATCTGCAACAGTTACTATTGCTGTGATATTCTTGGTAACGTGCTTTAAACCTCTCAGAAAGACTGACTGTCCAGTTCCACCACCAATTACAACTACATGTGGTTCAAATATTTTCTCCTCTATTTTTTGAAATGTCATTTGACTTTGACGTAGTGTTTTTCTATATAACTTTAAAAATTTATATGAAACATAGATAGCTATAATAAATGCCACTACTCCTAAAAATGCAAGAAGTGACAATACTAATTCTATGCCGCTTAACTGTATCTGCATTTTCTTCCTCCATTAATCTAACTTTGAATCTCTGTGCTTCTTTACAGCTCTATATCCATGTTCACACAAATAGTCATAAGTATAATTAGTAATGGTAACTGATCTATGTCTTCCACCAGTACATCCTATTCCAATTACTAAATGTTGCTTGCCTTCGTTTATATACTGAGGAATCAAAAAGTCTAACATATCAAATAATTTATCCAAGAATTCATGACTAATTTCTGAATCCATAACAAACTCCCTAACTTCTTGATAATCACCAGTCTTTGGCCTTAACTCAGGTACATAGTATGGATTAGGTAAAAATCTTACATCAAATACCAAGTCGGCATCAATAGGTAGTCCATATTTAAATCCAAAAGAAACCACTGATATAGTGATATTTGGACTTTCAAGTCCATCCCCTGAATCATACATACTTGCTATTTCTGCCTTTAAGTCCTTTGGTTTCATATTACTAGTATCTATTATCATATTAGAATATTTCTTCAAAGGCTCCATTATTACTCTTTCTTTCTTTATACCATCTGGTATCTGAGCGTTTACAGCTAAGGGATGATTTCTTCTAGTCATCTTATATCTTTTTATCAATACATCATCATCACAATCTAAGTAGATCATATCATACTTGTAATTTGCCGTGCTCAATTGCTCTAAAGCAATATTTAAAGCTTGAAAGAACTCTCTTCCTCTTATATCTATTCCCAAAGCTACTTTATCAATATTTGAGCTTGCCTGAAAGAAAAGTTCTGCAAAGTTTATTATTAATGCTGGAGGCAAGTTGTCCACACAGTAAAATCCCATGTCTTCCAATGCATTCATCGCTTCACTTTTTCCAGATCCAGACAGGCCTGTTACTATTACAAACTTCATTATATTTCCCCCAATCATTTTATTATATTTTTATATTTACAATTCTTCTAAGATCTAGTTGTGCTTCTTTTGCTATTGCTAGAGCCTTTTCAAAATTGCCTATGTTTTCAGGATCATGAGCGTCTGATCCTATATAAAACTTTATATCTCTATCCTTTATCTTTCTTATCATATCAGCACTTAATCTGTTATGATGTCCGTTTATTTCAAGTCCTGTAGATGTCTCTTCAGCAACTCTGGCTATCTCATCTATATCAACTCTTCCCTTATCTCCAGGATGAGTAATATATAGTAAATCATTATTCTTCATAGCATTTACTATAGCCCTTGTATTATATTTTTTAGAAAACAAACCTTTTGTAATAAAGTTATCTATATGGTGAAGAAGTGACTTTAAAGATGTCGGTTTTGATCCAAAGTGATATCCTGCTAGAATATAATCAAAATATTTTTTCATATCCTCTGGCATATCAATTTTCCCGCTATCATCTAATATATTACACTCCATTCCCATCAATATTTCTATTTGTGGATATTTCTTATTTAATCTATCAATTTCATCTCTTTCTTTTTTTGCATTTTTCTTAGAAAGACCATAAAATGAATGATTAAATCCATGCTCTGAAATTCCTATTGTATCCAGCCCTTTTTCCAAGGCTACGGATACATTATCTTCAACCTTACCTGTTGCATGTCTTCTGTTGTCATTACCACCACAGCTAAATAAAGTGTGGTTATGGTAATCTGCAAGAATCTTCATCAGTATTCACCTCCAGATTACTCTTTATCCTCCCCGATAATCTTTACTTCCTCTTCAAGCTGTACGCCATGAGTATCGTAAACGGTACTTTTCACATGCTCTATTAGACTTATTATATCATTAGCTGTAGCCTTATTGCTATTTATAACAAATCCAGAGTGTTTTTCAGATACTTGTGCACCACCTATTGATACCCCCTTAAGATTTGAATCTTGTATCAACTTACCTGCAAAATATCCTTCTGGTCTCTTAAAAGTAGATCCCGCACTTGGATATTCTAGTGGCTGCTTACTTCTTCTCTGATATGCTAAATCAGCCATTTTTTCTTTTATTTCTTCATAGTTTCCTTTTTCTAATTCTATAACAGCAGATATTGCTATTTTCTTTTCATCAGTCAGTCTACTATGTCTATAACCAAAATTCATTTCCTCATTAGTATATTCAGTTATATTACCTTCACAGTCCATCAGTCTAGCTGACTTTACTATATTTTTCATTTCGCCACCATATGCTCCAGCATTCATTGCAAGTGCTCCACCTAAAGAACCTGGTATTCCTGATGCAAATTCAAATCCAGTGAGAGACTCTTTCATTACCTCTCTCCCTATTACTGATAATAATGCTCCTGTTTGAACTGTTACAAGCTTTCCATCTATTTTATAATCGCTGAAGTTATCTGCTAGTTCTATCACTAAACCTCTAAATCCACCGTCTTTTATTAATATATTAGTGCCGTTTCCCTTTACAAAGAATGGTAATTTATTTTCTGTAGCAAGTTTAAAAACTGCTTGTATTTCTTCTTCTGTTGTCGGTCTAACCAATATATCTGCTGGACCGCCTACCTTAAAAGAAATATGATTTTTCATTGGCTCATCTATAAATATTAAATCTTCATTTAGTATTCTTTTTAATGATTCGTATACTTCCTTCTTATCCATCATGTCCTCCTTTCGTATTTTAAACAATACATACCAACTTATATAATATCTAAAATAGCTAAAAATAACAATACTTTTTGTGTTTTATTTTTCTTTATTTTCCTTTATTCTCTATTACATCTGTTAATTTGTTAGAAAATTCTATTGCAGCATCATTTCCTAGCTGTCTTTGTCTATAATTCATAGCTGCTACTTCTAAAACCATAGCAACATTTCTACCTGGTTTTACAGGAACAACTATTTTTTCTACCCTTGTGCCTAATATATCTTCATAGTCCTTATCCAAGCCCAATCTATCGTAATATTTTTCCGGATTCCACATCTCAAGATAAGCCACTAAGTCTATCCTTTTTCTAGGGTTTATACTTCTGGCACCGTACAGACTCTTGATATCTATTATTCCGATGCCTCTAATTTCTATATAATTTTGAAGTAATTCTGGTGCTTGACCTGATAAAACTCCGTCATCTGATCTTTTAATTTCTACTGCATCATCTGCTACTAATCTATTGCCATTTTGTACTAACTCAAGTGCAGTTTCTGACTTTCCAATACTACTTTCTCCCTTTATCAATACTCCAACACCATTTATATCCACCAAAACTCCATGAACTGTTTGTCTTGGAGCCATTCTATCTTCTAGATAAGTAGATAGCTTATTTATAAATCTTGTTGTTTCCCTTTTTGTTGAGCAAACAATTGTAGATGTTTTTTGAGCCCATTTATAAAAATCTGGTCTAAGTGCCATATCTCTTGTTACTATTACGATTGGTATATCATATGAGAAATATTGACGTAGTGTATTTTCTCTATCTTCATCTTTAAATATTCCAAAAAAAGTATATTCTGTTTTTCCAATTATTTGTATCCTTTCTGGAGTAAAATAATCAAAATAACCTGCAAGCTGTATACCAGGTCTGTTTATTTCTTTTTCTGTTATAATTGTTTTTTCTGCCTTACCTTTTGGAGAAATTATCTCTTTTAAATCCAAATTATCTATTAAATCTCTAACCGTTACTTTTTTCATAACTATTCCTTTCAGATATTATTCAAATAAATAAAAAGCTATTTTCCTTTAACTCTAATTTTACCTAACCTTTTTAAGATGCAAAGCTATATTTTTAGCTAGCTGTTCATTTATTCCTTCTACCTTCATTATTTCTTCAATAGAAGCCGTTTTTATGCTATCAATATCTTTAAATTCAAGAAGAAGAGCCTTCTTTCTTTTTGGACCTACTCCAGGCACATCATCTAGTGCAGATTTTGTCATTTTCTTATCTCTTAGACTCCTATGATAAGATATTGAATAATTATGTACTTCTTCTTGTATACCTGCTACAAATCTATATAAACTTGTAGTTTTATCTAGGTCTATACTTTTCTCTATATTTGTAAGCCCCTTTGTTCTATGCTTATCGTCTTTATACATACCCCAAAGTGGAATATCTTCATCATTAAACTTCATAATCTCTTTTACGGCTGATACTTGCCCCTTACCACCATCTAGCAAGATAAGGTCTGGTAAATTTCCATATTTTAGCCTTCTATCCAATACTTCTGACATAGATGCATAATCATCTGGACCCTCTACTGTTTTTATTTTAAATCGCCTATATTCTTTTCTATCTTTTACTCCATTTGTATATACGACCATTGTACCTATAGAATCAACGCCCTGAATATTGGAAATATCATAAGACTCTATTCTATGAAGAGGTTTTTCTATTTCAAGTAACTTTCTCAACTCTTCAAGGGCTCCTATGCTTCTTTCATACTTTTTCTTGTTTAAATCATCAAATTTTGTCAAATATTCATCAGCATTTTTTCTTACCATCATTACCAATGCTCTTTTTTCACCTTTTTGTGGAACTCTTACGTATACATTGTTTCCCCTTTTATTAGAAAGCATTTCTTCTACAATTTCCATATCCATAAAATCTTCTTCTACAATTATTTCTTTGGGTATATACTCTTGTTTCATATAAAACTGCTTAATAAAAGATCCTAAAATTACAGACCTTTCACTATCTTTTACTCCCTCTAACATAAAATTTTCTCTACCTGATATTTTACCATTTCTAATGAAAAATACCTGAACACAAGCCTCTTCATCAAAGTTTGCCATAGCTATAACATCTTGATCTGTATCATTTTGAACATTAGATATTTTCTGCCTTTCTATTACATCTTTAAGACTTGCTATCTTATCTCTGTAATCTGCTGCCTCTTCAAAGTCAAGATTTAAGGATGCAAGCTTCATTTTTTCTTCTAGTAAATCTATTAAATTCTCCTCTTTACCAGATAAAAATAAAAGTATTCCATCAATCATCTTCTTATACTCTTCTTTTGAAACTCTACCAGTGCAAGGTCCGACACATCTTTTTATATGATAATTAAGACAAGGTCTAGCAGAATTTTTTATTGCTTTTTTTATATCTATATTACAAGTTCTTATAGGATATATATTTTTGATTATATCTAAAGTATCATTTACTGCTGTGACATTTGTATATGGTCCAAAATATTTTGCTCCGTCTTTTAGTACTCTCCTAACCTTCATCACTCTAGGAAAATCTTCTTTAACGGTAACCTTAATATATGGATATGTCTTATCATCTCTTAATAAAATATTATATTTAGGCTTATATTTTTTTATTAAATTGCACTCAAGTATTAAAGCTTCCAATTCAGAATCTGTCATAATATACTCAAAGCTATCAATATGTTTTACCATTGACTTAACTTTATCTGAATGATTTTTAGACGATTGAAAATATTGCCTCACTCTATTTTTTAATGATACAGCCTTTCCAACATAAATTACTTTTCCTGCTTTATTTTTCATCAGATATACTCCTGGACTTGCAGGAAGTGTCTTTAAATGTTCCTTTATATCAAACAATCTATTCACCATCTTTTCAAATAATTTAACTTTCTATATTTTTAATTTTAAAAGCATACTAATTTTATCTTTTTTATTTTTTTGAAATACTTTAATTTTTATAAAATATTGATTCTATTTAAAGTTATTCATCTCTTTATTTTTATTATCCTTTACTTATCCTTCATATGCTAGCTTAAAAATAGGCCTAGAAATATACTTAGAATAAGCTTTTTATTTTTTCTTACTTTATACTATATTATACACTAAAATATATAATTTTTATATATCAAAAAGGACTGATAAATACCAGTCCTTTTAACTTTTTTTACTAAATGAACAGTGATTAAAGATTTCTCTATTTAAATATCATCTTTGACAGATATTGACCAGTATAGCTTTCTTTTACCTTTGCTATTTCTTGAGGTGTTCCAGTGGCAACAATTGTTCCACCTTGACTACCACCTTCTGGTCCCAAATCAATAATATGATCCGCTGTTTTTATTACATCTAAATTATGTTCTATAACTACTATTGTATTTCCAGTATCTGCTAGTCTTTGGAGTACCTCTATCAACTTCCTAACATCTTCAGAATGAAGCCCTGTAGTAGGTTCATCTAATATATACATAGTCTTTCCTGTTGGCCTCTTACTCAACTCTGTAGCAAGCTTAATTCTTTGAGCTTCTCCTCCTGATAACTGAGTAGACGGTTGACCTAGTTTTATATAAGAAAGACCTACATCCATTAATGTCTCAAGCTTTCTTTTGACGCTTGGTATATTTTCAAAGAACTCTAAAGCCTCTTCAACATTCATATCTAATACATCTGATATGCTCTTATCTTTATATTTTACTTGTAGTGTTTCCCTATTGTATCTTTCGCCCTTACATACTTCACAAGGTACATAGACATCAGGTAAAAAGAACATTTCAATCTTTAATATTCCATCTCCCTTACAAGCTTCACACCTGCCGCCTTTGACATTAAAGCTAAATCTTCCTTTTTTATATCCTCTTGCTTTGGCTTCATTTGTAGATGCAAATAAGTCTCTAATCATATCAAATACGCCTGTATATGTAGCAGGATTAGACCTTGGTGTCCTTCCAATAGGGCTTTGATCTATATTTATTATCTTGTCAATGTTTTCTATGCCAGTAATATCCTTATGTTCTCCAGGTCTCACTCTAGATTTATTAATTTTGTGAGCTAGACCTTTGTATAAAATCTCATTTACCAAAGTTGATTTTCCAGATCCAGATACTCCTGTCACACAAGTGAATTTACCTAGTGGAAACTTGACATTTATATTTTTCAGATTATTTTCCCTTGCTCCTTTTATTTCTACTAATTCTCCATTTCCTTCACGAATAGCATCTGGCATTGGAATTGTGATTTTTCCACTTAAATACTTACCTGTAATAGAATCTGGATTTGCCATTATTTCATCGACATTTCCTTTAGCAACTATCTCGCCTCCGTGAATACCTGCCGCTGGACCTATATCTACTATATAATCTGCAGCCCTCATAGTATCCTCATCATGCTCTACTACTATTAAAGTATTACCTATGTCCGTCAAGGTTCTTAAAGTTCCTATCAGTTTGTCATTATCTCTTTGATGAAGACCTATACTTGGCTCATCTAAGACGTATAAGACCCCTGTAAGTGCTGAACCAATTTGAGTTGCAAGTCTAATTCTTTGTGCCTCTCCACCTGATAGTGTTCCTGCTTTCCTAGATAGTGTAAGGTAGCCAAGTCCAACATTTTTTAAAAAGCTTGCTCTTTCCCTTATTTCCTTTAAAATATCTTTTGCTATGAAAGTCTTTTTTTCACCTAGCTTTATGCCTTCAACAAACTCAAATAGCTCTTCCACTGATAAATCTGTTACCTGCATTATATTTTTATCATTTATTTTTACAGCCAAGACTTCTGGCTTTAATCTATTCCCCTTACACTTTGGACAAGGCTTTTCTGCCATAAAATCTTCTAATCTATCTCTCATTGCTTCTGAGTGTGTTTCTTTATATCTTCTATCAATATTTACAATTACACCTTCATAATAGTTTTTATATTCTTTTAATCCTCCAAATTTCGAATCAAACATAAATGATACTATTGTATTTTCTTTTCCATATAGTAATTCTTCTACAAAATCATCAGGAAGGTCCTTAAAAGGAGTGTCTATAGATACTTTGAATTTGTCACAAAGTGCTAGAATCATCTTTGAATAATATGTATTATCATTTAATCCATTTGTAGACCAAGCTGCTATAGCCCCTTGTTTTAGGCTTAATTCTTTATTTGGTACTACCAAGTCTATATCCACTTCCATACTCTCTCCAAGTCCATTACACACCTCACAAGCCCCAAATGGCGCATTGAAAGAGAACATTCTTGGAGAAAGTTCTTCTATTCCTATTCCATGATCTGGGCAGGCAAACTTTGTCGAAAATAATACTTCCTTATCCTCTTCACCATCTCTGCCAAGTTCTTGAATTATAACTAAGCCTTCAGACAATTTTACAGCAGACTCTATTGAATCCGCTAATCTAGTTTCTATTCCGTCCTTTACAACTATTCTGTCAACTACTACTTCAATAGTATGCTTCTTATTTTTTTCTAGATTTATCTCATCTCCTATATCATAGTTTTCTCCATCAACTCTAACTCTGACATAGCCTTCCTTTTGAATATATTCCAATGTTTTTTTATGAGTTCCCTTTTTCCCTCTAATCATTGGAGAAAGTATCTGTAATCTAGTTCTATCCTTATATTCCATTACTTTATCAACTATTTCTTGCACAGTCATTTGACTTATAAGTCTATCACAGACAGTACAGTGTACATCTCCTACTCTTGCAAACAAAAGCCTTAAGTAGTCATAGATTTCTGTTACTGTACCAACAGTAGACCTAGGATTTTTCGATGTAGTCTTTTGGTCAATAGATATAGCAGGAGATAATCCTTCTATAGAATCTACACTAGGCTTATTCATTTGACCTAAAAACTGCCTAGCATATGATGAAAGACTCTCTACATATCTCCTTTGCCCTTCTGCATATATAGTATCAAAAGCCAAAGAGGACTTTCCAGATCCAGATAGTCCTGTAAAAACAATGAATTTATTTCTTGGGAGTGTGAGATCAATATCTTTTAAATTATTTTCTCTTGCACCTTTTATTATAATTTGATCGTTCAAGTTATTCCTCCTTATATATTATTAATTTTTCTTGTATTTATCCATTTAAACAAGAACACTCGTGACAAAAGTCATGAGTGTCTTGATTAGCCTATTATATTACTACCTTATTTTGATAGATTTAAACTATCACAATTTTATATATAAAACTTCAATTTTTTAATTCTATAAATAAACAATAAATAAGTATAATAAATTTTAATATTACAATTTTTTTTCTAACTGCATAATTTTATCTCTAATTTTTGCCGCTTTTTCAAACTCTAACTTTTCCGCTGCTTCCATCATATCTGACTTTAGTACTATTATCATATCGCTTATTTCATTTACATCCTTCAATTTTTTTACATCAATTGAATCATATGAGCTTTCTTCTTCGGCTATCTTAGTTGCTTCTATGCTATCTCTTATTTGCTTTGATATAGTCTTTGGAGTTATACCGTGCTTATCATTATAGTGACTCTGAATTTCACGACGTCTTTCTGTCTCCGATATAGCTCTTTGCATGGAGTCAGTTACCTTATCTGCATACATTATTACTCTTCCCTCTGAATTTCTTGCTGCACGTCCTATAGTCTGTATTAGTGAGGTTTCAGATCTCAAGAATCCTTCCTTATCAGCATCTAATATTGCTACTAATGATACTTCTGGAATATCCAATCCTTCTCTCAAAAGATTTATACCTACTAATACATCAAACTTACCTAATCTTAAATCTCTTATTATTTCTGTTCTTTCCAGCGTAACTATATCAGAATGTAGATATTTTACTTTTATTCCCAGTTCCTTTAAATAATCTGATAAATCTTCACTCATCTTCTTTGTCAAAGTTGTTACCAGAACTCTTTCACCTTTTTCTATATTTTTATTTATTTCAACAATTAAATCATCTATTTGATTTTCAACAGGTCTTACACTTATTTTCGGATCTAAAAGTCCTGTTGGTCTTATAATTTGTTCTGCAAACTCTTGACTATGCTCCATCTCATATGGACCTGGTGTTGCAGTAGTAAATAAGATCTGATTTATATTTTCTTCAAACTCAGTAAAGTTTAATGGTCTATTATCATAAGCAGATGGAAGTCTAAAGCCATTATCTATCAATGATTTTTTTCTAGACTGATCTCCAGCATACATACCTCTAACTTGTGGTATTGTTACATGAGATTCATCTACTATAATAAGGTAGTCATCTGGAAAGAAGTCCATTAAAGTATACGGCTTGTCTCCTTTTTCCCTACCTGTAATATGTCTAGAGTAGTTTTCTATACCTTGACAGAAGCCAATCTCTCTCAACATTTCTATGTCATAATTTGTTCTTTGTTCTATTCTTTGTGCCTCTAACAACTTATCATTTTCTTTGAATTTTTTGACAGTTTCTGCCAACTCTTTTTCTATAGCTACAATTGCCGTTTCAATACGTTCTGGAGTTGTTACATAGTGGGATGCTGGAAATATAACGACGTGATTTCTCTGTCCTGAAACTTTACCAGTAATGTAATCTATCTCTGTTATCCTGTCTATTTCATCACCAAAAAACTCTAATCTAATAGCTCTTTCATCATTGCCAGCTGGAAATATTTCCAGTATATCTCCTCTAACTCTAAATGTTCCTCTAACAAAATTTATATCATTTCTTTCATACTGTATTTCTACTAATCTTTTTATTACTTCATCTCTATCTCTTATCATTCCAGGTCTTAAAGACAACATCAGTTCTTTATAATCTTCTGGATCTCCCAAACCATATATACAGGATACTGATGAGATTATAATAGTATCTCTTCTCTCAAGTATTGATGCTGTGGCTGAATGCCTTAACTTATCTATTTCATCATTAATACTTGCATCCTTTTCTATGTATGTATCACTATGTGCTACATAGGCTTCTGGCTGATAATAATCATAGTAACTTACAAAGTACTCAACAGCATTTTCTGGAAAAAATTCTTTAAATTCACTATAAAGCTGTGCTGCTAAAGTTTTATTATGAGCCAGTATCAATGTGGGCTTTTTTACATTTTTAATGATATTTGCCATTGTAAATGTTTTTCCTGATCCAGTAACTCCTAAAAGAGTCTGAAATTTATTACCTTTTTCTATAGACTCTGAAATTTTTTCTATAGCCTCTGGTTGATCACCTGTAGGCTTAAAATCTGAAACTAACTTAAAATCCATTATTATTTCCTCTTTTTATTATCAATATATTCTATCATCTGTATGGCTAGTTCTCTATTTACACTACTTTCAATATTGAAGAAATACTCTTTGCCCCAATCACTCTTCAAATAAAGACACTCTTCACCATCTTTATTCATTAATTCTATCTTTACTATATCTTCAATAGGTATATCTAATTTTGTAACCTTCTTTGGCATACTTCCATGAAGGCTCTTTCTACTATACTCGGCAAAAAAAGTTTCCTCAGTCAAGTATATAGTATACAAGTCAGGAACTGGGCCAGACATTTTATTGTGTCCCAAAAGAGAGTTTGCAACCATGTTAGTACCTAGATTTGTACGACTCAACTTTCTATGTGTTGTAAAACTAACTAAAACATTTTCTTCATTATATTTTGCTGTCATAACTACACCTCCATTAAAATTCTTCTTTACTCTATTTTATCATATATTTCAAACATTGTATTTACTTTTCATATATTGTAAAATAGAGTGTAACTAATTGAATAGGAGGTTTCAAAATGGAGAATCAGTTTAAATACAAGAATTTATTTACGATTTTTATTATGTTTGGAGTAGTATTGGCTATATCGCTAAATGCAAAGGAATTTTTAGCTAGTAGCTCAAGTTTTTTAAGTGTTTTTAGACCTTTATTTTTGGGATGTGTAATTGCTTTTATTTTAAACATTATGGTATCTCTTTGGGAAAAAATATACTTTCCAAAATCTAAAAATAAATTTGTACTAAAAAGTAGAAGGGCTATTTGTATACTTCTGTCTTTCCTATCTATAATACTTATTTTATACCTGATTTTTATGCTGGTTGTACCACAGCTAATCAAATCAATGTCAGTTTTTACAGATAAATTTCCTGAATTATATGACGATTTAAGAAGTAGGACTATCGAACTTTCTAGTGCTATTCCTGGTCTTCAAGAAAAACTTTTATCATCTGACAAGACTGGACAAGAAGCTATTCAAAAGATATTGAAAACAGCCTCTCTTTGGACAAACAGCATATTTAATATTATAGGATCTGTATTCACATTAATTGCCAACTTTGTAATGGCTGCAATTTTATCTATATATATTGTTGGTAGCAGAGAAAAATTGGGTAGACAGTTTGATAAGCTATTTAAAAAAATAATACCTAATAAGTTTTTAAAGAAAATCTATTATGTATTAGAGATTGCAAATTCAACATTTGCCTCTTTCTTTGCAGGTCAATTTATAGAGGCGATTATACTTGGCTCCTTATGTGCACTTGGTTTATTTATTTTTGGTTTTCCATATGCAGCAATGATCGGATCTGTTGTAGGACTTACAGCCTTGATACCTTTGATCGGAGCATATATTGGTGGTCTATTTGGTTTTTTCATGATTTTGACACAGAGTTCACTAAAGGCCTTCCTTTTCATTATTTTTCTAACAGTGCTTCAGCAGATTGAAGGTAATGTAATATATCCAAAGGTCGTTGGAGGATCAGTTGGACTTCCTGGAATTTGGGTTTTAGCATCCATAATTATAGGTGGCGGACTTGCTGGAATTGTTGGGGTCTTCTTTAGTGTTCCAATAGCTGCTACACTATATAAAATACTAAAACAATATGTAAATAAAGATTCAGGGTGTAAGCTTGAAGAAAAGAAAAATTAGTATAACTAGTATATAGTATTGATTTACTTATATAAATTTTAAAGCTTATACAAAGTAAGAAGGGACATACAATCGTATGTCCCTTCTTTGCTGATTAAATTTATAGAAAAAGTTTCCTATATAGCATTTTAATGTTATTACTATTTATATTCTTTCATCAATTTTTCAAATATTGGAAGAGCTTTTTCACACTTTTCAGTTTCAACACAGTATGATAATCTCATATATGCCTTTGAACCAAATCCATCCCCTGGAACGACTAACATATCATATTCTTTAGCTCTGTCAGAGAACTTCTGAGAATCCCCATCTGGTGCCTCTATAAATAAGTAGAATGCTCCACCTGGTTTAGCTACATTATAACCTAATTTTGTTAATCCATCATAAAGAATATCTCTATTTTTCTTATAAACTGTAAGATCCGGCTCTACATCTACACATCTTTCTATTACCATCTGGAATAATGTAGGTGCACACACATAACCTAGTGCTCTAGCAGCTCCACCACAAGCAGCCATTACCATTTTATCATCTATCTTATTTGGTACAAGAACATATCCTATACGTTCACCTGGAAGTGAAAGTGATTTAGACCATGAATAACATACTATTGTATTGTCATAATAGTTTGGTAAAAATGGAACTTCTAATCCATCTATTAATACCAATTCTCTATAAGGTTCATCAGTTATTAAATAAATTGTATGCCCATATTCCTTTGATTTATTAGATAGAACTTCTACTAATTTTTTTATTTCATCCTCTGAATAAACAACTCCTGATGGGTTGTTTGGAGAGTTTACAACTATAGCCTTAGTGTTAGGAGTAATTGCATCTTCTATTCCACTAATGTTCAACTGCATATCTGCCTGAGCAGGTACTAAAACTTGTTTTGCTCCCTGCTGTTGTATAAAAACAGTATACTCTGGGAAGAAAGGTGCTAACACCATAATTTCATCATCAGCTGAAGAAATTAAAGCCTTAAAAACTATGCTTAGAGATGCCGCTGCACCACAAGTCATTAAAAAATTATCTAGTGTATAGTCTGTACCATATCTTCTATTTAAATTATCTGCTATAGCTTTTCTAGTTGCATTAAGACCAGCACCTGAACTGTAGCTGTGATATACCTTAGGTGGATTATTCTTAATTATATCTACTATAGCATCCTGTACTTCCTTTGGAGCTGGAACACTTGGGTTACCCAAACTGAAGTCTAAAACATTTTCCGCCCCTATTTCTTCTGCTCTAGCTGCACCAAATCCAGCTAACTCTCTTATTACAGATTTTGCTGTACCTAACTTTACCATTTCTTGAGAAATCATATTGCTACCTCCTAAAGTACTATATAAAATTTCCTATGCTTTACTTTCAATCTCCACACTAAACCATTGAAGTAAATATATTTTAATAAATTCTATTCTATTTTAATTGTATTTTTATTTTAAATTATATTTATATTATATTTAAGCCTATACTTTAATATCTCTTAATATTTATTCAAGAGTATCTTCTATTGTCTTACCAACCTTAGCAAACTTACTTATAAGTGTAAGAATCACTGAGCAAGCTACTGCTGGAACTATCCACTCAAAACCGAAGTTAGCAAGCGGCAAACTCTGTATAGCTGCTGTTGGACCTGCCAACAAGTTACCACCTCTCATTACTGATGCAAGATTTAAACTCTGTACAAGTGATACTGCAAATGCACCTATAACTGCTCCTGTATATGTCCAGTTATATTTAATTTTACTATTAAATAATGACATTAAGATCAGTACTATTATTACTGGGTATATAGCTGATAAAATTGGAACTGCTATTGATATTATTCCATCAACTCCTAGTAAAGAGATTACAAATGAAATTATAACAGCAACTGTTACAACATGCTTATACTTTAACTTACCATCAGTTATAGTTGAGAAGTAGTTACCACAAGTAGATGTTAAACCTGTAGATGTAGTTAAACAAGCAAGTGCAACTGCAAGTCCCATAAACACTTTACCAACATTACCTAACATAAGTTCAACCATTCCTATTAGAAGAACTGTTCTCTCAGTGTCTCCATCAAAGAACTGTCCAACTGTTGCTCCTGCATAAGTTAATCCACCATATACTAATGCTAGAAGAACAAATGCTACTAAACCTACCTGAAAACTTGCCTTTAGTTGAGTTTCTCTGTCTTCATATCCACGTCTAATTAAGTCTGATATAACGATACCCGCCATCAATGGAGACCCCAATGCGTCCATTGTCTGGTAACCTTCCTTAAAACCTAATGTAAATAACTTAGTTGTTTCAGTAGTAACCATTTCTGCTGGAGGATTTACTATTGAAGTTATAACTATAAAAGCTAGTATAACTAATAGACATGGAGTAAGGTACTTACCTATAATGTCTATTACCTTACTTGGATTCAATGTTATATAAAACGTTATTGCAAAGAATACCAAACAAGTTAACCAACTTGGTACAGCTGGAAATAAAGGTCTTATAAATATTTCATGTGTTGTAGCACCTGTTCTAGGAACCGCAAAGAATGGTCCTATTGTTAAAATTGCTATTGTACCTACCAACTTGGCAAACTTAGGACCAACTCTTTTACCAAGATCGTCCGCTCTACCACCTAACTTAGCTGTTGCAATAACACCTAGTATAGGTAATACTGGGTCTGATAGTAAAAATGCAATCATTGCAACATACCATCTATCCCCTGCCAATACACCTAGATATGGTGGGAATATTAAGTTACCAGCCCCAAAGAAAATTGCAAATAATGCAAAACCACAAATAATTATGTCTTTCTTTTTAATTTCCATATTCTTTCACCTTTTTCTAAAATACTCAGCAAAGTGCTTTCCATCAAAGCACATCACGCCTTTAAATTGAAGTAACCAACTTCCTAACAAATAGCTATAAACTTTTTCAAAAGTCTATAATTTTAACCAATGCCTCAATCAATAGTCTAGCCAACTTATTATACAGCCTAATATCAAACTTTAAATTGTGCGGAGTCAAAAGCTGTAATAGTCAAATAAACTAAGAGGAGGTCTAAATTTGGAAGATCTAGTATTTGGCCAATAAATATAATAATCTTTACATTACATATGGGATTTACATACTTGTATACAAGGACCTTACATCTTCCCTATCTACAAATATCATATCTAAACTAAAAATCCCTCTAAATATTTGCTAATACTTTAAATAAAACTAAACTTAAAAGATCTAGCTTTAATATTTCAATCTAACAATTTGGGTTTTTATTACTTTTTCTAATTTAATCATCTTGCGTATCTGAATTTTTGCTATTTATAAAACTTTCAGATATTTAAATTTCCATCTTTCTAATTATCAGTTCTAAAAAAACTTCCTGTAAACTCTGCAAATCGTTTTCCTATGATATTGATAAAAAATAAATATTATTCTGCTTAAGCATTTTTTCATGTAGACTTAAGAAAACTTACTCTTAATAGAAATATTGCATATCCCCCTTTTTAACTTTTTTTCTTTAAAGATAGTTTGTTTTTTAGCAAATTATTAATTCATAACTTATTCTTAACTTAATAAAATAACCTTCACTAGTTAACTATCAAATAGTATCCCTGTCTACATGTATTATTATACTATATATTACTTGTTTTTTCCAGCCTTTATATCTTATTTTATTAAGTATTCCGAATTTTACTAACTTTCCATCAACAAAATGTTTATTTTTTATAAGCTACTAGATATTCTGTTTAATGCTATTGTTTTAAATAAAAATATTCTATATAGCAAAATCAATTATTTAAATATACATCCCTTTTTATATAGATTTTTCAATAAAAAAACTAATAATTTGATCTTTATCAATTGATTTTTTAAATACTAAAGATAGTTAAATATTTAGTACTTTATATAAATTTTCCTTGTACTTATTTTCACTTTCAAAACTACTAGCTATTTTATAAACTACTATTTCCAGTAGCTTTAAATTAATAGATTTACTATCTTTATACCTAAAGTCACTTGTTTAAACTATTCTACTTGCTTTTTGTCTATACGGTTTGTTTGAACTTATTCTATTCAAGCTCAACTGCCTATTTTTATTTATATTCTTTGTTTGGGTCATTATACTCAAACTTATTTATATATTTTCACATGGAGTATTTGAACTATCATACTTAAGCTTATAAAAATATGGTCTCTATCTGAAAGTTTTAAAACCTTTCATTTAAATTCTTAATACTTCATATATTAAGTCTTAAGAATAACCTACTGTAAATCAGCTTAGTATAGAATTTTCCCTATATACAATATATTTAAAGTAAAGTTATATACTATTTAAATACATCAAATCTTCTATTTTTTTATAAAAATAAAGCAGAGGATGAAATCATCCTCTGCTTTTGGCAAAATAATACTATTAAGTTTATTTAAAAGTATTCAATATTAACTACTTATAGTCCTTCATTAGCTTTTCAAATATTGGAAGAGCTCTTTCACACTTTTCAGTTTCAACACAGTATGATAATCTCATATGTGATGCTGAACCAAATCCTGCTCCAGGAACTACTAACATATCATATTCTTTAGCCTTATCTGAGAACTTCTGTGAATCTCCATCTGGAGCTTCGATGAATAGGTAGAATGCACCTGCTGGCTTAGCAACATTGTATCCTAACTTTGTTAATCCATCATATAATAAGTCTCTATTCTTCTTGTAAACTGTTAAATCTGGTTCTACATCTACACATCTTTCTATTACCATCTGGAATAATGTAGGTGCACACACATAACCTAGTGCTCTAGCAGCTCCACCACAAGCAGCCATTACCATCTTGTCTTCTACCTTGTTTGGTACAAGAACATATCCTATACGTTCACCTGGTAGTGAAAGTGATTTTGACCAAGAATAGCAAACTATTGTATTATCATAGTAATTTGGTATAAATGGTACTTCTAATCCATCTATTAATACTAATTCTCTGTATGGTTCGTCAGTTACTAGGTATATAGTATGTCCATATTCCTTAGATTTAGCTTCTAATAATTCAGTTAGAGCCTTTATTTCTTCTAAAGAATAAACAACGCCTGATGGGTTATTTGGAGAGTTTACTACTATTGCCTTAGTGTTTGGAGTTAAAGCTGACTTTATACCATCAAGGTTTAACTGCATATCGTTCTGAGCTGGAACTAATACTTGCTTTGCTCCCTGAGCCTGAATAAATACAGTATATTCTGGGAAGAATGGTGCAAGTACCATTATTTCATCTTCTGGAGATGCTACTAAAGCCTTGAAAACTATATTTAATGATGCAGCTGCACCACAAGTCATTAGTAGATTATCTAGTGTATAATCAGTTCCGTATCTCTTATTTAGGTTATCAGCTATTGCTTTTCTAGTTCCGTTGTGTCCTGCACCTGAACTGTAGCTATGATATACCTTTGGTGAATTATCTTTGATTATATCTATTATAGCATCCTGAACTTCCTTTGGAGCTGGAACACTTGGGTTTCCTAAACTAAAGTCCAAAACATTTTCCGCACCTATTTCAGCAGCTCTTGCTGCACCAAAACCTGATAGCTCTCTTATTACAGATTTAGATGTACCTAACTTTACCATATCTTGAGAAATCATAATATTACCTCCTAAATTTACATAAAAACTTTATATTACTCTTAATCTTTAAGTCAATCTTTTGATCAACTATTCTAATATATATGTATTGAGTAATTATTCTAAAAATTCCATATATACTTCAGTTAAAATAAAAATTAACTTTATACTGGATCAGCTATTGTCTTACCTACGCTGGCATACTTACTTACTAAAGTAAATATTAATCCTCCAACTATAGCTGGAATCAGCCATTCAAAACCAAACTTGGCTAATGGAAGTGTTTGTATAAATGCTGTTGGACCTGCTAAAAGACTTCCGCCTCTCATTACAGATGCCATATTTAAACTCTGAACCAAAGATACAGAGAATGCACCTACTACTGCTCCCGTATATGTCAAGTTATATTTAATCTTGCTATCAAATAGTGACATTAAAATCAACACAATCATTACTGGGTATATTGCAGATAAAATAGGAACTGCTACTGATATCAAACCATCCACTCCTAAGAATGAAAGTCCAAATGATACTAGTACAGCAACTGTTACAACCTGCTTATACTTTACTTTTCCATTTGATACAGACTCAAAGTAGTTACCGCAAGTAGATGTCAGTCCTGTAGATGTTGTTAAACAAGCTAATGTTACTGCAACACCCATAAATACTGTACCTACATTACCTAACATAAGGTCAACCATACCTATTAATAAAGCTGTTCTTTCGGTATTCCCATCAAAATGTCCACCAACTGTTGCCCCAGCATAAGTTAAACTTCCGTAAACTAAAGCAAGAAGTATAAATGCTACTAGACCAACCTGTAAACTTGCCTTCAACTGAGTTTCTTCATCATCATAACCACGTCTAACTAGGTCTGAGATTACTATACCTGCCATCAATGGAGATCCTAATGCATCCATTGTCTGATAACCTTCTTTGAAACCTAATGTAAATAACTTAGGTGTTTCAGTAGTCATCATTGGATCTGGAGGATTTACTATAGCAACTACGACTATTAATCCTAGTATTAATAATAAACATGGAGTAAGATACTTACCAATTATGTCTATAACCTTACTTGGATTTAGTGCAATATAGTATGTTACTGCAAAAAATACTACACTTGTCAACCAACCAGGTACACCTGGGAATAAAGGTCTTATTAATATTTCATGTGTTGTAGCTCCAGTTCTTGGAACTGCGAAAAGAGGTCCTATTGTCAAAATGGCAATTGTACCTACTAACTTAGAGAACTTAGGGCTTACTCTTTTACCAAGGTCATCTGCTCTACCACCTAATTTTGCCGTTACAACAACACCAAGTATAGGCAATACTGGGTCAGATAATAAGAAAGCAAACATTGCTACATACCATCTATCGCCTGCTAAAACACCTAGATATGGCGGGAATATTAAGTTCCCAGCACCAAAGAAAATCGCAAATAGTGCAAACCCACAAATCATTATGTCTTTCTTTTTAATTTCCATATTCTTTTTTTCACCTTTTCTAAAAATAGATAATCAGCAACTATTTTTTAAAACATACTTAAATTTACAAGATTATTAAAGACCGTTTACTATATTTATTGGTCTTTCGCCATTCATTACTCTAACCATATTTTCATATGACCATTCAGACATTCTTATGAATGCATCGTCTGTAGTACCAGCAATATGTGGAGTTATAGAAAGTCTAGCCTTTCCAGTCTCGTTTAAGTTAAATATTGGATGATCAGCTGTTGGAGGTTCTGGAGCGATAACATCTAATCCAGCGAATATTCTTCCGTTATTTAGCGCTTCTGCTAAATCTTCATTGTTTACTATTTCACCTCTAGCAACATTTATTATTATTGCATCTTGCTTCATTTTGTCTATTGTTTCTTTACGTACCATATTTCTTGTAGAGTCTAATACTGGAACGTGGTATGATATAATATCACAAGTTTCTAGTATTTCTTCATATGTACAATATTCTAATCCGTGTTCTTTTTCAAATTCCTCATCTCTAAATACATCATAATACTTGATTGTGCAACCAAAAGCCTTAAGCATCTTAACTGCTGCATGACCTATAGCACCAAGTCCTACTAGTCCAACTACTCTAGAACTTAACTCACTCTGTCCCTTAACCTGATATGACTTGAAGCTTTCGTTGAATCCATCAACTCCCTTTGCCTTTATTAGTGCATCAGCTTCAGGCATTCTTCTTAGACAACTTATCATATGACCAACAGCTAATTCAGCAACTGGTACAGCATTAACAGCTCTGTTGTTACAAACAAAGATTCCCTTTTCTTTAGTAGCAGCTAGATCTATCTTATCAAATCCAACACCTAAAGAATGTATTAGCTTACAGTTATCAAGTTGTTCAACAACTTCTTTTCTAAAATGATCTACTGGACCACAGAATATTATATCTGCATCCTTACACTGTGCTACTAATTCTTCATCGCTACATGGATAGTTAATATACTGGAAATCCCATCCTTCTGGCTTCTTTACACCGAATCTTTCAATAATGTTTTTGTTGCAAGTGACTCTAACCTTAACCATTTTGCTTCCCCCTTAGAAATTTGAGTTAATTTCGTTATTTATTTAACCAGATTATTAAAAAATTTTACCTTCTTTGTTAATAATCCATACTAAACAAGAAAATAAATAACATTTTATTTTGATTATAACTTATATTGATTATATTTTATCGATTATAGTTAGTATCTAGGAGGTTATAAGCACCCCCTAGATACACAAAACTATAAATTATTGCTTTTCTTACATATAAAATAAATATATTTTATATTATCTTAAACCGTTTCAAGTTTCTAAACTTATTTATTACAAACTCTTAGTTAAATGCTCTTAATTCTTAAGAACAATGAATTACATCATTGCTTCTTCAGCACTCTTAAGGGCTTTTACTTTTTCTATTAGTATTGGTATAATCTGATGTAAATCACCAACTACACCTAGGTCTGCAACACCAAATATAGGAGCATTTTCGTCCTTATTTATTGCTACTATAAATTCAGAGTCTTCCATACCAGCTAAATGCTGTATAGCACCTGATATACCACAAGCCATATATAGATCTGGTCTAACAGTCTTTCCAGTCTGTCCAACCTGTCTATCTCTGCTTATCCAACCAGCATCAACGTTAGCTCTTGAAGAAGTAACTAATCCTCCAAGTTCATCAGCAAGCTCCTTTAGTACATCGAAGTATTCAGCACTACCGATACCTCTACCACCTGATACAAGTATCTTAGATTCAGTTATATCTACTGACTGATTAGTTGACTTAACAACTTCTCTTATCTTTATATTCATATCTTCTGGCTTGAAGTCTACCTTGAAGTCTTCTACTTCACCAGTCTTAGAAGTGTCTCTTGGAAGAGCCTTCATAACACCTGGTCTAACTGTTGCCATCTGAGGTCTGAATTCCTTACAAACTATTGTAGCCATGATGTTACCACCAAATGCTGGTCTAGTCATAAGTAATAACTTAGATTCTGGATCTATTTCTAGCTTAGTACAGTCTGCTGTAAGACCTGTATGTACTCTTGCAGAAACTCTTGGAGCTAAGTCTCTACCTATTGAAGTAGCACCAAATAGTACTATTCCTGGGTTTTTATCCTCTATTATTGCATTTACTGCCTTTGTATATGGTTCTGTTGCATATATGTCTAACATTGGATCATCTACGCATATTACCTTTTCTGCTCCATGGTATATTAATGTGTCAGCTAATCCCTTCACATTGTTTCCAAGTAAAACTGCAACTACCTTCTGATCTAGGTCTGCTGCTAGTGTATTTGCTATACCGATAAGCTCGATGCCTACTTTCTGAATGACACCATCTATCTGTTCAACTACTACATAAATATCTTTGTTCATTGGGTTATCTTCCTTTCAAATTATTGTATTAAAATTATCTTTCAAAATTTACAGTATTATATTAAATACTTTTCTTGTAGCTTAGCAAGAATTGCATCTGCTGCTTCTTCTGGAGTTAAACCTTCTAGCTTAACACCCTTGCCCTTAGCCTGCTTAGTGAATGACTTTTTAACATTTGTAGGTGATCCCTTTAAACCGATATTTGCTACATCAAGTTTGTCTTCTATGTCTTTTAGTCCCCAAACCTTTATATCCTTCTTATAAGCGTCAAATATTCCACCAACTGACATATATCTTGGAGTTATTTCTTCGCTTAAAGTAGTTATTAGACAAGGTGGCTGTATTTCGATAATATGATATCTGTCCTCGAATTGTCTCTTAACTATGAACTTTCCATCTTCAACCTTTAGGCTTTCACAATAAGAAATCTGTGGTATCTGTAGATGTTCAGCTATCTGTGGTCCAACCTGAGCTGTATCACCATCTATAGCCTGTCTACCAGCTATTATTATATCATAATCTAAGTTTCTTAATGCTCCTGCTATTGTTGTTGATGTAGCCCATGTATCTGCTCCACCGAATGCTCTATCTGATACTAATATACCATCATCACATCCCATAGCTAATGCTTCTCTTATTGCAAGCTGTGCCTGTGGAGGTCCCATTGATACTACTGTTACAGTACTACCTGGAACATCTTCTTTTATCTGAAGTGCTAATTCCAAACCTGCTTTATCGTCAGGATTTATTATACTTGGTACCCCGTCACGAATTAAAGTATTCTTAACAGGATCAAGCTTTACCTCTGTTGTATCTGGTACTTGCTTAATGCAAACTACAATTTTCATTTATACTACCTCCCCTTATTTCAATACGTTTGATGCTATAACCATCTTCTGTACTTCTGAAGTACCTTCATAAATTGAAGTTACTCTCATGTCTCTATACATTCTTTCTACTGGATATTCCTTGATGTAACCATAACCACCGTGAATCTGTAATGCCTTATCTACTATCCACTTACCTTCTTCAGTAGCAAATAACTTCGCCATTGAAGCTTCCTTATCGGCTGGTTTACCCATATCCATCTGATATGCAGCATCGTATACAAGGTGACGCATAGCACAAATCTTTGTTTCCATTTCAGCTAGTATGAACTGAGTGTTCTGGAAATTAGCTATTGATCTACCAAACTGATTTCTAGCCTTTGCATACTTAACAGCTTCTTCCATAGCACCTTCTGCTATACCTAGTGCCTGGCAAGCTATACCTAATCTACCAACTGAAAGTGTCTTCATTGCGTTGATAAATCCTCTACCTTCTTTTCCTAACATCATTGTTTTTGGAACTCTTACGTTTTCTAGAACAACGTCACTAGTTGGGCAACCAATTACACCCATCTTATTTTCTGGCTTACCAAATGATACGCCTTCTGCCTTTGAGTCTACTATGAATGTAGATATTCCCTTAGTTCCTAATTCTGGATTAGTCTTAGCGAATAAAATTACATAGTCAGATACTGGTGCTCCTGTTATAAATGTCTTTCTACCGTTGATGATGTAGTCATCTCCATCAGCAACTGCAGTAGTTAATATTGAACCTGCATCAGAACCTGCACCTGGCTCAGTAAGTGCGAAACAGAACATTTTTTCTCCTGTAACCATTGGTCTTAGGTATTTTTCCTTCTGTTCTTCAGTACCATCTCTTAATATTGGTGTTGACTGTAGTGAGTTTGGAGATGATATCCATATAGTTGAAACGCCAGAAGCCTTAGCTAACTCTTCCATAACGATTGCATATGAACGGTGATCTCCTCCTGATCCACCATATTCCTTTGGTATCTTGATACCTAAAAATCCAGCATCAGCCATTTTGTGATATATTTCCATTGGAAATTCGCCTGTTTCATCTACTTCTTCAGCAGTTGGCTTTATTACTTCTTCAGCAAATTGCTTTGCTAGCTGACGAACTAATTCGTGTTCTTTTTCGAAAATCATAGATTGCCTCCTTAAAATTTTTAATGTTTAATTAAATCATATCTGCAAATGTCTGCAATGCAGTCTTTGCTTGTTCGAAGTTAGTCATTTGCTGATCCACTTCAACTAGAATGTTCATTATTCCAGCTTCATTAAGTTCATCTCTAATGATTGGATAATCAAATTCATCTGATTCACTAAACTTAGTCATAAGATATAATACTCCATCGGCATTGTGTTTCTTAACCTTGTCTATTACTATCTGTCCTCTAAGCTTACTTGGATCGTACAATAATGCACTACCTTCTATATCTGAAATCCATTTAGCTAAAGCTCTTACTGGATTGTCAGTAGCTTCATCAACTAAATAATCAAACTGTCCAGATTCATGGTTAACGTTATCATCTACTATACCTAGCTTGAATTCTTCTAATATCTTCATGATATCAGGGCTGTTCGCTAGTATACCAGTTGTAACAATTTTCTTACCTTCAAACTTTTCTTCTGGAGTTGACTTTAGTATATTATTTATTTCTTCTAATATTGCTAAGTGTTCAGCCTTATCAAAGAAATAAGCACTAGACATTACTCTTGCTCTAAGTGTTGGTGTTATTGTGTTTAGATGAGTAGATGCTAGTTGGTTAAATTCGCTCATAGCTTTTCTATGATTGTTGTATAATACTATAGCTTCTTCAACCTTGCTGTCTTCTATCTTGCAACCAGCAATCTCTTCTAGTTCCTTCTTAAGCTTTATATATTGTTTTTCATTGTAATCAATACCAGCTTTTATCTTTCTGTTCTGTCCATATCCTATATATAGGCAAGGTACGTTCTTTACTGCTCTTTTCCAGTTCTGGCTAAGACCCTTAAGACCATCACTTAAACCGCCTATTATCATTCCTGACATCTTGTCAAGCTTTCCTTCTAAACCTAAGTCCATAAGTCTTAGTATTGGAGCTGCATAGAATGCTGGGAAGTATTCTTTTGCTGAAGTAACTTCACCTTCAGCACCCCAGATACCCATTGGTATCATTCCTGCTGCGTATACTAATTCTTCTGGTGCATATACTGGTGCACAACCTATTACCTTCTTGCCATCATTTGTATATTTATCCAATTGTTCTAATGGACATACATCTAGCTTTTCTAATAATAAATTTATATTACTCATGTCTTTGTGCCTCCTTTGCTGCTTTACTTGCTTCCATTACTTCTATAAGACCCTGTACTCTTGTATCATATTGTGCTTCTGAGAAGTTTCTTGGATCCGCCTGGTCACCATCAAATGTAGCTGTTGGTATTCCAGTCTTTTCTCTGATTTCTCTTTCCATTTCATACATGATAGCACTCCACTGCTTACAGCTTCTGTTTATGTGGAATAACATACCATCTATGTTGTTTTCTTCTAGCAACTTAAGTCTCATATCTGTAGCTCTTTCATAAGAAATAGCGTTTGGAGTTCCGCAGTAAGCCTGCATCAATTCATAAGTATTATTGTAAATGTATCCGAATGCATCTGCATATACAGTACCGCAAACGTTTACACCATTATCCTTCAACTGTTTGAATGTGTGTCTTAGGTGTGGCCAACAAGCTATACCTTCAAACACAATTCTGTATTTTTCATCGGCCTTGAAAGTAGACTTACCTTCCTTAACGTTCTGATCGAATTCTTCTGCAAGCTTTTCAAAAGCTAAAGCTGATTCTAGCTTACCTCTTGCACATACTGCAACTGCCATATGGTTGAATACATCAAAACCACTGAATGGTGATGGAGTATACTTAGCGTAACCAGTAGCCTTTAACCAAGCTCTACCTGTTCTCTGAGATACTTCCATAACTTCATTAAACTTATCTTCATCCCATTTTTTACCAGTTAAATCTTCTAGCTGCTTGATAGCATAGTCAAACTGACCCTTTAGGTATTCAACTCTGTCATCTCCAGCTTCATATTCGTTATTATAAGGTACATCTATTAATATTAGTGGAATATTTAATTCTTTCGCTATATTCTCGTACCATTTGATCATACAGTTACATATATTGTTACAGCAAGCAACGAAGTCTGGCTGAGGCATGTTAAGTTCTGGTGCATCCTTTACATCCATATAAGCCAAGCTTATTCTAGCATATGCACAGATATCATTTGAGTATCCGTTATTTTCTGCAACTTCACATAATCTCTGTCCACCACCCTTAGCAGATATTGCAGCTGCCTGGTTTTCAGGGTAAACAACCTTTATGTCTAGTGTTTCAAATATTTCCTGAGGGAAGTTAGACGCACACCAACCAACTTTTTCCCCTCTCTCTTTTGCATCCCATGCTTCCTGATAGTGCTTTGCAACAATTTCTCCCAACATTTTCTTTGCTGGCTTTTCTTCTACCATTCCTGTATTACTCATGATAAGCTCCTTTCTAGCTTTTTAAATATTCTTCATAAGCGTATAAGGCCGCCCCTATAGCACCTGCCATCTGTGAATCTTCAGAAATCATTATTTCAGTTTCTAATTCTCCACTTAAAGCTCTAACTATTCCAGAGTTTTTTGTAACTCCACCAGTCATAGCTACTGGCTGTGTAAGTCCACCCCTTTTAGCAAGTCCCGCTACTCTACTAGCAACAGAGTAGTGGATTCCCTTTACTATATTTGGGATTGGAATCTTCTTTGCCATACAAGAAATTACTTCTGATTCGGCAAATACTGTACAAGTAGAACTTATAGGTGTTTTTTCTGTAGCTTGTTCATCAAGTTTCCCTAGATCTCCTAGTTCAACGTCCAACACTCCACACATTACCTCTAAGAATCTTCCTGTTCCAGCGGCACACTTATCGTTCATTAAGAAATTCATTAGCTGCCCTTTATTATTGAGTTTCAAAACCTTTATATCCTGTCCGCCGATGTCAATTATTGTTCTTACATCGCCGAATATATAAGATCCACCCTTTGCGTGACAACTTAATTCACTCATTGTTTTCTTTGCATCATCGTAACTGTTTCTACCATAACCAGTAGAAACAATTACTTCAATGTCTTTTAAAGTCAAATTAGCTTTTTTTATCACTTCATCTATTACGCGATCCACGCCTTTTGTTCCTGCGCCTAAGTTGACCACGCCTTTACTTACTATATCTTTTCCATTTTTGAGTATTACACACTTTGATGAAGTTGAACCTATGTCAATACCCATTGTATATATTTCACTCATTTTTTTCATCATCCTTCACTATTTAAATTAGTTACAAACATACTCTACTAAAATACTTAAACGGCGAATTAGTAATACTCATAAAAAAGTATTATTTATCTTCCCAAATGTATAGAGTTTTATTTTCTATCATCTCATTTATTTGATCTTCATTGTATCCAAGTTCCTTCATTACTTCGACACCATGCTCACCAATCATTGGTCCCTTGTTGTATGGAGTTGGTCCCATTTCAGCAAACTTAATTGGGTGCTTAACCAGTACTCTTTCTCCATTTGGATACTGCATCTTGTGGAAACAGTCATTTGCCCAAGCCTGATCATCTTCAAGAAGTTCTTCCCAAGTCTTTGCTAATGCGAATGGAATATCAGCTTCTGTTAATATCTGTGCCCATTCTTCATGACTCTTTTGTTCAAATGTTGACATTACTCTATCATATACAGTAGTTCCTAATCCATTTTCGTGTAGGTTCTGAACTGGGAAGAATCTTTCATCTTCAACCATATCAGTTAATCCTAAAGCTGTAAGGAACTTCTTGAAGTATGTGTTATAGTCAGGCATACAAGTCTGAATATATCTTCCTTCACTAGTTCTCCAACAAGCGTTAAATGGATTGCTTGCTTCTCTAATATTTATTGGATACTTAACTCCATGGTCAGGATACTGAGCTGCCTGAATCATCATACCCATGTTGAATATTGCACTTTCGAATAAACTTGTTTCAACCTTTTCACCTTCGCCTGTAAGCTTAGCATGATATAGCGCTGCAAGAACACCTGCTGCAAGGTTTATACCAACATTATGATCACCTAAACCTGGAACAACGTTCATTGGAACGTCAGACTTTTGTCTAAGGTTTTCTAGGTATCCACCTCTAGCAAAGAATGCTGTGAAGTCAAATCCTGGAAGATCCTTGTCTGGACCAAATTCACCATAACCAGTACATAGAGCATATACTAGGCTTGGATATTTAACTTTTAAAGTTTCATAGTCAAGACCAGCTCTTTCTAGTGCCTGAACTCTCCAGTTTGTTATAAGTACGTCAGCATCATCTAATAACTTAAAGAATGCTTCCTTACCTGCTGGATCCTTCATATTAAGAGATATACATCTCTTGTTTGCATTTTCAAGTTCCCAAGTTGTATTTTCATACATATCTAAAGGTCTACCTTCTGTAGGTGCTGTATATCTTAGTGGATCCCCCTTAGCGCTTTCTATCTTTATAACATCTGCACCTAAATCTGCTAAAAATCTACCTGTTGTAGCTGCAGCAATAAAGTTAGCAAGTTCAATGACTTTGATCCCCTTTAATGGTTGTTTTCTAGTGCTCATCACATTACCTCCCACAAAATATTATTTAATTTAATGTAATTTAATTATACTCCTGAATGTCTTTGATATATTTATCATTTTTTTAACATTGTTTATTTTTTAAATTTTTATTAAACTTAATTTTTTAAATATATCGTTAACAAACTTAGCTATATTTAAACAAACACTTAGTTTGTTTTTTACTTATCTAACATCCGCAATTAAACGCATCATCTTAGTGTTTCTCATGATGATGTTTCTCTTTGTGCTTATGCTTTTTCTTATCTTTTTCATGTGCTTTTTCAGCTTTTTTCTTTTTCTTTTCTAGTATTTCTTGATTTTTTCTTGCAACTTCTTCTTTTAATTCTTCAGTTGCAATTTTTCTGATTTCTTTTTCATTTATCTTACCTGTAGGATTTTTAGGAAACTCTTCTATAAATAAGAAATAACTAGGAATCTTGTATGTACTGATATTTTTCTTCAAATATTCTTTTATTTGTTTTTCTATCTTTTCATCTTTTTTATGTTCAATACAAGCAACTATTTCTTCTTGAAGTACTTCTGATTTCATTCCAAACACATATACTTCTAAGCCTCTTTTGGCCTCTTTTATAAACTGTTCTATTTCAACTGGAGATATATTTTCTCCTCCTCTTATAATCAAGTTTTTTCTTCTTCCTACTACATACAGGTAACCATCATCGTCTAAATAAGCTAAGTCCCCTGTTCTGAGCCAACCATCTGGTTGAACTGCATCACATACTACTGGATCAGATGCTAAATAACCTTTTGTAACACTATATCCCTTGACGAATATTTCGCCAACTTCATTTCTTTTACATTCTTTCATAGTGTCTAAATCAATTATCTTTACATCTATATTACTTACTACTTTTCCAGATGACTTTGATTTTAATTCTATTGAATCATCATACCCTGCTATCGAAACACAAGGAGATGCTTCTGTTAATCCATAAGAAGTTTGTAATCTCATTCCTTTTAACTTACTACATACTTCTTTATATTCATGAGGATATATAGGAGAGCCTGCTATTATTCCACTCTTTAGACTGCTAAGATCGAAATCTTTCATCCTAGGGTTTTTAACCATTGCTAAAAACATACTTGGAACTCCATTTAATATCGTACATTTATCTCTTTCAATGACATCACAAACATGCGTTGTCTTATATTTATGTATTAATGATATCGGCATACCTGCGATTATGCTAGTTAATAAACTAACTGTTATTCCGAAACAATGAAATAACGGCACAGCCAGGCACATTCTATCATTTTCATCCCATTTCATTTGTTTCACTACTTCTCTTGCATTGTTTACTATTGAATAATGACTCAACATTACACCCTTGCAATTATTAGTTGTACCTGATGTAAATAAGATACACGCTAACTCATGAGGATTTGTTTGCTTTGCTAGTTCTCTTTCCACTGGAAGTTTACTCTCAACTAACTTTAGCCATTGTTTATAAGTTCGCTCAATATTGTAAATCTTAACATGACTAGATTCTCTGTCTTTTCTAACCTTCTTTATCACATCTTCAGTTGAATCACCACCACAAAGATTTGTGTAAAAAAGATGTTTAATGTCAGCTATTTTTATACAGTCAATCAGTTCTTTTTCCTTAAAACAAGGATTTATAAGGACTGCCACCGCTCCTAGCTTCTGTAATGAGAGAAAAGCTATAATCCAACTTGCGCTATTTACACCTAATATTCCCACTCTATCACCAGGTTTAATACCTTGTTCCATTAAAATTTTCGCCACTTTATTGGTTACATTATTAACACAGCCCCATGTAAAAACCTCATCTCCATGATTCATGAAGATACTATTCGGTGTTTCATGCGCTCTTTTTTCTAAACATTCACTCACCGTCATGTTTATCAGTTCCATATTTTTACCCCCAATACTACAAAACAACTACCAAGCCCTAACCCCCATTAGTCAACAGCTTTATTTTTATATAAAAACTATTTTTCCTTGGCTACTTGTATACCAGTTCCTTTTCTCAACAACAGTTTAACATTTTTTTATTAACAAGTAAAGTAAATTTAAATAATTGTTAAAAAAAAATTAACAAATTTATTAAAAACAAAAATCCACTCAAAACTCACCTTTATCTCTTGCCAGATTCAGAACTCATGAAGTAGTGTTTATACTCAGGATCAATATGTATTTCACCAGTCACCGTTTCTATGTGCTTTGTCATACACTGTAATGCCATATCTAAATTATCTTCTTCAATATATTTCAAAATCAACCTGTGTTCATCTATCAAATGAGAAACTTTGTATCCTAATCTAATATATACATTTCTCCATCTAGAGATATGTAACAGATGTACACTTATTAAATTAAGTATATTTTCATTTTCAACACTAATGATTATATACTCGTGAAACTCTTCATCTAACCCTTGAAACTCTTCCATGTACTCATTAGCATAATAAAAATCTTCTTGTTTTTTTATGTTTACTTTCATCTTTTCTATTATATTAGACTTATCCTTTTTCTTCATAAAGCGATACAGCATTTCTTTTTCAATTGCTATTCTAATCAATAATGCCGTTCTAATGTAGTCTAAATCTATATAGTTGACGTATGTTCCCCTCTGAGGATAAACCGTCAAAAACATATCTTGAGTAAGTCGTGCAAACGCATTCCTAATAACTGACCTAGAAACACCATACTCATCTGCAATTCTATTTTCGCTAATTTTATTACCAGGTTCCAACTCAAGATTAATAATTCTATTGAGAATATCCTGATAAATTTCCTCCGAAGAGATTGGTTTTTCCATAACATCAACTCCAATCACTTTACATATACTAGTATACCACAATCTATCTTTAAATCAACTATTTTTAACAATATTTTTAAGCTTTTTTAACATATTTATTTTAATTATGTCGTATACTTGTTTTATGGTAACGTTTCTTACTTTTCATTATAAAAATAGCCATATTCCTTATCTTATAAAAGAAGTTAAAGTATTCATTAACAAAGGCTGTTTATTTTTTTTAAATTTTATATAATTTAATCAATATTTATTATTTTTACAATAAATTGAATTTTTAGAATCAAAATGTACTTTTCTACAACCTAAAAATACACTTTTTTCATAAAAACGAAAAAAGGTCTATTATTTGATTAATAAATAGGCCTTTTCTCTTATTTTTTTCTTTTTTTAGAAAATTTTATATCTTTATTGCTTTAGACAGTCCCCTACTGGTGCTGTAGAGGTATAGATTGCCATTTTTCATAGCAGGAAACCTCACTTCTGGCGACTGTTCTGGATACATTCTATAGAAATAAACTCTATCATTTTTAACATAGGCAAAAAATAATATGAAGTCATTTTTTTGCATAGAGTGTTTGACACTTACATAGTAATCCATATCTATTAATTCAACATTATAGTCCTCTTCTTCAATATCCCATGTTGACTCTACTGCTTCCAGTTTTTTACCACAACAGTAGATTGTAGAGCTTCCTGTACTAATTAATGCATTTGAACAAACTGGGCATACATAAAAATTAATCCTAGACATATTTCCAGTATCAGGCTTATTTTCCCTTATTTTTCCTTCCATAATTTGAACCATCTCAACTCCCAAAATCTGAGATAGATCTGCCCATAAAGATGAATCTGGAAATCCCAGTCCACACTCCCATTTTGATATTGTTTTATTTGTAACTCCAATAGAATCCGCAAGATTTTGCTGGGTTAATTCTTTTTCTTTTCTAAGCTGAGCTATTAACTTACCTGTTTTAGCACAATCCATATCTTCCTCCTAATAGTCTTTATTCATAAAATTGATTCTTTACCATCTACTATTATACTTATTTTATTATTACTAAACAATCCACGCTCAGTAGACTATCATTTTTTTGAATTTAACTTCTATTAAAATTGATATTATCATTAAACTAAGAGATTTTTAAAATATAATATATCTTTGATTTAATTTAAAACTGCTATTTATTTACTATTTATTTACTATAGATTTTTAAAAATAATTCTTTTTTATTATGTGAAATAATTTTATAATACATTTTAAAAGCAAATAACACTCAATATATTAAAAACTATTATTTCGAGGAATAATTTAAAATCCGCTAATTCTTTTCCATACCTTTAAATCCTAGCAAATTCTCTTTATAGGCAAATAATACAGTGTTTATTTCAAAAATATCATATCTTTCATTTTCTACAAAATACTTTATAATAAGGTCATATCTTTTATCGTATGAAATTTTATATTCATACCTTTCTAGCAAAGTCTCCATTTCTTTAAGACTAAACTTAAATGCAATTACAAAAGATAAAAGTATATTTTTACTTGGATAATATTCATTGTTACTTTCTATTTTTTCTAATTCTGCTTCATCTATATTTGCTTTTTTATATAATTCCTTTAAACTTATACTTTTTTCCTCTGTTAAATCTATTAAATCCTCATAAAAGTTATTAGTAGGCTTATTATTTATAGCATCTTTATCTATACTAGCTTTATCTATACTAGCTTTATTTACGCTCTCTTTATTTACGCTCTCTTTATTTTCTTTATTAAGAATATTGCTTATTTCTTTTCTTAAACTAGTGTTGGGTATTACAAAGCTTTCTCTATTAAAAATAACTAAAATAATTTTCATATCATTTTTATTTAAAAACTTTTTTATCTCTGATATTGCCACATCAATTGCTCCAGCCATAGGATATCCGTATACACCAGATGATATCAAGGGAAAAGCTATACTTTTAAGATTTTTATCCTTTGCAATTTTTAGAGAATTTTTATAACAATTTCTTAGAAGTTTTTCTTCTCCATACTCTCCAGATCTCCATATAGGCCCGACTGTATGTATTACATATTTCGCTAAAAGATTATATCCTTTTGTTAGCTTAGCATCTCCTGTTTTGCAGCCACCAAGCCCCCTACACTCTTCTAACAACTTTTCACCTGCAGCTTTATGTATTGCCCCATCAACTCCACCGCCACCTAAAAGTGATGAATTTGCAGCATTTACAATAGCATCTACATCCAGTTTAGTGATATCTCCCTCTATAATATTAAAAGACATATATACCTCCTAAATTAATTATTTAAACTCCAGAAAGTTACCTAACTTCTTCAAATGTTTCTTCTCTTTTCAACTTTTCACTTCTTTTTAATGACATTTTAATATTACCATCAAATAATTGACCAATTCTTTCTATAACATCTTCTGGATTTTCTTTCATTCCATTCAATATCCACCTTAACACCATTTCAGTCAATGCACATTGATAAAAAGATGCTATCAAATCCATATCTTCCTTATATGAATCTATTTCCTCACTCTGTTTCTCCACATACTTACTCATTATGTTTCCTGCTATATTATAAATATAATTAACCAACTCTTCCCTTTGCATAGAATTATATACATGATATATTGCCTTTTTATTTTTGAGAGCAAATTCTGCAGCCATTATAAAGCTTTCCTCCCAAGAAAGTGTGTCATTATATTCATCTATTACTTTTTCTAGCTCCAACTGAAATAATTCCGATAATAGCTCATATACATCCGAATAATGGTAGTAAAATGTATTTCTATTTATATTACAATTTGTTGATAGGTCTTTTACTGTAATTTTATTTATAGGTTTTTCATTAAGCATTTCAATAAATTCTTTTCTTATCATTGCTTTTGTATACTGTTGAACCAAAAAAATCAACTCCTTAATAAATACTTTTCCTAGCCTTTACTTAATTTTAATCTTATTCAACAGTATAAGTCAACTTATTAGAAATATGCAATCAACATTTTCTGACAATTCACTCCTTAATATTTAATCCTTAAAGTTAGAGTATCCTAATTATCAAATTCTAACTAAAAAAGCCACCTTAATAATGGTGGCTTAAATAAATATTGACTTCATATTCGACTTTATAAGTTTCAATAATTCTTTTGGAAGTAGACTTATATCTTCCCCTAAAATTATCCCTCTTTCTTCTTTCCCTTCATTCCATATAAAATCAAAACTATCCCTACTTTTTTGACTTATTTTACCTATTTGAAATCCATACACAAGTACATTTTTAGAAGATAAAGCATCTATTTCATTTTTCGCTGAACCTGGAAAACTTGAAGCTCCATCTGTTATTTCAAATATTATTTTTATTTCATTTCCCTTTTTAAGTTCATTTTCTTGCTTTTCAGATATTGATTCTCTTATTTTTTTTAGACAAGCAGCATCATCTGTAGCACCATCTGATGCATTTAATTTAATAATTGATCTAATTATGTCACTTTTTTCTTTTTCATAACTAGATTTTTCATTGAATTTTTTCACATTATAAAATCCACTGCCGAAAAACCACGTTTCTGTGTATATTTTTATACTCTGATTTAGTCTATCTGAATTACTCTGCAAATATCTATTGAAATCTTCAATAGACAATAATGTTACCGATAAAGCTTTTCTTGCAGCATCAATTTTTAAGGGATTCATAGACCCAGAATTATCTATTAAAAATGATATTTCTATCTTGCTCGGAAGTATGTTTTTTTCTATTTCTAAAAGGTATCTACTAAATATCTCTAAATTTTTATAGTTGGATTTTTTTTCCGCTTCTACAAACTCTGGATAGGCTTGTATAAAACTATCTATATCTAATTTACCCTTAACTTGCTTTTTTTGTTTTTTACTAACTTCTTTTTTTGCACTTCCTATTAACTTTTTCCAAAACTTTTGCATCTCTTCACGTTCATATTTCATTTTATTTGCATAATAATTGAAAACTTCTTGATCATCTTGACTTATGCCATAAGACGATAAATCTATATGATCAATATTAGTCGGTGATCCACCTAGTCCTATATCATCATCCAACATCTCATCTAAAAACTCTTCTTGTTCATCCCTAGATATTTCAAGATTTTTTGGCAGCTCCTTTTCTTCATTTTCAAAGCCAGACTTCCCTTTCTTAAACTCATCTTTCATCTTACCTTTTGATCTATACAATGTCATTTCATCTATTTCTTCTTTCCATAACCTTTCAAACTCACTGTATACAAAAGTTCTTACAAATTCTTCCCTTGTCTCTATCCCTTGATAAGAATTTATTTCTTCTATAAAATTGTCTCTTATAAAATCAAAATAATCCTTATTTAATATTTTAGATTTAAATGGATTTTCTGTATTACTAATATCCGGTATCTCTTTATATAGCTCATAAAGTAAAAAACTCTTAGAAAATGCATAGTGCTTTGGCAGTGAATTTATACTATCCATACTCCTTCCAGTTTTTTGCATATAGTTTACTATATTTAAAAAATTTTCTTTTTTTCTATATCTTGGGCATAATTGTAAAACTCTTAGAAAACTTATATATTTATCAATAGCATACAGAAAATCCATGATTTCTCTTTGAACATAATTTTTTATCATAGGAAGTTGATAGGCCTCATCATTTTCTAAATCTGCCCTCTTTATCTTTTTCATAATGTAAAAAGTAATAGACTCTATCTCTCTTTCCCAATATAAATATCTTTTTGCATACCGTTTTGTATTTTTCTTCCAATCAGGATATAAAGCAAGTTCATAATATATATGCCATAATATTTGTTGATGATCTATGTCATCTTCCAAAAAACTTGCTAAGGGTAAGTATAATATTCCCTTTGATGCATTAAAAACAAATTTTTCTAGTTTAGCTTCAGCTAGATACATAAGACTTGAATCTAATGTATAGCTTGCTAATGCTCTAGCTTCTTTATCCAAAAACTCTTCCAAATTTTTTTTAGAAACTTCTATTAATTTTTCTTCATCTAATAAATCAACCATAACATCACCTAACTAAACTTTATTTTATTATACATATCTTCAACTGATCTAATTCTGTCAATATATAATAGATATATATTGCTATCTAAATCAAACAATAAATAATATTCTTTCTCATGAGCCAGTATTTCTATAAAGAATTTTTCTATTTTTTTTGAATTCACATACCAACTTCCCATATTTTCTTCTATAATGTATGCGACTCCTTCTTGTCCAATCATTAGTCCAGTAGACTCTTTCGACTCTAACTCGAAGATACTCCCATCTATTTTTTTATTTTCTTTTAGATGTATCTCCTTATTATTAAAAGAATATACTTTAAAATTACCGTCCGATGAAAAAATAGCTATATCTTTGCCATCACTATCAAGCTTTGATATGTTTGATACTTCTTGATTAAATATATCCAGACTATAATCAAATATATATTCACTATTATTTTTCCTATATATATACACATTTCCAGAATCTGTTCCTATAATAATTCTATCTAATCCAAGAACTAAGCTTGAAGATATTATCTCTTTTTCTATATATATTTCCTGTCTTTTTTCTTTTACAATATCTACTTTATTTGATGAAATTTCTATTTCGAAAATCTCCAGTAAGTTTTCTTCCTTTTTTCTTATATATTTATTCTCTTCTATTTTTAAAATATCTAAAAAGCCATACTCATCTATCCTATTTTTTTGACTAATCAGCTTAAAGCTTTTCTTAGATGTATTATAGAGCTTTCTTTCTAAGATTTCTAAAAGAATCATTTCACCAGATTGACCTAAAAGTAGTATTCTTTCTTCTGATATTTTCTCTATATATGAACACTTGATATTTATATCCAATTTTTCTGACCATTCTACCATATACATATTGATATCAATTTTTACTATATACAACTCACCTTTAGAATTGCTCACTATCAAGTTAGACTCATCAAACACTATAGTTGACTCTATAATCGCCGTATTTTCAAAGCTTCCTATTTTTTCTAATTCCTTAAAGAGTACTTCAGTATTTTCTATATTCTCCTGCCTATAATAAGGTATTAACTTTTCTAATATATTATTTTGATTGAAGTTTACTCTATTTATCTTTTTCTCAAAGTCTTCCTCTAGAACACCTGTTTTCTTAATCTCATTAAATTCTTCTCTTAGCTTGCATACTTGATTCGTATATTCTTTTATCTCATTATGTAGTTTATCTTTCATTTTCTTCTCCATCTCTTTCTTTATAAAGATAGTCCATAATGTCTTTTGAATACTCTAGTTTCCTTATCTTTTTATCTAGTTTTTGTAAATCATCTCTGCTTATAGAATCATTCTCAGAATCTAACTCTAGAAATTCCATTAGAGCTTCATCTTCTTTAAATTCTTTTTTCCCAAATATAATATCAAGTACATCTAAATAACTTAGTATTTCTATCTTAGGACGAGTATATTGGTAAGGTCTAGTTCTAATCTCATCATATGTAGTAGTTGCCTCTCCTATTGACTTTGTTTTTACCTTCCAGCCTTCGCTTTCTGCAAAAAATCCAAATCTTAAACATTGAGATAATATGTAACTTTGATCATCTGGGTAGGTAATTGAGCTAATAAATGAGTCCCAGAGAGCTAAGTCTATATCCTTTTCTTCACCCAAATTCCAATCATCTAATATATGTAGTATATTTCTAATTGATAAAACAGATTCTTTTAACTCTAGTTCATTTAAAGTGGACTCTTCATCTCCAGCATCTTTCCATTTTCCCATAAATACATTCTGTGTTACTCTACTCAACTGAGCAAATCTAAAAAGCTCATCCAGTGTTTTTCTAGGATTCCCTATATGTAAGTTCCCTTCTCCGTCTAATAATCTAGTAATAATGACCCTAAATAGTTCATTTTTAGAGTTATCGCTTTGATCATATAACGATCCTATTAAACTTTGTGGAAGGTAATTGTACTCTATAGTCATAAATCTTGACTTAAACGCTGGATTTAGTTCATTTGTTCCTTCATAGCTAACCAATCTAGTAGATAAGTTTCCTGTTCCTATAAATGCAAATCCTCTTTTTATCTTTACTGGACCTATGCCTGTTACATAAGCCGTACTGCCAATATTTTTTTGTAATATATCATTTAGAGCTATTAAATTTTGCATAGCTATTGCATTTAGTTCATCAACTATTACTGGCCTACCTTCTTTTACAGCTATTAGTATTTCTTTTTCTATCTTTTTTATTTCTGTACCAAATGCGCTATTCTTAGCTACCAATAAATCTGACAATGACTTCCAAATCTCTACCTTTATTTGAAACTCCTCTTTACTTGGGATCTCTTCTAACTCTTTTTGATGATTATCTATCCAATCAAAGAAATTCTCACTCAAGTAGTTTAAATAATACTCAAAATCCTCACCAGAAAAGCTACTGTTTAAAGAAAGTGTTTTTTCTATAAACATATCCTCATAGCTAAGATTATGTGACCCAGATATAAATAATGGTTGTATTTTTTCTAAATCTTCTTTTTTCCCATTTATTAAGATTTCTTTATATCTTTTTCGAATACTAGTATTAAAGCTTTCAAACGCTGATAAAACTTCTTCAAAGCTAGCATTTTTATTATTTAAATACCATTCTTCCATCTTTTTTTCTAAAAGCTCCTGTATCATATTTTCTATAGTAAACTCTACCGCAGCCTCTGTGGCAAGTGCTGTCTTACCGCTGCCAAGATGTCCTATTATATTTACGGGAACTCCCTTTTTAAGTGAACTTTTAACCTTATTTTTTGCATCTAATACATAGTCTACATTTACAAGTTTCTTATTTTTCTGATTTTCTATATCATCCAATAACTTTTCTTTATTGTAGACAGTGTGAGCAATTTCAGATTTTGTTATAAGCTCATCTAGTTCCTCTTCCAATTTTTTAATCCTATCCACTCTATACCTTGTTGCAGGATTAGATTTAAGAAAAGAATTTTCCTTATCAAATATAAGCTTTCTTTCCCATTCTAGAAAAAACTTTTCATAAGCTATACAGTTCTTTATCCTAGCAATCTCTTTAGACTTAGATATAAACTCACTTTCTATATACTTCTTGTATCTACTATAATACTCATTTTTATAATTGAATTTTTCTATCTCTTCAAATTCATACTTTCTAAAAGTATTAAAAAAACTGCCTTCCTTATCTATGCTTTTTTCCATAGATTCTTTTTCTTTAATTTCTAATATGTATCTTTTTTCTTCTCTATACTTTGCTCTTAATTCTTTAATTGAGGGAATATGCGAATTATGATTTTCATAGATATTTGTCATAACTTATTCTCCTTAGCTAATTATATATGCCAAAATCCCGAATTATACAAAACGGGATTTTGGTCATCATATATTTTTATTTTTTATTTAATCATATTATAGAACTAAATAATATTAAATTCTTTCAATAATTTTTCTATATCTGTTCCTGCCAACTGTTTCTTTATCTTTCTCTTAGCTAGAGGTGACATTGGAATATCAGGCTTTTCTCCATCTAACAAGCTATGAGCTCCGTTTAATAGGTATCTAATATCATATCTTGATGCATAGACTTCTGGCACTCCCTTTTCTACTCCTGTTAGAACATATACAGCTTCCATAGCAGTACGTCCAGAGTACTCTATAGTAAATACTGTATCACGTCCTGGATCATCTAGTGTTTCAGCAAACTGTCCTAAGAAAGCAAAGTTGACTGCATTCTTTGGTACAACATATGGTCTATCTCCAGCTGCTCTAGGCATAAATTGTGCAGTTATAAATGGCATCATTACCGGAATTGCTGTACAAGAATTTGCTAATTCTTCTATCTCATTCTCTGGAACTCCTATATGATATAGCCATTCTTTTGTTATTTCCTTACCAGTACAATCTCTCAATGGTTTCTTGATATAATCTCCTGGTACATCTGTAAATAATCCATATACCCAAACAACTATATCTTTTTCAGGCTGTCCATAATATTGTTCTTGACGATTTATAGTCCAGCTCATCAACCAAGAAGAGTCCACAGCAGATACTATACCACCAGTCGCAGTTTTTCCACCATATGGTGATCTTTTAATTATTTTTTCTATATACTTAGGAACTCTCTCATCGTGACAAGTAACTGTACAAGATTCCCAATTTGTTTTCTCTGTATCAGTACAGAATACATCTGGATGTCCAAATTCGTCGCATTGAGCTGCTATATTTCTCCATAATTCCCAGCATCCCTGTGGTTCTTTCTTGAAAGGTGCAGGATTATTATCATCACCGTATCCTGATCCCTCTGTAATAGAACCATTTGTTACAAATACTAGGTCATTTTCTGTTAAATCTATAGATATTTCTTTCCCATTCTTATCCAAGGCATGTATTCTATTAGCTACCTTCTTATTATCTGATATAGTAAATTCAACATTATCAACTGTTACACCATATTCGAATTTTGCTCCGTGTTCTTTTAAATAGTTAACCATTGGTGTTACCATAGAAGTAAACTGATCATGACGAGTAAACTGAAGTGCTGACAAGTCAGGAAGACCTGCAACATGATGTATAAATCTATTCATATATAACTTCATCTCTAAAGCACTGTGCCAGTTTTCAAATGCAAACATAGTCCTCCAGAAAGTCCAGAAATCTGTATTTAAAAGATCTTCTGAGAAAAATTCCTCGATTGATTTATTTTCTAATTCCTCATCAGACATACTTACAAAGCTTGCTAGCTCAGTAGCCAACTTCTGTCCTAAATTAAATTTACCATTGTCATGTCTTTCCCCTCTATTTTTTGTAATACGGCAATTACTATGGTTTGGATCATCGTAATTTGTATAATATAAATGATCAAGCACTGACATATTTGGATCTTCTACTGATTGAAGTGAACTAAATAAGCTCCATAGGCACTCAAAGTGTTGTCCCATTTCACGTCCACCACGAGCTACATATCCTACATTAGCAAGAACTTCACCATCAAGTGATCCACCTGGAAGTTCTAACTGCTCTAAAAATGTTATCTTACTACCATCCATATGTGCATCTCTTATAAGAAAACATCCAGCTGCCAAAGATGCTATACCTGTACCCACTAAATATGCACTCTTATCTTCTATACCTTTTGGCTTTCTTGTATTTACAAGTGCGTGATAACTACCATTTGTAAGAGTTAGTCTGTCATCAAAAGTTTTAAGTTTCATAATAATGCCCCGCTTTCATAAAATATTATTAATTGATATATACAACTTTTAGATCTCATATTGAGTAATCTTTGTTGTCTATTTATATATATGATAAGGCTTATACATACTCCTTTCATTGGATACTTCCTATTATTTGTTCAATTTTTAGGCATAGAGACTTAATTGTCTAATAATTCCAAACATTCTTATTTTATTTTTTCAAGTATATCTTATTAAATAAATAAAAGAACAGACCTTATTTATATCTCTAAAATATAGTCTGCTCTTATTTAAGTAATGATTTTAAATTTTATAATTTTCAGCTATAAAAATTAATAAACTTTACATATAATCTATTTTTTCTCCCTAGCGTTATATATCCATATTATTTAATAGCTCTTTAAGAGTACGAATTTCCTCATTAGTAAGAGTTATTCCCTTGCTCATCTTACTATGATCTTCACTCCACTCTCTTATATCAAATTTTACTTCTCTATCATTCCAACTAACTAAGTTTAATTCTTTTAACCAACCCTTTGTTGAAGTTGATAAAGTTCCTATATTTTCTTTTATTTCATATTTAATAGCCATAATTACCTCCACTTTTATCTACAATTCTAAAAATAGTTCTAAAATTTTTCTTTATACAATTTTATCACTAATTTCAATAGATTTCCATTTTAAAATTTTATACAAAAGATACACTCTAAACAAAACTAAATATTTTCCCCAAAACTTAATTATTTTTTATAAAATCTATTGACAAGATAACTGTATCGTTGTATTATTGTATTAATCAATTAATACAGTGATACAACGACTCAAACTAATGCTTGCTATTATCTATATATAAAGATAGGCTTAGCAAGTATAGGGTCAAACTATAAAATAAATATTATTAGGAGGCTTTTTATGCAAGAATTTGATACAAATATACCTATATATATTCAGATAGCTGAAATAATTAGGAACCAAATAATTTCTGGAAAGCTTGAGCCCAACCAAAAATTAGAATCTGTAAGAACTTATGCAGATATGTATGAGGTCAACCCAAATACAGTTCAAAGAGCACTTTCAGATCTTGAGTTATCAGGCTTAGTTCATTCAAAGAGAGCTGTAGGGAAATTTGTTACAGATGACAGTAATTTAATTTCATCTGTAAGAGATAAACAAATTGAAATAGAGATAAAAGTTATGTTAGAAAAACTCTATTCTCAAGGATATTCAAAACAAGAGATTTATACTTCTCTTAAACATTTATTAAAGGAGGATTTATAATGAGTAAAATTTTAGAAATTCAAGGACTAAAAAAATCCTATGCTAGTAAAAATGTACTTAAAGATATTAATTTAAGTATTGATAGTGGAAAAATAGTTGGCTTGATGGGACCAAATGCAAGTGGTAAGTCAACGCTAATAAAAATAGTAAACGGCCTATTAACACCTGATTCAGGAAGTGTATTAATAGATGGTCTAGCTCCTGGTACAGAAACTAAAAGTTTCGTATCGTACCTTCCTGAAAGAACTTATATTAGCGACTGGATGAAGGTTAAGGATATAGTGGAATACTTCGAGGATTTTTATGAAGATTTTGATGTAGAAAGAGCGCACAATATGCTAGAAGATTTAGATATTTCTCTAGACTCAAAAATCAAAAATCTTTCAAAAGGATCAAAGGAAAAAGTTCAACTAATATTGGTTATGTCTAGAAAGGCAAAACTTTATATTCTAGATGAACCTATTGGCGGTGTCGATCCTGCAGCTAGAAGTTATGTTATAAAAACTATACTGAACAATTACCCAGAGGACGCTACTCTTATTATCGTTACTCACTTAATTTCTGAAATCGAGGGAATCTGTGATGAAGTTGCATTTTTAAATAACGGAGAAATTGTTATACACGAAAATACAGATGACATAAGAACAGAGAAAGGTATGTCAGTAGATGCATTGTTTAGGGAGGTATTTAAATGCTAGGAAAACTTATAAAATATGAATTTAAAGCTTGTGCGCGATATTTCGTGCCCTTATATGTAGCCATTGTCTCAATATTTTTAATTAATGGCTTCACAATCAGCGATGGAAGCGGAAATATTTTTACAGGAATTATGATTGCACTATTAATAGCCATCATTGCAATTTTTATATTTGTTAACTTATATGTGACTATTAAAAGATTTTCAATATCCATATTTGGAGATGAGGGATATTTATCAAACACCCTTCCTGTAAGCCCATTTACACTTATGTCTTCTAAAGCGATTACTATGCTTATTTATACATTTATATCTATACTTGTATTTATAGTAGCAGTTTTATTATTCGCTGCTCCTAATATTTCTAAAATAGATATGTTCAATCTACAGGAAGCTTTTTCTGGTATGATTTTAGAGGCAAATAAGCTAAATCTAAATATGCCTTTATTAATTTTCCAAATTGTAATAGGTATGATAATTTCTACTATATCTTCAATTTTGGTTCTTTATCTTTCTGTTTCAGTTGCACATTTAAGACAGTGTATAAATCATAAGTATATATATGGATTTTTAACTTACTTTGCTTTTAACATTTCATCTTCAGTTTTATCTAACTTCTTATTTAAAGATATGTCTACTAGCTTTGAGTCTAAACAATTTGCTGCTGATCAGGGCGGAAAATTCTTAGTTGAAATGACATCATTTATGCAAAATGTTATGCTTAAGTCAAATTTACTATCTGTAGTTTATATATTAATTGCTGGTGGTCTAGTAGTTTATATAATGAGTAGGAAACTTAACTTAGAATAATGATAAATAGTTATTATAAATAAAAGAGATATTGGAGTTCCAATATCTCTTTTTATTTGTAATAACTTGCCTAAATTTTTAAATATAAATAAGAAAAAAATTTTCTATAATTATTTTCCGCAAAATATTTCTATATAAGCTTGCATAATAATGTTTCTAAATTATATTACATAAAATGCTTATACATTCCATTCATAAAACTTCTATATTATCTTGCATAGAAATACTTATATATTAACTTATACAAAAGTATCTTATATAAGCCTAATTAATATATAGTTAAATTTATTCTTTTCAAAAAACTTAAAAGGAGGGCAAAGCCCTCCTTCATACAGAATAATTTAAGTTATAGATTGCATAATTTTTCATTACAACAACCACATCTAATAATATAGAATATCATCAGTCTTACCACATCAATAACGCTCAACAACTTAATTATAGCAAGCTTTAAGTTTTTAATCAATCACTTTATCTATAATTATAATAGCTTTTCTCAATAGATATATATTATTCGATAGTTATTAAATATAGCCATCTTTTTATAATCAATAAGAGTTATACCCAATCAATACAAATTATAAATTATCCATTAAATACATGAGTTTAAAGGATAAATTTTCTTATATTTAATATAACTTTAAATTAATCTTTATCAAATATATAATTGCTAGTTTATAATAGAAATTTTCCCAAATAAAAAGGCCACTCATAAAGAGTAGCCTAATTAATTAAATTACTTACATTCACTATAATATTTTTTACCTAATATATCAGCAGCCAAAACAGCATCTCTTAATACTTCTGCTGTCATATCTCCAACCATATTATGTATAGTTTCGCCCTCTGCACAAGCCTTCTCACAAGCTATTATTACTCTAGATAAATCTTGAACTCCTACTTCTTCCAAAGTTAAAGGTAATCCTACACTAGCCATAAAGTTCATTACTTCATCTATTTCTGATTTTGGTGCATTTTCCAATATCAACTGTACAACTGTACCAAAAGCAACTAATTCACCGTGGTTAGTTTTTTCGCATTCTTCTAGACTTGTAAATCCATTATATATAGAATGTGCCGCTGCCAACCCACCATTATCAGCACCTACACCACTTAAATATGTTGCCGCTTCTACTATTGATTCTACCGCTGGAGTTACTAACTTTTGCTGTGCTGCTTCCTTTGCCATAGCTCCATTTTCAAGTAGTATCTCATAGCAAAGCTTACATAGTGCCATTGCTGAATTAGAGATTCCACCATTTTCAAGTGAAGGAGCTCCTACACGAACACAAGCTCTTGCTTCATAATAAGTTCCTAAAGCATCTCCCATTCCAGCTACTAAGAATTTTGTTGGTGCATTAGCTATTACCTGAGTATCTACTATTACTGCGTCTGGATTTGTTGGATAAAATATATATCTGTCAAAAGTCCCATCATCATTGTATATTACTGATAGTCCTGTACATGGTGCATCTGTTGCCACTACTGTTGGGACTATCACTATCTTTTTATTTTCAAAGTATGCAGTTGCCTTTGCTGTATCAATTGCTGATCCACCACCTAAGGCTACAACAACGTCTATATTATCATCTTTTACAATTTCTCTCATCTTATCTATTTCGCCATTGGAACTGATTCCACCAAATACTTCAAATCTTGTGTATGCATTATCATCTTCAAAGCTATTTTTTATGTCTCCACTACAGTATTTATTTCCACTGTTTGAACAAATAAATAAAAATCTTTTTCCTAAATCCTTTGTTTGATTATAGAAGTCATTTAAAGCTCCCTTACCTTGAACATATTTGTGTGGTGCACGTATTAATTTTAACATATACTCTTCCTCCTACTTTCTTAAATAAATTTTAGATAAAGTTTGCCAGAAAAACTTTTTAATTAATATAGTATTTATATTCATCAACTTATCTATAAGCTAGTTTTCTAGATATTTCATTTTATTATTCCTTATTTTTAAGATTATTATTGTTAAAAAGCTAACTGACTAATTACTATTATATACTCATAATATATATAATTGCAATATAAATTTTAAAATACTATTATATTTTATTAATATTTTTTATATATTTTATAGAATTTATTTTATTACTGCTATAATCAAACCTTCTTCGCTATATTATTTTTAATTATTCAATGTATAATAAATGATATACATACAAAAAATATAATAAACTCTTGTAATATCTTTTTTACCAATATCATTTATATTTTTTATTTATGCTTTTATCTATATTTATTAATCTATATATACTTTTGCTTATAACTTTGTTTTTATATCTTAATCTAGATTTTTATATATAGCTTAAATTATAAACTCTTTAAAATAATCAAATCTTAGATTTAAATATTTCAAAATCAAAAAAAAGGCAGACCCTTAATTATAGACTGCCTTTTATATATCATATTTTTTATAGACTTTACTTATCTTCCATGAGCAATAATTTTATACTGTTGATTATTATATTCAAAAATATCACCTTTTTGTTTTTTATAACAAATTTTAGATATTCTTGGAGATTTATTAAAATCGTTTTTAATTATTATACTATATGTTTTTATTTCATTATTTTTCAGATTTTCAACCTTTATTCTATCACCATTTAGTATTACCGCTTCATAATTAATATGATTTATCTTTTTTCCTTTTTCAGAATATATTTTCTTTAGCTTTTCTTCTGTATCCAAATTCCTTTTACTTTTACTTTCAATACTATCTCTTTCAAAAGCTCTTTTACCCTTTTTTGAAACTTTATAAAATTGACAATACCTTACATTTCTACAAGATTTTCCGTAAAATACAGACTGTCTCTTCTTGCAAAGCTTTTCTTTGTTATTAAAATTAATACACCACGTCTTACTTCTTGCTTCACTCATCTTCAATGTCTCTATATGAGAGGATACCCCCTGCATAGCTTTAATATTATACGACACTATTTTTCCCCCTTAATATAATATATTTTTCAAACATCAAATAGAAGCCTAGACTTAGAATTTTTTAATATAGGATTTTAAAATATTCGCTTTATTGCTTAAATACATAAAACTAGCTAAACATACAAACTAAAGATACAAAATATTATTACTTACTATTTTTATATATCAATTTATTTTTCTGTCTTTTATTCTCTTCTCCATTTTTTATTTCTTTCTTATTAAGCTCTTCTTTTTTTATTTCTTTAAAAATATCAAATATACTTAATTCCATATTATCTTTGAATTTATGAACATGACTTTTATTATACCCAAATATAGAAGCATACTTTTCAGCTATTTTTCTTGCACCTGAAAAGCTTTCTATTATCTCTTCATCTGACTTTCCTCTTTCAATTTCAAAATTATACTTTACATCTATCTCAGATATAATCTGATCAATTGTATCTTTTGGTAGATTTAAAGATATTAATTTTTTCCTCACATCTTCTAAGAATTTTTTCTTTTTTAGCTTCATAATCTTTTCCTTTACAATCCAAAGTACACATTATATTAATATAATTCTATCATAGGATATATATTGAATCAATATCTAGTATATATTTTCATTTTATTATCATTTTAATTTTATATTAATATTTTTTAAAACAAAAAATAGAAAGAAGACTAAAATCCCCTTTCTATTTTTATGTTTTTTTATTTTCTAGATATCCACTTTCTATTTTACACTTTTTTATTTTATTACTTCTATGAGCCTCTGTTTTTTTAATCTATATTTTTTGATTTCTTTTCTATCATTTTTTCTTCTATTACTTTTATTCTGCACTCTTTATTTTTTAGATTTTTTTATCTTTATTAGCTTATCTCTTTATTACTTTCTAGTTTTTTGTTTTAAAATAATTCTTAATCAATTTTCTTTTGATCATTTCTTATATCTCTATTATATTTCTGAAGCTCATTTATCTCTTCTTTTGATAATGTTTTAGTATATCCTATTGATGAGATAAAAAATACTGCCATAGATATCACAAAAAATATAGCTAAATATTTTCTCCTAAGCTTTAAGCTCTTTACAAACATACTTGCTAAAAGTAGAACCATCGCTATAAAGCAGGCAAACATCCCTGAAACAAAAATTACCATTAATATTTTATTTACTGTATACAAAGCTACACTATCCTTCCCTTATATCAATAAGAAATATTTTAAAGCTGCCACTCCATTACAAATTCTTTCTCATTATTAGCTTCATCGATTTCATTCTTGACTATTATAAATCCTTCTCTCTTATAGAATTCTACCGCTCTATTGTTTTTATTATAAACAGATAGAAGTAATCTATTTCTATTGGATTTTACATAGTCTAGCAAATTCTTTCCAATTCCACGCGATTGATACTTATCTTTTATAAAAATACCTGCAATATAATCATCAATTAATCCTATAAAGCCATATATTTTATTATCTTCCTTATATAAATATATTTCCGAACTCATCATCATTTCTTCTACCATTTCAAAATTTTCTTTCCAATAAGATGCTTTTATAAAACCATGTGCTGAAATATTTGTTTCTAGCCATATATTCATTATTTCATCTAGATCTTCTATTTCAAATTTTTTAATCATTACTATTCCTTTCTATTTATAAATGAAATAAGATCTAATTTACTATTTTAAAATAATAATTCTTTATATTTTCATAATTTTTTTCTTTAATTTTCTATATTATGTACTAAAATCTGGATAATCTTATAAAATCATATTAACTATTTATTGATATTTTTTTATTTTCCATCCTCTATTTTCTAGCATAATCAGTATAATATATTTTTATAATAGAGTTCTAGCAAATTAAGTCTCCATTTTTTACTTTTTCATCTAGGGATAAAAGAACAATCCCTTGCTCTGAATCAGATCCCAATATACGAACCTCACTTTTTACAGATGAAACATGCATTGGCGTCAAGTTTACACAACATATTACCTGTTTATTTAATAAATTTTCTACTGTATAAAGTTCTGTAATTTGTGCAGATGATTTTTTAACTCCAATTTCCTCACCAAAGTCTATTTTTAATGCATAAGCTGGCTTTCTAGCTCCTTTATTTACTTTTGCCTCTATTATTGTTCCTACTCTTACTTCTACTTTATTAAAATCTTCAATTCCAATCATAATATCCTCCAAATTTCAATTTACTTATAGATATCTATCATTTTTTAATACTATTAGCAGGTCATTTTTATTAATACTTTCCAATTTCCGTTTTAATTCTGTTTTAATTTATGTTTTTAAATTCTGTTTTAAACTCTTATCTTTAGTATTAAGCTTTATCTTAAATATAATAATTAATATATTCTCCTTAGTATTTAATGTATTTATAATGCTATACCAACTTCCAGTAAGTATTAAATACACCCTCCTCCATACTGATTTTCGCTATTAGATTCTCCGCTATCTGATCTCTTCTCTTACTACACAAAAATTCTGCTATAATCTTTACTTTTGCTCAAGACACATCAATACTTTCCAAAGAAACTAACTTAAATGCTGAAGTTTCCATTTCATTAATAATCATTGACCTTACAAAAAATTCTTTTTTATCATCACATGTAATTGATATTTGATATATATTTCCATCTTCATCAAATTCATAGTTTGGATCCAATTTTTCTGCAAGTGGTTTTAATAATAAATTGATAAGAATCAGTAAAAGTGTAGAAAGAGCCGCAAATGTTATCTTTCCTGAGCTTGTAATCATGCCTACAGCTGCTGTACACCATATAGTAGCTGCAGTATTAATTCCCCTTACATTTCTCCCATCTTTAAATATTATACCACTACCAAGAAAACCAACTCCTGTTATTACCTGTGCTGAATTTCTTACGATATCTGGCTAGCCAACTATTGTAGGGAACAAAACAAACATACAAGAACTCATACATACTAAGACATTTGTTTTGATACCGACAGCATGACCAGTAAGATTTCTCTCTATACCTATTATAAGTCCAAAAAATATTGATGCCAATAGCCTTATTGCAAAATCATATATGCTCATATACGCACCTCCTATTCCATTTAATAATATAAAAAAACAAAAATCTCCAAGATATCTGTGGGTAATAAACCGATTAATCCTGTTTGAGCTTTAACTCTATGAGGCAATGAAATTGTATTATTCAAGGCCTTAATCTCGACCTTGACTGTTCAAACCTACTTATAATGTCTCCATTACTTCGCGGCAACAATCCGTATCCTCATAGTAGCCTTACCTACCGAGCCTATTTATATCATTAAATAATGAATATCATCATTTATTTAAAAAGTCAATTTTATATATAACTTTCTTTTTAGTTTATTTTTTAGAATTTTTTATCTTTATTACCTTATCTCTTTATTACTTTCTAGTTTTTTGTTTTAAAATAATTCTTAATCAATTTTCTTTTGATCATTTCTTATATCTCTATTATATTTCTGAAGCTCATTTATCTCTTCTTTTGATAATGTTTTAGTATATCCTATTGATGAGATAAAAAATACTGCCATAGATATCACAAAAAATATAGCTAAATATTTTCTCCTAAGCTTTAAGCTCTTTACAAACATACTTGCTAAAAGTAGAACCATCGCTATAAAGCAGGCAAACATCCCTGAAACAAAAATTACCATTAATATTTTATTTACTGTATACAAAGCTACACTCTCCTTCCCTTATATCAATAAGAAATATTTTAAAGCTGCCACTCCATTACAAATTCTTTCTCATTATTAGCTTCATCGATTTCATTCTTGACTATTATAAATCCTTCTCTCTTATAGAATTCTATCGCTCTATTGTTTTTATTATAAACAGATAGAAGTAATCTATTTCTATTGGATTTTACATAGTCTAGCAAATTCTTTCCAATTCCACGCGATTGATACTTATCTTTTATAAAAATACCTGCAATATAATCATCAATTAATCCTATAAAGCCATATATTTTATTATCTTCCTTATATAAATATATTTCCGAACTCATCATCATTTCTTCTACCATTTCAAAATTTTCTTTCCAATAAGATGCTTTTATAAAACCATGTGCTGAAATATTTGTTTCTAGCCATATATTCATTATTTCATCTAGATCTTCTATTTCAAATTTTTTAATCATTACTATTCCTTTCTATTATAAAAGAATAAGAGCTAATTTACTGTTTTCAAATAATAATTCCTTATATTTTCATAAATCTTTTCTTTAATTCTCTATATTATTTTTTAATTTTTCTCTTCTTTTTCTGTACTCTATAATTGCTTTATCCGCTGAAAGAAGCATCTCACCCATTCTCAGCGAACTTTCCTTTGGCATTTGAGTTTCAACCACTTTTTTATCTTGTCTCTCTATTTTAAGGTTAGCAAACTTAGCAATATAAGATATTAACTTATTTAAAACTTTTATAGGTGTTATCCTATTGTAGAATCTGATATAAAGCAATGTATTTTCTTGATCAATGGGAACAAAATATGCTGTTACCATAATTTTTTCACTTATAGTATTTAGCCAACTATTTGGAAATTTAAATTTTAAGTTAGTACTTTTTATTACACTTTCCTCGGATTTTAGCGGAGTTTGACCTCTATCCACTTCATTATTGGCACTTGTTTGTAAGGTATTTTCATCTATCCAAATCGTCTTTGGACCATTTACAAGAGTTTTATTACCTCTTCCTATTGTATTATAATGAACAAAAGGTAGATGAGATACATCCATCTGATTCTCTATTACTCTTGAATAATGTACTTTCCAATGGTCTACTAGTTCACTATAAACATAGCCTTCCTTGGATACTTCATCAAAATAATCAGGTTCTCCTATTACTTCTTCATCTCCATACCATAGATATATCATATCATTAACTTCTTTTACAGGAAACTTTTCTAAATTAAATCTCGAAAAATCTTTCTCAGAACTTTTTCCTTCACTAGGTATAAATACACATTTTCCATCCTTATCATATTCAATCCCATGAAAAGGACATTGTATACAATTTTCTTTTATTTTACCCCCACTTAGAGCTGCACCTCTATGAAGGCATTTATCCATAAAGCAAGATAATTCTCCATCTTTTCCTCTAAAAAAAACCAGATTTTTTCCAAGCCTTTTTGCTGATAAAAGTTTATTATTTTTTATTTCTCTTGAACTTAGAACTGCATACCAACTATTTTTTATCATTTCTTACCTCCCTCTAACTTTGTATTAATACTTTAAACTAAGTCTACATTTATAATATTTTAATTATTTTTCTACAATATTTAATTCTATAATATATAGATTAATACAAATTATCTTTTTATGTAACACTTTTTTAAAATAAATTTAATCTATCTTGATTTTCTATTTAAATGGGCGTTTTTTATAGTATAATTGTATTATTAGGAATTTTTCAAATTGTATATACATTATTTATAATACAATAAAATCTCTTTTATTTCTAGAAAGGATGATCATTTTGAGAATCAATAAAAAATACAGAAACGTTGTTTTTTCATGTCTTGCTGCTGTTTTTATTTCTGTACCTATTTCTTTAGCAATGGTAATAATAAATTATGGATTTAAAGAAGGTTTTTTAATAGCATTCTTGAAATCTGCACTTGTAGGTACAGCTATCTCTGTTCCACTTGCTAATATTTTTATACCTCTAGCTGAAAAAATAGTAAATAAAATAGTAGAAAAATAATTTTTATTTGATTTTTATTTTGAGCACCAATCAAAATAGTGGTGATACTTTGGTATCACCACTATTTTTCGAGAATTTATTTTAATAAAGCAAAATTGAAATACTATACATTGTGTCTGTATTCGTAAGGTAGTATCTTTGTATTATTGAAGCTTGGACAATCTCTTACCCATTCCAAAGATTCCTTTAGTATTGCTGTTTGCATTGACTTATTATTTGGTTCTCCAGCATTTGATCCTATTGGAACATGTGGAGCTGTTATTCTTGGAGCCCCCTGCTGACGAGCGATTGGAGGAAGTGCAGCTATTACAACACAGCTCATTCCCTGCTCTTCACAGCAACGAGTTACTATTGTAGCAGAACGATGACAAGTACCACAACCACCTGTGCAAAGTACTACATCAACATCTTGCTCTTTTAATTTCTTAGCTATTTCAGGACCAGTTTCATTTTGGAATTTTTCAACATTTCCTCCGCCGCCCATAAATGTATAAGTTTCTTTAGGTAAAGAGCCTATAAAGCCTTCTTTAACTAATTCATGTAATCTATCTATAGGGAACATTGCATTTACGTCTTTGTTTATATCAGAGTTATCAAATCCACCATGAGTAACCATCAATTCTGATGAAGGTGTATCAAATGGTATTGCTCTATATGAGAAATCACCAGATGTATTAAATGGTGTTTGTGACTTTATGTGAATTCCTCCTGCAGTAATAAATGCCACCTTACACTCACTTAAAGGCTTCTTTAATTCTGTAAATACTGCCTTAGGAGTTAGCGGAACAAATATTTCTGATTGCATTCCTTCTTTGCCTGTTAATTTCATGAAATTTTCCTCCTTAAATTTATATATATTTGAGTAATATTAATTTAGCACTTCTATGCAACTTAAATATAACTCGCAGTTAAAATTTTCTTCTAATTCTTTCTCTGTAAAAATCCAACGACGTGGCACAGCTACACTGCCCTGTCCATTCATAATAGAAAGTTCAACGGCTGTATCATTAACTTCTTTAAATACGCCACCTAATAATGTTGGTTCTACTCCATATTCTGCATTAAGATCTGAATTATCAAATTCTAAACAGTTGTCAACTACTTTTACATAGCTAAAAAAGAATCTTAGCTTTTTACCTACGTCCAACTCTTCATTATTTATAAATAGATTTTGGGGAACTTTAATAACACCTAGTCTACCATTAAGGTTTATTTTTACTACTCCCTCTGCAGAAATACTTTTCACCTTTCCACCCATTAGTACAGGATTTATTTGATAGTTTAACATCTTAGTGAAGAGTACCGCTATCTAGTAGCTCTGTCTCTGGTAGACCTAAAAGTTTGTTGTTTGCATTTATTACATCATTATTCCATTTTTTCTCTGCTGGCTTTATTTCTATTCCTAGCATTTCATTCTTAAGCATCTGTATAGCACGTACTGCAACTTCTGGAGTAACACAAGAGCAACCAGCTACGTCATTTTCAAATCCGCCCATGTCCATATTTTCTTCAACCATAGCTGTAGCATATTCATTACCTACAACTAGCTGTCCCTGATATGCACAGAATGATACACCAACTACTGGAATTCCACGCTTTCCAGCCTGACCGATATGTTCAATAAAGTCAATATGGTTATTTCCAAATCCTTCTGTTGTGATTATGCAACCATCTACATCTAGACCTTCTAGTAGAGATCCTAATCTTTCAGATACCCAAAGTTTTTCATCATTTACCTGAGGCGAACCTACAAATACAACACCTATAAGGTCAAATTCACTATCTGTAGCAAGTCCTTCAACTAATGGCTCACGAATATAATGACGAGTCATTTCCTTAGTTGCAGGTCCTATACAAGTAAGTGCATGTATTGAACCATCTCTTACCTGATTTGGAGTAAGTAATACAGGAACGTTACCTATATCAACATTTTTCTGTCCCCCAGCTACTCCACAAGGTTCTATTGGGCAAAGTACATTATCATGCATTGCTCCCTGTCCCATTATTTCCTTAATTAGAACAACTCTAGGAGCACCCTTTCTTCTAACGTCTTCACAAACTTCTTCACGAACTACTTCACCTTCATATTTCTTAAGTTCTTCTCTTACTGCCTGAATAATATAATCTTGACACTTGTGAGCTGCGAAAGGTCCTGGTCTAGTCATACCTGATAGTCTTTCTATTACTGCATGACAACGAATTATTATATCGCCTTCATCAGCACAACCTGGATGACCAAAGTACATCTTTTCATCAAGATATCCTTCTGAAGAACCAAACTCATGTATCTGGACTCCATCTTCATCAACACCAGTAAGCATAAATACTACGCCGTCTGCAACCTTTGTTACACCACTACCTATTTCACCGTCAACTTTTGTCGCTATAGGAACAACGTCCATTATAGTTTCTGTGTATATATGACGATCTTCAGGCTTTATAATATCTAGAGTCAAACTCTTGCATAGACTATCTTCTAAAACAGCTTTTTTCACTATCTCTTCATCTATAGTTATCTTACCATCTTTTATTGAAGTTTCTTTTCCTATTTCGGCATCATCTATCTTTATATGCTGCTTTAATAATTTTCTTATAACCTTTTTTTCGCCTACTTTTTCTTCAGCTTTTCTAGCTTCTCCAGCAAGCGGAGTACCTCCTAAAGAAGTTCCTGCTGGAATATCAAGAGTAAGTCCTTCTAACTTGTCGATTTTTACATGAATCATACCATTTCCTCCTCCAAATATTTCCTTCTGTTCTGGGGCTATCACTTCAATTTCTTCTGGCTTTTTTGCACTTTCAACAGACTCTTCAACTTCATTTACACCGTCTAATATGTTTGATGTAATTGGAGTCAAGGCCTCACAATCCTCAACCAAAGTTTTTCCTAATACCTGTTCGATTGTTAGACCATCATCAGTTAGTGTTAATAATCCAGCATCCACCATATCCTCGAATAAAGCTGGGTCTTCTAGATCTGCTGGACTAATAACAGTCCCCTTATCTCTACGGCAGCAGAAAATAGCTGGATCTTTCAAATGTGCTTTTACTGTTTCTTGTGTTATTGACACTTTCACCACTCCTTCCAAAATATTTATCTTAACATCCCTCTATAATGAGATGGAAAGTTCTACTTCATTCTTCTTACCAATTTCATATTTACTGCTCTAAGTGCACCATCAGTACAGTGATATACTGGCAATTTTAATTGTGGCGCACAAGACATAACTGTATTTGAACAGTCTGTACAATTACTTATTAAAAGAGCCTGTGCTCCTTCTTTCTTCAAAGCCATAACCTTTTGTACTTGTCCTGGACATACTCCTGGATTTTCACACTTATGAGTTTTGTTTTTCATTTCTATTGCTTGCTTACAATATTCAACACCTACTACTTTAGATTCCATGCTGTCTGCTATTTCTTTTAATCTTTCTTTATTAGCACCACAAGCACACACCAACAAGCCAATCTTTTCTGGTCCCTTCCAGAATTCTTCTGCTACTATAATTCCTCCTGTAGTTTTAACGACTGGCGAATCAAGAGTTGTTCTCTTTCCTGTAAAAGGCCCTCCCATTATGATTTCGCCATAACTTGAAGATATGCCAGCAGCTCTTTCTATCATTTCGCCAACTTTTGTACCTATTGGAACATTTCTAAAAGTTTTAATCAGATCACCATTTATTTTTCCACCAACAGTCAAATCCTTGTCTATCAAAGGTTTCTTTAAATCTATGGCTTCCTGTATTCTACATATAGTTTCCAAATTTATTACTATAGAACCTGCTGCCATCGGTAATTTATCAACTTCTAAAATTACTCCTAATACTTCTCTTATTAGAGCTCTTTCTTCTCCCATTGGATACATATTTTCAAGCCCTTTTATTGAAATATTTTTATTATCTATATTTTTATTTAGTAAATCTATCTCTTCTTTATGTAGATTCTTTATACCTATTACCCCATCTTTGGCATTAACTATTTTCATAACTGTTTTTAATGCTTTGATAACATAATCAGGGTTTTCATTTATAAATTCAATATTATGATCTAATATCGGCTCACATTCAGCTGCATTTACTATTACAACTCCACCCTTTTCAAAGGCTTTAGCTAGCTTTACATGAGTTGGAAATCCTGCTCCTCCCAGACCAACTATCCCAGCCTCCTTTATAATATCCAAAGGATCTGTAGATTTAAGCTTCACAAAGTCATCACTTTGAACTTCATCTGCTAAAATAATTATTTTTTCTTTATCTAGATTATCTACTACTCCTGTAACACTTGAATGAATATTTTGTCCTAGACTTTGATCTGTACATTTTGCTATCAACTGACCTCTTAAAACTCTTTCTCCTTCATTTACTACTGCTTCACTAGCTGCTCCCACCCCTTGAACAAGTGGAAATTCATACATCTTTTGCATTCGAATACCCCCTTAAATTTATAACAATGAATGTATAGCTCCGTCCTTGCATTGATTAGGTGAAATTACATAAGGAAGATTACTAGAATTCATCATTTGTCTAGACCCAATAAATCCACCTGGCTCATATGGAAACATTGATGTATCATACATATTTCCAAGCCCAGACACAATCTTTATTAGAACTACTTTTCTTTTATTTTCTTTAGCTAAGTCATAAAACTCTTCTTTTCTATATGGGATATCATCTATTTTTTTAATTTCATTTCTTATATCAGAAAGAATCATATCAGCTATTTTATGTGCTGCCATTATTCCCTCTGCTGTTCTTCCTTCTCCCTCTCTAAACTCAATATCTACATGGATTATATAATCAGAAGCTTCTGGAGTTCCATCTTGACCAAATTTCACTATCTTGTCTAACATTCCTTCTGATGAACCAATATTCGAAGGTTGATAGCCAGATACTTTTTCAACACCTGTCAACATAAGACTTACTCCGGACAATAAAGAGCTAATCCCCTCTCCCAACTCCCCTCTAACTTTGCAGGCAATTGGCATAAAATCCAAATTAGAGTTAACGAAAATATTATGTTCAAAAGGTTTTATTATATTGACTTTTATATTTTCTATTCTTTCTTCCATATCTTTAAACTTGTCTGCTATATCTTTATCTATTGTAAGTAGAGACCTAGAAATTTTAGTTTCATCTCCAAACTCAACTTTTTTAATATCATACTCTTTAAATAGCAATCTTTTTAAAATCTTTTTTTCAAATTCTTTACTATCCACTTCTTTTCCTGATCTTTTTAGCTTTAATTTTAGGAGTGCTATAGCTTTCATAGCATCGTATTCAGTAAGATTATTATCTCCTACAATACAGTTTTCATAACCACTTTCTCCCTTATTAAAATCTACTAGACAGTCTACATATTTATTAGTGCACACAAGTCTCCCCTGTAGACCTATAAAACTAAGACCTACTGAGGGAATATTTTTTATACCTAATTCTTCTATTACATTTACAAAATCCACATGGTGATTTCCCCATCCATCTATAGATACTATTGCAGCATCGGCTCTCATTGCTTGTGCAAGATCTGCTGTTCTTTTGGCAGTATAGACTTTATCATCATATACTTCTGATACTCCATCTACTATTATTCCTACAAACTCAAGATTTTCTTCATTTCGTAAAAGCCTCGTAATTGGGCAGTTAAAGTGATGCAGCGTTGTCATCTTGATACTCGGACCCAACCCCATAATATCGCCTCCTATAAAAAATATTCTATAAAATTATAATTAGTAGATAGAGTTAGTATTGTTTTAATAAATATCTATCATTTTTTTTATCTATCATACTATAATGCAAGTATCATGCCAATAGTCTGTTTTTTAACAATATGTATATTTATTAGCAAAACTTATTATATAAATAACTTTTTTACTTATAAAGTTTAGTTAGTTAAGCCAAAATAATAAGTTATTTTGGCTATTGATAATAATATGTCAGCTTTCTCAACGTTTATTCTGTTTTTCGAATTTAATTATAATATTTTTATATTATATATCTCTTATAAGCTTGAAATTTCAAGCTTTATATGATTTTATTTTTTATCTAAAATTGTTAGGACAATATCTTGACATCTTTACAATATTCTGACTATACTAAATTTTTGGTATAAAGTTGGCGTTTTTTTCTGAAAATAAGAAAAAAGAGAATGCACTCTTATATATGCATTCTCTTTTATATATTTTATTATCCATTATAGGATTCTAGTTTTCTCTGATTTTTATTAATATTTATTATACATTACGGAATTCAGCAATAAAATATATCATTGTCATAGCTACTAAAAAATTTTGAATATAAAAAACATACCATTTTTTACTATATTTCCTATAAACATATTTATCCTCCTTATTATTTTAAATGCTTCAGTACTGATTTAATTTGATTGTACAATCTGAACAGTTTCATTTCAATCATTTATTGATAAACGGTCATATTATGTTACAAGTGGATACAAAGGTATTCTACACAAATATGATTTACACAGATATCTATTGTATTTATTTTACATAAAAAAAGAGGAATTCAAATTCCTTGAATCCCTCCCACTATTTTTATTTAAATTTTACTGCCGTTCCATATACCATTACTTCTGCAGCACCTTGCATTATAGCAGATGTTGCATACCTTATGCTTATAATTGCATCTGCACCCAAACCTTCTGCCTCTTTTATCATTCTTTGAGTTGCTATATCTCTTGCCTCATCCATCATCTTTGTATAAGACTTAAGTTCTCCACCAACTATTGTTTTTAATCCTTGTCCAATATCTTTTCCTATATTTTTGCTCTGAATTGTTGAACCTCTTACAAGTCCTAACATCTCAATTTCCTTACCACTATAATAGTCTGTATTTACTAATAACATAAAGCACCTCCATATTTTAAAAATAAATAAGTATAGCTAAAATTCAGATTTTTCATTAATACAATAAGCTGTACTTGCTTCAAACTGATTATATTATACTATTTTAAATATAATATTCCAATATTTTAAAAAAATTAATTAAGCTTTTAATATTAAAATTCCAGTTTTAATTTACAACATTTAATTTTTAAATAAAGTATATTTGAGCAACCTACTATTGTCTTGTTGCCTTTGTTACGTTTCTTAATCTACCCTTTATCTTTACATTCTGTAGCTCTTTTAATACATATTCTCCCTTACCATTCAAGATTTCAACAAAACTCGAAACTGGAATAATATCTATTACACCGATATCTTCAGCATTAACACCATCAATATTGGAAATTGCTCCTACTATATCTCCTGCTCTCATCTTTGTCTTTTTACCAGCATTTATATGTAGTTTTAAGATACCCTTATTTAATTCTTTTTCTTTTAATCTAGATCCTGCCTGCTTTTCTCTCATCTTATCTTCAAAGCTTCTTATATCTTCATCTTCTACTATTACTTCTGAAATATCTTTTTTTATTATATTTCTTCCTGTATAAGACTCTATCTCAGATAAAAACTTGCTCTGATTGCTTCTAGAGAATGTTATTGCTTTTCCAGTCTTCTTTTTACGAGCAGTTCTTCCTATTCTATGGATATATGGCTCTATATCTCTTGGTATATCATAGTTTATTACATGAGTTATATCTTCAACATCAATTCCCCTAGCTGCAACATCAGTAGCAACTAGATATCTAAATTTACCCATTTTAAAATCTTGCATTACTTTAGTTCTATCATCTTGTTCCATACCACCGTGTATCTTATCTACTCTATAAGAATCCTCTTCTAAATAATCATACACTTCTTCAACTGTATCTCTAGTATTACAAAATACTATACAATTATCTGGATTTTCTGATATAGTTATCTTTCTTAAACTATCTAATTTGTTTGATGCAGTTACTTCATAGGATATTTGTTCTATTCTATCAAATGCATTTTCACTAGATTCTATCTCTATATACTCTGCCTTATTCATATATTTAGAAGCTAATCTTTCAATATCTTCTGGCATAGTTGCAGAGAAAAGTAGATTTGTTCTGTCACTTGGAAGGTTTTCTATTATTGTTTCTACCTGCTCCAAAAATCCCATATTCAACATCTCATCTGATTCATCTAATACCAAGTACTTTATTTTGTCAGTTCTTAGATTTCCTCTTTCAATATGATCTATTATTCTACCTGGAGTACCTACTACTATATGCGTTCTAGCCTTAAGAGCAGTCTCCTGTCTCATATATGGAGATTTTCCATATATGTCTACTGTCTTTAATCTTCTTAGTCTTCCTATTTCAAAGAAATCTTTCTTTACCTGTATTGCTAATTCACGTGTTGGAACAATCACTAAGGCTTGTGGACTTCTTTCATCCCAAATAACATCATTACAAATAGGTATAGCAAATGATAGTGTTTTTCCACTTCCAGTCTCTGATTTCACAACTAGATCTTGTTTTTTCAAGACATAAGGAATTGTTTCCTTTTGTACTCTAGTTAGATTTTTATAGCCTAATAAATCTATTGCCTTTAAAATCTCTTTCTTTAATTCCATTTTTTTAAATTCTACTTCTTCCATATTTCCTCTTTTCTATATATATTAGTATTATATACTATTTTTGACTTAATTACACAAAAAACCTCCTAGATAATTATCCAAGAGGCTTAAAGTTATATTTTTTTCACTACTTCAGACTTCAAATTCATACTTCCAAAGCCTGCAATCTTACAGCTGATGTCATGACCATCTCCTGCATCTCTTAAAAGTATTCCCTTTACTTTCGTACCTTGCTTCAATACATCTGATGAACCTTTAACCTTTAGGTCTTTTATTATTGTTACATTATCACCATCTTTTAGCTCATTTCCAAATGCATCTTTTATTGTAGCTTCTTCTAAAAGAATTTCCATATCTCTTTGCGTCCATTCATAGAAACAATCTGGGCACACATAAGAAGTTCCATCGTCATATGTATATTCTCCATTACACTTAGGACAATTTGGCATACTCTAATGACCTATAAAAGATAGAAAATTAAAAAATCAAGTGTTCGCTTCGCTCTCACTGCCCCTCGACGTTTTAGTAGCCTTTCCCTCACTTCGTTCAGTCCAAGCCAACTAAAAGTTTTCGGGCTACTCTCTCCTTCTCCCCCTAATAATTAATTAAAATCTTACTCTGTATATTTCTGCTAATCATTCGCTAAACAGCAAAGAAAAAACAAACACGTATCATAGATATAAATGTAATGGCATAGTGCGCCCTTAGTAAATCGTCTAAGGGAATCCTTAATAAATTAATTTTACCACTTATCATTATAAAAGTAAATATGTTTATCCTGACATTTCCATTTATATTTATTGATTTTAGAAAAATAATATAATATGATAGACATATATAAATTATTAGGAGGGGTATTTTATGGAAAACCAAGATCAAAACATCAAGACAGAAAATGAACAAATCATTCCAAAAACAAAACCAAAAAAGAGAAAGAAAAAAACTGTTTCTGATATTGAACTTCAAATTAAAGAATTACAAAAGAAGAAAGAAGAATTAATTCTAAAATCAAAAGCAGATATTGGTGATTTTGTCCTTTCTACTCTTTCAAAAAATGATATTTCTATTGAATCGATTGAAGAAAACAAAGAATTATTCTATGACGAATTAGAAACTTTATTAAATGCGAATAGTCAAAATTTTTCTGAATTACTTAAATAGTTATGGTAAATAATGATTTAAATGACATCAACAAAAGAATAGAAAAACTAAAAATTCAAAAAAATATTTTGCGAGCGAATAGCGAGCAAAATATTAACAGAAAAAGAAGAACAAAGCGTCTAATTGAAAAAGGTGCTTTATTAGAAAAGTATTTTGAAATTGACTATTTAACTGTAGAAGAAACGGAAGAATTTTTAAAAATTTTTTCTGAATATATTAAAGCAAATAAACCTAAAAAGTATCAAAAAAAGGAAAAATAATTTTCCTTTTTTTGATACTTTTTTAAATAAAATTGATTGTTCTTAATGTTTGTTCTTCCTTTTTTAATTGCTTTAATATTTCATTTACTGATTCTATATCCAAATCGTACCAATCACCAAAAGCGATAATATCACCTGATACTTTTTTTTCTATAAAATCAACTGTTAAAGTTATTTCTCTTGTTGACATTGGCGAACGTGCTTCTATTTGATATAAATCAAAATCATATTTTTGATGATTATTTATTCCTCTCATTTCTGTTACTATCGCTTTTATAACTTTTAAAATATTACCTTCAAAATTTATTTTTTTTATTTTAATATCCACTTTAAAACTTCCTTTCTGATAAACTTACAAGCCTTAATTGGCTTGTAAGTATTTTTTTTCTTCTTTATCTTCCTTCACCTTTTGACTTCCATACATTCCCCTTATTGTGTCCATATCATAATTTTTTCGACTACGTTTTTTATAATCGCTTGGTGCTTTATACCATGCGTATTTTTTTGGTGAATAACGAAATTCTAGGGCTTTTATGTCGTCCTTATAAGGTTTTGTATTACCTGTTAGCCATATAAATGTTCCTACTACTTCGATTGCTACGCCGTCCATTTTTAGGTTGAACAATTTATTAATAATATCCTTAAACTGTTCGGGTGTTTCTGTTGTTTCTTTGGTGTAAGTTTCACCTTCTTTATTCTTATGAGTGTTTTTAAGTTTGCTAAACAGTTCGTCATATTCATTGTTCAAAATTTTCATTTCTTCTTCATTCCCGCCACAATCGGGGTGTAACTTCAAAGCTAACTTTTTGTAGGCTTTTTTCAATTCTTCCAATGTTTCAACGTTTTTAATGTATTTCATTTTTATCATTCCTTTTCTTTTTTATTTTTGGCTTTTTGACAACCATTTTTGTTAGGCGTTTGAGGAAGTGAAGCTGTTTTCCTCGAATGGTAAAAGCTGTGAATGTTCTACATATCTTGCTCCTTTCTTTTTTCGTTTAGGTGGTTCATTTTCGCCAGTGTGTTCGTTTCGTTTGCTGTGGCGAGAACGCAACATAGACACAAAGAAAACACAAGGGCGAGCTTGCTCGTTTATATACCCTTGTGTTTTCGACTGGATATGTTAAGGTAACAAACAGTAAGTGACACGTTACAGACTGCAAAATGTACCAACTGAAAAAAGAAAGTATCTGAGGTAGAGTAACGAACGGTTAGCTTTTACCATTCGAGGAAAGGTGTTAGTCAAATACAAATATCTTTGCAAAGAAATAAGTTGGGTTTGGAACGAGGAGCAACTGCACCGCAAGTGGAACAACTTATTTTATCCTTCTTAGGTTTTTCTTTTTGGTGTTTTACCTAAAAGAAAAACCTAGCTTTTTTTGCTAGGCTTTTTTTTTACATTTCTTTAATTTTCAAATTTTTTATTTCCCACTCAAACCATTCGCTAAAATCTTGTTTAAAGCCGTTAATAGAATATTGCTCTTGTTCTTCTGCTTCTTTATCGTTTTGAGGGTCTAAGTAGGTCGGTTTATCTTTTGGTCTTGCGTATACACCTATCCATGTTTTAAAATCGCCCTCAAAACTGCTATCTATGATAAAGCCTTGCTCTTTTAGCTCTTCTCTTACTTGAGCTTTTAGATATTTCTGTTCTTGTGTTCCAAAAAACTCATTTTCTGTAAAATCTTCTAATTGTAATTTTTTTGTTTTTTCCATTTTCTTTTCCTCTTTTCTTTTTTTTGATTTTTAGTTTTTTGACAACCATTTTTGTTAGGCGTTTGAGGAAGTGAAGCTGTTTTCCTCATGTTTTAAAAGCTAGAAATAAATTACAGTATACGCTCCTTTCTTTTTTCGTTTTGTTGGTTCATTTTCGCCAGTGTGTTCGTGTCGTTTGCTGTGACGAGAACGCAACATAGACACAAAGAAAACACAAGGGCGAGCTTGCTCGTTTATATACCCTTGTGTTTTCGACTGGATATGTTAAGGTAACAAACAGTAAATGACACGTTACAGACTGCAAAATGTACCAACTGAAAAAAGAAAGAATACCGTTGTGTGCTTTATTTCTCGATCAGCTTTTCAAACATGAGGAAAGGTTTTTATAAAAAAAGAGTAGTTACCGTTTTTTGGTAACTACTCTTTTCCTTTTTTAAGGTTTAAAGTCCTGGAAGTTTAGGTGTTTTGGGTATTGGTGGTGTAGGTAGCTGCAAGCTTTCCAATTTTTGTTGAATTGCTTTAAATTCAGGGGTTTCTTGGTGTTGATTTTGAACCATTTTTTGCTCTATTCTCTCCAAAGTCGGTTGAATTTCTTTCCCTGATACTTTACGATTTAATTCTCTTTCTAAGGTCTCTTTCGGACTAATGGAAGGCGTTTCTAAACTTGAATAGAAGTTTCACTCCTTCTCTATTATAAAGCCTTATATCGCTAAATAAGCCCGTTTTATGAAGGGTTTCTAAGCTGAAATGAACGGGTTTACACCCGGCCTTGACCTCCGCCCGCTGTCCCGCTGAATGGGTGGACAAGGCGGCCAATCCCTCAAAGTGCTTGGACGCTCTCTTTCTGATTTTGGAGCGTTTCTTTTCTAAAAATTGAAATGGGCGGGAAGCCATTTTAGGGCTTTCCCGCCTTGATTACTTTTTAGCAAAGACGGGCGTGACTGTCAACGGCGGCGCATGAAATGCGCCGTTCATCTTGACCGTTGACTGGCTCGGCTGGCTTTGCTATCTTCCTGACAAATGGGAATGTCTAAGATAGTAAAGACGTCCCACATGCAACTCTTTCTTTTATTGCGGAAACCGTATCTTTAATTGTGAATGTAGTTGTGTCTATGACATTTGATTCATATATCCCCAAACCGGAAAATTGCTCCCACATTGTTTCCACTAATTCAATATTTGTTTTTCTATCTAATTTTGAGCGTTCCACAGCTCGCTTCATAGTTTCTTTTTTACTCGCTCTTAATACAATATAGTGTACCTCGTAATCTTCTTGGGCAAGAGCTTTCCATGGCTCCAAAAACCATGGCCCGACAATCCCATCTACAATTACATCATATCCGCCACGAGCATATCGCTTTGCAGCTTCTAAAAAGGCTTCAATGACAACCAGATTTTGCTTGTTGGATTCTGGCAAATGTGGTGGTATTGCGCCTTTGCTTAAGTAATGAAAAAAGTCATCGGTGTGCATATGCACTGATTTATCCATATCTGATTCCTTTGCGACAATTGACGCAGTTGTTGTTTTTCCTGTCCCCGGTGAGCCTGTAATCACAATAATTCTTCCTTGATTCATCTGTATTTTCCCTCACAATTTGAATTTATCACTTTGTTCCTGCCTGCTCAATCATCTTCTTCGCAAACTGGTTTTCCCTGACCCTGATTGCCCACCAAGTAAAAAAGCGGTTGGCGATTCAACCGCTTTTTTACTTGAACCAATTCTTCTAAATTATCATTTAAGCGATTCTCAAACTGTTTGTCAGTAAAATTGACTATATTTGCCATATTAAGCCACTTTCTCTTTATTCAAAACTTGTTTTGAGTAACGATTCATTGACCGCCAATACTCATGAACGGCTTGTAATTCTTCTAAAGAATAATCAAAAAGATTTACACGTTTTGCAAGCTTTAATTGGTTTAATAAATTGACTTCCAATAATTGAGAGTCATTTTTATTTAATTCATGGTTCAAAACATAGTTTAATACTCGATTATAAACGCTTGCCGATAATTCGTTAATGATCTCTATTTCAAATGTTTTTTCATACGTAACTGCCATTTCATTTTCACTCCTTTTAAAGTTTGTCAGGTAAATATTTCCGTATATATTCTTCTAAGGCTTGATCCATAACTTCTTTTACGTTTCCGCCATTCTTTGCTGTTTCGATTTTTATGATATGGTGCAAGTCAGCACGAACACGAACCGTCTTATCTCCCATTATATCTTTTTTTGCACTGATTGGTGTATCATTTCGTTTTGCTTTTTGTGCGCCTAAATTTCCCACAATCACTCACTTCTTTCTATTTCTTCTTATTCTTATTTTATCATCAACAATCACAAATCACAAGTGATTTGTGATTAATCACTTGTGATTTGTGATTCTATTCTTTTTCGTTTTCTAATTGAATGATTCGCTCAAGCATTTCAAAAAATACGTTCTCATACATGGATAAAACTTTTTTGTCATAGCCTTTGTGTTCTGTAATTCCGTTTTTAGACCAGGTACTTACTTTATTACTTCGCTTGATAATATTTTGGAAAACCAAGTTATCTTCTTTATGTTGCTTGTACAGTTCTTCCAGGTTTGATTTTATCGTTGCGCTGTCCGTATCAACTAAATAAGGAACAAAACCGATCATATCTAGTCCAGGGTTAAACTGTTCTTGTAAATCAATCAAATAGGAAATATAGTTTTGAATGTTGTTTGTACTTTCTTCTTCTGCTTGTAAAGGGATCATAACGTAATCACTTGCCACGATTGCATTATTTGTATAAACGCTTGGCGTTGGTACAGTATCAATAATAATGAGATCATAGTCACTTTTTAAAGGTGCTAAAAGAGTAGCAAGCAATCTACTTTCATTTTCAAAAGTCCATGAGCGAGTTAATTTTGGCAGTAACATCAAATCAAACGTGCCAGGGATCAAGTCTAAATTATCAGTCAAATGAACAATAGAAGAAGCCAAGTTTCCATTTTTCAGTCCTTCATAAAAATTAACACGTGGCAATTCTACCTTAAATGTTTTTGCTAAGTCTTTTGTCAATGTTGCTTGTAAGTCCTTATCGATCATTAAAACTTTTAAATTAAATTTGTCTGTCAAGTAAGCAAACATAGTCGATAATTTTGACTTTCCAACACCACCTTTAAAATAATTGTTTAAGATAACAATCGCTTCATTTTTACTGTTTAAAATACGTCTTAATTCTTCAAGTATTTTGAGTTCTTCCTTCTCCATAACTACGCCCCATTCTTTTTTTGTATAGTAATATTGTATCATTAGGAATCACAAATCACAAGTGATTTGTGATTAATCACTTGTGATTTGTGATAAGTGATTTGTGATTAATATATAAAAGCCCTCTTTAAAGGGCTTTTATGCTTATTTTGAAAAAGAGATAAAATCAATATATCCCTTTTCTCCGATTTTTACAACGGCATTGTAGGACTTTCTATCTTTCGTTTTGATTCCTTTTACCAGGGTTTCTTTTCCCTCTAGTAATTCTTTTACATTTGTTTTGGTGAGTTTTTTCTTTCTAAAATGTTCAGCTAAAGTGAAGGTACATTCAGGATAATTTGAACAACCATAAAACGATTTTTTTAATACAATATTGTTGCCACACTTAGGACATTTTCCTACAAGGGGTCCCGAGCGCTTAGTGGGAATTTGTACCCCTTATCGATACAAATTCCCCGTAGGCGCTAGGGACCTCTTTAGCTCCTTGGAAGCTGTCAGTAGTATACCTAATAATTTATCTACATTCCCTTTAGTAACGTGTAACTTTCCAAATTTACAAAAGCGACTCATAGAATTATTTCCTCCCGTTAAATAATAGATAACTATTAAAAATAGACAATACTTGCTCATAAGTAACGGTACTTAAATTGTTTACTTTGGCGTGTTTCATTGCTTGATGAAACTGATTTTTAGTAAACAGTTGACGATATTCTCGATTGACCCATTTTGAAACAAAGTACGTATATAGCTTCCAATATTTATCTGGAACATCTGTGGTATGGCGGGTAAGTTTTATTAAGACACTGTTTACTTTTGGTTTAGGATGAAAGCATTCCGCTGGCAGCTTAAGCAATTGCTGAATCGAGACTTGAGTGTGCAAGAGCAACCCTAGTGTTCGGTGAATATCCAAGGTACGCTTGTAGAATCCTTCTTCAACAATCAGATAGATGTCAGACGCATGGCTTTCAAAAACCACTTTTTTAATAATTTGTGTGCTTAAATGGTAAGGAATACTCCCAACAATTTTATACCTCTGTTTGTTAGGGAATTGAAACTGTAGAATATCTTGGTGAATTAAAGTGACACGAGTATTCAGTTTTAATTTTTCTGACGATAAGTTGAATAGATGACTGTCTAATTCAATAGACGTTACCTGTTTACTTATTTTAGCCAGTTTCGTCGTTAAATGCCCTTTACCTGTTCCAATTTCGTAAACGGTATCGGTTTCTTTTAAATTCAATTGTTTTATTATTTGGTTGAGTACTTTTTCACTCGTTAAAAAGTTTTGAGAATATTTTATATTTTTGTTCATGTAATCACTCCTTCTTAATTACAAATTTTTAGCATCTAATTTAACTTCAATTCCTATTATACAAAATTTTAAGATACTGCACTATCAACACACTCTTAAGTTTGCTTCTAAGTCTTATTTCCATAACTTCTTTTACGTTTCCGCCATTCTTTGCTGTTTCGATTTTTATGATATGGTGCAAGTCAGCACGAACACGAACCGTCTTATCTCCCATTATATCTTTTTTTGCACTGATTGGTGTATCATTTCGTTTTTCTTTTTGTGCGCCTAAATTTCCCACAATCACTCACTTCTTTCTATTTCTTCTTATTCTTATTTTATCATCAACAATCACAAATCACAAGTGATTTGTGATAAGTGATTTGTGATTAATATATAAAAGCCCTCTTTAAAGGGCTTTTATGTTTATTTTGAGAAAGATATAAAATCAATATATCCCTTTTCTCCGATTTTTACAACGGCATTGTAGGACTTTCTATCTTTCGTTTTGATTCCTTTTACCAGGGTTTCTTTTCCCTCTAGTAATTCTTTTACATTTGTTTTGGTGAGTTTTTTCTTTCTAAAATGTTCAGCTAAAGTAAACTTACATTCAGGATAATTTGAACAACCATAAAACGATTTTTTTAATACAATATTGTTGCCACACTTAGGACATTTTCCTACAATACTTTTTTCTGCTTCTTTTTCTTTCTGTTCCTGGTAATCAGAAAAATTTAGTTTTTCTATATCGTTAGGTACAGCTTCCAGTAAATGAACAATGAATTTTTTGATATTCGTAATAAAGTTCTCTTGATTGCCTTCTCTTTTACCGATTTTTTTTAAATACGTTTCCCATTTAGCCGTCATTTCAGCACTCGTTAAAAGGTGCTGACTTTCAACTGCCTGGCACAATAATTTTCCTTTTTCAGTTACAACAAGCTTATTCTTAATCACTTGGATATATTCTTTTTGTTTCAAGGCTTCAATAATGCTTGCTCTTGTCGCTTCTGTTCCAATCCCCTCAACTTCTTGTAAAATCTTGATTGCTTCTTCATCATCAACCGTTTTATTCGCCGTTTTCATAGCAGTTAATAATGTACCCTCTGTAAAAGCTTTCGGTGGTTGTGTTTCTTTTTCGGCACTCTTAACGTCAACCTCGGCATGTTCTCCAATGATAACCAAGGGTAACGTTTGAACGTCCTCTTCTTCTTCTTTGGTTTGTTGTTTGAAAAGAATTTTCCAACCTTCTTGCTTTGGTGTCTTGCCTATTGATTGAAAAAGTAAGTCGGCTACTTTGGTTTGTATCTTAGTTTCTTCATACAAATAATCAGGTAGAAACATGGCAACGGTCGTTTTAACGACTAAAGCATATATTTTTCGTTGTAAATCGTCCATTTTCGCTAATGCAGATTCGGTAGGTACTTGTTTTGTTGGGATAATGGCGTGGTGTTCCTGTACCTTACTACCGTCCACATAACGCTTTCTAGGCTCTGTTTGAACCATTTCAAGATCAAGTCCTAAAAAACCGCTATATTTGCCAAAATTCGCTTTTAAATAAGCAAATTCGTTCTCTGTAATAAATGGTGTATCTGTTCTTGGATAACTCAATAATTTTGCTTCATACAGTCCTTGCATAGCTTTTAAAGTTTGGCTCGCTGTCGCTTTATAAAGCTGATTAACTTTTGATTGCAAACTACTTAAAGAAAACAAACTCGGACTATTCGTTTTCTTCTCTTTGGTTTGAACATCAGCAATTATCCCCTCTTGATTGCCTATTTTAGCTTGTTCAGAAGAAACAAAAGCTAAAAGCTCCTCTTGGGTTTTAAAGCGCTGTGTGGGGCTTATAACGCCCTTAAATGACCCTTGGTTTACTTTTATACTAGCTTCCACCTCGAAAAAAGGTTCTTTTCTAAAGTTTTCTATGGCTTCCTGGCGCTGAAAAATAAGATATAAGGTGGGCGTTTGAACACGTCCTAGTGAAAATGTACCTTGTACGCCCTTCTGCTGTAAATTTAACGTATACAAAGGGCTTGCATTCATGCCGATCAACCAATCGGCAATTTGGCGTGTTTGCGCTTCTTGATAAAAGGGATAGTAATTCATTCCTGGTTGCAAATTTTGAAAACCGCTACGGATCACATCTTTTTCTAAACTATTGATCCATAGTCTTTTATACGTTTTATCTTTAGAAAAGGCATTTGCTTTATGAATGATCGACCAGGCAATGTTTTCGCCTTCTCTGTCGCTATCTGTTGCGACAATGATTGTATTTGCTTGTTTTAAAAGTTCAGCAACAATTTTAAACTGCTTTTTTTTATCTGTTGCCACTTCAAAATCGTATCGATCAGGAAAAATCGGCAATGATTCAAGTTTCCAATTTTGCCACTTTTCGTCATAATGACCTGGTTCTGCTAACTCGACTAAATGCCCAAAACCAAACGTGATAAACGTTTCATCTGCAAAGATTGGGTCTTTGATCTCAAAATAACCGTCTTTTTTGGTGCTTTGTTTTAAAGCACTTGCATAGGCTAATGCCTGGCTTGGTTTTTCAGCTAAAATAACCGTACTCATTAACTATCCCTCTTTTCATTGTTTTTTCTTTGATCGACTGTCACGTTGTATCTTGATCGATACCTTCTAAACGTTCGGCGATTAATTCCAGTTTGTTCTTCAACTTCTTTATCGGATAAACCGTTCAAAAACAAATCGAAAGCGTGTTGTAAACGTGGATCATTTTCTTTGAATTTCAGTTGTCGCCCTTTGAATTTTCCTTTTTTCTTAGCAATTTCAATTCCTTGGGCTTGGCGTTCTTTAATTCGTTTGCGTTCAGATTCCGCTTGGTACTTATACAATTCAATCACTAAATTATTAATCAGCCGTCTTAAATTTTCATCTTCAATACCATTCATTGAGGGTAAATTTAAGACTTCCAGGGTTGCCCCCTTAATTTGAATTTGATTCATCAATTCTGTTAATTCTTTATTATTTCGTCCTAATCGATCTAATTCAGTAACAACAACTATATCCCCTTCACGAATATAGTTAAGCATAGCTTGTAATTGTGGGCGTTCGACCGATTGACCGCTTGCTTTGTCTGAAAAGACCTTAGAAACGCCCTCTAACGCTTTCAGTTGTCTATCTAAGTTCTGTTCTTTGCTACTGACACGTGCATACCCTACTTTAGTCATGTTAAAAAACACCTCCCTTGTTAAGAAAAAAATAAATTGGATATGAATTCTATTTAATCACTTTGACTAGCAAATACTAACAACAAGACACACACACCAAAAATCAAAAATTCACTACTTTTAGTTAAAAACCACGTAACCACAAGAACTAATCCAATCCATGTAATCGGGTTCTTCAAATATTTCTCCAAGATTTTCCTCCTCTAATATGCTCAACTTAAATGACCTATTCAATAAATCTATTATGCTGCTAAATAGTTTATAGGACAAATAAGTATACTCATTTTATCACCTCCAAAGTAATATTATAACCTATCCCAGTATAAAAATCTCCTATATTTTTAATTATGTTTTAAAATATTTTCCAATATATAGATTTTATTTATTATTTTTAAAATACTTACTTAAGCTTTCTATTTTTCAAGTATTTTTAATATTTGCTTTTGCTTTTGCTTTT
>NZ_JYGE01000002.1 GCF_003012055.1 Peptostreptococcus russellii | reverse complement strand
TGCTTTTAAATATTTTATCAAAGAAAGCTCAATTATACAACTGAGCTTTCTTTAGACATTATAATTCTTTTTTGCTTACCAATTTGGATATTGTTAGTATTCTCTGATGATTTTGTGGATATGGATGACATGATAAAAGTATTAACTTTGACTTATCATCTTCCTTTGTAAATTCACTCCAATCATTACAATCATTACTCTCTATTATCTTTTCTTGATAAACCCTATATGTCAATTCTTGACCTCTTAGAGTAATTTTTATTTCATCATTATTATTTAACTTATCAATATTCAAAAATGTTTGTTCTCCATTATATCCACCTCTATGACCAGCTATTACACTCACCGTAGATAGCTCATCAGATGGATAATCAGTGCTTTCTACAACACCAACTCCCTCTCTTAACTCTTTATTGCTAGTACCTGAAAAAACAGGCAAAATCACACCTAATTTTTTTATTTCAATAAAAGCTATAGTATCCTCTTATCTTATTATAATATTAACTTATTTTACATTATATCAAACTAAATCAATACAAATGTAAACTTTATTTTCTACAATTATTTATATTTTTATGGTTACAGTATATAAGGAATATATATTTGACTTTTTTATAATTTTTTAGTAAACTTGTGTAAATCAGTTTGAAAAGGGATGATTAGATGAGAACGATTGCAAATATTTTTCTTTTACCTTTTAAGATTATTATGTTACCTATTGCTTGTTTGCTTTTTTTATTGCAATTTGCAAGTTATTTTATCAAATCAATTGCAAATATTTTTTTAAATACATTAATTTTTATTATAGGCGTATTTTTCATAGCACAATTATTGTTTTTTGCTAACACTAGCTTTTCTATGAAAATTTTATTGGCTATACTGATTATGCTTGTATTAAAGTTTATTCTATCGTTTTTCACAGCATCATTTAAAGCTATGAATAGACTTTTAGGTAACTGCATATTTTTTTGGTTTTAAGAAAAACTAATAACAAGATAAGATAGTATATAAAAACAGCTAACAACTGTCCTTATATACTATCTTTTTAATTTAAAAATAAATAATCTTTAAATTCCACTTCGCATTTTGCATTAAAATAGTCTTTCAAATTTGATCTACCATCTAGTAAATAACTACTTAGTATAAGTATTCTCTCCATTATAATTTATCAATACTATCTTCCCGCAACCATTTCCACATGAATTATCAAAGTCATAATATCCACCAGCAATCACTAATTCTCCATTTTCAACTAAAGTTTCGTATCTTTTTAATGCATACTTAACTTGATTTTCAATATTGTCTATCACGTAACTACTAAGCTTCTTATTTAAGTCTATTTTAGTATTTTTTCTAATTGGCTCTAGTGTATCTTCAATGGACTCTTGAAGCTTTCCTCTCTCATCCAAGCTTCCCTTTATAGCGCCGCAATCGGAATGCCCCATTATAAACAGCATAGGAGTGTGGAGCTGATAAACCCCATAATCTACAGAACCAAGTGCATTTTCTATAACATTGCCTATTACACGAATTTCAAAAACCTCATTCGTTGCATCTTCCATCATAATATTTGTATGAATTCGTGAATCACAACATGCAACAAGTGTAAGCCAAGGAGTCTGTATACCTTGAATCTTATCAAAATAGGCCTGCCCAACTCTCTCTTTAAAGTCTTTATTGTAATTTAGTAGTTCTAATAATTTATCTCTCATATATCATTCCTCCATAGCCATTTTATTTTATTTATATTATAGCAAAATTTTCTATAAAAAATACATATTTAAAGCAGTTTGTAATTATAAAGTCTAATTAACTCTAAGTATTAATTTAGTTATCTACTCAATCGTTCCTCAACTTCTTTTACTATATTCACTTAAATATCCATTCAATATAATTATCAATCATAAAAAAGAAAAAAATATTAATTTTATTTTTATAATTTTTTAGTGTAAAAAACTTTATATATAATATAAGTAGTAAAATTAAATCAATAGTATAACTTTTAAAACTTTAAAAGTCACAAATCAACTTGCTTCTATATATTTAGTTAGAAGGCAAAAATTAACTATCTTTATTTATTTTGCTGATTGGAGATTCAAATAGATATATTTTTTTAAAAATTTACATAAAAAAAGACACTGTTTAAGTGTCTTTTTAAAATAAACTCTACTTATGCTCTATAAAGTTGTTTTCAATATTATTTAGAGTCTTTACAACTTATAAATCAATTTCTAACAGTATCGGTGTATGGTCTTGCCTTGGTCCAGAATCTACCATTTCAGACTTTTTAATCTTGTCAGCTATTCTTTCGCTGACCAACCAATAGTCAATTCTCCACCCTGAATTGTTTATCTTACTAGTTTTCACACGTTGTCCCCACCAAGTATAGACATCTGTTATATCACCATGAACATGACGGAAGCTATCAATAAATCCTTTGTTCAAAAGATTTGAAAAGCCTTGACGCTCTTCATCAGTAAAACCTGCTGAATTTTTATTATTTTTTGGGTGAGCTAGGTCAATTTCTTTATGAGCTACATTAAAATCTCCAGTGGCTATTACATATTTTTCTTTATCCAAACTAGCTAGATAGTCTGCATATTTTTCATCCCAAAGCTGACGTTCTTCCAAGCGACTCAGACCATCTCCAGCATTTGGAGTGTAAACTTGTGTTATATAGAATTCATCAAATTCAAGCGTGATAATTCTTCCCTCCAAATCCATTGTGCTTGGAGCACCTATCTCTGGAAAAGAAATTTCAGGCTTTAAGTTATTTTTGTATAAAAACATTGTCCCAGCATATCCCTTACGAGCAGGTTCTACTGAGCTATTCCAAGCAATTTCATATTCTGGAAACATCTCTTCTAAAATAGTTAGATGCTTCTTAGTAGGTCCCTTACTTGATAACTTAGTCTCCTGTAGAGCTATGATATCTGGATCATGCTCTATAATTGTATTTAATACATCTCTCGACAAAATAGCACGTGCCGAATCAGATGTTAGTGCCGCATTTAGCGAATCAATATTCCATGAAATAAATCTCATAATTTTCCTCCCTTTTACTTTTTAATTTTTGCCTAATATTATGATAGTTTACCCATAATATTAGCTTTTTATTCATTTTACTTTATTATAGTTTTTTATCAATTACTGATTCATATAATTATATCTATATTTATTAATAAACTTGCTTATTTTCATTTATTTTTTGTTGAAATATATATTTATATATTGCTTAAACTTATTCTAAGCTTTCCTAGATATTATATAATTTCAACTCGTATATACTAACAGTATACTTATCATTTCCTACATATGCAAACTAATAATTTAATATTCAATCTGATTATACAATATGCTCTATATCAACTTTTAAAATATAAATATTGTTTTGATATTTTTCTAGAGTAATAACATCAATTCAAATCATATAATTAAATCTGTTTTATTCACAGGTCTTTTTACTTGGATATACGAGGTCCAAATATATAGCTTAAATATTTTTCTATACTACTCTATTAGGATAAAATTAATAATAAAATATAACTCATATATAATATATAAACACTTTACATATAAAAGGAGCAATTTATAAATTGCTCCTCTAAATATTTATTTTTCATTATTTTCCATCTTATACACTAAATTCGACAACTATTCCATCAGGATCTTCAACTGTAAAATGTTTCGGCTTTTGTCCTAGCTCTATAATTTCTGACGGTCTATATCCTAGTAATAATGCCTTTTCTCTTATCTTTTCAAGATTATTTTCCACTAAGAAGCTTATCACCATTCCTTTTGTTGATACTTTCTCTGCATCTTTAAATTCAATTAGCTCTATCATGGTTTCTCCCTTGCTATTCGCTAAAAATACAATTTCACCGTCTTCAAGGCTTATGCTATTTACTGCCTTTAAATCTGCTAATTCTTGATAAAATGCAAGTGATTTTTTAATATTTATTACCATAATAGTAATATAATTTAGTTTCATATATATCCCTCCATAATTAATACTAACAATCAAAATAATAATATTCAAGTATAAAAACCGAATATTTTATATATTCTTTTATATACATTTTTATATACATTTTTATATACATTTTTATATATATTTTTATATACGTTTTTTTATACACTCTTTTACACATTCTTTTTCTTTTTTCTTCCAAATAAATTTGTTCCCAACACACCTATTATAGTAACTGCTATTCCTATCAGATGTTTATAATTAATTTCTTCACTTAAAATAAATACGCCTACTAAAAGTGTAATAATTGGTGTTAGGTTTGAGAAAACACTTACTTTTGAGGCCTCCAATTTTGATAAGGCATAGTTTGTCAGTAATGAGCTTACAAATGATGAAAATACCCCCAAATAAACTATGGCAAATAAAAATTTTGCTGATGTCAAAGGCTCAGTAATAGAAATTGCCTTTGGATCTATGGCATAATTTCCTATACTCAATACCGTAAAAATAATAAATCCAATTAAGGTCATTATAAATGTAAGTGTGTAATAAGAATAAGTTTTGGACAATTTCCTTGACATAATATTATAAAAAGCCATGGACACTGTTGATAAAATCAAAAGAATTGTTCCAAATATAGAAAATCCTTCAATCTGCATACTATTAACCACAGAAATATAGATAATTCCACTCATAGAAAAACATATAAATAAATTCTGAACTTTTGTTGTTTTTTCCTTCAAGAAAATATTGGATAAAATTGCTGTAAAAATAGGTGCAGTTGCAATAATTATTCCAGCTTCCGTTGAACTTGAATACAACAAGCCAAATGATTGAAATCCAAAAAATAACACTGGATAAAACAATGATAATGGTAAAATTTTGAGAATATCACTTACCTTTATATCTACACTTACTTTTTTTACTATTATCGGCAATAAAGAAGCTAACAAAGCAAAAAAGAAACGATATGACAATAAAACTAGGGGTGAAACATACTCCAAAGCAACCTTAACGAACATAAATGAAAAACCGATTATTGCAACTTGTATCAATGTAGCTATATAAGCTTTTTTAGTATCATTCATAATAAATCCTCCTCTTGTATATCATTGTAAGTTAGATTGTAAAATGATACAATACAAGAAAATAAAAAGGAAATTAATTTAGTAAATGAAAAAAGAGCCAGTAACTTAATTGCTAGCTCCTTTTATTTAGTATGTGTATTTTCTATAAACTACTCTAGATACTTTTACTTATATAATAGTTTTTTAAATTATAGGATTCATTAAATTTTATCCCTAAATAAAATATAATGCTTCTAACTAAAATTCATATACATAAAGTATAAACATCTAAAATTTTAATACTTTATTTAAAAATATTTATAAGTAATTAATGGCTATGAATATTTTAAGCAAGAAACTAAATATATTATAGCATTTCGATAAATGCTGCTATTCTTGTCTGCATCTGACCGCTATCTGTTGTTGAATAGTCTGTTTCAAGCTTCATGTAAGGTACACCTACATCTTCTACTGCTCTTTCCATTTTAGTGGCTTCTACATTGAATGTATGACATGCCTGAAGCACCAACTCTATTACTCCATCTACCTTATACTCCTCAACCATGTTTACAGTATTTTCCATTCTTGCATCATTAGGTGTGAATACTGAACAATTTATTTCCATATATCTATCTGATATAGCTCTCATTATATCTTCAGCATTTTCATTTATCATCTGAGTATTTGTTCTTTCTCCACCACAGTCATCCTTGCATACTATTACTCCACCATTTTCTTCTATTGCAATTCCCACCTTTTCAATCAGTCCTCCAGATGGGCATCCTGTAATCAATATTCTTTTTTCTTTTTTTGATACAGGTCTTTCTCCTTTTTCAAAATAATTTTCTTTTGATTCTTTTATCAACTCTTTTATATTTTCTATCTGAGTATCCACATCAAGGGCAAATGTTCCCTTCTGCATTGCTATCATTATATCCGTACCCTTCATTACTGGAGGGACATTCTTTTGAAGCTGATACATTTCTACATATAATCTTCTTAGCTCATTTCTTTTTTTAGCAGCTTCTCTAAGATTTTCTTCAGTGATCTCTATTTCAAATTTATTTTCTAGAACTTCTTTAAGATAGACACATTCATTGTACCAATTATCATATATATACGGTCTGTCTTTTCCCTGTGGAAGATGCATTATATGAACGTCCTTTATTTCTCCAAGTAATTCATACATCTTCTTTTTTCCATCACAAGTTGTTTCCCCTATTATAATATCGGAAAAATATGTATATGGACATTTTTCAGTCATTGCGAAGCCGTAAGTAGACTTAATTAGAGGACATAGATTCTTAGGAAGAACCTTCTCTGCATCAGGGATTGTCTCATTACTTGTTCCACAAAGCCCAACATTTCCTATACCACCTGCATCAAGTATTTCTTGTGGAGTATATGTACAAAGACAGCCTGCAATTTTACCTCCCTTTTTCTTATAATCCATAGCTCTTATAAAACCTTCTTTTCTTACATCTATATATTCTTCAAATTTCTTTGGTAAACTTAAATCCTTCATTTTTTCTCCTTTTATTATATATAATTTTAATCTTCTAATTCTCCTGCATAAACCGCAGCCCCTATAGCTCCAGCAAACCTTGCTTTAGAATCTGAATAAACGGCTGCATCAAGAGCTTTTGAAAGCTCATTTATAAAGTAATCATTCTCACAAAAACCGCCTGTTAATATATATTTATCTGCTGGAATCTGAGCCGCAAGCTGAACCACTTTTTCCACAACCGAATTTATTACACCGTTTGCTATATCTTCCCTAGGAGTTCCTTCTCCTATAAGGCTGATTATCTCAGACTCTGCAAACACCGTGCACATTGAACTGATCGTAGTTTTCTTGCCCTCTGCAGCAATTTCTTCAAGCTCCTCAAATGTAAGACCCAATCTGTCTGACATTATCTCTATAAACTTTCCTGTTCCTGCAGAACACTTATCATTCATAAGAAATTTCATTACTCGACCCTTCTTTAGTGAGATAACCTTTGTGTCCTGTCCACCTATATCTATTACTGTTGCGTTTTCCCCAAATAAATAGTATGCACCTTTTCCATGACATGATATTTCAGTCATTATCTCATTGGCATATGGAACTGATACCCTTCCATATCCAGTTGCCATTATATTTGAATTTTCTATATCTATCCCACTTTTTTCAAGCATTTGTCTAATATCTTCGGCTGTTTTTCTTGAATTATATCCAGTTGGAAGCATAAAATTATTTTCTATAATATCATTGTCCATTACGCATACCTTTGCACAACTTGAACCTATATCTATTCCTATATTTTTCATATAATCCCCCCTTCTATTTTAATTACACTACTATTTTAACATTTTATCTTGATAGCTTAATCAAATCATAATGCTTATAGAGAAATGTTATAATCTTATATTTTGTTATAGCTAAAACTAATAGTATTCTTTTTTTAGAATTTTTAATTTTTTTTAAACACAAAAAAAGAGTGGGTATTTTTATCTACCCACTCTTTTTATCTATACAGTCAATTTTTCTTTTACATAATTAAGTGAAAAATCACAACCATATATATCATTTTAGATTATAAGATACTAACATCTTTTTTCTATAAAAGCCTATGCTTGATTTTGAAACTGACTCATATACAGCTTCTCATAAAAGCCCTTCTTTTCCATTAATTCATTATGGTTTCCTTGTTCAATAATAGTTCCATTGTTCATAACAAGGATTAGGTCTGCATTTTTAATTGTTGAAAGTCTATGGGCAATTACAAAGCTAGTTCTCCCCTCCATAATATTTTTCATAGCTGTCTGAAGCATTAGTTCTAGTCTAGTATCAACTGAACTAGTCGCCTCATCTAAAATTAAAATTGCTGGATCTGCTAAAAATGCTCTTGCTATTGTCAAAAGCTGTTTTTCACCAGCAGATATATTTGAAGATTCTTCATTTAGTATCATATTATATCCATCAGGTTGCGTTTTAATAAAATGATGCACATTTGCAATTTTTGCAGCATTTATAATTTCCTCTTGTGTTGCATCTTCTTTTCCGTACTTTATATTGTCAGCAATCGTTCCATTGTAGAGCCAAGTATCCTGTAAAACCATAGCAAATATTGAACGTAAATCATCTCTTTTCATATCTTTAATGTTGACACCATCAACTTTAATAGCACCTTTATTAACGTCATAAAAACGCATCAAAAGATTTATAAGAGTTGTCTTTCCTGCACCTGTTGGTCCAACAATGGCTACCATCTGCCCACTTTTTACATTGACATTTAAATCTTCAATAAGCTCTTTATCTTTATTATATGCAAAAGATACTTCTTCAAAACTAACATTTCCCTCTACCTTGTCTAACTTTATAGGGCTGTCAACTTTTGGCACTTCTTCTTTTTCTGATAAAAATTCAAACACTCTTTTAGATGCTGCCATAGCAGATTGAATTGATGCTGATAATTGTGTTACCTGCTCTAGTGGTTCATTTAGCTGCCACATATAACGTACAAATGCCTGAAGCTGTCCTATTGTGATAGCTCCTGTAATTGTAAATACAGCACCCAATATACAAACTGCTACAATTGCTATATATGTAATCAAAGATATTAGCGGAGACATTAGCCCAGATATAAATTGTGCCTTAAATCCATTTTCACAGAGATTGCTATTAATATCCTTGAATTCTTCTATAGAATCTTCTTGCTTTCCATAGAGTTTTATTTCATTTACTCCTGTATATCTTTCTTGAATGTATCCATTTAAACTTCCAAGTGCCTCCTGCTGGCTTTTAAATAAATCAGAAGAATGTTTCATAATAAATCTCATAATAATAGCACTTCCTGGTATCAGTAAAATTGCGACTATAGCCATAATTGGATTTATATAAAACATTAGTGCTATAGCAAAAGTAATAGACAAAAAAGCACTCAATATTTTCGACAAACTTTGCTGTAGTGCATTTGATATAGTATCTATATCATTTGAGATGATACTCAAGATATCTCCAACCGTACGTTTATCAAAATAACTAATTGGTAATTTTGCAATTTTCTTTTGCACATCATTTCTCAGATCACGCATAGTATTTTGAATAGCGTTTGTCAAAAAATATTGTGATCCATAGTTACAAATTGCATTTCCCATATATATAAGAAATAATATTTTTAATATATTAATAATATAAGCAAAACTTATACTTGCTCCCGGTACTTTGTTCATAATATCAACAACATCATCTTTAAGCCTTGTTGTAATAAATCCCTCAACCATCGGTGCTGCCGATAAAAATATAGAATATGCCAAAGTAAGAAATATAGCAACTATAAAAAATTTCAAGTATGGCTTTATATATGGATAGAGTTTCTTCATAGTCCTAGTTCCTCCTTTGTTAATTGTGATTCTGCAATTTCATAGTATATATTGCAAGATTTTAGTAGTTCATTATGAGTGCCTACTCCAACCACTTCTCCTTCATTCAATACTATTATCTTATCAGCATCCATTATTGTACTAATCCTTTGTGCAACTATAAAAACAATAGATTCTTTTGTTTCTTCTTTTAGTGCTGTACGTAAAGCCGCATCTGTCTTATAATCAAGAGCAGAAAAACTATCATCAAAAATATAAATTTCAGGCTTTCTTATCAAGGCCCTAGCGATAGAAAGTCTTTGCTTTTGACCTCCTGATATATTTTTTGCACCTTCACTTATATATTCTTTTAATTTATTTGGCTTGTTTTCAATAAAATCTTTTGCCTGCGCTATTTCAATTGCATGCTTTAATTCCTCTTCTGTTGCATCTTCCTTACCAAATCTAATATTTTCTTCAATAGTTCCCTTAAATAAAAAAGCCTTTTGAGGTATAAAACCAATTTTTTGACGTAGTTTATTGAGCTCATAGTCACGAATATCTAAGCCATCAATTTTAATTGAACCACTTGTAACATCATAAAACCTTGGAATTAAATTAATCAATGTACTCTTTCCGCTTCCTGTACTCCCTATAAATGCTACTGTCTCACCCTTACTTGCAAGAAAGGATATATTATTTAAAACAGCTAGCTCTCCATCTGGATACTGAAAACTAACATTGTCAAATTCTAGGCTTCCTTTACTTTTATCCAAAGTGTCTACAACACTCTTCTCTTTCGGGCTCTTAACTGACGACTTTTCATCAAGCAATTCTTGAATACGGTTAGCAGATACCTGTGCCCTTGGATACATTACAAACACCATTGAAAATAGCATAATCGACAACATAGCGTGGAACTGATAATCTAAAAATGCAACCAACTGACCAATCTGTAGAGTACCCTTATCAATCATTAAACTTGATATCCAAAATACTGCTATCATTACAAAATTCAATAATAAGAAAAACCCTGGCTGTGTAAAAGACATTATTTTAAATAATTTCTTTGAGTTAGTCGCATACTCTTCATTAGTTTGTGAAAAACGCTCTGCCTCAAATTCACTTTTTCTAAAGGCTCTAATTTCACGAACTCCTGTTAAATTTTCCCTTGAAATAAGATTTAATTGATCCATTCCTTTTTGTTGCTTCTCAGAAAGTGGACCAGTTAACTTTGCAAGGATAATAACTCCCACAACTATAAATGGTAAACTCGCCCCTATAATCAAAGACAAGTCAATACTTGTTCTAACAGTCATAAAAACACTAATAACAATCATTACTGGTGCTAAAAGTGCCGTTCTAAATAGCAAATTCGAAAAAATCATTAATTGAAATGCATCATTAGTTGTTCTTGTAATCATTGATGACACACCAAATTTATTGTATTCTGTGTGTGAAAGCTTCTGTGAATGAGCAAAAACATCATTTCTAATATCTCGAATCATATAGGTTGAAATTCTTGATGAGGCAAAAGTTAGTAAAACCGTACCTAAACCTCCAACAATAGATACAAGCAACATTATAATTCCCATATTTTTGACGTATCTTATATCACCATTCGCTATTCCATTATCAATTATCCATGCCATAATAGTTGGAATTCCAAGCTGTACTATAACAAAGCTGAGAATACCTATTATATTTAACAGGATTAGTTTCGGATATCTTTTTAGATACTTTAACATTAACTTCATAACATAACCCCTTTATCTTCTTTATAATAATTCAGTCATAATACTTGACAGCAGACGACTGTTTTTCTATTATAAACTATAAGGTTATCTTATAGTCAAGAAATAATTTTTTATTTAAAATATTGACCATAAAAATCAAATCTTTAAAATATAATTTAGAATTGAGGTTATTATATGTCTGAAAATAAAAGTGAATATTTGACAACAGGACAGTTTGCAAATATATGTGGAATAGCCAAGCATATTTTATTCCATTATGATGAGATCGGTCTATTTCAACCTGAAATCACAAAGGAAAATGGCTACCGTTACTATTCATTTCGCCAAATAGATACTTTTTCCATTATATCTGCTTTAAAAAAACTAGGAATGCCACTAAAAGAAATTAAAAAATTTATGGATGAAAGAAATCCAACAAAACTAGTAGAACTCTTGGAGCAAAAATCTGAAGATGTAGCTAAAGAAATTGTAAAGCTTGAAAATACTAAACGTGAAATAGATTCTCTTAAAGAGCTAACGGAAAGTGCAATGTCCTCAGAGTACAATATAATTGAAATAGTCTATCATAAAGCTATGAAAGCTATACGCAGTACATCTATGAATGACGACAACTCCTTCTCCAACTTTGAAACAACTTTGATTGAATTTAGAAAAAATAACAATACAAGTATGATTGACTTTCTAGGAACATCACTTACCGTAGAAAATATACTAGATGGAAAGCTCGATAATTTTTCTTATATCTATACAAAGACTAATAATGATGATGAAGGTAATGACACGCTTATAAGAAAAGAAGGTTACTATCTACAGGTCTACTACAAAGGTAGCTATAACGATATTGATAAGATCTATAAAGAGATTATCAAGTACGCAGAGGAACACAATATAAAGCTTGGAGCCAATGCCTATGAGGAGTATATGATATTTGAGATTGGTACAAAGAATAGGGATGATTATGTTACATTGATATTGCTTGAAATTGATGGTAAACTTCAAGATAGTTAATTATATATCAAACATTTAATTCTTTTTCAATCGACTATTTACAATAAATACTAATACCTTCTAAACATTTATATAAATAAAACTAGGCTATAAAGTATCTTAATAATTAAAATAATTTATAGCCTAGCTTTTATATTTTTATTCAATTATATCCTCATTAAAGACTTCCACCAACACCTTTAAATTTATCTACAAAACTAGATATTCTTTGAAAAACACCTTGTTTCTTTGTTAGATATTTAGGGTTAAGAGGGCTCATTCTAGGAAGTACTTCATTGAGTTCAGTACCATTTTCACTAGCATATTCTTTCCTTAATGAATTTAAAATATATCTTTTCGCTGCATCTTCATTAAGCTTTTCATCCTCTATTAATTCATCTGCCTCACGACTTTGCTCAGCCTGAGCAAATGAAAAGAAAGCATCTATAATACTAGCCTTATCCTCTATTCCATCTAAATTCGTTTTATTTATAAAATCAACTACTAGACTTTCTTTTGCACGATTTCCAACACTAGAACGAATAAGACGACGTACCTCTTCAACAAGTGTTTCCTTATCCTTTGTTTTTTTGTTATTTTCAAAAATAAGTTCAAGTATATAATCTAAATTAATTTCTTGAGATTTTAAAAGATCTACTTCAAAAACCACATCATCCCAATCAATAGAACTCTCTTCCATTCTTTCTGAAATTTTCTCATGTCTAGCCCATTCTCTAATATCATTATAGGAAGATCTGTAATCTTGAATTAATCTTTCACTAGGAACTTCTATCCCCCCTCATATGACATATATCTTCATCTGTTATAGCATAGTGATTTTTTATATCTTCTATTTCTTCAGTATCCTCTATATCTATATCTTGTAAGCTCTTTAATATTGAAAATTCATCGTAATTTTGTAATATATTTTCAACACGGAGGTATTCTCCAAATAATTTAGTAAATTCTTTTTTATCCTTTTCAGTAACAATATCCTCTGTACTAGGAAACTTCTTATTTAACTCCCCTACAATATCGAGATACCCTCTATGTGTATCTCCAGTCAGTAAGTCATCAAAGCCTTCCATATATTCTTTATAACTTTTTTCAAGAACAACATTTTTTGTATTTTTATCTCCAAAAAGTGTAATTGTATCTACTGTTGCCTGTTCTAAATCTCTAAAAGTTACAATATTTCCAAAAGTTTTAGTCGCATCATAAATACGATTTGTCCTTGAAAATGCCTGCATTAAACCATGATATCTGAGGTTTTTATCTACAAATAATGTATTTAACCTTGGAGCATCAAAACCAGTCAAAAATATTCCTACAACAACTAGTAAATCAAGTTGTCTATCCTTCATCCTCTTAGCAAGATCTCTATAATAATTTTGAAACTGATTACTTTCTACGCTGAAATTTGTCTTAAACATTTTATTATAGTCTTCAATTGCATAACCTAAAAATTCCTTTGCACTTGAATCCATTGCAGAGGGTTCAAAACTCTCATCTTGAATTTCACCAATAGACATCTGCTCTTCATTTGCAGCAAAGGAAAAAATAGTAGCTATCTTAAGTGGATTATCCCTATCTTCCTGTAATTTATTGAGCGACTCATAATAAAGTTTAGCAGCATCTACACTACTTACAGCAAACATAGCGTTGAATCCCGTTCCATTCCCCTTTAGACGATGAGTTTTTGTCCTAAAATTATCTAAAATATACTCTGAAACCTCTTTAATTCTTTCAGGATGTAAAAGAGCCTCCTTGTTTTCAGCTGCCGATAACTTCTTTTCATCTTGCTCCATTTCAATAGATTTGAATCTTAATCTGACGTCATTATAATCGACTTTAAACTTTAAAACTTTTTCATCACGAATAGCATCAGTAATCACATAAGAATGTAGCTCTCTACCAAACACTGATGAAGTAGTTTCCGAACCTAAAGCATTTTCTGGGAAAATAGGAGTTCCTGTAAATCCAAACTGATAAAACTTTTTGAATTTCTTTTTAATATTTTTTTGAGCCTCTCCAAATTGTGATCTATGAGCCTCATCAAAAATAAAAACAACTTGTTTGTCATATATAGATAAATTTATTTCACCTTTTATAAGGTTATTCAATTTTTGAATTGTTGTAACAATAATTTTATTATCATTTTTTTCTATATTTCTTTTCAGACCTGCTGTACTATCTGAACCATTGACACTATCAGGAGAAAAACGTTGATACTCCTTCATAGTTTGATAATCTAAATCTTTTCTGTCTACAACAAAAAATACCTTATCTATAAAATCTAACTCTGTAGCTAAACGAGCAGCCTTGAAGCTAGTAAGCGTTTTACCAGATCCCTATCGTGTCAAGGGAATGATACTATTTTTTCTTAAAAACTTTATAGGAAAAAGGAGACCATAATTAATTGATCTCCTTCCATTGTACTAACAATATTCAATTTTTTCTATGCCTTTACCTGAAATGTATATTGTTTTGATATATTTAGCTACTACATCTTCAGTAAGACTTTCTATAGTTCCACTTTCTTTCAGTTCCTTATCAATAACTTTTATACGTTTATTATTCTCTTCAGCGGATTCTTCTAATTGATCTTTTAAGCCTATAAAAGCTTCTCTTGAAATCTTACCAAACTTATAATTTTCAAATTCTATTCTTTTCTTCTTTAAAAGTTCATCATTCTTATCATAGAGTTTTTTCTGTTCCTTTAGGAGTCTTTCTTTTTCTGCCTTATCTGTGTGAAACCTATCTTTAAGAATTTTAAAGACATCCTCTTCTAAATCCTTATAATGAGGCAACTTTTCTTCCTGGTCTAGCATCCTGCAATAATAACAGTAGAGATTTATACCTATTAACTCTTTTCCATTGGAACTTTTAAGAAATCTTATTTTATAACCGCACTTGTTGCATCTTACAAAGGGAGCAATAGGACTGTTTTTATATTTGCTCTTTTCACCATAGAATTTATTTTTATGCCTTGATTTTAGTAGTTCACTTACTCTATCAAAGCTTTCTTTGCTTATAATGGCTTCATGGTTATTGTAAATCTTTTCCCATTCTTCCTTAGGATGATAAGTAACACTACCACCATCAAGCTTGCTTTTACTTGTCTTATTAAAGACGAATGTTCCAGTATAAACTTCATTCTTTAAAATCCTTCTAACCATACTATGAGACCATATTGTTTGTTCTACAGTAGAAAACCACCTGTTAGAATATGAATCATAGCCTTTAATCTGCTTTCTTCTTGCTCTAGCAGTAATAACACTTTCATCATTAAGGATTTTCGCAGTTTCATTTAGAGTATATCCTTCAAGGATAAGTTGAAATATATATCTGACATTATCTGAAACCGCTTCATCAATGATAAGCTTGTACTTATTTTTAGGATCTTTCAGATATCCATATGGTGGTGTTCCGGTGGTATATTTCCCTTGCTTTCTAGCTGTGTAAAGAGCAGTTGTCATCTTTTCTGAAATATCTCTACTATAATAGTCGTTAAGAAGATTTTTAAATTGAATGTCTAACTCTGTACCATCATAGAAAAGTGAACAAAAGCTCGCTTCCTTCCTTGTCAAATGATATATAACCGAGTTCATCTGCTATTATCAAGTCGTATTTCTCGAATTTCTTCTCAAGGGTGTATAGTTTCTTTTCACTCCTTGTCTCCTTGAGTTCATTTATCAATGAGGCCACTGTTGAAAAGTAGACCTTGTATCCCTTGTTGCAGGCTTCTATTCCTAGACCTATTGAAATATGCGTCTTCCCTGTTCCAGGGTTTCCTGCCAATATTATGTTCCTACCTTCTTCTATGAAGTTTAAGGTTTTCAGTTCTTTTATCTTTCGCCTGCCATCTTCAGGTAAGTACTCTACCCTCAATTCGTCCATATGCTTTTTGTAGGGGAACCTGGCATTTTTGATTCTATTCTTTCTGCCGTTTTCTTTCCTCATATCATAGGCTTCTGAAAATATGTCTAGCAAAAAGTCCTCATATGACTGGTCTTGGCGGTATGCTTCCTCTATCTTTTGTTTCAACCCTTGATTTATACCAGGAATCTTTAATTCTGATACATATCCCTTTATTTCCTGCAATGTCTCTTTCAATTTTCATACCTCCCCATTGATTCAAGATTGAAAAGATTGTTTAACTCTTGTATTTGCTTTGTGGATGATTCGAAGATCTCTACATCTTCACGCTTTATCCTTAAATCTTCTCCGGGGAGCTTGTAGACTATGTTTTTTATGTTATCTGTGGTTACCAGGCTTTCCTTTATGGTCTTGAGTTCCTTAATGGCAGATAGCACTGTAGTTGTGTCTTTTTCTTTTATTAGCTCTAAAAGCTCTATGAAATCTCTTGGATTATTGGTATAATATCTTTGATATGTTTCTTGAAGCTCTGGACTTAGCTGGTGTCTGCCAACACTGGAATGCAATGCTCCGGGCTTCTTTTTTAATGTATGGATAAAATGATTGATATCAATTATCCATTTATGGTTTTGAAAGCTTCTTATGTGCTCCGCTGTTTTTGACTCCTTGTAGTAGATCTTGATCTCTTCAGGGTATATTTTCACCTTTACAAATTTACCTACAAGGTAATCGGGAACTGAGTATTTATTCTGGTCAATGTTTATGACACTGTACTTATTAACTCTTGACTCTGTTCTCCTTTTGGCAGTGGTCATAAGTCCCATTTGGAATGTTAGAATCTTTCCACCGATGGTTAATTTAACTTCACCCCAGTCAAACTCCATGGTTTCTCCCAATTGATACTCCTGTCTTACGTAGGCCTCCTTGGTATTATGGTTGTCTCGGATGTAGTTACAGACGGTTGTATATCCAATGTCATAGCCTTTTTCAAGAAGCTTTTCATGTATGTCGGTGTTTTTCATCAACTGCTTATGTCTTCCTAGGGCCCGATTATTTTCATTGCTTAGGAGCATGCTTTTAATTTCTTCAATTATGTCTTCTGTCAGCTTAAGCTTTGTTCTGCTACTGGTATCATATTTTGGCTTGGATGCAATTTCTTCTATCAGAAGGAGGATTTGCTCCCTGTGTTTTTCCTCATTATGGCCTAATTGATCCAACTCCTTAAACTTGGCATTCACTTCACCTATGTATTTTCTTACAGTTGTGCACGAAATTTTCAAGTCATCACTGATTTTTCTCTGTGAGTCACCATCTCTAAAATGTCTCATTAGAATTTCTGCTTTCTGGTCCAATCTAATCAACCTCCATCCCCCCTAAAGTTCTCTTTAAAGGGTATTATATTTTATTGGTGGACCAGTTTTCAATTAATATGGTGGTACAGTTTTAATTTAACACAAACATGGGCTGATTTCCATTAAATCATCATAGGAAAAAAAGGAATCTTGTCGTATAATCATATTAGGGTTTCCTCCTTAATGTGAACATATAGTGATTCGTCTTACTATATATATTCGACATTTTGGGGTGAAATCCTTTTTGCTGGCCAAAAAAAGTTAGTTATTTCAACAATTTTAAATTATGCAATTAACTCAAATAAAAAATGCTTGCTAGACTGAGTCTAGCAAGCATTTTTCCTTGTTTTACTCTTGAATTTTTTTGCCTCTTATGGTCAAGCGATCTTCACTTCCCACAGTACCGTCATAGGTGCATGTAAACAATGTCAAATCCCATTCCCCGCTTTCCATACCTTCAATATCTACATCCTTAATTATTTCTATTTTATCTACAATATAGTGAAACTGATTTCCATCTATATCCGTAAAGATTAGCTCTTCTCCTGGTGATATTTTAGCTAAGCCTCCAAAATGGCTCCTATAGTTATGGCCTGCAATAATTATATCATCTGTATAAACTGATCCTTTATAGCGATTAGGAGAAATTTTTAATTTTGATGCACTCCAATCACTCATTATAGGCAAGGATAGTTCTATTTTCGGTACATTTATTACTCCTATATATTGGTTTTCGTCGATGGTTTTTGTAGGCATTTCCATATTGGGATTTAGTATATAACTAGGTATAGTTTCTTCTTTTTTTATTTCTTCTAGTTCTATATTTTCTTCTTTTTCTGCTTCTACATAGTTCATCTGCTCCAATATTTTATTAGATATAGCACCAGCTTGTTGTTCTTGCCATAGGTTGTAGATTACTAGGCTAATGGAGGCTCCTATAAGTAGAAGCCCCATTGCCATAAGGATTTTTCCTTTACTAGTTTTTTTATTCATCATTCTTTCTTTTTTTCTTTTTATCACTATTTAGACCTAGTCCAAATATGGTTATACCAGATATTGCCAAAATGGAAACTGGCCACCAAACCATTCCCGTTTGTGGTAAAGTAGTTCCTTTACTTGGTCTGCTTGGAGTACTTGGTCTACTCGGTCTACTTGGAGTACCCGGTCTACTTGGAGTACCCGGTCTAGTTGGCCTAGTTGGATCTTGAGGATCTTCGGGAACTACTGGAACCTTAGGATCTTCTGGGTCTTTTGGATCTTCTGGATCTTCTGGGTCTTCGGGATCTGGATATTCCGGATCTACTGGGTCTGGATATTCAGGGTCTACTGGTGTTGTAGGTGGCGTTATCGGTCTGTAGGTGTTATTAAACACTAGCTCATCTACACCAATATATTCTACTTCTGCCGTTAAAGTCCCTACTCCATCATCAGTTACTCTTACCAGAATTTCATATACTTTATCATCATATGTCATTCTTCTTTGAGAACCTCTTATTTCCCTAAGGGTATATCTATATTCTCCAGCTTCACTATAAGTTATTTCATCAAATATAATTTGACCGTTTCTATTATTTGTTCCTCTTTGAATTAGATTTCCTTCTGAGTCTCTTAATTCAAATGTGAATTGGCTATCCCTTAGACTTTGTCCTCTTAGGGTTTTTCTAGCTTCTATTACTATACTGTCTGGATTAGGTGTATAGATGTTTGTAAACTGTGCTGGGCCATCTATATAGTTTGCACTAGCTACTAGCTTTCCTTCGCCATCATCTGTAACTCTAACTACTACTGTATAGCTAGTCGTGTCATAAGTTACTCCACCTTGGTCTCCTCTTGTTTCTCTAATAATATAAGTGTGGCTTCCAACTTCACTATATTCAATTTCATCAAATATTACTTGTCCTTCAGCATTATTAGTAACTGTTTGGATAACTTCTCCAGATTCATCAGTTAGTGTAAAGGTAAATTGGCCTGCTATTAATTCTTGGCCTTCAAGTATTTTCTTAGCTTCAAGAACTATGCCACTTGGTGCTGCTTCATATTTATTGGTGAATACTGCTGGTCCCTCATCATAAGTTGCTGTTGCGATTAATTTACCTTCTCCACCATCTTCTACGGTTACAGTTACTGGGTATATCGCATCGTCATAGGTGATTCCGCCAAGGTTACCTGCTTTTTCACGGATGGTATAGTTATAAGTTCCTGCTTCACTATATTCAATTTCATTAAATATTACTTGGCCATTAGCATTATTCTTTACAGTTTGAATAACTTCTCCATCTTCTACTAATTCAAATTCAAACTGGTCATTTCCTAATACTTTACCTTCTAGAATTTTTTCAGCTTCTAGGACAATTTTACCTGGTCCTGCTGTATAAGTGTTAGTAAACTGTACAGGTCCTTCTACATATTTTGTAATAGCAGAATGAAGCTGACCTTCTCCATCATCGGTTACTGATACTGTTACTTTAAATTCTCTTTCGTCATAGGTTATTCCGCCGAGATTTCCCTCTACTTCTCTAATGAAATAATCATATTCTCCAACTTCATCAAAGTTAATAGCTTCGAAAGTTATCGTTCCGTCAGATTTATTTTCTACTGTTTGTAGTAGATTGTTCTCTGAATCAAATAACTGGAATTCAAACTGTCCTTCTCTTAAGTTTTGACCTTCTAGTATCTTACTAGCTTCTATTACAGTATTAACTGAATTAGGGCTATAAGAGTTTATAAATTCTTGTCCGGCTAGATAGTTTACTTCTTGAACTTCTAGTCCATTAACTCCTTGTACAATTACTACCTGAATATCTAATTCTCTAGTATCATAAGTTATTCCACCAAGAGCTCCATTAACTTCTCGCATCTTAAAGTTATAAGTTCCTGGCTCATTAAATGATTGTTCAGGAAACACTATATTTCCAGCTGCATCATTTTTAGCTCTTGCTACAACATTTCTACTTCCATCAAGTAATTCAAATTCGAATTGTTCTGCTTGTAAATCTAAACCTGTTAAGGTTTTATTTGCTTCGAATCCTTTGGCAGTAACTTCTTCATAATTATTTGTTACTGTCAGGATATTGCCACTTGCTGTTGCATTAGGATTAGATTTTACTGTCCAATTAGAATCCATAATGGTAATTTGGTACTCGCCTTCAGTTTCTGTATATCCAACTGCAAAGTATATTGGGTTTAATTGTGCATATCCTTCTGGTGCTGCTGTTTCAGTTAGGATGTATCTTCCAGCACGGTAATTGTTGAAGTTAATAGTATTTCCTGCAGTAGTAATATTGTTATCTACCACTGTTCTAGTACCATTAAAGTCTACACGTTCAAGTTTAAATTTAGCTCCACTTAATGATGATCCATTAGGTGTTACTTTATTAAATCCGAAGTCTAATACTCTACCGGATCCTCCACCACCGTAGAACCATTGTTGGGAACTAGTAGTTGTTTGTGTACTATCAAGTCTTTTCTCCTTTGTTCCACCTGTTAATACAATATCATTTGTTACTTGATAAGTTCCTATTAGGTCTGCATTTAATCTTGTTGAATATGATATCTTATATGGTTCACTTATTGTTCCATCATCAAATACAATTGTAAAGCTACGATTATTCTCAGCTACAGTAAGTGTATAACCACTACTTATTTCATTACCTTCAGAATCCATAACTTTTATTGTATCTTCAATATATTGATGGTGGCTTGATAAAGTATCTACTACCTTAGCATTATTGATAGTTAGTCCTTCTGGGTTAATAGTTACTTCATAATCGATATTTTCTGTATCAGGGTTTTGTTCTCCTGTTTTTCCTGTTAGATCATTAGTTACATCAGCATAATAACGAATCCAAGCATCATCTTTAGCTTCTTGTTTTAAATTTTCATCCTCTGTTTGATTCGTTAGCGTTGTGTAATTATTGTATCTATCAAAATCCGTTTCATCTAGTGATGGCATTTGTAATATTTCAGTCTCAAAGGTTACATTATATTGATAGGGTCCATCTGGTAAATTAATTGAGAATGAATTATCTGTAGATGTTATATTTGATTGATCTGTTACATCTGTTCCATCAGCACGAATAACTCTAATCGTATCTGCTAGTAATTTTTGATCTTCTGGAATTGTATCTTCTAATACTGCATCTACTAAATTCACATGCTTGTTTGCTGAATCTGTATTTGCTTGGATAGTCCATGAAATTCTAGGATTTCCAGTTCCTCTTTCGATACTATTAGCTTGTTTTTCTACACCTAGAGTTGGGTTTGGGATAGTTTTATCTGCTATACTTTTTCCACCTGTATAAGTTGCTGTAGCAGTGTTTTTAATTTCCCCTCGTTCTTCTTCTGGGGATAAGGTTGTGGAATAGGTTAGCTGATATACTTTAGCATCTAATCTACCTTGATCTTGCTTTGTTGTTATTTCAAAACTCCCACCAGTTGTTCCGCCACTAATATTAAACTGATCTGTTACATCTGTTCCACCACTTGTAATTTTGATATCACTTACAGTTGCAGTAGCTGGAGAATAATTGTCAGTTAGTTTAAAGTCATAAACAACGTTTCTATTAGTGTTGAAATTCACTGTCCAATTAACAGTTTTACTTCCGTCATCATTTATAACAACATTACCCGACTTATTTATGCCCGCATCACGTTTACCAACTGTATGAGTTGCATCTTCCTCTCCACCTTGCCATTTTAGTGTTGCTTTGTTGGCGTGAGACAGATTTTTCTCATCATCAACATTTGTTCTAAAGGTTAGTGTTAATGTTGACTTGGTAGCCTTTAACAGTGTGATATTAAAGCCCTGTTGATCACTATCAACAGTTAATGAATAATCTTCACCTAAAACTAATTCTCCCGAAGCATCTTTCAAAATCAATGAATTTTCAATATAATCATAATTTTCAGATGTGAAGTCTTCTGTAATAGTAGTTCCAGCATTCAATAAAATTTTACTGATATTAATATTAACTGTCCATTCTATTTCTTGATTAGTATCGTCTGGACTGGTTACATATCTACCTGTTTTAGTGATCCCAGCTTTTGGACCATCTAGGTCAAAATCAACACCAACTGAATCCCCAATACCAATTCCATCCCCGTCTTTAAAGACAAGTTCAGCATGGTTTGCTAGTTCTGTTTCTTGCATACCTAGGGTTGTATAATAGGTTCTATATACGAATTTATACTCATGAGGTCCAGCATCTGACACATTTAGTATAAAACCTGTTCGACCATCTGTATGAGTATATTTTGCGATAGTAAATTTGTCATTTACTTTCGAACCATCTTCATACAGTTCATATAAACTAGCATTATCTACATCAAATTCTAAATGTTCTGGACTAAATACATCTCTAACAGTAATTGAACCAACATTAATTTTTTCACTATTCATGGTAATAGTCCATTCAATATATGGTTTACCCTCATCATCAACTTTTTGTTCTCCAACCTTACCACCTGTTGGTATTGTTTTTACTGGTACTGATGCATCATCGCTGTTAGGATTATCTAAATTATCAGAAATTGTATTTATAACTGTTTCATTTAATCCTACTGGAACTGTTGATGAAAAAGTAATATAGTAGGCTTTTCCATTAGCGTCTAAGTTTGGTAAAGTCATTCCGTTAGTAGTTTTCACTGGTGTAACACTTACTTTAGTTCCCTCTCCAATAATATTACCATCAATATCTACATCTACTTTACGTACTACAACAGTACTTAAATCTACTTCTCCATGACTTAATAAATCAGTTAAAGTAACTGTTCCTAAGTCTTTTTTTCCATAGTTATATTCTACTGTCCAATCAATTATATGAGGATCATCAGAAAGTTTACCTTCTTTATTTATAGTAGGTAAATCACCTGACCAAGTTCCTGTAAAGTCATCACTTACCTTATTTTCATTACCACCTAATATAATTATGGCATCGTTATTGATAGTATGAGTTCCACCACCATCTGGGCGAATTATTTTAGTCGTATAAGTGATATCATAGGCATCTTCAATATCCCCAAGGTTTAATTCAAATCCTTTATCTTTAATTGTTGGTGTTACATCAACTATTTCACGACCAATTATTTCGTTATTATAATTACGAATAAGCCGATTAACTTTAAAGCTTCCCTCAACAATCTTAAGGTTTTGACCTAGGTCATCAATGATTTTTGCATTATCAAAACTTTTCATTGAATCGTTTACTCTAACTGTCCAATCAATATATTCTGGATTGCGGCTAACTTCTTTTTTTTCTCCATTATTTAGAATATATTGGAATCCAGCTGTTTTCTTGTCTTCGCCTTCATACTCCTCTTGCTTCGCTTTAATAGTTGCCGTATAAGATTTGTCGTCTCTAAAAGGCACTTCAACAACTACTTCCTCTTCTGTTTTAAAGATTTCTGTATTGAAACTACCTGTTAGATTTACATACATCTCTACATTATCAAAATTGTTAACATTTTCATTAAAGGTAATAATTACTTGACCATCAACAATTAAATAAGTTGCAACTTGAGTTCCGTCTATCTTAATTGGTTGATCTGTTGCAGCCCCTTCAAAAAATGTCGGCAAATCAATAGTATAGGTGTCACCATCTGCGATATCAACATCATCCGGCTTAGTTAAACCATACTTTAACTCTACTGCATTCATATCATTCAAATCAACTGTATGCTCTGAACCATTTTCGACTGTGGTCCAATCCCCATCTTTATTATTGTATTTCATCTCAAAACTAGAGAGCAATATAACATCCACTTCATCAAATGGCTGAGCCGTCAAACCTAAAGGAGTAACTACCTCTACATCAAAGCTCCCACTAAATTCAAATTTTATTGGTTCTATTGGGCCAACCTTTTCTAAATCCTTAGTTTCAGCTGTTTTCTCTGAATTATTTCCTTCTCCTTCTTCTTCAGATTCTTCTACTTTCCCTTTAACTTCCTCTTCTTCTTGCTCTTCTACTTCATTTTCTTCCTCTTCCTGTCCCTCTTTTTCAATTTCATTATCCTCCTCAGGGTCTAGTGCTTCAGGTTCCCCTGGATTCTGATTTTCTACGTCATCTACATCATCTGTCCCATCATCTAATGGTGGATTTGTTGGATCCATATCCATACTATCTATTAGCGCTGGTCCTTCTGCTTCAAGCTCTGAGTCTAGCCACGCCCTTAGATTTTCCTCAAGATTGTCATTGATATCTACCACCATTTCACCTTCTGTAGAAATAGTATATGATCCAACCTCTAAGCGAGTATCTTCCTCTAATAGAGCTTCTAATGAACCTTTTTCCTCTTCTGGAAGTTCAAAACCAAGGTCTATTGTATACTGGCTTTGATTTCTGCTTGAATCAAAGTCAAACTCCCAATCTACAGTCTTGATGCAATCATCTTCTGTATCAAAGGCTTCCACCCTAAAATCTTGGCTACCACCAATAGCGTTAATAGACACTGGTGCAATTGCCTGCACTATCATTGACAACAATAGTAGCAGGGTAATGCTTTTCCTAATCCTTTTCATTTAATCACCCTTTCATATTGAATATAATCACCCTTTCATATTGAATAAATTACAAGTTATTAACTATAATATGTTATGGATATACAGTATAAGTATAAGATTTTAAGAATAATATAACTACCCCATTGTTGTCTATTTAGGCCCCTTTATTTGACATAGTGGAAAACATTACCATAACCATAGGTAACATGTAAAATTCATAAAAAAATAGCCCTAGATTTGCTTCTCTAGGACTAGTAGTTCTATTCCATGTACTGGAATAGAAAAGCTGCATTTTATTTCATTTTCTATTTTTATTTCTTCTATTCTTATGGTTGGCTGGGATCTAGCTTTTAGATAGGCTACTTCTTCTGTGCTTAGATAGTCTGGGCTCCCAATCTTAATCCATTCATCAAAAGCAGACCCATTTTCCCTATTTAAAATATATCTCCTAAGTCTATACTCTCCATTTAATCCTTTGAGATTTATATTTAAGTTTAAATTATCCTTGTGCTCATAGACGTCATACCGACTCTTGCTATTTAGACTAGATGTGTCCCCTGATAAAAATATATCATCAAAGTAGGCATAGTTATAGGCTAGGATTTGTATACCTTCATCTTTCTTTGTTACTATAAAGTCATCCTCTTTATGGATGATTTTATCCCCTAGTTTTGATAATAGCCAATATGCATAGTAGCCTGCCTTCTTGATACCATCTTGGTTTATAAGGCCAAAGCCTCCATGAAATGGATTTTTATCAGCTATCATCTCTTCAAATATATCTGTAAATACCCAATAGCCTATAGAATCAGCTAAACCAATAGACTCTAGGATGTTCCTTACAATAAATGTAGATGTATAACAAGTATCACTAATAAGGTTTCTACCAAATGCTGTGGAGCTCCATTCTACTATATGGATCTCTTTACTTGAAGGAAATACTTCTTTTATCTTGTCATTTATAGCTCTTAATGTATTAGGTGTGTGGTCTTTTTCATGGTAGATGGACTTGACCCCTGTAGAACTTTTTATGATTTCAAGTAAGTTTTCACCATTTAAAAATCTATCTAATAGCTTGAGTAAACTTTCATCTATGATTTCTTTTTTTGTTTGGGATAAATTTTCCTTGTTGGCCATCCTTAATAATAATTCTTGAACGGCATCTTCTTTCCCAAAAGATTCTGGATAGATATGCATGGTTATCATATCCAAAGGCACTTGGTTTTTGCTGCAATAGATCATAAAATCCTCTAGCCAAGTCCCATACTTTATTGACTCATGGGTTATAGATGGCCCTCCTACTCTAATCTTTTCTGAGACTGACTTCACTGCCAAAACTGTCTCCTTGTAGAATTCAAAATATTCTTCCCTAGAACCTATCCAAAAAACCTGCTCTAGCTCTGGTTCATTCCATACCTCAAAATACCATGATTCCACTTCCTTGAGTCCATATCTTCTAACACAATGTTTTACGAATTCCCTTACTAATTCTGTCCATAAATTGATATCCTTTGGCTGGGAAACATTGGCTTTCCACCAATACATATGGTTTTCTCCGCTCTTTAGCTCTCTTGGCATGAAGCCCAACTCTATAAATGGTTTAATATTTACCTCCATGAAGAAATCAAATAGGTCATTGACGTAATTCCAGTTATATATCACATTCCCATCACTATCAGTATTATAAATCATCATATCATCATGGAATATTCCATGAAATCTTACATATTTAAATCCAATTTCTCTTTGTAGTTCTCTAAATTGATCTCTCCAAGCTTCCTTTAAGCCCTCTGCTGCCCTGCCAAATGTGGTCAATTCTTGCCAATAGTGGTTTAAGTCTCTACCCTCTTTATTCGTGTCTAGGTGGAAATCCTGAACACCACTTAAAGGATCATCCTCTTCTAAGCTATCCTTACTATCCAAGTAGGAGTATAGTTTTTTAAGTGCAGCTCTTCTATCCACATCTAAATATGATTTACTTTTTATTTTCTCTTTATATAAGTCAATTTCCCTATCACTATAGGGCATGGCCTGTCTGAATTCAGAAGGTGTACATCCATAGTTTCGTTTAAATATAGTGTTTAGTGCTTTTATACTTGGAAACCCACTCTGAAAAGCAATGCTGGTTATGGTCTCATTAGTATGGGTAAGTAATCTTACGGCCTTACCTACTCTTTTCTGATTTTTATATTCTTGAAATGTCATCCCTATACTATTTTTAAAAAGCCTAGACAAATAATATATGCTCATTCCTTCAAGATTAGCTATATCCTCAAGGGTTACTAGATCATATAGATTTTCATCTATATATCTTATGATTCTATTCATTCTGATAATATTGTCCTTGGACTCCTCTAGGCTAGCCTCATTTATTTCTGCATGGTCAAAATTATGTAGTAGACCTTTAATCAATAGTAGGGTTTCACTTCCGATTTTTAATTGGTAGCCTGGGGCCTTTTTGCTTAGCTCTTTAAGCATCTTTGCTAATCCTTTTCTTATGATATCGAATCTTCCTTGTTCTTCCTTACCATAATCAAAAGATTTACAATCGATTGTAACCTTACTAAATAATGGATATATAAAATCTATACTCTTAGGATCCAATTGAAATACTAGACAAGTATTATCTTCTATAGTCCGAGAGGTACTATGGGCTTCCCCTGGATTAATCAATATAAGGTCGTTTTCTTTTAATAGATATTCTTTGTCAACTACTCTTATGTTTATTGACCCTTCTACTACTAAAATAATCTCTAATTCCTTATGGATATGCATCATATATTCATTTGTACTATGTAAAAATAAGTTAATGGGCACATCCTCTCTAAGTTCTATTGTTTCATAATATGGCTGCATTGCTTGCCCCCCCCTACCAATTTGCTATTTAAATATAACATATCATAATTTTGCAAACTTTGCCATATTAAGTTTGTCATTTAATAGGGTTTTTTTTGCTGTTATGCCTTTATACGATAAAAGCTAGACTGAATCCTGTATGTCCAATTAATGTGGCAGAGGGAGACACCACAAACCTTGAGGAAATCAATAGAATGAGAAAAGAAAATGCTAGACTCAAGGAGGAAAATGATATATTAAAAAAAGCTATGGCTATATTCGCGAAGAAGTAAATCCCAATACTATATTTGAAATTATTAAAGCTAATTCTATTATACACAACATAGATACTATGTGTAGGGTACTTAATTATCCTAGAAGTACCTACTATGATAAACAGAAAGAAAAACCTGAAAACAAGTGGAAGTCTGAAAATAAAAAGCTCAGAGAGAATATATTAAAAATCTACAATGGAAGCAATAAAATCTATGGTGCCCCTAAAATTCGTGAAAAACTAAAGAAATTCGGTTATGAAAACATCAGTATTAAGCGAGTTCAAAGGCACATGAAGAAACTTGGCATAAGATCCATTGTAGTAAAAAAATATCGTCCCCACAGGAGCAAGAAAAAGGTTTATGATAAAGGTGAAAACCTGTTAAACAGGGACTTTTCCACAACCAAGATAAATGAAAAATGGGTAGCAGATATTACTTATATACACTCCCTAAGAGATGGATGGACATACCTGGCATCTATCTTAGATTTGCATACCCAAAAAATAGTAGGATATAGCTATTCAAAAAATATGGATACATCTTTAGTATTAAAGGCATTAGATAATGCCATAGCAACACAAAAACCTGATAAGGGCTTAATTATACACTCAGACCGTGGTTCACAATATACATCTAAAGAATATAGACATGCAGTAGAATCAAAGGAATTCAAATTATCTTATAGTGCCAAAGGCTGTCCCTATGACAATGCCTGTATAGAAAGCTTTCATGCAGTATTAAAGAAGGAATGTGTATATTTAAATACCTTCATAGATTTCAACCATGCTAAATTAGTGTTATTTCAATATATTGAGGGCTTCTATAATAGAAGAAGAATCCATTCCTCAATCAAATATATGACACCAGATAAATATGAACAAATATGTAGAGCAGCATAGCTTGCTTTAGATTTTGAGCCTAAGGGGATGTTAGCCACCCCAACGGGGCTTGCCGTTGATAATCCAATAAAGAAATGCTACAATTATCCTCCACGAAGGCAATAATTAGCTTGCTTTGAGTTCTTCGCCTTGGGGTAAAAACCATTGAGCATTTATGTTTGGATTGTCAATGGTGGCGGAGATTAATAAAAAACCTAAATTTTTTTCCAAAGTATTGACATAGATCCAGGTTACATCGTACTTTAAATGAAAACACGAGCTCTAATTGCATCACACACTTACATTTATGAGGCAAGTAGAACTTCCCCTTGTCGTACTTTATTCTTCTTTCTCAAATACTAAATCAAATTCAGTTATTACTTGATTTCCAGATGGCAATGGAATTGCAGTAACAAATCTCCATCCATCTTTAGAATATTTATCTATTATTTCTCTATGGTCCTCTTTACTTAAAAGTCCTCGTGCTTTTGACTTAACATAAATATATTTGTACATACTAATTACTCCTCTCTCAAAAAAACTATTTGTTACGCATTAATCCACGAATACGCAACTAATTATCATCTTAAATATAATTATACTAAATGATTGTAAATTATTAAAGAACCAAAACTTTTCCTTCTCACGCACTGCTCACAACAATTATACCTTAATTACTCTAAGCAATGACGAAATATATTTAGTTAAAGTTTCTGAAACCCTTAATTTAAAAGCATTTATGCACCTTGTCACTATTATGACACGTTCCCCTGTAGGTATCTTCAGTATTGAAATTGTTAGAGAAAGTAATAGTATTCCGGATACTAGCGGATATAAGGTTTTATCCTTTAATGATTTTGCAAATAAAGATGTAGAAAATGATGGTATGTTATTAAGAAATGCAAGTATATTGATTCCAAAGTCCTATGAGTATACTTCCCTTACTGAGAATCCTGGATATCTAAAAACTGAGTATTCAAATGTGTTAAATGAAGCTCTTGCTAGAAACTTAGTTAACAGATATATAAATCAGGCAGAAAATGCCCTTATAGGAAACTATAGTAGAGAAATACGAAGCAGCTTTGAAGATGGAGTATATGATCCACATTTACATTCCAGCGGCTTTACAGATGAAGATTTCTATAGCTTGAAAGATGAAAATTTTGATGATGCTATAAAACGTGCACAAGAAATAATAATTGAAAGATCTATAGCTAAGGATAGTAGCCTGTGGGGTTTAGATGAAGTATATTTCTTAAGTTATAAAAAGGACGAAATAATCTTAAGAGATGGAAGTGAAGTATTTTATTTGGCAGGAATGGACTTTTCAGATCCAGAAGTTATAGAGGCTTCAAAATCTAATTTAGAGCTATAGAATTAATAAAGCTTATATTTTTACCCTTGATTCATTATGAATCAGAGTTGGCTAATAACAATTAAATATTTGACACTTCTTATTTATAATTATATACTAATAGTAAGGAAACTTGGTTTCCTTACTACAGCACATAAGGGGGGCTAAGATAGTGGAAAAACAAAGAATTAAAATCTCAAGTAAACGTCAAATTACAATTCCAGCTAAATACCATAAAGCATTGGATTTAGATAATGAAATTGATTTGATTTACTCAAATAATATGCTAATTTTATTACCTGTGAGAGAGGATAACTCTGCATTTGCAGAAGAAATTTTAAGTGATTTGATTGAAAAGGGCTATACCGGAGAGAAATTATTAACTGAATTTAAAAAAATCAATCGTAAAGTTAGACCAGCTGTAGAAAAGTTAATCGAAGAAGCAGATCAAATTGCTAGAGAATCCTCCGTTAACTATATAGATCCTACTGAGGAGATATTTGGGAACAACTCGGAGGATAAATAATGCTACCATAATAGAGTGAATTATGAATTAGCTTACAGAATTTCTAAACTTGATAATGGTAAAATGGTAATTATTATTATGGCAGGTACTCGTGAAAACTTCTATCAAGAACTTAAGCGATATATGTAGTAAAATGGCTAGGGCCAATATTCTTTAACCAGCAATAAAAGACTCGGAAATTGCGAGTCTTTTTTATATTCTATTTAGGTGCATTTCCTCTAAAAATCAATTACCCTATCTATAAATTTTTCTGCATTTTAAAAAACTCTTGACTTTATGACCACATGGTCATATAATATATGTATAAAGTGACCAGATGGTCTCTTCTTATTAAAGGAGGATATTATGCCAAAAAAAACATTTTTTAACCTGTCACTTGATAAAAGAAATTTAATAATCGCTGCTTCCATAGAGGAGTTTTCTAAAGCAAATTATAATACAGCCAGCATCAATCAAATCTGTAAGAAATCAAAGATTGCCAAAGGAAGCTTTTATCAATATTTTACAGATAAAATAGATTTGTATATCTATATAATGACCTTGGCTATAGAAGAAAAAATTAAGTTTTTTTCCACAGTTTTATCAGAGTTTAATAGCCTAACATTAATAGAACAAATCCGCCTACTCTATATTAAGGGTATAGAGTTTGGAAATACCTACCCACAATATGCTGCCCTTGGAGAACAATTCTCTAAAGAAGATGATCCTATAGCTAAATCTGCAGTTATGAAGGAAGGGGATAAGCAATCAGAATCCCTCTTTATAGAAATGATAACAGCTGCCAAAACTAAGGGCGAAATAGATAGTGATACTGACCCTTTAGCCTTAAGTATGATTTTACAATCATTAAATAATTCGGTTACTGAATTCATGCTTGATAAATATGGAGATGTCAGATATGAAGACTACCAAGAGGAGGTAAATAGTTTTATAGATTCACTACTAACTATTATTTTTAAAGGAATTGAGAATAAAAGTTAATCCATATTGAAAGGAGGATTACAATGAATAAGAAAATGGATTTCATCATAGGAATGTTTTTTGCCCTTGCTACAGTCGTATTTATCCTATTGTTTTTATCCAATGATATATTTTTTAATTGGGCATTTGAAAGGCACCATAATGTACTAAGCTGGTATATTAGACCATTATTTATAATACCCATAGTCTTATTTGCCTTTAAGAAAAGCTATACTGGCATATTCGCTTCAATCTTTGCCCTATTTACTAGTATGTTTTGGTTTCCTGCTCCAGCATCAGCCAGCCCTCAGGTTTTGGAGTTTTTGGCTTTTGAAATGGACTACTTAAAAGGTACATGGACCAGCCCTAAAATATTAATGAGCTTAGCAGTGCCCCTATTTTTCATCATGCTTATTATGGCAGCATGGAAGAGAAATCGGAAGTTGCTTTTAGCTGTAATCATAGGTGCAGCTCTTTTAAAGTTTATTTGGAGTATTGTATTTAGTGGTGAAGCAGGCATGTCTATTCTTGCCCCTGCCCTAGTAGGTTTAGTGGTTACCATAGGTGGAATATATTATTTTCTAAAGAAAAAAAGAGTGTAATGGCCCTAGCGGCTTATTACATTCTTTTATTTTTTAACCTAAGTCAAACAAAGCGTCCCTACGACTTCTAAAAGTCAATTACCCTATCTATAAATTTTTCTGCATCCTTAAAATCCTTTTTATTTGGATGATTCCTTGCAAAGAAAGCAAATAGATCAAAGAGCTTAAAATTTGAGAAGTCCTTTGTGACAAAACTACCCATACAAGCAAAGCTTCCTCTAACTATTGCACCCTTAGATTTTAAGACTTTAATTAGACTCTTGTTATAGAATTTCTTACCTATACCTGAAGTTGAAAAGACAAAAACATTCTTTCCTTTAAGATTTAATTTATCAATTAGCAAGAAAATCTTGGGTGATATGCTTTCTGCATATATTCCAGATCCAAATCCTATTAAGTCATAGTCTTCTATATCTATATCTAAATCGTTTTTCCCATCTAACTTTATAAGATTACAGCCGATTCTGTCCTTAAAGACCCTTGCTATTTTTTCAGTATGATTTTTATAATATGAATAACAAATAATTAGAGTTTTCATTAATACCTTCCTTTGAGCTTATTATAAGTAAGAAATAGTAAGAAGGCAAATCCTTCCTTAGCCCCTGCATATGTAGCTTCTTGTTATGCCCTTATCTATGAATCCATTTCTAATATAGAAATTTTGAGCAATCTTATTGTTTATTGCTGTATCTGTGTGCAAATATCTATATCCCTTAGTTAAACAATAATGAATTATATGATTGAGAAATTCAGTGCCTAGTCCCTTACCTTTAATATCCTTATGAATACCAATCCAAACTAAATAAATAGTGTCCTTCTCTCTTAACCCTGTAAGGCTATCTATATATTTTATCTCTGCATTTCCAATTAGATTTTTATTTTCATCATATAGTATAAATTTTTGCTTATTATCCTCTATTTCACCTACTTCTATATGACTATTATTTAGGTATTCTAACTCCTTTTCTTTCATATCGCATATATAATAAAGATTTTCATGTTCAACTTCAAATCCTGCTTCATACAATAGGTTTCCTATATAATCAAATCTTTCATGTAATTTTCCATGATTTCCATTGCAACTCATACCCATTACATGATAAAAAGCATATATATCCTTTATACTATTACTTTCAAAAAATCTCATAGATAAATCTAGAAGGGCATTTCCTATATCATTCCTTGATTGCTCATAATATAGGTTGCGTATAACCCCTATATTAATATCTTTAGTAATCTTTCCTTCCTGGGTAAAATGAAATGTTGGTATTCCATATTGTATAAATCCTTTAACTTCATCATCTTCACTACAAATATAAAGATTATTCCTTTTTAAAATAGACATGCCTTCAAAAGTATCATCTAATAAGGATTTTTTAAACGATTCATAACTTGTCTTATAAAAATAGGCTATGCCTTCTCCAATCTTATTCCAATAGTCAAACAAGATCCCTATATTTTCATTATTAACTTCTATAATCTGCATTATATGACCCCCTCTTCTTTGCCTTAGCATAGGCAGAATTCATCTTAATTGCCATAAAAACATAATAATTCTCTATCGCGCAAATTTTTACTCCACCAAATATTGATATAAACTTATTTTTATACCAATCCTTTCTCTTAGTAACCATATACATTCTTCCACCAATAGCTAGTCTATTAAATCCTTTCTCAATGAACTCTTTCGGTATTTTAAAATCCACATGATATGGTGGATGTGAAAGGATTAGCGCAAAGTCCTTTTCATCTAAATTTCTAAACCCATCGCTTTGATATATTCTTATATTTGGAACTCCATTTAATATAGCATTTTCCCTTGAAATCTGAACTGCTGTGCCTAGTTTATCTGTCATAATTACATTCTCATCACCAATTATTTTTGCAGCTAAAATACCAACAACCCCATATCCACAGCCTAAATCCAATACCTTGTCATTCCTACTAAAATTCACTATGGACAGCATTGCCAATGTTCCCCTATTAATGCCTTTGGGTGAGAATAGCTCAGCAGAAGTCTTAAATTTCATTTTTATATCTTTTACTTCTATTTCTATTGTTGACTTGTTAACCACTATATCCACCCCATCCTCTCTCCCTTTTAAATTTGTACCTTATTCCTAAGGAGAGAGTTACAATCAATTCTAGAATAAAAACCATATAAACTTTCCAATTCAGGTTTAACTGTAGATATCCTTCACTGCCTATATATACTGCTAGTCCTATACAGCCATTAAACCATGCATGACTAAATACACATAAGAATACATTTTCTGTATATTTATATAAAGTTGTGAAACTGAAACTTAAAATTATTGCTAGAAATGTATAGGCTGCAAAAGGCAATGCACTTTGTACCGTTCCACTTATCAGCCATAAAGGTAAATGCCATATACTCCATATAAGACCGACTATAAGTGTAGAAGCTAAATAATTTGTAACTTTTTCTAATTTGGGTTGCAAATACCCACGCCAACCTAATTCCTCAAATCCACCTCCAATAATGAAAAGAGGTAGATTAAGAAACATATATAGTATAGAAATAGGCTCTTGAATACCAAATGCAATCCAAACCATTAGAAAACGCCAACAGGTAAATAGACCAAAGATTAACCATGCATTCTTGGATATATCTTTGTTAAAAACAAACTTAATAAAAGCCTTTAATGAAATACTTTTATCAGACTGCCTATAAATCATGTATGCACCAATAGCGGGTCCAAGAGATCCAATTATCATAGGGACCCAAGTTAATATCTCCCCATACCAAAGTGCATCAAATATTTGATTAGCTATAATAATTATTAGCCAAAATATCCATGATATAGAGAATGTATATATCAAAAATAACTTAATTTCATTTATAGATTCTTTTCTTACAGTCATGTTAATTCTCCTCAGTAAATAATGTATAATGAACTTAACCAATGTGTTTAATCATAATTAGACAAGGGTTTTCTTTCCCCCACAATTCAGGTAAGCATTCTAAAGGTCTAAACCCAACTGATAAATAGAACTTCCTTGTGCCTGAATAATGAACATCTGGATGGGATTCGTCTAAGGTTTTTACCTGTAAAAATTCATATCCTTTTTCTTTAGCCCAACTCATAACACTATCAATTAAAGCTCTACCAATCCCTCTTCTATGATAATCAGGGAGTATCCCCATAACATAGATCTCTGCTGAGTATTGATTATTTTCTTTTATAGAAATAAAACCTAATGCTTTTGACTCTTCAACTGCTGAGAAAAGTGGCAGTTTACTACTCTTATCAATATATTCCTGTGTGGATTCTGCTACTCCAAACCAATCGGGAAGTGATTTCAATATATTAGTAGCGATTTCTATCTTTTGTTTTTCATCAAATATTTCCTTTATTTTCATCTAGTAAATTCCCCTTTCCCATCACCAAGGTCTGTTGCTATCAAGCCATCCATTTTCTAGCCAGTATTTTTTATCAGTAGGATTCCAATCATTTGCTTTTTGCCCCAATCGCATAATTAAAAACATTGTTTTCGTCTTTAATCCTGGCTTTGCCCTGCCGATTTGTTTTTCAATTTGACTAGATATTTTTTTGACTTCCTTTTCAATCTTTAATTTCTTTTCTGCTTTTACAGTCTCCCAACTTGAAGCACCAACATTCTTACCATAACGATAGATTTTTGGTATTCCCCAATGAAATAAATTATCCTTCAAGGACCTTGTAACTTTTTTTGTACCTGCACCTGCAGCTGTAGATACAACCAATCCAACCTTATTGAACATTTTAGGATAAGGTCTATGTGCCATCCATCTATAGGCTAGGTGATCAAGAAATGTTTTAAGTTGACCACTCATTCCATAAACATAGCAAGGAGATTCCAATATTAACAAGTCAGCTTCATTAATTTCCTTAATAACTGGTTGGACCTCGTCTGCATGGGGACATTTTTCCTCACCTTTTTCGAAGCAACTAAAACAGCCTATACAAAACGATGGTGTATCCTTGGGCATGAAAAATTCTCTTATCTCTGTATTTTTATCTGCAATATTATCCAAAAATAGTTTTGTAATATTATAAGTACTGCCTTTATGCATCTGTCCATGTAAAACTACTATTTTTCTCAAACAAATCCCCCTATCATTAACGATCCCTCTTTATACGATAAATAGCATTATATTGAATTGCGTGCTTCTTTAGTGCAGCAATGGCTTGCTCTTCTTCTTCCGGACAGTTATCATACTTGTATAGTAGCAAAAATACAGGTGAATAAAAGTGTAAGGCCATTGTGTAGGCATCTCCCTGAATAAACCTGCCACTATCAATAAATTTCTGTAGTACTTGTCTTTGAGTTTCTAAAATCCTATCTATGAAGACATTTCTAAAAGTTTCTCCTATCTCTTCATTAGAATATTGTTCAATGGTTAGTAAGCGCCTTAATTTTGATATATAGTCATCTTTTAAATAAAACATAAAAATCTTTGTACATATATCTAAGAATGTATCATCGCTAATATTATCGTAAAGCTCTGAAACATTTTCAGCTTCTGATTGTGGTACTTGAACACTTTCTAAATTTTTATAGTATCTCTCAAGTGTCTCTTCAATAATTTTATTTAAGATATCCTGTTTGTTCTTAAAATGATTGTAGATTGAACTTTCTTTAATCCCAACTGCTGAAGCTATTTCCCTAATGGTAACAGCATCATAGCCCTTTACTGAGAACAAGGATAAGGCCTCATATATGATTTTTTCTCTAGTTGTCAACAATAATCCTCCTAACGATTTACATAACTAACACTTGTTAGCTTTATTTTAGCTAACAAGTGTTAGTTTGTCAAGAACTTATTCTGAAGATTCTGTACTATCCTCATGAGGTTCAAGGTGAGCTATTAATTGTAAATTTTCATCAAATTTGTCTCTAATAGCATCTTCTATATCATGAGTCAACTTATGTGATTCTTCAACATCTAATTCAGGATCAACTACTAAATGTAAATCAACATTTACTATATTTATGCTGCTTCTGCTCCTGATTTTATGAACATCCTTTACTTCTTCAAAACTCATGACAACTTCTCTTATATCCTCTGAATCAATGGCTTCACCGTCTAGCAGTATATGACTATTGTTCCTAAATATTTCATAGGCTGCCTGAATAATAAAGGCAGCTACAACCAAAGAAGCAAGAGGATCAATCCATATAGGAAGCCCTAATTTAATAGCTATAAGTGTAGCTAAAACTCCTAATGAAATATAAACATCGCTTCTTGTGTGCATAGAATCAGAAATTAGAATTTGACTATTAAGTTCCTTGCCTTTTCTATACTCTATATTTGAAACAACAATATTAACAATTAAAGTGAATACTAAGGCCAAAAGGCTCATAGTTGTTACTTCAGGCATTACCGGATTTCTAAACTTTTCAATGGCAGCTAAAATAACATTTCCACCAGCTATAAATAGCATCAGGGATATAAATAGTCCTGCTAATGTTTCATATTTGCTATGACCATAAGGATGCTCCTTGTCTCTTCCTTTAGAAGCAAAATGAATACCTATTAGGCCAATAACATTAGAAGCACCATCTGAAACAGAGTGAAATCCATCTGCAGTCATACTTGTACTTTTAATAATTGTACCTACCAGGATTTTTAATCCAGCTACCAATAAATTTGCAACTAATATGATAGCCAGTATTTTTTGTACTTCTTTATAATTGTTTTTTTCCATAACTACTACCACCTCTCTCATAATATAACCCTATAATATCTATCATTGGTATAGGGGCAAGCACATCTACAATCTTGGGCAAACCATAGTAATGCTATCTTTTCTTACGTACAGGCATCCAAATTTCACTGTAGGCATAATTCTCCTTTTCTTCATCCATCTTGGTAAATGAAAATCCAGGAAGTTGAACCACTTCATAATTAGAAACAGGTAGCCATTCTGAATATGTTTTTGCATAAGTCTGTTGCAATGTTTCTGGGAAAGGACCTTCATTTGGGAAAACTACCCAAGTGCATGCTGGAACTTCAATCACATCTAAAAGTTCACTTGCATTTTCTTCTGTGGTTAAAACCCCAATTAAATGAGTAAGTTCTCCTTCGTCTTTCATAAAATTATGCTCATGTTCATAAGAAACATTGACAACTTCATAAGGTTCAATATTTTGAATGGTATACATTGCTTCTCTTTGCTCTTGTGTAATACTATTGGCCAATTCTTTAATGGCATTATTTACTCCTTCAAATTGCATTGGCACTCTTTTGCTTACACCAGCAAATTTAAATGAAGGCATTTCTACAATTTTATAATCCATACTTTCTCCTCCTTTAACATCGATATAAAATGAAAGTTTGGGAAACGATTTGCTGACACCTGTTTTCGCAACTTCCGATGGTAAAAATCCACTCCAAGATTTAAATGCTCGAGTAAAGCCATCCATTGATTCATAACCATATTTGAATGCCACATCGGTTACTCTTTCGTTATTTAACAAATCCTTATTTGCTTCTGATAGTTTTCTGTTTTTAATATATTCACTCAATATTAATCCAGATAAATAATAAAAGATTTTCCGAAAATGATAATCTGAAACACCAGCGTATTCGGATATTTCTTCAAGTGTGATACCTGCAGTTAAGTTTTTTTCAATATAGTTGATGACTTGATTTAGTTCTTTTAACATCGTTTCACTCCTTTCATAAATCGATTATAGCAAAGGATTCAGTATTAAACTCGACTTTTTGTTAACAAATATTGTCGTATATGATAAATGATGTGTCACACCTTAGTTTGTTTTCTGCAGTTCTTTGTTGTTTAAATCTATTTTTTCTTCTTATATATGAAAAGCTAGAAAATTATACCGATAATAACTATTCGCTCTTTGATACTTGTGGCCATGGTCTAAAGAAAACTCTAACACTTTCTCAAAAGTTCTCATTTGTTAATATACAAATAAGATTAGTTATTAGAAAAATAGACCAAATCTCAAAACAAAGCTTATTATTAATGAATTCATTTTAACCAAAACACCCGTTACTTCAATAGTTTTTTTAAATCATTAATTGTTAGCCAAGGTCTTTTGCGGTGTAGCATACGATGACAGTTAGCACAAACAATGGCTATATCTTCAACCTTTGTTTTTTCATTTTCAGCCATTTCAGATACAGGCTTTGTATGATGCCCTTCTATGTATCCTTTTCCGATATCACCATAACGGATGCTAAAATCAAAGTCACATACCTCACAAAACAGTTTGCCGTGTTTTTGAATAAACCGTTTTTTTGCTAATTTAACAACTTCACTATTACATTCCTTTATTAAGTGTTGTTTCAATATTAACTTACCTTCTGGAAAGCCTTCGTCATCTTCCGTAAACCCTATATTATTAGCTTCTTTAAGCTTACTCATTACAGACTCAACTGCCCTAAATCCGTATTCATTTATGATATTTACTTCAGTTTCCGTTATTCTTTTTCCAGATACCACACTATTTTTAAATTCAATTCCAACTTCACTTAAATATACAGCGTTCTTAAAAGGCTGAAAATCAGACAAAATAATACAACCTATTTGACTATTAATTGTATCAGTTCCAAACATTTTATTCATTCTTGCTGTAAAACTATCTTTACTTTCATCACCATTTCTAATGCCGTAATTATTCCAAGCCTCATTAACTGATAATACTTCGAACCTTTCATAGATAGCCTTACCTAATACTGCCCTTTCCCCCATAATATCTTTTTTATTTTTTACTAAAAAAAAGAATGATTCACCTTTTTTTAAAGCCTTAAAATTATTAGTATTTTTTCTCCAAAAGTTAACTTCCTCTAAGTTATTGCTCTGGGATAAATACGTAAACCACTCTCTTGAAGTCACCCCTATATACCCTTTCACATTACCACTCCTTAATTTAGTTGCACATAATTCTACATATACGCAACTGATTACCATCTTAAATATAATTATACTAAATAATTGTAAATTATTAAAATACCAAAATCCTTACTTCTCATGCACTGCTTACAGCAATTAGATCCTAATTACTCTAAGCAATGCATGAAATATATTTGTTTAAAGTTCCTGAAACCCTTGATTTTATAACACAAACTGCACCCATCACTATTATGACACGTTCCCTGTAGTATGCCAAGAGACTCCTAGTTTATCATACAGATTTTTTCTGTCTTTGAAGGTATCTATTGCATTATTAATTCCTAAGAACTGATGATTATTAGCTATAATTTTATCCCATTTATTCTCATATAGAATAAAGTTCACCACATAGTCTAGGAGATTTTAAGGTGAAACCATCGCTTCAACTTATTTCAGACCCTATTTTCACCAAAAAAGCACCCCTACAACTCATTTCCCCATTAGCTAGGTGATAGGTTTTCTTTCAAAACACTAGATCGGCAACATGCCTCTCAAATAAAAAAGGATTATTCTAAATATGAATAATCCTTTTTTGCTTAAATTAAACACAAACTTCAATCGACATACTATTAATTCTAAAATAGAAGGAGTCCGATGAGCTCAATTTTATTTCTGCTTTGCTCTATTAAGTTTAGTAATAAGATCATCCAAGTCTATATCATATATATTTGTAAATTCTTCTAGTGTGTCGAATAAGTTATGACACATAGTACACTTACCTGCTATATCATCATAGTTTCTAAATACATCTTCCGTACTTGGATGTTTTTCAACTACCTCTAATATTACCGCATCTTTTGAAATCATTTCTTATTCCCCTTTATAAGGCAATTATATTCCGTTCTTCTACTACTTGCAATCTGTAAATCTTTGATTCAAATTAGAAATATCCCCAAAAAAGGAGCTTCCTCTCCTTTTCTTAAGTAGTTACTAAATGCTTATAACTTCATATCCATCCTTTAAGTATTTTTTCATCCCTGCATGACCATTCATATCATCCAGCATGGGAAGTTCTGTTTTTAAGTTATCATCATATACTTCAAGAACTTTAGAACACGCTAGGCAGATTCCTGCAATTAGCCCTGCTTTCTTTGCCTTATTGTATAGGGGGTTATTTTCCTCTTCAAATTGTGGAACTAGTTTAACTGAAGCCCCTTCAAAGATTATCTTTACTTCTTCTCCTGCTTCATGTAAATCTAGCGCATTCAATAAAACGTGTTGAAAGCACATTTTTTCTCCACTCATTCCATAATATAAAATTTTTCTCATAATCATTCTTCCTTTCTTTTTTAATTCATCTTATAGGCTATATACCCTAATATCAAAACCTCTTCTTAATTGTTCGATAAATGCTGACATTAAATGAGTTCTAAACCTCCAGATATTTAATTTCTGCTTATCCAATAAAATTAATGGTTATGATCGTGGCAAATAGAACCGGTTGATTCTAGTTCTCCATTTAAATAATCCTTTGCTAAATCTTTAGCTAGCCCCTTAGCTCCTACTATAACCTCAATGTTGTTTTCATTGAAGATATCTACTGCTGCTTGGCCCATGCCACCAGATATGATTACATTTACTCCATTTTCATTTAAAAACCTTGGTAAAAATCCAGGTTTATGACCAGGGTTCTCCAATGATTCCTCACTGATAATCCCTCCATTTTTAGTATTGAATATTTCAAAGGTTTCACAGTGACCAAAATGTTGACTTACAATTTTATTTTCACTTGCTATTGCTATTTTCAAATCTTATCCCTCCATATTTTTTTCTAGTTTATTACACAGATTGTTTAAAAATTCATTGCCTAGTATGTTTATTTCTTCTACTGTCCTGTCATTAGAATCTAGACAACACCCCTTATTCATTCTCTTTATTCTTGAAAAACAAAGCCATAGTTTTATCAAAAACCTTCTTAATGCTTTTTCCTGCTTGACAATCTATATCAACAATTGTAAGTCCCTTATTAACTGCTTCAACTGCTTTTTTATCGTAGGGGATCTTCCCCACAAAATCTATTTCTTTTTCCCTACATATAGCTTCGATCTTCTTTGATAAATCCTCATTTATATCATATTTATTTATAGTAAGTACCATGGGCACCTTAAAATGATTGGCTGTATCTATGATTCTCATTAGGTCACTAATCCCAGATATAGTTGGTTCTGCTACTAGTAAAATCATATCTACTCCTGTAATTGATGCTATAACAGGGCAACCTATTCCTGGAGAGCCATCTATGATGGCAAATTCTATACTTCTATCTGTAGATTTTATTTGTTTTTTTACTTCAGAAACTAAAAGTCCAGAATTTCCACTGCCCATTTTTAATTTTGCTGTTGAAAATATTTGTTCCTTATCATAGAGAATCAACTGACCAGCTACATCTTTTTCCATGCTTATAGCATCTTCTGGACATAGAAATTGGCAAACTGAACAGCCTTCACATCCATAAGGATTAATAGTGTATTTATTTTTGTCTCCATCATAGTTAATGGCCTCAAATTTACAATTTTCTTTACAGATTCCACAGGAAATACACTTATCTTGATTTATATAGGCTTTGTCCATACCATAAAAATCTTTTACTTTGGCTTCATCTTTGAGTTCCATGCTTAAGTGGAGGTTGGGAGCATCCACATCACAGTCAGCAAAAGCTTGAGCCTGGGCTAGTTTTATAAAGGCACCAGCTATGGTAGTTTTACCAGTACCACCCTTACCACTAAGGATCAAGAGTTCCTTCATCTCCCCACCTCCTTAGTAATTTTATTCAGCAAGACACCAAACATTTCTTTATACTTTTTGCTTTCATTTATTAGGATATGGCCCTTAGAATTAATTCTACCTAATTCTTCATCGAAGGGGATTTCTAAGAGGATCTTAATATCTTTTTCTAAGCATAAGTCCTTGGATGGATTTTCTCCATCTAGTGTCTTATTTAAAACTACTCCAAAAGGTTTTTCAAATAGCTCTACTAAATCATAGACCATCTCTAAGTTATGGGCACCGAAAATTGTTGGTTCAGCAACCAAGATACAATAGTCAGCATCTTTAATACTATCCATAGTCGTACAGGCTGATCCAGGTGGAGCATCTATAATGCTTGTTAAGGGGCTAGTGGATACCCTATCCAAAAGTTTTTCTATTATGGGAGTACCTGAAGACTCTCCTATCTTTAAAAATCCTGTATAGGTATTTACACCGCTACTTTTCCCTATTTCTATTCTTCCAATCTCCCTTTCCTTGGTTGAAAGTGCCCCTTCTGGGCAGACCAGCATACAGCCGCCACAGGAATGGCAGATATTTTCAAAAACTATCAGCTGACTTGTGTAGGCCAAGGCATTGAATTTACAAAATTCAGCACATTCTTTACAGCCTATACACTTATCATGATTCACTAGGGGGACATCCCTAGTAACCTTTTCATTTTTTATATTTTTTGGTTTTAAAAACAAATAACCATTTGGCTCTTCAATATCGCAGTCTACATAGTTAGCTTCTGAAATAAGGGCAGCCAAGTTTACTGAAACTAGGGTTTTACCTGTACCACCCTTACCACTTAAGACTGCAATTTTCTTTCCCTTAATTCCCATGATACCCCCCATGAATTTCACTAAGAAGCTTTAACTTGCCTTCTTCCAAGGCTTGTAAATTCTCTTTAATGCTTCCAACTTGAGCCTTGTAAATTTTTATTTTTGCCTCATTTATTACATCTGCTGCATTTTGTCCTAGCTGAGGGGATACTAAGACTTGAGCATTTTCATCCACAACTATCTGAGCTGCCTTGATTCCAGCACCTCCAGAACTTTTTGCAGCTGAATTTTCTACAAACTTATATTCTTTCTCCTCTGAATTATAAATTAAAAAGTAGTTACTTCTTCCAAAATGTTCACTGACTAAACTTTCTTTAGAATCTATTTCTACTGGTATAGCTATTATCATAAATCTCTTCCTCCTCCTTGATGGTTCATATTTCTACCTCTTCCCAGACCCCTGCCTCTACATCTACCGCAACCAGGCCCTGGTCCTATTTCATTGCATAGGACATAGTTGCCACCTTCAATCTTTAGGCTAGACCCATTTATTAGGAAGATTGCAAGTTTCTTTCTAGCTTCCATATATATCCTTTGTACTGTTGTCCTTGCTATTTCCATGGATTCAGCACATTCTTCCTGGGTTAAGCCTTCTAAATCAATTAATTTAATTGTTTGATATTCTTCTATAGTCATAGTCACATCCTCTAAGCCTTCACTAGAAGATCCCATTGACTCAAATTGATTTCTTCTTGGTAAATCACATACTCTTCTTAGTTTTACTGGTCTTGCCAATTCTTATCCTCCTTATTTTTTAAATCTATTACTCCTCTTCATTTTCTAATAAAATCTCATCAATCTCTTTTATCCTTTCCTTCAAGAATTCTTTTTTATTTTTCAATAATTCCTTACCATCAAAACCATGATTATAAAATCCACCGTAGCCATCCAGGCATGAAAAATCTCTTCTTCTTATTCTTCTACCAGACTCTTGATATGCTCCAGATTTTGCATTTGCAAGTTCCCTTCCTTGACCTCTTCCAAAACCTCCTGCTCTTCCTCTAGTAAACATAGCTCCTTGACACCTTTGCCCTCTTCCAAATTCTCTAAACATAATAATTCTCCTTTCGTTATGGGTATATGTCCTTTATTGAAAGTATAACAAAGGTTATGGGCATATGTCAACAAATTTCTTAAATCATCTGCAACTAATTTTTTAGACTAAGTAAATATATAATTCTCTTATTTAATATTACAATAATTACAAGTTATAACTCCTTCCATTATGCTTGTTTTTAGGACTTTTACCCATAAAAATATCTCCAAGTAGATTATCTAATTTTAATTAATTAGACTGTCAACTTTGGAGGTATCACATCAATCCCCTTTTCATTATCAAATTTAATGTTTAAGTTGGATTCTTTCTTCATGCACTGCTTACAGCAATTAGATCCTAATTACTCTAAGCAATGCATGAAATATATTTATTTAAAGTTCCTGAAACCCTTGGTTTAATAACACAAACTGCACCCATCACTATTATGACACGTTCCCCAGTTGTATGCCAAATATATCCACCACTATCAGAATTGCTCCAAGCTTTAGACATATAGGAACTCTTAATCTTCCATAAAATTTTCTCTGTAGCTGCAATTTGATATGGACGCATAATCAAAAGATTATCATTAATATCAAAAACAGAATACTTCAACAGAATATTTAATAAAGTATTCTTCTCAAAAAATGTAGCTGTAAAATCCTTTAAGTCTTTAATCAAAGTATTATCTGCCCTTGCCCAGTTCATAGTAAAATCAAAACTATTTTTATCCCTTTTCGTAGTATTTGCAAAATACCTACTATCCGTACCATTTGAAATTACAAAAATCTGCAAAAACTTATACAATGAATTCTCTGAATTAAAACTTTCCTTACTGTATCTATGTACCTGATTGAAAGCCTCACGAATAGCTATCCCACGTTTTTTGAGTTCAATCTGTACCAAGGGTAATCCATTCACTAAAATAGTAACATCATATCTATTCGCATAGCTACCTACTTGTTCAAATTGAGAAATAACCTGCATTTTATTATTTCCAACATTCTTTTTATCAACTAGATAAATATTTTGAATATGATCATCATCAAAAACAAAATCATAAATATAATCATTATGAATTTTTCTAGCCTTGTCAATAGGAGTATCACTTGGATTATCTAAATAGCTATCACAAAACCTAATCCATTCAGCATCAGTAAACTTCACATCATTTAATTTTTCTAATTGAACACGAACATTTTCTAACATTTTTTCAGGACTTCTTAAATTTGGAAGATATTCATAGCCCTGATTCTTTAAATCTTCAATCAGTTCTCTTTCCAAATCATATTCATTTTGATAACTCTCACAAACCTGTAAAGACTTATCAAATTTATCTAAAACTATAAAATTATTTGATTCTGCAACAGTCTTATAAGTATACATATATTTCTCCTTCAAATATCTTTAAAACAGATTTATAAAATTCAAGAATGTCTTTAGTGTTTTAAAATCTATTTATCTTCTTTTTCTTTTGGAAAATTAAGCAACATATCTCTATAATATTCATATTGTTTTTGTCTTAGTTCTATCTCACGAGGCAAACCTTCAGTTATAGATGAAGTCAAAGTATCAAACTTATCTAAAATGGACACAATACGTTCTTGTTCTTCAAGAGATGGAATAGGTATTTTTATTTTCTCAATATTATCTTTTGATACTCTTCTAACTTTCGTTCCAGTAATATATTTTTGCTTTTGCCTTTGAAAATTTGTAGTTGTAAAATAATAAGCGATATATTTTACGTTTAAACTATGCCTAAATAACATCATATCACCAGATATTGCTACTTTGCCTCCAAACCAAGCCAAAGGTTTTAGAACATCTTCGTCATTTTCAGAAGTTGTTGCAATCAATAAGTCCTTATTCTTTGCAATTCTTAGTTTACTTGCTAAATCTTCAGATATATAAATAAATGTTTTATCTGCACTTAATCCATACTTAGTATAGATTTGACCATAATGTATTGCTGGAAAACCCTCTGAAATAAAATCTTTTTTTTGCAGTCCGTTTCCACGAATAATTTCTCCAACATCTCCCAATTTTTTCCATTCTACTTCATTATCATCAAAAGTTAATAATTTATCTCTATAGTATTCATATTGCTTTTTACGAGCTGTAAGCTCTGTAAAATTATCTAAAATCTCGACAATTTTTTCTTGAATATCTATAGGTGGTATTGGGATTTCAAAATCTTCTGTTACAGGTAGGGATATTTGAGGTAAAGACCCCATTCCAGAAGCTGAATCTCTAAATAGTTGTATATTATTTTTTAAAACTTTAAAACATAGTATAGGTATTTCACTGTTGTTGTTTTTTCATGTGTATATGCCCACATCTCGTTCTTAAATGTAAATGGACTTTCAAAATATATGACATCTATAACTCCACGTGATTGCACTAAAACAGCAGGAACTCTTGTAATATTTGCATTAGGAATATCATCTTCCTTTGCATTTATAACGGTTTTTCCTCCAGCAAATATTCTTATTTCTCCATTTTTAGTTTCAATTTCTTTCATTTTTCCAGCTGTTATAGAAGTTCCTTTAAGCCTTGTGTATATGTCCTTTACTTTTAAATACTCCACCCCGTTCGTGCAAAACTCTTTGATTAGGTCATCTAATTTACTCATACTTAGACCCCTCAATCTCCTCAATTATTTTATCTATTTCTACTCTTAAAGTATCTATTTTTTCAACTGTTGCTTTTATTTCTTTATTAAGCTCTACTATATCAATTACTTCTCTAGTGTCCTTTGCCTCAACATAGCTACTCACAGATAGATTATAATCATTTTCTTCTATTATTTTAGGTGTAACTGACTTTGAAACATAATCAATATCTTTTTTGCTATCAAATATATCTATAATATTTTTTATATGTTTTTCTGTCAAAATATTATTATTAGTTTCTTTTTTGTAGAAATCTTCTCCACTTGCATCTATAAATTGAACATTATTATCCAACTTACTTTTTGATAAGACTAATATATTTACAGATATTGATGTTCCATAGAAAAGATTTGGTGCCAGTGAAATAACCGTTTCAATAAAATTATTTTCAATTAAATATTTCCTTATCTTTTGCTCTGCTCCACCTCTATAAAAAATCCCTGGGAAACAAACTATAGCTGCACGTCCCTTACTTGATAGATAGCTAAGACTATGAAGTACAAAGGCAAAGTCAGCTTTTGATTTTGGAGCAAGTACTCCTGCTGGAGCAAATCTTTCATCATTTATTAAAGTTGGATCATCCTTTCCTATCCATTTTACTGAATAAGGTGGGTTTGAAACTATCGCATCGAAAGGTTTATCATCTCCAAATTTGGGATCTGTCAGTGTATTTCCTAAGCTTATATTAAATTTATCATAGTTTATATTGTGTAAAAACATATTCATACGTGCAAGGTTATAAGTTGTATGATTTATTTCTTGACCAAAAAACCTTCCTGAATTATATGATCATCAAATTGTTTTTTTGCTTGTAATAGTAATGACCCTGATCCAGCTGCTGGATCTATTACCATTCCAAAAATGATACAATATAACGAATAACCTTATAACGATGCACCCACCAATGCCTTAGTGGGTGCATTATTTAACGGTACCGTGTTTATTTGCACACGGATGTAACGATTGGGTGCAAATGCCTATCTTACTAATCCAGTAATTGTGCTGGTTCAAAAGAAAATTCATATCCATCATCAGTATATACATTAACCTTCTTGCCTTCATGAGACTCAATTGTCTGAAGGAGTTGCGGAGAAATTCTTTTCTTGCCTGTTATTGTGCGAATATTTTCATATACATCAAATACAACACTTTTGTCAAAATCGTATACATAAATTTTGATATTCAGAACTGTTCCATAGTATTCGCCGCCTGTCACATAAGTTCCGTTTCCACCGGGATAGTTATTGTATTTATACTGTTCTGGGCCTTTCACACCTTGTTTTATATAAACACCGCGACTCTGATGTTTTTCAATCTCTACGATTCGACCTTTATGTTTACTCATTATTTTTCTCATTTCCTGTGTGCATAATCAATATGGTGTGATAACAACCACCGTTTTTCTCAATAAAATTAAGCATACAAAGTTTATCGATATATTTTTTTGTGTATTTTGGTTTCAGGTGAATTTTACGTGCAATTTGAGATACGGATTGTTTATTTTGTAAATATACCAAAATATCATCGTATCTCCTTATTGTCTTTTTAGATATCTTGGAATCAATTTCCAATAATTTGTATTTATGTTCATTAGATAATTGCAAATATCCTCTGAAAGCATCATTTGCTTTTACCAACATAGCAATACTACAATCATCTGTTGTTGCATTAATGATTACATTTTCAAAACTTTGTTTAAGTTGTTCCTGTACTTTATCAGTAGAAACGATAGTAGACATCTGCATTATCTTTTTTAGGACATCTGCCAGTTTACGCTCTTTTTTACTATATAAACTTGTTTCCGTTCCATCTGACATTAAAACAAAACCTTGAATTTCTCCTAAAGAACCTTTAATTAACTTCATGGTCATAATAGCATCTTTTGATGTAGTGAATACAGTCGTATTTACGAACTCACCATTTTCTGGCTGAGAAGCAATTTTTATCTCGTTATTCTTAAGATATCCAATCACACCATCTCCTATATGTGCAATTATGAATTGCTCATTCTTAACTGCTACAAACAATAGAGTAGAAGCTAATTCTTTTATTTCACAATCTAACTGTTTTGCTGTTTCGTTCAGGCTTTTTAGCAATCCCTCTATAAGTTGTTGTTTTACAGCCGCACCATCATTATCAGCAAAGTAAGCATCAAACTTCTCAGTCAATTCCGAGCATATAAACTTTGTAACAGTTTCAGCGCCATAATGAGACAATCTTGCCGATCCAGCACCGTCTGCCAAAGCTATGACTTGCATAGTATCTGTAACCATTGAATATGTTTTATCTTGACAAGGTGTGTTCGACTTTATATGTCCACGACCTTGTATAGCACATTGAATTATATTCCACATTTAAAAGCACCTCCATATAACAATGTCTGACAAATACTGAGCTTGTCAGACACCTTATTCTTTATAATTCTGCCCAGCCTTTTATTCCCTCTACATCAAGCTTCACGCTTTCGCCTGGTGTAGACTGAGATGTTTTTGACACACTCTTGCTAAGCCAAGCAAAAAACTCTTGGAATTTCATTCCCTGCAATTTCAATGCAGGACGTTTAGGAGAAAAGCTATTAAGCGTAGACATATCACTTTCATTGCCTATACCAATAGGAAATACAGTTAACTTCTTTTGATTAACCATTTCTGTGGTACGGCATATTGCTCGATTCAATTCGGCTGCATCTCCATTTGGTACTCCATCCGTCATTAAGACAAGCCATGGCTGATAGTAATCAACACCCTTATCTTTATATTCTTGTTTTCTTCGTTCTAATAAATCTAATGCAAGATTGACTCCTTCTCCCATTGCAGTATCGCCAACTGGACGCAATTCAGGAATTGTCTCTTGCCTCTCAACATTTGCAAAGTCCAAAACACACGTTGCCTTGTTGTCAAAAGTAACAATACATATTTCTGCCGAATACACAGCAATTTCGTCTTCACGAATTGCTTCATAAAACTGTTCAACACCTTTTTGAAGTTCGTCAATTCGGCTTGTTCCGCCTGTTACAACATTCCATGTACGACCATCTTCATAAACAGTTTCACCTGTGGCTACACAGTCTCCTTCTACTGCACCCATTGAGCCGCTGGAGTCCAAGCATAAGCATATCGGCACTCTTGGTGTAGGGTTGTTTACTAAATCTTCTATTCTTAAAAGCATATTATTATCCATAATCTTTCCTCCTTATAATTCGCCCCAACCTTTGATTCCTTCTACATCAAGTTTTACACTTTCACCTGGAGTAGACTGAGACGTTTTTGATACGCTCTTACTAAGCCACGCAAAAAACTCACGGAATTTTAATCCCTGCAACTTAAGCGGGGGTCTCTTAGGGGAAAACTGAGCAAGAACTCCCATATCTGCATCAGAGCCTATACCAATAGGAAATACAGTAAGTTTTTTCTGATTAACCAAATCCACTGTTCTGTTTATTGCACGAGATAATTCTGCTGAATCACCATTAGGGGCACCGTCTGTCATAAGAACCAACCAAGGCTGATAATAATCCACTCCGCGATCTTTATACTCGTCCTTACGCTGTTCAAGCAAATCCAGTCCCATATTAACAGCTTCTCCCATAGGTGTCATGCCATTAGCAGTAAGAGTTGGTGCGTTAGGCTGCACCTTCAGACTTGCAAAATCAACAATACATTGTGCAGCCCCTCCAAAAGTCACGATGCTGACCTCTGCTGAATACAGTGCTGTTTCATCCTCACGAATAGCTTCATAAAACAAACGTACACCCTCATTTAATTCATCAATAGGCATTCCACCCATCGAGCCGCTGGTGTCCAAACAGAGACACACTGGCACTCTTGCCGTAGGGTTGTTTACTAAGTCCTCTAATCTTACCAATAAATTGTTATCCATTTTAATATCCTCCTTATATTTCTGTGCCAAGTTTATATGCAGCCCAAGAAATTGATTCTTCCAAAGTTTTCACACGTTTCTGCAAATCGCAAATCTCCAGTTTTTGTTCATATAGCGTCTGCTCATACTCGCTCTTTACAGACTCCGTAATGGTCGCTATTACTGCTGGCTCTATTTCACGTAGTAAGTCTTTAATTTCTGTCACCACTTGTTGCTTAATCTCCATATAATCCAATGATTAATCCCCTCCTTTTAGGATAATACCTCTCAAATATTGATACATTTCAATGTATAATCCTTTACATGATTCAAACTGTTTGTTTTCAATAAACACAAGACAAGGTTGCAGATAATTATCCCAAAGATACTGACAGTAATATGTATAGTTAGCCGATGTCTTCAATTTACTAACAATAAATGGTGCATTGTTATAGTACTCTGCAATTAATTGCTGTCCATCTGGCTGATTTCTCAGCCAGTTATCCCTGTAACCACGCAATGTGCTGAGTTCTACGCAATTATCATCTTTGCCAAAATACTCACATATCACAGTTGATATAAAGCAAAATGATCCATTACTTCCAGAAGACCCACTGTTATGTGAGGATGTAGTATGCGTTGTTTGAGAAGAATATCCGCCAGAAGAACTATACGAGCGATTCTTTTTAGCATCACGGCATGACTTACAACGTTTCGGAATATCAAATCCTTTCCTGGTATAGAAATCGTATTGATTATTTGTAATTTCAAATTGACGTCCACAATCAACACAATTTTGCCTAATCCTTACTTTATTTCCATATTCAAAGCACTCAGGGCAAACATCAAAACGTTTAGCATTTTTGACATATTTCTGATAGTTTGTATACAGAATCTCTTTGCCACACTTTTTACATCTGTAGACTTCGCCTTTATTTAAGCAATCTCGGCAGATACCATTTTGGCATTGATTTTCAGACACTTCATTGCCACACAACTTGCAGGTAGTATATTCTACATTTGGATTCTTTTTGTGACGAGTAGGAAATAATTTTTCTGACATTTTATCCTGTTTCCCGAACTTTCCACTATCCAACAATTCAAGATAATATGTAAAGATAGGAAGCCACTCATCAGCCGTAAGTCGAGTATTTTCTGTAGAATAATCACCGCCCTTTCTGAAAGTGTTATAGAATGCTTTTTTCAAGTCATAAGTTAAATGACTCCAAATGTAGCGCCATGGGCCATCTGGTGTTTTCTTGTTTGAACTATCCCCAAACGGATACGAAAAATCCATTTTAATAATATTATTAATTGGATCCTCTCCACCTTGTTGTGAATATGGTGGTTTTCCCGGAAGCATAATCATAAAAAGAAGTGTAGCTACTGCAAAATTTTCATTTCCCATTGTTCGTAAGAAATCCGAAAAATGCTTTCTTTGAATTTCTGGTGCAGTATAGTTGTTGGTACCTACAGGGCAAGGGAAATTTTCAACTTGATAGCTATCCGTATCAACAAAATAAACTTCCTTTGGGGATACAACCAAAATGTTTGCCGGATTTATATCACCCATCACGATATTTCTGTCATGAAGATACTTGATTTTTTCCAGAATCGTAATGCACAATTCTACAGTATCACGCTTTTTCCAATTCGGAAAATTTTTCAGAAATAACGGTTTGATAAAGATACTTTTCTGCAATTCCTTTCCTTTTGCTTTTGGCATCATATATCCAACAAACTCTTTATTAGAATTGTATAATGCCGCAACTGGATAACACACACCTTCGCATTCAATTTCTTTACTAAGCATAAGTTTGATTTTTTCATATTTTCTTTTAGTATTATTTTCTTTTTTATATATTTTGGCAACGTAAGGAGTGTTAGTAGTATATATGATACCTTCTCCTCCTGCTGCAACCTTAGACTCCAATTTTATTGGATCACGTGACGTATACACGATTTCATTTTCTGCTGGAATATGACTTACCACAAGTCTTGAATCATCAAGTGTTGTTACACTTTTACAGATTTGAAAGACCTCATCTTCATCCAAATCTTCTTCATTATTCTGTCTTTTATTTCGCTTAGGACTATCGTTCTTAGTGTTGTCCGCATTCCATGTGAAATTACTTAAAAATCCATACTGATTAATTCTTTTAACATGGACAGGGTTTGCTCTAACGGATTTATTGCTATTTAATGCTATGATATCCTTAGCCAAATCATTATCCTGTGTAATAAGTAATAATTTGTGTGTCATTCTAAATTTGGTAAATACCACTTGAAAGACATTATCCGCAAAATTATCACCTTGCTCACCTCTAATTTCCACGAAACCTGCATTGATTAGCTGATGCAATACTTTCAAACAATTTTTTGCATTCTCTGCAAGTTCAGGTTTTCCTGTATTTGCTTCGTGTTTCTGCAATTCTTCAATACTTCTCAGCGGAATAATCACTTTATTTTGATATTGCCGAAGAAGGGGAATAATATTCATCCAAAACTTATCTGCTGCAAAATGTAATATACTGCAGGTATCCATGAAAATTTTCCAATCCTTAGCGTAACTGTCCAATGCATTTTTGGCGTAGGTTTCCTTACCATTCTGGTTAGTTTCGTATGCCATAACAACTTCCTCCCTTAGTCAATTGATTCCCAGCCCTTTAGTCCTGCTGTAGAGCTATCCTCAGGTTCTAATTCATCATTATCGTTCATTAGTATAGATTGCTCTATTTCTTCATCAGATAAATCCTCCTGCTCCCATTTTTGAAATCCCTTATCTTTAGAATATTTCAGAACCAGAATATTAAAGCCACCAAGTGCATCATTATTAAGTGCCACAATCTGTTTAGCTAATTTACCATCACAGGTGATTATAGCTAATCTGTTTACGCATTTGAACTTAGCAAAGACCGATACAAATGTGCTGATGATGTTTACATCATTTTTTTCACCACGTATGTCGACCAGTTCCTCATTCTGCATACCCATAAGCAATTTCATTCCATTCTTCGCAAGACAAACATCACTCTCGTCAGAACTCATCATTTGATGCTGGATTGCTTCAATTACTTTTAACGGTATAATGAATTTATTGCCGCTATTTTTCAAAGCTAAAGCTAAAGGCTGTATCGCATTTGAAAAACCATCCTCAAACAAAACCGTTTGATCCAAAAAAACTCGATAGTTCTCTGCAATATTGTTAAAATCCTCGTTTGCAATAATTGATGTGGTATCTGATGAAAAACCAAATATCTTTGATTCATCTGGAAAACACATAAACCACTTTTTCAAAAGAGAGCCATTTTCAATCGTTTCAAATATACTACTTGCGCCCTCATTTTCATTTGAACATAATATAGTTGAAAGAATCGGCAACAATTCTGGCTTGTCTTTTACATAATTATCTATCACTGCACAGACAGCGATATATTGAATTGAACTCATCTTATTCTTTTGAGTTTCAAGATTATTAATTGTTTGCCTTGTCAATCCAATTAAGTCTCCGAATTCCTGTACGCCAAATCCTAAAACCTGCCTTATTTGCTTTAAGGACGCTTGCATTGCATCAACCATCCTTTGTCTTAGTTGATAATAAAAATCTATCATACTTACACCACCTTTCTGCAATAAGTATATTACATATTTTTACCTATGTCAATATATTTTACATATGTAAATTAAAAACTGTTGTTTTCAACAGTTTGATAACAACAGTTTTGTGTAAATCGAATATTCGAGTTTGTTTCATCACGCCGAAATACTATAATTCCGTTTCCGAGCCATCCTTGAATGTGACGGTCATATTTTTATCCTTATCAACCGTGATGTACTCGACCATGCTACCCCACATTCCGGCATCGAATTCCGTGATAGGCTCGCCCTGCTTTTCGAGGGTTTCAATGAAAATGCCCAACTTTTCATAATGAGCCTGCTTTTCCTCGATGGATTCCACAATGGCATCATACCTTGTTTTGACCTTTTCGTATCGCTCCACCAAGCCGTCATAGCGTTTCTGATAATCCTCTTGATTCTGTGCAGTTCTGGCATTCTCTGCCACACAGCTTTGGGTCAGTTCCACCACAATCTCCATCTCACTGCGAAGTTTATCCTGTTCTTCCGTAAGGTCTGTTGTGTCACATACCGTCTGCCGTATCAGCCTGATGTTTCCGATGATTTCATCCCGCTCAGTTATGACCATATTCATTGCCTTGATGAAGGCGGCGATGATTTCTTCTTCCGTCACATGAGGAGTTTCACATTTCCTGTTCCCATCGAATTTATGATTGCAGCGGTAAATCACCCTGCGGTACTTATCATTGGAATGCCAAACCTTGGAGCCGTACCAGCTGCCGCACTCCGCACATTTTATCTTGTTGGAGAAGATGCTGACCCCGCTGTACCTTGCTTCGCTTTTCTTGGAGCGTTTAGCAAGTTCCGTCTGCACCAAGTCGAATACGCTCGGCTCGATGATAGCTTCGTGGTTGCCCTCCACATAATACTGGGGAACTTCGCCCTCGTTTCGTTTTGTCTTTTTCTGAAGGTAATCCACTGTGAACTCCTTCTGTAGCAGGGCATCGCCTTTGTACTTCTCATTGGAAAGCATCCTGCGTACCGTGGCAGAATTCCATTTATCCTTGCCGCCGGGAGACTTGATTCCCATATCGGTAAGTTCCGCCGCAATGCTGTGGGGTGTCATACCCTCAAGGAATCGTCTGAATATCAGCTTCACAATTTCTGCCTGTTCTTGGTTGACCACGATGTTTCCGTCAGGTCCCTTCTCAAGACCAAGCACACGAGAGTAGGCGAAGCTGACCTTGCCGTCAGCAAATCGCTTTCTGTGTCCCCATGTGACATTCTCTGAAATGGAGCGGCTTTCTTCCTGTGCCAGTGAACTCATAATGGTAAGGAGCTGTCAAATGTCCAGATGTTTTCCTTTTCAAAATAGCACTCCACATTGTGTTCCTTCAGCTTTCGGATAGTGGTAAGGGAATCCACCGTGTTTCGTGCAAAACGGCTGACCGACTTGGTAATGATAAGGTCTATCTTGCCAGCCAAGGCATCCGCCACCATGCGGTTGAAACCGTCACGCTTTTTGGTGTTGGTTGCTGAAATGCCCTCGTTTGGCTACGATTAATGAAAGCACGTTTTGAAATTCTCAAGAATCTATTAACACCCGACGGTCGTATTTTTGTTCAAATAGACGATGCAGAACACGCTTATATGAAAGTACTAATGGATGAAGTCTTTGGACGCATTAACTACATTAACACCATTAGTGTTCTTATGAAGAATATAGCTGGTGCATCTGGTGGTGGCGAGGATAAGCGTCTTAAGAAAAACATTGAGTATATTGTGATTTATGCAAAAGATTATAATCAAGTTGAACCTTTTACTCCCGTGTATTCATACTCACCTATTTCGAGATTGGTAGAAGAATACAGAGAAGAAGGAAAAAGTTGGAAATACACTACGGCATTGGTCAATCCCGGTGATAAGGTGTATGTTGGGTCAACAGTTGATGGTGACGGAAATGAAATAAAGATATACAGACGTGATAATTATGAAATCAAATCAATCAACGCTTTAATAAAAGATGAAAACCTTACTGAAGCTGAAGCCTATAAAAAATACGCAAAATGCATCTTTCAAACTGCAATGCCACAAAGCTCTATTCGTCCAAGGGTCATGGAAAAAGTTCAGGAACTTGGAATTGAAAGCGATTTATACTCTATAGAATATGTTCCTAAAACAGGAAGAAATAGAGGAACATTGTATGAACAATTTTATAAAGGTTCATCTTTTAGGCTGTTTGCTTGGCTACGTGATGTTGCCGAAGAAATAGACGGCGAACTTTTCAAGAAGAATCTTCAAGGTACTTATTGGGATTTTGTGGGCGAAACAAAAAATTTAACTAAAGAAGGAAGCGTAGAATTTCCTAATGGCAAAAAAGCAGAACGACTAATTAAACGTGTTTTTGATTTATCAACTAAACCGGGAGATTTAGTTCTTGATAGTTTTTTAGGTTCTGGAACTACTGCCGCTGTTGCTCACAAAATGGGACTACGCTACATTGGCATCGAACTTGGCAACCACTGCTACACACATTGTATTCCAAGACTCAATTCAGTGATTGATGGTACTGATAACGGTGGAATTACAAAAGATATAAATTGGCAAGGTGGTGGTGGTTATAAGTTCTACGAACTTGCACCTTCCCTCATTGAAAAGGACAAATACGGAAATCCCGTTATTTCCGAGCAGTTTAATTCTACAATGCTGATTGCTGCTGTCTCAAAATTAAACGGTTACTTCTTTGCGCCGGATGCCGATGTTTTCTGGAAACAGGGATACAGTCAAGATAAGAGTTTTATTTATGTAACCACCGAATATCTTGATGCGAAAATGCTGGACAGCATTGCCTCAGACCTTTCAAATATGGAAAGCCTGCTCATCTGCACCCCTGCTTTCGATATCGGTCTGGACAAACGTTATGATAACATTCAGGTTAAAAAGATACCAAAGTCTGTACTTGATAAATGCGAGTACGGTGTGGATAACTACAATCTGAACGTTGTTGATATTCCGATTATTGATGAGGAGGAATGGGAAGATGATTAAAAAATCATACACCGATAGATTTTATTCCTATCATTCCAAATATATCAGCAATGCATTATCCTTACGTCAGCCCCAAGAGGATAGTCTGGAATGTTTCGCTAAGCTGTGCGATATTATCAGCTTAAAGAAAAACCCGACTTCAATGCAAGATATCATTGATACAAACCGTGCAGAATACGAAGCATTACCGACTGAAGAGAAGAAGGATAAATTTCTACGTGAAAAAGCTGCTGATATTGCAGCTGATTTCTATGCAGATGACCTTTCTGCTGCCAAAGAATACTTCAAAACACTCGGCTCTTTTGAACGTGACTTTCCATCCGTATGCTTTGCTCTTGCTACAGGCATCGGGAAAACACGATTGATGGGTGCCTGCATTGCATATCTACGCTATGAAAAAGGCATCAAAAATTTCTTTGTAATGGCACCGAATTTGACTATTTACAGGAAGCTAAAAGCAGATCTTGGTACTACATCCAACCCCAAGTATGTATTCAGAGGCTTGGATTTATTCGTAGATCCACCACGTATTATAGATGGAGATAATTACGGCGAGTTCAGACAGGGAACTTTCGGAGTAAATGATGTTGTTATCAATGTATTTAATATTTCAAAGTTAAATTCTGACAGCAAAGTTAAAGACGGTGCGCCTGCACGAATTAAGCGATTAAGTGAAGTTCTCGGCGAATCCTACTTTGCATATTTACAGTCCTTGCCGGACTTGTGCATATTTATGGATGAAAGCCACCATTATCATGCCGATAAAAGTTTTGATGTAATAAATGACCTTCGTCCGATTATGGGAGTAGAACTTACAGCAACACCTCAGATACAGAAAGGTTCTAAAAAAATCCCATTCAAGAATGTTGTTTATGAATACTCGTTGGCTCATGCCCTCAATGATGAGAGGTATGTAAAAGTACCAGTAGTCTTTACCCGCAAAGACTTTAGACCAGAAGAATACACCCCAGAACAATTAGATCACGAAAAATTGAATGATGGACTGCGTCTACATGAAGATACCAAGAGTAGACTTGAGGTCTACGCACGTACCTTTGGCAGACCTGTTGTAAAACCTTTCGTATTAGTTGTTGCAAGAGATACTGACCATTCCAAAGAAATCATGAAGTATATTAAATCAAATGATTTCTTTAATGGATACTATGCGGATAAAGTTATGGAAATTAATTCTGCACAGCGTGGTGCAGAAAAGGATGAAAATATCGAACGGTTGCTTTCATTGGAAAATCCTGATAATAAGATTGAAGTCGTTATCCACGTTAATATGCTCAAAGAGGGGTGGGATGTCACGAATCTTTATACTATTGTGCCTCTCCGTGCGTCTGCATCGGAAACTCTAACTGAGCAGACAATTGGGCGTGGTTTACGTCTTCCTTATGGAGAACGCACAGGTGTAGATGAAGTTGACCGCCTTTCCATCGTCAGCCATGATAAATATGAGGCAATTATTAATCTTGCAAATAGCCCGGAATCGCTTGTTCGTAAAGTATACTATATCGATGATACCGACCCTCAACCAGAAGGTCCCCGTGAAACCATTGAGATGCCTACAACATATGATTCTCTCATTTCAGATATCAGCTTTGCAGATCAATTAGCCTTTACACTTAGAGAAACATCCAATTATTCTGCTGCTCCTCCTGCCGAACAACAAAAGGTAGAAGAACAGACAAAGGAAGTTGCAAAATTCGTAGCAGCATATACTTCAAAAAGTGTCACTGAATTAAATCGCCAAATCAAATCGTTTGATGCAGTAAAGGACACTGAAACACGCCAGTTTGTGCAACAGACTGTTGTTGCCGAAACAATGAGACAGTTCCCTCATATGAACTTACAGCCCGACGCACTCACTGCAGTAGTTGAAAAAGCCATTGAAACCTGTGTTCAAGCTCTTACCGATAGCATAATTCCTATTCCACAAGCTGTTGTCCAGCCGTTCAATGAAATCAAACGAGGCTTCATTGCTTTTAGCCTCAACACAAGGAATATGACATGGCACCCATCAGGACAATCCATGATTGGTACGGAATTAAAAGAAGGTGGAGAAACCTTTGAGCAAAATCCTGATATAGCAGCTCTATCAAGGGTTGATACCCCTGAAAATGAAATTGTCCGTCATATTATCGTTCATGATAATGTGGATTATTCTACTTGTGCTGATTTATTATATAAACTGGTTGGCGAAGTAAAAACACATTTTCTCTCTTATCTCTCAGATGAGGACTCTACGGAAGTGATGTATCAAAGGCAAACGACAATTGCTGACATTATTTACGCACAGATGATGGAACATTTCTATACAGATGAAATTAAATATCGCACAACCGCCATGCGACCATTTTCTCGCATCGAAACAGGTTTTGGTGGAAAAATTAAATCCGATGAAATTTTCGATTTACGTGCTACGATTCCTGCCGGAGAAGTTCGCTCAAAAGTATTTAAAGGCTTTGTTAAAGCGTGTCATACTCTTTATAAATTTGATAGCGACACTGAACGCCACTTTGCCATCGTTCTGGAAAATGACAAAGAAGTACTGAAGTGGTTACGACCATCTTCAAAGCAGTTTAATATCTACTACGGTTCAGGTGGCACAAGTAGATACGAGCCAGACTTTATCGTGGAAACCGAGCAGGGAATTTTCATGATAGAAACCAAAGCCAGCAATGAAATGGAAAGCCGAACTGTTATTGAAAAAGCTCATGCTGCACTCGTTTACTGCCGTGCAGTCACCGATTGGAATAAAGACAATGGCGGAAAACCTTGGGATTACGCCCTTATATCTCATGATAGTGTAAGATTGAATTCCAGTTTCAGTTACCTTGTTTCTAATCGCTCAGATAATGAGCAAATAGAACTTCAATTTGACAAAGAATGATGTAACACCGGATTGTATCCATTGTGATGCAGTCCGGTGTTTAATTTCAGCAAATTGTGCCACCAATATTATATTCAAAACCTGGCATGCCTACACAAAATGAAATCGTTATGGGGCTCAACCTTACAACGATACCTCTTTGCTATCGTTAATACCGTATGCAAAATCCGACTGTTATCGCTATTTTGGGCGCAGCCATCTTCCTGTTTCCGGGCAAAAAAATAAGACCTCTACACTCGGTCATTCACAAAAATCCCTATTCTATGGCACTTTCAGCCTTTAATCCTTGTATCAATCACGCTACTGCCTCCTCGTAAATTTTATTTATTTTTTCTTGCTTGTGTATAGCAAGCTTAGCGATAAGTTCAGAAACACATTGAGGGGTAAAGAATTCTCCTCCTGATTTTCCTGCATTTGCTGCATAATTTGATATTAAAAATTCGTAGGCATCACCAAAAAGATCAATCTGATTTTCTTCAAAATCTCCTAATTTTAGACCTTCAACACCTTTTATTACTGCAGCCAAGCGATTACTTTTATCTTTTACAGTATTTCCAAGTCTATTGCTTGTTGTATCAAAATCAGCAAAAAGTCCTTTGATTTCTTGTTCTGATGGATATCCAGTCGCTGAGCTTTCTATTGAAGAAAATATTGCTGCCAAATCTGTATTTAAATCTTTGTTTTTATTGGCATTTTTAGCTATATTCGAAAAAATTTGACTAGGATATATAAAGTAACCCTTTGATTTAATTGCATCGTCTTTTATCTCTTTGGATATTACATCATCTGAAAGATCAGCATATCTAAATCCTTCGTCGCCCTCCATATAACTAGAAAAGTTTTCACTTATAAATCTATAAAAAAGAGTTCCTAGGACATATTGCTTAAAATCCCATCCATCTACTGAACCCCTTACGTCATTGGCTATTTTCCAAATCTGTGCCTGAAGTTCAGCCCTCTGTTGACTACTTGACATATACCGTTCCTCCAATTATTTTAAATATTTATTTTACTAACTACTTATATAGTATAACATATTTATAAATTACTTAAACCTTTAATTAATAAAATTAATAAAGCAAAATCATCCTATAATAGCTACCTTATTTGGTATTTTATCTATATTACTTATGAATAAGTCTATACCTATGTGACTAGCTTTGCCTTAGTTCTCTCATATCAATCACTACAAGACTGTCTGCCATATTCTATAATCCAAATCTTTATCCTTTATTTTTAAGTTCTGAAACATCTCTTCCCAAAATTTCAAACATTTCCTCCTTATGAATTTTCGACTTTTCTACTGTCCATTTACCATCACTCATACTTGTCATCTTTGCCATGATTTTCAACTTTAAGCTTTGTTTGATAATATTTTCATCTTCTCTTATTTTTCTATCAGGAGATAAATTGGAGAGACTGGAGTTTCCAGATACTGTTATTAAAGCTAGATTTCCAAATCCATTTAAATTTTCATATTCCCAGACTTCTCCTCCAACTGGATGTTGTGGATAAAAATGTTCTATCGAGTTTCTAAATTGGAATTGCCAATCTTCTTGCATTGCTGATATAATTTTCTCCCCTTTGTATGAATAGCCATCCCTATATATTAAATAATCAAGGTAAGTAAATACAATTCCTTTAAATCCAAATCCACTGCTATTTTCAAAATCTGACTCAATAACTTTACCCCTGCAATAATCTTCTAGTATATTTATAATATCGGTTTTTTCGTTCTTCAATAAGTCGGATAAAACAAGGGTAATCCAGTGCATAGTTTTTGCTGATGTATAAGTAATACGCAGGCAGGATTGAAGAGTTCTTAGCCTCTTATTATCGCCTTCATTACCTAAAGTGGCTTTGTACTTAGCTATGTGATCATCTTTCTTTAGAGCTTGCAAAGACCATCTTCCAGTACTTTTATAGTCTTTAGTAAATTCACGTTTCAAAATATACTTGTCAAATAAGACTCTACACTTCAACAAATGAAATAAAAAATCTTTTGCATTTTCTTTTGCTTTTTCTTCTTCATTTGCTAACCATATCCACGATAGACTTTTAAGGAATTCCTTATCGTCAAGGCTTGCATCCTCTTCCTCATATTCTCTCATAACTGCATTTACCTGCAATAAGAAATCAGGAAATGAGAGAATTGATTCAAAACGTTCATTTTCATTTTCACTTTCATATTCATATTCAGATTGAGAATCACTAGGTAATTCATTACTTTTCAATATATCAATCAAAGATTTTTTACCACTCTGCTTCTCGTCTATAGAAATTTCTTTTTTTATTGAATCAAAATTTTCAATTGATTCACATAGGTCACTCCAATCCTTGTTAAATATGCTATTTCTTATGTTCACATCGAATTGCATCTGAACATACAAACTCATATCAGAACACTTTCCCCAAATCAAAGAAGCAACCTTTCTATCATCATCTTCAAGTACTTCTAATAATTTAGCCTTAGCTATTTCATGAACTTCCAATTGTTCTCCACGTGTATTCATAATCTCAAAATAATGGTTTAAGTCGATATCTTTTGGGACTTGAATTTTTATAAGAAAAACTTGCTCTAACTTTTTAATAAATTTCTTTTTATCAATATTTTTCATCTTAAAATAGTTTTCTATAATTTTAAAACCATTCAAAATTTCTGCTGATAAGTCTTCCAAATTCTCTGCTCGTATTAATTTTTCAATTGATTCATGCTTACTATCTGTAAGGTAAGAAAGAGTATGGTTTGATATTTCACGTGCCTCGAAACGAAAAGCTTCTTTTCTAAGTATTATCCCTAGATATTTTTCTAGATATTTTTCTAGAAGGTATAAAGTTGTTAGTCTTTGCTGACCATCAATAACTTCGTAAACATTATTATCTCTTTGATTCACAATTAAGTTTCCTAAAAAATAGTTACTTTTAGAGCTTTCTATATCCTCAATTAATTGTACTATTTGAGTTTCCTTCCAAGCATAATTACGTTGATAAATCGGCACTAGATAATTTTCCTCATCAAATATGTGCAATACAGATATTTCTTTTAAATCATCCTTCATTTTTACACCACCCATTCCACTCACATAATAAATCATACACTGCTTTATATTTTTCTCTATTATTATTCTTCTCATCAATCTTTGGTCGTTCAAGCACAAGCAACTTTAATTCTTCTGGATTTCTCATTTCACTAATTTTAGAAAACATATCAATTCCATAATTTGCTCGTTTATGCTGCCCTATTGCATATTTATTGATTGTCTTCGGATATACTGCATACATTGTCAATCTTAATGAGTAACTCCATGAATAAAGTAATTTCATAACAGATTCAGTTAAGCTCTCAAGCCCAAACCTATCTGCAAAGAATAATAACGAGCATTCATACAACTGCTTAATATAAATATCACCAGAACGTTTGCTTGGAACTTGATCTTCTTTAAGATAATTTTCAAGCTTTTTTTGTATTTTCCCTAATAATTTTTCATAATGAAGCGTGTAGTTAAAAAACCTTTTCCCTGCTATTAAAGGTTGCGTTAATTGAAATTGATTCAAGTATTTTAAGTTATGCCATTCATTATTAGCATATTCTTCTACATATAAATTACTAGCTGTATGGTAGGTTAAATAATTGTAGACACTTGCTGCCTCAATTCCTTTGAAACTTACTTCCTTAATTCCTTTGAAGGAGTCAATTTTACTTGAAGAATAGCCTAAACCTTCTTTTCTTTTATACCATTGGGTTAATGGGTATAAATAAATTTTAAATAGATCATCTAAATCCTCTTGCTTAATCTCTTCCCACTGCTTTATAATTTGAACTTTTTGATTTTCAGATTCCCTATCCATCTCTCTTAGATGATATGACTTCAATAAATCATGAGGTGACAATGCCTTTCCACGATAATTTTGTGAGTCAAAAAATTGAAATGCTTCTTGCTCGCTATCAGTGACAATTTGAACGACTGTACATTGATTTAGTAGATACTCTTCATAGTCTTGAAGTTCATCATCTTTTAATTCCTTAATTCTTCTATCTAGTACTCTGAAATTTCTGATAATATTCCCCTCAGATAGTCTACTATATCTTTCTTTCAACATACCTTTTTCATCAGACAGTTCACTATATTTTTCTTTCAATATACCTTTTTCATCATATCTTAAACAATAAATCAAAATTGACAAAGTCGTAAGCCTTTGTTGTCCATCAACAATACTATACTTTTCAGCTTCTTCTTTATGTAAAATTATTGATCCAAGGCGATATTCCTTAATTCCATTTTTAAAAGCTTGAAATGTATCATTAAACAATGTATTACTTGCTTTGACACTCCAACTATATGGTCTCTGATATGAAGGCAAAATTAAATCCATAGTAAATAATTCTTTTATTTTGCTTATTTTTAAATCTTTTTGAACTAATGCCATTATACTCCCCTTACTTTTCTATAATCTTAATAAAGCAACCCACTTCTTCAAAGCTGAAACTATTATGCACAAAGTTACTCGCATTTCTGAGCAATCCACAAAATTTATATGTCAGACACTTATATATTATATTTATTTAATAAATAATTCAATTATTTATTTTGTCCATCTTGATTATCGTTAGTATTTTTTACCTTTCCTAGATACTTTATACAAAGCAAAAATCCGTGATTATCCTTCTAACTCAAAAGTAGATTCAAAATCACGGAAATCATTTTTTACTTAACTTACTTTTCTATCCTTGACATCAACACTACCGTCTCAACATGCCTTGAGAAGTCAATAAAGATGTCGTAGGTTGATATTACCCCCTTGGCGTCAGATTATATTTTCAACAATCCTAACATTCAACCATTTTTATAAAATATCTACATAAATTCTATCATTGCCTTATAAATCAAAGTATTTCCTTGCCCATTCATGTACTCAAGCCACTGTTCCAATTCATTGACTAGCCCATAGCTGTCACCATCTGGTTCATACAGGAAATCACTGGTTTTTTTGGTAATACCTGGAATCATATAATCTATCGAAGTAAATACACACTCCTCCATTAAAAGTCTATCTCGGCAATAGAGTATAAGACTGCCTTTCCACCTAGTATTATCCTATCACCCTGATACTCGCAATATAATGTGCCACTTCTTTGAGATGACAGTAATGATGTCGTAAGGATATAGTATCCCCTTGGTGAAAAGATGTATTGCTAAAAAATTGTCTGGTATAACCCATTTAATTGTACTTATTGAAAAATACAATTTTCTCTAAATCTTTTTTCTTCCTACAAGTTGTCTCCTTCTCGGGATAGCCGAAGGCTATGATTTCTGATGGAATATGATTGTTAGGTAACCCTAACAGTTCCCCCAGCATCTTAACATCAAAATGCTATATCCATGTTGAACCAGTGCCATACTCAAGGGCTTGAAGTACCATATGAGTACCAGGTATTTTGGTTTGATGCTCCTCAAGATTGAGACAGGAGAACAAATCTTTATCCATATTTTCAATTTCTTTTTCCCAATGTGGGAATCGAGACTTATGGATATCTCTTTCTCCACGTTCATCCTCAACTAATCTAGTTACCAATACTATTAATAAAGGAGCTGATCTAATCCACTTTTGACTGTAAGTAATATCAGCAACGATGTCAATCACATTCCTATCAGTTATCACTCCAAAGATCCAAGGCTGTTCGTTTCCTCCAGAAGGCGACAATCTCCCTGCTTCAAGTATTGATTCTATTATATCATTTGATATTTCTCGACACCTAAAATTTCTTATACTTCTTCGCTTTATTAGTAAATCTTTTAACATATTCATACCATCCTTATAATTAAATAATTTTTTCTGCACACCAATCTATTCCATTTAATATCATTTCTAAGCTTTCTTCGCTAAATAATTCTTCCACTGTATGTGCTAAGGCTGTATAAAAAACTCTTCCCTGCCCATAGTTTCTAGTCCAAGCTATAGGCATATCTATGCCTGAAAAGTTTCCAAATGCCAGCACATCATTTGTAGGGTCACTCTGTAGGAAGTATTTTTCACTATGAATTATAAAGTCATTTTGCTCTTTGGTAACAACATTATTCTTATTTACTATCTTAATTTGATAGTCTTCCGATTTGGTATCATAAAGATAGAATCCCCCTATCATCTCATAGTATCTTTCTTGTTCAAACCAATTAATTCCTCCGTGAAAGGTAGCCAGACCTGTATATTTAAGTCGTGATCATAGAATAATTGCACATTTTACTACCTGTTTTATTTCGCTTATCATATATCGTCTCCTTGAAAAAAAATTGGGGAAAAATATACATGCCATGAAATTCTATCTATAAAGCAAACGAAAAATATTTTATAGAAACCAAAAAAAATATTAGACACTTTTAAAATATATAACAACCCTGAAATTTATTGTAATTACAATAGGTTTCAGGGTTTTATTGTTTCACAACTGTCAAAGATGAGATATACTTAACTTATTTTCAAATCAATAATAAAATAAAACTTAATTATTGTTTAATTAATAAGAAGCATTTAATTAAAAAGTAAGGTGAATGTATGCCTTTACCTTATTTTGTGTATTTAGACTAAGTAGGTTAAATTATTTATTTACCTTTTTTAATATTCGGTATAAAAAAAGAGCTACCTCACGGTAACTCTTATCAATAAATTATACTATTAACCTAGCTATTTCTTACCAAGTTTTTGAGCCGGCTTCTCTAAACTGAGCTACAGTTGGCGCATGAGCATTGCTTCCACCATCTACGTTTAAAATTTGACCTGTAATATACTCACTTTCGTCAGAACCTAAAAACAGAGCAAGGTTTCCAATATCCTCAGGATTACCATATCTGTTAACAAGAATATTGCTCATGAATATATCTATTAACAACTGAGGTAGTTGCTCCTTGTTCTCAGGTGTTACAATAAGACCTGGGCGAATGCAGTTGCAACGAATATTTTCCTTTCCATACTGTACGGCAGTAGATTCAGTTAAAAGATTTACACCTGCTTTTGCAGAAGCATATGCTGAAGTTCCTAAGTCTCCTGCACAAGAAGCCATAGAACCAATGTTTATAATGGAACCTTTTCCATTTGCTCTCATGTGAGGAATCGCTTCCTTAGTTGCTATAAATACACTTCTTAAATCACTTTCCATTATAGCATCCCACATTTCAGTGGTAAGCTCTTCAATTGTCCCATCAGCAAGGGTTACATTGGCAGCATTATTTACCAAAATATCTAATTTACCATATTTATCGACAACACCTTGAAGTAAATCTTTTATAGATTCAGGTTTAGTGATGTCACTATATAAATATGCCGCTTCTCCGCCTTCTTTAGTAATGGCATCAACAACAACTTGTCCTTTTTCTTCTCTTCTTCCAGTAACAACAACCTTAGCACCTTCTCTTGCAAACACCTTTGCGATTCCAATACCAATACCACTTGTTGAACCTGTTACCAATGCAACCTTACCTTTTAATCTGTCCATAATTACATACCTCCATGTTCATTACTGTTTTTGTGTATTTTAAGGATTAACAGAAAGTTAATCTAGTATATATAGTATACATTAACTAAGATTGTTAATCAATAAGCAATTTAAAAATTGTTTGACTTCTCGGGTCTTTGACAGTTGACCATAAAAATAATCGCTAAAGTCATTGAGATGGCTTTATTTTTTTGTCAAACTTAAAAAACAATTCTTGCGTAGTTTATCGTAATCTGTTGTAATGTAATAGATTGGAGGTTCTACCATTATGAGACTATATTTTTCTAAATCAAAAAATGCTACTTCTCTTTATGTAATTAAAGATATTGTAGAAGGAAATAAATGGACTACTAAAATTGTTGAAAAACTTGGCACCCTTAAGGATCTAGAGGAAAAATTAAATGGTCAAGATTCTATTGAATGGGCAAAGAAATATAAAGAAATATATTGATGGATTAAATAAGAAGAAAAATGAACAAAATAGGGATGTTCTTGTGAAATATAATCAATCAAAGCAAATTGATAATAATATTCAACGGTCTTTTAATGGTGGATATCTATTCTTACAACAAATTTATCATGCTCTAAGATTACATAAAGTTTGCCATGATATTTCCGATCATCGGCCCCTGTAATTATTTTTTTGCTCTGTAAAAAACTAGTCTAGCCCAACCATCAGTTTTCCCAAACAATTCACCGATTTGTGAGAATGGCAGTTCTCCGAACACTCGTAAAGTAAAAACCTCTTTATATGGCTCATTCAGATTATGAAGTTGCACATGCAATCGCCGAGCGACGTCCTTTTCGAGATATGGTGTTAGTATATAGGTATGGACACTAAATAAGGTTTTATATATACTCAAACTAAGGAAGGAAGTTTCCGTAAAATATCTAAAAGAAAAATCTATACAGATGAATTTAAAACAATGATTGCCGAATTAGTAATATCAGGACAAGCACCAAAGGATGTAGCCAGTGAATATAGCATAAGTGTAACAGCAGTAAGAAATTGGTTATGAAAAGATTAGTATTAAACGAGTCCAAAGGCATATGAAATATCTTGGCATAAAATCTATTGTAATAAAGAAATATAAACCCTATAAATCCAAGAATAAGGTATATGATAAAGGTGAAAACCTGTTAAATAGAGACTTTTCAACAACTAAAATAAATGAAAAATGGGCAGCTGATATTACCTATATACATTCTATAAAAGATGGATGGACTTACTTAGCATCGATCTTAGATTTGCATACTCAAAAAATAGTAGGATATAGTTATTCAAAGACCATGGATACATCTATAGTATTAAAGGCATTAGACAATGCCATAGCAATACAAAAGCCTGATAAGGTTCTAATTATACACTCAGATAGGGGTTCGCAATATACATCTAATGAATATCGTGAAGCTGTAGAATCCAGTGCATTTAAATTATCATACAGTGCCAAAGGCTGTCCCTATGATAATACCTGCATAGAGAGCTTCCATGCATTACTGAAAAAGGAATGTGTATACCTGAATACATTTATAGATTATGACCATGCCAATCTAGTGTTATTTCAGTACATTAAAGGATTTTATAATAGAAAAAGAATTCATTCATCAATTAACTATATGACACCAGATAAGTTTGAACAAATATGTAGAGCAGCATAGTTTGATTTAGACTTTAAGCCAGAAGTAGGTGTTAGCGACCCAACGGGGCTTGATAAGTAAATGCTACAATATCCCATTACCAGGCAAAACATAGCTTACTTTTAGTTTATGGCCTACGGGTGATAAATCACAAGCATTTATGTTTGGATTGCTAATGATGGCGGGAATTCAATAAAAACCTAAATTTCTGTCCAAAGTATTGACATAGATCCACTCATATTCAAGACTAAAGGTTGAACTGTAAAATGTAGCAGGGTGAACTAAAATATGAAGAAAAAAGTTGAAAAATACGATTTCAAAGCTTTGGGTCAAGCTATAAAGGAAGCAAGAAATACAAAGGGAATGTCGAGAAATCAATTAGCAGATAAAATGAACATTGCACCTCAATATATTGCATCTATTGAAAATAGTGGACAGCACCCAAGCCTGCAAGTTTTTTATGAACTTGTTACCATTTTAGATGTGTCTGTAGACCAATTCTTTTTTCCGAATAAAAAGGCGGAAAATCCAACACGGTGCAGACAACTTGAAAGCCTACTTGATGAAATAGATGACAAAGATTTAACCATTAGTCAACCTTTAATACAATGTAGAAAAGAAATAGGGTAGGTTTCATGTTGACCTGCAAAAGAAGCTCCTGGCAAATCCTCGGCAGTACCGGAGGAACGAACGGCAACAGGGGTAGTCCCCAAATGGTTGTAGGAAAATATGATTTCTTTTTCTATTTCGCTTGGAATGACACCTTTAACAAATAATTCACTAATCTTTTGTGATACCGCTTCAAGCCCGTTAGTATCACTTGGGTCGGTACTATCAAGTAGTGCAGTGATAGAATCACTGATTTCATTATCATTCATATACTGTTTATAAGCATCGGTGGTAACGTGGAAACCATCCGGCACAGGTATACCAGCCTCAATTAGCTTAGAAAGTGACATTCCTTTTCCACCAACGTTTTCAAGTGTCGCTAGTTCATCAAAAAGTGGCAAAGTATATATTTTATTCATTTATAAAACCTCCTTTGCAAGTATTTGAAGTTTTTTATTTATTTGTATTTTCTATGCCATATAAAAAAATGTTCATGGCTTCTTCCAACATTTCTTCCATAGTTCCGGTTAGTCGGGAAGTATAGGCGATAGAAATCATAGAATTTATAAGTAACTTTGTTGCTAGTAGTGAGTTAGTTTCTCGGAATAACCCTAAATTTATCCCCTTATCTATGACAGCCTGTATGATACTTTGATATTGATGCCTGACATCATGCAATCGCTTTTGGTATGGTTTTTCCAAATAACTTACTTCCGCATTCAACCATCCGATTAAGTGCTTGTTTTCCTTTGTGTAGGCTAGATCATTTCGCATAATCTCACGCAATGACTCATCCGGTGGCAAGTCTGATGCGGATATTTTTTTAGTTTTCTCAACAACGGCAACCATTGTTTCTTCAAATGCAAACACTACTATTTCATCTTTAGATTCAAAAAAATCATATATACTTGATTTTCCCATGCCAAGAGCTTTCGAGATTTCACGCATGGATGTTTTACGAAAACCCTTTTTTGCAAAAAGCTGTAGTGTAGTGTTTTTTATTTCACGTCGGCGTTCCAATTGCTGCTCTGGTGTCAGTATGGTTCCCTTAGCCATTTTACTCATCTCTGTTACGATATAATTATCTTAGCTTTTATCACCCATTAGTGAATTATGTATAAATGATATACAGCTATTTTCAAAAATATATTTTTTACCATTTCTTGCTTTTATAAGCTTTTTACCTTTAAAATCCTTTCAACCTGCCTTGAGAGGTCAATAATGATGTTGTAGGGAGATATTACCCCCTTTGTTGGTAAGGTGTATCCCTTAGAAAAAGCTTTAATATCCACTTAGAAAATATAAAACTTTGGTATCTTATTTACTAATTTTGACTCTCTATAATTTCTTTTCAAATAATTCAGCCATACTATATATTTTTCAATTATTTCAAATTGTAAGCAACAAAACCCTCAAAATATATCTTTTGAAGGCTTTATTCATTACAATTTATATTTCTATGATTATTACCAATCCTTTATATTATATTTATTCAAAAGACTTTGTGCTAATCTTATACCTTCTTCAGTTATTGCAACAGACTTGGAACGATAACTCCCCTGCATAATATAATCCTCTTCATCCAACTCATTAATAATATCAAAATTGTACCCTTTCCAAGTCATATCCATGCTTAAATCAAAACAGTTGCCTTCATTAAATCTTGATAAATACATTAATATAATTGTCAATTCTTTCATTGCTTTTTCCGGAGTTGTTTTATCTACTTTAAAATCCTCCCTTTACTATGCAATTCATATGCATGTTTTTGCAACCCAATTTATAGTTATAACATCATTTTATTAGAAACTTTTGTAGCACTCCATCCCAGGCTCTTTGCCCATGCACGAGCACTAAATACTTCTTCCTTATCTTCTCCTTCATAGATAGTTCCTAGTAAATCTGCAAATCCACTTAATCCCCCAACATCATCAAGCACGGATATACCTACTTTATTAATACAAACTGGTTTATGCTTACTTATTACAATATCTTCTGCTTCTCCAAGTTCATACTCATCAATAATATTGTTCTTAAGAAGGTCTTCACAATCTTTGTATCTTCTGTAGCAGGATTATAATCGACAGATAAACTATATATATCTTTAATCTTCTGATAAAATCTTTTTTCTGATGCCCTAATATCACGTATTCTTTCTATTAGTTCATCAAAATAATCATCACCAAATTTTTTAGGGTTTTTTAACCTTTCATCATTCATTACAAATCCTTTTTTCATATATTCCTTTAAAATTTTACTTGTCCAATTTCTGAATTGAATCCCCACATTGGAGCGAACCCTATAACCTATAGCTAGAATCATATCAAGATTATAGAATTTTATATCTCTTGTAACCTCACGACCACCTTCATTTTGAACTATTCGGAATTCCCGAATAGTTGAATCTTCTTGTAATTCTTCATCTGAAATAATATTTTTAATATGTTCATTGATAGTATTTACATTTCTCCCATATAATTGTGCAATATTTTTTTGTGTAAGCCATATAGTACCATCTTCCATATAAACATCTATCTTAGTTTCGCCTTTTTCAGTTTGATAAATTAGAATTTCACCTTTTTGATTTATATTCAAAACCAAACCTCCCTAATGTTTATTATCTTCAGACAATTTTTTTTGCTTTTACTTTATTATATAACATTTTCTTATCCAATTCATCAAACTATTAGAATTTTTTTTTATGATTTTGATTTAAAAATACTTCACCTTTAAAATTATTTGTTAAATTCTTTAATCTTTCTTTTAAAAAATAATTATTTATCTTTCCAAAGCATACTCTGACTAGATTCGTATATCTACATCTATCCACATTAATTTTCAAATCCGAACCAATGTATCCACATTTATGCCAGCTATTGTTAACATTACAATTGCATTCTCTAGCACCTCCTTCGCAGTTAAAATAATTATTGATCACTATACCACTTCTCCTTGGCTGGAAATTAGGAACCATAACCATCAATTGCTCTATTCCTTCCAAGGATGTTCCATACATAAATAATTTTGACATTGTTCTCATTTCTCTCTTTCTGTTTTTAGACATAAAAAAAAGAGGCACCACCTTTATGTTTACTACTCATTATAATTTTAGTATTCAAGATTATATAATATAATTAACAACAACCTACTGATGTACATTATATAAATATTGTTATTTAATAATTTATTATTATTTCCCTGAAAGTTTAACAGTATATAATCTATTCAAAGGAATTTTATCAACCATGTAGATTGAAATTGTATCAAGTATGAATTCATCCGATAACTTAGTTCCCATGATTTCTTCTACTTCTTTGTCGGATATAGGAGTTCTGCTTCTTAAGGTACAATATGGCCTATATGGAAATTTATTAGGCTTAAATTTAATACCAGATTTTATTATTTCTTCGTGTAACAATCTAAATCTCTCTTCGTTCTTTAGGGTAAATACAAATAAGTCTGTACCAGGAAACCTTAATACTTCTTCAAATGAAGCAAGTATTGGACTTGTGTTCATTGCTATGTTTTTTATCGTATTAAAAACTACCTCCTTATCTTGTCCAGGTTCAATTACCCCAACACCACTTGAACCAGCCACAGTTATTTCAACCGGTAATGAGGCCCTCAGTGTATCTTTATGATAGTCTCTAATATCATATATTTTTTCTTTTACTGGACTTGGTAAATCAAGAACTATATATGATTCATGTTGAAAATCCATTTAATACCCCCTGATCTTTTAACTTTACTTCGATATAACTTATTCTATAGTATATAATTCCCTTATCAATATATCAATCAAATATAACCATTTCCTCCCCAAATATGCCCTATTTAAAAGGGTCAAAAACCGGTGAAAAGACACCGTTTTTTGACCCAAATTCTACCCTCAAACCACCATATGTTGTGGTCATTCTCTATTATTTCCCCTCATCACCACAATACGTCATCAGAATTACTGCTTCAACGTGCCTTGAGAGGACTTTATAGCTATTTAGTCAATTTTTTGAGACCAATTTTTGTCCCATTTTTATCGAGATGCATATTAGGGAACATATCCAAGATTGACTGTCGTTTGGGGGAACTTATCAACTACCTATTTTCTAGGTGCTGGTCATGTTCACTTGTAACCCACTATAATTTATTATTCTACTTCTAATATGCTTTTTAATTTCGCGAGGCTTAACTCAATATCTGCTACATCAACAAAAAACAAATTTACAGTCGTCCCATCACCGCTATCGAATTTTATATGACTCGTATTTCTCATTTCGTCGTTAATCGGGTACAACAACCATATTTCAGCTGTTTCATATTTTTTGGAATAAGCATACATCTGATACATATCACTTTGAGAAATCCCATAATTGACTCTTTCATTATTAATAAGATTTTTCCACTTAGTATCCAGAATTATTGTACGATCATTCCTTCTAAGAACAATATCAGGTCGTAATGCAAATTGTCTTCTCGGTTCTACAAACAGATAATGCCCTTTATCTTGACTTGATATTTCCCAGCCACTTGGCCGAAATGCTTTTTTCATTTGTTGGGCTACATAACTTTCATATACACTTTCCATTGGAAACAGTAAAGCTCTTGATGTTGTAGCACCAGAAAAGGTAGTAAAACTCTTATTCATTAGAAATACTTTTGACCATTGCATTAACATTTCATAGTCTTTTGTATTCCTATCTATAACTACTTTAGAAAAATCCTTTTGATAATTTACAGATGATTCAACCAACTCAAAAGCAGTAAGTAACTGTCTTATCTCTTTTGAATTTTCTGCACTGGTAGTTATTTTCTGCAGTTTTTCTAAAGTTGATTTCACCAGCTTATTTTCTGGCCTATTCATTAAGAACTCTTCATACCCAACATAAAAACGTTCTTTATGCACTAAATTGTTACGTAAATGCTGTCCTACCAGAAGCTTTCCCTTGTAATACCGCAGATTATCCTCTTGAGAAATATAAGCTGACTTAATGCCTCGTTTCACCAAATGACGAACTTCCTGTAGATACATATTAATAAAAATTTCATATAGATTCATATGATCTATTTTAAGACTGGCGTCATTAAAAACCTTACTTGGAAAGTCTTTCATGCTACGTAACATGCGCAGAAAAACTCTCTTAGTCTTAACATTTCCTGGATCTTCTCCATCTCCAAATGAAATCTTTGGTAGAACTTGAACCTGAAACCCATCCTTCATCTGAATTAGACCAACATAATTCTTGATGGTAATTGTCTCACCAACATTTCTTCGATACCCTATACGCATAAAATCTAATACATCTGCATTTTCTTTACTTCCCGAAAATTCATAGATAAACGTTTCTATGTTATCAAATTCCTTTTTAATGAGGTACTTGTATTTATTTTCATTCTTATAATCACTATTGCAGATAATTGAATCATATTCTCTTACCTCAAACGGTTTACCCATGTTTTCTCACCACACTTTACAGTATCTCTATATAGCTTTGAATATTGGACAATGCTTCTTTATTAATAGAATATTTCTTTTCTGGCAAATCTATAATATCTTCAACATTACCTTTGAAAATATTCTTTGCAATCACTTTTTCATCTTTTATAAATTTCAAGTCAGGATTTTCTTTACCATCATCACCCAGGATCATCTGGATTTTTTGGTAGTCTTCATAAAAGTACTCCTGTAATAAAGGAATTACTGATTTTTCAAAAATACATTTCAATCGTTCAATTGAAGCGTCATCCTTTAAATCTGTAAAAAATGCATGGCCAATTGTATGCTCTCTATCATACAAAAAACCAATTCTTTCATTGATTACATCAAGCATATCTGCTACATTTAGATCTCCAACCTTGTCTGCTCCTATGGAACGTAATATTTCCGTTTCAGGCATCATTTCTAAAAAGCTAAATCTTCTTCTTAGTGCTGTATCCATCAGAGCAATGGATCTATCAGCAGTATTCATCGTTCCAAGTATATAAACATTTTTAGGTATACTAAAAGGATCCCCTGAATAAGGTAGTACAGCTTCAGTAGCTTCTGGCATTCCTTCTCGCTTTGTACACTCTATAAGGGTGATCAATTCACCAAAGATTTTTGATATATTTCCTCTATTAATTTCATCTATTATAAATACATATGGTTTCTCATTTTGCTCAATTTCAGTGTTATATAGATCAGAGTTATATTTTTTTGCTAAGGAGACGATGTCACTAACCTGCATGGCTGGAACACGGGCAACGGTCATCCTATGCAACATCCTATTCATATTAATGTCTTTTATATCTTCATCTATATGTGTTGCTAGCCACATTACATCTCTTGTAGTTGCATCATCTTCGCTATCAAGAGAATATGCTTCATCTTTTGTGATAACGGCAATACCATTTATCTTACTTCTCGAACCATTTGTAGTTATAATAATGTCACCAAGTTTCATGTCATTAACAAATGCTGAAGCACCTTTACTCTCTATCCCCCAATCAATACGTACACGATTATTCTTAAAGCAGTCTTCACTAACAGAAGTACGCACTGTTGCTTTCCATACCGATGCATCTTCTGGTATATCAAATTTATCCATTTTCACTTTTGTTTTCTTTGCAGTTTCACAGAATCTTTTAAATATGCCTGGCACAACTTTATAAGATACATCTCCGCTACCATCAGAACGTTCATCTGAGATCACAGGTTTAATACCTTCAATAAACTCTTCGTACCCATATGATTGATGAAATGTAGTGAACACAATACGTTGCTCATTCTTTAACTCATTGTAACGTTTCATGACAGCATCATAATCGGTTAACTCATCCAAAGACTTATTGTCACAAATTGCTACTGCATATGTGGCAGAATGATATGTCTTTCCGGTTCCAGGAGGTCCATATAGTATTAGATTTTTATCATACTCAATGTCTTGAGCTTCCAAATTGGTTAGATCCATTTTTGATAAGTTCATCTCTTCTAATGCCTCCTTTAACTCATCCCTAAGCTTCCATGAATATCTTTTATTCCCATCTTCTATGACATTTCTTCCCACAAAAGGAATTGGAAAATATCTATTTTTTTCTCCATCCGGGCATGGTGTGACGTGATCGATTGCATCTACAATTTTCTTGCCATAATTGCTTCCTCTCATATTGTATGATGAAGCAGTGTTACCATGCCTTGTAGCGAGATTCGCACATGTTGATTCTCCTCCCTCTAGAAGCATGCACTTGAACATTTTTAAATCTTCTTTACTAGTGATTCCTTCGTCTAATAAAATATTTAACCATTCATCTTTACTAATATTGGGATTATATTCTTCTAAACTTGGCCAGTATGTTATATTTTCGATTCCTAGAACGTGCTCATAGTAAGGGATCAATGATTCAATCGCCTCAAACATTACATTTTCATAATCATCATTGGTTAATTCATCCACCCACTCTTGGACTCTACAAAGTTGAACTTTTTTATAAACACCATCAGCAATTTTCTGATTTATTTCATCTACAGATTCACTTAAAACCTTTGTGGCACCAAATTCATTACTTCCAGAAACATAAACAAGAGAGTTTTCTTTATCAACTGGCAAATCCAAAAAACTATGATATTTTTTCATCTGATACTTATCCGAACTGTCATTCTTTATTTCCAAACTAAAACGATACCTACTTTTATTAGTTTCATCAGATAACTCTACAAAGATCGAGATACTAATAGGATTATCCCCATACTGTCCATATTTCATCTGGGCCCTTAGATATCTTCTTGTTTTTGTGTTTGAGCCGTCAAGCCATGACATGGGTTCACATTTATCTAACCCAAACCGTTCGTTACAAATAGCAACCATTTTTTTCATTTCAGCTACTGTAGCCTGACCTTTATGTTTAATTTCTAGTAAACGTTGTTTTTCTTTCTCTTCAACACCTTGAGCTTCAGGATTTGAGTAAGGAATATCTCGGTTGTTATCCAAATAATCAAGAACACCAATATAGTCAATATCTGTCTGTGAGTGTTCTTTTCCTATGTTCCAAGCAGCCATATCAAAAATTCTATAATTCTTTATATTAAATTTTTCGTCTCTGTATTTTTTTACTTGGCGACAGTTCCTTATATAAGTATGTACTTCTGTTTTCTTATCTAGATCAATTCCAAGATAAACGTATATATTGTCAGAACCCATATTGCTATTGAAAATAGGAAATGTAAATGGTTTTAAGCAGTGTAATACCATTGATGCAGATGCGGCTTTCATACCATGATATTTTTTATCCAACACTTTTTCAAATCTATCGAAAATCTGATCATCATCTTCAATATCAAGTATGTCTACACAGGCTTTTATAAATTTTTGAGGAGAATCTTTATCTGTCTTTCCCTTAAATGAAAAAAAACCAGTGCCAAACATTCCAAAAGACCCATCACTATTTGTATACTCTTTGTTTTGAGCTCTTTTCCAAATAAGATCAAGTAAGGCCTTAAGTTTCTCTTTACTTTTTCCAGGAAGATTACTAGAATCAATAATTTTCTTCTTTGATAAGACTTTGTGCTTCCATGTACCTACCGTCATAAGATAAACAAGATTTAAGTCATTGTAATCACAAACACTTAGATCATCCATTTCTGAATAAGCCCTTATAGTTTCTCTAACGAGCTCATAAGTACCATCGTGTTTATCAGGATCCATTTCTTCAGAATCCCTTAATTTTTGAATCAAGTCCATGTATGTTTTCAATTGTACAGGAAGTCGTATTGGACTCTGTGGTGAAGAAAATCCATAATTCTCTAATATCTTTCTAGAAAATAATGTTTCTGGAAATTCCTCTAACATTTCCAGTTCCATGTATCTTCCATAAGTTCCGTCAAATTCCCCTGAAACGTCAAATTTACTATCATCAATATCCGGCTGTTTCATATTAACTTTATTTGCTCTGCATTTAAAACGTACCGCTTGGATTGTGTCAGAAACGTAAATATAAACGATATCACCTTCAGAAATATTCGTACTCTGTTTCCAATCTACTTTACCTAGTTCATGAAAAGCACCAACTACATTATACTTTTTAGGATTTCCAGAAATAATCCATTCTGTTATTATGTTATCTCTCATGGTCTCATCTTTTCCCATCTAAACACCCCTTCAATTAAATTTTATTCTAAATTTGTTTATTCGGTCCTTCTATTAAGTATCCAGATCTAGCTGATCATATTGATAATACTTAGATAAATCAATATAGTTTTCATAAACTGCCTCCCGAATAATTGAATCTAAAATTTTCTCATCATCATGATATATGTTAATTGTTTCCCGATCGCTTGCATCAAATAGATGAAAAAACACTACATATGACCCCATAAATGAACTGTAACTTTTTTCAATGTATTTTATTTTTTTCTCCCATTTTTTATAATATGTAAGAACGATTAATTCCTCATTTTGTGGATAATATAACTTACATTCCAAATATTTGCCTCCTTTCAATTTGAGCCAAATAAATTGTAAACCTACTCATCATCTTCTTCCTCCCCAGCTTCCTCAATACCAAATAGCATCTGGAACTTATCGAAGTTATAAGGGTATGAGTTGTCACCATTAAATCTTACTGGCTTATAGCCATTGTTGTATTCAAATTCTAACTCCCATTGGGTACCATCACATACCGTGTATCCGAAGCGTTCAGTAGAATATCATCTACGCCATTCACCAATGTGAAGATCCTTAAGTACATCAATAAAAGTGTCCTTTCTAAAAGGCTCTTCGTTATACTCATCCCATAGCGAGAGTAGTTTTTCACCTTCCCATATTTTTGTATAGGCTTTCAATCCATCTGTTAGTTCTACAACATAGCTCCGGTAGCCTCCAAAGAAGCCTCCGATGCTAAATGTAATCTTGCAGATTGCATCTATATTCGCATTAAAGTCAGCAGCCTTTTGTTCTGATTTTGATAAGGTATAAGTCCCACTAGCTTCAGCATAGGCTTGTCTCGCTCTTTCCAGGTATTCACGAGTACAGTGCAGACGCGTATCTTCACTCGGATGCACGATTTCTTTAATGCCATATTCAGGGCTTTCCATCGTATTTTTAAGGCGACCTATTTCTTGCTTAAGTCCCCGGATCGTCGACACTATCTGTTCTCTAGTTTTTCCTTTAAGGTACTCTTCATAATAACTTTCTGGACTGATCATCATATCAGGCCACCTCCTTTACTCATTACCAGTCTTTATTTCATTGCCATCAGGCAAAGTGAATACCTGCTCAAATTTAATATCCAAGGCGTCAGCTATGGCCTTCAACTCATCCAAGGTTACTGTTTCTCGTTGTAATTTTTTATTGAAATTCTGTGGAGTCTGGCCAATACGTCTAGCAAGTTCGGAAACACTTATATTCATTTGCTCACACAGTTCTTTAATCATTTCTGCCGTAGTCATACAGCACCTCCAAGTTTACGCTAATAATATTATAAACCATTTGGTTGATAGACACAATAGTTATTAAAATATTATTATAATCAGCAAGCAAAAGAAAACCCACAACTCTACTGTAGAGTCATGGGCTATTTACTTCTGTTTTTCATATTTCCATTTCAATACCAGATTTAAAGGATATGACGAAGTGGTCTTCATAGACTGTAACGCTCTGGATTATCTTCCTTACAAGCTTATCGTCATATTCTAAGGTGCGAAATTTGTTCTTGCAGATAAATTCAATCAAATCATCGATTCGCTCGTTCTCGCCACTGAGAGAGGCATCTTCTACTAAAAGGGTCTGGCGCTTATCTCGCAGCTCATCAATCTCTTCTGCCAAGTGTTCATAGTCTTGCCCCTTATTAGCCAGCTTGATGAGTTCTTTTTGTTTTTCCTCTAGTGAGTTGTTAATCTCTGAAATTTGGTATTCTGTGGTTTCGCCAATCACCGCATGAATATTCTCTTCCAGTGTCTTTATCATATTGTTCCCACCTGCAAGCAGCTTATTAATTGCGGTCATTACAGCACCGTAGAGCTCATCTTCTTTTACGGTTCGGTTCTTACAAACTTCAGGACCTTGCTCGATTCTAGTCACACATCGCCAGACAAATTCTTTTCTTCCGTGGATATTCCAATAGACCCGTCTATAAATATCGCCACAATCTCCACAGAAGGTGATGGCACTTAATGCGTACTTACTACTATAAATTCGTTTGTTCTTGCCTTCTCCTGTGTAGATATTGCTTCTTCGATGAATTTCCTCCTGAACTTGCAAGTATAATTCTTTGGGAATAATCGATTCATGGCTATTTTCAACATAATACTGGGGAAGATGTCCTTCATTTTTCTTTTTAATAAATTCAGTATAGTGCTCTATTTGCACATCGTAGCTGCTGGACTGTTCTTCACTATCTGTGGAAACTCTGCAATATGCAGCTACTCTTAGTTTAGGTATTTCATCTTTATTACCATTATTACCAGATCGCTTCATTGCTGGAATAATAACTACATTCCTATTAGGTATCATTTGAACGCTCCTTTCTTCTTATTAAGCCATAAACATATTCAGCTTGAGTAAAAGGGTCTTCATAATCTTCATCTATAGAACCTATAGTAAAATCAAACTCTTGCTCTGGCTTTTCTTGCTCTTTACTTTCATATACTCTGCCTAGCTTCCTGGCTCTTTTTTGCCTTTCAATTTCCGCCTGTTCAAATATTTCTTTGTCAACTATGGCTGGGTAAAATCCATCTCCTAGATACTTTTTGTTTCTTAGCATATTTCCCGCTGTCCCATGGTAAGCATTAATACCTGCCTTCTTAGCTGCAGCACTTAAGGATAGTCCAGATAAATATTCCTTAAAAAAGGCTTGTATCCTATTAGCTTTTTCCTCATCAATAAAAGCTGCACCATTTTCTATCTTGTATCCATAAGGTGTATGTCCCATAAACCTCACATCCTTTCCCTAAGTCTAACTCCACACTTTAAAACAAAGCCTATCTCTTCTCTTGAAAAACTATAATTCTATCCACATGATGAATAAAAGCTTCATCATCAAAAGCTGTTAACATAGCCGTTTTATTTGTATATTTTATTAGACTACTAACTTCCTGTCCTTTTGATAACTCTCCATTTAAGTCTTGGATTAGACCTTCTTTTTCTTCTATAAGGTTATTTTCCTCCATTTGAAGTTTATTCTTTTCCTTGTTAAAAAGAGCTGGCTCTAAATATTTCTTGGCCATAAGGCTTACTAGTAAATCTTGTTGCTTTCTATTGCTTTCAATTTGTTTTTCTAGAGTCTAAATCTTTGAAAGGTTGCCTGATTTGCTCATTATTTTAAGTTTATTAAAGAGAGGTTTTAAAATAAAATCTTTGCCAAAGATTAACTTATTCATCATGGTTATAAAAGCATTCTTTATATCCTCATCCCTGATAAAGAGCATGGAACATTCCTCTTTATGCGTCAGATGCGTATTGCAGGTCCACGCTACATATTTGATTTTGCCTGTAGAATGGATTCTTCTTTTAAAGGTCCCTCCGCATTCGGAGCAAATTATCTTACTTGAGAAGCTGTATCTGTTTTGATATTTTGAATTCCTTTTTTCAATTCCCTTTTCCCTTGCTCTTTGTTCCAAGATTAAAGCAGCCTTTTCAAAATCCTCTCGGCTTATAATTGCCTCGTGATGATCTTGAATAAGGTACTTATTTTTCTCTCCATAGTTGGTACGTCTATTAAAACTACTATCTGTGTATGTTTTCTGCAAAAGAGCGTCACCTACATATTTTTCATTTACTAAAATTCCACGAATAGTAGTCCCTGACCATTTGCCTCCTCTTTTAGAAGGAATGTTTCTATTATTAAGTGCATTAGCTATTTTCCCAGTTCCCTTACCAGCTAAAGCTTGACTAAAAATGTACTTTACTATTTCAGCCTGCTCTTTATTTACTACCATTTGGCCATCTATATTTTCATATCCGTATGGTGGATAAGAAATCTTAAATGTTCCATTTTGAAATCGTTTCTGGACTGCCCATTTATTGTTTTCTGAAATAGATGTTGACTCACTCTCCGCTAGGCTACTTAAGATAGAAAGCATTAGTTCACTTTCCATGGACTGGGTGTTAATATTTTCTTTTTCAAAATATATAAACACTCCAATTTCGATCAACCTTCGAACCATCTCCAAGCAATCCATAGTATTCCTTGCAAATCTACTAATAGATTTTGTTACTATTAAGTCTATCTTCTTATTTTCACAGTCAGATATTAGCTTTTGTAGTCCTTCCCTATTCTCCTTTTTTGTCCCACTAATGCCCTCATCGTAGTAAACACCTAAATACTCCCATTCAGGATTAGCTTTTATATGTTTTTCATAATAAGTTGTTTGTGCTTTTAGGCTTTCAAGTTGTTCATTACTATCTGTAGATACTCTACAATAAGCAGCAACCCTTAATTTGGGATTAGCAAACGGATCTGGTCTGTTTGCTTCAATTTTTGTTATCTTTCTCATTGTCTCACCTCCTCTTTGGTAGGTCACATGTTACGGTTAAAACCCTTATATATCAACGATTTAAGGGCATTATCTTTACTAAAATAGGTGAGAACGTTTCACGATTTAGTTCAGTAATTTTGTTAAATTCCACCTCATTTATTAACCCCTTTTCAAGCATCTTCTTTAAGATTTTATCAGCCTGTGAATAGTTAAATTCTCCTTGCAGCTGATCATCAGATATTCTTGTAGATAAATTTTCCTCTTTTAAAATTGCATTGGATATTTTACTTGTCTTTTTATTTTCTATTTCTTTCATATAGCACTACCTCCTACTTAATAGCCACAGGAAAGGCTAAAAGTTGAGGTTATTTAAAAAAGAACATAAAAAAATGCCTGCAGGAGTTTTCCCACAGGCTTTTATACGTTAATCATATTTTATAAAGGCATTAATCACTAGTAAAGGGTGGAGAATATTAGATGTTTACTAAATCAGTAAAGTAATTATTCTGTTATTAATTTCAATCAGTCCTTCATCCTTCATGTTTTTTAATTCACGAAATAAAGAAGGCCTTTGAACACCAAGATGGTCTGCAAGTTGTTTTTTACTTATGGGAAGATAGATTGTTTTAGAATTTTGAATATTGGCTTGAGCAGACAGGTAGTTTATGAGATTTTCTCTTAAAGATTTTTGGGTGTATATTGCAATTTTTCTATTAAGAGCTTGTGAGTTAGAAGATAAAATTTTTATAAACTCTATTGCAAAAAGCTGATCTTTCAACAATGTGTCTACAGCAGATTTGGGGATATATATCAGACTAGTTTCCTCTATACTATAAATATTTAAAGGATATTTGTTATTATCACCAAACAAAAGATTAGCCCCTACTACACCACCACTAGTAAATTCAAATACAGTTGTTTCTGAACCATGACTAGTTAAAGAGTAAGCAACAAGCTTGCCTGATAGAATTACATCTATTCCAGAACAAACTTCGTTTTGGTCATGAACAGTTTTACCCTTATTATAAATTCTATTTTGAAGATTATAGGTTCCAATTACATTTTTTAAAAGTAAAGTATCTACATTTCTAAAGAGTGATATATTCTCTAATATATTAATCATAAGTTCTCCTTTTTATTTTAATTATAACAAAAAGAAACATAGGTGTCTATTGTATTTAGTTTTATGATGGTAAGATTGAAATATAAAATTTAATTTTAAAATAATAAAGGAGAGATTTAGAATGATAGAAAAAACATTTAATTTATCAAAAGGCAATGAAAAAGCAGTAGAAAAAGTTATATTCGATGAAAATATACATTATCTACACATGGTTTTTAATGAGAATGAAGGTTTACCAGAGCATTATTCAAACTCCAATGTCTATATGACTGTTATAAGAGGAGTTCTATCTATAGCTTTAGATGAACAAGAAGCTCATGAATACAGCTACAATACCTTATTAAAGATTCCAGAGGGGACAAAAATGAATGTAAAAAATCTTCATAAAGAAACACTAGAAATCATTGTTGTAAAAGCACCAGCACCAAAAGCTTAAAAGGAGGGCGATAAAAGTGGATATATTTACAATTATTTTATGGTTAATTACTCTTGTTTTTCTTTTCATATCCTTTAAAAAGGATGGTGCTAAAACGAAAAAGGCTTTAAAAATGGCACTTAATATGGGAAAAGGTATGGCCATAAGCATTTTTTCTATTATTTTAGCAATAGGTCTAATCCTAACATTTTTACCCCCTACAGAAATTGCAAGCTTTGTAAGCAAGCAGTCTCTTTTTCTGGCAACTGTTGGTTCGGCTTTACTTGGAACAATTACCCTCGTTCCAGCATTTATAGCCTTTCCTTTGATAGGAACTTTAGTAGATGCAGGAGTAGGTATTGTCCCTTCAGTAGCTTTCTTGACTACTCTTACCATGGTTGGACTTGTTACATTTCCACTGGAAAAAAAGGAGTTTGGTACTAAATTCACCTTAGTTCGTAACGGCTTTAGCTTTGTTTTTGCAATAGTTATTGCACTTGTAATGGGGGTAATTATATGAACATAATTAAAAAAGCAAAAGATAATTTATTTTTTATACTAGTTCTTCTTGTATACCTTTTAATAAGTATTTTTAGGCCAACAATGGCCTTTGAGTCAGTCAAAAATAGTGCTTATTATATAAAAGAAATGTTAATAATAATGCCTGTAATTTTTGTTTTAACAGCCCTTTTAGATTTATGGGTTCCTAAGGATAAGATAATGCAACTTTTAGGAAAGGAAGCAAAGGGAAAAGGGTTAGTCTTATCATTTATAATTGGTAGCATTTCAGCAGGTCCTATTTATGCTGCCTTCCCAATATCAATAATGCTTCATAAAAAAGGAGCTTCTATAAGAAATATTGTAGTTATTTTAAGCTCTTGGGCTGTAATTAAGATACCAATGCTTTTAAACGAGGCAAAATTCCTAGGTCCTAAGTTTATGATCATACGTTGGGTTCTAACTGTTTTAGCTATAATCATATTTTCTTGGATTGCTGATAAAATAATAAAAGATGAAGATATTCCGAATAAGGAAGAAGTAAAAGTTGGTATAGAAATTAATAAAAAAGCTTGTATTGGATGTAGCTCATGTGTTAAAATTTACCCTGAAGTATTTAAAATGGATGGAAAAAAAGCTTTTGTTAAGGATTATGATGAATATACAGTAAATAAGGAAAAACTTAATGAAGCAGTAAAGGTTTGCCCAGTTAAGGCGATTGAAAGTGATTTATAGATTCATCAAACTAAAACCATGAATAAAGGCCATGCTGTCTAGATTTTAATCTAGACAGCATGGCCTTTATCATTTTGTAGTAAATAAATGTTAATCATAAAATCTGGATATAGACTTGGTGATAATCATATCTATATCACCATTCATACAATCATTTATTAGCCTTTGAAAATCCAGTCTTTTGTCTATCTGTGTGCCTGTGATAGCTTCATCTGCATATATCCCTGCCATAGTCCAATCAGGATTTTCATTGATTAAGTCTGTATAGTATTTAACTTGGGAATGATAACTTTGAAGCTGATCTTCACTATCTGTGCTTACCCTACAATAGGCTGCTACTCTTTTTAAATTTATCTCTGCACCATTTCTTCTGCCATTTAAAAGACCTTCACCTTTTATAACTTCAACCTTCTTCATAATCTCACCTCACTTTTATATTTCTCTATACAATCCTATTTTACCGCGACTAGTTACATTTAGCAGGTCAAATCTGAAGAAATCTTATATTTTTCCATAAGAAGTTTTTTAATCTTAAAGTATTCTTGCTTGTTTATTAGCTTTCCATTTAATAATTGCCTGAGCATGGCAAGCTGGATGCTATATTCTAATATGCCATTCATCTATTCTTCCTCCTTTAAAAGACCACCAAGAGTTTCTTTATTCTCATAGAACTGCTTTAAGTCCCCCTATATATAACAGTGAAAATATGACCCGCTTGATTCGCTATTTAAAAAAGTTTTTAGAAGATTAAATAAAAAATGGACACAGAAAAATCGGTTAATCCACGCTGACAATTCTTCCAAAGTGCGGTAATATTAGAATATAAATTAAATACTTAGCTTAATGCCTGCTTTTAAAAACCTTAATAGACCAACTAAGAAAGTCAAGAGAATTTTAAAAAACAATTCCATTTTTTTAAAAACAAATGTTATTTTAAAAATAGGCACAACAAAAAGATCCACTGAATATATGTGTAATTTTGAAAACTAAGCTACTTGTTTATTATTTAGACGAATCATCTTTTGATGGTCATCTGGTGTTCTTAATTCAAATGGTTTTTGATCTCTAAGAACTGCAAAAATAATTTGTACCATCTTTCTCATGACAGCACACATAACAACTTTATAGGGTTTATCTACAATTTTCTTTTCAAAATAATCTCGCATAACAGGGTTTGGATATTCTCTGTTACGATTTGAATATACATTGGCCTTAGCTAACATATGAAGAATTGTACGAACATAAGGGGAGCCTCTTTTTGAGATCTTATTGTTTTTTCTGTTATAGCTTCCACTTTGCGATACACCTGGATCCAATCCAAAAAAAGCCACCAACTGTTTAGGTTTAGAGAAGTTTTCAATGTTCCCTATTTCTGATAATAAAACACAGGCTGTATATTCTCCTATGCCAGGAATTGTTTGCAGGAGCTTTACATTGATTTGGAATTGCTCGTCTACAATTGATAGTCTGCTTATCTCATCGTCAATAGCCCTTAAAGCTTCTTGTAAGCTAAAAATAACAGCTATTGTAGTTTGTATAAGAATAGATGTACTAAGGTTAGAAATGCAAATTTCACTTGAGTTTCTAGCAGCTTGATAAAGCTTGTCATATTTCTTAATAGCATAAGATTCGCTTTTATGGGAGATAGTTTTGATTTGATTGATTATCTTTGCCTTATCTAACTCAGGATCTAAAATAGCTGTTACTGTTGGATATTCTGCAAGGATAGTTAAGGCTGTCTTTCCTTGTAAATCAGTGAAAACCTTTCTGAAATCAGGGAAGGATGTATCTAGAAAACCTGTTAAACGGTTGATATGCTCAACTATTTCATCAGTCAATTCTTTATGTTGGCGACAAAGTTTTTTGATACTAATAATTATATCTGCATGGGTCTCGGTTTCACTATAATTTTTAAGCCTATAGAGTAGTGCAATATTGTATGCATCGGTTTTATCCGACTTTACTTTTCTGATGTTAATATTTTTTATAGCATTACTTTGGATTGGATTAATAACAATAATCTCATAATCAAGCTTGCGAAAAAAATTAGCCAATAATTGATGATAATGAGCTGTAGCCTCCATAATAACTACTAGCTGAGTATTATAATCTGTTTCTAACTTTTTAAAAGTTAAATCAATAGATTTCATACCCTCATAATCATTATTGATTTTAGTATGGACAATAATTTCATTTTCTGGTGATAAAATACATATATCACTAAAAGCTTTGCTGATATCTATTCCAGCAACTAATTTGTTTGGCATAGTTATTACCTCCTTCTATTTGGGATGCCCTATTATTCTAAAACCACACCAGGCTCACGATTTATCCAGGTAATCAGTAAATGAACCTAACCAACCGAAAAGATGATAGGTGATAGAATGAGGGTGGAGTCTACTAAAAGAGTTATCCTTATAGGAACCCAGCAAGCACATGAAACAATCCCATTACATCCCTAGTACTTTCATTATACCATCGATGATTAGGTTCATTTTTAGAAACATGCTTAAAGCTGTTCCTATACTATTAGTATATGAGCAAGCACAGTAAGTGTACGGACACTTACGAGAAAATTGATGAAGCGAACCCTTTTAGGTTCGCTTCTTTTTATCCAATTTTCTACTTGTTCCTATCGGAATGATTTAGGGGACACCCCTAATACCCTGTTTAAATAAAAAAGAAAGGAGGATTCATATGGCAAATAGATTTAGGAATAAACGTCTTGAAATTAAATTAACGACAGAAGAAAAAGAACTTTTTAAAAAGAAACTTGCAATGAGTAAATCAAAATCTATAGGATATTTTATTAGAAAATGTGTACTTGAAGCACCTATCTTTGTAATTGATATGGATGTTTTTAGAAGAATACAAACTCTAATAGGGAAGAATTCTAGTAACCTTAATCAGATAGCAAAGAGAGTAAATAGTACAGGAATAATCTATAGGGAAGACATTGAGGATTTGAAAAAAGAAAATGATAATATATCGAAGGAGATAATAAGAATCCAAAATATTTTATCTAGAAAATATATTAATAAGTTTATGTAAACAACTGAGTATAATTAAAAATCTTCTTAAAATATTCTCCAAAAATAGATGAAACTAATATATACAATAATTACAAAAAAATTTTAATAGATAACTAATAATATGGGTCTTGTTGATAATTAAAAACCAAATTATCCACAAGACCTACATTTCTACTACTCGATTGTATATTCCAAAATATTAACCATAAAATCTTTATAGCTTAAATTTTTTGTGAACAAATCTACATAAATCTAAAACTTAAGCATATATATTTATTCTTTAAAATTAAATAGAAAAAATTTTAAAATTTATTAAAACTCATTAAGAGAATGGGTAGAAGACAAGATCTTTCGCCTGTCACATATAACTATAAAACTACTTGTTCCTCTATAAATTCTTCAAAACTGTCTATATCGTCAAAGGCTACTTCATTGCCTAGAGCCTCAAAATGTTTCCTTCCACATTTAATTTTAGCACTTTCCAATGGCCTTAGAGCATCAAACATAATATCAGCCTTAGTTTCCAGTACAAAGTAGAGCTTATCCTTGCCGTCTATTTCAATAAGCACTACCCAGTCAGGGTTATAAGTACCTAATGGGGTTGCAATAGTAAACCAGTTAGGCAACTTTGCGTAGAGCTTAATGTTTTTATTGTTCTCAAAACTAGTAGCAAAGCTTTCCTCGTTAGCACTATCATAGACTACATACTCATATACAGACTTCTTGCTTTCTATCATATTCTTGGATAAGTAGCCTGTAAGCTCCTCTGTTTCAAAGAGTTCTTGAGCATAATACTCGTCGTCACCTATCTTGGTGTATTTAATACCATCAACTATCATATGCCTCATTTTAGCTGATATTATCTGGACTACCTGCTCCATATACCTTTGAGGATTTTTCTTGAACAAGTCAATAGTCTTGCTTTTTAATAGTATCTCCACAATAGTTTTCCTTGTTAGATTAGTTTCATTCTGCAAATAGGCAATAATATCCGGTATATTTTCCTGTAGGTTATTCAATCCTACTGCATATCTATCTGATTCCTCAGCTACTACACCACCAGCACTTATATCAAGCCCAGCTTTGGTATATATAAGCTTTGCAGAGCTTACAGATAGGCTGGTCTGCATTTCTTTGCAACATTCGTCTATTAGCTTTTCGCTGTCAAAGTCTACAGAATAGGTGGTCTTGTACTTAATCCTATCCCATAAATCCTTGAACTCAGGGTCAAGGTAAACCTGTTTATTCAGCTTGATGCTCTTTTTATCGCTATTATTCTTAATATTAAGAGTACTACAAACTTTTCTTGCAAGAGCTGTAATCTCTACTTTTACAGGTTCAAATTCTTCAGATATCTTTATGTCATTATTCTTTATGGCAATCTTTAGCTCATCTTGTACCTTTCCTGCCTCATCAATATATCCATTGTCTAAGAACTGTTTATAGATAGCTTCTGAAGCCTTTTGTCCTAAGTATTTCTCACTTCCATCATCCTGCTTTACTGGGATGTTGGCGAATAAATGACTTTCCACTATACCAAACTTGATACCTGTTTCAGTTTCGTATTCTTTTTGTAGGGCCTCAGCAAAGTCCTCGTAGCTTTCGTTAGCCATCACTGTTAGGGTATTTATTGAAAAGCCATGTTGACGTTCACCGTCTTGATTCACGGCAAGGCATAGCCCACGCCCAATCTCTTGACGCTTTTTTACCTCACTCTTAGTTTCATTAAGAGTACATATCTGGAACACATTAGGGTTATCCCAACCCTCACGAAGTGCTGAGTGGGAGAAGATAAACCTAAGCTTAGTATCAAAGGATAGTAAGCGTTCCTTGTCTTTCATAATCAAGTTGTAGGCATCCTCGTCAGCCAGTGTCTTCCCACTGGTATCCTTTAAAACACCTTTTCTATCAGCTGAAAAATACCCATTATGGACCTCTTCAGCAGCAGTATCTAAATCAATATCCTTAAATAGGGTATTATACTTAGGCTTTTTAATAAGATCAGTATAATGTTTCTCAAATAGTTCTGCATAGATACCCTTTTGAGGATTGCCATCCTCATCATAATAGCGATAGTTAGCAACACGGTCTATAAAGAAAAGACTTAATACCTTAATCCCTTGCTTATTTAATACCAGTTCCTTATTTAAGTGTTCCTCTATTGTTTTCCTTATCTGTTGCTCCTTTATAGCTAAATCATCTACATCACCAACTGGCTTTCCTATGCGTAAAATATCTGATTTGCTTGTAAAATCAACATATTCATTTCCTTCTTCACAATAAATCTCATTGACAATATATCCTTCGTAGACATCACGACCTTTAGACTTGTCATAAAGATCATCGCCTTGTCTTACTACCACTGGTTTACGCTTAACTACGCCTTTATTATTTTTAACATCCATCTCTATTCTTGCAGTAATAGGTGACTTCTTGTTGTTTACAGATAAAAGCTTCAAGTATGCGTTATTGTGATAGTCCTTAGTGGCAAAGCCAGCAACTTCAATCTGCTTAACCAGCTCTAAATTATAGCTATCTACTGCATCCAGCTTGTAAACAAGATTATGCTTTTCAACATGGGTGGCAGAGTAGCGTAAGGTACATTATGGATTAAGTGACTTAATGGCTTCCTTAGACTTAGGAGTGGTATCTACTGATTGTGGTTCGTCTATAATAACAAAGGGTCTGGTTTCCTGTATCAGTTCAATAGGTTTCATACCGTTTAATCTATCATTAGGTCTATGAATGATATTGGCTTTGTTTTCTTTGGTTGGGTCAGTAAAGCTCCTTCTAAAGGCATCTATATTGATAACCATAATCTCTATATTATCGCTTACTGCAAAGCTTCTGACCTGCTCCAATTTGCTGCTATCATAGATAAAGTAATTATAAATTGTATTATCAAATAAATCCTGAAAATGCTCTTTTGTAATCTCTAAAGACTTGTAAACTCCTTCTTTAATAGCAATGCTGGGAACAACAATAATAAACTTAGAGAAGCCATAGTTTTTACGTAGTTCAAGTATTGTACGCAGATAGACATAGGTCTTACCTGTACCGGCTGCTGGGTCGTGAAGTGTCCATTTTTTATCTGTTTCTTGTTTAATGTCCCCTATACCAATAAGCCTGGCAATAGTTCGTGACACCTCACTAGGTGTATAGAATTGTCCTTTGCTTTTTCCGGACTCTTGAGCAAATTTCATCATAAAATATTCGTATGCATCGCCGATTATATCATCACCACTAGCCCTATTGCTTTTAAAGTCAATAGCTGGATTTTGAAAAATAGCTATAAGGCCAGATACTTTATCAACTAATTCTTTTCCATATCCCAGTTCTTCAGGATTATTAAAACTTACATCTGGGAGTGAACCTTGAAGACGATTATCTTCTAGGAACTTTTGGAGGATTTTATCAACTCTCTCCCCAACATCACTTTTACCTTTTGCAGCAACTAAATCATCAAAAGATGCTCCTTCATTTACTGTAAACTCAGCAAATCGCTGCCCCTTGTATCTATCAGACACATATTTAAAGAACAGTAATACAAGTACATAATCTTTATACCTTGATGGCTCTACGCCACCTCTTAATTTATTACACGCTTCCCACAAAAGGGAATATAATTCTGATTTTTTCACAGCCATCAATTTAACCTCTCTTATTCTAGTATTTTTTAGTATTCCGTTATGTCAATACCTGCTTTCAATAATCTTTCATATCTATCATTAGACATAAGCACAGCTACAGGCTTTCCATTTTTCAACACAAAAGCAGTTTTATCTGCATCAGATAACCCTGTGATTAATTTTGATGATTGACCCCTGAGAAAATCTGACATATTGTAGAATTCCATAGGTTCCTTCTGAATTTTCTTTTCTTTTTCCATATTCTAGTCCACCTTTCCATTTTATTATAACACATGGATATGTTTATTTAAACTCTTATTTGCACCTTAAAGGTAATTACTATTCATGCTTTGTTTTAGCCCTAGAACAATAACATTTAACACCTCTAAAGGACTAACATCACTAATTTATATTATCAATCTTATATCTATCCTATCTACTCAACCCTCATCAAAATAGCTCTTATCTATCCTGTATACTCGACCTTGCCACTTTTATGTTCCCACCAACAATAAAAATAAGGGTTTCCTGACATGAGTACTTCCGGTAAAACTACCGAAAACAAGACTCATAGTCTGGAAACCCTTTATTTATAATCTTTCTATTCTGCAACTCTTGACATCAAGACTACAAACTATCAACAAGAACATCCTATTAGAGAATGGATTGTTGATAGAAAACATAGAAACAATCAATCTATCAACAGTAGCCAGTGACTTCCTTCATTCCTTTAGGAGAGATAGGTGGATGGGCTATACTAAATAGGACAATTCTTTTCCGAACATGATATAATTATTATAGGAGGAGAAAAGAATGTCTAGAAAACATTATGAAGAAAATTTTAAAAAGCAAATAGTTAATATTTATAATCAAGGAAATCACACATATAGAAGCCTAAGTGAGGAATATGGCATATCCCCTTCAACTATGAGACAATGGGTAGTAAGATATAATAATACTAAGTCATTTGATGTAGAAAATAACAGAACTGATGAAGAAAAAAGAGTAATAGAATTAGAAAAAAGAGTTAAACAGCTTGAAATGGAGAATGATATTTTAAAGCAGGCAGCACTACTACTAGGCAAAAGGTAGACCTAATTATTTCTAATAGAAAGAAATACGGTATTAGTGCTATATGTAGGTTATTAGAGGTCTCTAGAAGTTTGGTTTACTATCATCTAAATAAGGAAGAATCAGATCCTTCAGATGAAGAATCTAAGATAGAAAAACATATAATAGATATATTTCATAAAAGTAGGAATAATTATGGTACAAGGAAGATAAAGAAAGAACTAGATAATCTAGGTTACCAGGTTTCTAGAAGAAGAATAGCCAGAATTATGAAAGCAAATGCACTAGTATCTAATTATACAGTGGCCCAATATAAAGTTCATAACAAGGGCTGTAATGAATCAAATATTCCTAATATAGTGGATAGGAAATTTGATGATAGAGATAAGCTAGAGGTAGCTGTGAGCGACCTTACCTATGTAAGAGTAGGTAATAGATGGAATTATGTATGTACCTTAGTAGACCTAGCTAATAGAGAGGTAATAGGATATTCTGCTGGGGCTAATAAAGATGCTAGCCTCATAGAAAAAGCATTATTAAGGTGTAACTATTCATTAAATGATATAAAGGTATTCCATTCAGATAGAGGAAGGGAATATGATAATATGAAAATAGATAATATTTTAGAAACCTTTAATATAGAGCGTTCTTTAAGTAGAAAAGGAAACCCTTACGACAATGCAGTAAGTGAGGCTATGAACAAAATTTTAAAGATAGAGTTTATATATCAAAACAGGTTTGAGAGCTTAGAGGAATTGGAGCTACAGTTAGCAGAATATATTTATTGGTATAACCATATAAGGATTCATGGGTCTCTAGGCTATATATCACCAATAGAATATAGAAATAGAACTATTTTAAAATTGGCAGCATAAGTAGTATTTGGAGGGTAAGCTTCTGTTCGGAATAAATTTGTCTAAAAAAGGGTTGCCTTTCCAAGGGATAAGTTTGGATTGATGGGGTCGGTTGTGGTGTTGACATAAAAAACGCTCCTTTCTGGTTTGAATCTTATTTTGATTCTTGCCAGAAAGGAGCATTTTATTTCTTAAAAGTACAGATTGTTTTACACTACCCAAGCTAGTCAGGCGATTCACTTTTGACCACCTGTCTAGCTTTAGTCTAATCTCTTACGATACTATAAAATCTTCTGACTTGTGAGAGGGGAGCTTAATTCCCTCAAACTTGCCGTATATTTCTAGTTACTTTTACTTTTAGTCGCCTTGAACAATTACTAACCTACTTTTCCACTGTTCCTCGGTCAGTGGTCCCGTGACATCGGGCTTGAATGTATCATTTATTGACCAAGAACTGAACCAGAAATTATCTCGCCCTAAGCCAGTGTTGTAAGGAATAGTTAATGTCTCAGCTGATGGAGCGCTGACTGAAACGGTAATTCGCGCGCCATCTTTAAAATTATTCCCGATAACATTACCGATTCCTACGTTTGATTCATTTAAAAAAGCGGTACTTGATATAGTAGGTAAAAGAATATTTCTTTCCCCGTTAAAGATATTGTTTTTGATATTAATATTGTTTTGGTTATGCTCCGTAACGGTATATTGTAGACCATTTGTTTTACCATTAAATGTATTACCTTCAATTAATATATTATCAGATGCTAATAGATTGATATTGTAAGTAGCTTCATAAAAGGTACAATTCTTTACGACAAATGATCCGGGCTGTCCATAGTGTGCTTCTCGAAGGCCTATTGAGCGGTATGGAAGCGTGCTTTGATTTTCGCTACCAAAGGTACAATCTTCAAATCTCACATCATAATTATAGGTATCATTAGATAATGTACCGTTTAAACGAATCAATGTATCTTTTGTCTTCTGCGAAGCTATATTAACATTCTTTATTACTACAGGTTCATCTGTATTTATCCTGATGTAGCCAACTGTTGTGCCATTTCCTTCAATTCCTGCTTTTGATCCAATCAGCTTCAATCCCCTATCTATTATGATCGTATCGGTATGTTCTCCTGCTGCGACTAGAATGGTATCGCCCTGTGCTGCTTCATTGACTGCTGTTTGGATGGTATTGTAGTCATCTCCAGTCGTTGCATTATATACTTTCCCTTCTTCTGGTACAATAATCGTGTTACCAATAACCACACTACCTTCTGGGAATGTATTGGGTATAAGAAGCGTCTCTAACTTTAGGTCACTGTAAAGAGTGTCAGTCTTTTCTATCCTAACTCCGTACGTCACATCTGATATACTGTTCTCTTTAATTGTAATCTCGTTTGATTTAAATCCTATTAAGAACCCAGTATTTACACCAGTTATTGTATTACCTTTAATTGTAACATTTTTAACTTCTCTTGTCGGATTTCCATTTTTTCCACCATCCAGGGATATAGCCGAATCAATTCCTGCGACAGTGTTATTTATTACTTCAACATTTTCTGCGTTTACTACTAAAATTCCTGATGCAGACCACTTATTGCTGGAAAGTGTAGTTGCTTCTACAATGTTTCCATTTACCTTAGAACCATTGCCAGATACTTGAATGGAATTACCATGAGCATTAGATTTCTCAGGGGCAATTATTTTATTATCAATAACATGGAATGCTGAATTTTCTCCACCGCTTCGCATAGGTTGATTTATACCACCATTTTTCCAACCTTGTACGGTAAACCCTTCAAGCGTTATTGTACCCAGTCCTGAACTACCTATTTGTACTGCATAATCTGCTGCTTCACCTTCCTCGTTACTAGCATCAATTATTGTATTATCTCTGCCCTCTAATGATTTTAGAGTTAGATTCTCTACGTTCAATTGCAATGCTTCCTTATAAGTTCCTGGAGCAACTAGAATAGTATCTCCTGCTGATGCTGCTTTAATTGCTGCTTGGATTGATTCAGATTTTTCTACTAATGAATCTCCAATAGTTACAGTAGTTGATGCTGTTTTTCCACCAGCTGTTGCTGTAATGGTCACGGTTCCGGCAGCTACAGCTGTTACTTTACCATTAGCAACTGTTGCTACTGCTGTATCACTTGATGACCAAGTAACATTCTTATTAGCCGCATTATCCGGCTCAACTGTTGCTGTTATATTTCCTGAATCGCCGACTTTTAATGTCAACTCTGTTGGTTTCACACTAATAGTATTTACTGCTACATTATCACCTGATCCTCCACCTGATCCTCCACCTGTACTTGGCGGCGTTGGTGTTGGAACTACTGCTCCTAGTACTTTATTAAGTACTTCTTTATTTACTACTCTTTCTCCACCTAGTATCCAAGCTTTTTCAGTGTTTGCTTTTAAATAATCTGTTGTAACTTCACTTACTTTGTTTGCTTGAGAGAATAATATTGGTGCATCGATTGCAGCTCCTAAGTATCCTCCTACTAGAGCATCTGGTGAACCGTAGCCATTTGCAACTAGTGCATTTGCTTTACCAGCGAAGTACTTATTAGCTATTGCTATAGCTGTTCCTTCTCTAGTAGTTCCTGATAATCTATCTACTGTATACTTTAATGTTTCTAGTTCAGTTTTAACTCCTGAATTAACTGCAACTTCTCCACCTACTATAGTTACATTAGTAACTCCTAAGTCTTTCATTGATTTTAATGTTGCTGCTGGTACCTTATCTGTTCTTGTTAAAAGTACTGCCATGTTTCCTTTAGCTGACGCTGGACCTACTGCAAGAGCATCTGATAATACTGCTCTTAAATCGCCATACCCTCTAGCTAAGAATACATGTGTTGTCTTTCCGCCTACTTCTTTTGCTACTGCTGCTGCTGTTCCTTCTCTGTTGCTTCCTGATATTCTCTTTACTGTGTACTTTAATGTTTCTAATTCAGTTTTAACAGCATCTTCAATTGTTGCTGTTCCACCAAGTATATAAACATTCTTGGCTCCCAATCTTGCAATCTCAGTTTTTGTATCTTCTGAAAGCTTTCCTTTTTTTGTAAATAGTACTGGTCCTTTTTTAGCATGAGCTAAAAGGGTACCTGCTAGAGCATCTACTTCTCCTTCATATCCTACGATTACTACTGATTCAGCTCCATCTTTATAAGCTGTTTGGCTTATCTTTACAGATGTTTTGATTCTATCTGCACCTGAAAGTCTTATTACATTTGAATTTACTTCTTCAGCTTCAACTACTGGAGCTGCTTGTGCTACTCCTGCTAGTATCATTGCGAATACTAAAAGAATAGCCATTAATTTACTGTACTTTTTCAAAACAATTCCTCCTCCTTAAATTTTAGGTATTTATGATATTAATACTAATGCTAACTTATCCCCTCCTTTATATGATAAATGTTTTATTATCAAGGCATGGACCTATGTCAATATAGTAGGCACATTTTCTCGAACAATTTTATGATTTTCTGTTGATTCTTTTAATAAAATTGATTATTTATATAAATAATCAATTTTGGGTCATTATAATCTATATCGGACTCATCTATTATTTGTTAAGCCTTTATCATTTAATTGTTATATTTCTTTGTAGAGAATACAAACATTTGTGACACAGGCCTCTAAATATACTCTAAAGAATACTTGAACACTCTAAATTACTTGTTGGTTATTTGGTCAAGGAGAAAATCGATAGCAATCCTTATCCACTTTATTCTTTTCATCTACCTTATAGAACACAATATGGTTTCCAACAATCAGGACCCTGTATCCTTGTTTCTTTAAAATAGAATACCTTGGTACACTTCCTGAATTAGGAAACTCCTCTAACTGGTTAATAGCTTCTTCCAGTTTGTCCAGATACTTAAGAGCAACATCAATGTCTCCTGATTCATCTGCAATATAATATATTATATCTCTCAACTGGTCTTCTGCTTTATCTGTCCTTAAAATCTTATACATTTTCGTTTTTCCTCTCTATAAGAGATTCACGAAGATTATCAAAAGACTCCTGCATAGATCCTAGTCTTCCATTCTGAACATCATCTTCTGATTCAGCAAGAGTTCTTAGCAATTCTAATTCAGCTTTCATTTGCTTAAAATCTTGTAATCCAACAACCACTGTATCACCTCTACCATTTACTGTAATTATAACTGGTTCTCGAGTTTCTTTACATTGTTTAGATATTTCATTGTATTTATTTCTTAAATCTGCTGATGGTCTAATGTTGAATTCCATGATATCACCTCTTTCTACATAGTCATATTATATCATAATTTACATATAATATAAAGCTAATACTTTGAAGCCTAGAGGACTATTTCTAAAGAAATTAAATATTTATGACACATCCTTCTTACACTATTTATGCTACTAAAAAAGCACCTTTAATTAGGTGCTAAGAATCTTATGTTTATTCTACTTTTCTCATTACCTTTATTTCTAAGTCATGGCCTTTAATTAGTTTTTCATGTCTATCTAGCTTCTCATCTAACTCTGTTACCTTCTCATAAGTTTGCTTATATCCATCATATGTTTGTATCTATTTTATCTTCAAGTCTAACTATATCCTCTTTTACACCTTTTACATCCTCTTTTACACCATCTATGTCTGATTTTAGTCCTTTAAATCCCTCTTGCATTTCCCTATACATTTTCTCTATAAGTCCAAACACTTTATCAGCCACGATGGCACCTCCTAATTATTCTTAAACCTATTATATCATAAATATTGACCTATTCAATAAAATATAAATCATATAATTATTTTAGTCGTAAAACATTTCTTTGGTGAGATAAAAACGGATGAAAAAATTCCCCACAAGTATTTCTACCTGTGGGGAATCTAATTTGTTGAATTGTTTAAGCTACACTTTAGTCTGCGAAGGTACCTGGTACCCTAGCGAGATCGCTTGCGATTGAGCTTTTAAATCTACGCTTTAGTCTGCGAAGGTACCTGGTACCCTAGCGAGATCGTTTGCGATTGAGCTTGCTTCAATCCACGCTTTAGCCTGCGAAGGTACCTGGTACCCTAGCGAGGCCGCTTGCGATTGAGCTTGCTTTTATAATTAGCCATAAAATGTTTCTTTTGTGTCAAATAAAAAAAGAACCTCAAAGATATTTCTATCCTTGAAGTTCTTTTGATTTTTTACTTTTACTTCAATCTAGCTTTCCTTTACTATCGTACTTTCGTACGTTAGTGTGCGAAGGTACCTGGTACCGTTGCGAAGGAGCTTGCGACTGAGCTTAGTTGGTACCCTAGCGAGATCGCTTGCGATTGAGCTTGTTTTGATTTAATTATTCGCTTTAGTCTGCGAAGGTACCTTTGTGATTACACTTTCATCTACTCTATGTAGTGCTCCAAGATATCTTGCTAAGTCATGCAATATACCTTGATATGGATCTGAACTATTATTTGGTAGTCCTTCGACTGCGGCTGCTTTTGTTACTTTTTCTAGTGCCAATGGAAATATTATGTGGAAAACAGCCGATGGGCGCACCTTAAAAGACTTTGAGAATTCAGAAATTTAGTTTTTGCTTTGGTACTGCAATTTGCTCAAGACATATTGGATAGCCACCAAATCAACTCACCATTATTTTGTCAACCATCTTATCAACTCACTTAGTCATCAGCGGCATTTGCTGATGGCTTTTTAATTTCATCATTCTTGGATAACTTCCCTCAAAGCAAAAATCCGTGATTATCCTTCCGGCTTAGAACCAGATCTCAAATCACGGAAAGCCTTTATTTACTTATCTTATTACACGCTTACTTATCCACCCTTGACATCAATACTACCGTCTCAACGTGTGGCATCACTACTATGGGAACATGATTTATTTACCTGGTTATTAATATAGGAAGACAATTCAGCAGAGTCTTTTCCTATGAATTTGTTTTTCTTCTTTGCATTTTTCCTAGGAGCTTTAAAATCTTCTCCATTTAATCCATCCTTAAAGCCAGTCTTATATACAAAGGTAAGCTTATATGGATCTACATTCCCGTTTTCATCTATTTCTCCAACAATTACCTTCTCTACAATACTTTCAAATACATACCTATCAAAGTCTTTTAGGATTTCCTTTCTTTCCAGCATGGTTTTAAAAGTCTTCATCCTATTCTTTATTTCATTATTGTTTTCTAGGCTATATTCTAAGGCTTCTTTTTCCTTATTCTTTTCTGAATACTCCTTCCTAAGAGCTATATACTTTTCTTCATATAGATCTTCGTCTATTTTTTCTTCTAGTCTTAAATCTACTAAGGAATTTTGCTTATTTAAAAGGTGAGTTATCTCTCTTTCTAGTTTCTTAATAGACTTCTCAAGACTTTTATCATTTAAACTAGCTTCAACTAACTCTAGAAAGCTACTTACAATATCTTTATTATTTGATGTAAGCTGTCTATAGCTCTCTAAGAAAGCCTTTTCTATTGCTATTTCCTCTATGCCCTTGCTATTAGGACAGAATTTCTTTCCCTTCTTAGTTCCTCTTACACATTGCCAAATGGTCTTCTTGTATTGGGAATTACTATGCCAGGACCTTCTAGATAAATTCGAACCACAGAAGCCACATTCTAATAGGCAGGAAAAAGCATATTCCCTACTGAATTTGTCTCTTTTTCCATTCTTTGAGCCTACAGTATTTCTATTCTTAGCCCTTCTAAGTCTAATAGCTTGAACCTTATCAAAGTCCTCTTCACTTACAATCCCTTCATGGTGGTCTTTTATATAAAACTTATCTTCTTCACCAAAGTTTTCTAGTCTTCTTTTAGTAATAGGATCTAGGGTAAAGGTCTTTCCCATTAAAAGATCTCCCTTGTATTTTTCATTTTTTATAATTCCCAGTACAGTGGTGGCTGACCACTTGCTAGAGCCTCTAGGAGATCTGTAGCCAAGGTTTTCTAATTCCCTGCATATTACACTTCCCCCTGCCCCTTCTAAGTATCTCCTGAAGATATATTTTACTATTTCAGCCTCATCTTCATTTATGGATATAGTTTTATTGTCACTATCATAATCATAACCTAGACAACCATGAAAGCCAACTAGCTCTCCTCTTCGCATTTTCATCTTTAAGCCTTTCTTAACATTGGCTGAGATATTTTCCACCTCTTGCTGGGCTACAGAACTAAGTATAACTAGGAGTAATTCTCCATCCATAGTTAGAGTGTTAATATTCTCTTCTTCAAAATATACTGCCACATTCATTTCTTTTAATTGCCTTACATATTTGAGGGTATCTAAAGTATTCCTAGCAAATCTGGATATAGACTTGGTGATAATCATATCTATATCACCATTCATACAATCATTTATTAGCCTTTGAAAATCCAGTCTTTTGTCTATCTGTGTGCCTGTGATAGCTTCATCTGCATATATCCCTGCCATAGTCCAATCAGGATTTTCATTGATTAAGTCTGTATAGTATTTAACTTGGGAATGATAACTTTGAAGCTGATCTTCACTATCTGTGCTTACCCTACAATAGGCTGCTACTCTTTTTAAATTTATCTCTGCACCATTTCTTCTGCCATTTAAAAGACCTTCACCTTTTATGACTTCAACCTTCTTCATAATCTCACCTCACTTTTGTATTTCTCTATACAATCCTATTTTACCGCGATTAGTTAAATTTAGCAGGTCAAATCTGAAGAAATATTATATTTTTCCATAAGTAATTTTTTAATCTTAAAGTATTCTTGCTTGTTTATTAGCTTTCCACTTAATAATTGCCTGAGCATGGCAAGCTGGATGCTATATTCTAATATGTCCTCCATCTATTCTTCCTCCTTTAAAATTGTTACCAAGACTTTCTTTATTTTCATAGGACTACTTAAGTCCCCCTATATATAACAGTGAAAATATGATCCGCTTGATTCGTTATTTTAAAAAAGTTTTTGAAAAGATTAAATAAAAAATGGACACAGAAAAAGCGACTAATCCACGCTGACATTTTCTCCATAGTGCGGTAATATTGATGTATAAATCAAATACTTAGCTTAATGCCTGCTTTTAAAATAACTTTAATAGCAAGCACAGTAAGTGTACGGACACTTACGAGAAAATTGATGAAGCGGACCTTTTTAGGCTCGCTTCTTTTTATTCAATTTTCTACTTGTTCCTATCGGAATGATTTAGGGGTCACCCCTAATACCCTGTTATAAATATAAAAGAAAAGGAGGATTCATATGGCAAATAGATTTAGGAATGAACGTCTTGAAATTAAGTTAACAACAGAAGAAAAAGAATTTTTTAAAAAGAAGCTTGAAATGAGCAAGTCAAAATCAATGGGACATTTTGTTAGAAAATGTGTACTTGAAGCCCCTATCTTTGTGATTGATATGAATATCTTTAGAAAGCTACAAACTCTTATAGGAAAGAATTCAAATAACATCAATCAAATTGCAAAGCGAGTAAATAGTACAGGAATAATCTATAGAGAAGATATTGAAGATCTTAAAAAAGAGAATGATGATATCTCAAGAGAATTGATAAAAATTCAAAATATGTTAACTAGAAAATATATAAATAAGGCTGAGTAAAATCGCAATTACAAAGATATATGAAGACCTTGAAAATCTTCATATAAAAAAAGAGTCTCTTATTGAGAAACTCAATCAGTCTCGTCAAGAGCAAGATATATTATATCAGTATAAGAAAAACTATGATAATTATTTGGAGAAAGAGGTCGAGAGGTAAAAATGCCAAACCTCTTTTTTTACTTTGATTTAAAATAAATATCTCCTTTAGTCTTACTAGTTGTCCAATATATTCCATGAAATTCATCCTTATTATCAACTAAAAGCTTGCTAGTACCATATTGAATTGGATTAATATCACTAAATTCATTCTTTGGATGGGTAATATAGGTATAGTATAGTACGAATTGATTGTTTTCTTCTATTAACTCACTTGTTATACTATTACTTGTAATTTCATTACTTTTTATTGAAATATTTATAGTAGTTAATGTTTGGGAAATCTCTATATCTACATTCTTAGTTCCTCGGGAGCCATTAAATTCATATTTTATTATTCCATCATATTCTTTTTCTAATTTAGGTATTTTAATTAAAGGGTCTATTCTCCAAATGAATTTTTCATATACCAAAGTGAATATAGCACTATATCCTGCCGCCTCTGTAATTAGCTCCCAATTATCTAACAATGAACCTGATCCTTTTAAATATTTTAAAATTAGGAAGATAACACCGCAAACTATTGCTGATAACTTTAATAAGTAATTCATTTTAGATTTCATATTTATAAAAACCTTTCAACTCTTCAATAAATCCTTTATATATATCTCGTCTATCTAAAGAGTCATCGCATAATTTTTTTATATTATTTACCTCCATAAAATCAAGAAGACTAAATCTATTATCATATAGATATTTAACAATATCATCAAATACATAACAATAAGTAGAGTATTTGGTAAAATATTTATTAGGAATATTCCACAACAAACATTCTACTCCAAAAGAACTTGCTTTTTGAGCATATGAATATCCTAAATCTTTCATCTGATATCTTAATTCTTTCGCAACTCTTACCATTTTTTTAAAATAATAATTAGTATCATTGTTTTTTTCTACTCCATTTTTTATGTGTTGCTCTGGATAATTAATTATTTCTTGGCCATCATCAGCTTTTATTAAAATACCACCGATATAGTTTTCTTTATCAAATGTATAATCTTGCCTATAGTCTCTATGTCTCATTGATGGTACACTATCGGTATCCTTTCTGTATGAATTCCCATTAATTTTTATTGATTTATTTTTTCTTTCAACATCTTTACCAAAGTGATTTCTTAATATATCTTCAACTTCATCTTTAAAACTTTTTATCCTGGGAGTTGCATTTGTAAATCCATAGTCTGCTCCAGATACATTTAATCTGTATGCAGGTCGAAATGTATCTTCCTGTACCACTGCAATATCAATATCACTATGTCCCCTTACATTGGTATTGTTTGCATAAGAACCTTGCAAAAATAATTTAATATCGTATCCTGTAGCACCACCAGTCATTCTAATTTCATAAGCAGTTGATGCACCGTATAAAGTGTCCATTTCGTTTTCCTTAAGCCCTAAATCTTTTAAGGCATTTGATACCATTCTTATAGCATTTTTACACTGATTTTCTTCAGTTTCACTAAGTGGCTTGGCATAGCTTCTTAATTGTTCTTCAGTAAAAATCATAAAGCTAAATCATCTCCTTTAAAATTTTTATAACAGTTAATTTACTACTGAAATGTATAGAGTCAGTCCACTCCCAAGGCTTTAAATACAGCATCCTCTGCGCTTTGATAAGGGAAGAACTGAAATGAACTCATAAGTTCTGCAGGAACTCCCATATCTACAAAAGATGCAGTAGGTATAAGAACTTTCTTTGCTCCACTATCAAGTGCAACTTGAAGACTATCTGCAATTTCTGTAACCTTCATAATACTTCCACCAATGCTTATTTCTCCAAGTACCGCCAAGTTACTTAAAACAGGTTTTCCAAGTGCAATTGAACATAATGCAATTAAAGTAGGAAGAGCCAACTCTCCTGTCATTCCTATACCCTGTAAATCTTGATAATTTATAATGTAATCTTTTGTAGTTGTGCTTATTGAAGCACTAATCCTATTACCATTGGCTTTAAGATAGCTAAAAGCAGTATTACTTGCTTCTTTAGATTCACGATTAGTTCCAAGTCCTGTTCTATCAAATTTTCCATTACCAGGAAGCATCTGGGACTCCAATCTATAGCAGCCTATCATTCCATTGCCACCATTTGCAATTGTATATACTTGTCCAGGATTCAGCATTCCATTAGGAATAAGCTTATCCACACCTTCTTCAGGTACACCCACATACTTTTCTTCAAAATTATCTAGGTCTATGTATGAAAAGTTCACATCATAAAATTCCATACCACCTATCTTCTTTAATTGTTCCTTTACTCTTCTTCGCATTTCTAGAGATAGACATAATATCTCTTCAAGATCATCTTTTGTAAATTCACCATGTGGATATACAATTTTCAAATATCCATTAACCATTTTTCTAACTGAAATAGTATCTCTTTGATTGAGATTCTTGCCTAATCTAAAATACTTGTCTAAGCTATCTCCATACTGATCCTTGCGAAGTTCCCTCATAAATTCTGCAAGATAATCAGTAATAAAACCGTAATCATTTGTAAAATGCTCAGGTCTAAATTTAGGAATCTCCCAACCCGGAAGATAACAATGCATTCTATCAAGAAAAGCTGTATCTATTGCCATTTCCTCTGGAAATGGATCAAACAAGCTGGAAGTTTTCAAAAGTACATCTACACTTTGATTAATATTACCTACAAATACCATTGAAGCCGATGCGGCTTTTTCTTCTTTTCCCCTTGCAAAAGAGCCTGATGCCATATAGTCTTTCATAATCTGTATACCATCATTATCTTTGAATTTTATTCCTGCAACTTCATCAAATGCTACACAATCCCAAAGCCCTACAAGACCGATTGTCTTTCTTCCCATATTGTAAAACAAATTTGCAACAGTAGTCTGTCCTCCAGACACAAGAATACTATTAGGGGAAATCTCCTTATAAATATGAGATTTCCCTGTACTTCTGGGACCCAATTCACATAGATTAAAATTATTTTCCACAAGTGGAATTAATCTTGTAAGCAACAACCATTTTTCTCTTTCTTCAAATTCATCAGGCTCCATACCAATAGAACGAAGCATAACATCTATCCATTCTTCTTTTGTAAATTTGCTTCTACCTTCTTTAAGCTCTTTTATATCCACCTGTGGCATTTGAATAGGTGTAAGCCTTGTAATGCTAATAGGATTTTTGTTCTGCTCATTCTCATCATAATCATAATCAAGTTGAATCATACACCATATACCACCACAAAGAAGCCTATCATATCTTGTTGGATATTCTTCTGGTACTGGAATATCACTAAGTCCTAGGTTTGAAAACTCCGCTTCATACCTATTTTTTCTTATGTTTAGTTTTACTGTTACCTTATCTATAATGGAAAAGCTACCTTTTTCTCTTAATATAGAAAGTATTTTCTGAGCTTCATCAGGTCTAACAAAGTTATCTGAAAGAATCTTTTTAACTGTTCCTATACCCTTTTCAATAATTTCTTCATCATCACTACTACAATACTGCCCAAGCAAAAACTCTAGAACATATACGGGAACATTAGCCCCTTCTTTGATTTTTTTAGTCAAATCTTTTGCTACTATTTTTCCATCAAAATTTTCTCTAAGTTTTTGTTTTATTTCAGTTCTTGAACTTACATCTTCCATACCTAGTCACCCCCCTTAACTAAAGAAATCATATTCACCTGTGGCAAAGGGAATATCTATTACAAACTCAATCTTCTTTGGTAGAATCTGACCTGACTCTTCATAGATAACAAGGTTATAAGTCTTTTTATTATCATATTTTCCAGCTTTCAAGTTGAATGTTACATTAAATACTCTATCCTGCTCATTATCAGTATTCTTATCAGCTATAATACGGACTTCATCAGAAACTTTTTCTCCATATTCATCAACAAAATAAAGAAGGAAATTAGCGGCTTCTCTATTTACTGAAAGCATTTCACTTTGATAGAAAGACAGATTGAATATCATATTGCTTATTTTTCTTCCTGTTGAAAGAATATTAAGTTCCACAGGTTTAACATCATATTTACTCCTGTTTCTCTGATATTCTTTATTATCATTTCTTAAATGTCTGTATCTGATTAGTGGAACAACCATTTCCTGAAGTGAGATTCCTCCATGAACAAAGTTAATTCCTCCACCTTGCTTCTTAATACGGATATTATGTTTCGGTGCAAATCCTTTAAGCCCTGATTTTTCATCAACAAATTTTATAGGCATCAAGAAACTTGGATTAGCAGATTCATCCATTATTGCATACCTTCTACCATAATCAACAACACCTTCAAAGCCTTCTTTAGATACCTTATCATCCTCAGTAAACTCTTCATAAGTATAGAGGAAACCATGATCTGAGGTAATCATTATATTTACAGCTGAAAACTCATTTACAAGAATTCTAACCAGATTCTTAATTTCATCTATAGCCTTATCACAGGCAGAGAAAACTCTAGAGTCTGATGTATGACTTGCTGCATCTATTTGATCATGATATATATAAACAACTTCCATACCCTTTACTTGAGCTTTTCTCTCTTCTCTCTTCATATGAATCAAATCGTCATATTTAAGCACTCTAGAATCCTTATTAGCCTTTTGTAAAACCTTTTCTCTATTAGGCATATCTGTTGATTCGCCATCAATAAGAACTTTGAGATTATTATTTCTAATTTCAGTTTGAAGCCCATTATTAGGAAGCAATGCAGCCATTCCAAAAGGTGTAATAGTAGGGAATATCCCCGACATATCATCAATTTCTATCTTACATTGCATATCCTGTTTTAATTCTACAGAAAGCTCTTTTGCCACCTCATAACGCATTGCATCTGAAATAATTACATAGACTTTTGTCTTAGCATTTTTAATATTATTGTCATAGAAGTCAACCTGCTGTTTAATCTCAGAAATTTTTCCATACTCTTCAAACTCTCTACCACTAACATTACACCAGTTAGTAAGAAGTTTATCTAAAAACCAATGCTTATATATACCTTCAGCCCTATCTACCGTAAATTTAAATAAATCATCAAGCTTAGCATTTGAATTTCTAAGGCTTTTCTGATATGCCCTCTGAAATTTTCTATAATAGGTATCCATTAAATAAAATTTATCTGTATAGGATTTCCAAACTTCCTTCGCACTTGTCATATGGAATGATGCTTGGTTTTTATTATAGAAATCCTTCATTTTGCCCATGTTATAAATGCCTTCATAGTATGAATTAAATTCTTCATACCAGGCTACAACTCTTCTTTTATCATATATATCTGAAATCTCTTCAGGGTCTATAATGTCATTTTTAATATTTGTCATAAGCTTTATAAGTATAATTTCATCAACACATGGAAAAGCTTCGTTGCTCTCAAAATGTGATATATCAAGATTCATCAGTCTTTCATCAAGTTGAATTTCTTTTTCTACATAACGGACAAGTTCATATAGGCTCCTTTTCTCATTAGCATTTCTAAGCCAGTCCTCGATAAATTGAAAACAAAAAGCTTCATGTGGACTGGAAATAAAATTATCAAGTCCTATAAATGCTTCTTTATTTATATTTCTTGAAGCTGCAGTAAGCAGTATATGAATAGATAAATTTTCTAGGCTCTTTTCTTCACTTTGATAACCTGTTCCTTGTCCTACCATTCTCCAGAAAGTTTCATCTATTTCATAATTTATAAATTCCTGATAAATATCATTATTATCATTTTCAATACCAGCTTTCAAAACTTCTCTGATAATAAGTCCTGGCTGCATTTCACATCCTGCAATCTCACCCATAATAGCAAGTTCTAAATGTGCGGGATTTTCAATTCTACTTGCCTTTTTCTTTATAAGTTCTCTTCTTGCTTTAGCATTAAAGAACTTCTTATAAAGCTTTACAGACTTTCTAATAGCAATGCTATCTGGTAAATTCATTTCGTCAATCTGTATAGATACAAGATCCGCCCTAAATTCCTCACTGTATCTCATAACATCATTTATCCAATTATCTTCTTTTTCATTGAAAATAAGAGGGCAGTATACAAGAAAGTCTGACTCCTGGTCATCAAAGGATAGTAATTTTTTTACTCTGAACTTATTGTTTTCAGACATTTTTATTGTTTTCACACCTGGAATTTCAAGATTATCAATTTCATCTTCAAATTCTCTATCCCTATCCATCCAGAAGATAATTCTCCTATTATAAAACTCAGGATAGGGTTCCTTGAATCTTTTCTGCAAATCTTTTAAAATTTCTTCTAAGTCCAAACCTGCCACCTCCTCTATTTAATCTTAGCCAATACATCCTTAAAGATTTTATAATTTTCTTTTACTCCATCATCTAAATCTATCTCTACATAGGAATCCGCTATATGCTGGACTTTCTCTTCAAATTGTTGCGATTCTATGATTTTCTTTTTAAGTGCATCTGCACGTTTCTGAAGTTCTATTTTTTTATTTCCACTTGACTCTACAATAGTGTCTTCTACTCTTACAAGCTCTTGCTTATATCTATCCTGCACTTCAAAAACATAGCTAATTCTTATTCTTGCAAACATATCTTTATCGTATCTGTGGAGATAAAATAAGCCCTTACAAGCATCATTCTTACCAGAATCATATTGCCAATAGATAGGAAGTTTTTGGTACATCTTGCAGTGATCTTTATAGAAATCATTTAAGAAATAATTTCTTATTCTTTCCCTACTACTATCACTCTTCTTACCTTTAAGCTCTGACGCTATAAAATCAAGATTTTCATTTAGATGTTCTTCTCCAAATGTAATTTTTAAGAACTTTACAAAGAGTTCCACAATATCATCTTCAAAATACTCCTCATCTGTTATTGGAAGAATACCGTCTCCATCTGCTTTAAAAATAGTATATTTTGATGAATCAAACTCTCCACCAGCAAATACAAGTCCTTCTTCATCTAGAGAATATCTTCCCATGGCACAACCAATAAAGTAGGATAAGAAATTCTTCACCACATCTTCACGAGTCATTACATACTTGTTACCTTTTATTTCTTCATCTATATCTTTTTTACTGTCGAAGATTTTTGCAACAGTAATATCTCTATCAGATACTTCAGGAGTAAGCTCATCTTCAAGATTATATATCCCTATAAATATACGATTTAGTTCTTCTTCATTTTCTTTAAGTTTTGCAAATCTTTCATTTACTTCATTTTTATAACTCCTATAAGCAGTTTTGACTCTGCCATCCACCTTATTTGAAAGTAATGGAGATTTTTCAAAGTCCCATGAAGTCTCATGCATATCCCAATCTTGTTTCGAAAGATAAATATTTTCATTCGAAACGTTCATAACCTTTTTTTCCACCAAAGCATCAACTTTAATAACCGGAAAATTTTTAAAATCACCAACCTGCAAACTTATTGTAGGGTTTAACATTTTAAAAATATGATTTGCAATAGGTGTGCTCATTAATCCTAATATATATTTAAGATTTTCCTTTCCTGTATAGAATGCCGACATACCTTTTACATCGTGTATCCCTCCTGGCATTCTATATCTTATTGCAAATTTTCCTGAAGTAATATCCGACCATGTAATAGCTTCTTTAAAATGATATTCTGGACTTCTAACAACAGATCTCTGCTTTCCATTCGAAGCTGTAAAATGCTTTATATCATATCCATCATTTTCCCAGTTCACAAGATAATCATAATTTCCATACCATTGTCTTCTTTGACCACCTTTATTATATGGTATCCATTTTTTCTTGCTCTCAATTAAATCTTCTGCATTCTTTGAGTCAAATTTACATTTTTCCTGAGTTACTTCATGCCATAATCTTAAAAATCTATTATTATCGGCTGTTGCTAAACCCTGTTTTACGTCTAACATTTCTTCCATCAAAGTTCCAATTTCAAAATCTTTGATTATACTGTCACTTGCCCAATAAGCTATCGGCATTCCAGGGATTTTTAAAAAATTATCTGTGTTTGTCTCATAGAAATATCCACAATGTGGGTTTTCTATTGCTTCAAGAACTTTTTCTTTCTGAACTTCCATACCACCCTTAAATTCCTCTAGCCTTATATATTTACCCGGAGTATTTGAAGTCGAATTTTTAAAAACAAATGCGATAACATCAACTGTTGCTTCTTGAAAAAAAGCCCCCTTTGCTATCTGTATTAATGAGTCTATCGATTTGTTTTCAACAATGAACTTTCTCAATTCCTCGTATGATTTTAAAAACATCCATACATTGGGTGTCATAAAACCTGAATATCCATTTGGTTTACAAAACTCGAAGTTTCTATACATAAATACTGAAAATAAATCCGTCTTATAATCTCTATAATTTTTATTGACATATTCCTTAAGTTGTCCATTTATCCTATTGAGATATGGTGGGTTTGTAGCTACAACATCATATTTCATAGTCATGATTTCAGCTACATCTATAATATTATTTATTTCCTTTTGAAATTCATCGACATCATAAGTAAATAAATCTATCTGCCCTAGATCCATATCCTCTATATATTTTCTACAAAGCTCAAAATCTACTTTTTGAACTTTTATAATAGAACCATAATTTTTTCCATCTTTAAAAGTAGCTAATAATTCCTCTATAGACTTTTTTGCTACTTTTTTTTCTTCTACTGCTAAGCTATTTCCAAATATTTCAAAGTATTTTCTATCTATATTATTAGAATCAGGTATTGCATATATATGTGGCTCAATGCCTTTATTTAAAATTCTCCTACTGTAAGAACGGGCTTTCATCATAAGTGAAAAATATGCAAGTTGCCTTGCCCTCTCATCTATGTCTAAACCATATAGATTCTCACTTAAAATATATTCAGCAGCTTCCCTTTCCCTATATCCACACTCCTTATAAATCTCCATAAGAACATCAAATTCATATAAGAGAAAATGACCTGAGCCAACACAATCATCAAGAATTCTTAAATCTCTTGGTTCTATTTTTTCTTCTATATATTCTATTTCTCCATTCTTTGGCTCTATAAAGAATTCAAGCTTTTCTTTTAAATCACTATCGGGATTTCGTTCAATCCAATACCTACCTAATGAATTATCAATAATATATCTAACTACCCAATCAGTAGTAAATATTTGTGTAGCAGCTGGGATATCTTTTTTTTCAATATTCTTCCTCTTTGTAACATTAATAACTTCAGCCTTTATTTCTTCATTATAATACTGATAAAGCCATCCTATTATCTGAACTTGTTCTTTCCAGTCTTCCTCAGGTATTTCACTTATCATTACATCTATTACAGAATCATCTCTTAAAAGCCCATCTGGGAGAAGAAGCTCTGTGTAGTCATTTAGTTTTTGAAACATTCCTGGAAGAACTTCGTTTAAAGCATTACATTGAGTAATAAATAAATAATTAAAAAGTTCCTCTTCCTTGTTACCAGCATTATAAAGTTCTAGAACCTTTGACTTATCAAGCCCTGGTAAATCAATATGTATAGCTTCTGACAGTATCTGAGGTTCAAACTCATTATTTTCTGAAGTGAAAACTCTTATATGGCTAGGTATATATCCATTTACCTCCATAAATCTTATGGCAATAAAACGGTTAAACCATGTATAAGCAACCTCTTCTATAGTTTCATCAAAGCCATCTTTATCTATTTTTTCAATTAATATTCTTCTTGCTTTTTTATCATCAAAAGTCAGGACCTGCCCATTAAGAGCAGTATCCATCTCCTTCATTTCTTTATCCTTTTCTATTCCATATATCTTTGCTTTCTTAGTAACTTTTTCGATAAGTTCTCTTCTTGCCCAGACTGCAAAGTTTTTTATAGCTGCTTTATTCATATCCTACCATTCCTTTCCTTTCTTATTCTATTTCTACACCATCACAATCTCCTAAGAGAGTCATAAGGTTTTTTTCAATACTCTTTACGTATTCCCTTATTTCACTCTCACTTTCAAGAGTTCTTGCAGGGAATATTGATTGCCTATAGAATTTCTTAATATGCTTTTTCTTTTGAGGCTTAGCTGATGCTTCATTTTCTTTTACTATATAATTTTCTCTACTTTGCTTTCCTTCTTCATTATTACGTCTTCTTTCAGCTTCAGCATTACTTTTTTCAATAGCAATTATATCTTTAACAGCCCGATCCTTTTCAGACCAAAGACTAGGAATAAATCCATCAAGAATTCTAAGACTTTCTGTTTCAGCAATTTCCTTTTTCTTTTGTGTATAAAAACCATCAGTCTTTTTAATTATATCTAAGATAAAACTATCATTTCTATCTCCACTATGGATTTCTTCCATACACTGCCTTACAATTTCAAGAATTTTTTCACGCTTTCCATCAAGAAGCCTATTATGTCCTTCTCTTACAACCTTCATATAATTATTAAGTCTGGGAACATCACTATAATCAAAATTGTCTTTTTTAGGATTGATATTGACTATAAGTCTGATTTTATTAAGCGCATTGTTTACTTCACTTTCATTTTGAAGGTAATCTAGGTCTGAACGAAGCAAGCTTTCCAGTCTTCTTGCTTCATCAAATGTATCTACCTGTGACTTAAAGAAGTCTTCGATAGATTCCATATCTTCCTGCATATCTTCAAGCTCATCTTCCATATCAATAAGTTTGTTTACAAGGGCGATATTATCTGTCTTTGCATAAAGTAAATCTGATACAGTAGCCTTCGCTTCAATTATTTTCTTTTTATCAGGATAGTTATTGCCCTCATATTTATTAAGTAATTCATCATAATGCACTTCTAGTTTTTCAAATTTTAAAATAATAAAATCTACAAGTCCATCATCATCTTCTGGCACATCCATAAGATCAAAGAATTCTCTTAAAAAGTCTCTTGCCTCTTTTATCTTTTGAATACTTATCATTTCACGTTTTTGAATCTTTGTTTTCCCTATTTCACTTCTCTTATATAAAAGTTCTGGAAGCCTCTCATCATCTGTTCTTATGGTTTCTCCACCGTATTTAACAATTACTTTTTGTTCATAAACTAATCTTGCAACTACAGCTGCAATATCTATTTCTCTCCATCCATAAGGGATAGAAGTAAATCTTTTCTGAACGTCTGCCATATTAGTAGGAAGGTGTTGCTGATTTTGAGCTATAAGATAGTTTTCTACTTCAGTTGCAGCTTTTCTATTTGACTCCAGCCCTAGCATAACACCATCATCTTCTCTTCCATCAAGAATCTTATAAATATCTTCATCTGAATCTGCATTTTTTGTAATCAAGTCAAGTTTATTATATACATTAGAAACTAGATACTCTAATGCTTCATCAATTTTAGCTTGTGGTGTTCCAGCTTTTACTGTAGCCCTATCTCCATTTATATAAAACTTTGCTTTCATAAAAGCCTCTTTAAGTTCCACTAAGGCATCCTCTTTAAAATGCTCAGCATCGTCTTGTTTACTTCTTATAATATCTTGCATTGATTTTGGAAGTTGTGGGATATTCTTCTTTCTTGCAAACTTATCTATTTTCATAGCATTTTCTATGAAGTTGTAGTATTCCGTATCCTCAAGTACCACAAGAACCTTGTTCTGAGATTCAGTCATCAGTCTAAGTTCCTGTTTATCTATTACGTTTGTTGCAATAGTAAGAATCTCTAGTTCCATTCCTCCAACTGGATTACCATAATTTACACCATCTACTTTTTTATCAAATTCAAAGTCATATTTCTTTTCATAACGGAATTTTTTTGTTGTATATATATTCCCAAAAATCATTTCAGAAATTTTTCTTGTAATCTCGCTTGGATCTACATATTCATCTCTGATTTCTCTTTCTACATCCTGCTCTGCATCAGTAAGAAAATTATATGTATCTCCTGTTCTGGCAATATAGTTCTGGCGAATAAGCCTGTCTAATGATTTTTGAATCTTGTTTCTTTCATCAATCTTATCCACTCTTATATCTTCAGCCATCATAATTATAATATTATCAAGATTTGCAGGTATATCTTCCACATACCTAATCATGTAAAGAAGCTTCAAGACATTAACATCTATAGGTTCAAGACCCTTATCATCTCTTGCTGCTCTTTCTGCTCTTTCTATTACTCTTCTAATTGAACTATCAAGAAAAGTATGAACTGTGTCATAAAACATCCAAAAAGGAATTATTGCATACTCATCCCTATCCTGAACCCTTTGTGCAGCTTCCTGAAAGCCTGAAAGCATAGATCTTTCTCCACCTGATAAATGCTTTCCTGCATTACCATGTTTTCTAATTTCAGAAAATACCTTCTGCATGAGAATAAACTGATATGGCACAAAGGGAAAGTTTATAGAAAATTCTTCAGGACCTCCAAAACCTCTTATATCTCCAACTGCTTCTCTAAATTTAAAGAGATTGTCCATAACACTTTTCTGTTTGTCATAAACATCTTCAAGATAGGCTTTGGACTCATTATTTTTCTTTAGAATTCTCTTTTGAATAACCTCATCTGCTGATGATGAAGAAAGTGAAAGCCTTGTCTTGAATCTTGCCTGGATTCTTGAAAATTCGTCTGCCCTTGTTCTAATTATTTCATCTAGAGCTTCTTGCCCAGTACACATTACCCAAACTTTTCCCATACACTCAGAGCCTATCTTTTCAACTAAAGATTGAAGATTAAGAAGCATATCAGTATCAGCACCTACATACTGTCCCACCTCATCAATCATGAAAAGAAGCCTATAATTATCTGGCTTACTATCAACATATTCTTTTATTTCAGACACAAGCTGTGCTATTGAAATATCAATTTCTTCAGAGGAGTCAAACCAATTTCTGGCTGCTGTTTCACTCATACCAAGAACTTGCATAAGTGTTTCAACTACTTCATCTTCACAGAAGTCAAATACATCTCTTGAATCTATCCATGAATCACCGTTTTTTTCTTCAAAAACACGTCTAAATTCTTCTGTTTTTCCTCTCCTATCAACATATTGTTCAAGTTTTGCAACTTTAAGATTTTCACCATAAAATCCAAGGTGTTTATAAAACATCTTGGCAAATACCCTTAAAACTGCTGTCTTGTTTTTTTCCATAGGCCCTTCTATATCAATATTAAATAGAATTGTTTCTGTAGGAGCCTGTGTTGATTTATCAATCAGCATAAATGTTGCTAAATCATCTGTAAATTTTTCTCTGAATCTCTCTACAGTCTTAATTCCATTTACTTCTTTATTTTCTAAAATGTATGAAAGGATTTTCAAGAAGTGAGATTTACCGCTTCCAAAGAATCCAGAAATCCATACACCTGTATCAGCAGTCGGTCTATCAAAAGAATCTGAATAGTAATTAAAAAAACTTATAAAGTGTTTCTTAAGTTCCCTTGTAATAACATATTCTGAAAGTTCCTGTTCTATTATACCTTCTGTATCTTGATCAACTTTGATAACACCATTTATCTCTCTATTGATGTCATCATAAAACATATTTTGTATTCTCAATTATATTCCCTCCCACTTCCTAAATTATATTAAATGCCCTATAGTACTCATTTGGTGTAAATTCATTAAATAGTGTTACTGATCTACCATTAAAACTTCCTGGATAAAGAACAACTATAGGAATGTCATCAAATCCTGTCTGTAATTCTTCTAAAAGAGAATGAACTCTCATAAATGGATATACTTCTCCTACTCCTGTAAGTAAAAGAACATCTCCTTTTTCATGTGGTTCATACTGCATTTTTTCTGCAAAAGCTTTTGTTGTTGAAAACTTTAATATCCTATCTTTAAGGTAGTCGCTTCCTTTTTTTTCTTCCATATCTGGAATCTTCTTAATAATATTTTTTTCCTCACATATTTCCAAAAACACATGATAAAGATTATGACAAATAAGATTACATTCCAGGGAATTATCGTTTTCAAGTTGTTTTGTAAAATGCCTTACTGCCATTTCATCCTTAGGTTCATAGCAGAACATTCTTATATTAACTTCATTGCTCAGTCCTTTCCCTGTTAGAAAGTCTTGATCTTGAATTAAGTTTCTTAATCTATCTAGTTTTTCGTTTATATTGCTCACTCTGCTACACTCCTTTACTCAAAATAATTGAAAGCTGGAAGACAAGTTGCATCTCCATTTTCGATTATTTTATCTTTTAGTTTATAATCTAAAAGCACTTCATTAAGCCTTTTAGAACTGGTTTTATCTATATATCCATTCTCTTTTAAGAGACTAGCAAATACCGATTTAAGCTTGTTAATTGTTGAGTCACTCCAACTTGCTACAGTATCATTCTGTTCTTGAAGTCTAGTGAAAAATACATTTAGATCCATTCTGCTATAGGAAAAATTACGGGTTCTGTATTTCTCTCCAATAACAGTAATCATAAACTCCCATATAAGTCTTGAATCTTTCATCATTGCATATAGACATACTTGTCTTGAAATATCTAAAGGTCTATTTATAATCCAGGATACGAGTTCTTCATCTCCAAGTGCATTTAATCTTTTTATACAAGCTCTTGCTCTCATTTTAAGGCTTCTTTCTGTAGGATATTGATATAGATTTTCTTTAAATATTTTTTCTATAGCTTCTTTTTCACTTAATCCTTCCTCAAGTAACTTTGCAGTTATTTTCATTTCATAATACATAAAAGGTTCTCTTGTAAGGGAAGCTATATATGGTGCATTACTATCCATAAAGTACCTCCTTATTTATCTTCATTTTCATGCTTTCTTTTTTTAGGGCTATAAGAAACTATATCTTCTATGCTGCATTCAAAGTAATCACAAATGCGGGCTAGAATTTCCATATTTACTGTCTCATTCTTACCTAGTTTTGCTACTGTGGTAGGACTCAATTCAACAGCTTTCTGGAACTCTGTCTTATTCATCTCTTCATCAATTAGAATCTTCCAAAGTTTATTGTAGCTGAATCCCATATATATCCTCCTTATTTATTTTCTATATATAATACTTCTATATGTTTGCGTAAATTATATCCATATTTAATTATATCATAATTATAGTTTTTTGAGTTATAAACTTAAATTCTTTGTTACATAGTTTTATAACCTTCTAAGACTATCAAGTCTAGCTCTAAAGATTAATACATAGACTGATGTTTCATTTATTACTAACACCCTCCATTCTAACCTAATACGGTAATCCACCGTTTCAGCTTTTATATTATATGAAAAGAAAGTACTTTCCTTTTTCTCCCCCTAATATCAATATAACTCTATCAATCTAACTAATATCTATATAGTTAGGTTGTCTTTTTGACAAGTCTTGATTTTTCCTTTTCGCCATTTTTGAATTGTCAAAATCTCCATTCTTGACTTGTCCTTTTGACAAGTCTTGATTTTTCATTTTAACAAAACTGGAGTTTTCATTTCTAAAAATACTCATAAAATCTTTAACATAAATTTTAGTAGGATTTCCTTGTCCTCTTCTTTTCTTTTTTATAAGTCCTATTTCTTCAAGATCCTTTATAAGTTTTACTGCCTTCTTCATTCCACAACAAAGTTGTTTAGCCGTTTCCTCAACAGTAAAGTAAATATATACTCTACCATTTTCATCTATCCAATTATTCTTATAAGATAAAGCACTTCGAGATAGATACATTGAATAAAGCACTTTTGCGTCTATTGATAATCCCTTAAATTCCTCATCTTCTATAAGAACTATGGGTAAACGGATAAATCTAAAACTTTCAGAATCTCTCCCATAAAAATAATCAAAATCCATTAATTTCACCTCATCTCAATAAAAAAGCCTCTAAGATTTCTCTTAAATGCCTAATCTTCTTATCTCTCTTGTTCATGACGTTTTTCCTTAATCTTGTCTTTTACTGCAATATTTTTCATCTTTTCCTTAAAGTTATTTAATATTTCTTTTGTAGACTCTTTTTTGTTTTCTTTCTTTTCATATATTTCTATAGCTCTTTTAAATGCTAAGTCCATAACTTTTGTATCTTTTGCTTGAAAGAATATAGAATACAGTTCAGACTCCTTATTCTTCATGATAGAAAAATTGACTCCATACCTGTTAAGCTGCTTTTTTAATTCCTTAATCTCACCTTTCTGCAAATCAATATTTTCAAGTTGACCTTTCTTTACCATATCCTTAAGCTTTCTTGAGTTAGTCTTTCGTTTTTGACTAAGATAGTCTGAAAGTGGTTGGCTTTTTTCAGCGGCATCTTCTATAATCTTTTTCATAGCTTTCAAAATAGCCTTTGCTGAATACTGAGCCACTTTAATTTCAAGGTTTATAGCTTTGTTATTGACATCATCATTTACCATTTAGGTAACCTCCTTTTTTGATTTTTAAACATAAAAAATAGCAAGATTTTATTCTTGCTATTAGTCAAATTATATAGTTAATTATATAAGACTTGTTCCCCATTATATTCAAATCGCGAATATTTACAAATATCATAAATACATAATAGTTTTTTGTAATCAGTTGTTTTTTTAGATTCAATATCTTTATCTTCTATATACTTATCATAATTAATTAAAAAATTTCTGAATTCTTCTAATTTAATATTTTTTTCAAGTACATTCCAAATGATAGAATTTACTTTATTGGCTACTGATAAACTAGAATCACTTACTATTTGATAAATATCATAATATTTTTCCTTTGATACCTCTGAAATTTTACTAATTACATAATCAATTTTATTATTTTGTATTTTTTTTAATTCTTCAATTTTTTCAATTTCAGGATTAATTAAGCTAAAAGCATATATTGGAAAATATTGATTGGATTGAATTATTTGCTTATTTATTAAATCTAAAATCTGAACATTATTTTCATCTATAATAGAAAAATAATCTATCATTATTTCAGAAATTGTTCTAAATTCATATTTAATAGTATGTTCAGAACCTATAACCAATACTTTATCAGAGTTCTCCAAATTGTCTAAATCTTCGGTAATACGTACCTTTATAGCATTCTTAGAGTCACCTCCTTTATAGATATCTCCTACTATAGTCTGAACTTTTCTAATATCCATAGCCGAAATAGGTAATCTTAGGTTTGATATCGCTTCATAAATACTAATATAATCATCTGTTTTAATTTTATTTATTCTAATTGCTACATCTTGAATCGTTATATCATGTTCTACAACTTCGTTATTATTAGAACCCTTATCATATTCTACTAAAAGAAAATTTTTTCTTATTTTTTCTGCTAAATTATCATCTGAACTCACATAAGTAAATATGGTTTCTAATATCATCTGTATGTTTACATCGCTAATACTGTAACCAATAAAAATTATTGGATTATGTATAAATAAAGATAATAATTGTGCTCTTATTAATTCATACCTTCTATTAAATTCTTCATAATCTGAATCAGTTATAATAATACTATCAGGTTTAGATACACATCCATGAATTTTATATACTGATCCATACGGATTACTTAAAAGTATATCATTTCCAATTAAAGGATTAAAATTAAAAATATCTTCTATTAATTTGTCATAATTAGTAGTAATAATGGATCCAATATTTTTTCTTGCCTTTTTTAATTCGATTATTTCGGTATTCTTATTTTCTATATAATTTAACTCAGTTAATAATTTAGAAATATATATTTTTAACCTACTAGTATGAGTTCCATCTTGCATAGTACTATAAAACAATTTATTTACATCTTTAAAAAAACCATCCTTTTCTTTTTGTGCTATAGCATTTAAATCTTTTTCAATTAAAAATGCTAATTTAGGCATATTATAATTTTTAGTATCTTTTTCATATACTTGATTTTTTAAATCAATATAGTGTTCAGAATCATTAGCGATATCAAACGTAATTTTTTCTAATAAACCATCCCAAGTATATGAATTCTTTAAGTATCTCATACTAAAACCAGAACCTACAAATAAAATTGGATGATTTGTAAATTTCGCTACAAAATCTTTTATATTCATAATTTCCTCCTTTCAATATATAAATTATTAAACCATAGAAATTTTATCTATATTATTAAATTTTAAACTTAATGCAAAGTTGCAATATATTATCTTGTTTTATATTTATATGTAATCTATAACAGTTTCAATATAAGTATATTATATAATAATAAATTATATAATAAATAAGATTAATTACTAAAAATATAATAATGTTTTTTATAAAGTACTTACCTAAGCTTTTTTTAATAAAATCTATTGTATAGATATTGTATTGTTTTTATAAACTTTAAAACTCCAAAACTTTCTCAATCTATTACTAATATTTTCCAAGATAATCTTTACGATCTCAAATATAACAATTTTTATAATATAAATATAATTATATCACTATTTAGTAAATTTTCTAACATTTTATAAATACTAATAATAATATATCAAAAGTCCCGATATTTTAACAATAAAACACCAGGACTTTATTCAACAATACAATAAAAATACAATAAAGTTTTAATTACTTAAGCTATTTCTTTTTTATTCTCTTGTGTCTCCACACTCTAGGTTAACAACTACTGAAACATTAAAGTATTTTTTTAGTACTTTTTTCTTAAAATTATGCTCATCTTCAATGAACACGAAATGGTCATGAAAGAGCTTGAATCTCAGGATTTCTACATAATTTCCCTTTGTAGTAACGCTATGCACTCCACATGTGGAGTCACTACTATGGGAACATGATTTATTTACATGGTTACTAGCATAGGAATACAATTCAGCAGAGTCTTTCTCTATTCTCTTATTTTTCGCACTAGCATTTTTCCTCGGTGTCTTAAATTTCTCTCCATCTAAATTATCCTTAAAACCAGTCTTATATACAAAAGTAAGCTTATATGGATCTACATTAGCATTTTCATCACCTTCTCCCACAATTACCTTCTCTACAATACTTTCAAATACATACCTATCAAATTCTTTTAAGACTTCCTTTCTTTCAAGCATGGTCTTAAAAGTTTTCATCCTATTTTTTATTTAATTATTATTTTTGAAGTTAAATTCAAGAGCTTCTTTTTCTTTGCTTTTCTCTGAATATTGCTTCTGTAGAGATAGATATTTCTCTTCATATAGTTCACTATCTATTTTTTCTTCTAACCTTAAGTCAACTAAAGAATTTTGCTTGTTTGAAATTTTAGCTATCTCTCTTTCTAACTTCTTAATAGATTTCTCAAGACTTTTATCATTTAAGCTAGCTTCAACTAACTCTAGAAAGCTACTTACAATATCCTTATTGTTTGATGTAAGCTGTCTATAGCTCTCTAAGAAAGCTTTCTCTATTGCTATTTCCTCTATACCCTTAGAATCAGGACAAAACTTTTTCCCCTTCTTAGTTCCAGTTACACATTGCCAAATAGTCTTCTTATATTGGGAATTACTATGCCAGGATCTTCTAGATAAATTTGAACCACAGAAGCCACATTCTAATAGGCATGAAAAAGCATATTCCCTACTGAATTTGTCTCTTTTACCATTCTTTGAGCCTACAGTATTTCTATTCTTAGCCCTCCTAAGTCTAATAGCTTGAGCTTTATCAAAGTCCTCTTCATTTATAATTGGTTCATGGTGGTCTTTTATATGAAATTTATCTTCTTCACCAAAGTTCTCCAGTCTTCTTTTAGTAATAGGGTCAACAGTAAAGGTCTTTCCCATTAAAAGATCTCCCTTGTATTTTTCATTTTTTATAATTCCCAGTACAGTGGTTGCTGACCACTTACTAGAGCCTCTAGGAGATCTGTGGCCAAGGTTTTCTAACTCCCTGCATATTACACTTCCCCCTGCCCCTTCTAAGTATCTCTTAAATATATATCTTACTATTTCAGCCTCCTCCTCATTTATTGAAATAGTTTTATTTTCTTTATCATAATCATAGCCTAAGCATCCATGGAAGCCAACTAGCTCTCCTCTTTGCATTTTCATCTTTAAGCCTTTCTTAACATTGGCTGAGATATTTTCCACCTCTTGCTGGGCTACAGAACTAAGTATAACTAGGAGTAATTCTCCATCCATAGTTAGAGTATTAATATTCTCTTCTTCAAAAAAGACTGCCACATTCATTTCTTTTAATTGCCTTACATATTTTAGTGTATCTAAAGTATTCCTAGCAAATCTAGATATAGATTTTGTAATTACCATATCTATATCTCCATTCATAGAGTCATTTATTAATCTTTGAAAATCTAGTCTTTTGTCTATCTGTGTGCCTGTGATAGCTTCATCTGCATATATCCCTGCCATGGTCCAGTCAGGATTTTCATTGATTAAATCTGTATAGTATTTAACCTGGGAATGATAACTTTGAAGCTGATCTTCACTATCTGTACTTACCCTACAATAGGCTGCCACTCTTTTTAAATTTATCTCTGCACCATTTCTTCTGCCATTTAAAAGACCTTCACCTTTTATGACTTCAACCTTCTTCATAATCTCACCTTGTATAATGAACTCATAAGGAATTCATATACATTTTCCTTTCTTGATTATTTTCTATATAATCATAATCAGACGCTGTGGATTAGTTTAATCACCTACAGCAGCTTTTCTTATAAAGCAGACTGTTTTCATTGAGGCTCTAACCGCAGCTCTGTGTTGATTTGTTAATTAGTTAGATAACGCATGACGTTTTATATATAGCAAGGATACATTTAACATAGAGTTCGTGGAAACATGGCGTACTATTATTACAAAGGAGTTGTTACTATGATTTTTGTAGGCATCGATGTTGCTAAATCTAAACATGATTGCTGTATTATTGACTCTGATGGTGTATTATACACAGATTCATTACGCATTAATAATGATAAAGAAGGATTTGATAAGCTTTATAATACAATCCTTTCTATATTGGATTCAAACAAAGTCAACAATGTAAAAATAGGACTTGAATCAACAGGTCACTATAGCAATAACATTACAAATTATCTGCATTCCAAAGGCTTTCAAATCTCTATTTTAAATCCTTTGGCTACTAATCTTTTTCGTAAGGCCAGTACCCTTAGAAAAACCAAAACAGACAAGACTGACGCTAAAGTCATTGCAACGATGCTATTATCCGATGAATCAAAATCCTATTCTCCTTTATCTTACCAAATTCAAGAACTAAAGTCACTAACTAGACATCGTTACAGAATGGTTGGTTATCGTTCTAAACTTAAAATTTCTATAACTCGTCTGCTAGATATTATATTTCCTGAGCTTGAAGGATTTATCTGGTCTATTCATCAGAATTCTAGCTATGCCTTATTGCTAGAATTGCCAACACCTCAAGAGATTAGTTCTTGCCATCTAACAAAGCTTACAACCATCCTAAAAAAGGCTTCTAGAGGTAGATATGGCAAGGATAAAGCTATTGCTTTAAAAGAATTAGCTTCTAATTCTATTGGTTCTAGCAATCGTTCTACATCTTTTGAATTACAACAGACCATACGACTTGTTCAATCGGTACAATCTGAAATAGATACTTTGGATAAACAGATAAAAATAGTTGTGGATGAACTTAATACACCTCTCTTAACTATTCCAGGTATCAGCTATACTCTGGCTTCTATCATGTTAGCGGAAATTGGTGAAATAGAAAGATTTTCTACACCAGCCAAGCTTCTAGCCTTTGCAGGTATGGAACCTTCCACCTACCAATCTGGAAAATTTACCGCTTCCAGAACACCTATGGTTAAACGTGGATCGACTTACCTTAGATGGGCTATTATTCAAGCCACGAGACTTGTTTCTATGCGTGATACTACCTTTTCAGAATACATGAATAAGAAGCGGTCTGAAGGTAAGCATTATTTAGTTGCACAAAGCCATGTAGGTAAAAAGTTAATACGTGTAATTTTTTATCTCCTTAAAAACAATGTAGCATTTGTTCCACAAAATTAAATGTAATCAATATTATATTTTTTACGAGGGCAACAATGTTGCTCTATTAGTCATGCATTTTTTCAATTCTAAACATCTTTTTAAAAACTTAAACCTTTTCTAAAAAAGTTACAAGATTTATCTTGACTTCATATAGTTAGTCTCACTTTTGTATTTCTCTATACAATCCTATTTTACCGCGATTAGTTAAATTTAGCAGGTCAAATCTGAAGAAATATTATATTTTTCCATAAGAAGTTTTTTAATCTTAAAGTATTCTTGCTTGTTTATTAACTTTTCACTTAATAATTGCCTGAGCATAGCAAGCTGAATGCTATATTCTAATATGTCCTCCATCTATTCTTCCTCCTTTAAAAGACCACCAAGACTTTCTTTATTCTCATAGACTACTTAAGTCCCCTTATATATAACAGTGAAAATATAACCATCTTGATTCGCTATTTTAAAAAGTTTTTAAAAGGATTAAATAAAAAATGGACACAGAAAAATCGGCTAATCCACGCTGACAATTCTTCCAAAGTGCGGTAATATTAGAATATAAATCAAATACTTAGCTTAATGCCTGCTTTTAAAAACTTTAATGAGCAAGCACAGTAAGTGTACGGACACTTACGAGAAAATTGATGAAGCGGACCTTTTTAGGCTCACTTCTTTTTATTCAATTTTCTACTTGTTCCTATCGGAATGATTTAGGGGTTACCCCTAATACCCTGTTATAAATATAAAAGAAAAGGAGAATTCATATGACAAATAGATTTAGGAATGAACGTCTTGAAATTAAGTTAACGACAGAAGAAAAAGAACTTTTTAAAAAGAAGCTTGAAATGAGCAAGTCAAAATCAATGGGACATTTTATTAGAAAATGTGTACTTGAAGCCCCTATCTTTGTGATTGATATGAATATCTTTAGAAAGCTTCAAACTCTTATAGGAAAGAATTCAAATAACATCAATCAAATTGCAAAGCGAGTAAATAGTACAGGCATAATCTATAGAGAAGATATTGAAGATCTTAAAAAAGAGAGTGATGATATCTCAAGGGAAATAATTAAAATTCAAAATATCCTAACAAGAAAATATATGAATAAGGCTGATTAAAATGGCAATTACAAAGATACATCCCATTAAATCCACTCTCAGCCTTGCAATTGATTATATTACTAGCGATGATAAAACTAATGATCAAATATTATTAATTTCTGAGGACTGCTCTCCTGCAACTGCCCATCTACAATTTATTAATACAAGGGAAGTCAATGATACTAGAGGAACAGTTTTGGCTAGACATTTAATACAAAGTTTTGTTCCTGGAGAGGTAAGCCCTGAAAAAACACATGAGATAGGTCTTTCTCTGGCCAAAGAAGTTTTAAATGGTGAATACGAATATGTACTATCAACCCATGTGGATCGCAACCATATTCACAACCATATTATTTTTAATAATGTTAATTGGAAAACTGGAAAATGCTATCAGTCTAATAAACGAAGTTACCATAGAATTAGGTATCAAAGTGATAAGCTCTGCAAGGAAAATAATCTTGTTGTCATTGATGAATACTATGAGAAATACAAGAAAAAATATAAAACTAAAGGTAAATCTTATAAGGAATATCAGGAGAGAAAGAAAGGTACCTCATGGAAGGGTAGGCTTCAATTTGATATAGATAGAGCAATTAAGAAAGCTAAAGACTGGGATGATTTTCTTAATCTTATGAAGCAATATGGATATGAAATCAAGAATGGAAAGCATATTTCTTTTAAAAAAATAGATGGTCAGCAACGTTTTACAAGGGCTATGAGAATAGGGGAAAATTATACTGAGGAAAGATTAAAAGAACGTATCTTAGAAGAAGTTGGCATAAAAAACAAACGCACTAAAGCCCCTTTTAAGCCTTTAGATAATGTTATTGATATAAGTGCTAATGACAAGGTTAAAAGCTCTCCTAGGTACAAGTATTGGGCAACAAAGCATAACCTTTCTACTATGGCAGATACTATTAACCAGGTTAGAACTGAAGGTTTTAAAACACGAGAACAACTAGAAAAGGCTCTCTATGAAAAAGCTGCCGAAGTTCAAAATCTTCTTACAGAAAATAAAGAAATTGAAAAACTTATAGAAGTAAAAAAGAATATTATGGAGAACCGATATATCATAGAACAGTATAAAGAAATTCATAAATATGCTAAAGCACATCCTGAGGACAAGGCTTTTATTAACGAATATAGCCCTCAACTTATGCTTTATAAAAAAGCTGTTACCGAGAGTTTCCTGGACTCTGATGTTATACCTACTACCAAACAAATATACGAAGACCTTGAAAAACTTCATACAAAAAAAGAGTCTCTCATTGAGAAACTTAATCATTCCCGCCAAGAGCAGGACAGGTTGTATCAGTATAAGATGAATTATGATAATTATCTAGGGAAAGAGGTCGAACGATGAGTTCGATATTAAACCTAGTTATTATTCTTCGAAAAATCTATATATTTTCTTTCTTTTAGAAAACTTGTATGCGTTTCCTTTTTCTTGTTGATATATTTAACTCTTTTATGTTACCTCTATTAGCAAGGGAAAAAGTCTGTTTGCTAACTATAATCTATGCTTTTCCTTTCATTATATTTTTAAACACACTGTTCCTATACTTTAAATGAATAATTAAAAAGTATAGGCAAAATTAAAAGGTTCTTCATAGTGTGTATTATAATACTGGACTTTCCAACAATTAAGCACTCGATAGTAATAATTCTAATTTAAAGAAACCAATAAATGCTGTATACTTAAATTATAGCTTTGTTTTAATTATAATTGGGGGAAGTCAAAAATGAAAGAAAATGAATGGACAAATAGCATGAAAAAATTGCTCCAAGGAGCTAACCTTGGAGATAATATTTACTTTGATACATTAAATAAAGTTCCTTATGCACAGGAAATTCTATCCTACGATTTAGATTTTAAAATGAATAAGGAACATACAATGGCCTTTGAAACTGATTTACTTGTTTTTGAAAAAGAGGAATCAGTAATAAAGCCACGTATCATCATTGAATCTAAGATTAATAGCATTACAACCCATGATGCTATTACATATAGTTATAAAGCACAGACACATAAAAATGTAACCCCATATATTAGATATGGGATTATGTTGGGTAATAGAAAACATTATCCCTTACCTGGTAGATTGTTTAGACACGGCACTAACTTTGATTTTATGATTAGTTTTAGGGGTTTTATATTATCAGATTGTGAGAAGCTGGCTTTTATAGAGCTTATTAAAAAGGAGATCTCTTATTCACAGAAAATTGAAGAAATGATTTATGAAAGTCGTAATAAAAATAGAAAACATTATTTTATGCTACAATATGAAGCAATTGGGGATTTACCTATTTTAGACCCGTTAATTTATGACATTGATTATAGTAAACACTTGGAAATTTTCCCTAATTATGAAGAGAGAACAAAAATAGCTGAAGATATATCCTTTTGGCATAAGCCACCAAAGCATGTTTTGAGACAAGTTATATCTATGCAGCATACACCAACTGGTGAGACCGCTTTCGATAACAAGGTATATTTCCCTGTTAAAAAAGGGTTGCCTTTCCATACTCGTTTAAACGGAAACCTTGAATATCTAAGTTTGAATATGGAAGCGTGAATGATGAAAAAACAGGTTGATATTGAGACAGAAAAAAAAGCAATACAGGAACTATCACTTGCACAGGATATCATTCAGTTGCTTTTGAAGATTGTGATTATTATTTTTGCAATCATTCTTATTTTTACATTCCTGTATGGAATTGCAAGAATCAATGATGTATCTATGAAACCGGCAATCAAAGATGGAGATCTGGTCATGTATTACAGGCTGGATAAGAGATTTGTATCTGGTGATGTGGCAGTATTTGAAAACAATGGAAGGAATACAACAGGTAGAGTTGTTGCAGTTGCAGGGGACACCGTAGATATTACGAAAGATGGACTGAAGATAAATGGTGCAGACCAGGTATCACAGGATATCTATTTTGATACCACTCAATTTAAAGATGGAGTGGATTTCCCGATAACAGTCGGAGAAGGTCAGGTATTTATACTTGGCGATAACAGACCGCAGGCATCGGACAGCCGAACATTTGGCTGCATTGATTTGAACGATGTCAAAGGAAAAGTTATAGCGGTTATTCGGACCAGAGGAATCTAATCCTCTCCTCTGTTAATCAAATATAAACTAATCAAAATTTCACAAAGGAGGAATTATTATGAGCATAAAAACATTATCTAAAAAAATGCTCGCTATTGTTGCAGCAGGTGCTATGACAATGGGACTTGTAATGCCGACATCGGTATTTGCAGCAGAAGGGGACACGACAACAGAAGCCTACATCAGTAAAACCTTTAATACAGAGGTTGGAAAGGACGAGACATTTTCTTTTAAAGCTGAACAGGTGGGAGGTAATACTGAGAATGTAACTATTCCGGATATTAGCTTTTCAGCCACTGATACAGAAACTACAACAAAAAGAGCTCAAGTTTTATTTCCAGAGTGGACAGATGCTGGCAAATACGAATATACAGTAAAAGAGACAGCAGCTACCCCTGCAATTACTGATACGGAGCACCAGAAAATGATTATGTCACAGGCTGAATATACAATGGATGTATATGTTTCAAATGGTGACAATGGACTTGAGATTTCTAACATTATCGTTAATAAGACAAAAGACGATAAGGGAACAGCAGCAACAGGTAAAGTAGACATCAGTGATACGGATAATAATGGATTTAACTTTACTAACACCTATGTACAGGAAGCCGGTACCGGTATTGATCCTGATCCGACAAAACCAGATCCGACTTATGTTACAGATGGTTCTTTAAATGTAACTAAGACAATCGTAGCAAATGGTGGAACATTAGATAAAGATAAAGAGTTCGCTTTCACAGCAACATTTACTTTCCCAACAGGAACAGATGCAAATACACTTGGTGGTGTAAAAGATGCTGATGGAAATAAAATTACAATCAACGAAGGCGGAACTTATACATTTAAACTGAAAGCAGACGGAAATATGAAATTAACAGGTGTGCCGGTAGGAACACAGATCAGTGTAGTTGAGTCTGCAACACCAAACTATAAAGGAAGTGCAGAAAGCGTATTTAACGGACAAGTACAGACTAATGTAGTGGCTGGTAAGTACAATGAGGCTATTACTGTTTCAGGTAAACTTGGACAGAAACAGAATAAAGTTGATGTAACCAACACATACAATTTCGTACCGACAACTGGTATTATCATGAACACTCTTCCATATGTTCTGATGATCGTTCTTTGCGGTGCAGCACTGATGGCATTCGTTGCTTTCAAACGCAGAAGATTACAGAAATAATTTTATAAATGAACCTGGAAAGGGGATGTGTGCGGCGTTGCTCCACCGCATTTCCTTTTTCTAAATCAAGAAGAAAAGCAGGAATATTTCATATGAAAAAAATAGCAAAGTTCATAGTGAATGGAATCGATCATATGGTAAATCTGATAGCATTGTTGCTGGTTCTTATGACAATGTTCCTGTCATGCTATATGTTATGGGATTCAAACCAGGTTTATCAGGCGGCAGATGCGAAAAACTATGAAACCTATATTCCAACAGAAAAACATACAAAATCATTTGAAGAATTACAGAAAATTAATCCGGATGTGATTGGCTGGATCCGGGTGAACGATACTAATATCAATTATCCGCTGTTACAGACAGATGATGATGATACTTATATGAATACAGATGCAGAAGGAAAATATTCTTTAAGTGGAGCTATCTTTTTGCATTGTGGTAATAAGCCAGACTTTTCAGATTTTAACAATATTATTTATGGTCACCACATGGAAAAGGAAAAGATGTTTGGTGATATCGGTAAATTTACAGATGAGACATATTTTGATGAGCATCCGTATGGAAATCTTTTCTTTGACGGAAAAGATCATGGAATCGAATTCTATGCATTGATGCAGGTAGATGCCTATAATGAAACGATTTTCAATGTGTGCCCAGACACATCAGAGGCAAAGCAAGCGTATCTGCTGGAAATAATAGACAATGCTTTATATAAACGAGAGTTGAACATTACAGAAGATGATCATCTGGTTTTGCTGACCACATGTACATCTGATATGACAAATGGAAGAAATGTATTAGTGGGAAGGCTGACAGACCAGGTTTATCCGGAAAAAGAAAAAGCAAAGAATCTTGGCACGGGAATTGATCAATTAAAAGATATGATTACGAATGTTCCGGTTATCATTTGGATGATTCTGATTATTATAGTCTTACTACTGTTGAATAGACAAATAGGAAAGAAGGGAAGGAAAAAACATGAAAAGAATTGAGTTAAAAAAAGTCAGCATTGTGTTCCTGACCATGCTTCTTTTCCTGAGCATACAGATACCAGCCTTTGTAGCTGATACTGATACTACAGTGAAAATACCAGTGGAACAGGTATTTGACAGCAAAAATACGGATGTTTCGGATGAATTTATGTATGCTTTGCTAACAGATCAGTCAGATGCACCAATGCCTGATGGCAGCAGCAATCGGCGATATGTCTGGAACATGAAAGGCAATATAGCTACGGAAATTACCATGAATATCAGAAATGCAGGTCAGTATCATTACAAAATCTGTCAGATAACAGAGAAGAAAGAAAATTATAGCTATGATGAGAGAAACTATGATATTACAGTGGAAGCATTTTATAATGCAGATAATCAGTTGAAAGTAATAACGGTGGTTGAAAACCAGGATGGAGAGAAAGTTTCAGGAATTTCTTTTAAAAATAGTTATACTTGGCAGGGAAAAGATAAATCTGGACCATCATTGATATCAAAAATCAGTAAGAGCAATAGTGTAAAGACTGGAGATGATAGTCCTATCATGGGATATTTTACATTATTACTGGGTTCATTGGTTTGCCTGATTGCTTTGATCAGAGAAAACCAGAGAAAGAAGAAGGGAGATGCACAAAATGAGGCACAATAAGTGGAATAAATGCTTGAAAATTGCATGTTCCTGGATTTTGATTTTTTCTATGTGCTTTTTATCTCTGAATACGGTAAATGCATCAGCTGAAGATACAACCGCTTTTGAATCAGAAAGTGAAACCGGAGATACCGAAGCATTTACAAGTGATACAGAAATAGAATCAGAGCCATCTACAGATCAGTTTACTTCTGAAAGTGAAGAAACAAAACAGGAAACGGAGAAACAAATTCCGGACAGTATCGAGGTGGAACAGCTGAATGCTGAAATTCAAAATAGAGTTGCGAATGGTGAAGTGCCATCAACAGATCGAGTAAAGTATGTAGATGAAGATGGAAAAATGATTGAGGGAGCACCGACAACCATTGAGCTTGGAAAAATTTCTGATCATACAGAAATAACCATAGCTGATAAAAATTATGAATTTAAGAATGCCAAAGTAAGTGATGAAGACTGTGTATTTATCGGACAGTATGAAAATTATATTTATTATAGTACAGATGGCAATATTGCAAAGAAGCTAACAGATGAACAGTTGCTTGTAATGACTTACTCCGAGAGTAAAAATTCTGTTAATGAAGAAATCGAACAAGTAGCTACAGAAGATACGAATAAATCGGAAGAATCGACGGAACAGATTATTGATAATGAAGGAGGAACTGAGCAGCCAGAAGAACTGAACGTCCCAGAGAGCATATCTGTACAGAGCCTGGATGAAGCATTACAGATTAGTGTCGCAAATGGTGATGAAAATGCAACATCAACAGATCGGGTAGAATATGTCGATGTAAACGGAAGTCCTATCGAAAATGCACCGACAACGATTGAACTTGGAACGATTGCAGATCATAAAGATTTAGCAATTACTGGAAAAAATTATGAATTTAAGAGTGCAAGAGTAAATGGAAAAGATTGTGTCTATATCGGAAAATATAATGACACTGTATATTACAGCACCGATGGTGTGATTGCTATCAAATTGGATGATGGTCAGAAACTTACAATGACTTATCAGGAATATTACAATATTAGAGTCAATGAAGAAATCCCGGAAGATGGAGTTGCTGGTACGATTACGACAAAAGCAGGAACGGTAAAGGTAAATACTGCTGACACGATACGTGTAAATGCTGGAGAAACGTGGAAGTTCACCGTGAAACCAGGAACAGCTAATAAAGTCAGATATAAAATTGGAAGCGTTACAGCAGCAGATGCGTCTACAAGTATTAAACGAGTATCTGGAGATGAATATGAAGCCTATTATGAAGCAAATTTTCAGAAAGACGATACAGTAACGATTGCATATGATAAAATGGGTGTATATCGTGTAACGATTAACACCGAAGACAATAATGGATTTGAATATATCAATATTGAGCATAGTAAAGAGAATGGATGGGACTATTTACCAGAACAACATAAACTTGTATGGACATATACGGAAGATAAAGTGAAGTACGATGGATCTATTGATGTTCCAAAATTTGATACAAAAATAGGATATAGATTGGTTCATATGGCATTAAATGGAGAAACAGTAGCAGCTTCAAGTAGTAACAAGGAGGTTCCAGATGGAGTTGGACCGAATAATGGCGTGAAAGGCCATGCTGGTAAACTTATTGTGAATGCCCAAATAACCAAACAGTATAAGAAAAACGATAATGAAAAAGATTGTGGGTTCGAATACAGTTTCAATGTGCAATGTGAAGACGGAGGATGGAGAGATTTTATTTTTAATTTAGCTCCGTATCAAACAGGGCAGCAGGTTTTAACCGTACGTTTAAAAACAGACAACCGTCGAAGTGGTGAAGGTATCGATGTTGTCATGTGGGATCCTGATCAGAATAAGCTGGTTCCAATGAGAGATAATGATACGGTAAATATGGATCCTGTGGGAGAAAAAATAGCAGTAACTTTAAAGAAAAGACAAGTGAGAATATTTTTTGCAAAGCCAAAACCAGGATATCGATTTGCAGGAGTGGGTGTAGACTTTGCACAGACGTCAGGTGGAGTTAGTACTGATGGCGGAAAATCTAGAGCTTTTGTAGATGATCTAAATAATATGAATGCTACTTCTCTTGGAGAAAAAGAAGAATTTAGAGTTTATGATGAAATTTGGGAAGCAGCTAAAGAAGCAGCAAGTAGTGCAGGGTATGAAAAATTTTTGGCATTTGCAGGAGAGAAGACAACACATAATACCGATTGGGAATTGTATGCAGGCTATTTCATGTCTACGAAAGAAAGCGTCTATGTACATTACAATTCTGGTGCCGGCGAAGGTGTGCTTCCGGCAGATGCAGTTGTGAAAAATATTCCGTATAATGAGGAACTTGATACTAGAACAAGCAAACCAATGCAGTCTTATGGAGAAAATCCAAACACCCATGAGGGAACAAGAGGTATGGGAAGCACCTTTCGAATAGGGGAGGAATGGCCAGAACCAACCTGTGAGGGATATGAATTCCTTGGCTGGAAGCTACGTCTGACTCCAATGTTTGAAACTCCACAATATAGTGATAAGTTATATCAGCATAATGAAGTCTTTTGTATTTCTGAAGAGAATTATGAATTTGCCGCAAACCGTAACCTTCCAGTGTCTGTATGGAATGATGAGGTGGGATATCAGATTGTAGCCCAGTGGAAGAAAATTGATACGAAAAAGGTAGAAGTGAAGCATTGGCTTAAGGTACCGGATAGTACAGAAAAATTGGGAAAGACAGCAGCAGGAACCATTTCCTTTGCAACAGAAAATGAGAGTGTTAAAGCGTACGCAAAACCAGAAGCAAACGGAACATTTCCAGGTTATGTTTTTGATACAGTAGATACTCGGAACCAATTAGAAAATGAAGTAAAAAATGATTCGTCTTCTGATACAATTACACTTAATCTGTATTATAAACCAACTGTTTTAACGGTAAGCAAAACCGTAACCGGATACAATATGGAACCGAATAGATCGTATGAGTTTACAATAAAAGCCGTTCCACCATCAGGAACTGATGCAAGTACCGCTACTATAACGGCTGGGCAGATTTTCATAAAAAAAGGAACTGATGCAGTAAAGAATCTCACCTTTACAAATAATCAGGCTACGTTTACCCTGGCAAAAGATGAATCCGTAGACATTAGTTGTCTGCCAACAGGATGGACATATACAGTTACTGAAACTGATCCTGGAAAGAATTACAAGACAAGCTATAAATTGAATGGCAGTGATGCAACTGATGGAACAGTAGCAAAAATCATAACTTCAACAACAGGAAATGATAAGGTTACGTTTACAAATGCATCTACAGTGGCACCTCCGGAAACAGGAAGAACCTTTCATGATAGCGAATGGATTTTATTGCTGATTGTTATATTGGTTATAAGTGCAGGTGGCATGACATTTCTTAGAAAAATGAAAAAGCGTTATTAGACAAACAGGAAGAATTATGCTTGAAATGTGTGAGTGAAAAGTATGATTCTTCCTGTTTCAATCAATGAGTTTATGTACGGAACAAAGAAAAGAGAGCGAGGTGAGCACCTATGCAGCTTACAAATACAACGGATTATGCAATCAGGATTGTCTGTTATTTGGCAATAAAAAAGCGCAGGGTTACAATGGCAAAATTAGCTTCTGAATTAAAGATTCCGGAGAGCTATATTGTAAGCGTTTGATAATATATGTATTGTATAATTATAGGGATATCGCTATGATATCCCTATAATAGTATTTATTAAGATTTACATGTATTTTGTATTTGTTCATCCCAAGGCATCATTAGATCTAAGACCTTTGGGTTGGTTTTTAAATTATTACCTGGTAATATTGACAGTATATGCTCTAAATACTTGTAGGGGTTTAGTCCATTTGCCTTTGCTGTTTCTACCAGTGAATAGACAGTTGCACTTGCATTCGCCCCTTCAGGACTACCACAGAAGGTCCAATTTTTTCTACCTACTGTAAATGGTCTTATACTGTTTTCTGCAATATTGTTGGAGATGACACAGTTTCCATCTTCAAGATAGGTCTCTAATTTATCCTTGTGGTTTAGGGCATATTGAAGGGCCGTTCCAATCTTTGATTTAGGAAGTACTTTCTTGTTTGCGCTTTCTGCCCATGACCAAAAGGCCTCTAGAACTGGTTTTTCTTTTTCTAGACGCTTAATTTTTCTATCTTCTGGGGATAGGTTTTTAAGTTGCCTTTCCCAGTCAAATAGCTGGTTACAATATGCTATTCCTGTGGCTGGTAAGGTTGCTTCTGGACTTTTCATATCTTTAGGGAGAGCATCTGAAAAATATCTTCTTACATGAGCCCAGCATAAACAGTGATGGATATCTTTTACTTTGCCATAACCTGAAAATCCATCTGTGTGAAGATATCCTTTAAATCCTTTCAAGAATTGTTTGGCATTATCTCCAGATCTGCCAGGTGCATATTTAAATATTCTAATCCCTTTATCAGCATTAGCTGAAGTAGAGTATACCCACATGTATGATTTTGTGGTGTTTTTCCTACCCTCTTCATTTAATACTTGGACTGGAGTTTCATCGGCATGTAAATACCTATCTTTTAGTAGCTCTTCTTGTAGTTTTTCTACTACTGGACTTAACCATTCTTCTGATGTTTTTATAATCCAGTTAGATAGGGTTGCACGACTTATTGGAAAGCCCATCTGTTTCCAATCTTTTTCCTGGCGGTAGAGTGGAACTGATTGTACAAACTTTTGATACATTGTCCATGCTACACTTGAGGCTATAGCATAGGAATGTTGAAGTACAGGCTCTGGTGTATTTGGGTTAAAGATTCCAGGCCTGTTTTCTTTCTTACACAATCTGCATTCATATGTTTCTTGATATATATTAACTACAGATATTTCTGCTGGCATATATCTAATTTCTGATCTTATGAATTTTTTACCTGCAACTGAAAGTCTATTTCCATCTATTGGACATATTTGTTGTGATTCTTCTAATCTGAATATTAGATTCTGGCTAGGTAAGTCTTTAAATAGGTCTTTTCTCTTGTATCCTTTCCTAGTTCTTTTAATTGGCTCTTCAAAGGGAACTGGTTCAAGTTCAGATGTATCCATTTCTTTTTCTGCTTCATTAAATAGACCTAATTCCATATCACTAATCACTAGTTGACCATCTATGGCAGAGGTTTTTTCTGTTTTCCTTCCATAGAGTTTTTTGATTAAGTATTCTATGTTTTCATTAGCCTTTTTTAACTCTTCTCTAAGGCCTTCTATGGTTTTGTTTTGAAATTCAATTGTATCTTGAAGTGTTTTTATTAAAGAATTATTATCCATTGGGAATTAGCCTTTCTTTTCTGTTTTTTCTAATCATATTATACCATTTTGAAAGGTCAAAAACAAGAAAAAAGATGGCTGAAATCATTTGAATTTGAATATTTTCAACCACCTAGACTATCCTTTTAACATCTATCTTTTGAATGACTTTTTTCTGGTCAATTGATAATCCCTCTATTAACCATCTGTATTGTTGAGGGGTAATTTCTCTAACCTCTTCTGTGGTTCTAGGCCACTGAAATACCCCACCTTCTAATCTTTTGTAGAGAAGAAGAAATCCATCTCCTTCCCAAAGGAGGGCCTTTATCCTATCTCTTTTTCCTCCACAAAAAAGGAATAGTGCATTTTCAAATGGATTTAGATTAAAGTTTTGAGATACTATTGCAGAAAGACCATCTATGGATTTCCTCATATCAGTTTTACCGCAGGCAATGTATATTCGTATATCATTGGGAAATTTAATTTTCATGATTACTAATTAAATTAAGTATTAACCTCAATGTATTTGGATCTGCACCATTTAATACTTCAATCTCATTTCCATTTGACCTTAGGACTGCACAAGTACCTTGAGTGTTAGTTCTAAAATCACCATTACCTGACTTTATCTCTACAAATTGGCCTTGTCCTGTAACTGCCATGGTTCCTGCTTTAATTAGGGCTTCTTCTCTAATGACTCTTTGCCAGTAGTAGTATTTACCATGTGAGATATCATTTCTCCTACACCATTCTCTAATTGATAATCCGCTTTCATTTTGTTCTTTGATTAACTCCTGCCACTGAGCTTTAAGTATTTCATGTTTTGATGCTTTCATAGTGGTCAACCTATCATCTCCCTACAGTTTTAAAGTTGGCAAAGTACTTTGTTAACATTAGAAGTACTATGTAGGGATATTATCTCATGTTGCAAGATACTTTTAAACCCATGATATTATTGGACGCTTACTAAATACTATTATAGGGATATCATAGCGATATCCCTATAATTATACAATACATATATTATCAAACGCTTACCGTATACATTATTTTTCTTTTCGTTTTCTATAAAGTACAATAATTATCACAAGACTACTAATCGCAATCAAGACCCAGGGAATTATATTGGTTGTATCACCAGTCTTCACGATATCTATTATGTTCTGGATAGGAGCAGGTATATCCGGCTTCGTTGGAGTCGGCTCTGTTGGCGCTGGCTTATCTGAATTTGTCGGTGTAACAAGTGGCTTTGCAGGAGTAACCCATTCACCTTTTGGTTCTATCACTACATCATATTCTGTTTTTCCATTGATTTCAGATGGAATATTCACAAGGAATGGAGCGGATTCAAATTTATCTGTACCACATTCCACATTTCCAATTTGTACAAGAAGATAAATTCCTTCCTCTAACTCAGCAAAGCTTGCATGACCCAAGTCATCTGTTACTTGCGTTGTTCCGGAAATATTACTTTTTTTCGCATACTCAAATAAACGTTTCGCCTGTTTCTCTCTTGCTTCTGCACTTGTGTCTCCTAGCGACACGCCTGAATTCTCAAAACCGTTTTCCCAGATCCATTCATCGTTTTTCTTATATTGAATCGGAAATATTGCGAACTTTGCTCTGGAAAGAGTTACTTCTTCATCTGTATGATTTCTCCCCTTATAAATGATCTGAATACTTCCTTTTCTGGTTCCATCCTCAGCATGAACCGTTGAAACATCTATAAAACTACTGAAAAGAATAAGTATGACCATTAAAAGAAGGCGAACACTTTTTATCTTTTTTATCATCTTATTTTTCTCCTTTTTCTATCCCTCATACTGTACATTACAGTTATAATTAATCCTATGAAAATTACTATGATTGTTACAATCAACACTTTAGCAGTAAAGGATAATTCTGGTTTCACATCTACATCCGACTCCTGCTCCGTTGCTTCCTCATATGGTATCCGATATCCACGGACTAAAAGTCTGTGTGTATTAATCGCATATGGAGTGCAAGTGACAAGTGTTGCATAGTCTTTACCGGATTCGATGGCTAACGCATCTGTCTCTTCCGGTAAAACAGTCAAAATCTGATCTATCTGATATGCCAGAGTTTCATCTAAAACTTTAATATAGAATATATCCCCTTCTTCCAGCTTATCTATATTGGTAAAAAGTGTTTTGGTGGGCAGCCCTCTGTGGCCGGTCAATACCGTATGAGTACTTTCACCTCCAACCGGAAGGGACGTGCCCCAAAAATGGCCGACTCCCGCCTGCAGAACTGCTTCGCTTGTTCCATGATAAATAGGAAGTTCTATATTAATCTTGGGAATATGGATATATCCCATCATTCCTGTTCCATCCGGATTCAATAAACTCTGATACCGTTCATCAATTTCCGTATTCTCCTTTGAGGACGGATCAATAAGATCGATATTTCCTAACATTTCCTGATTGTATGCTCTCGCATCTTCCAACATTTGCTCTTTTTCTGTTTCGCTTAGCTTTATACTTTCCTCATCATAATAAGATACCACTTTGGAGCTATTCTTTTCATTCAGATAACTGCTCAACGTTGGATATAACAATACGGAGAATGCAACCAAAAGCACGATCAGACGAATGATATCATTTATTGTTATCTTATTTTTCTTCTTACTTTTCATTTCATTCCCCCTGTTGTTATACTTGGAATTGCGGTTACCTTCCGTGAAAGATAACCGCCCATTCCTTAAATACTAACTTATATCTTTAGTAAAAATTATTATACTTATTTTCTTTTATCACGGATATAGCTTACTGCAACACCAAATACCAGAAGAACTGCAATCACAGCAAATACAATAGTTCCACGTCCACCAATAAATGGAAGAAGAGAACCTGTGCTGTTTGCGATGTCGATGATTTTATCAGTTTCAACTGCTCCATCTTTGGAAATTGTCCAATTATTTACTTCTGTATCTGCGCTCTTTGTGATTTTAATTTCAATTGGAGCCGTCAACTTGTTGTAACCATCTGGAGCCTGTGTCTCTACCAAATAATAAGTTCCTTCTGCAAGACCATTGACGCGAAGGTTGTAACCTTCTCCAGTAATCTCTTCAACAGATTCAAATTCTGTAGTAGAAGATGTTGGATCTACTACATAGCTTCCTGCAACTGTTGTAGTTACTGGAGAAACTTTAATGGCTTTAGTGTCATCATTTGCATCCGCATCTGTTTTACTTGAATATAACTTAAACTTTGCACCTGCTAACTTTTCATCTGTACCTGCTTTTTTCTTTAAGATATCTAACGGATAGGTAGGTGTCTTTGCCTCACTCGGTGTTGTAGTTGTTGTTTCACCCGGTTGATTACCATACTCTAACTCAGCCTTGTTCTTTTCTGTTACAACTGCATCTTTATTTACCTTTGCATAATATATAACGGTGAATTCTTCTCCTTTGTTTGTCTGGTTAGCTCTTACCCATTCAGATAAATCAAGAGACATTTTTCTGTTGCCTTCACCGGAAAGTGCTGCTGTTGTAGGTGTTGTTCCTCCTACTGTAAGACTATTATCCGTAAATGCCACTGTTACATTAACTGTTGTAGCACCTGTTCCAAGAGCTGTTCCTGCTACATCATTTACAAAATCAAGACCTGTTGATAATTCATCGTGGATTTTGTATACATATTCTGCATATCCTGTTGTATCCGGAATAGAACCTGTTACGGTATATTTCACTACTTGTCCGATATTTACAGTCTCTTTGTCAGCTTTTTTCTCAATGCTTGGTGCTTCTGTTTTTAAGCTTACTGTATTTGTTGTAGCATCTACTGTAACTAAAGAAGACTGAATTTCTTTGCCGCCTGTTACATACACAAGATAATAACCTGTATCTAAACCTGTAAACTCATGAGATGTTTTGCTCTCTGTGATTTTTCCAGAGGTAGCTGTTGCTGCCAAACTATTCGTCAACGCATACGTTGTAAAATTGTTTGCAAAGTTCTGTACTTCTGCAGAATCATTGCTGCCGATAGCACGAACAGCTGATACAAATTCCTCATTCGTAGAGGATGCTGTAAGTGGTGAACCTAATACAGATAACAGTGCATCTTTATACCCAGTTGCTGTATTCACTGTGTATGCATAGTTTATTGTTTCTCCACTTTCTGACTCTGTCACATCAAATAATTTGTACAGATTAATTGTCTGACCATTCAAATCCTGTGCGGGTGTTGTTGATTTCACATTAACTGTAAGTGTGTTTGTTCCTTCTGCGGCAAATGCAGTGATTGTCATTGCCATTGTCATCATTGCTGCCAGCAGCATTGCCATGATTTTTTTCATTCTCTTCATGCCAGTTACCTCCTTTTCTTTGAAACTTCTTTTGTTTTATAGTATTTCAGCTTTTTGTTTTCCTTGCATTTTTTATATCTCATGATGAAATATAACAGGAAAAGCAGAATAGCTATCAGATAAATAAAATATCTTCCATATCCTCCGGTATTCGGAAGACTTGAGAAATGTCTGTTGTTGGTTATCGTGAAGGTAAATCCATCCTCCGATTTCTTTATCGTCGTCGTATAACCAACTATCTCCGCTTCGGTAACGGAATACGTGTAATAATATATGTTATCTCCATCTGTCTTATATGCCGGGAGTTCTTTTATCACCTCCTGCCATTTAGATTTATCGCTGGAACCTTTTATAGTGTAACTCTCGTAACCTAGTACTATTTCTGTTTTTTCATTTCCTGCCTTGTCTGTCCAGGTACGTGATATTGTTACCGTAATATTGTCTGGTCGTTTTTTATCAAAATTGTTAAAATCCTTCCAGATCTTATTGATCGTCAACTTGATGTGCTTATCACATGGATCCTGTGACTCGGACGGTTCCGGAGTATCACTTTCTCCTGTGTTCAATGTTGTTTTAGTATCTGCCATCAATACTGCTTTCGCTGACGATTCATATGCTTTCAGTTCTGCTGTTGTAGACGATGTATCATCTGTCAGCTTTGCATTTTGCAAAGTATCATAGCTTTTTACCGAATTCATATGTCCCAGCGTGTAAATATCCCACCCACTGGAAGCATCTTTTTCATAGCTGAGATTCAATTTTTCTGAATTCTTTTTGATCTGATCCAGTGCCGTATCCAGTTTTCTGTAAATACGGTAGTTGTTCTGCTCTCCTTCGACCTTCTCTTTTGTATTGAAAGAATAGGAAGAACTTAAGCTGCTTTCTCCGCTAAATGGTCCGACCAGTTTTGATGTTCCCCGAACCACATCACAGTAGTACATATTGTTGTTCTGAAGAAGACCTTCGTTATTGAATCCAACAAAGCCGCCGCTTCGTCCATCTTCTGCAGAACCATCTTTATCATTTCCGGCTCCACCGGCATAGACATCATATCCATAGCTGATACCATAGACATTACTGTCCGTGATTTTCGTTCGGTTTGCTTTGATCAGACTGATACTGATATTTGACTTTGTATCATCATCCTGTTTGATTCCATTGGAATCACATGGAAGCTTGATCGTGGAATCTCCGATTTTAATAATCGCAAAATCTGTCTGCTGTTGATTCTCTATAGAAGCCTTGGATAAGCCCACCGATATTTTTAATCCAAGCAGATTGACACTCAATAAATCGCCTTCATAGGCTGCCTTGATCTGAATAATTCCCAGATTAATATTCAATAGATTTGCTGCCTCAAGCTTATCCAGATAAAGTGCTTTCACCAGTTGATTTAAAATGGTAAGCAATGCATTCACTAATGTGGAATCCAAATCTATATTTCCAAGGTATTCGTAGCTTGTTCTTCCGGCAAAGCCTCCGGCTGTTCCTCCGGATGCAACCTGTTTGAGCCCGTTTGCCTGAATATTACTATCTCCGGCAATACATCCTGACATCCTCGCCAGATTCGCATAGCCGATAAAACCTCCGGCAATCTCTTCCTCACCTCCACTGCTCTGTACGGTATAACCGCCATCCACTCCGGCTACACCGCTGTCCTCAATATGTGAACCAAATACATCCAGGACACCTGCTGCTCCTCCAAGAAGTTGCCATTGATTGCTACCCAGAACATCGATTTTGTTTAGATCCACAACACCACTTTTTCCGGAATAACCGATAAAGCCTCCGCTACTATTTAAGCCGGTTACATTAGAAAGCTTTGTAACACTGCTGTTTTTTACAGAGCTGTTTAATAAAGAGCCTCCAAAGCCTCCGGCTGTTCCGCTGTATGTCACCGCGTCATTCTGCCCGCTTTTCACGGCTGTATGTGCACTTACACTTAAGCCGGCATCCGCACTTCCGCTTACGGATCCGTCATATACATAAGTACGGAATGCATCCAAGACATCGGTACGCCCAAGCTGAAGCAGATATTTGAATAATTCTGTCTCTGTCTTCCCCGAAACCTGCACTCCGGCATCGACATCCGCTATTCCAAAGAAGCCTCCGGCATATTCCCCGGCAATAACAGAACGGATTCCCTGTGCAGAAATTCCCGCTTCCTTGGTATCTTTTTCCCCAAGTACAGTTCCGACAAGACTTCCAGCAAATCCTCCGGCTGCTTTTGCATAGGAAGTGTTGCTGCTTCCACCCGAATAAACTCCATTTACGATAATTCCCCAGTCATCCCAGGAAATAACATCTGCATAGCGGATCGTTGCTACAGTGGCATCCATGACTTTTATAAAATCTGCAGGAGTATCCAGCAGTTGATTTAATAATTTGCTTAAAAATAATCCTTCACCAGCAGTTGGATCCACTGTTGCTACACTTCCCGGTCTTGAGCTTCCGACAAATCCACCAACATAGCTTCTTCCGTCAACTCGTCTCAGCTTTGTAACCTGACAGTGCGTATCGTTTTCGCCCCAGATCTGTCCACCGATCAGCTTTCCTACATAACCTCCTGCATAACCACAGGCATCCTTGGCATTGATTCCTTCTGACTGGACAATTAATCCACTCTGGTAACCTTCTACCGAAGATTTCTTGATCACCGGCACAAATACGTTAAGTACCTGCAGCATTTGTCCTAATTGCAGATCAAGACCAAGGATATCAGCACCACCAAGATCTGCTGCTCCGCCATTTATCATTTCTCCGGCAAAGCCTCCAGCGCATCGGATTCCTTTAATCGTCTTCGCCTGATAAGCCTGTCCATTTGTAATGGTTCCTGTCTGCATGGAGCCAACATAGCCACCGGCTGCTCCACCATTTGCCAGTTTTATCTCATCCCGGTAATTCACTCTTCCTGCTACGACATTGTATCCGTAAGCATACTTCCCAATGATTGTATCCAGTTCTGCCTGGCTGTTCACTTTTCCATGCGAGGCAAGGTCACTTCCGTAACCGCCGTATTTCCCGACAAACTCTACCCATTTGTTCCAGGTCTCATAGTCCATCAGAGCAAGCGGTCCGTAAACTGCCGTATTTTCTTCTGTCGGATAGACAACGCTGAGAGCTCCTAGAATATTATCTACTTTTACCAGTCCCCACAATAAGGACAGGTTTCCGGTACTTGCCGTATCGGCTGACTCCATCAGTCCTGTAAATCCACCGGCAATTTCTTCTCCGTATACTGATCGGATCCGAACTGCCTTACAGGTACTGAGCGGTCCGGCATATTCTTTACCTTTCCATTTCTTTGTACTATTTCCCCAAATGTGACCGCCTTCATTATGTCCTGCATAACCTCCGGCCATGCCTCGTTGTACCTGTGTTGTGGAATCCGCATCTGCCCGAACTGCACCACCGCAGGGAATACACGTTGTGGAACTGTTTCTGATCGTTGGTACAAAGTCTTCTGCAAGAGATGCTAATGCACTTTCTACATTCACAAGTCCGCCTAAAATACTTGCGTCTCCAAGGACATTTGCTACATTTCCCGGTTCCAGATCTCCCACGTAACCACCAGCAGTAATCTGGCCAATGATATAAGAGAAGTTATTTGCGTTGGAATCCTGAATGTGTCCACCAGAAATCTTTCCGGCAAATCCTCCTGCATCTCCAAGAACATCATTCGCCGACGCATCCGAAGCAGTATTTTTCCAGGATGCTTTTACTGCAAAACCTCCAACATTTCCTGTAACATTGGAGTGTTCAATTGTAGAAACAACGACGTTTAATGCATCCAGCACATTGTTGATTCCTATTGCTGTTCCAATAATACTTAAACCTTTTCCAACGGAAGCTGCGGAACCAATATTCATATAGCCAATATATCCACCTGCATATCTGGCACCGGTTACTGCATACTGGCTCTTTACATCATCAAAATAGTTTGAGCCATCTGTAGATTCCAAACCTTGCTCAGGCTCTGTGACATCTGTATGTTTCAAATTCGTAACATCACAATAGCTTACCTGAACACCACTTCCGTAACCAATAAATCCTCCGGCACTTCCGGAGTAGCTGTCCTCTGATTTTATTTTATTTGCAGTAACGGTAAAACCATTGTCCGACTTGATCCCTGCATACTGTACATATGGGATGTAGGCATTGATCAGGTTCAGCAAATCGCCAACGTTAATATTCAGCCCCTTAAGATCTCCAAGAATACTGATTCCGCCTCCGGCATCCGCCAATGCACCGGAGTAAACATTTCCTCCGAAGCCTCCGGCATAAGACTGTCCGTTTACATGGTCCAGATTGTATACAGAATAATAATTACCTTCTCCTGCATCCTGATTGTTGACGGTTCCACTCTGAAAACTTCCGACAAAACCACCAGCTGTATCTGCTGAAACTCCGCCTCCATTAATATAGGTAACGGTACACATAGTGTAGGAAGGAATCAGATATTTCACTGCTGTCAGTAATCCGTTGATATCTAATATACTTGTCTTTTTATCTATCCAGACATCCAGGTCATCAGCAGATGCCACATCCGCAAGACCTCCCGTCTGTGAGGTTCCAATAAATCCACCGGCAAAGCCATCGGTATCATTAGCTGATACTTCTTTCAGATTTTTCACATCCGACAGATTGATTTCACAGCTGTTACTCTTTCCGATGAATCCACCAGCCACATAATCTGCTGCTCCTCCATCTGAATTCGTTCCTGTTGCTGTTACAGTCAATCCGTCTGTCGTATTCGTCTGATAACCGATCACATGGGCATCTGTTATCTTAACGCGGACCCATTCTCCGGTTTTCAATAAATTTTTAACCTGTAATAAATTATTGAGTCCTAACAGATTCAGTGTAAGGCCTCCTGCTCCCGCCAGATCTCCAGGACCTGCACAGCCGACAAAGCCTCCGACTCTGTTTTTGGCGGTGACAGACTTTAATCGTTCTAAAGTAACAGTCTCTATATCTCCGCCAACTGCCTCACCAAGTGCGCCGCCGGCATAATTTTCTCCGGCTTCTACGGTATATCCGGTATCTATTCCTGTAACAGTTACATGATGGACGGTAAATCCCAGAAAGTTTCCGATTCCCAGTGTACCATTCAAAAGTCCTGTAATGCTCGCTGTCGTTACACTTCCTGCAATTCCACCAACACGATTTTCCCCTGCCCTTACTGTCTGCAATCCGGTAACCACGTTGTCTCTTTGTGATACGATTCCTGTGTCTAACACTTCGTATTTCCAATAGGAAAGCTTAGTCAAATAATCCACACTGGATTCCGCAAGATAGACACCATCGCCACCACCCAGAATACCACCTGCATAGCTTTTTCCAGCTTCTACTGAGATTGCCGAGCAATTCATATTGCATCCAAGGATTGCAGATGGTGCGATACCAGTAAGGGAAAGCAGCATTCCTGCCTTTTCAGAATCACTGGACAAAAGTTCTGTAAGCAATTCTCCTACTGTCTTTAAGAGACTTGGATCAGATACTTCATCTTTTCCAAGGTTAGTAACCCAACCGACGGTTGCCGTACCAACAGCTCCTCCTGCATAGCTGCCTGTTGCTTTCACTGAAATACTTCCGCTTGCACCACAATTGATCGCGTAACTGTTTGTCAGAGCACCTGTAATGCCGCCTTGATAATTCTCACCTGCGACAGTAGTATTGCAGTCTGTAAGGTCACAACCCATCAGCAGACTTTGCGGCTGCATTACACGGATCAGGTCAATTCCTATTTCTGTTAGAGTTCCTTTGATATCGGCATCTCTGCCAATTCCGGCAAAGCCTCCGCCATATTCCTTGGTATTAACGGTATAAGTACTGTTTTTTACCGAGCAGTCAAATACTTTGGTTCCAACCAGTTGTCCGGCAAATCCTCCGGCAAAATTCTTATCTATATTTCCGATTGTTCCAGTCAGACCATCTACATGACAGTTTTGTATGGTGACATTTTTGTATCCAGTCGGAATCAGGCTGCTAACATCCAGTGCATTATTCAAAAGAATTGTGATCAGATCGCCAAGTCCAAGTCCAGGTATCGCATTTAATAAGGAAGACAGGATATCTACAGTCAGACCCAAAGCTTCTGATAATCCCTCATACTGAGTGACACCTTCCGCATATCCGACAAATCCGCCTGTCCGTTCATTGATATTTGAAACTGAGATGCTTCCTGTTACATCACAGTTCTCAATAACAACGTCACCGACTACTCTTCCTGCAAAAGCTCCCGTCGCATAGAGCGTTGGATCTGTTGCTCTGGCATTCAACAGGGCTGATAAAACATCTTTTAGACTTAATTGCACCTGACCAATAGTCAAAATACCTACCAGTACATCAACAACACTTCCAACCAGCCATCCTAGTCCGGATGTTAACCCACTGAGTAATGTCTGTGTGTTTTTGTGTTTATTCGTATTATTTTTAACATCCACATTTTTTAATTCAATGTTGGATACTTTTACCGTTCCTGCACTGATACCGACATTATTTACGTTGATCTCGTTTGTTATCGTTCCGAAGAAACCGACTCCCATATACTTCGTACTATCCATTTCCTCAGTCTGATTTATATTAATATTGGAGATCACAGGTCTTCCGGTTGCCAGAATCGAATTCCCATCTGTGAGTATCGTCTGTCCTTCCGCTAACTTTGCACCGATGATATCACCCGATACCCTGAGTGGAGTCCAGCGATCATCTTCTTTATTGGAATTTATTCCTTCTTTTGATAAATCAATATCACGGAAAATAATATAATTCGCGTTGGAGGAATATTTCAGACCACCGTATTCTTGCTTTAACTTCGTCAAGCTTGCTGTTTCATTGTCAGGTAACCCTTGGTCGTTAACGCCACACAAACTACCAGTTCCTACTGTAAGACCGCCCAATAATGTTCCTAACAGTCCTCCTACTCCCTCCAACAGCCCTGTAACAATACCATTGCTTGTCAAATCGACATCTGCCAGCTTATACTTACCATTATCTTTATAATATAGATAAGAATTATCACCTATTACTGAATCTGGCTTTTGCCCGGTTATTGTCCAATGTGTTGTTGCACCTTCTGTTGCAACAGCATCAAGTCCAAGATCCGCATCACCTGGATAGTATGGTGTGTAGAAAGGTTCCCCACCAAATAATCCACTTACCAACCCTGGGCTGTAATAGACATATAGTCTCGGAGTCACGCTCTTATTGCTTCCAATCGCCCGCAGCTGTGACTCATTTCCAATCAAAATATATTTCTTACCGGAAACTTCAACATATAACTGTCCCGGTTTTGTTCTTCCGTCAGCATGCTCACCATCCAGCCATTGAACTCCAGTCGCCGTTTTTTCTGTCAACTGATCTGCCACCAGTTCCGGTTTATCCGAATTAAATTTCTGCGACAGTACATACTTATGTGACTTGGCATAAGTCAGATACTCCTGATCCTCTCCATCCGGATAGATCATCTGTCCCATACCAAACTGCGGTGCATCATAGTCCAACGACATGACTGGTTCAGTTTCAGACTCTTCCTGAGCAAGTACCATTAACTGATATGGATTATATAGGTAGATCGTATCCGTATCTTTGTCGTACAGAGTAGGTATTTCATTTTCTTCTATTTCTGTCCCTGTAATCGTTCCGGTAAAGGAATCTGGCACTGTCCAGATCTGTTTAGAGCTTATCTGAATGTCATTCATCAAACTGTACTGAGCATCTGCTCCGTATTTCAGCTCTGTGCCTTCACTCTTTACTACCTCTCCAGACCCGATTTCTCCATCCTTATCACCGGTATATATATAGGCATCTGAACCGATCTGCTTTAATTGATCATAATTATAAATGCATATCTTGTCATCCTTATAATACGTATCTATATTCTCTGTCGTCTCTGCTTTTATGCCTTCTTCAGATGTTTTTACCTCATCTTTTTTTGATTCTGTATCTTTATTTATATCGGGTACCTTTACATCGGTATTATCCAGTTCTTCATTTGTTTTCTCCGAAGGAGCGGCAGTAAATTCTATGTCTGCATTTCCTTCATGCTCCATATCATCCTCATAAGAAACTGTAACCTGATCAGTGTTGCTATCCGATATCTGTAAATCTGCAGCATACACAATATGCACCTGCGAAAACAAGATAGCCACGCATAATATTGTTGCAATCATTCTGTTTTTGATTTTTCTTTTTTTCTTCATAAACAAACTCCCTAATTTATACTTTTATTGCAATCGCATTCCCGATGATCTTCCCATTATATTTCTTTATCCTATACTCATTTTATGAAACGAAACTTAATCCTGCATAAACGGATTAAGTTTCGTTTCATATACCGGCTGGCATATAAGAACCATCCGCTCCAATAACCCATTTCCTGTACAGGTAGACAGTGTAATCATTGGAAGATCTACATTGTAACCATTACCGGTATCATATATAGACATAGACGCTTCTTTTGTCACGTGCTCAGCATATCTGTCTCCAAACTCCACTGTATATGTTTCAGATGCATCCGTAGCTTTATGCACAGATATGATCCGGTATTTTCTCTCCCAGTACGGTGTGAACAGCCAAACTTCCTTATGATCTTCATAAAATGCTGCTTCCTTATATTTATTGATCACTGCAAACATACTGCCATTCTTCATGTTATGTCCGTAAAGAACTGTGTTATAGTCGGAAAAATCCATGCGGTTATACGCATTCATAAAAATTGTTCCGCAGGAATTCTTTTTTCCATCAAAAGCCCTTTTTAAATAATACTGATTATCCTTGGTCTGTACGATCGGATAATCCACCACTGTACCCGGAATCTTCACCCACGCAACAACATCCGGATTTATCGCCCGCAGGCTTTTCCAGTCAATGTAATACGTCTGATCTTTAACAGCATCCGGCAATGTTTCATCCACTAGAGTAATATATTGCTGAAGATCACCATAGGTCTCTTCCGCTTTGAAATAATCAAGCGTTCCATACCAGATACCCGCCCCTGAAAGCAGGATACAGAAGACACATATTCCAATAATAACCTTATCCATTGTTCCAAAGATGCAGCTTCGAACCGCCTTTGATTTTTGATATCTATTATTTTTTTTATTACCCATCTTGTCTATGTTTACCATCAATAATTTTGTCGGAAATCTCTTTTTCTTTTAACTTATACGGCTTTCGCAATTTCCATATTAAATACCTGCAACAGTAAGTATTTAATAACCGACCAATCTTTTCATAGGAAGAAATATATGAGCGCAATTCCCTTTCGCCTAAAAGTCCACTGATATTATCTGCTTTCGGGGTATTTCCTATTTCATTCACACATCCTATAAGATAATGAGGTTTTCCATCTTTATCATCAACGACTTTTCCACGACAATTAATCCATACTGGCATTCCGTTTTTATCAAGCCATCTGTAATACAGATTATGATCCTTTTCTTTTCCTTCTATTATATGCTGTAAATCTTCCGCGATCATAGAGCGGTCTTCTTTATATACAAAAAGCTGAAAACTGTTGACTGCATCATCAAAAGAATTACCTGACATCATAAAACTATCCACTGCTATCTGTGAAATTCTGAAAGTGTTTTTCTGCAAATTCATAATGTAAAGATAATCATCCATACTTGGTGCAAATAATTCTATTAAATCTTCTGCAGCTATTTCATTAACCAATTTGCGTATGCCTGTATCCATAATGTAAGTCCCTTTCTGTATATATATGACATCCTTAGACATCTATATCATTTTATTCTGCAACTTTAAATTTCCTGATCATTTCACGCAGACTTTCTGCTTCGCTACTTATTTCCTGACTGAAAGCTACACATTTCTCAAATGTTACTGCATTTGACTGTACAACATTATTTATCTGTTCAATTCCCTGATTTATTTCCTTTACTGTTATTTTGCCCTTTTTATATCAAAGTTTTTCTTCAAAGTCAATAAATTTCAGTCATCGTTCTTATTTTCTATTTTTCACACAAATTTCTTATGCCACCACCCCGAAAATCCATCACTTTTACCATATTTTTAGTGTTTATACTGCTAATTATTGTTGCTTCACAAATTGGCAAGCAGTGCCCCCGTACGTACACGGGCGCATTTTGCTTGTTGGAGGCACATCCCCAATCCCCTTAGAATGTCATCTTCGATGCCAAGCCGCGCCCTCACTTCGTGAGTGCTGATACATTCCTGCTCTGCCGGAATATAAAAAAAAGAAATTGCTTCTGTGTAATAAGCCATTTTCTTCCTCCTCGTCAATAGGGTTAAGCGATACATATTCAGGTAATGTCCAGTCTCTGATGCCTTTTGACCATCTTTCTGGATGTTTTGCTTTGGCTTTTTCATAGGTTTGTTGGCGCTTTCTCATAATTTCTTTATCTAGGCCATAGTGTCTTTGGTATGGAGTTATGAATTTGATTCCGCTGTGCAGATGGATTTTGTTATACCAATTTACAAACTTTTCTACCCAAATTCTAGCTTCTTCTAGGCCTCTAAAGCCTTTGAAGGGATATTTAGGTCTATATTTCATTGTTTTGAAAAGTGCTTCTGAGTAAGGATTATCATTGCTTACTCTGGGTCTTGAAAAGGAACTCTGCACTCCTAGTTTTTCCAGTGTAGCCTGGAAGGTTGCTGCCTTCATAGGACTGCCATTGTCTGAATGTAATACCAATGGCTTCCCTGCTGTTCCTTGTGATAATGTGGCCTTCCTAATTAGATACTCTGCATGTTCAGCTTTTTCTTCTTCCCAAACTTCATAAGCCACTATTAGTCTGCTGAACATGTCTATTATTAAATAAAGCTTGTAAAACTGTCCTTTGATAAATCCATTTAACCAGGTTATATCCCAAGTCCAAACTTCATTTGGGGCTGTTGCTATATGTGTTGGCGGTTCCCTTTTTACTGGTGGCTGGTTCTGCCCCTGTGAGCATTCATTTTTTCTTCCCTTAGAATTTTATAGATTGTTGATTCTGATGCTAAATATTTACCTTCATCGACCAATTTAGGTACTATTTGTGATGGTGCTAAATCAGCATATTCAGGGTTATTGACTACTTTAATTATTTCTTTTCTTTCTGCTTCGGTTAGTTTGTTTTTAGGGGTTGGCCTTTCTATTAATGGCCTTTGGTCTTTCTTTATTTTATCTTCACTGATGCCCTGTGCAGTCCATCTTTGATAAGTTCTCTCACTGATGTTTAGTTCATCACAGGCGGGTTTCAATCTAGCACCATTTTCCCTTGCTTCATTGATCAGCATTACTGCTGTTACGCGATCTGAGTCGCTGATCATTCTTCCTCGGGGTCCCCCCAAATCGCGTTTGCTTTTTTTCTTAATACTAGTAATGCAGCTGTTTCAGCTAATGCCTTATCTTTACGCCTAAGTTCTCTCTCCAGTTCTTTATTTAAATCCTTTTCAGCCTTTAAAGATTCTTTAAGTTCCTTTGGATCTTCTTTTGCTTCTTCATTAGCCTTAAGGCATTGATTTCTCCACATTTTCACTTCATCAACATAAATTCCTTTTCTTCTGCAGTATTCTGCTAGTTCTGTTTCTGAAAAGGTTGATGTTTCAAGTACTACATGAAATTTATCTTCTGAAGTCCATTTGCTGGTAACTTTATGATTAATTGAAACTTTCATATTATCTGCTTCAGCTTTCTTAATCCATTGATATATGGTGGGTCTAGGAACCCCTAATTCATCAGAAAGACTTGTTATTGTATTATTAGGTTCTTCTAATTTTTGAAGAACAGAGGTTTTAAATTCTTCGGTATAGCTTCTTTTCTTTTTAGTTTTAGACATAATCATTCTCCTTAGGTTATTGTCATATTTCTATTATACATTATTTTTTTCTATACGACAACTATCCTAACACATAGGGATATTCATGAGGTTTATAAAGTCCTCTAAGTATATCTGCTATATTCCAAATCATATTTGCTTTTTGTTGTACATTTATTCCTGTTTGCTTATATCTATTTCTTTCATTCATATATAAATAACCTCCTATATTATTAACTCTATTTTATCAAAACTATTGTCTTTTAGGTATTTATCTTGGGAAATAAAATTAAATAAGTAAATATTTTGTAAGTTTTTATTCTAAAAATTTCCTAGCATGTTAATTTGTATCTAAATAATTAGATTCTATCTCTTTGATTACAGCCTCTTTAAGGTTTGTTTTAGTAACTTTTAAATTACCTTCTACACCAAGCCTTACAATTTTAGGAAAACCCTCTTCCTGCTCCATTCTTGAAATAATGCTTGAATAATCACCCTTATCTTGTGTTTAATGGGGCATTGGTCCTACGAAAATTAGTCTTACTGAATAATCATGTTGAAATCTATTGAAATTATAAGTCTTAAACTCATTATATCCTTTTACTATTTTTACTCTATTAACATCTATACTTAAGTCTTTAAATATTTGATAGACAATATTATCTTTAATACTCAAATCTCCTAATATATAAATATCACCATTAGGCTGGAAATTATCTATCTCTGGAGTTAATTCCTCAAGCCCTATTGATTTTAGATAAGCTCTCAACTCACTAATGGATCTAGCACTAATAATCCTTTTCATTACTATTTTTGTTGCATCAGAAGCAATATCGATTTTCAACTCATTATCCAGAAGCATTATATACCTCCTTCAAATATGTTCAATCTTTCTTTTGCTATTTCTTCAGCTCTTTTCTTAATGGCTTTAAATTCCGAATTTAATAGGACAAAATTCTCTCCAATCTCAATTTGTTTCTCCATACTAATTTTGGGAATTTTAACTTTTTCAAGATCCCTTATACTAATTGTTTTCATGGTAGAGCCCTTAGCATATTTTTCTATTTCTTTTAAACCTATTCTACTTTGCAAATAGGCTGTCAAAAAATCTTTATTGATTTTATCTTCATTAATTTCTAAAAAGAATAAATTCCCATTGGCCAGCACTTTTGTTTTAAGCTTATCAACTGAACCTATTTTAAAAGGTGATAATCTAGAAATTATGATAGAATTATCCTTTAATAAATATCTTTCATAAGTTTCATCTAAATCTTTTAAATATGGTAAGTTTTCATCTAATATGCCATCTTGAAAGTTTTGCAGCATCAAGTATTGATAATTTGTTGGCTGAACTGATGTCATCTCATCTAAGTCTTTCTTGCTAATAGTGTGACCCCTATTAATGGATTTAACTACATCTTTTAATTCTATACTTTCCTCAAAAGGAAATTCTGGCATTGTATATCTTAATGGATCAAGGGTAAAATCCTCTTCTTCTAATTTCTTATCTTCCACGGTCTTGCTAATATTAGAATCCTCTCCTAATGCACTTATAATTTTCTCAATATGTTTCTTTTCCATTGTATGCCTATATTTACTATCTGAATAAAGATTTGTTGCATCAACAAATCTTATACTTTCATTATTATGACTAAATACAACTAGGTATATAGGAACAGCTGTATAGGCTAATAAGTTGCTAGGCAATGCTATAACTGCTTCAACCTTTCCTTCATCAATCAATATTTTTCTTACATCTTGATGAATATCACTATAAAGAGGATTTCCATTTACAAGCATTACAAACTTCTCATATCCCGTATTTTCAATAATATCTAGGGCAAAAACCCAAGATGAATCAATAAATTTAATATGGTTTTTGTAAGTTGACTTATCAAATTTTAATTTTAAAACATCTTCTAATTTTTTCCCTGACATTTTCAAATTCATAGGCATATTCATAAAAACTTTATTAGCATTAAATTTTTTTAAATCATAGGTAAAGACATCCTTATGCATCATCTTTTCTACTGACAAATCAAATAGGTCAAGTAAAATGCATGATAGCATATAATTCTCTGGATTGATTTCAATCCCGGAAATATTAGATATTTTAGATGCTTCTAGCAATGTTGTCCCAACTCCTGAGCCCACATCTAATAATCTATCTTCTTTCTCTAAGTTTAAAAGCTCTAAGGATAAATCAATAATTGACTTTACTGTAGTATTTTCTCCTTCTCCTCTTCTACCAGTAAACTCAGAAAGTTCTGCAATAATTTCAATAATTTCATCCAATGTGAAATCTTTAAGATTATCAAATCCTTTTCTATAATTATTATCCCCTTCATAAATAGCTCTTAAATTATATTTAATATTTTCATCTTCAAATTTTTCTAGGATTTGATCAAAAGAGTGGGTTTCTAACTTTCTACTTAAATAATAATTAATTACAAATTCAAAAATATAATTTCCTGCACTTGCTTTTTCTCTTAGAATATTTATTACTTCATTAACATTTTCATTTCCCATACAATTCCCTCCTAAATTTAGTTAAATAGAATAAACTTTTTGATTATGGTTTAACTATACCATAATACGAAATGGTTGTCAATGGTTTACTTAAACCATTTCTGTTTTGTCTTTTATAGATAAGTAAATATAATTCTATTTACTAGTATGTCAATATTTATTTTAAACCTGTTACGGTATATCTCCGTATCAGTTTATATCCACTTTTGAAAGAAAAGTTTTTTGCTTCCACCCCTAATATCAATCTAACTCTATCAATCTAACTAATCTCTATATAGTTAGGTTGTCTTTTTAACAAGTCTAGACTTTTCCTTTTTGCCATTCTAGAATTATCAAAACCACCATTCTTGACTTGTCCTTTTAACAAGTCTGAAAGTATAAATACAAAAATCAGCAAGTATTTTAATCCTTGCTGATTTTTAACTGTCCCTATTTTCTTGTATCTCCACTAACTAGGTCAACCACAACTGAAACATTGAAATACTTTTTTAGCACTTTTCTCTTGTTATTTTGGTCATCTTCCTCAAAAACAAAATAGTCATGAAATAGCTTAAATCTCAGGATTTCTACATAATTTCTCTTTGTATCAACGCTATGCACTCCACATGCGGTGTATTCGGGAACATGTCCATCAACTGAACCTTCTCCACCTTATATCCCCTAGTCTGAAATTCAACTAGGTTATCTACCAATGATTTCGGGTTACAGCTGACATATACGATTTCTCCTGCTCCAAATTCAGCTATATCTTTTACGCCATTTCCTAGTACTCCTGCTCTTGGTGGGTCTACTATTATCAGGTCTGCCTTTTCTGGAAGTTCGCTAACGACCTTAGCTACGTCACCTGCTATGAATTGGCAATTGTCTAGATTGTTTAGCTTGGCATTTTGATTGGCTGCTTCTACTGCTTCTTCTACCAATTCTATTCCGTATACTTTTCTTGCACTTTGAGCCATTAGCTGACCTATTGTACCTGTTCCACTGTAAAGGTCAAATACAACTTTGCCATCTCCCTTATCTCCTGCAAAGTCTCTGGCTATTTCATATAGCTTTTCTGCGCCCTTTGTGTTTGTCTGGAAGAATGAGAAAGGAGATACCTTGAATTTAAGTCCTAGAACTTCTTCATTAAAGTAGTCTCTTCCGTATAGCACTCTTAGTTCGTCACATTGAACTGCATCTGCCATTCCGTCATTTATAGTGTGAAGTATGCTTACTATTTCATTTTCCAGTTCTAGAGATCTCAACATATTTGCAAATTCATTCATATCAAAATCCATCTGAGATGAAGTTACTATGTTTACCATTATTTCTCCAGTGTTTTCACCTTTTCTAACTACAAGGTGTCTTAGGTATCCTTCGTGATTGAAGCTTCTGTAATATGGGATTTCTTTTTCATCAAAGAAGTCTCTTGTCTTTTTCATTATTTCTACAAAGTCAGAGTCTACTAATCTACAGTCGTGTACTGTCAGTATATCAATAAATCTTCCAGTTTTATGCATTCCCAAAGATAGAGGTCCGCCCTTGAATTCATCACCAAAAGTATATTCCATCTTATTTCTATACTGAGTAGATGATGGACTTCCCTGTATGCCAAGATATTCAAATCCTGATATTTCAGCTCCATCAAATAATTCCATTACTTGTTTTTCTTTTATTTCCAACTGTTTTTCATATGGAAGAGAAAGTATGCTACATCCTCCACACTCTCTAAAATGTACACAAGTTTCTGCTGTTTCTAGTGGAGATGGCTCTATTAGTTCAAGAAGTCTTACTTCCCCGCTATCACTTCTAGCCTTTTTTACAGCTGCCTTCACTCTCTGCCCTGTGATTCCACCCTTCATCTTGATTCTTTTTTCATCATATATAGAGCGTGATATTCCACCAAACTCCATTTTTCCAACTTCAAATTCTATAATATCTTTTCTCTTCATCAAGTTTCCTCTCAATATTTATATTGTTCTTTTTAGTATTTCTATAATTAATCTTATTTTTTTATTTGAAATATCTATCTTTCTTCCAACATCTTGATTTCGTCATCTGTAAGTTCTCTGTACTCACCTAGCTCCAAGCTTTCATCTAGCTCTAATCCACCCATCTGTACTCTTTTCAGATATAGCACTTCCTTGCCAACGGATTGGAACATTCTCTTGACCTGATGGAACTTTCCTTCACTTATAGTAAGGTATATTTCATAGACATCTTCTCCTGCTAGATTTATGTTTGTTTCTTCACTTTTTTCCTGATTTTCTTCATCTGAGATATCGTCCAAATCAATTTGACCTATAATTTCTAGTGAGGCTGGCTTAGTTGTATATCCTTCACCGATATCTATACCCTTTTCAAATGCCTTGATATCATTTGAGTTTACACTTCCTGCTACTATTGCATAGTACTTTTTAGGGATGTGTTTTTTTGGTGACAAGACTCTATGAGTTAGCTTGCCATCATTTGTTATAATCAACAGTCCTTCAGTATCTTTGTCCAATCTTCCCACAGGTGCTGGCTCAAAGGCATGGTATTTTTCATCTATCAAATCAAGTACAGTTGCATCATTTCTATCAAATGTCGCTGATATGTATCCAGCTGGTTTGTTTAACATCAAATACACAAATTCCCTATAGTTAACTAACTCACCATTAAATAATATCTCATCTTCTTCTGGATCGACATGCTGATCTGCCTTTTTAGCTTCTTTCCCATTTACTATTACAGCACCTTGCTTACATAGTTTTTTTATTTCACTTCTTGTTCCGTATCCTAGATTTCCAAGCAGTTTATCTATTCTCATCAATATACACCTCTTTGATTCTTCCTAAAAATATAGCAAGAAGCAAAATTACTCCTTGCCATACTTTACTATAACTTTATTCGTGTTTTTACTTTTATAATTCTTTGTAAATATCTTCTAATTCTTCTTCGCTAAATTGATACTTTGAGTTACAGAACTGGCAACCTACCTCTGCTCCCTTGTCTTCATCAATAATAGTCTTTAGTTCGTCTTTTCCTATTGCTGAAAATACCTTTGATACCCTATCTTTTGAACAATCACATTCAAATCCTATTTCTGACTTATCAAGTATTCTAGGTTCTAAGCCTGCTAGAACTATCTCTACCATATCTTCTGGAGTAAGTCCTTCTTTTAACATCTCTGTAACAGACTTAATATTTGATAGATTCTTTTCTATAGTAGAAATAGTTTCTTCAGATGCATCTGGCATCATTTGTATAATAAATCCACCAGCCTCTTGAACTTCTTCTGCCTTAGTAAGTACGCCCAATGCTACTGCTGAAGGTGTCTGCTCTGATACAGTAAAGTAGTATGTAAAGTCCTGTGCTATTTCACCACTAACCATTTGATACTCACCATTATAAGGTTCTTTTAATCCTAGATCCTTTATTACCTTAATAGTACCGTCATTTCCAACTGCTCCAGCAACATTTAACTTTCCATTTTCATAGTTTTCTACTTCCACATCTGGATTTGTTACATATCCCTTTGCTATACCACTAGAGTCAGCAGTAGTTATAATAGAACCAATTGGTCCTCCACCTTTTATTATTATAGATAGCTTATCTGATTTATTCTTCATCATAAGTCCCATCATAGAAGTTGCAGTCAATGTTCTTCCTAGTGCTGCTGTTGCTACCTTTGTTGTATTGTGATATCCTCTTGCAGCCTCAACCATATTTCTTGTAGTTGCAAATAATGCTCTTGCCTCTTTATTTCCAGTTGTTACTCTTAAACAATAATCCTTCATTTTTATACCTCTTCTTTCATACTTATATACAGCTAAATATCCAATTTTTATGTATATTTTAAATTTTATTATTAACTCATAGTTTTCTTTAGTTTAACATTCAATCTTATAATTTTTATTACCTTTTTATAGCACTTACAAATATTCTCTCTGAATCTTCTCTTGGCGCATTCATATCAAAATCACCATACATTTTTATGTCTTCAAATCCAACATCCTTTAGCAAGTTCTCCAACTCTTTTTTCTTATGTGCTCTTTGTTGATGATTTTCTTTATATCTTTCAAATAAATTATCTTCTTCACCATCGTCAACATCTAGCTTTACAAAGAAGTCCAAATCCATATCTATCAGTTGACTTTCTTCGTCAAAGTAGTTGGTCCACATATAGGCTAAGTTTTCCCTAGTTTCTCCCATAAAATTATTTCCTAAAATATTTTTAATCTTATAGTAAGAGCTTACGTCAAATAATAAAATACCATCTTTTTTCAATAAACTATATGACTTTTCAAATACCTTCTTAAGGTCTTCCAAGGACGTAATATAATTAAATCCATCGCAAGCACATAGTACACAGTCCAGATCATATAAATCAAAATCTAAATCGACAATATCTTGTTCAAGTAGTACTAGAGGAGTCTTCATTTCCTGTGACTTCATATAGGCAACTTCCAACATCTCTTGTGATATGTCTACCCCTGCTATATCATAGTTTTTATTAGCCAATAATAAAGTTACATTCCCTGTTCCACAGGCAAGCTCGAGTATGTTTTTAACTTTTACGCCATTATCCTCTATTATTTCTTCTATATGTTCTACCCATCTTTCATAGTCCACATCATCCATCAATTCATCATATATATATGCAAAGTTGCCGTATTGTTCCATACTTCCTCCCGATCAAAATCTAATCTATATTCTTCCTAAAGTGTAAATTATACTAATATTTTTCTAAAATGTCCAATATAACTTTATACTTGCTTCTATTTACAATTATACTCAAATAAAAAGCCCTATATAAAATTAATACTCTATTTTCTACTTCTCAAACTTTTTGATTTTTATCTTCAAAATTATCAATACATAAAAGAAGGTATATTAAAAATATACCTTCTTTATTATACATCATATTTTATTTAATATCACTATAATTATTGAGATTAAAAGCCTTCTCTAGCATTCAAACCACTTAGCTAGTCCACCCTTTGAAGTCTCTCTATACTTGTCCATCAAATCTTTACCAGTTTCGCCCATAGTAACAGTTACTTGGTCAAATGATATAGTATGTTCACCTTCAGTATTGTTTGCATACTTAGCCGCTCCAACTGCTCTTTCAGCTGCCATAGCATTTCTTTCTATACAAGGTATTTGAACATATCCATATACAGGGTCACAAGTCATTCCAAGATGATGTTCAAGTCCTATTTCAGCTGCGTATTCTATCTGCTGTAGATTTCCACCAAATAGGTAAGATGTTCCTGCTGCTGCCATTGAACAAGCTGTACCAACTTCTGCCTGACAACCTGCTTCTGCTCCTGATATTGACGCATTTTCTTTTATTAAGTTACCTATTAATCCTGCAACAATCAATCCTTCAATTATCAACTGCTTGCTGTATCCATTGTGTACCATCAATGAGAAAAATACACCTGGAAGCACTCCTGCTGCACCACAAGTAGGAGCTGTAACTATACGTCCACCTGAAGCATTTTCTTCTGATGCTGCTAGTGCAAATGCATAGTTTAGATTAGTATAATCCTTATTTGCTAGGTATCTCTTATAGAAATTTGATGCTCTTCTTTCTAGACGAAGCTTTCCTGGGATTACTTCTCTACTTTCTATACCTCTATCTACAGCATCCTTCATTGCATCTGCTATAGTATCCATATATTCTAGGAAGTCATCATCTTCTCTATCTAAAACATACTCTACAAAGTTTTTATTATTTTCCTTACAATAATCTATTATATCATCAAGCTTTTTATGTTCATAATATACTTTTCCGTCTGGCTGGTTTCTTTTTCCTTCTTCTGATAAAGTACCACCACCTACAGAATAAACAGTCCAAGGATTAGATGTATTTCCATCCTTATCTACAGCTTCCATCATTAATCCATTTGGGTGAAATTCTGGAGTAATATCTGCTCTCCAAACAATTTCTACCTTTTTAGGTGAAAATTCCTTTTCAATTATATAGTCAGTTAAATGACCCTTACCTGTAGCTGCTAAACTTCCATATAAAGTACATTTGTAGCTATCTGCTTCAGGGTACTTTTCCTTATATCTCTTTGCAGCTCTTTGTGGCCCCATAGTATGAGAACTAGAAGGTCCACTACCAATCTTATACAGTTCTTTTAACGAATCCATCTTTTAATTCCTCCATTAAATTTTATATACTTATTTCTTTAATTGCAGTTTTTTAATTTTCATAAAATATATTTTTTAATTATAATCGCAAAAAATATTTGTTATTTATTTTTAAATATATACATACTGCTATACAATAGAAGTATACCACAAAAGATAGTAATTAATCAAAAAAACCTTATTTAACTAAAAATTAAAATAATTCTACCATCTTTATTTTAAATATATCATATATTATTCAATTGCTTTCTTCTATAGCTATTTTTTATTTATATTTTCTTGATTTTATAATTTAAAATCCAAAAATTGCTATCAAAATATTATAATTACAATAGCTTTATAAAAGTATATTGATTTATACTGTTGATAACTAAAATTAAATAAAAGTAATTCTTATGTGTACGAACTCAAAAAATAGGGTATAATAATATATGATAAAGATTAGAATTTTATAGCATTTTGTTATCAAAACTAGATAAAACTTATTTTATATATTAGATGTCTTTGATTAAACTCATTTAATATACTTTTGATATAGGTGCTAAATATATATATAAGGAGAATACTATGATTTTTAAAGGATGTGCAATAAATTTAGTAACACCATTTACAGATACAAATGAAATTGATTTTGAATGTCTAGAAAAATTAGTAAAATCACACTTGGATAATGATATTGGTGCAATAGTACTTGGAAGGGCAACTGGAGAATTCCAAGCTATGAATGATGATGAGATTATCTCTGTAATAGAGTCAGTGGTAAAAATAGTTGATAAAAAGATTCCAGTAATCGTTCAAACTGGTTTTAATGATATGGCTAGATCTGTAGGACTATCTATCAGGGCTAAAATGAGTGGCGCTGATGCTTTGATACTATCATCGCCATATTACAACCATACTAACAAACATGGCCTTCTAAACCATTTTAGAGCTATTGCTATAGCGTCTTCACTACCTTGCTATATAGAAAATGACCCTGAAAGATGTGGTTTTGATATTTCAACTGAAGTCATAGAGTTAATTACTGTTGTTAAAAATATTGTTGGTATAATAGAATCATCAGATGATATCAATAAATTTGCAAAGCTTAAGTACATTTTACCTGATGATATGGAATTAATTTGTGGAAATGATAAAATGGCAATACCAGCACTTTCTCTAGGTGCAAATGGATATATTTCAGTACTTGCTAATATATGCCCAGATGTTTCTGTTGATATATATAAGTTTTTTATAAGTGGAGACCTTCTATCTTCTAGAAAGTTGTTTTTCAACTACCTTTCTCTAATTGAAGCTCTTGATTTAGAACCAAATCCAATTCCAATCAAAACAACTATGAATATGCTAGGCTATGATGTTGGGGAGTTTAGACTTCCACTTAGCACTATGGACCCAGATAAGGCTGCACAGATTGCAACGCTACTTATGGATATGGGAATAATTGATTTATAATTTAATTTATATATAACAAAAAGCGTCGGTGAATTCACCAACGCTTTTTTATTATCACTAATTTAATACTCGACCTAAATTAAATCTTTCATTATATTCTTTATTTAGCTCATCTGCTAGCTCATCGTTTAATGCCAATTCTAGTTCAAAGAATATTTGATCTTCAAATATATCACCGTATTTCTCTACAGCGATTCTTTGCTTGGCTTCAAATATGGATTGACTGTCAATTCTCACATATTTATTTATCTTAAACTTTCTATCTTTTTTAGTATTCATTTTTTCTCTCCTTTTCATAGGATTTTCATGACCTATTTTCAAATCACTATACATAATTATATCTGTAATACCAAAAAAATCAAGCTATTTTTGCTAAATATTCAATTTTTATTTTTTGATCTATTTATCTGCGTATTCCTATCAATTTTTTTATAGCATCTAATAGTCTACTAGTTAATTTATCTATTAAATTATCTTTTATTTCGTTTATTATATCACTTGGAGATCCTATATCTAAATCACCTAAATCCTTGATATCATCTCTTATCTTCTGTATCATATCTTGAATTTCTTCTACTCTGTCTGCAAAGTCTTGTGCACTTGGCCAATTGATATTTCTAAGAGTATCTATTGCATCTTCTACCTTTTCAATGTCATCTATTATACGCTTGCCACGTTCTTCAATATCATCCAAAAGCTTTTGCTGATCACTAGTTAACTCGTCTGTGTCATAATCTTCTCCTGCTGAAGGCTTATCTATACCACCTACACCCTTTTGTATAATTCTAGATGCAGTTTCATTGCTTACTGAGTTTTCTCCACCTATGAAATATACCTTGTCTACCTGTCTTGCTTTTCTTATTACGTCATAGTAAGGATACTTCTGTACTGGCATTACTATTGCACCTTCAGAGATTACTAAGTTTGTAGCTGATAAAGCATCTGCATAATTATCTCCACTTACAACTGCCATTGATTTTGGATCTTTAACCATATTTGATATCTTTACAGCTGTCTCAAATCTTGATGTGCCGTTTATTCTCTCTCCACCATTTTGTACAATTGTTCTTGAACCACCAAATGTATACTCAACAGTAGTTCCTTCTGGTACCGTATAGCTGTGGTCTCCATCTACTAATAGTAGACCATAGTCTTCTTGCTTTAAAAGAGCTGATGCTGAAAGTGCATCTGGAAATGTCTTTCCACTTGCTACTCCAAGCTTAGTATAGCCAGTTCTCTTTATTGTTTTTCTTGATGTTTCATATCTATTTACACCAGCTATTCTTTCTACATCATTAAATGATTCCTTCAATTTATTTTCTAAATTCTGAGGTATAGAGTTTACTCCACCTACCAAGAATATCTTCTTCACATTTCTAGCCTTTAGAGTGTTTATAATATCAGTATTTCCATTTGTCAAGATTGTACTTGCCCCATATTTATTAGATAAATTAACAGAGCTAAGTGCGTCTGCGAAATTTTCTCCACTTGCTATTACTACAGTGTCGCTTTGATTCCTGTTAGATACTAACTTTGATGTTTCATATCTGTTTACACCTGCTATTCTTTCATAGCTTGAGTAAGCAAAAGTTGAAACAGAAAAAGTCTGAGCTACAGTAGCAACTGAAATTATGCTTGCCATAATTAACGATCCTATTTTTTTCTTCTTTTTATTCATAATTTTACCTTCCTCTCCTATATTTATACTTATTATTAATAATATCCACTTTATAGCTGCTTTATCCACAAAGCTATCCAAAACTTAATATACAAAATTAAAATAACTTTTTTATAAAAACATAAAATAAAATTAGTTAGAAAAGTTACTTTTAGATTTCTGCATAATATATAATTATATACAATTTTTATAGCTTAGTCAACAAAGTAAGTAGTATTTTAATCATATCTATTTTGCCTTGTTTTGATAATAAAAAGACCGCAATTAAAAATTAAATCACGGTCTTTTTATCTTTATATAAATAAGTTTAGGTTTGAATCTTCAGTGTCTGATAAATAGCTTGCAACGCCTGCTATTTCAACACCATCTATTAATTCTTCTTCTTTTATTCCCATAATGTCCATACTCATTGCACAAGCAACAAAGTGAACACCCATTTCTTTGGCACGGTTCATCAACAATTCTAGGCTATCTACATTTTTCTTTTCCATAACCTCTTTAATCATCTTTGTTCCCATTCCACCCATATTCATCTTTGAAATTTTTAGTTCATCTATACCTTTTGGCATCATCTTGCCAAACATTTTTTCCATTCCTTCTTTTTTAACGGATACATCAGCTTTTCTAAGTATATTTAATCCCCAGAAAGTGAAAAACATTGTAACATCCTTACCCATAGAAGCTGCTCCAGTAGCTATAATAAAGGATGCTATAGCCTTATCTAAGTCACCGCTAAATACTACCATAGTGGCCCCATCTTTTGAATTACTTTGACCTTGCACAATATTGTTAGCTTCTTTCATCATAGAGCAAGAGCTTTCATTCATAGTTGATTTTTCTATCAAGGCTCTAGTAACACCATCTTCTCTTGTTAGTTCTAGCATTGGATAGTTCATCTTTGAGCACCATGCCGATATATCCTTACCAAATCCAGGATCACTTGCCAAGACTTCTAGCTGTTGTCCTTCACTAGCATCGTTCATAGCTGCAAATACTCTAGCAATAGGCCCTGGGCACTGAAGTCCCCTAGCATCAATTTTTATTATTTCGCTATCTGGCTTTGTATTAGAAGTAGCTTTATTTACGACTTCCGAATTATTATTTACTTTTTTTTTTAGAACTTCAGCATTATCTGTACAAGCTATACCTCTTAAATCTACTTCTTGATTGTACTTTTGATTATCAAGATTTAAATATTTATAAGTAGTGTATCCACCATCTACATTCTTAGATTCTATACCATTTTGAGAAAGTATTCTTCCTGCTAAGTAACCTCTTAAGCCAACTTGACAGCTAACATATATATCCTTATCCTTAGGTATTTCATCTAATCTATCTCTTAACTCATCAAGAGGAATATTTACAGAACCCTCTATATATCCTAGCATACGTTCTTCTTCTTTTATTACATCTATTAGATATCCACCTTTTTCTATCAAACTATCTATTTCACTAGCTTGAACTGAACTATACATACCATCCAAAATATTTGTAGCAACATATCCTGCCATATCGACTGGATCCTTTGCTGAAGAAAATGGAGGTGCATAAGCTAGCTCTAAATCTTGAAGTTCTCTAACTGTCATCTTAGCAGCAATGGCAGTAGCTATAACGTCTATTCTTTTTTCTACACCATTTTGACCGATAGCCTGAGCACCTAATATCTTACCTGAAGGAACTTCAAATATTAATTTAAGGTGAAGAGGCTGTGCTGTTGGATAATACCCAGCATTTGAAAGTGGATGTATATGGATTGCTTCATAGTTATTAATTCCCATAGACTTTAGCTTCTTTTCACTGTGTCCTGTTGAAGATGCTACTAAATCAAACACCTTGGCAACAGAAGTTCCCAGAACTCCCTTATACTTAACATCTATACCATTTATTCTATCTGCTACTATTCTTGCCTGTCTATTTGCTGGAGAAGCAAGTGCTATTGTCGCTTCTTTACCATAGATTAAATCCTGTGTTTCTATAGCATCTCCTACAGCATATATATTTGGCTTAGAAGTTTCAAGCTTATTGTTTACCTTGATATGTCCTCTTGCACCCAACTCTAAACCTGCAGATTTTGCAAGTGAATTTTCAGGTCTAACACCAATTGATAAAATTGTAAGGTCAGTTGAAATTTCTCTACCACTGTTTAATACTATTGTTTTTCCATTATTCTTGAAAGAGTTAACTCCATCTCCGAGTACTAGGTCAACTCCATTATCTATCATATGCTCATGAAGTATTTGTGCCATTTCAAAGTCAAAAGGAGCCATTACCTGATCTAGCATTTCTACTAGATGAACCTTTACTCCTCTTTCTACTAAGTTTTCAGCCATTTCTACACCGATAAATCCTCCACCAATGACTACTGCCTCTTCTGGCTTCTTATTATCTACAAAAGATTTGATACTATCTGTATCTGGTATATTTCTCAAAGTAAAGACATTGTCAGCTTCATCTAAACCAGGTATTGGAGGCTTAATTGGACTTGCACCTGGTGAAAGTATCAACTCATCATAGCTTTCAGTGTATTCTTCATTTGTTTTCAAATTCTTTACTGATATTTCTTTTTTATCTGGATCTATTGACACAACCTCACTGAAGTTTCTTATGTCTAGATTAAATCTATCACTCATTCCTTCTACAGTTTGTACAAGTAAAGCTTCTCTATTTTCTATAACTCCCCCAATATAATAAGGAAGTCCACAGTTTGCAAAAGAGATATATTCTCCTCTTTCAAACATTATTATTTCAGCTGTTTCATCAAGTCTTCTCAAACGAGCTGCTGCAGTTGCTCCACCAGCTACGCCACCAACAATAAGAATTTTCTTCATAGCATATTCCCCTCTCATTTTTACCTATTATTTAAAATAATTTAATTAGAACAAAAAGCCATAGCTTCTGCCTGTATATTTTTCTTTTTTTAAATATCTCAATTCTTGATCAAAGTCAGTCTACATAAACTATTTAAATATACAAAGTCATATCTAACCCTGTTTTTGAATATTCAAATGTTTAGCTTTTATAATTGCAATTGTTTGCCTTTAATTTATTATTCTTTGATCCTTTCAATGAGATACTCTTTTAATCAATACTTAAAACTCATTTTAAAGTATTCTTACTTAGAGGAATTACTAATCCTCTAGATTTTCACATTTTGTGCTTTCTATCATGCACTTAATAAGTCTTTTTGCTTCATCACTTTCAACTGAGTATATTATTTCATTTCCATTTCTTTCTCCAGTTACAAGCCCCTCTGACTTTAATTTTGCCAGATGTTGGGATATTGTAGATTGAGGAACACCTAGACAAGAATAGATATTTGAAACATTACATCCACCATTTTCTATTAATCCTTTTACAATACACAATCTTACTGGATGAGCTATGACCTTTAAAATACGTGCATAACTCTCTAATTTTTCCATACTTATGTAGTTTTCTGAATCTTTATCATTCATCATTTATCAAATCTCTCCTTTTAAAAATTGCTATACTTTATTCTTAGGTTGGTATTTTACTTCTACATATTAACCCATTAAAGTATTTTCTTCAACTAATTAGTACTATTTCTTACAAGAATTTTACCAAGATATTATATTTTTAATAATTTTCAACATATTTTTTAGTTATTTGATATTCTGTATATTTATATATTACGATATAGCAATATATTTGTCAAGTATATTTTATATTTCTATCAATTAAATTATAAATACTGTTTAAATCTTATTTTTTTATTATTTAGCTATATTTTCCGTATATTATATCTAAATTTATGGTATAATAAATAATACTTAAATAAAATTATTAATAATCAGGTGTTTTATTGGAGGAATAAATGAATATAGATGAAAGAAAATGGGAGATTATGTTTAGTGAAAATGATCTAGACAAAAGAATCTCTGAGTTGGGCGAAGAAATAAAAAATGATTTTAAAGGAAAAAACCTTCTTGTGATTGCTCTTTTAAAAGGTAGCTTTATCTTCTGTGCTGATTTAGTTAGAAAAATAGACCTAAATCAATTAAGAGTAAACTTCATGACAACTTCTAGTTATGGTGACTCTTTATCACCTGCAAGTAAGGTAAAGGTTCAATCGGATATCACTCTAAAAGACATTACTTCTTATGATGTATTGATTGTAGATGATATTGCTGATACTGCCAATACTATGGCTTTTGCAATAAATCATATCAAGGCAAAGAATCCTAAAAGTTTAAAAACTTGTGTACTTTTAGATAAGCCAAGCAGAAGACAGGTTGATTTTATCCCTGACTACTGTGGATTTTCAATAGAAGATAAGTTTGTAGTAGGATATGGATTTGATTTTGAAGATAGGTATAGAAATGTTCCTTACATATTTAACGTAACAAATGAATTGCGTTAATATCTCACTATAAATAAAGGGATGCACTGAAAATTTTCAGTGCATCCCTTTTTTATATTATTTATACTCTTATTTATAGACTTTTCAATATATTTTTATGGTTATTAATATATTTATTATACTTACCAACTTACTAATATTTTTATTATTCTAAACAGAATAATATTTAATTATATTTTTTATTAGTTTGCCTTATTCATATCATTCATTACATCCAGTATAATTGTATCAGTAATAGTCATTCCTCTATCACTTACTTTTCCTAGATTTCTAATAGTTGTATCTACATCTTCTGCAACTATACCATTTACTGTTTTTGCATAATTTCCATTTTTTGCAAGTAAGGCATTTCTAACTGCTGATGCTGCTGCTGATGAAAGTTTAATAGCACATCCAGACTTAGCTCCATCACATATCATACCACTAAGGTCTGCCACTGCATTTCTAACGGCTCCACTTATATGATCTATATCTTCATCCATCAACCAAGCTATACCTGCTGTTGCTCCTGTTGCAGCTGCTACACCACATCCACACATAGCAGACAATCTACCTGTAAAGTTCTTTATATAAGCAGTAGTAATATGAGATAGTGCTAGTGCTTTACAAAGTCTTTCATCACTTTGAGGGAACTTTTCTGCATAAGCTACTATAGGTAATATTGCTGTTAAACCATGATTTCCGCTTCCATTTGAGCTCATCACAGGCATATCAAGACCTGCCATTCTAGCATCTGATGCTCCTGCTGTTAGCATCATTGCAGAATTTATTATATCATTTCCAATAATACCCTCTTCCATATTTTCTTTGATACCGTATCCAACTCCTATACCTAACTTATGATCTAAACCTTCTTTTGCCATATTTAGATTCATATCTACTCCATCTTTTAAAAATTTTATATCTTCATAATTTAAAGACTCAACATTTTTTATAATTTCTTCTAAAGTTGCATCGTCCATCAAAGTTTTTTTCTCTTCTTTATCTTCAACTGCAGTATTTGGCTTGTTTTCTTTGTTTAAAATAACTACTCCATCTTTTTCTAACAATACAAAGTTATCATGCTTTTCCATAATTTTAACTTTGGCAATAGAGCTTTCACCCTTAAACTCAACTTCTATAAATACTTTTTCAGTTGTGTCTGCTGGAGTAATTGACAATTTGCCAGTATCCATCAACTCTTCTGCATCTTTGATTTCTTCCTTGCTAGTACCTTCTAAAACACTTAAACCATTTTCCGACTTTCCTGCAACAATACCTATAGCTGCTGCTATTTTTAACCCTAGTCTATCTGTTCCTGGTATTCCAACACACATACCGTTTTTATATATACTTGGACTTACCAACATTTTATTTTCTACTATTTTTTCTCCCAATAATTCCTTACACTTCGCACAGGCTAATGCTAGAGCTACAGGTTCAGTACAACCAACTGCTGGCTTCACCTCATTTTTTAACATTTCTATAAATTCTTTATTTAAGTTTCTCATCATAATCCTCCGTTTCAAAATAATAAAATATCTTTTATACTTATTATAATAGCAATTACAATGCCAACTTTATAAACTTAAAATTATATTGACTTTATAAGTTTATAGACCCTATTATAAATACTTTGAGCTTATTTCCTTTTACTTATTATTTTTATAAAAAAATAGAGAAAATATAATTATCAACTTGATATTATATTTTCTCATTTTGAAACATTTTTATATCATTTTAGGATTTATTATTTTTTATTTTTCTGCTTTTATTTCAATATTTCTTTTTTAACCTTCTACTTTTACTATTTTTATCTATTCTCTTATATCTTAGATACTACTCTTTATATTTGCTATAGAAAGTATCATTTCTTCAATAACTTTTGTTACTATACTTTTGCTATATCTGTATAGCTTTAATACTGCTTTTTATATTTGTTATAGAAAGTATCATTTCATCAAGATATTTTTCTTAGTTATTTTTTAATATAATATATATCTTTTTTATCAAAATTCTTATACTTATATTTGTCTTTTTTATACTTGTTTTCTATTTACTCTATATCTATATTGTACTTTTTAATCTTTCTATATAGTGTCGCTCTTGATATTCCTAGTACTTTCGCAACTTTGTCCTTATCATTTTTATAAGGTCTATAATATTCAAGTGCTTTTGATATCTGATCTTTTTCAATATCCTCTATAGTCCTAAAAATTATTGTTTCTTTTTTATTTTCATCAATATTTTTTAGATTGCCACTTTTTTTAGATATTTTTTTGCTAATTTCCTGAGTATCATAGCTATTGTTTTCAATATAGTCGATGAAATCTGTCTGATCATCCATAGAAAATCTATTCTTTAAAATTTCTACATCAGAAATTATTTTTTCATTTGTCATATTTATACAAAACTCTATAACATTTTGTAACTCCCTTATATTTCCTGGCCAATTATACATCTCCAAAATGCTCATTATATGACTCGAAACCCCAGATACATTCTTGGCAAGTTTCTTAGAATAAACCTTTATCATATGATTTACTAAAAGCGGTATATCTTCTTTTCTTTCACTCAAATTTGGGATATTAATAGGCAAGACATTTAGCCTATAATATAAATCTTCTCTAAACATCCCTTTTTCTACCATATCCAATAAGTTTTTATTGGTTGCAGAAATAATTCTTACATCTATCTTTATACCTGCCTTACCACCAACTTTTTGAATTTCTTTTTCTTGTAATACTCTTAGTAGTTTCGCCTGAAGATGTATACTCATATCTCCTATTTCATCCAAAAATATTGTGCCCTTGTTTGCTCTCTCAAACATACCAAGTTTTCCACCCTTTTTAGCTCCTGTAAACGCACCTTCTTCATATCCAAAAAGTTCACTTTCCAATAATTCTTCTGGAATAGCTGCACAGTTAATAGCTATAAAGGGCTTGTCACCTCTATCACTGTGAAAGTGTATTGCCCTTGCAAATAATTCCTTGCCCGTACCACTTTCTCCAGTAATTAAAATTGTAGATGTACTTTGAGATGCCTTAAGAGCATTATCCTTTACCTTCTTCATAATTTCCGATTCACCAATAATATCATTCATAGTCATCTTATAGTCTATGTTCATTTTATTGTAATTTCTTATGGCATCTTTTTTATCTAGAAAGTCTATGACAAATCCCTTTAAATCTTTTTTATAATAAATTTTATTTATATTATAGATACCTCTAACATTAGTTTTTTCAGAATAAAAGGTTGCACTATGCTTCTTTTTATTTTTTAAATCCTTAAATATATCAAAATTAATAAAATCTAAAAGCAAGGATATATTTTTGCCAATAGGATTTCCTTCTATTTTGAATATATCTTTAAATTTGCTATTATATGAGTCTATCACTCCATTTTCATCAGTAGAGACTAGCGGCCTATCCATACTATCTATAACTTTTAATATCTTTTCTTTCTCAATATTGTATTGATAGGATTTAATTTCAGCCTTTAAATTCCCAGATATTAAACTTGCCATTTTTTCAATAAACATAAGAAGTTCATTTTTATTATCCGTTATTTTACTTTTTTGAATACTATCAAATGCAATTAAACCTATTACCCCAAAACACTTATCCTCAAATATTATGGGACAACAAACCTCGGCTTCTTCCTTACAATTTTCCAACTTATAACAGTGTTTGCAAAGTAGAGAATTCCTAGGATTATCTATCACTAGGGTTTTCTTTTCTTCATAACACTTATTAAATGCTGACGTTCCTGGTATTATTTCATTTATTTTATCCTTGTATATACCAGTTCCAGCAATTCTCTTCATATCTTCATTTACTATAGTAACATCTATATTTATAACTAGAGAAATTGCTTCAGCAACCTTTTGAATTTCTTTTTTTATTACATCTAATTTCATAATCTAAATAGCCTACATAGCTACTCACTGTTCACCTCCAGCATATACAATTAGTATCTCTTGCTAGGATTTTTAGCATCGAATATTTCATCATTTCTCAATCTTATGTCTCTTTTTATATCTCTAAGGATCACAAGTATTTTATTCAATGTAATCTGTATTGAAACTAATATTACAAATAACATTACGCCTGCTATTATTTGAAAATTAAATATTTCCATCTATATCACCTTCACCTTTAAACATATAATTTTTTATAAACAGTATTTGAAGAAATATTATTGTTTTTTTATATTAAATATTTCTACACTATCAAACTTTCCTACACTGTCAAACTTTCCTACACTATCAAACTTAAAAATATTTCTAATAAAATTATCTTCTATTTACTTTACTAGCTCCTCTAGTTTTTCTGTTAATTCATTAAATATTTTCAAAGCTCCATCAACGGATTCTTTCTTTTCCATATCTACACCAGCGCTTCTCAACTGATCTAAAGGATATTCTGAGCCACCACTTTTTAGAAACTCTAAATATTTTTCTACTGCTCCATCTTCATTTAGTATCTTTTCACTAAGCACAGATGCTGCTGCAAATCCTGTAGCATACTTATAAACATAGAAGTTTGAATAAAAATGAGGTATTCTAGCCCATTCTACTCCACTTATTTCATCAACATTACAAGCTCCACCGTAATATAATTTGTTTAGATTATAAAACACTTCAGTAAAATCATCTGCAGTCATAGGATTTCCTGCCTCTACCTTTTCATGTGTTATCTTTTCAAACTCTGCAAACAATGTTTGTCTATATACAGTAGTTCTAAACTGCTCTAAGTAATAGTTCAAAAGATATATCTGTTCAGTTTTATCCTTTGAATTATTTAGTAGATACTTGATAAGTAGTGTTTCATTGACTGTAGATGCCACTTCTGCAACAAATATCTTATAGCTAGAATAAATATATGGCTGAGAATTATGTGATAAATAACTGTGTATAGAATGTCCTAACTCATGTATCAAAGTAAACATAGAGTTTAAATCATTGTTATAACTCATCAGTATATAAGGATGAGAGTCATAGCATCCCCAAGAGTATGCACCACCCTTTTTACCTTCATTTTCATAAACATCTATCCATCTTTCATCAAAAGCCTTTTGAATTAAAGAAGTATATCCTTCCCCCATAGGTTTAAGTGCCTCAAGAATAATTTTTTTTGCCTCTTCATATGAAATCTCCATATTAAAATCTCTTGCCATTGGAACATAAAGGTCATACATATGTAATTCTTCCAAGCCTAGATATTTCTTTTTAATCTCTAGATACTTATCAAGTGCAGGAATATTTTCATGTATTGAATCAATCAAATTGTTATAAACATCTACACTTATATTATCTTGATATAGTGATGCAAACAATGCTGAAGGATACTTTCTTGTCTTTGCATTAAATATTTCAGACTTAATTGCTCCAAATAATGTAGATGCCATAGTATTGGAATATTTTTTGTATGTTCCAAATTCTGCCTCAAAAGCATCTTTTCTTACTCTCTGATTCTTGCTTTTGATATATGTAGAATAGTTAAAATGATCAAGTCTTACCTTCTCACCCTTTTCATCCTCAATTTCCGGAAATTTCATATCTGCATAAGACAACATTTCATATGTATTTTCAGCTACTCCAGTAAGATCCGATACTGCTGCCATTAGCTCTTCTTCTTTCTCACTAAGAGTGTATGGTTTATCTCTAAGTATTTCATCGATCATCTTTTTATAAGGAGCTATCCTTTCATCCTTCAAGAAAGTCTCTAATAAAGATGAATCCATCCCTATAATTTCAGGTACAATAAAAGCTGTAGCCTTCCCAAGTTCAGATGCTATCATCTCACTTTTAGTTGCATCTGCAAGATTTTCATTTATTCTAGTATCTTCATGATGCTTCATGTGAGTATAAGCATAAAGATATGACAATCTTCTTGATGAATCCTCCATAATTTTTAAACTATTATAAAAGTTTTCTGCTGAATTAGACATCTTACCCTTATATTCTTTTATATCTTCATATGATTTCTCTATAAATTTAATATCTTCTTCTATTTTAGAACTATCAAGATACATCTTTTCTAAGTTCCATTTATATTTATTTTCTATTTCTTTTCTATTTTTAGCCATAAAATCCTCCTATATTTCTATTATAATTGTATTTTATCATAGTTTTCTTAAGATAGTCCAATCTCTATATACAATAAAAAAGAGACAAGATAAACTCTTGTCTCTTTTAAATATCAAAGGATAAACATTTCTTGCCCATATAGCTAATAGTTTCGCTTAAAGTACTATAAAATGATTAGAAATATATTTAATATCTATTTTCTAGAATATATTTCTAATGCTTCCTTTAAAAACTGTGCAGCTCCCTCACCTATCCTATCATAATATTTTTTGAATCTCTCATCACTTACATACATATCAGCCATAGCTTTGTGTGCTTCTTTGGAATAGCTCTCTTTTCCCCAAAACATACATAGCCACTCTCTGTGTAGTTTACATACTTCTTGAGATATTTCTGAGCTAGGATCTCCTGATTCCATAGCCCTTTTTAACTTTTCATTGATTTCATCTGATAATCTTTCTTGTTTTTCCCAATTCTTTTCAGACATTCCCATTACTCTTGCATTTGATTTGTTTATTTGAGTATCTCCATATAAATCTCTAATTTCATTGCCATATTTTTCTTCATTTTTTTCTACTAGCTCTTTTTTAAAAGCTTCGAACTTTTCAGTATCATTCATACTTATTTCTCCTTCCATCGACTTTATTGTCTTTCTCACATTTTTGATTAAATCATCAATATGATTTCTCTTTTCTTGAAGGCTTGATAGTTGATTCTCTAAAGCATCTCTAATTTCAAACTCTTTTGAATTCAATATTCTCTTTATTTCATCCAAAGAAAAATCCAACTCCCTATAAAAAAGTATTTGTTGTAAAAGATTTACCTCTAAATTTCCATAAATACGGTATCCATTTAAATCTACTCTTTTTGGCTTAAGTAGATCTATTTCATCATAATACCTTAGAGTGCGGCCGCTCACCCCAGATATTTTAGCTAACTGACTTACTGTATATTCCATATCAACACCTCCATCTACTAGATTAAAGTATTACCTAAGGTTAAGGTCAATACTTAATCAAAAATTTTTTAACTTTTTTACTATATTTATAACACCGCAATACTTACAATATCAATATATAGACTATTATAGCATTTCTATGTAAATTTCATGTAATCTAAAAATTTATAATTTATTTTATATTTTCCCCTATATAGATGTTCTGTTTTTAAAATAAAATTCTTGCTATATTTCATATTTAATATTATTATAATAATTGAGATTGTTTATCTATAAAGTTTAATAGAAAGGAATTTTTCTATCTTATGAAAAAAAATAATACACAGAAATTAATACTGCTAAGTTTAATGGTTGCCTATAGCTTGGCACTATATATACTTGAAACTTTTATTCCAAATCCTTTGGTTGCACTGTTTCCAGGAGCAAAGCTTGGACTTAGTAATATTATTACCCTTATATGTCTTTTGAATTTTGGATTTAAAGATACTTTTACTATATTATCGGTAAGAATTATTCTTTCCTCTATATTTGCTGGACCAGTTTCATACCTCTTATTTAGTATTGCTGGAGGTTATCTCAGCCTAGCTGGAATGTATTTAGCTAGTAAGATAAAAGGTTTTTCAATTATTGGAGTTAGTTTGTGTGGTGCTATTATGCATAATATAGGGCAGCTCTTGATGGCAGCTATGATAATAGAGAACTTATCTATGATTAGCTATCTTCCTTTTATGCTTGGTGCATCCATTGTAACAGGAGTTTTTATAGGAATTGTAGTAAAGTTTGCCAATGATAGTAAGGCTTTTTCAAAAATAAAAACACAGTAAAAGGGATGGCTTGACCATCCCTTTTACTGTGTTTTTATTTGCTTTAAAATATTACATCTGCATACAAAAATTATATAAATCACCTTGAAATTTTTACCTTATATCTCTTTTTGTATTTAATATCTAAAAGCATTCAAATTATTTATAGCTTATATAAAATAATATAAGTTTTATATTATTTGCAATTAAATTTTTTCAAATATTCTTAGTTCAAAAAATTGTTCTCTGGGAAAAAGAAATCTTCATCTTCCAAGTCTTCATATATCCCCTTTTGATATCCATTACCTTTAGTTGAGAAAAAGTCATGTGTCTTTGTTTCTGTGCTCAGTCCATTTAAAACAATGGCATTTACAGGCTCTACCTTATAAAACTCTTCAAATCCAAGGTTTGTAAGTGCTGAATTTGCATTATACTTCAAAAAATTTATTACTTGTTCTTCTAGTCCACTTCCTTCATAAAGCATCCTAGTATATTTTTCTTCATTTTCCATAAGTTCTTTCAAAAGATCATATACCTTATCTTTTAACTCATTTTTATCATCATATTTAAATGCATTAAACTTTTCTTGAGCAAGAAGACCGATATATTTTCCATGTAGAGATTCATCTCTTAGTATAAGAGATATTATTTCCCCACTAGATATCATCTTTCCCTGTCCTGCCAAGAATAATGGATAGAAAAATCCACTATAAAACAAGAAGCTTTCTAAAAATACACTTGTAGCCATTGATAAATACAAACTCTTTTCATCATCTGTATTTTTATATTGTCTTAATACTATTTTTGCCTTATTCTGTAAAAGAGGCTCTTCTTCTATCCAGTCAAATAGATCATTTATTTCTCTTTTAGATAGAAGGGTTGTAAATATATTTGAATAGCTCTTTGCATGTATTTCTTCCATTGTTCCCATAAAAGAAAGTACTGCTTTTCTCTGGAAATTATCTGTTAATTCCATCATAGAAGGTATTCCGTCATTTCCCTGTTTGGTATCCAAAAGAGTAAGTCCCGCCAAAACTCTCTTATAGAGTACTCTTTCTTTTTCCGATAACTCATTCCAACTAGGAATATCCTTAGATACTGGAACTTCTTCTGGTAACCAAAACTGTTTTACATTTTGATCCCAAAATGCCTGAGTAAAATCATCATCTTCAGTATCCCAATTAACTGCCTTATGTACTTTTTCTATTTTATCTTTTTCTTTATCTATTTTCTTATACTTTTCCTTCATACTCTTCTGCCTCCACTTAATTACATCTATCCAAACTTTCATTACTATATTCTAACAAATACCAAAAGATATAGTAAATAATTTATTCATTTTTTACCAACCTTTTATTATTTTTTCTTTTCTAAAAATATATATATCCACTTCAAGTATTAAATACAATCTATTTAAAAATAGATTGTATTTAATACCCTGTTATTTATACTTTTCTATACAGAGCAAGATATACACTCATTATTTAATTCTCTAAGCATCTTGGTTCTAGTATAGTAAAGACTCTTTAATCCTTTTTTATATGCATATATATAGTATCTTGCAATATCCCTTGTCGTCTTATCATCTGTTACAAATAAAGTTGTAGAAATCCCTTGGTCAACATGACTTTGAACAGCAGCGACTACATCTATTACCTTTAACATATCTGTATTATATGCACTCTTATAAAATAGCATATTTTCATTTGTTAGAAAAGGCATTGGATATATAGTTGTTGAATCCCCATAAATTCTTACTTCTATTTGTTCTGTGATTGGCATTATTGAAGATGTAGAATTTTGAACATAACTTATACTTTGAGTAGGAGCTATTGCCATTAAATAAGCATTATAAATTCCTACTTCTTTGACTTCATCTAAAAGTATTGCCCAATCTTCTTTTCTAGGTATATCTATTCCCTCAAACAATTTTTTAACTTTTTCACTAGTTGGTATAAAATCTTTTACATAGTATTTACCAAGCACATCACTTGCAGCCCCTTTGGCATATTCTGATTTTTCAAATCCCTCAAAAGTCTTGCCTCTTTCTTTCGCTATATTCATAGATGTCTTTATGGCAAAATATCTCATCATAGCAAAAAACACATCACAAAACTCAACAGCTTCATTTGATTCATAGACTATATTATTTTTCATCAAAAACCCATGTAAATTCATAGCTCCTAATCCTATTGAGTGACTCTTATCATTACCATTTTTAACTGTGGGTACTTGCTCTATATTCGTTTTATCACTTACATCTGTTAAAAATCTTATAGCAGTATTGATAGATGATTCAATATCTTTATGTTCCATCACATTGGCTATATTTAAAGACCCTAGATTACAGCTTACATCTTGTCCCCAAACACTGTTGCTTGATCCATAACTTTCTATATGAGATGGGACTTGATATTGAAAAATCTCACAACATAAGTTTGACATTCTTACCATACCAAGATCTTTTAGTGTATGATTTTTATTTGCTGTATCTATAAATACAATATAAGGATATCCACTTTCCATCTGAGTTGCTGCTATTCTAGTAAGCATTTTTCTCGGATCTATTTCTTTTTTCCTTATATCTGGATCATTAGCCAACTTATCATACCACTCGTCCATATTTAAATCATCAAGATGCAGTCCATATTTTTTATATATAGAATGAGGGTAGAAGGCATAGGCCTTTTTATTTTTCTCTGCAAGCTTCATAAATATATCTGGTATAATTGCTCCTATTGATAAAGTTGTCAGTCTAACCCTCTCATCAGCATTTATTTTTTTAGTATCCATTAGGTTTTCAAAATCTGCATGCAATATATTAAGATATACCGCACCAGCTCCTTGTCTTGCTCCCATCTGATTGAAGTAGCTAAAGCTCTGTTCAAGCATCTTAGCAACCCCTACAACGCCTCCACTTGCACCTTCTATACCTTTTATTGACTCTCCTCTAGCCCTTAGTCTTGTAAGATTTAAAGCAACTCCTCCACCTATTTTAGATAGATGATTTGCAGATGATACTGCATAGCTAATTCCTTCGCAACTATCCTCTACAGTCAATAAAAAGCAGCTTACTAATTGACCCGCTCTCTCTCTTCCAAGATTTAAAAAAGTTGGTGTAGCTGGCTGAAACTCTTGTCTTATAAGTTTTTCAGCTACCTTCTTTGCTGTATCTTCATCCCCAGCAGCAATTGCTAGCGAACAAATCAAAATCTTATCTTCATAGTTTTCAAGTATATACTTTCCATCATCTGTTTTAAGTGCATAATTTTCATAAAACTTGCTTGCGCTCATATATGATTGAAACTCAAATCCAAAAGAATTTATATACTTATATAATTCAAAGATAAACTCTTTTGAATACATTTCAATAATTTCTTTTTCATAATATTTATTATCAATCAGATATTGTATTTTTTCATCTTCAGAACTAAATTTTTTCATTCTTTTATCAATAGAATCAGATAAATAAGCATCTAAGGCTTCCTTATCCTTGCTCAGCTGATACTTTCCGTGTCTATCTCTTACAATTACTTCATTGTTTAATTCTATATATCTAGTCTCTCCCATTCACTCTATCTCCTTTGTATCCCTTTATGTATCCTTTTATAAAATTATAAAATATTTTTTTAAATAATTCTATCAAAATTCATATTTACTGATTATAAATAAAAAAACCAACATAATATATTATACCCTATAAAACAAAAAATACACGATAAAAATCAACATACTGATTTTTTTTCGTGTATTTTTCTATTTAGATACTATATTTAGTATTTTCTATTTTCTATATTGATATACTATTTAGTCAGCTTATTATTAATAGTGTACTGCTACTGGCATACCTTCTTTTGCATACTCATATATCTGTGCTACCTTGTTATAAGGAGTATTTATACATCCATGTGATCCTGCATATAGATATCTATTTCCTCCATATATTGGCTGCCAACTTGCGTCATGTATACCTATATTCCCATTAAATGGTATCCAGAATGAGACTGGTGAAGCGTATCCAGGTCCTCTAAGAACAGCATTTCTTGTCTTATAAGTAATAGGATATATTCCTGGAGGTGTTGCATCTCCTTGATTTGGATTTCCTGTTACTATAGGAGTAGATACTATCGGTTCTCCATCTCTTACAAACCACATGTGCTGCTTTGATAAATCTATTTCTATAAATTCATTTCCCATATCATTTTTATCTTTTGTCATTGCTCTTTGCTGATATAGAGGTTCTCTTCCCTTAACATCCTTGCCAGCCTGTATAATCTTTACTAGCTCATCTGTTTCACCGTCTCTATCAATTAACCAACCATATATTCCACCGCTTACTTTTAACTTTCCACCAGTAGATGCTGAAGGTATCTCTCTAGTATCACCATAAGTAGAATACTTTCTGCTTAGACTTCTTACAAACTCTCTAACTTTTTCTTTGCTAAATGTAACCTTATAGTCATTTTCAGAGTCAACATCAAACATCTTGCTGATTTCTTTTCCATCTAGTACATATTTTTCATATCCAAAGTCGTATTCTACAGTGATACCAGTGTATTTTTCCATTTCAGCTATTGCTTTTGGTATTCTTGGGTCATCTGCTTTGTTCTTTTGTGGTTTATAGACTTCATTTGGATACTTTGTATTTTCGGCTTGAGCTTTTACAGAGTTATCTACAAAGCTTATAACCTTAGACTTAATAGGCATACTACCTAACTCACCCTTGTCTACTATTATTTTCTTTTCTTTCTCAGAATATCTTGGGTATGCACTTACAGGTTCTTTTATATATTCTTTCTTAAATATATTAAATTCCTCAACTGCATCACTTAATTTTGCTTCATTAACTTCCACATTTAGTTTTCCGTCAATATCTTCGCCACTAAATAAAGCAATTGGCCATCCAAAGAATCCTTGTTCTTCTTTTACTTTCTTTGAGCTTCCATCTTTTACATACTTCATATCTATATCTGTTCCTGTAAGCTCATCTTTCACATTGTTTCTTCCATCAATCTTTATTTTATATCCATTTACTCTTTCCTCTGCCATATTATCTAGCTGAGCTGGTGTTTTAAATGAAACATCCATACCATTTACTTTTGTATTTATGAAAAATCTATTATTGAATACTACACATCCAACAGCATACACAGCTACAAGTGCAATAGCTACTACTTTTAAAGTCTTTTTCATAAACTTTTTAAACTTTCCACTATTTTCAGGATCTTCATCAAACTCATCTAATTCTTCATTAGCTTCATCTAGCTCTTTATCATCCTGAGCTTCATTTTTTACTTCTTCTGTTTCTACTTCATTTTTTGTTTCCTTTGTTTCTTTTTCTGTTTCTTCTACTACTTCTTCTTTCTTTTTTTCCTCTTTATCTTTTTTTACCTTTGATTTTTCTTTTTCTGCTTCTGATTTAAGTTCTGCTAATTTTAATTCTTGTTCTTTCTTTATTTGCTCTCTTAGTCCTCTTTCTTTTCTATTAAGTTCTTCTTTTTCATTATTATTTAAATTATTATTGCTGTTTGAGCTTTTTTCTAAATTAACGTTATCTGAACTATTATTTGAATCAGATAGCTCTGGTCCCTTTAATGTCTTTTTATCCTTATCTGCCACTTCTATTCCCTCTTTTTCCGCTAATTCTATTTTCTTTTGATTATATAATATTTGCTGTTTTTCTAGCTCTCGTTTTTTCTCTAGAGCTATTTTCTTTTGCCTTTCTTTTTCAGCTGCAAGTCTCGACTCAGCCACCCTTACAACATCTTCAAAAGGAGCTTCTTTAATGTCTATTTTTTTTATTTCATTTATATTTTCTTCAGTCTTATCTCTTGTATCATTTATACCCTGAGAGTTTGGATTTCTATTATATTTTTCGTCCTCTGCAGTATGAATATCATTTACTGTTAGAACCTCCTCATTTGAGATTCCATTTTTCATCTGCCTTTGCTTTCTTTCAAAGTACATCCTCTCATCTTCAACAGAAATTATATTGTCTGCAGTTTTCATTTTCTTAGGAACTGCAACCATTGTATCACCTGATGAAAATATAGATTCCGAACTCCTTTCACTTTTCATTCTCTCTATATTCTTATCTAATATACCTGTTTTTTCCTTATTATTTGATGGCAGCTCTATAGCAGTGCTGTCATCTTTCAATCTATCACTTGCTCTATCTCCATTTTTAATAAATTGACTAGCCCCTACACCTTTATTCTTTGAATGCTGGGACTTAGATATATTATCTATATCTTCCATATCTATATTAAAGTCAGTAGAGCGAGATTTTTTCCTTCCAAAAGGAAATCTTCTATTTTTTTTTCTAGCTTCCTTTTCAAGTCTCTTCCTAGCAACTCTTGACATTTTTACTCCCTTTCAGTAACAATTATCATTATTTCAAACTACACAGCTAAAATCTGTGCAGTAAAATCAGCGTAAGTATTATAATATATAAAACTTACCATACTATAGTTTATCATAAATAAATCTCTATTCAACACTTATTTACCAGATTGTTACTTATTTTTATTCACTTAGTGATTGAGTGTCCATTTATACAATATATAATAAGAAAAAAGAGAGGATCTACTTTAGATTCTCTCTTTTTATTTATTTTTCTTGCCTTATAAAATTATTGTAACTTTGTCTTCAGAAATGCCACTAAATTATTTACAGTAGCCATATCCTTTCTCTCTAGATCTGTTGGCTGAAGTGAAAGCCCCAACTTTTCCTCGATTCCCAAGAGAACTTCTATAATCGCCAAAGAGTCCAATAACTCATTTTCAAACATATCTAAATCAAGATCTTCTTTAATTTCATCTGTACCTAGTACTTCTTCAAATATTTCTATTACCTTTTCTTGTAATTCCATCGAATCTTATCCTCCTTCAAACTATCTTTTTCTGGCTTATTTATACGCTAATATTATATTATAAAAAGCTTGTCTATTCCATAATTTATATATTTTATCATTTTTAATTTCTATATTTATCTTTACAAGAAATCCATCTGCTATATAAATCTTTGCAATTTCATATTCCTACTAAATAGACTTCCATTCTTATAATTATTTAATATAGTGATTTAAAAATCCTGAAAATATCAGCATCCCAAAGCAAACTATATGGAATGTTACTATAACTTGTAAGTATTGAAATAATTTTTCCTTTTTATACTTTTTATATATCTTTGATTTTTTTGTAAACTCATCAGTCAAAACTAAAGCAAGTCCCTGATATACACCATAAGCTATATAGTACCAAGTAAACCCATGCCAAAATCCCATTGTAGTCATTGTAATCATTTGTGCTACGTGCGAGGCTGTAGCTCTTTTCTTGAACTTTTTATTTCTCATTGCATTTAATACATATCTTGAAAATATATAATCTCCAAACCACCTAGATAAACTTATATGCCACCTAGTCCAAAACTCTTTCATATCCTTACTTAAAAATGGCTTATTAAAGTTATCTGGAGCATGTACTCCAAATATGTAGCTTGTTCCAACAGCTATCAAACTATAGCCTGCAAAGTCAAAGAATAAGTACAGAGTATAAGCATACATATATGATATTATTGAAATAATATGCGGCGTTGGATGCACTTTACTCACCCAAAATACATGTATTAAAGTTGCTATTGCAAATTTATACAAAACTCCTTGAAATATTTTTTTTATTCCAGGTATTAAATATTCATCTATATATTCTTTTCTACTTATGGTCTTATTTATTTCTTCATCAAATCTTCTCGACCTATCTATTGGACCTGAACTCAATGTAGGGAAAAATAAAACGAAATAAAATGTATCTAAGAAATCAAGCTCTTTAATAGCACCATCGTATATCTCTATTATTATCTGTATAGTTCTAAAACTAAGATATGATATACCTATGAATCCAATCACACCAAATGACGTCATAGGAGAGATTTTATTAATTATTAAGGGAAGTAAGCTTGCAAATAAAAACACTCTAAAAGTCCATTTAGATTTTTTATTCTTTCTGATAGCTTTATATATAAATATTAAAGACATCTCCCACAGCATAAATATCGCTAAATATCTAAATTGTACATCCAAACCAACAATTAAATATATCATTAAAGCCGTAGCCAACATTCCATAATATTTTATTTTTTTCTCAAGTATTCCAAGAGTAATTGCTGGAATCATAGTAAGAAGCAGAATATACATATATAAATATCCTTCATATTGTGAAAACTTCATCTTTTCCTCCTACTAAACTTCTTCAGAAAGTTTTTTTCTATCTATTTTTCCATTTGTATTCATAGGAAATGAACTTACTACTCTTATATTTCTTGGGACCATATATTCTGGTATTAGTTCTGCTAATTGCTTTTTTATAGCAATCTGATTTTTAAGATTACTTTTTCCATTTTCCTCTTCTAACTCAACAAAGCCCTTTAGATAAGCTATTTTCTCATTCTTATAAATAGGTAACACTACCGCATTTTTAATATTTTCCAGCTTTCTCAAATTATTCTCTATATCTTCTATTTCAATTCTATAGCCGTGTAGTTTTATCTGGAAATCTTTTCTGCCACTATATTTAATATTTCCATCTGGAAGTATCATTCCGATATCACCTGTTCTATATGCTCTAAATCTAAGATTATTTAAATCTTCATCAAAGCGTTCATCTTTTTTTTCTATGTTGGCACTTTTATCAATATAAAAACTTATTCTTGTTTTTTCTTCGTTTTTATAATAGCCTTTTGATACTGAAGGTCCTATTATAGATATTTCACCTTTTTCTCCATCCTTTACTTCATTACCGTCTTCATCCAAAATTTTGATTGTGCAGTTTGGCATAGGAACACCAACTGGAAGACTTTCTCCTGAGTTTATATGCTTCTCTTCTATGACTACATGACTAACACCAACCGTTGCCTCTGTAGGACCATAGCCATTTATTACTTCTATATTAGGAAATCTTTCATATAACTTTTTTGCCACTTCAACTGGCAACACTTCCCCTATAAATAACATTTTTCTTAGCTTAGGAAGAAGATTTTCATTAAATTCTCTATCAGCTAAACACATTCCTGCAAAAGAAGGTGTAGATACCCACACTTCCATATTAGATTTTTTCATTTCCATAAATAAGGATTTGAAATCTGCTACAATCTTTTTTGGAAAAGAGTACAAAGTAGCACCATTTGTTATTCCTGGATATAACTGCGACACACTTAAATCAAATGAATAGGCTGGCTGATCCATCACTATCTTTTCACTACCATCAAGCCCTAGTATTGGGCTCATCCAATTGATAAAGCTATCCAGATTATAAGTACTTATCTCTACTCCCTTTGGCTTACCAGTCGATCCTGATGTGAACAAAATATATGAATTTTCATCTCCATCCACCCATTTTTCCTGAGCTACTTCTCTTGATAATTCTCCATTTAAATTACTTTCTATAAAATTTTCAAGTCTTTTTCTATCTATTATTTCTATATCTTTAAACTCATCCCTAATACTTCCATCTTCATTGAAAAAGAAATCTTCATCAGAAAAATTAAATAATATATTCGGTTTTACAGAAGATAGTATATCTCTTACTCTTTGTTCTGGAAAACTTGTATCCATAGGCACATATGCTCTTCCTGATTTTAAAGCCCCGATCATACAAGGCAGTATCAATCTTTCTTTATTTGCATAGATTACTACAGCTATCTTTTCATCATACTTTCCTAAGATATAATTTGCTATCAAGTCTGAATACTTGTCTAAATCTTTGTACGTTAGAATATCCTCTCCACATATAAGAGCTACCCTATCAGTTTTAGAGTATTTTTTTACTCCTTTGATAATATTTTTCATCTTCTCACCTCCGACTAAAATTCATTATATATAAATGGAAGTTCTTTAAATGGAAGAAAAGTAAACACTAATATACACATTATTATAGCTATTACTATTAATACTGACATATAAATATATTTTTTATTATCCATTTAAATCACCTATCTCTCATAAATATCATACACCTGACTACATAGGTCTACCCAACCAACTGTGCCAAGATGCATTACATCTCTTAAATAATATCTTCTTACTTCATTTTTTGTTAAATCCACTAGATTATGTTCATACGGATTTATTGTTTTCCTAACTTTATCAAAAAACTCTGTTCTTTCATTTTTATCTATACCAGTATAGTCGTAAAATTCATTCATACCAGGTATTAATACAATTGTAGGTTTAATTCCTAGATCTTTACAAGTATCTAAAAATATTGATAAATCATCAAATTCTTTAGAACTATTTAAGTCTACATAGTTATATACATTCTTAAAGTAGTCATCTTTATTACGTATATACTGTTTATAGTAACCCTTGTCTATATAAAGTCTATCTCCACCCAAAACTTCAGCTTTTTTACCTACTCTTTTTTCAGCATCACTTTGTGCCTTTTTCATTTCTTCTTCCCAATTAATCTTACCCTTTATATTGTAGTTAACCTCATCTTTATCATACATAGAATCTAATTTTTTATAACTAATCCCCTTGTCCTTCATAGCAACCATTGATTCTCTTACTGAATAATAAGGACTAAACATTGTTTTCATTACATTAGCCTTAAATGATTTATCTATATACATCTTTGCATACAATGCTTCATCTCTATACTCTCCAGGATTTTTCAATAATTCATTAACTCTTTTTGCATATCTATGTTTTACATCATCTGATATTTTCGGATTATCTAAAAATCTGTAAAATTGTATTGGCGAAAACCTAGTCTGGAAGTGATGTGGCGATACACCTTCTTTATCCATAAACCACTGCATTGAAAGCAATAATACCACCTTTTTTTCTGAGATATTATTATCTAAACTACCCACTATACTTGCATCTTGCAATGTCTGAGTATAAGCTCTTCCAATCGTAATCACACCGTTTTTTGTTCTTCCCGTATTAAAGTAGTAATCAGGATGTTGTTTTGTTGAATGACTTAGCTCAGATGATCCAAGCATCATAATATCACCATCCCTCATCAAGTGATTATTGACAAAAACCCCTTTATCCTTCACTAAACTCTTTGTATCGTGCAATGTCATATATAGATCTTTTGTATGCAGCATTTCTATGTTCTTTTTATTCAAATACTGATTAAGACCAAATGTAAAGCCCGCAGCAATAAGAATAGGTAAGATTATATACTTTAACTTTTTCATTATTCATACCTCATATTATACTATATTGTTTTTTAAGTTTATAATATATTATATCACTATTTTTCTTGTGAATATTAATTTTTATCTTTCTTTTCTTTATTGTAATAATTTTAAACTGTTTTTTTATTTCTTTTAATTTTTGTAACTTATCATAATTATATTTTCTACATTTACCTTATTTTTCCGATAAAAGTTACAATTTGACTAGCTTTATTATTCAACTCTATAATTTTCTATTTATAAAACTTCTAATCTATCTTTTAATAAATTGTATAGAGTTTGATCAAATTTAAACTCTTCTCTCATTTTTTCTATTTCATCAATGGCTTTTCTCTTTTTGTCTTTACTTATATTTGTCTTAACAGCTCTTATAAGTATATTTTTAGGTGAATTTTCAATATCTATAAACTCCAATAACTGTGTTTTATACCCCATAGCTTCTAGTAAATTTGCTCTTATAGCATCAGTAAATAGTGCTGATACTCTCTCCTGAACAATACCATACTTAGTCAAAATATCTAATTTATTTGGATTAATTGTAGAGTTAATTTCATGTTGGCAACAAGGAACTGAAAATATCATCTTAGCATTCCAGTTAATTGCATTAAAAAGAGCATAATCAGTTGCCGTATCACAGGCATGTAGTGTTATTACCATATCCACATTATTTTCATACTTATAACCGTTTATATCTCCTAGTTCAAATTTTAAATTTTTATAATTATATTTCTCTGCTACTTGATTACAGTTTTTTATAACATCTTTCTTAAGATCTAATCCCGTAATTCTAACATTCATCTTTTTTATTTCTGTAAAATAATAATATATAATAAATGTTAGATATGACTTTCCACAACCAAAATCAAGTATGTGCAAAACATTTCCACTCTCTTTAGAGTAATCTTTTTCTATATTTTTTTACTTCATGGTCAATTATTTCCACAAATCTATTTATCTGCTTAAATTTATCATACTTTGAATTGATTATCTTGCCTTCCTTGCTAAATACACCTAAATCTATTAAAGGCTGAATAATCATCCCTTCTTGAAGTATATAATTTTTCTTTTTATTATGATCTGAGTTAATATTTATCTTATTCTTTTGTTCATGTTTTGAGAAAAACACCTTTCCCTTTTTAGATATTCTAATATCAAAATTATATTCTTTTGATATTGCAGATAATTGTTTAAAGCTATCCATAATAGAAATCATTCTTTCTTTAAGCTCTTCTTTTTCTATGTTTTCATGGAAAACTTGTGTCTTTGTAAATTTTTCAAGCTGATAAATTTCTCTATCCTTTAACTCTTTTTTATTAATTTTTACTTTTTCATATTCATTACTTTTATTTTTTTTATTGCTAAACACTATCCTAATAGGATTTTCTAAAACTATATTTTCTATACTGTCATGTAATTCCATAACAACCTCCACTATACATTTAGATTCTAATAATATCATAAAATACTTAAAAAAAACAAATACATTTATTAAGATTTTTTAAAGTTTGAATAACTTATTAATTAATTTAATAAGTGTTTCTTTCCCTGCTTTATTTGCTAATTATTTTTTATATCTAGAAAAATTATATTATTATTTATTATAGATATTTCTACACTCTTACACTCTTACACTCTTACACTCTTACACTCTTACACTCTTACACTCTTACACTCTTACACTCTTACAGAAATTATATCACTATTATTATTTTTTTGCTGAATATTTAAAAGGAGCATTGAAATTCCAATGCCCCTTCTAAAAATGATATTTAAAAAATAATTTTATTTTTCTAATCTTGATTTAACTGACTCTAGCTTTTGTTCCATACTAGCTACTTTATCACGTCTATCATCTACTTTTATGATTGAATAAACCCTATCCACACCCTTATCAAATACATCTTCTTGTATTTTTCTAATAAGTGCAAATATCTCATCCAAATCACCTTCCATTACAGTTCCCATAGGATTGAGCATATACTTTACCTTATCTTGTTCACTCAATACTATCTGAGCCCCTGCTACATATTTACTAGCACTGCTAGTACCTGTTCCCAATGGACAAATTGTTAATTCTACTACTGCCATTTAAATCACCCCTTCTAAAATTATATTTTCTCTACTATTTAATTTACCCTATTTATTTTTTATTATTCTTTTTATATAAACTCTATTTTTTACTTAAACTCTAATATAAAAATTTAGGCATTTGATACTTCTTCATCCTTGTAAGTTTCTTCAATCCTTGATATAAAACGTAACTTAAACATTTGAAGAAATGCTACTACTAATGAAACTATTACTCCATATGAGTAAACTGTAAATTTTTCCACACTCTGAGTTGCACAATAGGCAAATGCTATTGTTAATAGTGCCACTCCTGTATAATAGAATTTCTTAAGTTTTGCATTTTTTAAACTCTTATATATAAAAAATACTGCAAATACAACTATTATAATTTCAAATGCAATTAATACATTTCTAGTCAAAATATTTTCACTAAGAAAAATGTTTTGATCTATAATTTTCTGTCCTATTCCCTTACCTGGTTTTGCCAAAATCATAGCAATTGAAAGAGCCATCACTAGAGATGTTTGAATTAAAGATATAATTGCTATATTTTTATCTTTTGATACCACCTCTGCAATTGGCTTTTGCTTTTCTACTTTATCTGCTCCCAAGTTTCTCTTTGCCCTAGAACTTGCCTTATTTGCTTTTTTTTTGGACTTTTTCTTTTTTAAATCCTTTTTAGCTGTCATACTTCCTCCTGTTGTTTATATATACGCTACTATTTTACTTAATAAAATAATAGCTAAGTAATTTTTTCTATAGTAATTCTTATTTTTCTATTAATTAGCATTAAATTTATTTTTAAATATTAATAATAAAACTTGATAATTGCATTTTATTTTCTATGTTCAGATGTTTCTTTGGCTATGTATATAGGTCTATTTTTTACTTCTAAATAACTCTTTGCCAAATATTGCCCCAAAACTCCTATACTCAAAAGCTGTATACCACCTAAGAAAAATATAGTACAAATTATTGTTGGAAATCCTTGGACGGGATCTCCAAATACCATTGCTTTAATTAAAAATACCAATAGCATAATAATTGATACCAAAAAACAAATTATACCAAGAAGACTTGAAAAAATTAAAGGCAATGTTGAAAATGATATAATACCTTCTAAAGAATATTTAAAAAGACTCAATAGACTCCATTTACTTCTACCATTTTCTCTTTCAACATTTTCATACTTTATTTTTATATTCTTGTATCCTACCCAACTAAATATACCTTTTGTAAATCTATTATATTCCGATAATTCCAAAACTGAATTTACAAAATCCCTTGTCATCATTCTATAATCAGTTGAATTTTCTTCAATATAAGTATCTGATATTTTATTTATAAATTTATAAAATTGTCTACTCAAAAAACTTTTTATCTTTCCTTCACCTTTTCTATCTTCTCTAATAGCACCTACACTATCATAACCCTCATTTACTATTAAGTCACTCATTTTTTCAAATAGACTCGGAGGATGTTGAAGGTCTGCATCCATCAGAACAACTAAATCTCCCTTACTAGATTTTAAACCTGCATATATACCTGCCTCTTTTCCAAAATTTCTAGAAAATGAAACATACCTTACAGATTTATCTTTTTCTCTTAATTTCTTTATTTTTGATAGAGTTTTATCTTTAGAGCCGTCATCTATAAATATAAATTCATATTTGCTAAAATTTTTATTTTTTGCTATATGCTCTAATACTTCCTCATAAAACCGTTCTACCATCTCTTCCTCATTAAAACAAGGAACTATAATCGATAAAAACATCTATTATCCCCCATAAACTACTATAAATACTATTTTAATACAGCTTTTACTTATAACCATAGGAACTTCTTCTCCTATTTAAATAATACTTAAAATCTTACAAGCTTAAACTTATATCAATTCAATTTAAGCTTTCATTGACTTTTTATTATCTACTTTTGATACTTTCTAAATACTATTAATTTGCTAAAGATATAATTCAATATAACTACAATGATAGCTACTGCTAGTTTTGATATTTTTTCACTAAACCCAATCAGGCTCACCATCACAAATAGGGATGCTGTTTCTATTGCACCTGAAAGTAATCTAGCTCCAAAGAAGAGTATTATCTCTCTGACTATAGAGCGTAGGGAAAAATTCACCTTCTCAAATACAAATAGCCTATTAGTTACATAGGCAAACACTACTGACAAAAACCAAGCAATTATATTGGCAAGTAGATAATGTATAGCTAATACATCTATACACGCAAAATATACTATAAAGTTAACAAGAGTTGTCAGACCCCCAAATATAACATAATTTATTAACTCTTTATATTTATTGTATAATTTTAATATTTTTTCCATAAAATCCTCATTTTCCAACTTATATACAATATGATTTTACTATAAAATGCTCTTTTATACAAGCAAGCTTGTATTTAAATATATCTAACGGAAGCTTTTCTTTTATATATTTTTTTATCTTAATTTCAAGGCTTAAACAAAGTAAATTTTTAATATTTACCTAAAACAATATTTTTGTCTTTATATATTTATTAATCAAATAAAATATTTTCTTACTTTTTATGCTGATATTTTTTTAAGAAACTTATAAATAGCTATACAACATTTGTAAACACTTATTGATAGTGATATGTTATAATCAAATTATATATAAAGAGGAGGTGCTAAACCATGAAAAAATTAATGGTAGTAGTCATGAGCCTTATCTGTTTGACTCTTACATCTTGTAATAGACAGAATATTAAAAATAACAAACAGGAAAACTTCTTAGAAAAAGCAATCTCTGTAAATAGTAAGGAGAATTTAAAGAATAAAAGTAGAACTATTTCTACATATGTTTATCAAGAATATAAAAATCATGATAAAGTATATGGACAAACTATTCATGATATAAATCTTGAAAATAAACCTAAAATCATAAAAATATCTAATAACGGTAGTCTTGGAGATATCACTATTTATTATATTGTACATAATGATAAAGTTGATATTTATAATAAAGTTAATAGCAAGGAGGACTTTAGCGTTCAAAGAGATATTTCGATATCAAATAGTGAAGTTCCTTATATTTTAGAACTGTTAAGCTTGCAAGGAAATATCTCTGATTATGAAGTAATAAAGGAAGAAGTTGTAGATGGAAATAGAACTATAAAAATATCTTCTAAGAGGAAACTTGAGCATATTAATTCAATTGTCGAAAAATTATCTTCTAATCCTTATTTTAAAAATAATAAAGAAATAGAAGACACCATAAAAATGCTTAGAAGGGGTACAAAATCATACTATTGGATAGATCAGAGAACTTCTAGAGTAATTAAATATCAAGTGGATACTACTTTGGAAAATAGACTGTCTTATTACATAGATAATATAGGAGGAACTAATCCCCCTGTAAAAATTACTATGACTTCAAAAATTGACTATGACAATATTAAAAAACTAAAAATTCCTAGTGATATACTAGAAAATGATAAAAAATCTAATAATACTAATAAAGTAGACAAGGAAAAATAATCATTTAAAGTTTAATTTTTCTTATAAATTCTTATAGTTGCAAAGAGGATATTCAAAAGGAGTGTATGCAAAAGCATACACTCCTTTTATAAAATACAATTTTTATACTCTTTATATAGTTTTCTTTCTATCATTATTGAATATATAGAGTACTTATCTTCTTAGACTTATATCACTAAAATTCCATTATTGAGATCATACAATTTACTAATAGAATCTAATTCTATCCCTTAAAATATGATATTTCTCAATATTAGATTTATTTATAATAAAAAAGGAAATACCAAACATTGTTTAGTATTTCCATAAGCTTCACCTTAATTTGGTGGAGATGAGGGGAGTCGAACCCCTGTCCGTAAGCCAATTCATCGTTGCATCTACATGTTTAGTCAGCTCTTTAATGTTCTCGACTCCTTTGATACCGAGTGACAGGTGTCAAATTTGTCCAGTCTTAATTAATCAACTCTAGGTCAAGACATCCCTAAAGCAATTCCCTGCATAAATGGTGTCAGCTCTTAATCGGCAGGTAGACTAAGAGGGACAAGCTACACTAGGCAGCTAATAAATTTTCTTCGTTTGCGTTTGTTTTAAATTTCCCCAGTTTTTACGTGACCCAGAGTAACACGACATGCAGCCCCAACTTCAAAACCCACGTCGAAACCGGTGCATCCCCGGATATAACCTTCAGTATTAAACGCATCAATACCAAGGCTATCTTATAATACTATTTTACTATAAAACGATGCTAAAATCAATACTTTGGACTTAATTCCCTCTGTATTCTTCTTTGTGCATCCTTTTTAGCTAGGTCCTGTCTTTTATCATAAAGCTTTTTACCTCTAGCCAAACCTATTTCTACCTTCACTCTACTATTTTTCAGATATACTCTTAATGGAACCAAAGAATAGCCTTTAATAGTTGTTGCTCCAATTAACTTTTTAATTTCATATTTATGAAGTAATAGTTTTCTTACTCTCAAAGGATCAACATTATTAATATTTCCCTGTTCATAAGGACTGATATGCACTTGCTTTAAAAATACTTCTCCATTGTCCACTGAAGCATATCCTTCCTTTAAGTTTATTCTTCCATTTCTAATAGATTTTACTTCTGTACCTTTTAGTTCTATACCACATTCATAGACTTCATCTATAAAATAATCGTGCCTTGCCTTTTTATTTGTGGCTAATACTTTTATTCCTGCCATATCTTCACCTTCCCTTTATACCTTAACTATTATTAAGACGACTACTGATTATTTAAAATACAATAATCAGTAGTACAATCTATATTTAATATAATGATTTAATAAAATTAAAATATTATTTTTCATCTTCTATCCAACCTTCAGGCTTTGAATGTTTTCCTCTATATTCTTCCTCTTCTTTTATACTTATTCTTTTAATCTTATATAATATAAAAAAGATTACTCCTAATATAGAAAAAATATATCCTGCTGTCTGATAAGGTCTCTTATATTTAAATTCTACTGTATGTTCTCCCGCTTCTAACTTTACTGCCATAAATCCAACATTTGCCTTATATATCTTAGTATCTACTCCATCAACCTTTGCACTCCAACCCTTGTCATAAGGAATAGATATAAACATTAGCTTATTTCCTTCATTGGAAATATTTCCTGTAAATCCACTATCCAACAACTTAAGATCTTCAAGATGTTCCTTAGCTAGTTCTTTTGCCTTTTCATCTACTATACTCATATCTCTCAACTCTAAAGAGATATCTTCCATTATAAATTCAGAATCTGTAGGCAAATTCAAAGTTAACTTTCCTCTACCTTTTTTTACAAATCCAACATTTATTATTACATCCTTTTCACCTGTATACCATTTTGAGCTTGGCTTTGTTAAATCAATTGTGGAGTATCCATTTTCACTTGTCAAATAAATTCTCTCAACGCCCTTTATAGAATCTACATCAGGCAACTTAACATAAAGCTCTCCATCATGCTCTGCTTCATATTCTAATTTTATATTATAACCTGAACCTGCTGTTACCTTTCCACTGGTCTCAGTCTTTACATTCACTTCTGTTTTTTTGAGCTTAATATCACTTAATACACCCGAGTTTAAGTGTTTAACATCTCCAATATTGTCCTCTATTAAACAGGCATTCATCATAGCCTCTTGCATATCTAAAGTGCTAAGTGAAGCTACTTCATAAGGTTTTATATAGTTTTCATAAGTAAAAGCAAAAGGAATATAATTTTTATTTATATAAATATCTTTATGACCTATGTTCTCAAATCCATATGGAACTCTATTATCATTACCTTTTATATAATACTTTACAGACATTATATCATCTAATATAGCCCTGCTGTCAAAGTTATGCATCCTAGTAATTGGAGATGCCTTTGCATTTCTATATACCATATTAAACTTTGATAGATTTTGATTTTCTATACTATAATAAACCGAAGAAGATGGATATCCATATATATCAGAAAAATTCATACTTCTAGGATCCGAATTATCAACTCTTTCCAAAGTTCCTTTTGTGTTTTTGGATACCGCCTCTAAGCTGTCATTAGATATCATTTTATTCATTTCACTAACATCCATCAAGACATCTTGTTTTATAGTATTATGCCCATAAATACCCATATTTACTCCCAAAAATATGAATGTTGTTGCAATAAATGCTCTTCTTTTAAACTTCTTATTTTTTCTAGATAAGATAAACATTAATATTAAAGCTATCACTACTGGCAATATATTTAATAAAAATCTTTCATCTGTTAACTCTATAGATCTAGCATTTGCTGTGTTTATCTCAACATATACATACATCAAAAGATATGCTAAAATTATTATTCTTATAATATTTTTTCTAAAACTATCCATATTCATAAGATTTTCAAATTGATCTACAAATATATAAGCAAACATTAATTCTAAAACAAAATACCATCTATAATTGTCATATGAAAATCCTGTAACTGCACTTTGAAGCTTTGGAACTGCAATCAATAAAAGTAAAAGAACAAGCATTATCTTCACTTTTTTACTTCCCTTATTCGAAAATAGACTAATAATAGCAAACAGTGTCGCTATAGAAATCCCTAAAACTATAAAAGTTGATGCATCTGGATTTTTAAACATATCCATAAAGTAATGTATCAGATCGTAGCCATTGACAAGAAAAGGTATCTCATATGCCAAAGATTGAGTTCTATAGCTATTTAAAAAGCTATATGCAACAGGAAGCAATACAAATCCTGCTATAAATACTGAAATTAGGTAACTAATAATACCTCTTCCAAATAATATCATTGTTTTGGCCAGTCCATTTTTTTTAAATTCAAACAAAATACTAATCAAAGCATATATAAAGGCAAATACTGCAATTATATATGAAAAATATACATTCATAAGAATTGATAAACTAGAAACAATTATAAAAAAAGTTACCTTATTATAATTTATCATCTTATCAACACCTACTATCATTAAAGGCATCAAAATCATCGCATTTGTAAAATACGGATGCATAAGTCCACCTGATAGTGAATAATTTGAAAATGTATAAATCAATGCAGCTAGTGCTATTACTTTATTGTTTTTTTGAAAATGAACACACATATACACAAAAGCAATTCCTGCTAAATATAACCTAAGCCATAAAGAAAGACAATATAATGTGTTTGGATTTAAGTAATTAAATATTCCCAACAATATATTTAGAGGATCTGTTAAACCATAATAATGATATGTAGCCATAACATCCTGTCCCAATCCAAGATTAAAATTGAATTTTTTCACTCCCTTAAATATGTTTGCGAAAAAATCACTCAAATAAAATTGAGTTGGATAATGCTGCACTAATGCATCTGAATTATATACTAAACTTTTATTGTTCATATAAAAAATAGTTATTATAATTCCTGCTAATGCTACAAAGCCTAATGTATAATAAAGATAAATTAATATTTTATCTATTTTCTTTCTTTCCATCACAAAACTCCTTCATTTATTCGATTCTTTCTTTATAACAGTTGATACTTCAAGTAAAACAACCATACTAGACATGCTTATTATAAACTTGTCTAGTATCGGATTTATGTGATATTTACATTCACATTTTATATTCAAATTTTATTTTATATTTTATACTAATCATATTTGACTAATACTTTAATGTTTATTGAATATATCTGTAACTAATTCAAAATCTATCTCTCTTGTTGGAATATCAACATTTGAAACTCTAATTGTCAATTTCTGTCCAAGCTTTAGTACAGCCTTAGTATGCTCACCTACAAGTATCATTGAATTTTCATGATAAGTAAAGTAATCAGGCAAATCTTGAAGTCTAATTAAACCTTCTACGCCATTAGGGAGCTCTATGAATACTCCAAACGATGTAACTCCAGATATATGTCCTTCAAACTCTTCATCTATATAATCACTCATAAATACTGCCTTGTAATAATCATCAACATCTCTTTCAGCTAATTCTGCTTCTCTCTCCTGAGTAGACGATTGATTGCACACCCCTTCTAATATCTCAGAAAAATGCTTTATTCTCTTGCTTGACAGTTTTCCATCTATACTTTCCTTTATTATTCTATGTATCTGAAGATCTGGGTACCTTCTAATAGGTGAAGTAAAATGAGAGTAATATCGTGCCGCTAAACCAAAGTGTCCTAGACATTCTGGGGAATATCTTGCTTGCTTTAAAGTTCTTAACATAATCATACCGATTGCTTGTTTGGCTTCCCTATCTTCTATACTTTCCAATACTGTTTGGAGATCCTTTGGTTTTACATTACCCTTGCTATTTGGCATTTTGTATCCATATTCACTAATAAAGTTTTTTAGCCTCATAAGTTTCTCTTCTGATGGATCCTCATGAACTCTGTAAACAAACGGTAATTTTAAATTATAAAAATGTTCTGCTATCGTTTCATTTGCTAATAGCATAAACTCTTCTATCATTTTATTTGAAGTTCTTCTTTCATATTCTTCGATTTTGCAAGGATATCCTTTTGAATCTAGCACAATTTTAGATTCTGGGAAATCAAAATCAATTGCTCCTCTTTTTTCTCTTCTTTCTCTGAGTATTTCTGCTAATTTCTCTGCATTTTTAAGATTATCTATAAAATCAGAATACTTTTCTATCATTTCTGGATCATCATTTTCCAAAAGATTACTTATTTCAGTATATGTCATTCTGGCTTTTGATTTTATAACAGATTTTTTTATTACATGACTTTCCACACTTCCATTTTTAGGGTTCACATCCATTATACAAGACACCGTCAGTCTCTCTACATTCGGATTTAAGGAACATATACCATTCGATAACTCCCTTGGAAGCATAGGTATTACTTTGTCCACAAGATATACTGATGTTGCTCTATCTAGTGCTTCTCTATCTAGGGGAGAATGCTCTGTTACATAATGAGTTACATCTGCTATATGGACTCCCAATCTATAATTTCCATTGTCTAATAACTCTACTCCAATAGCATCATCAAAATCCTTTGAATCATCTCCATCTATTGTGTATGTGATTTCTTCTGTAAGATCTAGTCTTCCCTTTTTTTCTTCATCTAAAATATGATCAGGTATTTTTGATGTTTGATTAAATACTTTTTTTGGAAATTCTTCTTTTAATCCATGTGCTCTAACTATAGAGTCAATCTCTACATATCTTTCTCCAGATTGACCTATTACTTCTATTATTTTTCCTTCTGGTTTCTTACCATCCTTTGGCCATACTTCAATCTCACACACTACTTTATCATTGTTTTTAGCTCCATTTATAGCACTCTTTGGTATAAAAATATCTTGGTCAAATTTTTTATTGTCAGGCAGCACAAATCCAAATGCCTTGCTCTTTTGGAATAATCCAACAACAGTCTTGTTTTCTCTTTTTAATATTTTTACTATTACTCCCTCAGGTCTTTTCGTTTCAGTAGCTTCTTTAGTCAATTTAGCTATTACTATATCTCCCTCAAAAGCTCCATTTCTATCCTCTTCAGGAATAAATACATCTTTTTCTTCCCCTTCAGATTCAACAAATCCAAAGGCTCTTTTTGTAGAACGGAACTTTCCCCTCTTCATCTCATAGTCTTCTAGAGTTCCTACTTTTCCTCTTTTATTTATAAATATATCTCCATTTTCTGCTAGCTCATCTAAAATAGAGAAAAATTCTTCCCTATCATTTTCTTCTTCAACAAATATATTGGCTAATTCATCCTTTTTACTTGGCTTATAAGCCTCTTCATTGATCAGCCCCAATATATTTTCTTTAATATCATTCGGTAACATATCTTACCTCCTCTTCCATATAATTAAATTATACCTACTATTTTTAGTATTTACAACTTTTCTTTCTTTTCTTAACCTGTTTATAAAGCTCTATTTATATTTTAAAATTTCAAAAGTATAAATATATAAAAAAACACCCAAACAATCAAGAGATTGCAAGGATGTTTAGCATTATTATTTCATTACGATTACCAAGGCTATTGCATTTATAAAAAACAGAACAGACACTATCTTAGTCATTCTATTCAAGAATGCTTCTTTACCCTTTGGCTTAAAGTATGCCTGTGAAGATGAATCCTCTATAAATACCTGTGTTTGAGTTTGTTTGCTCTCTTGTGGCAATACTACTATAATCATTATTATACTCAAAGCTACCTGAATAGCCATCAATACATTTCCTAACATAATATCCTCCTCGTTACAATTACTTTCTCATAAAAATTCAAACATAATTATAACACAAAATTATCTAAAATACAATAAGCTCACTAGCTATACATAGCTATTTTTAATCCAGTATATATTCATCTGCTATCCTATCACCAACTTCGACAATAGATTTAATCCATTCTTTTTTTATTTGCCAAATGTTTGCCTGAACATCAAATATATTCCACTCATCTATGTCAAAAATTCTAGGCCAACTAGCTTTTATTTTTTCTACCTCCTTAGGAAACATTCTAGAATATCTTCCTTCTATAAATTCATAGGAGTTATTAAAACCCTTTTCTTTTATTTCTTTTTGATAAGATGCTAAATCTTCATCATTTATTGGAACGTAATGAAGATTTAATACATAATCCCACTTCATTCCGCTGAAATACATAATCTCATCATCTGGAACCTCGATTATATAACAAATTTCCCCTTCAGATGGTCTCATACAGTTTCTAGCACTTACTGAACACCATATCTGATATTCGACATCACTAGGCTTTTGTGTTCGCTTAGAGGTCTCTTTAACAAACCAATCATAGCTTTTAATAAAGTGTTCTGATATATCTTCAAAATGATTCCTTATATATTGTTTTTTATTTATAAATCTTCCAGTTTCATTTAGTATATCCCAAGATTTTTTGTCCTGAGTGGTAAATAAAATAGTCTTTCCATTCCTAGAATAAGGATTTTTAAATTTATTATTCATAAGCTACCTCCTGTTAAGTCTTTTCTTCAAGCTATATTTATAATTTAATCATAGCACTATTTGTGGTAATTTTCTATAAATTCTCAATAATTATACTTTCTCACTTCTAATTTTAGATTTAATTTTAATAAGGCTAGGATATAGATATATAAAGTTATAACTTTTACATACTAGTTCCTTATATACTAGATTTTGTCCGCTAGACTTTATCTAATAGTTTTTATGTACTAAATCTTTATGTGCTAAACTTTTATACACTAAAACAGACCCTTAAAATTTTTAAGGGTCTGTTTTTATTTATATATTTTATTATATATTACTTATCTAAATTATAGAATGAATTTATCTGTTCATATCTTGAACTTTCACCTATCATTTCTTCTATTCTTAGTAACTGGTTGTACTTAGCTACTCTATCAGTTCTTGAAGGAGCACCTGTCTTTATCTGTCCAGCATTTACTGCAACTGCTATGTCAGCAATAGTAGTATCTTCTGTTTCACCAGATCTGTGAGATATAACTGCAGTATAGCCCGCTCTTTTTGCCATTTCTATAGCATCTAGAGTTTCTGTAAGAGTACCAATCTGATTTACCTTTATTAGTATTGAGTTAGCTACTCCACCTTCTATACCTCTTTCTAGTCTTTCTGTGTTTGTAACGAATAAATCGTCACCAACTAGCTGAATCTTCTTACCAAGTCTTTCAGTAAGTGCCTTCCAGCCATCCCAATCTTCTTCATCAAGACCATCTTCTATTGTTATAATTGGGAATTCATTTACCCAACCTTCGAATAAGTCTATCATTTCAGTTGATGATAAAACCTTGCCTTCTCCCTTTAATTCGTACTTTGAAGTTTCCTTATTGTACATTTCTGAAGCAGCAACGTCCATACCTAACATAATATCCTTACCTGGCTCTAGTCCAGCACCCTTAATAGCTTCAACTATTAATTCTAGTGCTTCTCTATTTGAATCAAGGTTTGGAGCGAATCCACCTTCATCACCTACACCACAAGCAAGTCCTCTTTCTGCAAGAACCTTCTTTAATGAATGGAATACTTCAGCTCCCATTCTTAAAGCTTCTGCAAAACAACTTGCACCAACTGGAAGTATCATGAATTCCTGAACATCTACATTATTATCCGCATGCTCTCCACCGTTTAATATATTCATCATAGGAACTGGTAACTGCTTTGCATTTACTCCTCCTAAGTACTGGAATAGTGGTAGTCCTATCTCATCTGCTGCAGCTCTAGCCACTGCTAAAGATACACCTAATATAGCATTAGCACCTAGCTTGCCCTTATTTGGAGTTCCGTCTATTTCACAAAGTAGAGCATCTAGTCCAGGTTGGTCAAAAGCATCTGTTCCTTCTACTTCAGGAGCAATGATTTCATTTACATTGCTTACTGCATTTAAAACACCCTTTCCTAAATATCTGCCCTTATCTCCATCTCTTAATTCTACAGCCTCAAACTGACCTGTAGAAGCTCCTGATGGTACTATTGCAGTCGCCTGAGCTCCACTTTCAAGTATAACCTCCACCTCTACTGTTGGGTTACCTCTTGAATCTAACACTTCTCTTGCATATACTAATTCAATAGCTGACATATAGTCTCTCCTCTCACTCAAATACATATTATTTAAATCTCTTAAATACGATTGCTGTAAATCTAAAAACTTTATATCAAATTTATTTTATACAAATAAATGATGGGTAAATTTGTAAAAGTAATAAAATTATTTTTATTTTTATATTTTTTATAAAGTTTATTTGATTCCTAGCTATCCATATTATTTTTTATATGATTAATTCTAATTTATATATTAAAATATTATTAGCTTTATAATTCACAGATTATTTTATTAAACTGTGACCTGTCATTTCCTCAGGCTTATCTAAATTCATCATAGATAAAACTGTTGGAGCAATATCAGATAATCTACCATCTGTTAGTAGTTTATGATTTTTAAACTCTTCACCAACTACTATAAATGGAACAGGATTAGTAGAATGTGATGTTATAGGTCTTTTTGTTAATCTATCTATCATAAGTTCTGCATTACCGTGATCAGCTGTTATTATACCGCTGCCTCCCAAGCTAAGAACTTTCTCAAATAATTTTCCTACACATTCATCCACTGTCTTTATTGCTTTTTCTGTTGCAGCTATATCACCTGTATGACCTACCATATCAGGGTTTGCAAAGTTCACTGCTATAAAGTCATACTTATCTTCATCAAGTGCTGCTAGTAGCTTTTCAAGAAGTTCGTATGCAGACATTTCTGGTTGCATATCATACGTAGCTACCTTTGGAGAAGGAATTAATATCCTATCTTCTCCCTTGTATGGCTCTTCCTTACCTCCATTGAAGAAGAAAGTAACATGAGCATACTTCTCTGTTTCTGCAGCTCTTAGCTGATTTTTATTATTTTCAGATAGATACTCTCCTAGAGTATTTACTATGCTCTCTGGTCCAAAAGCAACACTTACATCTTCCATAGTTGCATCATATGTAGTCATACAAACAAACTTAGTAGTAATTAAATTTCTCTTAAAACCATCAAACTTTCTATCTGTTATTGCTCTAGTGATTTCTCTTGCTCTATCTGGTCTAAAGTTAAAAAATATTACTGAATCATTTTCTTCAAGCTTTGCTACTGGCTTTTCATCTTCTGTAATAACTGTAGGTACTACAAATTCGTCATTTACACCTTCTGCATAAGAATCATTTATACACTGAAGTGCCGATGTTGAATAGTTCCCCTTGCCATCTGCTATTGCTTCATAGGCCTTTTCAACTCTATCCCATCTCTTATCTCTATCCATTGCATAATATCTTCCAGATACACTGGCAAATTTACCTAACCCTATCTGATCCATATATGCCTGAAGTTCTTCTATGTAAGTCTTCCCACTTTGAGGATCTGTATCTCTACCATCCATAAATGCATGTACATATACATTAGAAACATTATTCTTCTTTGCCATATCTAATACAGCCTTCAGATGATCTATATGTGAATGGACACCACCATCTGATAAAAGTCCTAATATATGAAGATTTTTATCCTTTGCATTTTCCATTGCTGATAATAACACTGAATTTGTAAAGAAATCTCCATCTACTATTGCTTTTGATATCTTTGTTAGCTCTTGATATACAACCCTACCAGCACCTATGTTGGTATGACCTACTTCAGAGTTTCCCATCTGACCGTCTGGCAAACCAACGTCTAATCCACTTGCATTTATTAGCGTGTGTGGATACTCTTTACACAAAGCATCCAAATTAGGTGTTCCAGCAAGTGCTATTGCATTACCTTCTGTTTCTGCTGTATATCCAAAACCATCCATTATTGTTAAAACTACTGGTTTTTTCATAATAATCTTCCTTTACAACTTAATTTAAAACTTTAATAATCCTAAGAAATCTTCTGCCTTCAATGATGCTCCACCTACTAATGCTCCATCTATATCAGACTGTCCCATTATTTCAGCTACATTTGCAGGCTTTACACTTCCACCATACTGAATTCTAACCTTATCTGCTAAATCACCAAACATAGCTCTTACAACATTTCTTATTTCAGAAATAACTTCATTTGCCTGTTCAGCTGTAGCAGTCTTACCTGTTCCTATTGCCCATATTGGTTCATAAGCAATTACTACTTTTTCTATATCTTTTGAGTCTACATTTGCTAGACCCTTTTCTATTTGTCCCTTTACCTTTTCTATAGTCTTATTTGCTTCTCTTTCTTCAAGAGTCTCACCACAGCAAAGTATTGGGTTTATTCCTACTTCTATAGCCTTTAAAACCTTCTTGTTACAGCTTTCATCAGTTTCATTGAAATACTGTCTTCTTTCTGAATGTCCTATAATTACATAGTCCATTTCTAACTCAACAAGGTTTGCTGCTGCTACTTCACCTGTAAAAGCTCCTGAATTTTCATAGTGCATATTCTGAGCTCCTATCTTTATATTAGTACCCTTTGTAGCTTCCTTTAAATCTTTTAGTAAAGTAAAAGGTGCACATATCAAAACTTCTGCATTACCTTCTGTTTTACCCTTGATTCCTTCTATAAATTCAAGACCTTCCTTTATAGTTTTATTCATTTTCCAGTTTCCTGCTATTATTGCTGTTCTCATATCAAGTCTCCTTCATCTATATACTAATTCTTATTTTTTATTATTTATTGTCAAGTGCTGCTATTCCAGGAAGTTCTTTTCCTTCTAAAAATTCTAGTGAAGCTCCACCACCTGTTGATATATGGCTCATCTTATCACCGAATCCCATCTGATTTACAGCTGCTGCAGAGTCTCCTCCACCTATTATAGTAGTCGCATCAGTACTTGCCATAGCTTCTGCTATAGCCTTTGTTCCCTTTGCAAAGTTTTCAAATTCAAATACTCCCATAGGTCCATTCCAAACTATTGTCTTTGATGATTTTATTGCTTCTGCAAATATTTCTCTTGTCTTTGGTCCTATATCTAATCCCATACAATCTGCTGGTATATCTCTTCCTTCAGATATATGAGCTGTAGCATCTTCAGCATACTTATCTGCATATACTACATCTACTGGTAATAATAGCTTTACACCCTTTTCTTCAGCTTTTGCCATCATTTCCTTTGCATAATCTATTTTATCTTCTTCTAATAAAGAAGTTCCTATTTCATGACCTAGTGCCTTGATGAATGTATATGCCATACCTCCACCTATTATCAAAGTATCCACCTTTTCAAGAAGGTTGTTGATAACTCCAAGCTTGCTGCTAACCTTTGCACCACCTAATATTGCCAAGAAAGGTCTCTTTGGATTTTCAACAGCTGATCCTAAGAAATCTATTTCCTTTTGAATTAAATATCCACAAACTCTTTCATCTAAAAATTCTCCAGCACCTACAGTTGAGCAGTGAGCTCTATGTGCTGTACCAAATGCGTCATTTACAAATACATCTGCCAATGAAGCAAGTTCTTTTGAGAAGTTTTCTTCATTCTTAGTTTCTTCTATTCTATATCTAGTGTTTTCTAGAAGTACTATATCGCCATCTTTCATTTCTGAAACAGCCTTTTTAGCATTTTCTCCTACAACATTATCATCAGCCGCAAAGACTACATCTTTATCAAGCATTTCAGATAGTCTCTTGGCTACTGGAGCAAGAGTAAGTTCAGGCTTAGCTTCTCCCTTTGGCTTTCCAAGGTGTGAGCAAAGAATAACTTTTGCCCCATTTTCTACCAAGTACTTAATTGTTGGCATTGCACCTACTAATCTATTTTCGTCTGTTATTTCTCCGTCCTTTAGTGGCACATTAAAATCACATCTTACTAAGCATTTTTTACCTTTCACATTAATATCTTCAATAGTTTTTTTGTTAAGCATTGTCATAAAAAATCTCCTTCACATTATGTTAAACATATTATTTATTATATTATCTACTATATTACATACTATATATTTTTAAAAAGCTTCCAAAAGCCTCATTAGATATACTAAAGCGCATATATGAGTAATTATATCATATTTTTACGATATTAGCATAGCACATATAAAAATATCATTTATAAAATAAGTTATGTTTAAAAAATAATTTTTAATTAATCTTTTAAAAAAAGTCCGAGGCAATAGAAATCTATATTCTCGGACTTTTAATTACTGGATTTTATCAAGGCTTATATATTTAAATATAAACTTTAGTCCAGATTAATTTTAATTTTGCTTATTATTACTTAGCTAAGCTTCCTAATAATCCTAATGTTCTTATTAACTGAGAAGTATAAGACATTTCATTGTCATACCAAGCAACAGTCTTAACTAACTGCTTTCCACCTACTTCTAGTACCTTTGTTAGTGTTGCATCGAATAATGAACCATAGCTAATACCTACTATATCACTTGATACTAACTGCTCTTCAGTATATCCGAAAGATTCATTTGAAGCTTCCTTCATTAAAGCATTGATTTCTTCTACTGAAGTGTTCTTATCTAGTACACAAACCAATTCAGTTATTGAACCTGTTGGAACTGGAACTCTCTGTGCAGCACCGTCAAGCTTACCTGCTAATTCTGGTATTACAAGGCCTATTGCCTTTGCAGCACCTGTTGTGTTAGGAACTATATTTTCTGCAGCTGCTCTAGCTCTTCTTAAATCACCCTTCTTGTGTGGGCCATCTAGAGTATTCTGGTCATTTGTGTAAGCGTGGATAGTAGTCATAAGACCTTCAGCTATACCAAACTTATCATTTAATACCTTAACCATTGGAGCTAGACAGTTTGTAGTACAAGATGCACCTGAAACTACTGTTTCACTTCCATCTATTATATCAGAGTTTACATTGTATACTATAGTCTTAAGATCTCCTGTAGCTGGTGCAGATATAAGAACCTTCTTTGAACCTGCCTTTATATGTGCTTCAGCCTTTTCCTTTGAAGCAAATAGACCTGTACATTCTAGTACTATATCAATATCTAATTCTCCCCATGGAAGATTTTCAGGATTTCTTTCTGATATAACCTTTATTTCCTTACCGTTTACTATAAAAGCACCTTCTTCAACAGTTATTTCACCATCGAATCTACCCTGTGCTGTATCATACTTAAATAAATGTGCTAGTGTATGTGCATCTGTTAAGTCGTTTATTGCAACAACTTCAAACTTATCACTTTGTTCTATCATCTTTCTTAATGCTAATCTACCTATTCTACCAAATCCATTGATTGCTACCTTTACCATATCTAATACCTCCAAAAATTTGTTTTATTTAAAATTTAAAATATTGTTTGCTTTCTTATATTGTTTCTTCTGATAATTTATTTAATATTTCTTTTGCACTATCCTCATCTGTTATCAAAGTTAGATTTTTGTTGAGTTTATAAAGTGCTAAGAAAGAATCAACCTTATCACTACCTGCAAATACTACTATAGAGTCTTTTGCATTTTTATACATGTCTATATCAATTCCTACTGTATTTAGCTTCATTACAATTTCACCATTTTTATCAAAATAGTATCCAAAGGCCTCTCCTATTGCACCTTTTGCTTTAAGCTTTTCAATATCTTCATAAGACATTCCTCTTCTTTTTGCCATAACATCTGCTCTACCTATACTAAATATCACCTTGTCCGATACTCTTAAATGATCAAGAGTTCTTTTCACATCTGGTATAGACATCAGTGTTTCTCTGGCACTTCCATCTAGTTCATCTGGTACGTATAAAAATTCTACTTGTGCACCTAAGTTTTTTGCAAATGATGCTGCTATACTATTGGCCTGAATTTCTATATCGGATCCAACGCTTCCTCTAGTAGGCATTACTATTAAATTACTATAATCTACTTCATAAGCTTTATCACTTTTAAGATTATATGCAACTTGTCTCATTGTAGTACCACCCGCTATAGCTATCTTGTCGTGAGGGTTTAGATTTTTTAAAATATACTTTGCTGCTGATTTTGCAACTCCATCTGTAATCATATCCTTTGATTCATTTACTTTTTTGGATATTACCACATAATTTATTCCTAATTTGTCCCTCAACTTAATCTCCAAGTCAGATATTCCCATGATTTCTCCCATCACTGAATCCAACTTTTCTAATATTTCTTTTCCTTCATCTGTGATAGTCATACCAGATACTGCTATATCTATAAGCTTCTTCTCTTTTAGAAAGTCAATTTCTGTTCTTGTAGTTCTCTCACTCAAATCAAGTATATTAGATAACATTCTTCTTCCAATAGGTTGACTAATTGATATTTGCCTTAGTATTGCATATCTTTTTTCCATCAACTCTATCGCTTGAGGAATAATTTTTTTCTGAACCTCTATCAAACTATTCATTCTCGCCCTCTTTTCTAAAAAATACGGGTTGTTATGTGTCCCAGATATTCATTATCTGTCCCACATCTATGATTATATACTTGTGGGACAAAAAGTTCAATACCTTTTTTGAATTTTTTTCATTTTTTTGTTAAATGAAAGTTAAATCTATCCCATATATCATATATATACCCGTTATTTCAATCATTTCACCATTTTTATATTTTTTGTGTTTTTTAATCAAATACAGGGTCGCTATAAGTCCCTATATGTAAATAATACACTTTTAATAAAAAAATAGCAAGTATATTTGTCATATACTTGCTATTAAATGAAATATTTTTTGTTTTTTTATAATTCTTGTATTTTTTAAAAGTTTTAAAGCTCTTTTCTTTTTGAAGATCCTAAATATCCTAGTTCCTCTCTATACTTTGCAACTGTTCTTCTAGCTATATCGACGCCTTTTTCTTTAAGTAAGTCTTCTATCTTTTTATCACTAAGTGGTTTCTTTTTATCTTCATTATCAATTATATGCTTTATTTTGTCCTTTATTGAATTTGAAGATACTGTATTACCATCTTCTTTAACATATGCATTTGTAAAGAAATATTTTAATTCAAACATTCCCTTTTCTGTAATCATATACTTGTCACTTACTCCTCTACTTATTGTAGAGACATGACAATCTAATATTTCTGCTATTTCTGTCATCATAAGAGGTTTTAGATCTTCATCATTATCAAAAAATCCTCTCTGGGCATCTATTATCATATTAGCAATATTTACTACAGTTGTATTTCTCTCAGAAACATCATTCATCATTTTTTTTGCTGAATTAAGTTTTTCTTTTATATACTGCTTTGCTTCCTTATCATCAGTATTCATTAATAAATCTTTGTAATAAGGATTGACACTCAAGCTCATTCTCTTTTCATTATAAGCCACTGCAACTGACTTCCCATCAATCTTTTTTACTATAACATCAGGATATACATATACTGTAGTCTCGTCATAATAATCTCCAGTAGGCTTAGGATCCAAACTCTTAATATATTTAATAAATTCAATTACCTCATCTTTTTTCAATCTATATCTAGATGAAAGCTGCTGTATATTCATATTTGCAATTAGATTCAAATCTTTTGTTATCATCTCTTCAAAAGTTTCACTATATATTCCATTTCTTCTCATCTGAAGTATTATACATTCTTGGAGATTTCTAGCAGCTATCCCTGCAGGCTCTAGGGACTGTATTATTTCTAAACACTCCCTAAAAAAATCACTGCTAATATGAAGTTTCTTTTTTATTATTTCTTCGTCTTCTCTAAGATAACCATCTCTATCCAAGCTATCAATAAGATATTTACAAATATTTTTTTGATAGAAAGATACTTTCATCATACTAATTTGAGCATATAAACTGTCATAGAGAGTATCTACACTCATCGTCATATTTTCAAAATCAAACTCATCGTCTGCATTGTAGGCAACTTCATTTTTGTCAAATCTAAAAGATCCTCTTTCATCTTTAAAGTACTTTTCCCAGTCTACCTCATTTTTGTCTATACTTACATCCAGTAGAGGATTCGACTCAGATTCCAACTCTACAGCCTCTTCCAATTCATGACGTCCCATATTCAGCACCTTTAGCGATTGAACCAAGTTATTTGAAATTGTCATTTTTTGTGCTAAGGTTTGACTAATTTTATTTTCCAACGCCATTTAATCACTCTCCTTCTACTAAAATTTTCGTTAATTATCATTTAAACAAACTTTTTTATGAACTCAACTTTTTTTTATTACTTATCAACACTTTTATATTTTTTTGTTTTTATGTTTTAAAATTTTATAATATACAAATATACTCAAATTTACTTATAATAGCTCGTTTTTTTCTTATTCATAATATTTTTATACACAATTTATTATAACATAACTAATCAATATTTATAATATTAATAGATATCTTATATGTTTTATAAATAACTAAAGCTCTTAATATATAAATTTCATCTATATTTATCTATCATTTTGTTAAAAAGATTCTCTATATTAGGCTTGCCATACATATAAAAATAGCTCCCACACTTTCTTAGTGATGAAGCTTGCCAATTTTTAAATAGATAAAATATCGCTACTTAGTTCCAAGCAATATTATACTAATATTGCTTGGTTCTTACAATAGCTTATCAAGTTTTTAGATTATTAAATTTATAATACTTTAATTTATATATTAATACACTCTTTTTTTATCTTTTATTATATTTTTAAGTTGCTTTCTGTTTGTTTTTTAATATAGAATAACTCTTGTCATATTAGAAGCTCACTTTTAAAAATATACTTCTATCTACTTTCTAATATAAGAAATTAAGGACACTATTCCACTTATTATCAAAACAATGTAGAAGTTTGCAATTCTGGTTAAAAGCATACCTGGAACTACTAAACTTCCAAAGAAATTTCTAAACATATCTACAAAAACTGATTCGCTTGCTCCTACCGCTCCTGGAAGAGGAAGTGATGAAACTGCAATATTTAAGATTGCCTGAGTCAATATTAAATCCATCATAGAAAATTTTCTAAGTCCAAAACCTAAATATATTACATAAGGTATAGCAAACAACATAGTTATTTGTAATATAGTCACTAATATCACATAAAGTAATATCTTTGGATTTTCTTTCATATATATAGCACCACGCTCGTACTCCTCTAAAGACTGAGAAATCTTTTCTCTTAACTTATCTTTATTTTTTATGATTCTAATCTTATAAAGAAGTTTTCCCATTGTATTTAATATTTTAAAGACTACTTTTGGTGAAAATATTAAAAACAATATACCAAATAAAATTATTGCATTTGATATTAATCCATATGCTAAAAGCAAGTGAAAACCTGCCTTGTGCGAAACCATAAATTCAGGTTTAATAAAAAGTGCTATTAAACCATATAGCATAACAACTAATTGATGGGCAAAAAGTAATATCATCAAGCCTAAAGATGAGGAAGTGATAGATATTCCTTTTCTATTCATAAAATATACCTGAGCTGGTTGACCTCCAGAAGATGAGGGTGTGATTGAACTAAAGTAAAATCCTACAAAACCATACTCAATACAATCTTTTATACTAGTTTTTTTGTTCAAAGCCCTCATTGTTATCCAGATATTTATTCCTTCACAAATTATATATCCCAACATCAAGGCTATGGCAATTAATATATAGCCTGCCTTAACAGAATGTATTGCTGCCATAACACTATTTATAGACTCATCTTTTAAGACATACATTATAGAGGCTATCATTAATATAAGTATAAATCCTATACCTAATAGCTGACTTTTTTTATTCTGTAATCCTTCCATATTTTCTCCTTATTTTTTATTCTGGTAAAACAAACTTGTATCCCTTTTCCTTTAAACTTGGTATTGCCTTTTTTAAAGCTTCAATAGTATTTAAAGGTGCATCTTTTGCTCCACCTGAATTCTCTCCTGCATCATGTAAACAAATTATGCTATTTGAGCTTGTTCTTAGCATCAACTTTTCATAAATCATGTCTGGAGTACTCTTAGAGCTCCAGTCTTCTGCCATAACATCCCAGTATATCAGTTTCATATTATATTTTTTGACAAAATTTAATGAAAATATATTAGTATGACCCCAAGGAGGTCTATAAAATAAATCCTCTACACCTAGTTTTTTCATTATATATGTACTGTTTTCAAAATCTTTTTTTGTATAAAAATAACTATATAGCATAGCATTTTTATGTTGCCAAGAATGAAGCCCTATCTTGTGTCCCTTTTTTTGAAGAAACTTTACTATTTCAGGATTTTTTTGAGCATTTTGAGCAACCATAAAAAAAGTTGCATGCACATCATTATCTTCTAGAACTTTCGCAAGCTTATATATATATCTTTCGTCTGGTCCATCATCAAAGGTCAACATTATTTCATTTTTATTTTTTGTCTTTCTAATTGCCTTTTTATTTATTTTTTTATTATAATAAGTTGGTATTATCGAATGTAATATAAATAGGGAAGAAACTCCCAATATAATTTTCAAAATAAACATATCACAACATCTCCTTACTTTCACTTCTATAATATTTGCTTTTATTTTTATAAATTTTTTTTCACTTCTATAATATTTCTTTTACTTTTGCTTTTTTCACTTCTACATTTTATTCTTTTCTGCTGTTAATTTTTACTTATAGAGCATTTTTTATTTTTATTCCTATTTACTTTTAATTGCCCAAAAGTCATCATATACTAAATATTATCTTTGCCAATAGATCTATACTTCAATACCTAGTCTACTACATATCAATTCAATAAAGAAGTCATATAAATATCTTCTTTATTTATATAGTTTCATATAAAGCTTATAGTTAATTTAAAAAGTGCAAAATAAAAGGTTGCCTGATGTATCGGGCAACCTTTTTTCTTATATTAAAGATTTCTTTATCAACGGCCATCTAACTAGTTATTTATACTATAAGTTATCTATCTTTTTATCAATAAGCTGTAAATCACTAACATATTCATCAAAATATCTAGAATCTAGACTTTGAACAAATGTGTTCATTGATTTTCTAACTTCATCCGTCCTTTTATCGTTGTTTACGAACCTAACTATTCTTTCTATACTCTTTTCTGCACTTTCATTTAATACTATGCCTAAATTATTATCCTGTATAAAATCAATATTTTTTAGTTCATTTGGAAGTTTAGTAGAAAATGATACTATTGGTGTCAGTGAGTATATTGCCTCAAACATTGTTATGCCACCCGGCTTAGTTACTACACAGTCCGCATCTTGCATCAATTCACTCACTCTGTCAGTATAAGCTAACACTGTTATATTTTCATAATTATTATATAAGATATTGTATAAATCTTTATTATTCCCTGCCACAATAGTTGTGTGAACACCATCAAGTTCATTTAGCTTTTCATAAAATTCCCTATTATCAGGTAGTACTCCAAGACCTCCACCCATTATTAGTAGTTCTTTTTTCCTTCTGTAATTGGACATCTCCAATATTTTAGAGTTCTTTTCTGCTACTGCTGGATGTGATAGGCTATAGTAGTTTTCTTTAAACTTCTCTGATACAGGAATTCCATATACTACTATTTTATCCTCTGTTACACCCTTTTCAATCAATCCTTTTTTACTTTCTAGACAAGGAACCATATACTTATTTGTATGATCTGCAATCCATTCATAATGGCTGCTAACATCTGTTATACAAGTAATCAAGGCAACTTTAGAAGATGTTTTTTCCTTGTAATAACTCACTCCTTGAGATACTACTGGAAAAGTTGAAACTACTATATCTGGCTTTTCTTCTTCAAAAAGTTTCTCGCAATCAGCTGCAAATTTTCTTGTTATTAAATCTTTGCTTTCAATCTTTTTGTCATTCGCTGAATAATATGAACCATAAAGATTTTTAGCATACTTTACAATTAAATTAAAGCCTTTATATATATATCCTGATAGTGCTGGCATAGAGTATTCAAATAAGTCTATAACTTTTATATCAGCATTTCTATCAAATTTTAATATATCTTGCCTTATTGAGTTTGATGCAGATAAATGACCCATACCAAACTTGGCTGTCAAGATCAATACTTTCATAATGCCACCCCTTTCAAAATAAAATATTTTCTAACTAATTTTCTATCTTAACTTATTATACCTTGCAAAACTAAATATATAGCGTATAAAATTCTTAAGTTTTTATAAAGAATTTAATTTTTAAATTTTATATACTGATTTTAATATTTGATATAGAGCTAACTAGGATTATTAAATTCTCTTATTTTAATTGATTGCTAAACAAGTAAAAAGGGAAGCTAATAGCTCCCCTTTCATAATTTTTATACCTTTTACTTTAATAGTATTTTTCAAAATCAAATTAATAACTCTAAATATTAATTTCTTATAATAGCTCCCTATTATATACTAGAACTTAATATACTAGAACTTAATATACTAAAACTTAATATACTAGAACTTAATATATTCTATAATAGGTACAACAATTATTATTGAAAATATAATTTTATTAAAATTTAATATTATCAATTATTGTGCTAAAAACTGTTATAAATTCTTTAAATATCTTTAAATAGTTATTAACGCAAATCAATATTCCTTCTCTTTCTTGCATTTAAGCTCTATTAATAATATCATATACTTCAGGATTTTCACAATCCTCTAAATCTAATGTTTCAGTTTTTTGTAACAATAATATTGCAGGAATAATCCCCTGTATAATTTTAAAAATATAATTATACTTATTGAATATTTATTTGACTTATATAAAAGTACACTATTTATCATCTTTTGAAAACTTTTATTTTTTATCTCTCATAAACCTTTTATATTTTTTCTACATATAGATACTTACCTTTTACTTCAACTATTTTTACCATATCACCTATTGATACGTTTTTTTCACCTTTTTTTGAATATACTTTTTTTCCTTATTGTCAAATAATATTATATATTTATTGTTATTTAAAACTTTAATGATAGTTCCAACTTTATATAAATATTTTTTTAAAAAACTTTTTTTTAAAAATCTACCATATTCTCGACTAACTATCATAAAAATATTTACAATTATTATACTTTGTATTAAACCATATTTAAAGGCAGCTAAAAAAATGACAAAACCTGCACCAACAAAACTATTAACCACTCCTATAGTCTGTGTTTTTCCTGTTACAAATGGATCTCCATTATAGCTTTCTAAAAAAGCAAAGATTAAAACTATAATTCCAGCAACTATTGAAATATAAGAAAATAATGTAATAATAGACTTATCGTCAATGTTATTTTTAAGCAATAAATAAATAATTGATGAAATAGCCGTCATCAACAATAATGTTAAAAAATCCTTAGCCCTCATTTTTTTAAAATTCATAGCACACCCACCCCCTCAAAATACCAATAATATTCAATATTTTCTAAATATTGAATATTATTTTAAAGTTCATCATAAAATAGTCAGAATATCTAGCATTTTCAATTATTTAAATATATATACTTATTTAATATCGTTTTCATAGTAAATAACTTGTTTTTCTATAAAAAAATCATAATATCAACAAAATTATAGCAAAAATTACACCAAAATAGTAGATATTTATATTTTTTTTGGTATAATAAGGTTGATGGGTAAGTTTTAAAAGTTCATAAGGAGGATATTATGGCATTAATTAATACTAAGGAAATGTTTAAAAAGGCATATGAAGGTGGCTACTCTATAGGAGCTTTCAATATAAGTAACTTAGAACAACTTCAGGGTGTTCTTCAGGCTTGTAAGGAAAGAAATTCTGCTGTTATAATACAGGCTTCTAAGTCTGCTATCGAATATGCAGGTATAAATACTTTAGTAGCTCTAGTAAAGGCTGCTTCTGATGAAATAGGTGTAGATTGTGCACTTCACTTGGATCACGGTCCAAACTTTGATATGGCTAAGACTTGTATAGATGCTGGTTTCACTTCAGTTATGATAGATGGATCTCACCTAGACTATGAAGAAAATGTAGCATTAACTAAGAAAGTTGCTGAATATGCACACAAATTTGATGTTTCAGTAGAGGCTGAGCTAGGTGTTTTAGCTGGTACTGAAGATGATGTAACTTCAGATGTACACAAATATACTGATCCAGAACAGGCAGTTGACTTTGTTACTAGAACTGGTGTTGATTCATTAGCAATAGCTATCGGTACTTCACATGGTGCATTTAAGTTCAAGGGAGAAGCTAAGTTAAGATTTGATATACTTGAAGATATTCAAAGTAAGCTTCCAAACTTCCCAATAGTACTTCATGGTGCTTCAGCAGTTGATCAAAATGTTGTTGCTACTTGTAATGAATTTGGTGGAGATATTGCTGGTGCAAAAGGTATTCCAGTTGAAATGCTAAGAAAGGCATCTTCAATGGCAGTTTGTAAGATAAATATGGATACTGACCTAAGATTATCTATGACTGCTGCTGTTAGAAAGTATATGGCAGAAAATCCAAAGCAGTTTGACCCAAGAAAGTACATAGGTGCTGGTAGAGATTCTATAAAGAGTGTTGTAGAAGACAAGATAGACAATGTTTTAGGATCTAAAGATTCTCTTTAATTGATACGATATAAATTTATAATAAACAGGGCTGTTTAATTAAACAGTCCTGTTTTTATTTACTATAATTTAGAATATCTATTGCTAAATAGATACTATATATTTTTCTGAAAACTTCTTACTAATTGATATAAAGTATCCAATTGTAAATGTTATTATTATAGTTCCTACTCCAAAAGGTCCTGAAACTAAAATCATAACAATAAAACCTGTCACTTCAATTAATAGCCTTGCCCACTTCATTTTCCAAGAGAAGAAATTAGAAATTGCAAGCATTAGACCGTCTATTGGCATCTTCGGATAGCCCGTTGAAACATAAATACCAGTACTCATACCAACTATAATATATCCTATAAAAAATAATACTATATTAAATCCAAGTCCGCTCCCAAGTGGCAAATAACTTACAAAGGCTTTAGAAACATCAAGCATAAATCCCTTCCAAAGGATTGGAAATATACATAATAAATTCATTTTTTTATCCAAAATGGATGCTATAATCCAAAAACTACTTTGAACTATCACCGACCATAATCCCAAAGATATACTTGTCTGCATATCTAAACCAGCCATTACAGCATTCCAAGCATCTAACCCTAATTTGCTCTCAATTATAAGTGCTACTCCTAAACAAGTTCCACTCAGACCTATAAGATATATTACTATCCTGTATAAACTTATACTATGAACTCTTTCTTCCAATAAATTTTACCTCACCTTCCTGTAATGACCTATTTCTAAATAAAAATAAATCACCATACTCCCTTTCTATCATAACATATAGCTGTAATTTCAAACAAAAGAAACTCTATTTTAAGAAATCAATTATTTTATTTTGATTTTGAATCAGGAACTAGCATTTTATTTTTTCCAAATAGAAAATACTACAAACTATAATTTCCAAATAAAAAAACAGCTGCTAAAATTAACAGCTGTTTTCCTATTAACTTATCTTACCCTCAAAAGAAAATTCATACCTTGTTTTATCATAGTATGATGAAAAATCTATTCCTATATTTCCTTCTATCTTTTTATCTAGGGCTATTTTATATCATGTTGAAATTTTATATAACAATTTCAAGTATTTTTTTTATTTCACACCAACTATTAACTCTTATAAGATTATTTTCAAGCACACTCATAAATTCTTTTGTATACTTTTTATAATCTAATTTTGATTCAAGATTATAAGTTTTCATCTTGGTTTTATCTTCTTTTTTAATATTTTTTTCTTTTTCTAGTTCATTTTCTAATTCTGGCAATACTTCTTTATTGTAGTTAGTATCCATCAAAAGCACTTTGTATCCTGCCTTTAAAAGATTCTTAACATTGTTTGGATCATCTTCTATAAAATAATCACACTGAAGCTTTTCAGCCATCTTTACTTTTCCAGAATTACCACTTAAAGAATACACTCTAGAAGAATCAAGACCTTGCTTTTCTATCCAAGACTTTGTTATTTCATCTATGTCTTTACTTCTAGCTGTTACAAAATATACCTGATTGCCATTTTCTAATAACTTATCAACTACTTCTTTTGCTCCATCCAGTATATTTGCTTCTTTATATATGTGTGAGTACTCCACATCAAAATTCTCATATATATTTTGATACTGTGGTCCATAAGTATCATTCCAATCTATAGAAGTATATTCTTCTTCCTTTACATTTTCACCTGTTAATTCATTTAGATAGGGTATAAAAAAATATGGGTCTATCATAGTACCATCTATATCTATACAAATATTTCTACTCTTTTTACTCAAAATATCACCTCATCATCAATATTAGTTATTCATTAAAGGTATTTAAACCTTTACATTATTAATGATTGTAATATACTTTACAGTCTATTACAAGTCTAGAAATGTTTATTATATACTATTTTATTTCTTTCAACTTAAAATCTAAATAATCACATGATACTAGGTGATAATTTATTCCATCAATTTCGCCTTTTATACCTAGTCCAAAGCTTTCTTCTCCATGTAAGTGACCATATATTACATGTTCTGGTCTATATTCATTAATCACATCTAAAAATAAAGTTTTTTCCATACTTTCATTACTAGGCGGATAGTGTAATAATACTATTTTTTTCTCATATCCAGCTTTATCTGCTTCTTCTAGAGATATCTTCAATCTATTCGCTTCTCTTTTATATATTACTTCATCTTTTTCTTCAAATCTCATATCATTTGGACATATCCAGCCTCTAGTACCACATACCGCATAATCTCCCACTACTTGATAGTTTACATTCATAAAATTCATCTTGTCTTCTTCTTTAAATATTTTATTTAAAGCAGATGCTGTACTCCACCAGTAGTCGTGATTTCCACGTATCATATATTTATTTCCAGGCATAGATGCTATTATATCCAAATCTGCTTTTGCCTCTTTTACCTTGCTCGCCCAAGATATATCGCCCACAATAAATACTATATCATCTTCTGATACTCTTTTTTTCCAATCAGCAAAAATCTTTTCTTCATGGTCATCCCAATTCATACCAAATACATTCATTGGTTTATTTACTGCAGTAGAAAGATGCAAATCTCCTATTGCAAAAATCTTCATATTTTTCCTCCATATTATTTTTATCTTCTTACCTTATTTCATTATCATCAAGTATTCTACTCATTTTAACATCTTTTAACACATGATCAATCTCTGCCTTCAAATCAATAAGGCCTGCTATATCATTTGTCTGAGACATTTTATCCATTTGATGTTTGTAATAAAAATAATTTTCACTGTCTCCTAGCTCTTTTAGTTTATCTACTCTTGCATATACATCTGTTGTTGCATATTCTTTTTCAGTAAATAACTCCTGAGCCTTTATTATATCTTCTCTTATCTCTCCCATTTCCTGATCAAGTCTAAATGCCGCATCTGCAGCACGTTTTAATCTTTTTGCCAACTCATCAGGAATATAATGGTCATACTTATACTTCAAAGAGTGTTCTATTGTTGCCCAAAAATTCATTGCCAAAGTCCTTATCTGAACCTCACACTGCAATTCTTTTGGACCATCTATAGTCTCTATAGGATACATAATTATTAAATGATAGCTTCTATAACCGCTTTTTTTAACGTTATTTATATAATCTTTTTCATTTATTATTCTCATATCCGCTCTTTTCTTAATAATTTCAACTATAGCATATATGTCTTCTACAAACTGACACATTATTCTAATGCCTGCGATATCTTCTATATCCTCTTCAATATTTGTAGTGTTCAACTTCTTCATTTTGGCCATAATGGAAGATATCTTCTTCGTGCGCCCCGTTACAAACTCTATTGGAGAGTATTGTCCTTGCTCAAGATAGTCTTTTCTAATATTTTTAAATTTAATCTTTAATTCTTCAACGGCATTTGAATATGGAGCGATTATTCTTGTCCAACTCCTATAATCCATAGTCTCACCCACTTTCAATTTCTTTGATTTTATTAAATAATTGCTTTTAAAGTAGTAAATATTTTGCATTATTTAGTATATTTTTGAAACTTTATAAAAACAGTTTCTGTTTTATTTTTTATATTATAACATTAATACTTTGATAAATAGGCTTATAGATTATAATTTTAAAATTTAAACATATCCCTACACATCGCAGTAAAGTAGACCATCTTTTCCCTTTAAAACATCTTTATTGATAACATATTTCAGTATATTGTTGTCAAGTCTGTAATCAATAACATCAGTATCAAGTAAATATGAAATAGTAGCATTTAGAGAATTTCTATATTCAAGATATGCTATATAATTACAAGTCAACTTCCTTCTATCCAAAAACTCTTTAATAAGCTCATCAAATGTTCTTGGTTCTTCTAGAAAATTGAGTACAAATTCAACTAAGCCCATCAAAGCTTCATAGTTATAATCTGCTACTTCCATCATCTCTTTTTTTGAATAAATCTTACTAGAGTGTCCTAATATTCCCAGTTCAAAATCTAGTATTCTTACTCTGTCCAAAGACTTTATCTGACTTGAATAGTCACTCATAAATAAAAACTCAAACTTCTCTAAAGAATTCTTTGAAATCATTAAATCTGCAAAGAAAGCAACCTTATCATCTGTGATTACAGCTATACAGCCTTCCGTATGACCTGAACAATCTACAATCTCAAAGTCGTGTCCATTGAGCTTTAAAGTCTGCCCTGGATAAATTACTTCATCTATTTTATTTGGATGAAGTATATACTTACTCAGTTCTTTTTCTAGTATCTGGGTTCTTCTCCCCCCAGTTAAGAAATCCATATATATATCAGGATTCTCAATATATAATTTAGACTTATATGAAGAAAATATCTTCACGTCCTTGTATCTTTCTTTTATTTGATGATTTCCACCACTGTGATCTTCATGCTCATGAGTACTGATAATATACTTAACTGTGATATTGTTATCATCTAATATTTCGATCATTCTTTCTTGTCTTTCTCCGCCTAGACCCGTGTCTATTAATAGAGCAGATCTATCCTCGAAAATATACACTCCTGTATTGGTACCTCCCCTAATCCAGAAAGTATTGCCTTTAATATTTTTTAACTTCATCATAATTATACCACCAATTGTATTTTTTAACCTTTTAATAGTTACATCGTCACTAACCTTTTTCAATCTCTTCATAGTTACATCACCACCTTTATTTTACCATAGTTTGCCTATAAATAACAAAATAAATATAGATTTCACGATTATACTATTTAATTTTACGATTTTTTTATTTATAATAATTTATTATTTACTATAATCAATTTTCTTGGTATTATATAGTAGCAAAGATATTGGATTGTATTGCATATATTTCAGTATTTTCTGAAATATAATCACATAAAGTTTAGTTTTAAAAGGAGGATCTATGAATCGTTATACAAAAATAATAACTATGATGGGTAGCTATTATACAAGAGATTTTGAGAAAGAAAAAAAAGATATCATCAAGGTTAGAGAAGTTCGAGAAGAAACTGTCAAAAAAGCATTTTTACAAGGTGATTGCGAGGTATTGGTCATATTTGAAGATACAGGAAAAGAATTTTTAATAGATGATTTTTCTCCAGTAGATGAAATCAAAAAATATCTTGGAGCATCATTTGTTGCAAAAAACAGAAGATAATTATAAAAATATACTATTGAGTATATTTTAAGTTATATTTAAAATTTATAGATTATTTAAAATCATTATATAAGCCCTTGCATCGATGCAAGGGCTTATATAATGATTTATTATTGTTCTATAAAAAATGATACCTCTGCCTCTACACAAATCTCTCCATCACATAGAACTTTTCCCAATCCTACGCCAAAGTTTCTTCTCATTTTAGATATTTCAACAAAAATATCCAACTTGTCTCCTGGCCTAACTTCTCTTCTAAATTTTGCATTTTTAATAGACGAAAAAAATGCTATTTTACCTTTATTTTCTTCCATAGATAGTATTGATACAGCCCCCGTTTGAGCTATTGCCTCTACCAAAAGTACACCTGGCATTACATTATGCTCTGGAAAATGTCCCTGAAAGAAGGGTTCATTTGCTGTTACACATTTTATTGAATGGGCACTTTTTCCTATCTCCATATCACATATCTTATCTATTAGTAAAAAGGGATATCTGTGAGGTATTATTTCCTTAATTTCTTCTATATTTAACATATTTTTCCCTTCCTAAATATATAAATTTTTATTTATTATATTTTTTTAAAACTATAGTTGAATTATGTCCACCAAATCCTAATGAATTGCTCATGGCATATTCTATTTTTTCATATCTAGTTCCTTCTACTACATAATCTAAATCGCAGTTTTCATCCTTGTGCTTGTAGTTGATAGTAGATGGAATAAAACCGTCTCTTAGAGCATATGCACATATTAACGCTTCTGCAGATCCAGCAGCTCCCAACATATGTCCTGTCATACTCTTTGTTGATGAAACAGCTAGGTTTTTGCTGTGTTCTTCAAATAATTTTTTGATTGCATTTGTTTCCACTTCATCATTTAAAGCTGTGCTTGTTCCATGTGCATTTATATAATCTATTTCACTTATATCTATCTCAGCCTCATTTATTGAGTCCTGCATAGACTTAACTACACCCTTACAATCTGGATTTGGTGCTGTTATATGGTAGGCATCACTTGTCTGACCATAACCTACTATTTCGCATATGATATTTGCATCTCTTTTAAGTGCTGAATCTAGTGATTCCAAGAGAAGTATTGCAGAACCCTCTCCCATAACAAATCCATTTCTCTCCTTGTCAAAAGGTATTGAGGCTCTGTTAATATCATCTGAAAATGAAAGAGCTGTCATAGATTCAAATCCAGATATTGCAAGCTCACATATTGATGCTTCACAACCACCGGCAAATACTGCATCTTGATATCCATCCTTTATCAGTCTATAAGCGTGTCCTATGCAATCTGTTCCTGTTGCACAGGCCGATACATCAGATATACAAACACCCCTTGTCCCAAGCTCTATAGACACATGACCAGCCGCCATATTTATGATTGATTTTGGTATAAAATGAGATGAAACTCTCTTAGGTCCCTTATTCAAATACTTTTTATGCTCTTCTTCTATACTTATTATTCCACCTATACCACTTCCAACAACCACTCCTGTTTTAAATTCATTTTCTTCATTAATGACATAAGCACTATTTTTACAGGCTTCCTTGGCCGCTGCAATTGCAAATTGTAAAAATCTATCTTTTTTTCTACTTCCCTCTATATTAAAATCTTTAGGATTAAAGTTTTTTACCTCAGCTGCTAGCTTGGTTTTATACAGAGAATTATCAAATGCACTTATTTCTCCAACCCCATTTACACATCCCTTTATATTTGATATGAAATCTAATACATTATTTCCAACTGGGCTAATTACACCTGCTCCAGTAATTACAACTCTCTTTTTCATAATTTTCCTCCTCTATATAGCTGAGAGACCTCCATCTACACTGATTACTTGGCCAGTAATATATCTTCCCGAATCACCTGCAAGAAAAGATACAAGATTTGCAACATCCTCTGGGCATCCAATTTCTTTTAAAGGAATCATATTCACTATATTTTCTTTGATATTATCTGGAACAGCATCTGTCATATCTGTTTTTATAAATCCTGGTGCGATTGCATTTACCGTAACTCCATAAGAACCCAATTCTGCTGCTAAAGTTCTTGTAATTCCTATTACACCAGCCTTAGATGCAGAATAGTTCGCTTGACCTACATTTCCTACAACTCCAGCTAGTGAAGAAAGATTTATTATTCTTCCATATTTTTGCTTAGTCATTTTTCTAGCTACTTGCTTAGTACAGTTAAATACGCCTTTTAAGTTTGTATCAATAACATCATCAAAATCAGTTTCTTTCATTCTCACAAACATTTTATCTCTTGTAATACCAGCATTATTAACTAATACGTCAATACTTCCATATCTATCTTGTATTTCTGAGATAGCGTGTTCTGTTTCGCAAAAATTCTTTACATCAAACTTTACGCAAAATGCCTTCATTCCCTTGCTTTCTAACTCTTTAACTATAGAATTTGCCTTTTCATCAGAACTTACATAGCTAAAACCTACTATGTATCCATCATTTGCTAGTTTTTCTACTATTGCTCTTCCTATCCCTCTTGATCCTCCTGTTACAAAGGCAAGTCTATTGTCAACACTCATACTTTACACCTCATATCTTTTTATTTTATCCATATCAGATAATTTTTCTATATTTAATACTTCTACTGTTTTATCTATTTTTTTTACAAATCCTGTCAATGTTTTTCCAGGTCCAATCTCTATAAATGTATCACATCCCTGAGATATCATATTTAAAATACATTCTTCAAATAAAACTGTTGAACACATTTGTTCCTTGAGCTTAGCTACTATATCACTGTCTTTTGTATATACTTTTGCATCTAGATTTGAAAATACATCTAGATTACTATTTTTAAAAGTAACTCTTTTTAGATAATCTTCAAACTCATTTGATGATTCCCTCAAAATCTCAGTGTGAAAAGGACCTTCTACATCTAGTCTTACTGTCCTTTTTATTTTATTTTCTTTGCATAGTTTTTCAAGTCTATCCAAGGCTGAGTACTCTCCACCTACCACTATTTGAGAAGGTGAGTTTAGATTACATATAGACAGCACTTGCTCTTTTCTTGCTTCTTCAACCAAAGAACTAACCGTATCCATATCAGACTTTAAAATAGCCATCATAGATCCTTTGTTTGCTGCTCCCTTCTCCATAATAATACCTCTATTATATACCAATTCTATAGCTGACTCTAAATCAATTATAGATGATGCACACAAGGCACTGTACTCTCCAAGGCTAAGCCCTGCCATTGATTCAACTTGAATATTGTCTTTATCAAGTATCTCTTCTTTTATTATAGAGTATAAGCACATACTGTTCAAAAAAATAGCTAGCTGAGCATATCTAGTTCTTGATAAACTTTCAAGTGAAGCCTCTTTTACTATTTCAAAAGTCTCTTTATCTACTATTTTTTCAAATATATTATATATATCTTCACAGGATTTACTCTCTAGTATATCCTTTCCCATACCCTCATACTGGGATCCCTGACCAGGAAATAGTATCGCTATTTTCTTACTCATATATAGACCTTACCGTCCTTTCATATCCTTGCATCAAATCATCAATTATTTCTTTACAACTTTCTTCTTTATTCACAAGCCCTGCTACTTGACCTGCCATAACAGAACCATTTTCAACATCACCGTCTACTACTGCCGATCTCAAACTTCCTGATCCAAACTTTTCCAACTCTTCAATACTTGCATTTGCCTCTTCTAACTTTTTAAAGTTTTTAGCAAACTTATTTTTAAGTACTCTTACTGGATGTCCTGTAGATTGACCAGTCACTGTGCTTGATGTATCCTTGGCTTTTATTACCTTTTCTTTATATCCATCAGAAACCTTACACTCTTTTGCCAATAAAAATCTAGTCCCTAGCTGTACTCCTGATGCACCTAAACAAAATGCCGCACTCATACCTCTTCCGTCAGCTATTCCTCCAGCTGCAATTACAGGAAGATCTATACTATCGACAATTTGAGGTATTAAAGACATAGTATTTGTAACACCTATATGACCTCCAGCCTCTGCACCCTCAGCTATTACAGCTACTACACCTTCATTTCTTTGCATCCTTATGGCCTGTGCTACTGATGGTACAACAGGTATTATTTTTACACCATACTCATTTAACTTCTTAAAATACTTACCTGGATTACCTGCTCCAGTCACTACTATTTTTATATCTTCTTCTATTACTGCATCTATAATATCCTCTATAAATGGACTTAGTAACATTATATTCAAAGCAAATGGCTTGTCTGTCATATTTTTTGTTTTTCTAATCTCTTCTACAACCCATTCCTTTGGAGCATTACCAGCCGCTATAATTCCAAGGCCTCCTGCATTGGATACTGCAGATGCCAAATTAGCATCCGCAATCCAAGCCATACCTCCCTGAAAGATAGGATATTCTATTCCTAATAAATCACAAATATTGTTTTTTTTCATAATCTTATCCTTCTATAACATGATTTTCAATACACAGTTTTATGATATTGATTTGACTTTATTACCTTTAAAGCTTAAATTACTATGCCTTATTAGATATATAGTCAGCTATTTTCTTAGGAGTTCTAAGTGTTTCAATGTCTTCATCTTCTACTTCTATATCAAACTCTTCCTCTATTTCTGTCATTATATCCATTACATCTAGTGAATCTGCCTCTAAATCTTCTTGTATATCACTATCATCCTTTATTGAATCTAATTCTACATCTAACTGTTCTGCTAATATTTCTTTAACCTTTGATAACATTTTTAATTCTCCTTTTTTACCTTCATTTTATTATTTTATATTAAATAGGATTCCACCATAGCTTAAGCCCCCACCAAATGCTAGAGATAAAAGATACTTTCCTTTATATTCTTCAAAATCTGTCTTCTCTAAAGCTTCATCCAGTGCAAGTGCTACACTAGCCGATGATGTGTTTCCATATTTATCCAAATTGATAAACCATTTTTCAATTTTCAAACTGCTCTTTTCTGCAAGAGTTTGTATTATTCTTTTATTTGCTTGATGTGCTACCACCATTACTATGTCTTCACTACTTATATTGTTTCTTTTCAAAAGTCTATCTATAACTTTTACACCAACATCCGTAGCAAACTTGTATATCTGCCTACCATTCATCTCTATAAAAGGCGAACTCTCATCTGTAAGTTTATTCTTAGAGTCCACTGTCAGATATTTTTTCTCATCATATTTTCCTGCTAAAATACTATCTTTTATTTCAAGTTTTACTGGAAGATCTAAAGCTTTTACTTCCGAGTTTTGATATTCATTGACTTTTAAATTTTCTTCTTTATACAAGCTATCTTCTTCATCCAAGTTAGCTTGATATTCACTGTTTTCTAATAGTACACAGCCTGCCCCATCTCCAAATAATATACAAGTTGATCTATCTGTCCAGTCAACATACTTTGATAGTCTTTCTGAACCTATAACTAGTGCATATTTGCAATTCATATCCCTCATCATTGATTTTGCTATCGTCATTGAGTATACAAATCCACTACATGCTGCGTTTACATCAAAGCAAACCGCTTTTTCTATGCCAAGACCACCTGCCAATGTATAAGATGAAGAAGGAACTTTTGTATCAGATGATATTGTCGCAAATATTAAAAGACTAATATCTTCTTTATTTATATCCAATTTTTCTATAGCCTTCTCACAAGCCTTTTTAGCAAGCTCTTCTGTTGTCATATCATTTGCTATATGTCTTGTCTTTATCCCTGTTCTTTCCAATATCCATTCATTGTTTGTATCTACCATTTTTGAAAGTGATTCATTATCAAGAATTTCATCTGTGGCGTAACTTCCTGTCGAAATTATGCTAATAGACATTGTTACCTCCATATTCTTTTAGTAAGAATTTATTTATATTTTTTAATATATGTATCAAATCCTTATCTTCTTTTAATTTTAAATCTATCATCAAATTTTCAATCATCTCATCATGAAAATTTCTATGAATTTTATATACCAGCTCACCCTTATTAGTAAGCCTTGCAATTACTACCCTTTTATCTTTTTCACTTCTTATTCTTTGGGCATAATTCTTCTTTTCTAACTTATCCATAGTGCTAGTCAAAGTTCCCAATGATATACCTAGATCACTAGCAAGCTTTGACATTCTCTTTCCACCATTATTTCCAACTGCCTCTATTGCATGTACTTCTGTAAGAGATAAATCTTTTATCCCTCTTGATTTCAATGATGTTTCTTCAATCATCAGTATATTTTTAAATAAATCTACTATGATATCATTTATAATCTTTCTTGTATCATCATAGTCCAACTCCTCCACAGAGTTTAGAGATTTATTGTTCTTTTCAAACCTATCATCACTACTATCTTCCATAGAATTTTTATTAATTATTTTTTTGTTTGTCTCTTCCATAGTTTTCATGCACTCAATTCTTTCATACTATCCCCCGAGTATTTTCCTATATTTATTATGTCTTTTCTTTAGAATTTTATCCGTAGAAAGTAAATAGTTTTTCTCGAGGAATTTTAAAACTTCATTTTTAAGATGATATAATTCTCCACCATCTTCTTTTATTATTTTATCTACAAAACCATCTTCCATAAGTTCCTTACTTGTCAATCTCATAAGTTTTGCTGCTTCATCTTTTCTATTAGTATCTCTCCATAAAATACTCGCAAATCCTTCAGGTGATAAGATAGAATACACACCATTTTCTAGCATCCATATCTCATCTGTAACTCCAAGTGCAAGGGCTCCACCGCTTCCAGCTTCTCCTATTACTATTGATAGAGTCGGTATTTTTAGTTGCGAGAAATTGCATATACAATTTGCTATTGCACTTGACTGTCCTCTTTGTTCTGCTTCAATACCACAATCAGCACCAGGCGTATCTATTAGAGTAATTACAGGCATTTTATGTTTCTGTGCATATTCTATCAGTCTAAGAACCTTTCTATATCCTTCAGGTTTAGCCATGCCAAAGTTACGATCTTTTTGATGACCTATTATCATTACAGAATATTCCTCAATCATACCAATGCCAGCAACTATCACTTCATCATCTGAGAATAGTCTATCACCATGAAGCTCCACAAATGGTTCACATAAATACTCAATATAATCCATCGCCTTGAGCCTATTGACATCTCTTGCCTTTCTAACTATATCAATTGCTTCCAATGTATTAGCCCCTCCTTTTTATCTTAGAGTGTATCTTCAATATATTGGAGATTGTATCTCTCATCATCTCTCTTTGAACCACCATATCTACCAAGCCATGCTCCAATAGAAATTCAGCTCTTTGAAAACCTTCAGGTAGTTTACTAGCTGTCACCTGTTGTATCACTCTCGGCCCTGCAAATCCTATCAAAGCTCCTTTTTCTGCAATTATTACATCTCCTAAACTTGCAAAGCTTGCACTCACCCCTCCAGTAGTTGGATCAGTTAATACTGTAATATAGAGAAGTCCCTTTTGATTATGCTTTGCTATTGCCTGTGAGGTCTTTGCCATTTGCATCAAAGAAAACATCCCCTCTTGCATTCTAGCTCCTCCTGATGCAGTAAATATCACAAGCGGATATTTCTTTTTAATAGATAACTCTATGCTTTTAGTAATCTTTTCTCCAACAGTAGATCCCATACTTGCCATCATAAATCTAGTATCCATCACCGCTATCACTACTTTAATGTCATCTATCTTTGCTACTCCACATATCAAAGCTTCATCTTCTTTAAGCTTTTTTCTTAAATTAGCTTGCTTTTCTTTATATTCTGGAAATTCTAGTGGATCTCTTATCTTTCTTTCCTTGAAATACTCTGTAAAGCTATCTTTATCTACTATACTTTCAATTCTTTCTCTTGCACTCATTTTTAGATACTTTCCACATGATGGACATATCTTATTTTTTTTGTCTATATCATTTTTAAAAAATATACCCTCACACTCTGGACATTTTACAGCAAAATTAGCCTGTATATTTATAGAGTTTGCAGCTTTATATTTTTTTCTTTTAAAATGTTCTAATATCATCTATACTTCTCCTATGATCTAGATAATCTCTATTCGGCTATACTTTTTTTAAAATTATCTTCTAAGTATGATGTAGAGAAATTTCCAGATATAAAATCATTGCCTCCAATAATATCTTTATTAAATTTTATATTTGTCTTTAAACCATCTATTGCCAACTCACTTAAAGCTCTCAACATTATACTTATTGCCTCATCTCTATCTTTTCCAAATGTAATTATCTTTGCCAGCATAGAGTCATAAAATGGTAACACCTCATAACCTTGATAGATTGCACTATCTATTCTCACACCATATCCGCCTGGAAAGTTAATTCCTTCTATCTTACCAACACTTGGTAAAAAGTTATTTTCTGAATCATAAGCATTTATTCTGCATTCAATTGCATGTCCCTTAATATCTATATCTTCCTGCTTATAAGATAATTTCTTTTGAGATGCTATATTTATTTGCTCCCTTACAATATCAATCCCAGTTATCATCTCTGTTACAGGATGCTCTACCTGAATTCTAGTATTCATCTCCATAAAATATATTTGATTATCCTTTGATACTAGATATTCTATGGTTCCTACATTTGTATATCCTAGCTCTTTCGTAGCATTAATAGACATTTCATAAAGACTATTAAGTGTATCTTCATCAACATATTTGGCAGGGGCTTCTTCAATTATTTTTTGATGGTTCATCTGCATAGAACAATCTCTAGCACCTAGGTGTATTACATTTCCAAATTCATCTGCCATAATTTGAACTTCTATATGTCTTGGAGATTCTATATATTTTTCTATATAGACATCCCTATCAGCAAAAGCATTTTCAGCCTCCTTCTGAGCAGATTTAAAAGATCCCTCAAGCTCTCTTTCACAATTTACAACTCTCATACCCTTTCCACCGCCACCAGATTTTGCCTTGATTATTACTGGATAAGCTATGTCATTTGCCAATTTTTTTGCCATATCTATACTTTCTACCACCCCATCTGATCCAGGAACCACAGGTATAGACTTTGACTTCATAATTTGTTTTGATGCATCTTTGTTTCCCATCAACTCCATAACCTTACTACTTGGTCCTATAAATTTTATATTATAGATCTCACACATTTTTGCAAAGCTTGGATTTTCTGATAGAAAGCCAAATCCAGGATGTATAGCATCTGCGCCTGTAACAATCGCTGCATTTATTATCTGCATTTTGTTTAGATAGCTATCATTTACACTTCTGGGTCCAATACATATTGATTCATCTGCCATTTTTGCATGTAGAGAGTCCCTATCAACATCTGAAAATATAGCCACACTTTTAATATTCATATCTTTTAAAGTTCTAATTATTCTTACAGCTATTTCTCCTCTATTTGCTATTAGAACTTTATTTATCTTTCTAGTCATCAAATCCCCTCACTTCAAACAAATCCTGACCAAATTCTACTATTTCTTCGTCCTGAATCAAGCATTTAGAAATTTCACAGTCAAAAGGTGCCTTAATCTCATTCATCAACTTCATAGATTCAATAATACATATAACATCTCCCTTTTTCACCTTGCTATTTTCTTTTACAAAGCTTTCTTCTCCGGGTGATGAGCTACTATAAAAAGTTCCAATCATATTTGATTTTATACTAGTATTTTTTTCTTCTTCTAATTTTTCACTAGCTTCCTGCTTATTTTTTTCATTTCTTTCCAATTCAACATCATTTTGATTATCAATATTTTTTATAGTATTATCTGTATAATCCTTTTTTTCATAACTACTTTGACAATTATCTAAATCATTATACTCTCTTATATTTTTTTGACCTTCAAAATCACTCTTGAATCTATTATTTCTTTTAAGTTTTATTCTTTCACCGTTTTTTTCGCTGTATTCCAATTCGTTTATATCTATTTCTTTCATTGTTAAAGCCAATTCTTTTATAAATTCAATCTCCATTTTTTTACCTCTTCAATTTATTATTTTGATTGTCAAAGTATCTTTTTATATTATAGTCCACTGTTTTTTATATGTCAACAACTTATTTTATTTTGTAATACAAAATAAAGTTAGATTATCTAACCTTTATAAGTCTTTTTCAATTTATTTATTAATAAAGTTTTTTTAGTTTTGAAGCTTAGACACTATTTCTTAGATACTTTTTTCAGATAATCTTTACTTTAGTTTTTTTATTTATATAAATAAAAAAATCAGCTAAAAAGCTGATTTAAAATGTTTTTTTAAATCTTTTTCTCAAAAATAAATAAGAACCTTAGGGGGTAAGGTTCTTATTTGGGGAGATTGAGTATTTTAATTTATTATGTTTGTATTATATGTTTGCCCAATAAAAAACTTTTTAAACATTTTTTAAAATCTTTTTTATTCAGAGTCACTATTTTCTATTTCATTTAAATAATTATATATAGTATATCTGGATAATCCTAGCTGTTCTGCTATATAGGGAACACTTTTTTGAATCTTAAATACACCAGAATCTTTTAAATTTTTAATAAGACTTATTCTATCTTTTTTATTCATATTCACTATAGGCTTATCCATCTTTTCAAGCTCTATCATAAACTTATGCTCTACCAATTCCCCATTATCAAAGGCATCGTACTCATCGTATACCTCATCCCCCATAGATAAAAATTTCTTTAATGTCTTTTGGATCGCTGTCAAATCATCACAATCATAATTTATACAAAAAGATATATTTCTTCCAAAAGCTCTTGTTACTATTGTAGAAGATTTAATTTCTTTCCTTATTTTTTTATTTGCTTTCTTATAATTGATATTATAGCCGCCCTTACTTCTTTCTATCAACTCTCCAGATCTAGTATTTAGAGGATCTCCTACTTTTCTATCTGTAACATGTCCGTTATATATAGAAAGCACGGAATTCTCAGGATTATCTAGATCTGAAATTACCACTTCACAATTATTTCCAAACATTTCTGAAATGATAACAGCTAAAGTATTTAAAAATACCATAAAAGTTTCGTAATCATTTACTGTTCCTTTATATTCTCCAAATTGCATATTAATTAGGGCAAGTATACCCAATCTATTACATAGTTGGGGAGGAATTGCCCTTCCTCCTTCCAAAACGTTTTCACCAATTCTTATAATAACCAATTTTTATATTTTTTTCAAGCAATAGATTACTTTTTATAATAAATTTATTAAAATAAGAATTGCTTTCTATCTATAATTTACTCTAATTATATTTCAGATATATTTTAATCTAGCATTTAATCTTTTAGACCTCTCGTTTTAAACAATATATAGTTTTATATTGTACGCACAACTCTTATTATAGTTTGTATTATATACATATTTCTACATTATATTTAATTATAACTCTGTATTATATATAGTTTTCTATTAATAGTTTTATACTTTGATTAACAAAATACCCCAACACATTACTTCTGTGTGGGGGTATTTTAATTACAATCTTAAATAATCTGCCTTTTCTTCACCCTTCATCACTCTATATCCTCCAGATGCAAGAGCCTTCATCTCAAATTCACCTGGATAAAGAGTTACTGGAGCTATAAAAGATACCTTATCTATAACCCACTGAGTAAGCATCTTTGAATATGCCATACCACCAGTTAATAATATTCCATCTATTTTACCATCATCAACTACAGCCAATGAACCTATCGTCTTTGCTATCTGATAAGCCATAGCTTTATAGACCATAAGGGCTTCCTCGTTGCCCTCTTCAATCATCTTCTCAACCTCTCTAGCGTCATTTGTGTTCAAGTATGATATAAGTCCACCTGTGCTATCCTCATATCTTTGTAGGGCCTGGGCACCACCCTTATCAGCTATTGTAATACAGCTGTATATCGGTAAAAATCCTGCTCTATTTGTAGAAAATGGTCCTTCATCAGATGATGATATATCTACTAGATGACCATTTTTCTGGAAATTCATAGATATTCCTCCACCTAGATGAGCTACTATTATAGACGAATTATAATAATCTAATCCCTTATCCTCACAATATTTCATTGCAACAGCTCTAGTATTAAGAGCATGAGAGAAACTTCTTCTAGGATATTCCTTTACCCCAGATAATCTTGCTAGATCAGATAACTCATCAACTGATACAGCATCGTATATATATGCTGGTATATCAGCTTCTTTGGATATCATTCTGGCTACAAGGGCTCCCAAATTCGATGCATGTATCTGAGCTGGATGATTCCTCATAATGTCGCACAACTCATCATCAACTACATATGCACCTGTGTGTAGAGGTGGAAGCATACCACCTCTTGATACTATAACATCCAAATCAGAAAGTTTTATATTATTGTCATCTAAAAATTTAATCACTTGCTTATATCTCATATCTGTCTGATCATACAAGTCATCAAATTGCTTTAATACACTTGCATCAATCGTAATATTTTCTATAATTTTTTCTTCTAAATCTTCATATATAGCAACCTTTGTAGAGGTTGAACCTGGGTTAATAATCAGTATTTTCATAAATACCACCTTTCAAAATTAGGCAGTCTCAGACCCCACAAAATTAGGGGATCTAAAAGCTGCCTTTATTAGGTTTATAATTTTATTTATCTTAACAGTTTCTATTTAATATCTCTTTTTTATTTCAATAAATCTCTCAACAAAGAATTTTCATGGCTAAATTACTTTTTATTTGTTGACAAGTGCTGCCATAGCTATTGATAAATATTTTTCTTCAGCTGAAGCACTTCTTGATGTAAGCAGAATCAAACACTTGGCTCCAACTATAAAGCCAGCCATCTTACCTTGTGCAGCAAAATTAAATGTCTTATCTAATATATTTCCTGCCTGAATATCTGGAGCTAATAATATATCTGGATCTCCTGCCACTTCACTGTCATATTCCTTAATTTCTTTCGCTCTCTTTGAATATGCAAGGTCAAAAGATATTGGACCCTCAACTAAACAATCCTTGATTTCTCCTCTTTGATTTCTAGCCTTTAACTCGCCTGCATCAACTGTTGAAGGCATCTTTGGATTGACCTTTTCTATAGCAGATAAACAAGCTACCTTAGGGCATTCATATCCCAACTTATGGTATATTTCAACTGCATTTTCTATGATTTTTTGCTTTTGTTCAACATCTGGGTACATACACATTCCACCATCTGTAATGGTAATCAATTTGTGATATGTAGGAACCTGCTCAAATGACATATGACTCATAAGTCTATCTGTTCTCAAGCCCTTTTCTTTATCAACAACAGCCTTCATAAGCACTGCAGTTTCTATATGACCCTTCAATATAAAGTCTATCTTGCCTTCTCTAACTAGTTCTACTACCTTCTCAGCACCTTCTGAATCAGACTCAACATTTATTATCTCATAGTCCTTATTGGCACCTTTTTCTTTTAAAATCTTACGTATTTCATCTTCATGACCTACAAATATAGGCTTTGCAAGCTCTAACTCTTCACCTGCCAAAGCACCACCTATTGCTGCTTCATCTGCCATGCAGACTCCACAACGTTTCATCTCGTGAAATGCTTTTACTTTTTCTATTACTTCATCAAAATTTCTTAACATACCATACCCCCAATACAAGTAATCTTCTTGTATATTCATTTTATAAATTTTAGCAGATTAGTTAAAAATTATAAGTAACTAGTCTCTAAATATATTATATACTATTTTGGATAATATATTTTAGTTTATAAATAATTTTAATAATTCGCTAGCTATACAAATCATTGCCCGTACCTATAGAGTTGAAGATTGGCACACACAACTCTCTATATAGCTAGCATCATATTATTTAATTACTTAAGGAGTTATATTATTATACTAATCCCATACCAACTCTTAAAGCCTTCTTATTTACATCAATAAATTTAGGCTTGACATTTTCTTCTATTATCTTGTCCCAGTCGATATCTTCTAACTTCATACTCTTTATTATAGTACCTAGTAAGATTATATTCATAACCTTTTGATTTCCTAGTTTTTCAGCCTCTGCAGTCGCATTGAAAGCGTGAAGTGTTCCTGCTTTTTCCTTTATAAGTTCAACAGTATTGTCTGGATACTTATCCTTACCACTAAGAACTCCTATTGGATTAAATCTAACAGTATTTAATACCACTACACCATCTGGCTTTAAGTAATCTATATTTCTAAGAACTTCTAATTCTTCAAATCCCATAATTATATCTGCTTCACCTAGTGGAACAACTGGTGAATAAACCTTATCTCCATATCTCAAATGAGTAAGAACCTGACCTTCTCTCTGGCTCATTCCATGGACTTCACTCATCTTAACGTCATAACCTGCGCTCATTAGTCCAATTGTCAATAGTTTACTCGCAGTTATTGTTCCCTGACCACCTATTCCAGTTAATAATACATTTTTAGTCATATTATTTTACCACCTTTCCTATTGCACCTACAGGACATACCTGTGCACACACACTACAACCTACACACTTATTAATATCTATTGAAGATTTCTTCTTTTTAGTCTTAAATGATATTGCTGGACATCCAGTCTTTGTACACTTCTTACATCCTATACATTTTTCTTCATCTACTTCATATCTATCTTGGAATGATCCTGGGAAGTTCTGCTTATCTTCTTCAGACTGTACCTTTAGAGCACATGGCCACCAAGTAAGTATTACAGATGGTTCATCAAGAGCTAAAGCCCAATCAAATGCAGCATTTACTTCATCTAAATTATTTGGGTTTACCCTCTTTATATTCTTAACACCTATTGCTCTAACAAGTGTTTCTATATCTATTTCACTAGCAGTTTCTCCCTGAGCTGTAAATCCTGTACCAGGGTTTTGCTGCTGACCTGTCATACCTGTAATTCTATTGTCTAGTATACAAGTAACTGCACTACTGTTGTTATACACAGCATCAATTAAAGATGTAATTCCTGAGTGGAAGAATGTTGAGTCACCTATTACAGATACAACTCTTACATCCTGATCATCATCCATACCAAATACCTGTGCTGCACCATGACCCATACTTACACTTGCACCCATACATAGTGTCATATCCATAGCATTATAAGGAGCACCAAATCCTAGAGTATAACATCCTATATCTCCTGAAATCATAACATTCTTTCTCTTTCCTAGAGTATAGAAAAATCCTCTATGTGGACATCCTGCACAGAAAGTAGGAGCACGGTTGATCATTACTTCCTTAGCTTCTTCAAATATTTCAACGTCCTTACCGTAAACTGACTTTCTAATAACTTCAGGAATCATCTCACCATATCTTGGGAATATATCCTTACCATGACATGCAATTCCTAGAGCCTTTATATGTTCTTCCATTATTGGATCATTTTCTTCTATTACATATATTTTATCTACCTTTTCAGCAAATTCCTTAAACAATTTGTCTGGTAGTGGGTTAGAGAAACCAACCTTTAGATATGATGCGTCATCACCGAATACTTCCTTTGCATATAAGTAACAATCACCTGATGCAACAACACCTATCTTTGTATCATTGTACTCAGTAAAGTTGAACTCACAGTTATTTGAGTATTCATAAAGATCATCCATTCTCTTAAATACATGCTGCTTTCTTACCTTAGCATTTGCTGGAACCATTACATACTTTGTAGGTTCTTTTTTCCACTTCTTGATAGCTACTTCTTCTCTATCTTCAAGTTCAACTAGTCCCTTTGAGTGACATACACGAGTAGTCATTCTTATCATTATTGGAGTATCATGCTTTTCACTTAGTTCATATGCTTCTTTAACCATAATCTTACAGTCCTGGCTATCAGAAGGTTCAAACATAGGTACAAAAGCTGCTCTTGCAAGATGTCTATTATCCTGCTCATTTTGTGAAGAAAACTGTCCTGGCTCATCTGCAGACACAATAACAAGACCACCACTTACACCAGAGTAAGATGCTGTAAAGAATGGGTCAGCTGCAACGTTTAATCCAACGTGCTTCATGGATGCAAAAGATCTTGCACCTGCAACACTGGCACCAATAGCAGATTCTAAAGCAACCTTTTCATTAGGAGCCCACTCTGCATATAGATATTTTCTGTCATAATTTGATAGATTCTCTAAAATCTCAGTACTCGGAGTACCTGGGTATGCTGCTGCAAATCTTGCACCGGCCTCAAATACACCTCTAGCGATGGCTTCATCGCCTGTCATTAATTTCTTCATAATACTACCTCCTAAGTATTTAATAAAAAACATAAATTTATTTTAAAACGTTTTCAAATGATACGCTATTAATCAACACGCATCTATAACTATAATTATATCACTTACAGCTTTTATGTCAACACATTGTTTATTTTGTAATTTTTTTACACAATTTATCAATCTATTAATTTTCTCAATTTTCTATTATTTTAGAACACTTTCTTGCCTTTAATCTTATTTTTTGAAGAAATATATCAAAAAACTTTTTAATAAAAAAATTGTTGATATTTTTCTAATATTTACAAATAGACTTTGCTCTTTTTTATAAAATAAAAAGAAGCATACAGTTTAAACTGTATGCTTTCTATAAGATTTATTTTTAAAGTATTAGAAATAAATCTTTTTTCTTTATATGTTAAATTAATCTATTATATTAGCCTTAAATACAAGTAAATACTATTAAATAAATCAATTATAAAATTCCAAACTAGTCTATAAAGTCATAAAAATCATCATTTCCAGATTCAACAAAGTCAAATAAGACATTTTGCTCAAATTTATATACATTTTCCTTATTTACTAAATTTCCTAACTCATTTGATAATGACTCTTCTATTAGTTCTCTTGATCTTTCGTTATAAGTTGCAAGAAATAGCCTATCTTCATTTAAATAAATTATAAACATTATGTCATTATTTATAACATATACATCACTGTCCAAATGAGTATTATCAAAGTAATACTGTATATATAAGCCCCCACTTTCAAATTGGATACCTTGTATAGCTGGATACGCATTGTAAATTTTGTTTTCAATTAAATCCATATTTTCCTTAGACTTATCAGCTATATTATAAATATCAATCATCTCTTCCTTTGATATAATATCAAATACTTCAAAATCATATATAGCATTTTTGTCCATTATCATGAAAGATCTCAAAGAATACTTAATTTTTTCATTTTCATGTATTATATCTTCTTCATCTTTGTCAACTTCCTTGTCTATCATAACAACTATTTTTGCTTCATAGTATCCATCACTGTCTTCATATACACAGTTGCAGACAAACTTATCGTCTTTCTTTTTTTCTATTTCATTATATAAAAGTGCACCGTTTATATCGCTAATATGTAAATTGGCAACATCTTCATTTCCTGAATAATACAGCAAAGATTCTTTATCTCTAGCTACAAGCCTCATTATCATATAATTTACAAACTCATTATCTGTTTCTAGCTTCTTACATATCTTATTAAAAACAGCCTTTTTCATATCTCTATATAAAATTCTTTCAGAAGAACTCTTGTCTTCAATAGAATGTTTTTTATCCATACCACTTTCTAGATCTAAGCCTGATTTAAGATTTCCGTTATCTGAGTGTTCTTGTAAAATATTCAATTTATTATATAACTCACTATATTTACTTTTTATGTCCTTGCTAAAACTTTCTGGTAGCGGTTTTTCATATCTAATATTTTTATTCATATATTCATATACCAAAAAACAAGCTTCCTCTTCGCTCATAGTAATATTTATACCACCTAAACCACCATACTTTTGTCTATAAAAACTTTCTCTATCATGTTCAGATGCATCTTCCATTATATAAAAGTCTGAAATACCAAGACCTTCAGCATCTAACATGAAAATATGTGAAATTATCTTATTGTCTATTACCCACTCTATTAAAAGCATCATAGTACCCATTAATCTAGTATTAGTACAAAAAGATTTTTTAAAATTCATACACCCTCCTTAGTTCAAACTAACTGTTAATTAGAATTTATTTTCTCAACATATTATTATACCACAGTTTCATATCTTGTCACGTAAATATGTAAATCTATATTAATTTAGCTTAACTATCTGGTTTTTTTACTTAAAGTTAATGAATATGACTGTTTTTTCTGATATAATGAACATAATATTATAAAAGGCGGTGAAATATGAATAACACAGCAGCATTTTTTGATATTGATGGAACTCTTTATAGAGACTCATTACTTATAGAACATTTTAGAAAACTAATTAAGTATGAATTAATTGATGAAGGAGAGTGGTCAGACCACCTTCAGACTACATACAATAACTGGGATAAAAGACAGGGTAACTACGATGATTATATGTATGAAATATCAGATCAATATGTAAGTGCTATCGTAGGTCTAAAAAAATCGGATATAGATTTTGCTAGTAGACAAGTAATAAAGCTAAAGGCTGACAGAGTATATAAATATACTCGTTCTAGAATAAAGTGGCATAAGGAACAAGGCCATAAAGTTATATTTATATCTGGATCTCCTGACTATCTAGTTCAGAGAATGGCTGAAAAATATGATGTTGATGATAATATGGGAAGTAATTATATAGTTGAAGATGGAAAGATGACAGGGAAAGTTATTCCAATGTGGGATTCTAAGAGTAAAGATAAAGCTATGGATATTTTTATAAAAAAATATGATATAGATATGTCTAAATCTTTCGCATATGGAGATACTAATGGTGATATTTCAATGTTAAAAAGAGTTGGAAATCCTATAGCTATCAACCCTACCAGAGAACTCTTGACATATATGAGTAGCGACCTTTTCTTGAGAGAAAATGCAAAGGTAATGGTTGAAAGAAAAGATGTTATATATCAACTATCCCCAAAAGTAATGCATATAGAAGATTGTTGTAAATAAAGTTTATTATCTTTAAATTTTATAAAGACCACTAAACTATATGCTGTGAAATACATATATTTATATTTAAAGGAGTGATAATATGAGCTATGCAGACTATTCTTGTGCAAGAGATTTATTTAGTAAGGGCAACTTTAAAGGATGCTATGACAAACTTAGCAGTTTTGATTATAGAGCTGCTGAATGGTATTTTTTAAGAGGTGTATCAGCTATGAACCTCGGTTACTATGAAGAGGGTGAAGACTTTATAAAAAGAGCAAAGTTTATGGATCCTGAAAATAAGGAATATGAAAGAGCTTTTAATCATTATGTAGAATATAGAAATGGATATAATGATAGGGCAGATTATTATAATAGAAGTAGAAACAACCTAGATAATAGTGGTTGCTGCTGTTGTGGTGGCGATTGTTGCAACACTTGTTGTACTCTATGGTGTTGTGATTCATGCTGTGAATGTATGGGTGGAGATCTTATACCATGCTGCTAAACAACAAGGCAAGAGCGATTTCATTTTCTGGAGTCCTACTTGCCTTTAATTGTCTTGTATTTATTTTAATAAATATAATACCTAGCAATACCATATTTCTTATGGCTCTAGCATCTTTATTCCCTTCTATTATTGTAATTGAACTTGGTATAAAATATAGTTTTATATACAGCCTAGCTTCTATAATTTTAGCCTTTTTTATAATTTCAAATAAAGGACACTTTTTTACATATTGTTTTTTATTTTCGATATATGCACTTTCAAAGGCTCTTATAGAAAAAAATATAGAAAAAAGATATCTTCAATATATTGTAAAGCTAATATATGCATCTATATCCTTTTCACTAATATACTATTTTTATAGTTTATTTCTTGATTATAAGGCCATAAATGCTGATAACTTTGTTATGCTACTACTTGTATTGGCTCTTTTATTTATTTTTTTGCTTTATGACTATTTTTTTACTTTGTTTATTAAATACTATCATGAAAAAATAAGATATAAAATAATAAAAAAGTAGGAAATTAATCCTACTTTTTTTATATGTTTATATATCTTTTTTCTCTAATGAATCGGCTATTCTCTCCAATGAATTTGCTATTCTTTTCATTGTCTTTAAATAATCCTGAAAATCATCCATTCCCTCTTCTAATAGCTCTAACGCTTCGGTATTGTCTGATAAACGCTCTAATTCATCTAATATCTCTGATTTATCAGCAATTTTATCAAGTGCTTCTAATATATTTGTGCTATCACTTATATTTGCATCATCATAAAACTTAACCTTAACATCTGAAGTATCTGGCAAAAAATCATCTTCAGCAAATATAGTCTGTTTGTCTATATCTAAATCATCATCTAATTGATCTAAATAATTAAAATCATACATACTTTCATAGTCATCAACTATCTTTTCATCAGGGGTGTTTTTTTCTATTATTTCATCTTTGTCAAAACTATCCATTAAAACATCATCATCTTCTAGCAAATCATCACTGTTATCATCTGACATTATTTCAAGTTTTCTTGTAACTTCTTCACTTTCATCTTCAAAATCTAGATTTAAAACAGGTTTTTCTTCTAAAAATTTCTCTTCATTATCAATAAATTTGTCCTTATCAGCAGAATTGTCGTTTCCCAAAGCCTTTAATTCCTCTAGCATTGGAATCATTCCTGAATCATCGAGTTCAAATCCAGCATCTTCGTCATCTTCTTCCTCAACTAAGTCTAGTTTTTCATCATAATCACTATTATCAACTTCATTAGAATCTATTTCTCCATTGCTACTCGCTTCTATTTCTTCGTCAACAGAAGCTATTTCTTCATCAAATTCAAGTAATCTTTTATCCTTATTATAAACCATAATACCACCTCTTAGAAATAATAAACCCCTTAACCATAAAATATCTCTAGTATATTATACCCCAATTTAAATAAAAAATCCATAATAGCTAAAAGCGGGCATCTATATAAATCTTTGATGTCCGCCTTTTTAACTATTTTTTTTAAATATATTTATATTTTAGCATATTTTTTCTTTATCAAATAAAAAATAGTAAATTTTCAGTTTATTATTTTATTAATAACTTTTAGCAATATGTTATTATTTTTCTTCAAAGTTGCTATCTATTATATTAGATAGTGTGTGCCAAGCTAGTACTGCACATTTTACTCTAGCAGGCATATTTGAAACATTTTCTAATACAACAGCATCCCCTAATTCGTCTATTAGGCTATCATCAACATCTACTTCTTTCTTAATCATACCTATAAACTTTTCAGTCAACTTCTTTGCTTCATGTATATCCTTACCCTTAATAAGATCAATCATCATAGAAGCAGATGCTCTTGATATAGCACAACCTTCTCCTACATAACTTGCATCTTTAATTGTATTTCCATCCATTTCAACCTCAAGTGTGATTTCATCCCCACAGCTTGGATTGTGTCCTAATTCTTTAAAAGTCGGATCATCTAATTCTCTTCTGTTAGATTTATTATTGCTTTCTTGAAGCAACATATCTGTATATAAACTTTTAAGATCCATATCCCATCACCTTTCTTACTTCTTTTAACTTTTCAACGAAGAAGTCAATTTCTTCAAATGTATTGTATATCGCAAAACTTGCTCTACATGTAGAATTTTGATGTATAAAACTATGTAGAGGCATTGCACAATGATGACCAGTTCTTATAGCTATATCAAAGCTATCAAGTACAGTTGATACATCATGTGAATGTATATCCTTGACATTAAAATCTATCAATGGAGATCTAAGATAGTTTGGAGTAGAATAAATTTCTATAAAATCTAATTCACTCATCTTCTTATGAGCATACTCTGTCAACTCTAATTCGTGCTGATGAATATTTTCTATGCCCACTCTTTCCATAAAATCTATCGCTGCACCTAAAGCTATTGCTCCACCAACATTTTGAGTACCTGCCTCAAACTTAGCTGGTGCTGCTGCAAATGTAGTTTCCTGCTCATATACATATTCTATCATATCTCCACCATACATAAATGGAGTCATAGAATCAAGTATTTCCTTCTTCCCATATAGCACGCCTATTCCCATAGGAGCATACATCTTATGACCTGAGAAAGATAAAAAGTCAACATCCCAGTCTTGAGCGTCCATTATTAAATGAGGAGCAAGTTGAGCTGCGTCAATAGATACTACTGCACCTACTTCATGAGCTAATCTTGTCACTTCCTTAACATCTATTACTCCACCTACAGTATTTGATGCCCCTGCAAGTGCAACCAATTTAGTCTTTTCATTTAAAATGTCTTTGTACTGCTTCATATCCATTTCATTATTATCATCAAGATATACATATCTCAACACAGCACCTGTCTTTTCTGCAACATACTGCCATGTAACAAGATTACTGTGGTGTTCATATATTGATATTACTATTTCGTCCCCTTCTTTCAGCTTATCTATTGCATATGAATAAGCTATAAGATTTAAAGCTTCCGTAGTATTTCTAACAAATATTACTTCATTAACTGACTTTGCATTTATGAACTTTCTTACTTTTTCTCTTGCACCTTCATATAGATCAGTAGATAGCATACCTAAATAATGTGCACCTCTATGTGGGTTGGCACATTGGTAGCTATAGTAGTTAGACAATGCATCTATCACACACTGAGGTTTCTGAGAAGTAGCCCCATTGTCTAAATAAACTATCTTTCTTCCTATCTTTTCTTCATCAAGATAAGGAAATTCTTTTCTTATTTCCATTATTGTGTCCTTGTTCATTTTTTACACCTCACATATAATCTTCCGAGCATTTTATAATTTTTTCAATATATAATATATTTAATTAATACAAATTTCTAAGACATAGGCCTTAGAAATTTGTAAAATTATTAATTTATATTCTCTTTTCTATATCTTCCCATACTTCCTTACTTAATTGACTGTCTGGAAGTTTGTGTATTGTTGGAGATAATCTAGTTTCCACTATCATTTTCTTAGCTTCATTTTCATCTAAACCTCTACTCATTATGTAAAATAGCATATCTTGATCTATCTTACCAGCACTTGCTGCATGTATACCTTCTACGTCATCTTCCTGACAAAGAAGAACTGGTACTGCAATTGCTCTTACGTTTTCATCTAAAAGTGTAGCGAACTCTTCTTCACTACCAGTAGACTTTGAAGAACCTCTTTTAAAGTCTATAGTACCCTTAAATGTTTTTCTTGCCTTATCCTTTAAAGCACCATTAACTAATATATTTGAGTCAGTTTCTTTTCCTATATGATTAACATGGTAGAATATATCCAAGTTGTTATCATTGTCTACAAAGTATACTGATTCTACATTAGTCTGAGACTTGTATCCATTAAGATTTGCTCTATAGTTAGTTACTGAACGCTTAGCTCCAGCTTCTATCTGAATAAAGTTTACAACAGCTCCCTCTTCTACATCTACATTGATATCTGTTAGAGCTGAGTTTTCCTCATGACATCTTGCAACATAGTATAAATCAACTGTTGAGTTTTTCATTGCCTTTACATTTATTACTGTATGTCTAGAAGAGAATCCCTCTTCCACATCATTTATATCGAATAAAGTAGATACTTTATCATTTTCTTTTGCTATTATTTCACTTACTTGGTCCTTCACTTCAGGTAATTCGATTAGGGATTCATTTACCTTTAGCCATCTCCAAGTTATAAGTGGTAATGTATTTGCTATCATCTGTATCCTCCTAACCTATTGTACCTTCAAGCTCTAGATTTATTAAGTTATTCATTTCTACTGCATACTCTAGTGGTAATTCCTTAGCTATTGGCTCTGCAAATCCTCTAACTACCATTGATTTTGCTTCAGCTTCACTAATACCTCTACTCATTAGATAGAATATTACTTCATCATCTATTCTACCAATCTTTGCCTCATGTCCTAGATCCACATCCTGTGTAGCTATATCAATTACTGGTATAGTATCTGATCTAGACTCTTGATCTAGCATAAGTGACTCACAGCTTACTGTTGACTTAGATCCTACAGCATCCTTTGTAACCTTTACAAGACCTCTGTAAATAGCTACACCGTCACCCTTTGATATAGACTTAGAGTTTACTGTTGAAGATGTGTTAGGAGCTGCGTGAACAACCTTTGTACCAGTATCTAGATACTGACCTGCTCCTGCAAATGTAATACCAGTGAATTCTGATTTTGCATTTTCTCCCTTTAGTATACTCATTGGATATAGACAAGATACCTTTGAACCAAATGATCCAGATACCCACTCTATACTACCATCTTTTTCTACTATACATCTCTTAGTATTTAGATTGTACATATTTCTTGACCAGTTTTCTATTGTAGAATATCTAAGAGTCGCACCTTCTTTTACAAATAGTTCAACTGCACCTGCATGGACATTGACTACATTGTATTTTGGAGCTGAACAACCTTCTATAAAGTGGCAATATGCCCCTTCTTCTACTATTATCAATGTATGTTCAAACTGACCTGCTCCTGGAGCGTTAAGTCTGAAATAAGACTGTAGTGGAACATCAACATTTACTCCCTTTGGAACATAAACAAATGATCCACCTGACCATACTGCATAGTGAAGAGCTGCATACTTATGATCTGCATTTGATATACACTTCATAAAGTACTTTTTCACTATATCTGGATATAATCTAACAGCACTTTCAAAGTCTGTGTATATTACTCCCTGATCTAGTAGGTTTTGCTGTATATTGTGATATACAACTTCTGAATCGTACTGAGCACCAACACCTGATAGATTTTTTTCTCTTTCAGCTTCTGGTATACCTAGCATATCAAATGTATTTTTGATATCTTCTGGAACTTCTTCCCAGTCTCCAACCAATTCAGCATCTGGTCTGATATAAGTTGTTATATCATCTATGTTTACTTCATCAAGATTTGGACCCCAAGTAGGGTTTGATAGTTCATAGAACTTCTTTAAAGAAGCAAGTCTAATCTCTAACATCCAATCTGGTTCATTCTTTTCTTTACTTATCTGAGTAACGATTTCTTCTGTAAGTCCCTTTTCTGTCTTAGACTTATACTTAAATTCATTCTTTACATCATAAACACCACGATCTTGTTCTTCAATCTGTGTTCTCTTTTTTAAATCTTTAGTTTCCATTAGATGAATTCACCTCATCTCTAATCCAACCATAACCTTCTTCTTCGATTCTGTTTATTAAAGATGCATCTCCTTCTTTTACTATCTTTCCGTCTATAATAACATGCACGAATTCTGGTACAACGTTGCTTATTATTTCTTTGTGATGAGTAATTATAAGAACTGCATTATCATCACTCTTATAGTTTTTGATACCTTCTGAAACAACTCTAACAGCATCTACATCTAGTCCTGAATCTGTTTCGTCTAGCATAGCTAGCTTTGGATTAAGAACCTGCATCTGAAGTATTTCAGTCTTTTTCTTTTCACCACCAGAGAAACCGTAGTTCATATATCTAGCAGCATATTCTGGCTTCATCTGAAGCTCATTCATTCTCTTTGATAAATCCATATTAAATCTAAGCACAGAAACTGGCTTTCCATCAACTGAAGACTTTGAAGTTCTTATAAAGTTTTCAACACTTATACCTGGTACTTCTATTGGAGACTGGAATGACATAAAGATACCTCTTTTGGCTCTTTCGTCAGCAGCAAGAGCTGTTACATCCTCTCCTTCAAATATTATCTGTCCTGATGTTACTTTATACTTTGGATTACTCATTATCGTATTTACAAGAGTAGACTTACCAGAACCGTTTGGTCCCATTATTACGTGAGTCTCCCCTTTTCTTATTACAAGGTTTACATTTTTTAATATATCTTTTTCCCCTACCTTTACGCTAAGGTCTTTTATTTCTAATAAAATATCGCTCACTAAATTCACATCCCTTTCATTTATATTATAAATTTATTTTAATTTAAGTTTTATACAAGACTATATTACTATGATTACCCAAAAAAATCAATTAATCTCGACTAATTTACTAGGATTTATTTTATTTTTTTTTATTTCATCAAAAAAAGACCGAAAATCATCATTTTTTGCCCTTTATTTTTTAAATTTTCAGAATTTTTAACTTGTTTTTATTATAATTTTTTATTTCAATTTCTATATTTCCATTCTTTATAAACAAGAAATTGTTTTTCCTACTTACAATATAAAAAGGCAAATAATTTTGAATTTAAGCTGGATTTTTATAAAAACAAATTAAAATATTTTATTTTTTATAGCTTAAAATTTTTTATTTCTTGTTTTTTAGGGTGTTTATTTTTTAATTTTTATACATTTTATTTTTTGTTTTGATATGTTTTATTTTGTATTTACTTTCTTGCTTTTAGATATTTTATATTATATTTATTTTCGGATTTTTAGGTGTTTATATTTTGTTTTTATATATTTATTTCAATAAAATACGACACCCGATTAGATGTCGTATTTCCAATTATTTCCAATTATTTTTCTTTTTCTTGGCTGCTAAAGCTATACCCGCACATACAAGAGCTATACCTGCAAAAGCGTATACTTTTGTATTTACAAATCCAGTCTTTGCTAACTTTGAAGAAGATGGGCTACTTGTTCCCTTTTTTGTATTTGAAGAATTTGCAAGAGATCCATCAGAGTTTACTTGCAACTTTAATACTTGATCTCCTATTTTTCCCTTTTCAACAGTAAAATCATGATGTTTTGCTGAAGAATACTCACTTAACTTATAATAATATTTTCCTGGAGCTAGATATAATACATTATTTTCAGTTATAGCCTTACCTACAGTAGCATCATTAGGACTAAGATATCCATCACTGTTAGTTTTACCGTTATAAACCTGCTTACCAGTAGATGATAAATATACAGCTATTCCTTGCTTAGATAAAGGCTTATCTGTCTTTTTATTGATAACTCTAATTTTTACACCTGTTTCTCTGTCTTTTATAGATTCATTATCATTTTCTCCAGTAGTTTGAGATCCATTGTTTCCATTTCCTGTATTGCCACCATTTGTGTCTGCTATATCATGTGCAAAGTTGACTCTATAAGTTGTTCCTACTCCCTTTTTTGATATTGAAATATATTGATCCTTTTCTATCTTTTTATAACCTTTAACCGCTTTATTTTCTCTAATCATATATTCTCCAACTGGAAGTACAACTGTTCCCCTATACATCTCCACATTATCAGCAGTAATCATGTATCCATCAACATCTGAAGAGAAAGTTGCTATACTCTGATACTTGCCATCAGAATCCTTTTTAAATAACTCTATTTCAACATCAGGTACTGCCGATCCATTTCTTTTATCAGATGATCTTATTATCAACTGTCCATGACTTGTTGGGAACTTTCTATCAGAAGTATTGATAGTCGAAAATCCACCTTCAGTAACAAGAAATGACTCTGTTGAAGTGTTTATCATATAGTTATTTGGAGCCTTAGTTTCAACAATATAATATGAGCCTACTGGAAGATTCAAATTTCCATCTGAATCAACAACATTCTTTGAATAATTCTTGTCTATACTCTTAAAGCTATTAGGATCTAGCTTACCCTTATCATTAGTAGTAACTGTAAATATCTTCTTATCTGACATACCATCTTTATTTATCTCATAAAAGTCATATACCGCACCCTTTACTCCATTTCCAGAGTTGTCCTCATCTACCTTTAAAAACTCAACGCTTTCTGCAAATGCTGAATTTGTAGTGTTCATTGGAATAGTCATCGGTATTGCAATTGCCAATGCTGCCAATAAACTTAAAATTTTCTTCTTGTGTTTCATATCTTGCATCTCCTTCCAAACAATTAAATTAATCTATCATAAATGCTTTATTTCATAAAATCTTGCAAAAATAATCCATATACATTTTAGTGCTTAACAATTTGTATTAATGTTTATATTCTGTAAAATTAATATAATTACCCTCTTCTAGACTTTATTTAATATATTGATAATACAAGAACAACGTACACTTATACCTAATAACATAATACCATAAAAATATGTTTTTTAAAATATCTTATTGTATAAAAGTTATTGATATCCATACTATTTAAGGCAATTGCTATAGCTTTTATAAAAGAAATTTCCTTTAAATAAAAATATTACTTCATTGATTTTCAACTTTCATCAAAGGCTTTATTTTATATATAATATATTTAAAATATTTAATAGTCAGCTAGCCTTGTGTAATGATATAATGATATGTAATAGTATGACAATATTTATTTTATTAAAAATAGAGAGGGGGATAGAGCTGATATTTATCAATTAGAAGTATTATGCCTAAACATATGAAAAAAAAGCTATCTATTATACTTATATTGGCCGGTATTTTGATATTCTCTTTACCTGCTATTTCTTCTATGCTTCTTGAAAAAAATAATGAATCAGTTAAAATTGACGAACTATCAACTCAGGAACTTGAGAAAAACGCAAATAAGGGTGCAAAATCCTATGATCAATCTAAAATTGAGCCAATAGATATAAACGGTGTAATCTTAAATAGGGAAAAGGCTGATATGAGTATGGTTGTCGGTCAGCTAGTTATTCCATCTATCAATAAAAATATTGCAATTTTTGATGGCTTGGAAAATAATAGTTTGATGTACGGTGCCTGTACTATGAAGCCCGATCAAAAAATGGGTCTTGGTAATTATTCCTTGGCGGGTCACTACTGTAAAAATGACAAAGTTTTATTTGGAGGTCTTTTTAATATAAAAAATGGAGACGTTATTAAACTTACAAACAAAAAAAATATCTATGAATACGAAACCTACAAGACAATGAAGGTGGATGATTCAAGAGTTGACTTAATAAATGACGGCTTGATCAATTATGGAGATGGAAAAGCAATCGTATCTTTGATGACTTGTTACAAAGATGAGGAAGGCTATAGATACTTTGTTGTCGGTAAGTTTAAAAAGCTGTATCCTTATAGCGAGTCTAGAATGTTAGAAGGAATAACTGAATAGTTATCTATAATTTTCAATTATTAAAAGATTTTATTAGTATAGATAATATTTATATAACTATTTTTATAACTATTTTTATAACTATTTTTATAACTATCTTTATAACTATCTTTACATAATTATTTTATATATTTTTTAAAACGATTTTTGTACACTGTTTTTTTAAATGACTTTTGTACACTATTATTATAATTGTTTTTTATAAATAATCATTCTTTATGTAAGGTGATTTTATACAACTGCCTTTTATAAATTTGCTTGTCGGTATAAAATTTTATATTTGGAGGTGAGAGAAAATGAAACTACTCAAGAAATTAAGTTTTTTTTCATTATTTCTATCAATTTGTATGGTTCTGTCTGCCTGCAATCTTAAGGGGGAAGAATATCGCAATAAAACTTCGAATTCAAAAGTTGAAACTGTAAACTTTAAAGATGATTCAAAACTAGCTAAAGATACAATCAATCTTTCAAAAACTTTTGGATTAAAAGATGTTAAGTCAATAAAAATAAACTATCAAGGATATGCTTCTGTTGGTAGCTCAAAAGGAAGCTCTAATAATAAAAACTCAAAAGCAATATCTGACTATATAGTTTGGGGTAAGGAGATAAAAAGTAATGACCCTTATGTTATCAATCAAATCTTATATTACTTGAACTATACAGAAAAGGTTAAAAGTGAGAAAAATTATAATGACGAAATTAATAGGCTAAATTCTGACCTTAAAAAAATAAAAGAAGGAGATATGTTAGCCAATAAAGAAAAGCTCAAAAAATATCAAGGCTATCCAATCTACAATGGCAGTAAAAAAATAACGCCTGAAAAGTTTAATCCTGTTATTACTCTCAAAAGTTCTGATGGGAATAAAGTCGATATTCCATTTTTATTGGACAGCAGTGAATCTGTGGTTCTTATAGATAATAATATCAAGGCTCTTTCAAGATATGCAACTGTCTATCTTGAAAATCTAATAGATCAAGATGATATTAATACAGAATTTTCAAGTGATATTTATAAGATTGCAAAGCAAAACAAGTTAAAGATAAACTTCCGAGGAGAAGATTTGGAATTAAAACTTCCAAAAGATTTTAAAGAAGATACTTACGGAGATAGATACAATTTATTCTGGGCTTATGTAAACGATCTTTTAAAAACAGAAAATGACAGCAAAGATGGCTTGGAAAAATATAAAAACCAAAAAATTGTCCTGGAAAAATACTATGTAAGTAAGGCTAATTTTTCTAGCCTAAATTATGATAATGAAAAAAAATCATATTATAAGATTAATGATCCTGCTGCAATCGTAGCCATAAGAGTTAATGATAAATTAATTGGAAAATTTATGTATGGAATATCTTATCCACAAGATGTTGTAAGATTGGATGGTAAAAATCTTATGGAAGTAACTAATAAAAGTTACTCCGATTGGTTGTCCACTATAATGAGAAATGATGAAGACTCACAAGAATTAGCAAAGCTTTCTAGTGTAGATTTAATAAAAAAATACTACACTATGCTTGATGCGGGAGACAATAATGCTAATAAATTATGGTTAGCTGAGTTGTCTGCAGTGAGCGGAAAAGTTAGCCAGCAAGTAAATCAAGAGGTTGATGAATTTAAAGACAATGTAGAATATTTATTGATAGGTGATATCAAAAAATCTGAAATAGACGCTTCTTCTCTAGAGGCTATCACTCCTGAAGATCATATAGAAAGCTTTACTACAGATATTGATGTAAAGTTTAAAAAAGAAATATCTATTTTAAATGGACAAGACTCCCCTATTATAACACTTGTAAAGTTAGACAATAATAAAGGATATAGAATAGTTGGAAAAGGCCACTAGATTTTTGATTTTAAATAAGGTACTGAGATATCTTTATGAAAAATACAGTAGGAAAGTTTCTATATAATCTAGGTGCTTATACTCAATAACTTTATCTTTTAAATAAAAAAGAACCGAAAATAATCGGTTCTTTTTTTATTTCTTCTATTTTTTATAACTATAATTATTTCTCATATTTTTAACTAGTTTAAGCCATTTTCATATCTTTTTATATACTATCTTTTGATTACTTCTACTTTTATGATTTTTTATTATTCTCATATATTTTTCTTGCTTTTATATATTTTATTACTTTTATGTCTTCTATTGCTTTTATATCTTTTATACTTTTATTTATTTATGTCTTTTATTGCTTTCATATTTTTCTATTACTTTTTTATATTTATATATTTTATATTACTTATATTATTTTTCTCTGCTTCTCTTTTATAAAAAATCTATTAATTTTGATTAACATCTAAAGATAAGATCTAATTAAGAAGTTTATTTCCTTCAATTTTATCTATATCTATCAATAATTTTCTAAGATAGTAAACACTCAATATTACTGCTAAAGCCTCTGCTATTGGCATACTCCACCAGACCATATCTACATTTCCTGAAAGTGAAAATATATATGCTAAAGGAACTAATATAAACAACTGCCTTGTAATAGATATAAGCATTGAAAGTACTCCGTTTCCAACTGCTTGAAATACACCAGAGCATATAATACTTACTCCTGCTAATATAAATGATAGACTGAAAATTCTAAAGCATACTACTCCCATACTCATCATCTTTTCTGATGCACTAAACATCATTAAAAGAGGTCTTGGAAATACTTGCATAATAATTGTTCCTACTACCATCACAACTGTTCCATATTTTAAGCCAGTAAATATACACTCTTTCATTCTATCTATTTTTTTTGCACCATAATTGTAAGCTACTATTGCTACCATACCATTATTTAAACCAAATATTGGCATATAAATAAACCCTTGTAATCTATAATATATTCCTAAAAGTGCAATTGCAGTAGTTGAAAACTTTGAAAGTATTCTATTGTAGCAAAATACTGTTACTGATGCTATAGATATCATAACAATTGACGGGATACCTACTTTGTATATATTTTTTACTATTTTTGCATCTAACTTCATAAATTTTGGAGAAATTTTTACTTCTTTATTAAATTTTAAACAAAAGTATATAACACTCATAGCGCCTATCCATTGGGATACAACTGTTGCAATAGCTGCACCTGAAAGCCCCATCTTTGGCATTCCAAACCATCCAAATATTAATATTGGATCCAAAACGATATTTAAAACAGCACCTATACACTGTGCAATCATCGTGTACATAGTTTTTCCAGTAGACTGTAATATCCTTTCAAACATAAGATGCATAAATATACCCAAAGAACCCATACAACAAATTTGTTGATATATAGGTCCCCTAGCAATTATCTCTGCATCACTAGTCTGTAATCCTATTATAGTTTCTGAAAAAAACAAACCAATAAAGAAGAAAACTACAAAGCTTAAAAATGCTAATACAATACCATTATTTGCTGCTTTATTTGCTTTGTTATAATCTTTTGCTCCTAAACTTCTAGATAAGTAGGAGTTAACACCTACTGCAGTTCCTAACCCCACTGCCATCATAAACTGTTGCAGCGGCAAGGCCAAGGCAACAGCAGTTATCGCTCCCTCGCTAATTTTTGATACAAATATGCTATCTACCAAATTATATAAAGACTGCACAAGCATCGATATCATTATCGGAGCCGATACATTCATAATTAATTTATTTATAGGCATATTTTCCATTTTATTTTCAGTTTCTTTAAGACTAATAGCCAATTAATCACCCCTATTTATTTCATATTTTCTTCCTTAGTATTTTTATTCATAACTCCCCTATATCTCAAATAAACGCCTGAATAAATAATATTATTGATAATCCCATTATTAACTTTTATATCTAAAGATACAATTGCATTTTCCAATCTAGAAAGACACATCATTATCAATTTATCTACCCTCTTTTTAAGAAGTTCCCTGTCATCACTGGCTTCCTTAAATGGATTATAGTCTCCTGATTTAATATCCTTATCCAGATCTTCATAAGCATCCATAATATAGATATATTTACCTATATTAAAACCAACTTCTCCCAGTCTTACAGAGTACTCATCTTCTTTATATGTAAAGATTTCCTTCATCAACTCCCCAAATGTATTAGAAGTTTTATCTATACTGCTAGAGTTTTCCTCTTCAAGTTTTGAAAGATCTTTTAGCTTGGATTTTATAATTTCAGACTTTTGAGGATATTTTTCATAAGCTGTTTTAAAACTTTTAGAAAACATAGCCCTAGCCATTTTATCCTTTAAATCTCCTCTATCCATCACATCATCTTCTAGCTTATAGTATGTAAGCAGTATATTCATAGCTGCAGCATACTCTGTAAACTCATTTGACATATGCTTTTTCTTTTTAATTGGATTCACTATACATCTTTCATGGTATATATCTGATTTAGCTTGATACACACTTGTCAGTATCAGTATTAAAAAAGTTATATCATAATTAATGCTCAATCTAGAAAGCTCCGTATGATCACTTTTTAATTTTTTGCAAAGTCCACAATAATATGCCTTATAATGTTCATACTCTCTAAATGTTAAATCCATTTTATTGATTCTTACATAACCGAACATAAATCACCTCAAACTTTCTTTAACTATATACTTTCTAGTATATATGATAGCTGTTGATTTTGTAAACAAAACTATGTCCTTGCCCTCAATACTTTTCTTATATTTTCTGAATATACATTATTAATAATATTTTTTATTAATCTTTAAAATATGATATAATAACTCTATACTTTGTCCAAAGTATGGACTTATTATAATAAAATCAATATGTAATTATGAAATATACTCTGAGATCTGCTAGATCTATGGAAAAACTATCTTTTAAAATAGTATATCCATAGTTTTATTAAAAAATAATCTCATAATATAGATATATAAAATAGTTTTTTGAATTAAAATTTAAGATTTGGAGGAAATAATGATAGATAACATAAAGAAGTCAGGCAGACAATTTCATCCTGAAGACACAATAGTATCTCTAGGAGATGTATCTATAGGCGGAGATGAGCTTACAATTATAGCTGGACCCTGCTCTGTAGAATCTGAAGAACAAATTGTTGAAATTGCAAAAGCAGTTAAAAAGTCTGGCGCTAATATTTTAAGAGGTGGAGCATTTAAGCCTAGGACATCTCCATATGATTTTCAGGGCAAAAAAGCCGATGGAATAAATCTCTTATCACTTGCAAAGAAAGAAACTGGCCTTCCTATTGTATCTGAAATTGTTGGTATAAATCACTTGGATTTATTTGATGATGTAGATATACTTCAGGTCGGTGCTAGAAATATGCAAAACTTTGAACTATTAAAAGAGCTTGGAAAAACAGATAAAGCCATACTTTTAAAGAGAGGTTTTTCTAATACTATAAAGGAACTTTTACTTAGTGCTGAATATATTATGTCTAATGGAAATAACAAGGTTATCTTATGTGAAAGAGGCATTAGAACCTTTGAAACTATGACTAGAAATACGCTTGATCTATCAGCGGTCGCTTTGCTAAAAGAATTGACACATCTACCTGTTATAGTTGACCCTAGCCACGCCACTGGTATTAGTTCTCTTGTTAAGCCTATGTCTTTGGCTTCTGTTGCCTGTGGTGCAGATGGTCTAATGATTGAGGTGCATAACTCACCAGAAGATGCTCTTTCAGATAAGGAACAAGCTATAACACCTTATGAATTTGATGAAATTGTAAAAAATATAAATAAAATTAAAAATGCTTTATAATAAGAAAAATATAAATATGGCAACTAATTTAAGTGAATTGTATGCTAAAAGTTTTTACATAAAAAAAGAGATATAAGAATTCTTATATCTCTTTTTTTATTGCTTTTTTATCTTATTTTTTTTGCCAATCTATTCTTTCTTATTATAATTTTTCGACTTAATTTTTGCTAATCTGATCTTTCCTATTACGACTTTCTAGCTTAATTTTTATCAGCTTGCTCTTTCCTATTGCGATTTTCCAGATCATCTTTTTACTAATTTATTCTTTAATTATAATTTTTCAACTTATTTTTGCCAACTTACTCTTTTTTATTACGATGTTCTAGATCATCTTTTTCTATACTACTTTTGCAGCTCTTATATTTTTAGTCAACTGGAACCGGACAATATTTTTTGTTCAATTCTTTTTTCCTAATAAAGTTTCTATATACTGCTGGGGTTACACCAATATGTTTCTTGAAAACTTTTATAAAATAGCCAGTATCTTTATAAGCTAACATCTCAGCTAACTCAAATACACTTATATCGCTAGTTTCCAACATATTTTTTGCTCTGTCTACCTTTAATTTTGAAATAAACTCAGAATAACTTTCTCCAACTTCCTTTGAAAAAATCCTACTTAAATAACCAACACTAACATGACAATTATCTGCTACTTCTTTAAGAGTTGGATAATTTACCTTGCCAGAGAATATATACTGAAATACCTTCTTCACTACTTCACTGTAATATGTATATTCACCTGTAGTATACTTATTTATTTCATCTAGATCATAATAGTTTTGATTGCTCTTTTCTATTGTAACGTCAAAGGTGCTTTCATTTGATGACTTTACCTTATAAGCGTTTACTATATTATTGGGCAACATATCATTTATTATCTCTTGGACTTTTTCTATTGATTTTTGTTTTTCATTACACATATAGTTACACATAAAATAAAGCATATTTGCAACCATTTGTATCTGAGTAATAGATAATATTGGTAACTTATTATAATCATCAATTAACTTTTGTTTTTCTTCTTCTAGATTTTCTCTGCCAGATGGAGACATTATTACCTCCAACAAATCATCTTCACTATCTGATAGCCTGACTTGACCTGCCATTATAGCTCCTATATACTTATTATCTACAACTACTGGTATTGCTATATCTACAATTGAAAAATGACACTTATATATAAAGGGCTGATTTATTCTCATCGCCTCAAATCCACCTCTTGCATCACACTTTTCACAGAACTTGCCTAATTTTTCATTGTTTCTTACTTTATTACAAAAACTACTACATCCACTATGTTTTGTTACAGATTCTCCGCTATAATTAGCTATGGTAATAGCCAATTTAGTTACATCAACAAGTGCATCCTGTAACTTTTCCCAAGCTTCATTTCCAAATATATCTTCAATTTGAAACATAAAATTACCTCCATTTCATCAGTGATAAGACTTTATCAATCTTATTTGATTTAAATACTATAATAATCGTTATTTTTTGATATTATTTTTTTCTTATTGGGATAAAACTCCCTCTTAAAAAGCTATTATTTCAATAAATCGTTTTCTTATGAGCCATTGATTTTACTAGCTTTGATTGTATAATTATTGAAAAAAACGTTTTTCATAACTTGTTTTTTTATATTACTTACGATGTTTACATTATATACATAAAACTTTGTAAAATCAATAACATTTTACAATTTTTATGTAATAAATACACAATTTTTGCCTTTTAGGAAATAAATTACGATGCTAAAGTATAATTATATGACATCTAACTCTAATGATTAACGTTTTCTCATATGCTATTATGTAGTCAAGGAAAATGTTTCGAACAAGATAAACATCGACCTTAAATCATTAATCGTTAATAAAAATTATTCAAAAAGTTAATTAAATTAGTTCGAAAATTTCGGAGGTAAAAAAATGAGAAAAGCGTTAATATGCCCAACTAAATATGTTCAGGGTGAAGATGAATTATTAAACTTAGGTTACTTTGTTCAGACTTATGGAAAGTCTGCATTACTTATTGCACATCCAGATGATGTAAAGCGTGTTAAAGCACAATTGGATGAAACTGAAAAGAATTTTAATATAACATTTGTAGAAAGTGGTTTTGGAGGACAGTGTTCTCGTCAAGAAGTTGCTCGTCTACAAGAATTAGCAAAAGAAAAAAATTGTGATTGTACAATCGGTCTAGGTGGTGGTAAGGCTATAGATACTGCTAAGTGTGTTGCTGAAGGTGACAATCTTATCATAGTTCCAACAATAGCTGCTACTGATGCACCTACTAGCCACTCTGCAGTTCTATACACTCCAGATGGAGCTTTTGATGATTATGCTTACTTCAAGCAAAGCCCAAGTGTTATACTAATAGACACTCAGGTTGTAGCTAATGCACCTACTCGTTTCCTAGTATCAGGTATGGGAGATGCTCTATCTACTTACTTTGAAGCAAGAGCAAATGTTCAGTCATTTACAAAGGTAAATGCAGGTCTTCCTTGTGGATTCAGAGAAGGAAAGTGCCCAGAAGCTAAGGGAACAAATGCAGCATTTGTATTGGCAAAGGCTTGTTATGAATCATTAATGGAAGATGGAGTAAAGGCTAAGATGGCAAGTGATATGAACGTTGTTACTCCAGCTCTTGAAAATATAATAGAAACTAATATATTCCTATCAGGTTTAGGATTTGAAAGTGGTGGACTAGCTGCTGCTCATGCTATTCACGATGGTCTTACAATATTAGAAGGAACTCATGGTTACTTCCACGGAGAAAAAGTTGCTTTTGGTACTCTTTGCCAGTTAGCTCTTGAAAATGCTCCTATGGAAGAAATAATTGAAGTATTAGACTTCTGCGATGCCATTGGTCTTCCAATGTGTCTAGAAGATATCGGAGTAAGCACAGTATCTGATGAAGAACTTTTAGAAGTTGCTGAAAAGGCTTGTATACCAGAAGAATCTATCTATGCAATGCCATTCCCAATAACAGTAGAATCTGTTGCAGCTTCAATAAAGACAGCTGATGAAATAGGAAAGAAATATAAGGCTGGTCTTTTATAAGAATAAATAAGTAATATATAGTAAAAAATCACATGAGAATATGATTTTTAAATAGATTTACTCAAAATCTTACAAACAATTTAGTTTACATTTAACAATAGAATATATTGCCCGATCTGTATTGAACACTCAATCAATATGGATTGGGCTAATATATATACTTGGTCAGTTTTAGATATAAATATAGTGGCTATTGTCAAAACTATATGAAATGACTTTATTTAAAGTATGCTTTTATTTAATTATAAAGAACTATTTTAATATCTAGACAAAGTTATTCTATAGCTTAGAGTTTTGATTGAGTATTCTAAAGTATAGAATATCTATATCTAAGGCCAATTTAAATTTTAATAAAATTTTATTTTAGGTAAAGAGATCTTAATCTCGCAAGGAGGTAATATAAATGAAAAAAATAATTAATAAGCCTGAAACGGTAGTAATAGAAATGTGTAATGGAATGGCTATGGCCCATCCAGAATTAGAGTTTTTACAGAAATATAAAATATTAAAGAAAAAAGAAATTAATAAAAATAAAGTAAGTCTAATAAGCGGTGGCGGAAGTGGTCACGAACCAGCACATGCAGGATTTATAGGTAAGGGAATGTTGGATGCTGCAGTATGCGGAGATATATTTGCTTCTCCTTCTCAGATACAGATTTACCAGTCAATCAAGGAAACAGCTAGTGATAAAGGTACTCTTTTGATTATAAAGAACTACAGTGGTGATATGATGAACTTTAAAAACGCAGCATATCTAGCTGAAGAAGACGGAATAAAAGTAGATTATGTAAAGGTAGATGATGATATAGCTGTAAATGATAGTTTATATACAGTTGGTCGTCGTGGTGTTGCTGGTACTGTACTTGTTCACAAGGTAGCAGGTGCCGCAGCTGAAAAGGGAATGGAACTTGCTGAAGTTAAGTCAGCAGCTGAAAATGCTATAGCAAATGTAAGAAGTATAGGATTTGCATTTACTTCTTGTACTGTACCAGCAAAGGGTACTCCAACATTTGAAATAGCTGAAGATGAAATGGAATACGGTGTAGGAATACACGGTGAACCAGGAATAAAGAGAGAAAAAGTAATCCCTGCTGATGAACTAGCAGAAAGAATGGTTACTTCTCTAATAGAAGAATTAAACCTAAAATCAGGAGATGAAGCTACTCTTCTTGTAAATGGTTTCGGCGCAACTCCATTACAGGAACTATATCTATTAAACAACTCTGTTAATAGTGTACTTACCGAAAAGAATATAAAGGTATATCGTACTTTTGTAGGAAATTATATGACAAGTATAGATATGGCAGGAGCATCTGTATCTTTACTTAAGATGGATGAACAGTTAAAGAATTTAATAGACTCTGAAAGTGATACTCCAACATTTAAGGTAAATGGTCCTGTTGAAAGCATCCCATATGCAAACATGAAACTTAACGATCAACAAAATGTAGAAGTTAGCCATGAAATGACTGTAGACAGTTCACACTCAATCATCAAAAACAACGAAATAACTCTTGAAAATATGAAGTTTATCGTTGACAAGATGAGTGAATCTATAATCAAAAATGAAGTTCCTTTCTGTGAGTTAGATGCTCATGCAGGTGATGGAGACTTTGGTATGAGTGTTGCAAAAGGTTTCAAGCAATTAAGACGTGAATGGGATGAAATAGTTGAACATTCAAGCAGCAATATAGGTGAATTTTTAGATGCATGCTCAATGGTAATTATGGAATACTGTGGTGGTGCTTCTGGTCCAATCTGGGGATCAGCATTCCGTGCAGCAGGAAAAAATACAGAATCAAAGAAGAAATTAACTACTCTAGAATTTGGTCAGATGATGAAGGCTGCTCTTGAAGGAATTCAAAAGACTGGCGAACGTTCATTTGGTAGAGGTGCTGTTGTTGGAGATAAGACTCTAGTAGATGCTTTAGCTCCATGTGCTGATAGAATTATAGATGTTGCAAATAATGATTCTTCTGTAGATATAATAGATGCACTAAAGGAAGGTGCAAAGGCAGCTGTTACAGGTGCTAAGGAAACTGAAAAGATTGCTGCTCGTATGGGTAGAGCTGGAACAGTTGGAGAAAGAAGTATAGGTTATCCTGATGCTGGTGCATATGGATTAGGAGTAATCTTTACTGATGTTTCTGAATCATTAAGCAAGTAATATCTTATTATTATAGAAAATCTTCATATTATTAATAAACTTATTCATGATAATAAAAAACAGGCTGAGAATGGCCTGTTTTTTATTTTATAAATTTCCTATTCCTATTCCTATTC
>NZ_JYGE01000001.1 GCF_003012055.1 Peptostreptococcus russellii | reverse complement strand
TTCCTATTCCTATTCCTATAAAAATTATATCTCAATTTCTAAAATAGTACATTTAATTATTTTATTTTCTAGCAATTACTTCTATATTCTATAATATACAATTCTAGAGTTCAAAAGCCTCTCTTGTAAACTGCTATTTATAAATGGTTTACAAGACTTTGTTTATATGTTAAACTAAAATATATTAAAATAAAGAAAAGTATATTTCAATTTATTTTAATGATAAAAATATTTATTTTTTATACTATAAATATACATTACTTTAGGAGGTAAATCTTTGACTAGATCTCAAAACAATACAAAAACAATGATTTTATGCTCTTTCTTTACTGCCTTAATAGCTATCGGAGCATTTATAAGAATCCCACTTCCAGTGACTGTTTTTTCACTTCAATTTACATTTGTACTTTTATCTGGAATGATTTTAGGTTCAAAAGCTGGAGCTCTATCTTCCCTACTTTATGTTGTAATTGGATTACTTGGTTTCCCAATTTTTACAGAAGGAGGAGGACTTGGCTATGTGCTAAAGCCTACATTTGGATACTTAATAGCTTTTATTGCGGCCTCTTATATCGCAGGTTTAACTAGAGAAAAGTTTGGCACAAAATCTCTTAATAAGCTTATTGTTGGATGTATTTTGGCAATGATTGTAACTTATGCAATTGGAACACTCTACACTTATTTTATACTAAATAAGGTAGCCAATACTCCTATACCATATTGGGCTTGTCTAGCTAGTTTATTTCCTTTTGCTATTGCTAAGGACATATTTAGTGCAATTATTGTATCACTTGCAACTCCAAGATTACTTAAAATCACAAAAAATCATTCATAAAATAAAGACCCCTCTATTTAAAATAGCGGGGCCTTATCTGTTTATTATAATAATTTATTTAATGAATTATTATATATTTTCATCTTCTAATCTTTCATACATTGTAGGCATTCTATATTTTTTATCCTTTACATACTTACTAAATGCAAATACAGCATAAGTGATAAGAACTAACCCCAAAATTAATGGTATAGATTTCCAATCAAATACCTGATTTTCTATACTTTTACCTGTTAAATCTCCAGAAAATACTGCTACCCAGTTGTTATTTAGCATATGTAAAAGTACTACTGACCAAATACTCTGTGTCTTTGCATAGGCATATGCGAAAAATATTCCTAGACCAATGCACACTATTATTTGTACAATCAAACTTATTACACCTGTTTTTCCATCAGAATAATAAAATAAGTTCAAAGGTAAATGCCAAACTCCCCATAAAATACCTAGTATGAAAACACCTTTTACCATACCATATTTTTTCTGAAGCATCGGTTGCAGGTAGTATCTCCATCCATATTCTTCCCCCAAAAATGGCATATATATAAAAAATATATTCACAAACATAAGCAAAGCTGTCACCCATATAATTGGATTTGTTAATACTTTTGATAACTCATCCATTTCACCTTCTATAACTGCTGCCAAGACTATTCTAACTATCATTAAAATTAAAAATAGTAATGATAATAATAATATTTTTCTAACATTTTTTAAATCTAATCCATAGGCCTTTCTCTTTTCCTTACCCTCTGCTATTAGCAATACCAAGCCTATTATACTAAATATCATCATCGATATATTTGTTATATTGATAATTGTTTTTTTATCTAGTATAAATGTTAATATACAAGTAAACAACATAAATACTGTAGATAAAAGATAAAGATAGAAGAATTTCTTAGGAATTAAATCCTCTTTTAATTTTCTTTTAAGTATTATTAATACGACCGCCGCTGCTGGCATAAACATCTGAGCTGTCGGAAATGCTGTTACATCTAGCCCTTTTTTCTTTGCCATATACAAGGGAATTCCCATAATATATGGTAACAAAAATGCTATTATAAAATATAATTTCAAATCTTTTTTCTCTAAATCTTTTTCTTCAATCGTTTTTTCAATTTTTTCCATATACTCCTCCTTTATTTTAACTTACTATTTCATTATATCAAATTTTTATATATAATTCACCTTTAAAGTTTCCTCTTTTTTTATATATAATTTCATTAAACTTACTATGAATATAATAAACTTATATTGGTATATTTTCACTATATGATACTTTTTCTTATTTTTATGGAAATAGGGCAGTTGGATTAATCCAGCTGCCCTATTAATTGCAATTATGTGAATTGGTTGATTCGCTTATTTAAAATATTTTACTCCAGACTCAAATAACTTTTGGTCCTTTTCTCCTATTATATTCTTTCCTACTTCATTTCCTATTCTTTCAGAATGGCCCATCTTACCAAGTATTCTACCATCAAGTGAAGTTATGCCTTCAACTGCATAGTAAGAACCGTTTGGATTGAAGTCGATATCATAGCTTGCATTTCCATCAAAATCTACGTATTGAGTTGCTATTTGACCGTTTTCAATCAAGCTTTTAATGACTTCATCACTAGCTACAAACTTTCCTTCACCATGAGATACTGCTATTGAATGTATATCTCCTACTTGCGTATCTGCTAGCCATGGTGATTTATTAGATGCTACTCTAGTCTGTACCATCTTTGCCTGATGACGTCCAATATCATTGTATGTAAGAGTTGGCATATCAGCACTAGGAGTTTTAATTTCTCCATATGGCACAAGTCCTAATTTTATTAGTGCTTGGAATCCATTACAGATACCTATCATCAATCCATCTCTTTTATTTAATAAATTCATTACTGCTTCTTCTATCTTAGGATTTCTAAATACTGTAGCTATAAACTTAGCTGATCCGTCTGGCTCATCTCCAGCTGAGAATCCTCCTGGAATCATTATAATCTGACTCTTATTTATTTCATCAACCATCATATCAATTGATGATTCTATATCTTTGTAAGACATATTTCTAAATACACCTACGCTTGTCTGTGCACCAGCTCTCTCAAATGCTCTGGCAGAGTCATACTCACAGTTTGTTCCTGGGAATGCTGGTATGAATACTCTTGGTTTAGCTATATTTAAAGACTTTCTAGATATATTTTCTGTTTTTTTATAGCTTATGTTTTCTATTGGAGCCATTATTTCCTTCTGAGCCTTAGTTGGGAATATATTTTCCAAAGTCTGAGATGAAGCTCTATACAACTTATCAAGATGTATTTTTTCTCCAAATATATCTAATTCAGGATTTTCTGTTGTTCTTCCTATTATTATATAATTAGATCCTTCTAGAGAATCTATATCCTTTTCTGAAACTTCTAATAGTATACTTCCATAACTTTGCTCAAATAAATTATCATAGTCAGAGTATAATTCTGATATAGATTCATCTAAGCTAAGTCCTATTTTATTTCCGAATCCCATCTTTGCTATTGCTTCGGCTAATCCACCATATCCTAGTGCATATGAAGACTTTATTTTATTATTTTGCATAGCTGAATGTATTACATTGAAGTTTTTCTTCATTATATCAAAGTCTGGGAAGGCGTAATCTTTCTGAGGAGCTTCTACTAGTACTAAAAGATTTCCAGCAGATTTAAATTCCTGAGATACTACTTTCTTTGCATCTTCAGTATTTACAGCAAATGAAATCAATGTTGGTGGAACATCTATATCATTAAAAGTACCACTCATACTATCTTTTCCACCTATTGCTGGTATTTCAAATTCTCTTTGGGCATAATATGCTCCCAAAAGTGCAGAAAATGGCTTGCCCCAACGACTAGCATCATTTCCAAGCTTCTCAAAGTATTCCTGAAAAGTCAATCTTGCATTTGAATAATCTCCACCTAGTGCTACCAATTTTGCAACAGATTCTACTACTGCGTTTAAGGCACCATGGAAAGGTGACCATTTACCTATCTTTGGATTGTATCCAAATGTCATAATAGAAGATGTATCAGTTTCACCAGATAATACAGGTATCTTTGCTACCATTCCATTTGCAGGAGTTGCCTGATATCTTCCACCTAGAGGAGCAATTACAGTATTTCCACCTATTGTATTATCAAACTTCTCTACTAATCCTCTTTGTGAACAAACATTTAGATCCTTCATTGCTTCTATATATTTTTCTTCCAATGTCTCTTTTTTATTTGTAATTTCTCTAAGGTCTGTATATCTTGAGTCTTCATCTATACTATTTACCTTGATTTTTGCTTCTTGCTGATGTCCATTTGTATCCAAGAAAGATCTTTTAATATCTACTATTGCGTCACCTCTCCAGAATAGTCTCATATATCCAGTATCAGTTACTGTTGCAACATGAGTTGCTTCAAGATTTTCTAGATGAGCTAGTTCAATAAACTTTTCCATATTTTCTTTGTCTATAGCAACTGCCATTCTCTCTTGTGACTCTGATATAGCAAGTTCTGTTCCGTCTAATCCATCATATTTTTTAGGTACTAAATCTAGATTAATGTCCAAGCTATCAGCGATTTCTCCTATTGCAACAGATACACCACCTGCACCAAAGTCATTACATCTTTTAATCATCTTCACTGCCTGTGAATTTCTAAAAAATCTCTGAATTTTTCTTTCGTTAGGTGCATCTCCCTTTTGAACTTCTGCTGAACAAGTAGATATACTTTCCTCACTATGTTCCTTTGATGAACCAGTAGCTCCTCCACAGCCATCTCTACCAGTTTTTCCTCCAAGTAAGATGATTACATCTCCTGCTTCTGGTCTTTTTCTAATTACATTTTCCTTTGGAGCTGCAGCTATTACTGCTCCAACTTCCATTCTTTTAGCTACAAAGTTTTCATCATATAACTCTGCTACCTGACCTGTTGCTACACCTATTTGATTTCCATATGAACTATAACCATCAGCAGCTTCTGTAGTTATTTTCTTTTGCATAAGCTTGCCTTCTAGTGTATCTTCCATGCTTGTTCTTGGGTCTGCTGAACCTGTTACTCTCATAGCTTGGTATACATAGCTTCTGCCTGACAATGGGTCTCTTATAGCTCCACCTAGGCAAGTTGCTGCACCACCAAAAGGTTCTATCTCTGTTGGATGATTATGTGTTTCATTTTTAAACATCAAAAGATATTCTTCATTTTTTCCATCTATTTCAACATCTATATTAATACTGCAGGCATTTATTTCTTCACTCTCATCTAAATCCTGTAATTTTCCTTGTTTTTTTAATTTTTTCATAGCTAGAGTTGCTATGTCCATCAAGCATATATTTTTGTCTCTATCTACATATACTTCTTTTCTATCGTCTATGTATCTATCATATGTTTCCTTAATTGGATCTGTAAATCTCCCACTAGAAATCTCTACTTCTTCTAGCTTTGTCATAAAAGTTGTATGTCTACAATGATCTGACCAATAAGTATCCAACACCTTTATTTCAGTGATAGAAGGGTTTCTCTTTTCATCATCTTTAAAATATTCTTGTATAAGTTCTAAGTCCTTTATTGACATAGCAAGCTCTCTATCAGTTAAAAACTTTTCAAGACCTTCTATATCTAATTCTATAAAACCATCTAAAATTTCTACATTTTCTGGCTTATCATAATTCACTTCTAGTGTATCTGCTTTTTTAAGAGAAGCCTCTCTACTGTCTACAGCATTTATCAAGTATTTTTTTATCTTATAAAACTCACTCTCTGTTATTTCTCCATCTATTATGATGACTCTTGCAGAGTTAATATTTGGTCTATGTCCTCCGTTTACTATTTCAGCACACATTGAAGCCCAATCGGCTCTTTGGTCATACTGCCCAGGAAGGTACTCTATTGCAAATATCCTGCTTGATTTTACATCAGGAATTTCTTCATAGTATATATTGTCAAGATTAGGTTCAGACAATATTGTTTCAGCAACTTTCTTATATGAATCTTCGCTAATTCCCTCTACATCATATCTATTTATTACTCTTATATTTTGAAGCTTTATATTTAAGCTATCCTCTATATCATTTTTCATTGCTAGCGATTCAAGATTGAATCCTTCCTTCTTTTCTACAAACAATCTATTTACTTTACTCATATTTAATACCTATGTCCTTTCTATAGTGTTTTCCATCAAAACTAATTTTTTCTATATTTTCATATACTCTCTTAGCAGCTGACTCTACATCTTTAGCCTTAGCACATACTCCTAGTACTCTTCCACCATTTGTCAAAATATCATTTCCGTCCTTTTTTGTTCCACTGTGAAATACTACTATGTCATCATCTAAATCTTCAAGTCCAGAAATCTTCTTTCCCTTTTCATATGAATCTGGATATCCTCCAGATGCCATTATTACACAAGTAGCAGCGTCTTTTGAGTACTTGATATCTATTTCAGATAATCTATCTTCCGTGATTGCCATCATAATCTCAGATAGGCTAGAATCTAATCTCATCAATATAGACTGTATCTCTGGATCACCAAATCTACAATTATATTCAAGTACTTTTTCGCCATCTTCTGTAATCATTAGTCCCACAAATAATATTCCTCTATAGTCCAATCCATCTTCTTTAAAACCTTCAAGTGACTTTACAAGCACATCATTATATACTTTTTCAGCTAATTCATCTGTATATATTGTACTTGGAGAAAATGTTCCCATTCCACCTGTATTTGGTCCAGTTTCATTTTCATATACTTTCTTATGATCTTTTGAACTTTCCATAGCTATTATTGTGTTTTTGTCTACAAGAGCCAGTATAGATGTTTCAACACCTTCTAGAAATTCTTCTACTACTACCAAGTTTCCAGCTTCCCCAAACTTTCTATCTTTCATAATAGTGTTTAGTGTTTCAATAGCCTCTTCTCTGTTCGTAGGTATTATTACTCCCTTACCTGCAGCCAATCCGTCTGCCTTTATTACCACTGGATATCCAAAGCTATCAATTTCTTCTATCGCCTTGTCTATATCAGTATATTCCTTGTATTTTGCAGTTGCTATATTATGTCTTACCATAAATTCTTTTGAAAATAGCTTACTTCCTTCTAGCTGTGAACAAGCCTTATCTGGTCCAAAGACTCTTAATCCTCTTTCCTTAAATACATCGCTAATTCCCATTACTAAAGGCACTTCTGGACCTATTACAGTCAAATCAATTCTATTTTCTTCTGCAAAATCTGCCAACTTTTCAATATCAGTAGCTTTGATATCAACACACTCTGCTACTTTTGAAATCCCTGCATTTCCTGGTGCACAGTAAACTTTTTCTACATTTTCTTCACCATTTAATTTCCAGCAGATTGCGTGTTCTCTTCCTCCACCGCCTACTACCAAAATCTTCATAATAAATCCCCCAATTCTAATATAATTGCAAATATTATCCTTATGGTCTTCTTTTCACAAGTATATATAAACTTATTTTTAATTTTCACATAAAACTTACTTTTTATCTTCACATAATTTTCTTGCTATATTTTATATCCACTCACTTTGATTTTTAATGCTTAAAGTGTCTAGCTCCTGTAAATACCATAGTCATATCCAGTTCATCACAAGCTTTTACAGAATCTTCATCTCTAATAGATCCACCTGGCTGAACTACTGCCTTTATTCCATACTCTGCTGCAAGTCTTACACAGTCGTCAAATGGGAAGAAAGCATCTGAAGCTAAAACTGCTCCTTCAAAATTCTTTTCTTCCTTGTTATTTTCTATTGCATTACTTAGCGCCCAAATTCTTGAAGTCTGACCACATCCTATTGCAAGCGTCTGACCATCTTTCACTATTGCTATGGCATTTGATTTTAGGTTTTTTACTACCTTCATTCCAAAATCCATATCCTTTAACTGCTCTTTTGTAGGAGCTAGCTTAGTGACTACTTCTTGCTTTTCATTTTCTATTTTATCCTTATCCTGTATCAAAAGTTTTCCATCTAGATATTTCATATCTAACTTTTGCTTGCTATCTTCTATTTTTGCTAGCTTTAATATTCTTAAATTCTTCTTTGATTTTAATAGCTCTAGTGCATCATCATCGAAGTCATATGCAACTATTATTTCAAAGAATATATCATTTAGCATCTTTGCAGTTTCTATATCTACAGTTGATGTAATACCTATTATTCCACCAAATATTGATACCTTATCTGATTCAAAACACTTTCTATATGCTTCTAAAGAAGTCTTTCCTAGTCCAACACCACAGGCATTTGCATGCTTGATAGCTACTGCACATACTTCTTCGTTATCTTTAAATTCTCTCATAAATTCTAAACAACCATGTAAGTCATTTATATTATTGAAAGATAATTCCTTTCCGTGTAACTGTTTGAAATTAAGTATAGGATTTTTTGCATTTGGCTGAGAGTATAGGAAACCTCTTTGATGTCCATTTTCACCATATCTTAATTCAGTATCCTTTTCAAAAGTAAGGTTTAATATTTCTGGGTATTCATCTCCTACTACTTTTGCAAAATAAGAAGATATCAAAGTGTCATATCTAGCAGTTGTAGCAAATGCCTTATATGCCAGCTTTCTTCTATCTTCAAGAGTTAGCTCTCCAGACTCTAACTTTTCTATAATCTTTGGATAGTCAGCAATATCTACAACAACTGTCACATCCTTGTAGTTTTTAGATGCTGATCTTATCATTGAAGGACCACCTATATCTATATTTTCTACGATTTCTTCGTGAGTCTTGCCACTTCTTAGCGCACCTTCAAAGTCATAAAGACTTACTACAACCATATCGATTGAATTTATTTCGTGTTCTTTTACTGTTTCAACATGAGAGCTTAAATCTCTTCTATATAATATCCCACCATGTACATATGGATTTAAAGTCTTTACTCTTCCATCTAGTATTTCAGGGAAGTGAGTAACATCTTCTATAGTTATTACATTTACTCCATTTTCCTTTAATTTCTTAAAAGTATTTCCTGTTGATACTATCTCATATCCAAGTTCATTAAGCTTCTTGGCAAATTCTACTACACCTGTTTTATCTGTAACACTTATAAGCGCTCTTTTCATCGTAAATAAACCCCTTTCAATAATAAAATTCTTACTTTATAATCTATATATTTGCTAATATCATAATATATCGACTATTTTATATAGACTCTTCTTCCACTTACCTCTATCTTGTCATCACAATATTTTTCAACCACCATCGGCAATATACTGTGCTCTACTTCCAATACTCTTCTTTGTAAAGTTTCTGCAGTATCATCTGCTAACACTTCAACCACTTCTTGAGCTATTATAGGCCCTGTATCTGCGTTTTCATCTACAAAGTGAACAGTTGCTCCACTCACCTTTACTCCATAGTCTACAGCCGCTTTATGGACATTTAGACCATAATAGCCAACACCACAAAATGATGGAATCAAAGATGGATGAATATTTATTATCTTATTTTCAAATGTTTTGGTAAATTTTGGACTAAGAATTTTTAAAAATCCTGCCAATACCACTAAATCTATCTCTTCACTCAATAAACGCTCTATTATAGAGCTTTCATCATTATCAAAACTAGCTTTAATATTATGCTTCTCTGCTCTTTTTAGTCCATAGGCATCTTTCTTGTTCGAAATAACCAACTTGATACGACCATTAATTTTTCCAGCCTCTATGGCATCTATTATTGATTGTAGGTTAGTACCTCCGCCAGATAGTAAAACAGCAATATTTTTCATAACAATCCTCCAAATCTTACTGTATTAGGGTTTGTCTTTATATATCAAAATCTAAATCTCACTTGCTTATAGCTTTTGATCTTTCACCCTATATGAGTATTATATTAATTCTACCCCATCATGACTATCTGATACCTTGCCTATAATAAAGGCTTCATCTTTCATTAAGTCCTTATATTTATCTTCTACATACTCTGCGTTGTCATTTTTTCTATTATTTATAAAATCTACAAGCTTATCTGCTTCTTCCTTATCTACTATCATTACAAGTCCAATTCCCATATTAAAACTCTTATGAAGTTCTCTTTTTTCTATGGCATCAAACTCTTCTATCATATTAAATATAGCTGGTTTTTTCCAAGATTTTGTATCTACGTCAATTCCTAGCCCTTTTGGTATTACTCTTACTACATTTTCAACTAACCCACCACCTGTTATATGTGCAATTGATTTAATATTATTATTTGCTATAGCTTCCAAAGCTAAATTTACATATATTTTAGTAGGTGTTAAAAGTGCATCACCAAGGCTCATATCCAACATATCTATATGTTTATTTAAATCATACTTATATTCATCTAAAAATATATTTCTTACAAAAGAAAATCCATTACTGTGAACACCACTAGAAGATATACCTACCAAAACATCTCCTGCCTTTACATCTTGTCCACTTATTATATTTTTTTTATCTGCTATACCTATAGAAAATCCTGCCAAGTCATAATCATCTTCACCGTACATTCCTGGCATTTCAGCAGTTTCTCCACCGATTAATGAGCAGCTGCTCATCTTGCATCCATCTGCTATTCCCCCAACTATTTTTTCTATATGCTCAGGTACTAACTTCCCTAAAGCTATATAATCAAGGAAAAACAGTGGCTTAGCTCCTTGACATATTAAGTCATTAACACACATCGCTACCAAATCTATACCTACTGTATCATGCTTGTCCATCATCTGTGCAATTTTAAGCTTAGTTCCTACACCATCAGTTGATGCCAAAAGTACTGGCTCTTGCATTCCCACAAAATCCTTTAAAGAATATAGTCCACTGAAGCTTCCAAGATCTCCAACAACATTTGAATCATATGTCTGCTTTATCTTTCCCTTTATTAAATCTACTGCTCTATTTCCTTCATCAATATTTACACCAGAATTTTTATAAGTTAACATTGCCATCTCCCATTCTCCTAATTAATATTTATCGTTTGAAGTTCAAGCTGATCAATCTAAATCCCCAAAATCAAGTTGAACTTTGTAATCTTTTTGAATTGCTATCTACTGAACAGATACATCATCTAGCAAAACTTTCTTTGCCATTTCATCTCTATAATCTGATAATCTATCACGCAAAACTGGATACTTTATACTTGCAATTTGTAAAGCCATCAAAGCTGCGTTAGTACCTGAGTCAATAGTTACTGTAGCTACTGGTATTCCACTAGGCATCTGAACCATTGATAATAATGAATCTAATCCGTCCATTGTAGAAGACTTAATAGGTAGTCCAACTACTGGGATTAATGTTTGAGCTGCAATTACACCTGGCAAATGAGCCGCCTTTCCAGCCGCTGCCACTATAACATCTGTATCATTTTTAATTTCATCTAAAAACTTAGATAGCTCTACCGGAGTTCTATGAGCAGATAAAACTCTTACCGCTACCTCAACTCCAAAATTTCTCATTAATTCAATACCACTCTCTAACTTTGGTAAATCCGATTTTGATCCCATCACTACTGCAATTTTCATAATTTGATTCATTCTCCTTTTTAAAGTATTTATACGAACAATAATCATCTTACTTAGACTTTTTTGTTCACCAATTATATTTTTACTATATTTTAGCTTTATATTTACTTTCTATAGAATATTTTTTCACTTTTTCTTGATATTTGATAATTTCTTTCTATTAAACATTCTATTAAATACGAACTTTATACTAAAATCATAACTTAATATACAGATTTTTTCAATAGTTTTTTGAAAAATAGTCAAAATTATTGGCTTTTTTACGAATTATTTAGCTTTTAAATCATCTAATTGTTCAGTTTTGTTTGGATAAGTCAAAAATAGGTATATTATTAAGGTAATTATATACTAAGAAAGGAAATTATTTTATGATAGTATTTATATCTCCTGCAAAGGGATTCAATGAGAAAAATATTAAAGCAGAGTCGCTTCCAGAATTTATTGATGAATCACAACTACTAATTGATTATCTAAAAACACTTAGTGTCTTAGAAATATCTAAAATAATGAAAATAAATGAAAAGCTAAGTCTATTAAATAAAGAAAGGTTTGAAAAATTTAAATTTGATATGCTAGGCGGACCCGCCTTATTGTTATACAGTGGTATTCAATATAAAAATATTGCAGCTAAAGATTTTAATGAAGAAGATCTATCTTTTGCAAATGAGCATTTAAGAATAGTTTCAGCTTTATATGGACTTTTAAAGCCTATGGATTCTATATATCCATATAGATTAGAAATGTCTAGAAAATTGCCTTCAGAAGACTTCCCAAATCTCTATAAATTTTGGGGAGATAAGATTTTTAATTCAATAAAAAGAGACTCAGACAATGTGATAGTTAATCTTGCCTCAGATGAGTATTCAAAAGCTATTAAAAATTATGTTACAGATGAGAAATATATATCTTGTTTCTTCAAGGTTTTAAAAAACAAAGAACTAAAGCTTGAATCTAGCTCATCGAAAAAGGCACGTGGATTGATGGTAAATTATATAGTAAAAAACAAGATATTAGATCCTGAAGATTTGAAAAAATTTAATCAAGCTGGATTTGTATTTTCAGAAGAATACTCAACAGAAAATGAATTTATTTTTATATCTAATAAGTAGTTAGTTTATTTTATATATCTATTCAAAACAATATTTTATGTATTTATTCAAAACAAAAAGAGGAAGAAAAATCTTCCTCTTTTTCAATGTTTATACCGTGCTAACACCTAGCACTAGGAGAGATTAAAACTTCAAAACTAAAATCAGATTATCAGTGGTAGAAAATTATTTGCTATTCATCTCGACATACGACATATTTCTTGCTTTTTCTCCAACTTTAGGTATAAACATTTATTATTCATATATTTACATTTAGTATACTATCGCTCAAGCATTTTGTCAATATTCAAAATAATCAAATATATATTGCAAACTATCACTTCCATCTTTAATCTCTATTTTTGATATTTTTTATTATGAAATTGCTCTTTTTTTATTTCTTAAAAAGTTATAAATATAAAAAAACTTTTTAATATTTTTTATTTCTTAAAAGAAATATTATTTTAAAATTGGCAATAGATAAATCTTACACCTGAGACAAATTATTGAAATCAGATTCAAAGCCATCTAGATTTTGATCTTCACCGTCATCATGTATCTCTTTTGGTGCTAGAGATACTATAAAGTCACCATTAGAGACCTTAGGATGCTTTCTTGTTGTAAAGAATTCTATGTCTCCACTTTTATCTATAACCATTATATTTACTCTTCTATAGTCCATACTCTTATAATAGTCCGCTTCTTTAAAGCTATCTGTTATTTCTACTTTTGAGAACTGATAACCTTCATTTATAAGTCCGATAAGCTTTAAATATGTTGCTCTATAATCTCCTAATCTAGGAACATCTATATGCTTAAGTTCCTTGAAATCATTTTTAAATTTATCTCCCAAAACATTTACTAGACAGATATTTCCTCTGCCAAACTTTGTAGAAAATTGACGAGATACAATTACATTATAGAGTGGTATCGGTGTATTTAGGAGCATCTTTTTATAGATAATTAAGTCTAAATTATAGTTTGACACATCATATAAAATTTCTCCTTGATGGTACTCTATTCCTCTTTCCACCGCATTTCCTAAATCATAATCACTGTAATCAACAATAAGTGTTGGTATTTCTTCTTCCCTAAGAAACTCTGCCAAGGCAACAGAAAATTTATTTGAGCCTACTATCACCAGACCTGGCTTTCCTGAATGTGCAAGTCCTAATTTTTTTGCTAAAGGTTGTATTGAAAAACCATGCGCTAAAACGGTTACTATTACTAAAGCAAAGGTTAATGCTAGAAGCATTTCTGCATCCTGATATCCTTCTTCAACTAATAAATTTGAAAAATATCCAGTAACTGTTAAAGCCACTATTCCTCTAGGTGCTATCCATCCTACCAAGGCTCTTTCTTTATTTGTAATATCTGCACCTATTGTTGATATCCATATAGATAAAGGTCTCACTATAAATAACATTGATAAAACAAATAATATAATTCCTGGTTGGAATATATTTACTAAAACCTCTCTAGATAGAGATGCCGTCAACATAATAAATACTGAAGATATCAATATTATGGATATATTTTCATTAAAGTGAGTTATCTCCTCAAGGGAAGAAATTTCCATATTTGCCATTACTACACCCATTACTGTTACTGCCAAAAGACCAGTTTCATGAGATATTACTTCACTAACTGTAAATGATGCTATAACTAAACATAAGACCATCGCTGCCTTTAGGTACTCTGGAAAGTAGTTTTCTTTTAAAGCCTTCGCAGTTGCATATCCAAACAATAGCCCTACAATAAGTGCCATAAAAACTCCAAATGCAAAGTGTAATACATTTACCATATTAGCTGTAGGAGATGTAAATATTCTAGCAATTTCAAAAGAAAAAACAGCTAGAATTGCTCCTAATGGGTCAACCAATATGCCTTCCCACTTCAATATAGAGGATACCTTTTTATCAAGCTTTGCATGTCTCAACAATGGCAAAATTACAGTTGGACCAGTTACTATTAGTATCGCTCCTATAACCAAAGAGCTTGTGATAGAAAGACCAGCCAAAAAATATGCACTTAAACTTCCTAAAATCCAAGCTATAAAGGCTCCTATAGTAACAATTCTTTTAATTGTAAGTCTAGTGTCTCTTATTTCCTTGAAATTTAAAGACAAGCTTCCTTCAAATAAAATAACTGCCACAGATAAAGATATTATAGACTTGTAGATTTCCTCTCCCATAAGTTGTGCTGGAACCACAATATTTAGAAGAGGACCTACTAGCAGTCCACAAATACTCATTATTACTATTGCTGGTTTCGATATTTTCCAAGCTATCCACTGGGAAAATACTCCTAAAAAAATTATTAATGCAATCGAAAATGTCATAGAAAAATTCATTGCACTCCTCCTTTACTTCTACTATTTTCCTCTCGAAAAAATAATAGGTTCTCTTCTTTTAGGAGGGTTTGGAACATAAGTCATATAACCCATAATTAATACTGCTACAGACTCATATTTCTCTTCAATATTATATGTGTCTTTAAATTGTTTTGAGTCAAACAAGTCTTTTGCAAATCCAATCCAACAAGTTCCTATATTCTGACTGAAGGCAGCCAAAATTATATTTTCTGCTAGAGCTGAACAATCCTCTTTATACCATCTAGTAGTGGTATCTCCATATACTATCAATATATTTTCTGCCCCGTAAAATATATTGAATTCTGGGTCAGAGAAGAATTTTTCATAAGCCTTAAATTGAGGAAGCTCATCTATTCTCTCCAAAATATCCAACTTGGCTATATCTGACAAACGCTTCAATTCTTCCTTATCCTGTATAACTACAAACCCCCAAGGTTCCCTCATCTGAGCTGTTGGTGCATAGGTTCCTATCTTGATTAAATCCACAATTGTATTATATTCTAATTTTTTATCAGAAAACTTTCTAACACTTCTTCTTCCCTGTATACAATCTAAAACTTCCATCTAAACCCTCCTATTTTTACTATAGATAGTCGTCAATAATTACTGATTTATAACTGAACTTTGACCTTCAGATCCATTTATTATGTTGTATGATATCCAACCTGAAGTATAAAGCCTATCACTCGAATAGTATGTAATCTTGCACCAAATACTGTTTGAGCTTTCAACTTTAGTATCTTCTATATATACACTTTCTCCTTTGTGTATAGTTCCAGATACCTTCGAGTCCCTACTAGGATTCTCTCTAACATTTGCATTTTCAACTGTTACGAACTGTTTAGTTCCAACTATTGCCTTAGACTTTTCATACATTTTTTTATTTAGTCTAGAATTCAATTTATCTAAATCAGCTTGTTCTTTATTACTGTCCATATTCCTACTATCTGATTCTTCTTCACTTTCTCTTTTCATTATCTTTTCTCTAAGATTTATCCCCTTAATATTATCAGGTAAAAGATTTACAAACTTATTAATCTCTGAGGAACAATGAGAAGATTTTCCACTATTATAGCAAGCCTCTATTTCCTCTAACCATTTTTTAGCTGCCAGATCTTGCTTTTCATTTACTTGATCTACTATTTTATCCTCATTAGTAGATATAGTCAAAAGCACTTCTATAGCACCTTCATAGTCCTGAAGTTTAATGCTATTATCGGCCTCCTTCAAGAGTTCCCTATTTTCAACATTTTTAGATATATACTTATAGTTTTGCATATACTCAGCTTCACCTGTTTCATCATATAGCATCTTATATATATCTGCAGCCTGCTCATATTGACCTTGTTCTAAATACTCTTGAGCATCACTTTCTAAATTTGATATCCTAGATAAGTATTTTACTGCAACAAAGCTTACTCCTGCAATCAATATTGCCATAACTATAGAAAGTATAATAAAAATTTTCTTTCTTTTTTTCTTTTCTCTTTTAACATATTTTTCATAAGCCTTAAACTCATCGGTGTATTCTTCATCTTCCATACTTTCCCTGAGCTTATCTAGCTTAATCTCTTGAGTATCTTGGCTCAAATCTTTGCTATCAAAGACTTTGGGCTTATCAAAATCATTATCATTCCATTTCATTTTTTTCTTACCCTTATTCCTCACTGATTCTTGACTCAATCATATATATTAGTGAATCCGCTGGCATTTCACCTATTTTGGCAACATCTTCTATTGTCAAATCCTTAAGCTTGTTTGATGCACTCAAACTTCTCAATTTATTAAACTTAGGATTTACTGAAAGAATATAGCTTTTAATGTATGGATACTCATCAAATAAATCCTTGATATTTGTATCCATTCTAAATCCTAGCTCACTTTCTTCAAATACCTCTTCCTTTATATCCTTAGGAGCTGGCTTGTACATTGTCTTTATATCAGCTTCTGGAATATAGTCCAACTGAAGATCAAACCCTTGTCTTCTAACGTCATTTATTATTTTACTTCTTTTTTCTGTTGCATTCGATAATATAGATACTACTTGCTTAGAAAATTCATCCAAATTTTTACTAGGATTTCTTAAGTCATAATACTTCTTCATTCTTTCATCATAGTCTTTAATAGCATCTAAATAACTATCTTGTTTTTTATATTCATTTTCAAATACCTTTAGTTCTATATCCATTCTTGGCTTTAGAAGTGGATCTTGATCTGGATACCCCATACCCAAACCTACTACTGGGAAAGTATATTCTGGTAAATTCAATATTTCTATCATCTTTGCAGGATCATTTAGTATACTTCCAAAGAATACCCCTCCTAAACCTGCTGATTCTGCTGCTGACAAAACATTTTGTGCTGCAAGAGATGCATCTGTGAACCCCTGGAAGAATCTATCCATGTCATTTCTACTATCCAAGAAAGAGCCCTGTTCTGATGCTATGGCTGCATTTCTATATACATCAACTATAAATACCCAAAATTCTGGAGCTTGATTAACATACTTCTGATTACATACTTTCGCTATCATTTCACGCTTTTTCTTGTCTGTTATTCTGATAATACTATATGACTGCATTCCCATACTAGTAGATGTGTGGTTTGCAACCTCCAATAAGCTTTTCACTAAATCCGCTTCGATTTCTTTTTCCTTGTAGGCTCTAATACTTCTGTGAGACAGTGCTCTTTCTATTGTTTCATTTTTCATTGTAATATTCTCCTCTCCAAATTGAATTATTATTTTATTATTTTTATAAATTTAGTTTCCATATTTTTATTATACACTAATTTTTGAAAGCTGATAAAGTTAATATTATATAGAACTTTTATTACTTTTTATAAATTTATATGATTATTCCTCATATCAAAGCTATTTTTTATATGTAATAAATACATACATTATTAAAAGTTGTATATTATAAAAATCAAACTGATAATAAAAATAACTTATCTACTGTTTTATTGAAATCATTTATCATTAACAGTCTAATATTATTATACTATATTAGCCTTTAATTTTGCTAAAATAAGAAAAAATCTTATCTATTTAAAAAGTGTGGAGATATTTAAATAAATATCTCCACACTCAAATTATAACACAATCATAACTATTCTGCTGTTTCTAACTCTTCTTTTTTACCGAATTTTTCAAAGAACCATTCACCGCTCTTATCACAGCATAAAGCAAGTATCGCTCCACATAAAAATGATACAACTACTCTCCATAGGTCTGCCCCCAATACTTCTAAGCCCATAGATGCAGCTGCAAATGTAGAGAAACATCCCATAAACGCACCTGGTATAAACCATAAAACCTTTGCCTTAGCCTGCCAACACATTGTAGCAGATATAAGTCCAGTCATAAATGCACTCAAAACAAATGAACCTGGAACAAATCCAGATATAAACATCGCCAACATAGCTGAGATCATACCAGACATAGTTGAAAATATTGAAGTTTTAACTCCCTCTAGGCCATGCTTACCTGAAGCAAAATAAGCCGTACATCCTGCAAACCCAATCCAAGTTACTAATCCCAAAGATGGAATTGATGATATTAGACCCCATATACCGCAAAATATACCAGTACCAAGACCTAAAGCAAATAACATACTCATAATTTCCTCCTAAAAAAATTAAAATCGTTTTTTATATTATATCATAAAATTGATTATTATTTTAACTCTTTTAAAAATACAAACAATAATTGTAATCTATTTTTTGGATAAACTTAATATACTGCTCTATCAAATACACCCTTTAAATATGCCAGTGTTACTCCATAATTTGTAATCGCTAAATTATGCTCTCTTGCAGCATATACTCGATTCATCATATTATTTCTAGTCATCATACATCCACCACATTGAATTATCATAGAAAATCTTTCTAAATCATCTGGGAGGGATTTTCCATATACAAACTCGAACTCTATCTTCTTTCCCGTTTTCTTTCTTATCAGATTCGGAATGAGTACCTGACCTATATCTTCATGAGATACAGTATGTGTACAAGATTCCGCTATCAGTACTTTATCTCCATCTTTTAGTCTTTCTAAGTGCCTTGCTCCCTTTAAAAACTCTTCTATATCTCCTTTTTCTCTTGCAAACAATATTGAAAAACTTGTCAAGCTTATACTCTCTGGAACAATATCTGCAACCTTGTCAAATACCTTGGAGTCAGTAATCACAAGGTCTATATTTTTATTTTCTTTCAATGTTTCCTCCAACTCACTGTCTCTGCAGACAATCACTTTTATACCTTCATCTAGACAGGCCCTTATTATCTGCACTTGCGGAAGTATCAGCCTACCTTTAGGTGTTTCACTATCTATTGGAACTACTAAAAGAGCAGTGTCACCATAGCTTAACATCCCTTCTAATAAGCTTTTTTCTTCTTCAGTATTTTTTAGTTTTTCAATAATTTTATTATTTAAATTCTCTAGCCAAGCATTCTCTTTTGACTTTGTTGATATAAATATAAAATCTTTATATCTTAATTTTATATCATATAATATTTTTTCATCTAGTAGGTCTATTTTATTTGCTATAAAAATAAATTCTTTATCCTTATATTTGTTTTTAATATCTATTATTTTTTTTCTTATAATTTCTTCTTCAATATTTACTAGGTCTTCAATATTAAAGATATATACCAAAAGATCTGAATCACGCATTTCCTCTTCGCTTTTTGCCACCCTTTGTGATCCAAGCTTTCCTATATCGTCAAGACCTGCCGTATCCACAATTCTAACTGCTCCATATCCTATCATCTCTGAAGCCTTCCACACAGGATCTGTTGTAGTACCTGCAACAGAAGAAACAATAGATCTATCAAATCCAAGTAACTTATTGAATATAGTAGATTTCCCTGCATTTCTATTTCCTACTAGCACTATACTTTTTCTATTTCCAATCGGTGTATTATTCATCTCTACCTCTTATAATCCCTATATAAAATACATTTATAATAATATATAAAATAACCCAATATAAAATTATATTGGGTTATTTTTAAGTTAGACTCTATTGAAAATTAGCTAACAAAAGATTTAATTTTAAAAATCAAGTCAAGATAATTAAATATATTAATCAGTCAATTTACTTATCTTATATAAATAAATCTCTTTCACCCTTTTTCAACTTTTCTATATTTCCTAAGATAAACTCTCTAATATCTTCTCTATCTATTGTAGAAGCCTGTTCTCTTACAAAGTTTTCAGCCTTTTCTAAGAATCTTTCATCCCCATAATCAACGGCATATTCCATTAGAGTTGTAAGGGCATTTGGCTTACACATATAGTGTATTTCTTCAGACTTTGCTATATTCATGAATTTTTCTCCAGTTCTTCCAGTTCTATAACAAGCTGTACAGTAACTTGGAACATATCCACGATCTATAAGGTCTTCTATTACTTCTATAGGAGTTCTTTCATCTGCCTTTTCAAACTGATCTATATTTCTTCCGTTTGCAGCTTCTTCATATCCGCCAACACCTGTACATGATCCCGCACTTACCTGAGATATACCATATTCAAGTAATTCCTGTCTTACTTCAGCCTCTTCTCTAGTAGAAAGTATCATACCTGTATATGGAACAGCTAGACGTATAATAGCAACTATCTTTTTAAACATATCATCATCTAATAGATGTGGGAATGTTTCAAGAGTTACTCCTTCCGCTGGTCTTAGTCTAGGTACAGAAATAGTATGGAATCCTACTCCAAACTTCTTTTCTAGATGTTCATTGTGCATCATCAATCCTAAAACTTCAAACTTAGGGTCTGCTAATCCAAATAAAACACCCGCACCAACATCATCTATTCCAGCTTCCATTGCTCTATCAAAGGCAGTCGTATGATAGTCGTAATTTCCTTTTATACAATTCGGATGCATATTTCTATATGCTACTTCATCGTAACTTTCCTGGAACAAGATATATGTACCTATTTGAGCATCTTTTAATTTTTTATAATTTTCTATAGTTGTAGCTGCTATATTAACATTTATTCTTCTTATTTTTCCATTGTTATTGTATGTATCATATATAGTATCAATGGCTTCTAAAACATAATCAATTGGACAGTTTACAGGATCTTCCCCAGCTTCAAGAGCTAGTCTTTTGTGTCCCATCTCTTCCAAAATCTCTACTTCTTGTCTTATCTCGTCCATTGTAAGTCTTCTTCTTACAAATTTATTCTTACATTTATATCCACAGTAAACACAGTTATTTACGCAATAATCACTGATATATAATGGTGCAAAAAGAACCACTCTATTACCATATACATCCTTTTTTACTTCTCCAGCTATCTTAAATAGTTTTTTTACTTGATCTTCATTTTTAATTTCTAGTAAAGAAGCAATTTCAGAATGTTCTAAGCCTTTTCTGTCCTTTGCTTTTTCAAGGATTCTATCAATGTCTTCCTCTGTTGTTTCTTTTGCATTTTCAATTAAAGATAGTATATAATCTCTATCTATCTTCATATCCTCATCAAATCTTTTTCTTGTCATTCTTTTTACCACCTTTCAAATCAGATTATATTCTTTTTTGTCAGACAAAAATAATTATTTATTAGCATAATAACTATGATTTAATATTTTTTATACTGCTTGATATATAATGTTTTCATGCTTTTTCATTATAACATTTTAATTTTGAATTTTCTATACTTAATTAATTTTTAATAATTTCTATTTTTTCAAATCCAGTCAACATTTTACTATCTCCTCTGCCCATATCACAGTCATATCCAAAATCTTTTAATTGATCTTTTATTAGCTTTAAAGCTTGAGCTGACTCACTTCCACTGCTCTTTTTGTCATTATATAAAGAGTAGTCACCTCTATGGTCTTCTGGTGAAAGATTGGGCATAATAACATTACAACCCACATTTAATCCATACTCTCTTCCATTCGGGTCAATACTTGATAGTGCGGTTGTCGCAGGTAGAAGAACTCTTGGAAGTAACATTCTCACTAGAGATAACATAAGTATAGTCGTATCCAAATCTCCACTTTTATAGTGATTCATTTGAGTATCCTTATGAGTAATATATGGACCTATACCCACCATTTCAGGCTCTAGATTTTTAATAAACCTTAAATCTGCCACATAATCTTTTGTCGTGTACCATGGCAGTCCAACCATAAATCCTGCACCAGTTTGATAGCCAAGACTTTTAAGATCTTCTAGGCACTTTTTTCTTGTCCTAAATTCAGATAAAGGATGAAGCCATCTATAAAGCTCTTCATTTGTAGTTTCATGTCTCAATAAAAACCTATCAACCCCAGCCTCTTTTAAAGTTTTATAGCTATCATAACTTTTTTCACCTATAGAAAGGGTAACCGCACAGTCAGGTATTAAAGACTTTATACTTTTGACTATATCGACATACATCTCATCAGTATAGTATGGGTCTTCTCCACCCTGCAAAACAAATGTGTTATATCCCAGCTTTTCTCCTAATAAACATGACTTCATAATTTCGTCTTTTGTCAATCTATATCTATTCACATTCTTATTGAACACATTTATACCGCAATATCTACATTCACGCTTACAATAATTTGTAAACTCTATAAGTCCTCTTAAATAGACTTTATTGCCATAATATTTATCTCTTAGTTTCTTTGATAAGCTAAATAAATATTTCTTACCTTTTTCATCCAAATTATCTATCAACCAAGCCAAATCTTCATCACAAAGATTATTTTCAGCATATAGTATATCTATTAATTTCTTAGCTATCTCTTCATTTGAAAGGCCATTATTTATTAAGCTAAGAGAAATTGATTTATTATCTAAATCATCTCTATCTATTATTTTTATATCTTTATCAGATATAGAACTTCTTGCATAAGAGTTTTCTAAAACTCCCTCAACTTTATTTATTATTTTCTTTTTATTTTCACTATTTATTATAGACATATTGCTTCCTTCTTGGAAATAGCAGTTTTGACAGTTACATGTTCTATACTCCCTAATCTACCAGTCAAACCATTGATTTCATCTAGTGTCCCTAGTACCGTAATGCTAACAACAGAAATACCTTCTTTTTCAAAAGGAATTCCCATTCTTCCCCTAACAATATCCTTATATTCTGAAACTATATTATTGAAATCACTTTGACAAGCAAGTGGACTTTCCAATATTGCACTTATAACAGCAACTCTTTTATTCATAGCTCTATACCTCCTATTTTTAGAATCAACATAATTATAGCAAACATAGATAGATATTGGAACATAGAAAAATTAATTTTGTAAGTATTTTTTATTTATTCAGTATTTTTCAAAAATTTAGTGCCTAGCAAATCTTATTTTTTCGACTTGCTAGACACTGGTTTTTTGTTTATTAAATTTTTTTAGAGTTCTTATATTTCTTTCTATATTATCTTCTTTTTTTAATATTAATTTCTTATGTTTTTCTTATATTGAGTTTTAAATTTTATGCTTTTTAAATCCACACCCTACAATCTTTTTGCTTATGAATTAAATCCCATAGCAGTGATGTATCGGAAGAATAGTTTTTATACTTACGAATTAGTTTTCATATCTATTTAGATAAATTTTATGTTTATGGTCTAAACTCTTTGGAAATACATATCTTTTTAGAGACAATATATTAAGCATATAAGCTTTTTATCTATGAGCAAACTTTATTTCTGTAAAAAATATTTAGATTGATACAATAGTCTTTATTCTACATGAAGGTATATATCCACTCTAGGCTTATGTGCACCGATATCATCCCTGAGAATAGCATAAATTTTGCTGTTCCTATCCTTCAAAAGAGGATATAACACTTCCCCGTGAGTCTTTGATATATATCCTATAACATAACCTTTTGAGCTACAAATTAAAATAGTATTTTTCTCATATATATCATTTGGATCTGCTTTTAGATACAAAATATCTCCCTTATTTATACTTCCTTCAAGAACTGAGAGGTCTCTATCTTCAGTACCCTTTAGTATAGATAATAATATTTTGACATCATCTTCTGATTTTTCAAAATCAGTAAATACATCCACATATCTTTGTTTTTTTACAATAATAGTTTTATTGTCATCTATTTTTCTTACACTATCACTTTCTTTTTCATTATGTTTTTCATCATCAGTTTTAGCTGTACTTTCTTCAGAGAATTCTATCTTTTTTTCTTTCTTATCTACTTTTGAAGTATTCTTTTTATCATTGACTTCTAGAGCTATAACATTTCCATCCTCTGTTAAATTTATAATATCTACATTATCTATAGATACTTTTGAATTAAGCCCCGCACTTAATCCAGAACTTCTTTCATTCATATTAAAAAGCTTGAATTTTATCAACATTTTTTCTATATATTTGACCAAATCCTTATCTGGCTCCTCTTTAATCATCTCTTTGAGAGCAATAATTACCTTGTCGCTCCAGTCTTCTCTAAAGTATTTTAAAACTGTTGCAGCTTTTATTCTTACATCTTTAAATCTTGCAAATAAGCATTTAATAAAAAACTCTTCATTATAATCTCTAGAATTTTTAAACGCTTGTAAAATATACACTATCCATACATCTGGAAGATACTTTACACTAGGATCATCAACATTTCTACTTTCACTAAACACCTCTTCTGGAACCATATCTATAATAAAGTTATATATATCTTTATAATATACTCTTTCATTATTTATAAGAAAATACTCTATCATGTCAAAATAAAAAGGCATTCTACTAAACATCATTTCAAATATTTTTGAATCTACTATATAATCATAAGAAAATTGAAGCTCTTTTAGTAAATACAACATCATACTTGCATCTTCTACTTCAAAATCATTATTATTTATTAATTCCTCTGTCATTATCTTTTCATAATCAAATCTCTTTATTAGGTCCTCGCAGTTTTTCTCCATAGACTTTTCAACATTTAAGGACCATCCATTATTCTTTTCTTCAGAGTCAATGGAATCTCTCCAGTCAGTTGCTATGTTTGATTTAATAATAGCTATTGCGGCAAAGTCTATATAGTCTTTTGCATATTTATAAGCACTAAAGAGATACTTTTCTATTAGACGCTTGCTAACCTTAAACATCTTAAAATTAGCTTCAAATGATGAATATGCCAAGAGGTAGGAAATGCCAGTGAAGTTATTTTTATCTATGACTATATTGTCGATATAATCTTCCAATAGTGTATTTGTCATTATAAATAAGCTACAATCCCTTTTTACACAGGTCGTAGTTTCTACAATTTCTTCAATTAATACTTTTTTTTGTTCTTCTTTCACTGCTTTAAACTTTATTAAAGAACATAATCTACCATAGCCATCAGTATTTTTCAATAAGTTATATACTATACTATTATAATCTGAAAATCTATTTATAGCCTCTAAAACATATAAAGTGAACTCACTATGATATCCTAAAGTTAAAAGCACCCTTTTACTATAATCATTTTCAAAGTTACCAAGTATTATAATACCTAGCTTAACCAAGTCATCATATATACTTTGAGTCGCCAATTTTATAGCAAAATTATAGATTTCATCGACTTTAAAAAACTCCTCTTCAATATATACTCTTAATAAATCTGTAAAAGCATATATATACTCATGCAATGGATTTTCCCTTAGATACATTAATAGATTTATTTCTGTTTTATTATTATCTATTAACTCCTTTATTTTATTAAGAGCGGCGATAGAAAGTCTTTCCTTGTCTTCATTTGATAGAATTTCTTCACTCCATAACATATAGTCTACCTCTACTTTTCCTGCCATTGGAAGCAGCTGAAACTGGTAAGGGAGTTCGTTAAATTCCTGAAATGCGCTTCGTATTTCATTGTATATACTCTCTGACATCTTATCACCTCTTTCTTAAAATATTAAATCACTCAATAGTATTTTCTAAATATCAATCAGAAAATTATTTATACAAATAAAAGTATATTCCTTTTCATGCATGAAAATGAATATACTAAATCTAGTACATATTTATATTTTAACATATTTTTTAGAATATTACATCAATATTGATTTTACTTTAAACTAAATAATTTTTCCATCTTGTATTCTAACTATTCTATCAGCACGATTTGCCAAGCTTTCATCATGATATTACTTGATTCAGATGAAAAAATAAATATGAAATAAATTTTTTAGCTAGTAATCTTACTGCTGTATTGAACAAGGAGTTAGAGTCGGACTTCTTATTTAAATATCATAGAAGCAAATTTTAATAGTACTTATATTATTAGCTTAAATTTCAAAATTGTTTTCATTAAAAAAGAGTATTATTAAAAAATAATACTCTTTTTTATTTATAATACTACTCAATCTCTACTTAAAATTCCAAACTTATAAATTAATACACAATATCATGAGCTATAGGAAGGTAAAACATCTCTTCAACTTTTTTGGGATCTTTTGTTATAGCTGTAATCCACATCATCTTGCATACAGTAGACTCTGTTGTCATATTATAGTTTTCAAGAAGATGAAGATTTCCCTTTATCTCATATCCTACCTGATATACTTCCATATTGCTTCCTTCATGTGGAACAGAAGTTGATAGAACTATAATCTTCCCTTGCGCCTTTAGCTCTTGCATTTTTTCAACTAAGGCATTATCTCCTTCATAACAAGGTATTCCACCAACACCGAAGCCTTCAATTATTAAGACATCTGATGCCTTTCCTATAAACTCAAATATATCTGGGCTAATTCCAGGAACAAGCTTCAATATATTAACATTTGTATTTAATTTATCGAAAAACATAGGCTCTCCACTTACTTTTTCCTCTATGTAGTATATTACTCTTCCGTTAAATACAATCGCAGTCATAGGATAATCAACACTATCAAATGCATTATAGCTATGAGTTCTAGTCTTTCTAGCACGAGTTCCAACTATTACCTTTGCATCAAATACTACATGCACACCACAAGCTCTATCATCACAGGCATATATAAAAGCATCATACAGATTTTTTCTAGCATCTGTATCTTCTAGATAAATAGATTTTTGTGATCCTGTCATAACTACGGGCTTTGGAGAATTTTGTATCAAGTATGAAAGTGCTGATGCTGTATACGATAAAGTATCCGTTCCGTGTGTAATAACAAATCCATCATATTTGTCATAATTTTCCTTAACACAATTGGCTATCTTTATCCAACCATTTGGGCTCATATTACTACTGTCAATATTCATCAACTGAATAGCACTTACCTCACATAAATCAGCAATATGTGGTGCTAAAGCCAAAATTTCATCACTCGTAATACTTGGTACCAAGCCAACATCTGTTGGTTTAGAAGCTATAGTACCACCTGTTGCAATTAGCAAAATCTTTTTCATTTATTTCCCTTCCCTCTTCTTTTTTAAATTCTTTTTAAAATATCCAATCTTTTACTATAAACGTCTTTTTAAAAATTTAAAAGTAACCGCTATTATAAATCCTAGCATAATAAGATTTATTGAAGATGTTGTAAATAAAACTACTGTAAATACTGGTTTTGAATAAGAAAGCATTGTAGCAAGCAGCATCAAAAGCATTATCATTTTATAAAATAATTGCCTTCTATTGCTTTCTTCTTGAGTCTTCGCTTCTGTTTCAGTATACATCTTATAAAATATAAATATTGTGCCAACTATAACTACTGCAATTGTAAAAAAGTATCCCCTAGTAACTACACTTGTCCAATTAGTAAAATTCAACTTTAACATAGATTTTATAATATCCACTATTCCCTTTATTATAAATCCAAAACCTAAAATGGCAATACTAAACACAATACTGCTCTTAAAATCAACTTTATCACTTACCCATTTCATAATTATTCTCCTTTTTAAAAAATTACATACATTTTTGATTATATCACAGAATTTGATACTTTTTGCTCTCTTTACAACTTTATATCACAATTTTATTTTTAGCATAATTTCACTATCAAAAATTTGTATTTTTAGAGTTTCTAACTTCAGCTTTATATATTACTTTATTCACCTTTCAAAAAGCTATTTACTTCTGATTCTTGATTTATATAGAATTTTATATTAATATAAAATTATCATATTTCAAAATTTTTATTAGTTATTTGAATATTTTAGGAGGGTGTATTTATAATGTTTTCTATATTTATAAAAATGACATTAAGACTAGCTATTGGACTTTTAGCACTTATTATATATATGAATTTGCTTGGACGTATGCAACTTTCACCACAATCTGCAGTTGATCAGATTGGTAACTATATACTTGGTGGAATTCTCGGTGGAATAATCTATAATCTTGATTTAGAGTTTTATAAGTTTTTTATGGCTATAATTATTTGGACAAGTCTAATGCTATTGGTAAATTTTATAACACAAAAAAATCTTCGTGCAAAAAGAGCTATAAAGGGTCATCCTACTCTCCTAATGGAATCAAATAAATTTCTTACAGATGAATTTAAGAAAAATAAGGTTAACTTGGATGATATTATGTCAAGGCTTCATCAAAAGGGAATTCACAGTATCTCAGAAGTTGATACCATCTGGCTAGAACCAAACGGACAGCTCACTACTATTATGAAGTATGATGACAACACTGGCTGGGTATTAATAGAGGATGGACAAATTAATTACCTTGACCTCTTTAGATTAAACAAATCTAAGGAATGGCTAGAAGCTGAAGTCCAAAAAAAGGGCTATGAATCTATATCTGAAATTTTCTATGGAGAATATCTAAATAAAGAATTGATTTTGTATAAATACTAGAAACAATCCTAATATAAATACTAGAATTTTAATATATAAAATACAAATAGGCAGCCATATGGCTGCCTATTTGTATTTTGTTTTTAATTATAATCCCTGTTTTTAATTATAATCTATTTTTAAAATCTATAAACCTTTAACTTTCCTTTAACTCTAAAGGTTTTCTCCAAAATCCATATATTAAACCTGATACAACTGTTCCAATAGCTATTGATAGTAGGAAGAATAATACATGTTGAGGCTCCATTACAAATGCTACTAATACTCCACCATGAGGAGCTGGTGCATTTACATGCCAAAATTGTGTAAGTCCTCCTGCTATTGCTGCACCTATAATTGAGCTAGCTATTACTTTTAATGGCTCTGCTGCTGCAAAAGGTATGGCACCTTCAGTTATAAAAGTTAAACCTAATATCCAGTTTGTAAGACCTGAATGTCTTTCTTTTTCTGTAAATTTATTTTTAAATAAGCTAGTAGCAAGTGCTATTGCTAAAGGTGGGACCATACCACCAGCCATTACAGCTGCCATCAAGTAGCCTTGCTGAGTAGATGTGAATACACTTATAGCAAATGTATATGCCGCCTTATTTACAGGTCCTCCCATATCCACTGCCATCATAGCTGCTAACAATGCTCCTAAAATTACTGCGTTTCCTGTACCTAAGTTTGTAAGTGCATTGTTCATAGAAGTATTAATCCCTGAAAAAACTGGATTAACAGCAAAATACATTATTGCACCTGTAATCAATAAACCAAATATTGGGAATATTATCATAGGTTTTACACCCTCTAATGATTTCGGCATTCCAGCTGTCATTTTCTTCAATAACAATATTACATAACCTGCTATAAAACCTGCTGCAAGTCCTCCAATAAATCCTGAACCTGTATGCACTGCCATCAATCCACCAACCATACCAGGCATTAAGGCTGGTCTATCTGCTACACTCATAGCGATGTACCCTGCAAGAATTGGTATTAGAAATGAAAATGCACCATTCCCACCTATTTCTTGTAAAAACTTAAATATCTCACTGTTTGACCCAAATGCTTGCTCAGCCATAAAGGATATTGCTATCAATATACCTCCACCAACTACGAAAGGAAGCATATGGCTTACACCGTTCATAACATCTTTGTATATCTTACTTGCTATAGATAACTTTTCTTCCTCGTCATCTCCACTTGACTTTTCATCTGAGTGATATAGCTTTCCTTCTCCATTTAAAATCTTATTTATAAGCTTTTCTGGATTTCTTATAGCTTCACTGACAGGAGTTTTGATCATTCTTTTTCCATCAAATCTTGCCATTTCAACATTTTTATCTGCAGAAATTATTACGCCCGCTGCCCTTTGAATCTCTTTTGATGTCAATACGTTTTTGGCTCCATCACTTCCATTTGTTTCTACCCTTATATCTATACCTAGCTGTTCTGCCTTTTCCTTTAGTGCATCTTCTGCCATATAAGTATGTGCTATTCCCGTTGGACAAGCAGTTACCGCTACTATAAGTGGCTTTTGAGCAACTTCAGCTACTCCTTCTTTTTTAGCCTCTTCCTTCTTTTTTTCTTCTCTCTTTTTTTCCTTTTCCTTGTTTTCTTCTTCCCCTATTGCCACTATTTCTAATACTTCATCTTCTGTTTTAGCATTTTTTAATTTTTCAATAAAGTTTGGCTTCAATAATAGTCTTGAAAGATTTGCAAGTGTTTCTATATGAGTATTATTCGCTCCATCTTCTGCTGCTATCATAAAAAATAAATATGCTGGCTGTCCATCTAGAGATTCATAGTCTATACCTTCTTTGCTTCTTGCAAACAAGACACAAGGAGTACTAACCGCACTAGTTTTTGCATGAGGCATTGCTATTCCATCGCCCAAGCCTGTTGATGATAATTCTTCCCTATTCATTATCTCTTTTCTAAAAGTATCAACATCATTTATCATATCTTTTTCTTTTAGCTTAGCAATCATTTCCTCAATTGCATCTTGCTTAGTCTTTGCACTCAAATCCATGATCATAATTTCTTTTTTCAATAAGTCAGAAATTTTCATAATAACCGTCCTTTCCAAATATAATTATTCTATATTAATTCTAAATATAATCACTCTTTACTTTTTCTAAATACAATCACTCTTTACTTTTTCTAAATACAACCCTCTTTATTTTTAAGATGGTTATTTTATATTTTTTCTAATTTAACTTTTTTAAGTATCTCCTCAATTTTTTCTTTATCAGCTATATCTTGAGAAAAAGCTGTAGCACTTCCACACGCTACCGAATACTTAAAACTCTCAAGTTCAGATTTGCCTGATTTTATACTAGCTACAAATCCAGCTATCATAGAATCACCAGCCCCAACAGAATTTACTAACTGACCTTCAACTCTTGGTGCATAGTATGAAATATCTTTATTGAAGAAGGCTGCTCCATCTTTTCCTAGAGAAATAATTACATTTTTGGCCCCCATATCTAAACATTGCCTTGCATATGGTGCTAATTCTTCTTTACTTGTAAATATTTTTCCAAATAACTCTCCAAACTCATCTATATTCGGTTTTATAAGCAGTGGAGATCTTTTAATTGACTCAAGTAAAGCCTTTCCTGTTGTATCTATTACAAAATCGGCACCTTTTTTATCGCACTCTTTTATAATTTCGAAAAATATACTTTCATCAAGTCCTAAAGCATTACTTCCTGATACAATAATAGTGTCTCCCTTTTTTATATTCTCTACACTCTTGATAAATTCTTCTTTTTTATCATTTGAAATGTGTGGTCCTTGAGCATTTATCTCACTTTCCTTGTCTGACTTTAGCTTTACATTAATTCTTGTATTTTCTTCAAGCTCTACGAAATTTTCCTTAAAATCGTTTTCTTCAAACCAATCTTTAATATATGCCCCTGTAAAACCACCTAAAAATCCAAGAGCCACATTATCAACTCCAATATTTCTTAAAAGCTTTGAAACCATTATTCCTTTTCCACCTACATTTATATAATCTTTTGTGGATCTATTTAGACTTCCTTCTATAAACTTTTCTACATGCACTATATAATCTATTGAAGGATTAAGAGTTACAGTATATATCATCCTTTTCCCACCTTTCAAAGTATAATCATATATTTTTCATACAAAGATTTTAATCATCTTATACTTATAACTACCCTTTTTATCTTTTTATATTGATTGATTTGATTATAGCATTTGTATTGTAATAAATCAATCACTTTCTTTCATATTTTATCAAAATATCTCTTCATTACCATTATTTACAATCACTTTCTTTCATAATTCGTCAATTTTATAATTTATAAATATTAAAAAAGTACCTAATAAATAACTAGGTACTTTTCAAGATATATTTTTTATTTTTTTAAATATAAATTTTGCTTACTGCTAAATCAATATTACATTTGTAGCTTCTAATATATCCTCATCCATCTCATCTTTATCTGCATCTGTAACTATTGAAACGTCTTCTAAATCACAGATTTTAGAAAATGATACCTTGCCAAACTTGCTTGAATCTACCAAGACAAAAGATTCTTCTGCCCTTAGTATTGCTTCTCTTTTTAAGACCGCCTCACTTATATCTGGAGTTGTTATAGCTGCGTTAAATGTTACTCCATTTGCACCTATAAAGGCCTTATTAAATCTGAAGTCCTCAATTTGCTTCAAAGCCTGCTCTCCAACTACAGTCCTAGTAATTTCTTTTATTCCTCCACCAAGTATATATGTTTTTACATTGTACTCTAGTAATCTCTCAACATTATAAACACCATTTGTTACAACTATTACATTCTTATCCTTTAAATATGGTATTAGCTCATAAGTCGTTGTACCAGAATCGATATATATAAAATCACCGTCTTCTATCAACTCAGAGCAATACTTTGCAATCCTTTTCTTTTCAGAGGAATACTGAGTTATCCTCTCTGTTATCGTGTTATCTGCTGCAAAATTACTCTTAGTTCCTACTGCTCCACCATGAACTCTTTTTAGAAGTTCCATCTCCTCTAACTCATCGAGATCCCTTCTAATAGTGGACTCACTCACATCTAACTCAGAAACTAGATCCTTTAGTTTTACAGTCCCCTTTATTTTCACTTTATCTAAAATATATTTAAAACGTTCTTCTGTTAACATTTAGAACCTCCTTTTAAACAAACTCCTATATTCATTATACATTACTTTTTAGTATTTTTGTTTTCCAAAGAATTATTTTTTCTACTTTCTTATTAATGAATCGATACAATGTATTTTTTATTGACATACAAATTGATTATTGTATCTTTTTATAATATAGTATAGTTAAAGAAAAAACTATATTATAAATAAATTGGAGGTAGACTATGAGCAGTCATACTTATGAAGCAAATAAGTTTCAAACAAAAGATTTTGTTATATGTGGAATTTTAATGGCTCTTACAACTATTATGACTATGATTGTACAAATACCTGTTGTAGGTGCTCACGGATATGTAAATATGGGAGATACAGTGGTATTATTTTCTGGGCTTTATTTAGGTAAAAAACATGGTGGAATTATAGGCGGTGTTGGATCTGCACTTGCAGATGTTATTCTTGGCTATGCTATTTATGCACCAGTTACCCTTGTAGCAAAAGGTCTAGAAGGTTTTCTATGTGGACTAATAGCAGAGAAGGTTTCTGGTAAAAAAGGAAATGTTATTGGAACTATTATTGGCGGAATAGTTATGGTATCAGGATACTTTATAGGAGAGATCTTTATGTATGGAATACAAACATCTCTGGCAGCTGTTCCTGCAAACTCACTACAGGCTACTTTTGGAATAGTCACTTCACTACTTATATACACAGCTGTTAAACGCTCATTGGATAAAAGCAAAATTTAGACGCTGAATTTTCTCAAAATTTTATATTTTTAAATATTTTTTCTCTTAATATGATATAATTAAATATAAGAAAATATTAAGGAGGTTTGAATATGGATTTTAAATATGAAGAACATAGAATATATTTAGAAGATGAGAATGGACATATAGTAGCTGAAATCACATTTCCTATGGTAGATGAAGATACAGTAAATATTGATTCTACCTATGTATCATCCTCTCTTAGAGGGCAGGGAATTGCTAGCAAGTTAATGGAAGAGGCTGCTAAGATAATAGAGAAAAATAACTGGAAAACATATCTAGACTGTAGTTATGCTAGAGTTTGGGCTGATAAACATCCAGAGAAATCTCATATATATCTTTAAAATTTACATAAATATCTAAATAAAAAGAGCCCGCATATGCAGACTCTTTTTATTTGTATATTTTCATTTTATTATCAATTTTATTTAAAAACTTTTTAAAAAATCTTATTTCCTATAATAATTCCTTGAAAAGCATAACATTCAATATTGTAAGTATAATAGCAATTATTATCAATAATACTTTTGTAAATGCTGTATTCTTGTATTTACCCATTATTTTTTCAGATGATGTTAAATATATCTGTAAAAATACAGTAATTGGTAACTGTATAGAAAGTAGCATTTGCGAATATATTAATCCCTCAAAGGGATCAGATACAAAAAATATTATTATTGTAGATATTACTAATGTCGCAACAACCGCAAATTTACTGTGAAAATCTTTTATATCATATGGTTCATTAAACATTCCTGCAAATATTGATCCACCTGCCATCAAAGCTGTCATAGTTGATGATATACCTGCAAATAATAAGGCTAATGCAAATATTACTGAAGCCATATTTCCAAGCATCGGTGCTAAAAGTCTTTGTGCACTTTCTAATTCAGAAACAGCAATTCCATTTTTGAAGAAAGTTGCTGCTGCAAGTATTATCATTGCCGAGTTGATCCCCCAGCCAACAATCATAGAAAACAATGTATCTAAGAACTCATATTTTAATTGCTTTTTAATCACTTTATCATCTGCTGTGTTAAATTCTCTAGACTGTATTACCTCTGAATGTAAAAACAAATTATGAGGCATTACTACAGCTCCCAAAACAGCCATTACTATAGGTATTGAACCATCTGGTAGAGATACTGTAACCCATCCCTTTGCCGCTGCATTCCAATCTACTGGTACCATAGCCAACTCTATAATAAAAGATATACCTATCAAAGATACAAAAGCAATAATGTATCTCTCCAATTTTGCATAAGAATGAGAAAACATCATAAGTAAAACAAATATAGATACTAAGACTGCACCTAGTTCTATCGGTAGGTGAAATAACATTTTTAAGGCAATTGCACCTCCCAATACTTCTGCCATTGTGGTTGCAATAACTGCTAGTAAAGATGTTATTAATACTGGAATTGATACCTTTTTCGATAAATTTTTAGTAGCCGATTCCGATAGACAATCCCCTGTTACAATACCCAAATGAGCTGCATTGTGCTGCAGTACAATTAGCATAATTGTAGAGAGAGTTACCATCCAAAGTAGTACATATCCATAGTCAGCTCCTGAAGATATATTTGACGCCCAGTTACCTGGATCAATGAATCCAACCGTAACCAATAGCCCTGGACCTACATACTTCAAAAAATTTCTAACTCCTTTAACGGGTTTATGCGTATTTGTTTTAAATCTTTTAAAAAAATCCATAAATATACACATCTCCTTTCATAGTTTAATTTTTATAATCAACTAGCTATTTATTTTCCAATCCATAGCTAGTATTAGTCAGTATTAAGTTTATTCCTTATGAAAGATACCCCATAAAATATTTTTTAAGCAAAATAAAGTGATTAGAAAATTTTCTACACTAAAAATAATTGAAATCTATCTTTTAATAAATAATATTTTTAATTATCTTTTATTTTTATTTATTTTAAAAGCACAATTTATTTTATTTTTTTAAGTTTTATCTAGTTTACATTATAAATTTAGTTACCTAATATTTTTCAAATACTCTAATTTTTTATATTATGGCCTAGTAAATCAGCAATTATTTCCTGCATTTCCATCAAAATAGGTCCGCCCTTTATTACTTCAAACTTTATATTGCTATTAACTACTACATCGTGAAGTGCCTCCAAATTGCCACCATATTCCGAAGATAAGTTTAAATTCTTCTTGATAAATTCATGAAACTGATCAAGTGTTTCTAAGTTGTTGAAATCTACTGTTAACTTTTCCATTGCTATAAAACTCCTTTTCTATCAAAATAATAATTAATATATAGTGTTTTCTAGTTTATTTATCTTCTTCCAATAAACTTTATTTCAGATATATATGCTCCCCTAAAAAACTTTATTTCAGTTATACATATATTCCCCCCCTAATACAAATTTTTTTCATCCAATAAGAAATCTTTTTTTCTTTATTTTGTAAATAATCTGATTTTAAGAGTCATAGTTTATGTTTTTAAAATATTTTTTAATAATTTTCTTAAAAAGCATTCTAATTTTCTTTAACTATAACTTTATTTCACCTTTAAAATATCTAGATCTACGAAAATATATTTCACTATATACATACTTCTATTTTAACATTAAAAGACACTTCTGTTGCCTTTTTTTCAAAAAAAATTCAACTTCTAACATAACAATTCATTACTAAACTTTTGTTTTACTTTCTAAATTAAATTAAATTTTAAAAACGTTTTCAAGTTGTAAAATATGCTTTTTTATTTTAATACTATATTTCTTCTTTTTCAAGAACTACATATTCATCCTTTTTTATAATTTTGAAAATGTTTTCCGAATAATCCACTTCAAAATTTGCAAATGCAGACAGTAAATCTATGTCCCTCAAAAGGTGTATTGTCATAACTTCACTGTCTGAAGTTATTCTCATTATCATAGCTTTTACTTTTGGAAACTGTATCCTTGAATTAAAAAACTCCATTTTATCATCTCTTATATCAACAGTTCTGTAATCCAAATCAACATATATATCCATATTTTTTTCATCACTTTTTATTATTCTATACTCAAAATCACATATCATTTTTAAATTCATAAGCTCTATCATTTATACCCCTCCTAATTTGTCTAGCTTTCTATAAGATTTATTTAACTTTTTCAAGTTCATTTATTGCCAAATTTACAGGCTATATTTTACTTTTCATAGATTTGTCCATCATTTTTCATATAGCTATATTTTTGTCCTCATAATTTTTTCTTTGAATTAAGAGTCTTTTACATATATATTGCTGATTTTACTATGGATTAGAAAATTTATCACTGCTCTTTCACACAAATTACTGACTTTTACTATGAATTAAAAAATATTTATTACTGCCGTTTCATAAGGGTGTGCTCTCTTAACCAAATAATAAGCCAATTCTTTGAATTCTTTTTTCACTCTAAATTTCATCAAACTTTCTTTTGCCACTGTTTCCTTACCAAGTTCTCCATCAAAGGGATTAGCTCCATCTAGAGAAGTCCAATGACCCAAGACACTTACAGTTGAATACGCTGAACCATAATATCCCTGATCTATAAGTTTGTACTTTCCTAGCTCATCTACAATAGCTTGAACATAGTCTTCTGGAACAAATACTTCAAATCTTGCAAATTCATCCTCTTCAAACTCTAGCTGGTGATCTACTAGGACATCGTCTTTATAGTTTAATGTTAGATAAAAAAATTCTGCATTATTATGAATTAAGTCTATAAAAATTCTGTCACCTTCCCAAAGATTTAAATCCTTGATATCTTCCTTTCTTATCCATTTTAAATCTCCTTCATTGCACTCTATCATTTCACCTGAAAAATCTTCGCAAGTATACAAATACATAAATTCCGATTCATTATCATTGTAATTAAAAACTACCAAGCCTTTAAGATCACAAGTATTTGCTATATACCCAGTTTCTTCCTTTATTTCCCTTTTAATACACTCTAAAGGACTTTCATTTTTTTCTAGTTTGCCACCTACACCTATCCATTTTCCCTTGTTTATATCATTTTTCTTCTTTGTCCTATGTAGCATTAATCTTTTATTATCTCTTTCTAAGTAACACACTGTTGTCAACATATCTTTTCTCCAATCTTTAATAAAATTCTCTCTTATAAAGCCTGCTCACTATAATTTTTTCTCATAAAATATATACTTTTACCTTATATATTTTCATACTTCTTTATCTACATTCTTCTCTATCTATCTTTTTTTGCTTTAGCTAGACCTTTAGTTTCTATTTAGGTTTTTATTTATATACTTCTTTAGTTATATACTTCTTTAGTTATATACTTCTTTAGTTATATACTTTTTTTTATTTATATACTTCTTTGCTCTAACTAGACCTTTAGTTTCTATTTCTCCCTTATTTCTAGTTAGACTTTTAATTTCTATCGAGACTTCAATTTTCCTACTTTTTATTTCTATTTTTTCTTTTTTATATATCTATTTCTAAAAATCATTTCCTTTAATCAAATTCTTTAGTTAAATATATTATACAACAATATCTATTTCTTTCAAAAATAAAAATCCCCACATATATTATCATTTTAACTGCGAGGATTTTTTTAATTATATTATATTTTTTTTATTATCTGAAGGATTTTTCTTTGTTGGATTGACATGAACCATACAATGTTTACAGTCCGGTATATGTATTTCAACCTCATCATGTACACGCTGAGCTATTGAGTGTGACTCTCTTAGACTCAAATCTCCATCAGCTAATATTTCAATATCTACATACATCTTAGATCCAAACTCTCTTGTCTTTAAAAGATCAATTCCCTCTACTCCATCTTGGCTTATTACAACTTCTCTTATTTTTTCTTCTACTTCTTCACCACAACTTCTATCTATCATTCTGCTAAATCCATCTGTGAATATATTGTAGCCTACCTTTAGTATTAAAAGTGCAATCAAAATACTTGTTATAGGGTCAAAGATTGGATATCCCATTCTTGCAAATCCAATACCTATTAGCGATCCCACAGAAGATATAGCATCTGACCTATGATGCCAAGCATCAGCCATAAATGCCTGAGAATTTAGTTTTTTTGCATAATATCTTGTATACCAAAACATAGCCTCTTTCGAAACTATTGATACTACAGCAGCTACCAAGGCTATTACTCCTGGAATTTCTATGGCAATAGTATTTCTATTTAAAATTTTATTTACTCCAGATATACCTATTGCAACGCCTGTTCCTATTAAAATTAGTGCCAACAATATACTTGCTATACTTTCTAGCCTGTCATGACCATATGGATGGTTTTTATCTGGCTTTTTCTTAGCTACCTTTACGCCAACAAAAGCTAGCAAAGTAGCAAATACATCTGAAAGAGAATGCATTGCATCCGATACCATAGCACCTGAATGTGCAAAAATACCAGCAAATAACTTAAATACAGTCAGGACTATATTTCCAAATATACCTACTGTAGATACCTTGTTTATCATTTTATTTTCCAATATTTGCTTCTCACTTAAACCCTTATCACTCATCAAATCATCTCCCTTATTTTTATTCTCTATATAACTTTCTACTATCTTTAGTATATTTTAATTAAACATAAAATAATCTAATCAATAATTAGACCTATTTTATAAATTCTTATTTTGTTTTAAATACTATATCATAATTTAACATCTTTTCAATTGATTGTCAATTGAAAGTATTCTCAATTAAATTCTATCACCTTTTTATTAGATCTTCTTTTGAAAATAATCCTTTTTTTGTAAATAAAATATTTATACTTACTATTTTTATATTATAAGTATCTACATATATCTTTCTAAAAAAACTTTAACTAAAAATATAATCATAATTCTTTCTTAAAATAAATCATATCTATTAATTGATTTCCACACTCATATATAGGATGATCATAATTATTTACAAAAAAATCCTTAATTCTATGAGATTCTTTAAATCCACATTTTCTATAAAAACCTAGAGTTATAGGGCTTTCACCTGTTCCTACAAGTAATATATCCGCCTTATCTGAATAATATTTTTCTAAAAATGATATCATTTTTTGACCAATTCCACACTTTTGAAACTCTATATCAACTGAGATATTCTTAAGCTCATATATTCTATCTCCTTCCTTAGTTACAACACAAGCTGCTATTATTTTTTTATCATTGTATATTGCAAAAACATCTCCTCGATATAAATATTTCTCTATCATATCTAATTGCTCATCTCCAATTAGTAAAATACCAATCAATCCTTTTGCATCTTTATTTATTTTTCTTATCATATTACTCTCCATATTTTTACATATCAAAATTCTATCCTTATATCTAGAATTAAATATATTTATAATATTTATCCTTCCATATTATACATACCCATAAATATATCCCTATAAAAATTAACTAGATTATATACTATTTCTTTTTTATAGGAATTATAAACAGTAAGCTTTTTAAGCTTTGGCATTATTTTATAATGAAATTTCTTCTATTTTTTGTCATGCTTTTTAAAATAACGTTTTCAACGAGAAAATATAAAGTATATTTAGCTATTACCTGAATTATACTTTTAATCTATGCTTAACGGATGGAAATATTGTTTCTCTTTATATCTACTAAAAATATAATATCTTTTGTTCATTTTCCTTTTTTTTGATATATAATATATCCATGCAATATTTTGAAGTGTTTTTTACTGGTTTTATAAAATATTTAGAGTACACTCTTTGATATATATATTATTTAACTAAAAGTACAATGATTATGCATAATCGTTTGGCTAAATTTTTAATTTAGTGAGACATGAATTTCAGACATCCGTTTTATTCGGGATTAGGCTGATGTAAATGCTCGGAAATTGCAAAATTAAAAATCAGGAGGAAGAAAAAGTGAAAGGAAGTTTTTTAAAGGATTTTCTAATGATTTCTCATATTGAAACAATAGGATTTCTTATACTCTTAGCATTAATTTTCTTTATTATCGCAAAGTTAATAAAGAAATTCGATTATTCTAAGCTAGTAATAATCGGTACTATAGCAGGTCTTTTGTTGGGACTTGTAATTCAGATTTTTTCTGGATTTGCTGATGATCCAATGAAAATTGGGTTCGTAGCAGAAACAACAAAGTGGTTTTCATTATTTGGTGGAGGTTATATAGATATTATCAGAATGTTGATTATACCACTGATCACTATCTCTATAATACACGTTATTATAAACTTGGACGCCAACACAGATATCAGTAAGTTAACCAACTATACAATAATAACTACATTGATAATGTTGGCAATAGCTGCTGCTATAGGTTTTTTACTATCATATTTCTATGGTTTAGGTACTTCTTCAGTATCATCAAGTGGAGAAAGTATGATCGTGGAAACAAAGAATGTTGTTGATACTTTTAGAAATATCTTGCCTGCCAATCCATTCCAGGCTATATTGGACTTTAATGTTATAGCAATAGTTATATGTTCAATACTTATTGGAATATCAGCTCGTGGAATTATGAAACATACAGAGTATCAATTAACAACATTTAGAAATTTAATTGATGATCTTCATAAAATAATATCTTATATGGCAGATATGATACTTGGCTTTATGCCTTTTGCGGTAGTTCCTCTGCTTGCAAACACTATTGCAGAAAATGGACTTTCAGCAATGATAGATGTAGTAGCTTTTATGGTAATACTTTATATTTCAGTTATAATTATGTTGCTTGTTCAATCAGTAGCCCTTATGATTCACGGAATAAATCCTATATGGTACTTTAAGGGTGCTATTTCAACACTTATTTTAGCTTTTACTTCTAGATCAAGTATGGGAGTACTTCCATCTACTATCACTACACTTACTGATAATCTAGATGTTGATGATGCCACTGCAAGTTTTGTCGCTAGTTTCTCATCAACTGCTGGTATGCAAGGTTGTGCAGGTATATACCCTGCAATGTTGATAGTATTTGTAGCAAACTCTGTTGGAGTTCCTATTGATTTCAATCTTATAGTAACTAGTATTATAGTAGTTTCTCTTGGTTCAATAGGAATTGCCGGAATACCTGGAACTGCTATCACATCAGCATCTGTAAGTATTTCAGGTGTTGGTTTAGGTCAGCATTTTGCACTAATCAATCCAATAATAGCTATTGATCCACTGCTAGATATGGGAAGAACTATGCTAAATGTAAGTGGTGCTATGACAAATGCCTTGATTGTTCAAAAGAATTTGAATAGAGGTAAAAATAAAAAGCTTTTAGATAAAGCCTAATATATTTTTATTTTAATAGTCACTTTTAAAAAGCTACTTCTATAATAGCTTAGACAATAAAAATCCCACAAAGTATATACCTTGTGGGATTTATTTATTAAAGAACTTTCCTTGCTTTTTCAACGACTGACATAACTATCAATGATTTTTCCATCATTTTTTCAGCCATATTAAAATCTTTATTATCTATTATTTTCTCAATCTCTATAAATTCTCTACACATTCTATGATTATATTTATTAAGATTAAACTCTTCTTCGCCTTCACCCTTTTTATATATAGAAAATGATTCACATCCATTAGTTGGAACATCCATACTTATAGTAGCTTTGCTTCCCTGTATCTGCATATTTTTAGTACAATTTGAAGCCTTGCTAGCTATAGATACACACTCCTTATCTGGATAAGTAAGAATTAACACTCCTGATACATCGATATTTTTTTCTATACTTGGAATGTATCTTACTTCTCTAGCTTGCCCAAATATGGCACATATAAAATGTATATTGTATATATTTAAATCCATCAAGGATCCACCTGCAAATTTAGGGTCAAAAGAAGGTGATATAATTCCCTTTCTAAAGTTGTCATATCTAGAAGAATACTGGGAAAAATTGGCACACACTAGTTTCACTTCTCCAATCTCTCCATTTTTAACAATCCTTTCTATCTCTAGAAAATTTTCTAGATACAATGTTGTAATTGCTTCAATCAATATCAAGTTATTTTTAACTGCTAAATCATTAAGTTTTTCTAGCTCATTTAAACTTACTGTAAAGGGCTTCTCACATATTACATTTTTTCCTGCTTCTAAGGCTTTTTTACAAAATTCATAGTGAAGTATATTTGGAACTGCTACATAAATTGTATCAATCTCACTATTTCTTAACATATCATCAAAGTCAGTATAATAATTTGCTATATTGTGCTTTTCAGACAATTTTTTTAGTTTTTCCTCTGAGTTTTTTCTTGCACAAATACCCTTTAGATCTATGTCTAAGTCATTTAATACTCCTAGTGCTTCCTTTACTATCATACCTGCCCCTGCAATACCTAGCTTCATAATCACACCAACCTTTATTTTTATTTTTTATTTTTTATTTTTTATTTATAATTATATTTTAGAGCAAAATATAAAAAAAGTAAATTTATCTATTTTTTATGAAAATATTATTTGAAGTATTTTTAAATTTAATCATTATTATATTTAGTTTATTAAGAAAAAATAAATTATTATAAATCGTTTGCTGTTTTTAAATTAATTCTATATATTTTATACTATATATAAATATGATTTTATGATAATATTAAGTATACTATATTTTTTAGATATTTATTTTTATTAAGTCGCTTTGTTTTACTACTAGTAAAAATACTAGAAAGAGAGGTGAAATATTCACATTTTTTGTGATAATACTTATGAAAACTCAAGAGAAGAAAAAAAATATTCTTAAAATTGCCTATGCTTTTGAAACAATACTAGCTATAGTTATTTTAATTGCTGTATTACTAGGCATCTTTGACACTATAAGAATCATATATGGTTTTTATATCATTAATTTTAATAGCCCTGTAGATTATACGCAACTAAACCAGATTTTCGCTCAGATTCTGCTACTTGTTATCGGTGTTGAAATTGCAGTCATGCTAACTCTACATATACAAACTGCCCTTTTAGAAGTTTTATTGTTTGGTATAGCCAGAAAAATGTTGCTACTTCCTAAAAGTAATAGTATGTTTGAAATTTTATTGGGTGTAGTCGCAATAGGTGGACTTTTCCTAATAAAAAAATATCTAACAGAGAATAGCGCTCTTTCTGCTGATAATTCAGATGATATACCCGATGAGATTATTTAACTGTAGATCTATATAGATTTCATACTTTTATAAACAGATTGGAGTATAACAATTATTATTTATATCATTTACAATAATCAATTTAGTGGATTTTTAAAATTAAGCGACTTTTCTAATAATCTATGAAATTAATAATATAATAAAACTGCTAAAAAGGAGATGAAAATGCAAAAAAAACAAAAAAAGTTAACCTTAAAAAAAGTTGCATCTGACGGTGGTAACCCTTCACAAAGCATCTACAATAAGGAACTTAATTTTTTTAATCAAGAAAACGGAGAGAATCCTTCTCCCCAAAAAAATAATAGGAATTATAAAGTATCAGATATTTTAAAATTTATTATTCCATCTATTATAGGAATAGTAATTTTTATGCTGCCTATAACAGAGTTTGACCCTGATATAAATCAAAATAAAGTTACAATACCAATCGCTTATATAGCATCTTTCATACAGAAGCATATCGGCTCATTTCTTCCTGCAATTATAGTTGCCGTACTTATGTTATCGGCAATCGCTACTTTACTCGTCAAGCTAAAAATTTATAAGCCAAAGAGTCAGTATCTAATGAATATGTTTAACCCTAGTCCTATATGGTTTATTACTAGGATTTTAGCTATGATATTTGTTATTATGTGTATATTAAAAATAGGACCTGAATATATAATTTCTGATGATACTGGAAACTTTATACTAAATAATCTTTTGACTACTCTTATAGTTATATTTGTATTTGCAGGCCTATTATTACCTCTACTTTTAGACTTTGGTCTATTAGAATTTATTGGTACTCTACTCGCTAAGATAATGAGACCTGTCTTTACTTTGCCTGGAAGATCTGCTGTAGATTGTTTTACATCTTGGCTAGGAGATGGTACTTTAGGTGTAATGCTTACTGCAAAACAATATGAAGAAGGATTTTATTCAGAAAGAGAAGCTTCTATAATTGCTACAACTTTTTCTGCTGTATCAATTACATTTTGCCTTGTAGTCCTTAAACAGGTTGATATGGCTCATTTATTTGTCCCATATTACATTACTATATGTATAGTTGGTGTTATATGTGCCATAATCGTTCCTAGAATACCACCTTTATCACTAAAAAAGGATGTCTATTATGGAAATGCTGAAAAACTAGATGAAAGTATACCAGAAGGAGAAACTTACTTTAGCTGGGGCTTGTATCAGGCAGTTGAAAAGGCCAAGGGTCATGATGGATTTGCTCAATTTATGAAAAACGGTATTAAAAATGCCATAGATATGTGGCTTGGAGTTCTTCCAGTTGTAATGGCTTTTGGAACAATTGCACTTATAGTATCTAACTATACTCCAATATTTGAAATTATTGGAAGACCATTTATACCTTTATTAGAGCTTTTACAACTTCCAGAAGCTGTATCTGCATCTAAGACTATTCTTGTTGGATTTACTGATATGTTTATTCCATCTATTATAGCAGGCAAGGAAATAAATAGTGAACTTACAAGGTTCGTTATAGCAACTGTTTCAGTTACCCAGCTTATATATATGAGTGAGGTTGGAGCTTTAATTGTTGGATCTAGGATACCTGTAAAAGTATGGGAAATTTTTGTTATATTTGTAGAAAGAACCATTATTTCACTTATTTTTGTTACTTTAATAGGAAGATTTATTCTTCACTTAGTATAATATAAAAAGACCGATAAAAAAACTATCGGTCTTTTTCTTTATTTTATTGTATTTTTAAGCAGTAAATATTTTAAATAAAATCTTAGATCTCACTAAAATACTATTATTTAATTTTATTTATCCACATTGTCCACATTATAATACACATTTTTCAAAAAATTTACTCTTTTATAAAACATATATTTTTTATTTTTCATTGATTTTTTTCTTACTTAACATTATTTATATATTATCCTTAATAGATAATCATTTATTGTCTAATTTATTTATTTGATTTATAGAATGTTATATTTTTCAAGCGCAAGTTTTATACCTGAGTTATCCACATCTTCTGTAACATAGTCTGCTACAGCTTTTACATCTTCGCCAGCATTTCCCATTGCTACTCCTAGACCAACATATTTCAACATAGAGATATCATTTCCACCATCTCCAAATGCCATACATTCTTCTCTTTTTATTCCTAGATGCTTCAATATTTTACCTATTCCTACATCTTTTCCGCCTCTTTCAGGAATTATATCTGCAAATACTGGGTTCCACCTAACAGCTCTGCACTTTGGTAGATTCTCCAAAAACTCTTCTTCCTCTTCCTCTTTTATATAAGCACACAACTGAAAAATATCATTTTTATATATTCTCTCCATACTTTCAATTGGGGATTCTGGAGCTGTAGCACCTAAATACTCTCTTAACTCCTTTACCCTGTCATTGATATGATTTATATACATATAATCCAGTTCAACAAACTCACAAGAAATCTTTTTTTCATCTAAATAAGGAATTAATTTCTCTATTGATTCAGTAGGTATTTTCATTTCATGGACTACTTCATCATTCAATATACAGTATTGACCGTTGATCATAACGTATCCATCGAATTCAAACTCTACCATATCCTTAATCATTTCTAGCCACATAGGAGATCTCCCTGTTGCCAAGAATAATTTCACACCATTTTCTCTTAATTTATTTAGTGAATCCTTTGTACTCTGGGGAACCTTATGTGTATTAAAACTTATTAAAGTTCCATCTATATCAAAAAAAATTGCCTTTATCATAATCTTTCCTCCTTCAAAACTATTATCAAGACTCTATAATTATTCGTTAATCAAAAAACTATTCAAAGTTCTATTATAAAATATTAGAAGCTATATTGCAAATCTGACTTATATATATCTAAACTGTATAAATTATAGATTTCTATTTTTTTAATTTATTAGATCTATCCCCTCCTTGATTTATAGGTTTATACTCTTCTTGATTTATTAGATTTATACTCTTCTTGATTTATTGGATTTATACTCTTCATATAATTTTTCTAAACGCAATATAATAAATACTATAATAAAGCTATTTTTTATTAGCTTTTAACATACCTACTAGTATTTATCTTTGCTCTTTTCAAAATAATAAAAAAGACTTCGTTTTCCCAAAATAAAATAGTTGACAACGCAACTACTTCGCCGTATAATAAATAATGGTTGATATAACAACTATATTGAAATTTTTTGTTCATATAATAATTTATACTAAAATAGGAGATGAGAAAAATTAAAAGTCCAGGAAGATTGATATCTATCCTTTATAGAAAAGGTCAAGTATATAAGAATTTTTACTTAAAAAAACATAATATAACAGCTTCAGAACAACCCTTTTTAAATGCTCTTTATCATAAAGATGGAGTCTCACAAGACTTATTATGCAAGTACTTATATATGGATAAGGCTTCAACTGCTAGAGTTATACAATCTTTAATAAAAAAAGGTTTTGTAACTAAAGAAAAAGACAAAAATGATAAAAGAATTAATAGAATTTACCTTACTGACAAAGGTAAAAATAGCCAAAGTGATGTTTTTGAGGTGTTAGATGCTTGGAGTGCGATACTTACTAATAATATGACACAAGAAGAAAAAGATCTTGCCTACTCTTGTCTAGAGAGAATGGTAGAAAACGTAGAAGAATATATAGATGAAAAGAAAAAAGAGTTTAATTATAAATAACTTAATTAAAACTTTTTATTACTGTATTTAAAAAATTAAGAGCTATAAATATCTCTTTACGAGCAAATTCATATATTAAATATGAGTCTATTTTTTTGCTTGTTTTCTTTATAAAGGTATTTTTCTTTACAGTAATATTTTAAAACGCAGATTTGCGTTATTATTTATTTAAAAAGGAGTGATAAAATTGGAAAACAACACTACTTCTCAAGAAGTAAAAGTTCAATATAACAATCCCTTAGGTACTGAGAAAATTTCTAGTCTTCTTTATAAATTTTCTCTTCCAGCGATTATAGGTATGACCGTAAATGCACTGTATAATGTTGTCGATAGAATATTTATAGGTAATAGCCCTGATCTAGGTGCAAATGGATTGGCAGCTATTACTATATGTTTCCCGGCTATGATTATAATGATGTCAATTGGTATACTATTTGGACAAGGTGGTGCAACTTTATTTTCTATAAGTCTAGGAAAAGGTGATATAGAAAAAGCAGATAAAGCACTAGGAAATTCAACTTCTCTATTAATTATTTTGGGACTTTTTATTATGATATTTGGACAGGTATTTTTAGATAAACTTCTAATTATATTTGGTGCCAGCGAAACTGTACTTCCATACGCACGTGAATATATGAGAATCATACTGCTAGGAACACTTTTTCAAGTAATTGGTATGGGAATGAATAACTTTCTTAGAGCAGATGGTAAACCAAAACTTGCTATGACTACTATGTTTATAGGTGCAGGAATAAATATAATACTAGATCCAATATTAATTTTCGGATTCAATATGGGTATGAGCGGTGCTGCAATAGCTACTATAACATCTCAGTTTGTATCAATGGTTTGGAGTATTTATCATTTTCTAAAAAAAGATGCAATGCACAGAATACAGAAGAAATATTTAAAACTAGAAGCTTCTTTAGCTCTAGAGATTACATCTCTTGGTATGCCAGGATTCTTATTACAGCTAGCAAACAGTTTATTAGCATTTCTACTTAATACTTATCTTATAAGATACGGTGGTGATATCGCAGTATCCGGTATGGGAATAGTAAATAGTTTACAAACGCTACTTATACTTCCGATTATCGGTCTAAATCAAGGGCTTCAACCAATAGTAAGTTTCAACTATGGTGCTGAAAAGTATGATCGAGTAAAAAGAGCTGTAAAACTAGCTATAATAGCGGGACTTATTATCTCTACAGTTGGCTTTTTACTTTCAAGATTAATACCAGAATTGCTAGTATCATTGTTTAATAGAGAACCTGAATTGATGAAATTTAGTGTATATGCACTAAAGATTTGGTTTATGGGAATTATAGTTGCTGGCTTCCAGATTATAGCTGCCAATTTCTTCCAAGCAATAGGAATGCCAAAACGCGCAATGGTATTAACACTTTTAAGACAGGTAATAGTCTTGATGCCTTGTATAGTTATTTTTTCTAAATATTTTGGTATAGATGGAGTCTTATATGCAGCTCCAGTAGCTGATATTACTTCTGCAACTGTTACAGCATGCTTCTTTATACCTTTCATGAAGAAATTTACTCAAAAAAAGGATAATGAAAATATAGCATAAAAATAGATTATTGATTTTTATATGAAAAATTATAATCTTAATAATCTATTGTCTATAAATCACTTATTAATTTGATTTTTATATGAAAAAGGGGCTTTTTAAAAGCCCCTTTTTTTATTACTTAACATATTTTATTTCTACCTAATTTTTATTTCTGTTAAAGACAAATACTCCTACTAATAAGAATAATATTCCAATCCGCTTGAATACAAAATTGTCCTTTTCAGCTGTTTTTACTAGTTTAGTTGGACTTGAGTTATCTCCAGAAGATTTTTTAATATTCTTAGCCTCGTAACTTTTATCTGGAGACTTCCTTGTATTACTTCTTTCTTTTATTCTTTAATTTCATTTAATTTTCTTTATATTTTTTACTATTTTTATTATTAATATTTTGTATATGGTTTTATGTCTTGTCACATGTATATACTTATGTTATACTGATTGAGAAAAGTTTAGGGGGGTGATTATCTTGGAAAAAAATACAATCAAGATATTAAATCAATTAAAGGAAAAAGAAGATGCAGTTATACTTGCTCATTATTATGTAGATAGTGAGATTCAGGAAATCGCTGATTATATTGGCGACTCTTTCTTTTTGGCTCAATTAGCGAGCAAGTTGGAAAATAAAACAATTGTAATGGCTGGTGTTTACTTTATGGGAGAGAGTATAAAGATATTAAATCCAGACAAAAATGTTTTACTAGTTGATAAAACAGCTGACTGTCCGATGGCTCATATGATAACAAAAGAAAAAATTGAGGCGATGAGAAATAAATATGATGATTTGGCAGTAGTATGCTATATTAACTCCACTGCTAATATTAAAGCCCTAAGTGATGTATGTGTCACTTCATCAAATGCTTTAAAAATAGTCGAAAACTTAGAAGAAAAAAATATTTTCTTTATACCTGATGGAAATTTAGCTAGATATGTGGCAAAGTCCGTTCAGAGTAAAAATGTTATAGCAAATGACGGCTACTGCCCTGTTCATAACAATATAGATGTAAATGAATTAAAAGAACTAAAATCTAAGTTCCCAAAAGCAAAAGTACTAGCTCATCCAGAATGTCATAGTGATATATTATCTCTTGCTGACTTTATTGGAAGTACTAAGGGGATAATTAAGATGGCAAAAGAAGATGACTGTCAGGAATTTATTATTGCTACGGAAAAGGGTATTTCATATATGCTTGAAAAAGAATGTCCAAATAAGAACTTTCATTTTATAGACAGTATGATCTGCCATGATATGAAACTAAATTCAGTAAGTAAGATAATAGATGCTCTTAAAAGCAAAGCTACAGAAGTGATAGTAGATAAAAGCATTGTGGATAAGGCTAAAATTCCTCTAAATAGAATGCTAGAAATGGGGCAGTAAAATGAATAATTTTGAAAATATTACTTGCGACGTTGTGATTGTTGGTTCAGGCGTTGCTGCTTTAGTATGTGCCCTTAGCCTGCCAAAAGATCAAAATATAGTACTGATAACAAAGAAAAGTCTTATAGATTCAAATTCCTATCTTGCACAAGGTGGTATTTGCGTGATGAGAGGTGATTCTGATAGAGATAGCTTCATTGAAGATACTCTTCGTGCTGGTCACTTCCAAAATGACAAAGAAGCTGTGGAAATACTTGTTGATGAATCAAATGCAGCTATAAAAACCTTACAAGAGCTAGGAGTTGTTTTTACTGGAGATGAAAATGGACCCTATTATACTAGAGAGGGTGGACATAGTAACTTTAGAATACTTTACCACGATGATGTAACAGGAAAATCTATTATGGAATCTCTTATAGAGACAATGAAAAAGCGTAAAAATATTAATATTATGGAAAACTGTAGTATGACTGATCTTTTAATATCCAAAAAAAATGAAGAGTGTCTGGGAATATATGCAATTCATAACGGTAAAAATCTAGTAATTAATTCTAGATCTACAGTTTTGGCAACAGGTGGAATTGGAGGAATATATAAAAATTCAACTAATTTCCCACATATTAGAGGCGATGGAATAGCTCTTGCAATCAAGCATAATATTGAGCTTAAGGATATATCATATGTACAGATACACCCTACTGCCCTATATGAAGAAAAATTAGGACGTAGATTTTTAATATCTGAATCAGTGAGAGGTGAAGGTGCACAACTAATAAATCATAAGCACGAAAGATTCACTAATGAACTTAATCCTAGAGATATAGTTTCCAAGGCAATACTAAAAGAAATGGAAAAAGATGGAACAAAATATGAGCTCTTAGATTTAAATCCTTTGAAGGATTCAATAGAAAAGCGTTTTCCAAATATATATAATAAAATAATTGAAATAGGTTTAAATCCTTTGAAAGACCCAATCCCAGTTGTACCATCTCAGCACTATACTATGGGAGGTATAAAGGTAGATATGGATTCTAAAACTTCAATGAAAAACCTATATGCTATCGGCGAAGTTGCTTGCACAGGAGTTCACGGAAAAAATCGTCTTGCAAGTAATTCTCTACTAGAAGGAGTAGTCTTTGCCAAAAGATCGGCAAAATCAATAATAAAAGAAAATCCTCCCCTTATAACTTATATGGAGGATTTAACTAAAAAAACACTTATATCAGATGCTGAGATATCTCTTATAATAAAAGAAAGGATTTATGAAGATGAACTTGCCAAAGCTAAATAATTTTCAAATAGATGATGTGATAAAATCCGCTCTTAGAGAAGATATTACCTCTTGGGATTTATCAACAAATGCTATATACGAAGATAATAAACTTGCCAAAATCTCTTTAATATCAAAAGATAATGGAGTTGTTTCTGGCTTAGATGTATTCAAAAGAACATTCAAAATACTAGATGATGAAATATTTTTTGTAGATTATAAAAAAGAAGGAGATGAAGTCTCTCACGGTGACCTTATCTTAGAAATAATAGGTAAGGCCTCTTCTATGCTTAGTGGCGAAAGAGTTGCCCTGAATTTTCTCCAAAGAATGAGTGGTATTGCAAGCTTAACTAAAAATATGATTGATGCACTTGATGATCCTAATATAGCTATTGTTGATACTAGAAAAACTACTCCAAATCTAAGAATCTTTGAAAAATATTCTGTACGCGTAGGTGGAGGAAATAACCATAGATATAATCTATCAGATGGAATAATGCTAAAGGACAATCACATAGATGCAGCAGGCTCAATTAAAAGAGCCGTAGAGTTAGTTCGAAAAGCTGAACCATTTATAAAAAAAATTGAAGTAGAAGTTGAGAATCTAGATATGCTTAGAGAAGCTCTAGACTCAAATGTGGATATTATTATGCTGGATAATATGGATATAGATACTATAAAAGAGGCTATAAATATAGTCGATGGTCAGGCTCTTATAGAGTGTTCTGGAAATATTGAAATCGATAATATATCTAGATTTAGAAATCTTAAAATAGATTTTATATCTAGTGGTTCACTTACACATTCTGCTAAAAGTCTTGACTTTAGTCTTAAGAATCTGAGGTACATAGATGAATGGAACTCAATCTAGAAGAGAGAAACTTCTCAAACTGCTCGAATCAAGCAATCATATAATTAGTGGATCTGAACTTTCCAAGCTACTCGGAGTATCTAGGCAGGTTATTGTACAAGATATTGCAATACTAAAGGCTGAGGAAAATAGAATAATCTCTACTAATAAAGGTTATTGCTTAGAAAAAACATGTAATAATGAAATTTCTAAAGTATTTAAAGTGTCACATAGCGACCAAGAAATGAAAGATGAACTATACTCAATAGTTGATTTAGGCGCCACTGTAAAAGATGTATTTATATCTCACAGGGCATATGGCGTGATTAAAGTTGATCTAAATATTAGCTGTAGAAAAGATGTTGATGATTTTTTATTTGAGATAGAGTCTGGAATTAGCAAACCACTAAAAAAGCTCACTGAAAATTATCATTATCACACCATTTCGGCAAAAAATAAATCTACCTTACTAGATGTTGAGCATATACTAGATAACCTAGGCTTTTTAGTTAAATAATTTCTACTTTAAAGCTCCTTGAATTTTCTGCTTATTCACTCTATTTTGTTGACTATACTCTATTTTGTTGATAACATATTGTTTATAAAGAATATATAAAAAGGAGTAAATAATATGAAAAAAGTCGGCTTGTTTTTTAGTTTAATAGTAATTAGCTTGAGTTTAATATCATGTTCATCTAATAATAACAACCAAAAAACAGAAAAGGATAACTCTAATTCTGTAAGTAAGGAAAAGAAGGAAGAAAAGTATTCTACATATGAAGGAGAAATTGTTAGTATCCTAGAAAATGACCATACTTACTCCTTTGAACTTAGCGATTTATCCTTGATAAGCGGAGATAATGAAGGAGAAAAAATGATTACTTCAAATGATAGGATAATGCTAAATATAAGTAAAGAAAAAATAAAGAATAATAATTTAATCGAAAATATAACTGAAAATGAAAAGCTGGAGTTTAAAATAGATTCAGTACCTGCTATGACTCACTCTATACCACCTCAAATACTTGATAGCTCTATATATAGTATTAAAAAATCGGATAATACAACAGATTAAAATATAATTTTATATCAAAGATTTATAAATAAAAGGTCGATTTCACTATTTAGTTGAAATCGACCTTTTATAGTTTTTATTAATTTATTTTCTATTTACTTTTCTATTTTCTTTTTTCAAATAAGTTCTTATTCTTATAAGCTTTCACTCTGCTTTTGCACTTACTTTTTCTTCAAATAAATTCTTATAAATTTTCATTCTACTTTTGCACTTGCTTTTTTTAAATAAGCTCTTATAAGTTTTCACTCTACTTTTGCACTTACTTTTTCTTCAAACGAGTTCTTATAAGCTTTTAACTCTAGTTTTGCACTCACTTTTTACATCAAGTTGCCTTCTTTAGTAAGCTTTTTACTTTGATTTTTCGCTTACTTTGCTCAAGCCTCTCAAATAATCATCTTTATCTATTTTTTGCAATCCTTCTTCATCCAAATAAAATACTTCATCACAAACTTCTTCTATATATTTTCTGTCATGTGATACAGATATTATACAAGCATTAAATTTTTTAAGCTCTCTTCTTATTTCTGGAGCTGAAAGTGGAGATAAATTTCTAGTTGGCTCATCTAAAATAAGAACATTTACTTTATCAAATATTATTTTTATAAAAAATAACTTTGCTTTTTGTCCTCCTGAAAGATTCTCTATAGGGTGAAACATCTCTTCTCTAGTAAAGTTCATTGATCCTAAATAAGTTCTAGCCCTTGTAATTTCATCCTTACTCGCTTCCCCTGATAGATATTCAGTAGGAGTAATCTCTGAATCCAACTCCTCTAGATAATTTTGTGGCATATATGAATATTTTATTTTATTACTATCAAGGTTTTCTAATATTTTTTTCAATAAAGTTGTCTTTCCCGCTCCATTTTTACCTACAATTGCTATCTTTTGTGGGCCAAATATTTTCAAATCTATGCTTTTTGACAGTATTTTTTCTTCTACTGACAACTCTTCCAAGTAAAGATCTAAAATCTGCTTACTATTTGATATACTTACATCTTCAAATTTCACAAGCACGCTATCTTCAAAGTCTGGTCTCTTAGTCATATTCTCTTTTTCTTTTTCAAACCTTTTTCCCATAGACTTCACTGATCTCATTTTATCTTTTAGATTTTTAGCTGCAACTGGATCCTGCCTTGAAACACTTCTTAGGTCATTTTCGACATTTTGATTTATCTTTCTAAACCTCTCCATCTGCTTATTGTACTCTTCTTCATCTTTCTTTGCATTTTTTATTTGACTTGCTATTATGCTATCTCTATTCTTGATATATTCATCATAGCTCATTCTAGAGACACTGTATCTTAACTCACTTTTATTTTTAATCTGTTCAAAGTGAATAATTACATTTGAACAATTTCTTATTAAATCTTCATCATGTGATACAAATATAATTTTTTCCTTACTATTTTTTATGAAATTTTCTAACCATAAAACAGACTCCATATCCAAGTCATTACTTGGCTCATCTAATAGTAATATCGTTGGATTTTTTAAAAGTTCACATAAAAGCATAAACTTAACTCTTTCTCCACCCGATAAATCCTTCAAAGTCTTGCTATTATCAAATAAATGATCTTCTAGTTCAAACTCATCATTTAGCCTATATGCTAAACTATAATCTATATCTTCATAATCTACTTTAGAAAGCAGATACTGTGTCATTGTACTCTCTAACTCTTCTTTGCTAAGCTGCTGAGATAGGTATGCTATAATCTCTTTTGATTTATTTATTTCACCCTCAATATCTGCATAATCCTCTAATAAATCTTTATTATATATTGCTTTTAGAAGTGTTGACTTTCCATTTCCCTCTTCTCCAATAAGAGCAACTTTGTCACCTTCTTCTATAGAAAAACTAAAATTTTCTATTAACTTTCTTAAATCTTTTTTCATGTATATATTTAAATTCTTTATATAAAACATATCTACTCCTCCTTTAATATTGCCACTATTTATAGAGTCGTAAAGTCAGTCAGATATGCTTATAACTTAATCTTCAAGAAATATATTATTAAATCATTTCCATCAAATTAATCTCGCTAAATTCTGTATAACTAAAAAAATCTGCTCTAGGCAGATTAGTCAAAAAGTATATTTTTCTCAAAATATACAGATAAGGATAATACGACTATTCTACTAATAATATGGCAACTAAAATAAAGCCCTTAAGGCCTATTAAAATTTTCAACTTCTCCATATTATTATAAAATCATCGACATCCTCCTTTTTAATTTATAACTTGATTATATTATGAGTAAGTTTTATTGTCAACTCCATAATATATTTTTACTATGTTTTATTGATAAAACTTACTCATATCCTCTCTTTTTTTATGTTTTTTAACATTATATTATTTTATATTTTATTATCGGATACTTTTTAAAGCTATTTTTTTATCAATAGAAATTTTTAATACTTAATTTTATTTGCTGACTTTCTATTATTAAAGCCATTTAATAATTCTTCATTAAAAAAGAGCTAAAAATATTTTACTTCTAGCTCTAATATAAATTCTTTACACTTTTATTTCGGTCTTAATCTAAATACTTGTCTTCAATCACATCATAAAGTCCATTTGTAGTAATTCTTATCTCTGGAATAACTGGAAGAGCTATAAATGAAAGTGTAATAAAGGCTTCTATATTCTCATTTACTCCCATCTCATGTGCTTTCTTGGTCATATCAGAAATCCTGATATTAACTTCTTCACTTGAAAGATTGCTCATAAGTCCCATAACAGGAAGCGGTACAAACTGATATACACTTCCATTTTCGACTAAAACGTATCCACCCTTTATTTCTTTTAACTTTTCTATTGCTATCATTATATCTCTATCATTGTCTCCAATTACTATAACATTATGAGAATCATGAGATACACTCGATGCAATAGCTCCATTTTTAATAGCAAATCCAAAAACTTTAGCTACATGATATTTCCCAGTATTATGATGTCTTTCTATATCTACCACCTTATTTAAATGCCCTTTTCCAGAACTAGCCTTTATTTTTTTGGTCAATAGCTCTCCATCTACTAATTCAATCGCATAGTTTTCACTCTTAAAGGCAAGCATACTCTTATTAAATTCACCTATATGAATTGTGTCCATTAAATCATCAAATTTATCATCAATAATTTCGCTTATATTTGCTGATTTTTTAATATTTTCCCTATGTAAATCATCAGAATTTATGTGATTGCTAGAATTAATTTTGTCATTTTCCAGCTTATTATTTTTTATTTTTTTATCTTCTATTTTTCTATTATTAGTCGTCTGTTTATAATTTTTTGATATAATATTTCCTTCAAATAATACATCTACTATCTCAACTTTTTCTAAGTTATTTAAAATTACAAGATTGGCCTTTTTCCCAGGAGCTATCATTCCTATATCAGACAGTCCATAGCATAGCGATGGATTATAGCTAGCTATCTTGTAGGCATCGATCGCTTTCATTCCAAGCTCTATAGATTTTCTAATATTATAACTGATATGCCCTTCTCTTTGAATATCTTCTATATGTTTATCATCCGTGCAAAAGTTAAACCTAGATATATCCATATCATTAGATACAATACCTTCTACAATATTTTTCAAATTTTTTGCAGCAGACCCTTCTCTAATATGTATATACATACCGTTTCTTATTTTTTTAATTGCCTCATCATATGATGAACACTCGTGATCTGTTAGTATGCCAGACATTGCATAGGCTGATAATTCCAAATCATTGAGACCTAGTACATGACCATCTTTTGGCTTGTCCTCAAATAATTCTAATTTCTCCATCATAGAATCTTTACAGTCTAGAACTGCCTTGCAATCCATTACTTCACCTAATCCTAAAATTCTACTATTGTCTATAATTTTTTTCATATCATCAGAGTTCATTATATACCCTGTATCCTCACTATCTTTGGACGGAACACATGACGGAAGCATAATAAATACATCTCCAGTGCTGAACCTTGTCTGCTCTAGTATATATTCAATACCTCTTAAACCTGATACATTTGCTGCCTCGTGCGGATCTGCTATAAATGCTGTCGTTCCATTCATTGATGCATAGTGAACTAATTCATTTGGATTTGCCATTGTAGACTCAAAGTGAAGATGAGAATCCACAAATCCAGGAGCTAGAAACTTATCACTACAATCTATCTCTATATCTCCATTGTATTCTCCCACGCCTACAATATATTTACCTTTAATAGCTACATCTGCCTTTATAATTTCCGATGTTTGAAGCATTAATACATTTGCATTTTTCAATACAAGGTCCGATTTTTTTCTTTTCATAGTATAATCTACTAACTCTTTATATTCTTTTATTTTCATATCTATACAGCAACTTAAAATTGCTCCCCTTTCTAAAATATATCTATTGTCCTTACAAATTTATCCACTTCTATTTTAAATATCTCTATCTTATTTCAAACATAGCTGCCTTCATTTAAAGCATATCTATCTTTATTTCAAATACATCTATCTCTTTCAAACATATCCATCTTTATTTAAATAACATCCATCTTTATTTTTTCACACCTAAGCTATCGACTATCGTTTTAATTTTTTCTAATTTATACGGCTTTACTAAAGCTAGCTATTGATATTATATTTAATTACAATCTAATTAAATATAATTATAAAGTATATTCCATATTTTGTAATATACATTATACTCCATATTTCTAAAAAAAAATATTAATTATTCTATCTTTTCAAAAAATATCTAGATCTTTAATTAAAAACCCCTGCTAAGCAATATTAGAAGGGGTTTTTAGAATATTTTTTATTATTTTATTGTTATTTTTCTTCTTTAATAACCTCAAAATTTTGCTAGCTATTAATAATTAATATAACTTTATTTTGCTATGTTAGTAATACAAAACTTTAATAGTACTCCTATTTAAAAGCATTTTATTCTTATTAAACAATATGAATTTTTACTCGCTATATTCCTATTTAATAGCACTTTATTCTTATTAAACAATATGAATTTTTACTAGTTATATTCCTAATTTAGTAGCATTTTATTGTTATCAAGTAATATCTATTTTTACTAACTCTTTTCATATTTAATAGCATTTTACTAGAACTTACTTTCTACTATACTTCGCCATTTTTTCTTTTTTGCTGTCTTCCACAAATATCAATCACCAATTTTCTAGGAGCTACTTTACCAACCTTTGCTGCTATTTGCATTTTTACAGAAGGTATAATAATTTCTTTTCTAGAAAACATCTTCTCTAAAGCATATTTAGCACAAAATCTTGGGCTTATTCCACCAATACTAAATTTACAGTTTGCAACATCATTAAATTCAGTATCCACTGGCCCTGGACACAAAGCCCCTATGTATACATTGCTTTTTCTCTTTCTAAGTTCTGCTGCTATTCCAGAAGTTAGGCTAGTTGAGTAAGCTTTACTAGCATAGTATGTAGCCATATAAGGTCCTGCAGGCATCAAACCAGCACTAGACGATACATTTAATATATACCCACTATCTTTCTTAACAAAATCTCTCAAATATTTTTTGGTTAAGACATGCATAGCCTTAATATTTACATCTATCATATCCATTTCTTTTTGTAAATCCGTATCTACAAATTCACCATGATCTCCAAACCCTGAATTATTAATCAGTATATCTATATTCAGATCCTTTGTTTCATCATAAAGTTCATTAAGAGCATAAACTCCCCTTAAATCCTTTTGAATAACTCTACACTCAAAATCTTCATCCTGAGAATTATATTCTAATTCTTCTTTTAGATCCTCTAATCTTTCTAGTCTTCTTGCCACTAAAATTAATGAATAGTCATTTGCACTCAATAGCCTTGCAAACTCTCTTCCTATTCCAGAACTTGCGCCCGTAATCAAAGCCCATTTTTTTTCCAATGATTTTTCCTCCCTTATATATATCTTATCTTATTATTATAATTGTTCGATTTTAATATTAAATATACTATAGTCCAAATATCACTTTTTTACAACTTATATTTTAGAAATCATAAGCTATAAATTTACTCATTTCTATAGCCTATCTATATTATAAGCTTTATAAGTATACTTTTAATCAATACAACTTTTTATTCATTTACACTATTTATTATATGTTATAAGATTGAATTACACTATAATTTACTTGGAGGTTTAAAAATGAAAAAGATTTTAACTGCTATACTTCTTACAGCTTGTCTTTCTCTCATTGCTTGTAATTCCAACGATACTACTACTGAGAAAAAGAGCGAAAACAATACTAGTCAAACTGAGCTTTTTAAAGGAGACTATGTAGTAAGTGCTGATTATGTTAAGGATAATCTAAATGATATTACTTTGATTGATGCTAGAGGTGAAAAAGCTGCTAAAAAGGAAAGCGTCAAGGGTGCAATTCCACTTGATTGGCAATATTTAGCTACTACTGAGACTGGAGAGCCTGGAGACGAAAACTGGGGTTGTATACTAGATAAAGAAGAGCTAGGCAAGAGACTTTCTGAAAAAGGAGTATCTATGGATAAAGCAGTAGTTTTATTTGCGTCTGCAGATCAAGGCTGGGGCGAAGATGGAAGGATAGCTTGGGAATTAATGGCTTCTGGATACAAAGATGTTAAAATAGTTGATGGTGGATACAATGCTATAAAATTAGCAGGTGTTGAAACTCAAAAAGGTCAGACTGATATAAAACCTGCCAATGTTAAAATAGATTCTATTGATAATAGCGGGATTATAAATACAGAAGAACTTAAAAAAGATTATGATAAGTATAAAATAATTGATGTACGTGAAAAAGATGAGTATGATGGTGCTACAAAATACGGTGAAAAAAATGGTGGGCATCTTCCAGGTGCTATCAATATAAACTTTACTAGTTTATTCAATGAAGACGGATATCTGAAAAGTAATGATGAGTTGAAGAAAATTTTTAAAGAAAAAGGAATTGAACCATCAGATAATGTTGTAACTTACTGTACTGCAGGAATACGTTCTGCACACATGAAGCTGGTCCTAAATATGCTAGGATATGACAATGTTAAAAACTATGACGAATCTTTCTACAGATGGTCAGCCGTTGAAAAATTAGAAAAATAATATTTAAATTAAAAAGAGATAATTGCATTTTGCAATTATCTCTTTTTTAATATCAAGTTTATTATCCTTGAGATGAATTTTTCGCTATAAATACACCTATAATAGTGATCACCATACCTACTATTTCCATCATTAAAAGTGATTCACCAAATATAATATATGCATATATTGAAGATATCCCTATTCCAATCAGTGATATTACAGTTACAAGTGTAGCATTTAGCTTTCCTAGACACATTGAAACCAAGCCTTGACCTAGTATTTGTGTACAAATCGCATAACCTATAACAATTAACCACTCTTTAGTGTTTGGTGGTACTTGAATCCCTTCCGTTGGGACCATTGTTCCAAATAAAAATACCATTGCTCCAAGAGTACTAATAAGAACTACTGCATTGTTGTTTAGATGATCTCTTACCTTATAAACAAATAAAACATAACCCGAATATGATACCGATGCCAACATAGCTAGTAAATTCCCATAAATACTGGATTGTCCATGCCCACTTGCAGATGCAAATATTACTATTACTACACCTATAAATCCAATCACAGACCCTATAACAAACTCTTTTTTGATTTTCTCTTTAAATAAAAAGAAAGAAATTGGAGATACTATAAATACTGTTAAGTTGACCAACAGTGCACTATTTGCAACTGATGTCTTCATAAGTGATAGATTCCAGAATAAAACATCTCCACCCAAGCATACTCCTGCCAAAAAGGACATGACAAACTGCCTTTTCGTAACTCCTTTTAAACTTTTAAAGGTAAAAGGAAACATCATAATAAGTGTTAGAAGCATTCTATAAAAGCCCTGATTGATTGGTCCTACTGATGAAAGCTTGACCCAAATACCAGCGCTACAAAGAAAGGCTATACCTAACAACTGTACTAATATATATTTATTTTCATTTTCTCTACTCATTTTTCACCTCTATTCTAATTTTAGTCACAAAATAAATTATATCATATATTTAAAAATATATTGTATTTTATTTTAAGTTACTTACTTTTTAATCAAACTATATAAAAAGGAGACAGTAAAAACTGTCCCCTAATATTTTATAAAATAGTAATTTCTTCCCACTCAATATCATCATCTTTTAATATTTGAGTAGTAATATCTATATCTTCTGGTCTCCCCTTCCAAGCAACTCCACAACCTGCAGATAAAACTCTTGGAACTGGTACTAGCTTACCCTCTATATTGTTATCGCTGCACGATTGTTCTATTGCCATCGCTTCAGCAGTAGTATAAAAAGTTACGAATAGATTTTTCTCCTTGCTATTCATTATTTTATAATTAGTTCATATTCAAGACCAACCTCTTCAGTATGAACATCCTTTCCTAATTTCTTGCAAAACTTTGTAATATTTTTTACTGTGTGAGCTTCATTAGCAAATACCTTAAGTTCTTCAGCACTATTGTTATCTATTGCCTCTTTTACTCTTATCACTGGTTCTGGGCAAGATAGTCCTCTTACATCTACTTCCTTCATTCCTATTCCTCCCTATTTTATATACAAATATATTTATCAATTATATTAAATGTCTTAATTTTTCACTAAAAATTACTTAGATGCTGTTTTTTCTTTCTTAAGTCCCCACATAGCTATTATGAATAATAATACTATAGAAACTATTACAGCTATTTTACCGTTTGGTCCTGGTCCACCTATACTAGCTGCTTCTGTTGCTGTTGCTGCAGCAGCAGGTGCAGATGCTAATACAAAGTTATGAGCAAGTGCTCCACCGATAAACATACCTATCACTGTAAATACTGCATCTGAAGATCCTGTAGATGCTATTACCAACTGTCTAAGAGGGCAACCACCTAATAATATTGCTGCAAATCCTACTGCATACATAGATAGTATATTCCAAAGTGTCTGTGCATGTGCTACTGGTCCAAAAGCTACAAATTCAAAGTTACCTGTTGCAACATTATATACTAGCATTGCTACAAATACACCACCGATTATACTAAGTAAGCTAAAATCTCTTATTAGGAATACATCTCTTACTGAACCTGCAAAACACATTCTTGTCTTTTGAGATATTACACCGAATAGTAAACCTACTAATAGAGAAGCAATTACTGGAGCGTGCATGCTACCTGGTCCTTTAACACTTGTAACAAATAAAGTTGTTACTGTTATGCTAAGTATAAATAATACTGTTACTACAAGAGGAAGTATATATCCACTTTCCTTCTTTGTTATATGTGCTCTTCCAAGTGTGAATCCCTTTTTAAGGAATACAACCCCTGTATATACTCCAGCAACAAAACCTATAAGTCCTATGTAAGCACTTATATCACCTGCTGCCATTCTTAATACCATACGAAGCGGGCATCCTAAGAATACCAAAGCACAAACAACCATTATAACACCTAATAAAAATCTTATTGCTGGTGATGATCCTGCTGTTGATCTATACTCTTTTTTGTAAAGGGAAATCAAAAATGCCCCTAAAATAATACCTACTACCTCTGGTCTAAAATACTGTACTACTTCTGCCTGATGAAACTTCATAGATCCTGCTGTATCTCTTATAAAACAAGCTATACAGAAAGCCATATTCTTTGGATTTCCTAAAGCAGCAAGTATAGCCGCACCAATACCAGCTATAATACCTAATGAAAACAAACCTTTTTTGCTGTCAAAATTCATTTAAAATACTCTCCTTTTTTTAATTTTACAAACATATTATTTAATAATTACACGTTATTGACTGATTTCATTGACTGATTAATATTCTTACTAAATTGTTGTAACGTTTTCTTTTTCTATTATTTCCTTTACTGCATTTATCGCTATATCAACTTCTTCTATTGTATTTTGATGAGAAAAACTAAATCTCACCATCCCCTGATCTACAGTATTCATTGATTTATGAAGAAGTGGAGCACAGTGTGCACCTGGTCTAGTCGAAATATCATACTGTTCTGAAAGGATAGCACTCACCTTTGAAGAGTCCATATCTCCTATGTTCATAGATACTATAGGAGCTCTATAATCTGTGCTATAGTTTCCATATAGTTTTATATTCTCCAGTGATTTAATACCTTCAAAAAATCTTTTGCTAAGAAATGTAGCTTTTTCTGTAAGATTATCTATACCCTTGGAGTTTATATAATCAATACCTGCAGCAAGACCTGCAATTCCATGAGCATTTAGTGTTCCTGACTCCAATCTAGTTGGCATCCTATCTGGTTGATATGAGTCATATGTATGTACCCCTGTTCCTCCAGACATCAATGGATTTATATATATATAATCCCTAACACACAAACCGCCAGTTCCCTGTGGTCCCAAAAGTGACTTATGTCCAGTGAAACAAACTACATCTATATTGTCTCTTATCATATCTATATCAAATGAACCCGCACTTTGAGATACATCTACTATAAATATAATATTTTTTGCACGACAAATATCGCCTACAAGCTTTAAATTGTTTATATTCCCAGTAACATTAGACGCATGGTTTAGTACGAGTACTCTAGTATTAAGTTTTATTAGTCCTTTTATTTCTTCATATTTAAGATCTCCATTTTCGTCTATATGAATATAATCAAGCTCTACATTTTTATCTCTTTTAAGATAATTAAGTGGTCTTAAAACAGAATTATGTTCCATACAACTTGTAATTACATGGTCACCTTCTTCAATAATGCCTTGTAATGCTATATTTATTGCCTCCGTTGAGTTTTTGGTAAATACTACCTGTCGAGGATTTGAAACATTGAATAGCTCTGATATTTTTTTTCTGGCTTGAAATACTATTCTATCAGATGAAAGACTTTCATTGCTTGCACCTCTAGAAGCATTACCAGCTGAGTGCATAGCATCTATAACTGCTTGTATAACTTCATCTGGTTTTGTTTTAGATGTAGCCGCATTATCCAAATATATCAACTTTCCACCCCCTTTTTTAGTACAGTCAATAACTAAAAAGCATATATATAGTAATTTATAGATATACTTCTAATTAAGAATAGCATTTATATAAAAATATAACAATAAATAATAGTTTTTATATAAAATAACTATAAATCAACATACAACTATTACTTTTATCAATAGTTGTATGTTGTATTTTTAAAATTTGAAATAAAAAAAGAGGGCTTATTACACCCTCTCAATAAAAAAAATACTATTATTTAAACCTTTTTTTAAAAGCTAATTTTCTTTCACAGACTAACTAAATCATTACTTTCAAATATTTAAATTTATATTAGCATTTATGTATTTTTACTTACAAGTACAATTTCCATTACAGTCGCAAGGCTTTTTTGGTAATTCTATAGCTTTAAAAGAACTAGAACTCTTGAAATCTTTGTAGGAATTAAAACTAGCACCTGCATAAATTCCATCTAGAACTCCTGTCTTTTTATCGATCACTATATTTTCTTTCGCTACATTATGTCCCCTCAACTGAGAGACCATATTTTCTACAAAAGGCTTACTTCCTACAAGGTAAAATATCTTATCTTTACTTTCCTTGCATATCTCTGCCAAGTCTACCTTTAACTCTTCTCTATTGTGACAGCAATGACTATCACAAATATCTTTCATACTATCAAATTCATTCTTATATAAGATATTATCTGTTTTATTTACACAAATATTTGTAAGAGATCTAATTCCATCTGGGCACTCTTCAAAAGCATGAACTAGTGGTCTCATAGTGGCCATACCTACCCCCATACTTATAAGTACTATATCCTTATTTTCTCTTCTCAAACTCATTCTACATCCTGACTCTATAATATAACAATAATCTCCTATTTTAAGAGAAGCTATCTTCTCCTTATATACAGAATCTGAGCTATCTAGTCTGGTAGTTACTCCTATCTTTCCCTCATTCATAAGTGTTTGTATAGAAAACTTTCTTACATAGTCCTTGTTAACACTTCCTTTTTTGTCATAACCTTCTAAAGCAAGAGATATATGAGCACCAGCTTCCCATACAAAATCTTTTGGTATATCAAAATACAAGCTTACTCTCTTATCTCCCTCATCTATTATATCTATTAATTTAACTGCAAAAATATCTGACATTTTGTCCTCCTAAAATTATTAACATTTTGTAGATCTAAAATATCTACACGAGATATTAGTACCTATACCCAAAGAATAATAATTATTATCAACTACTTTCATATTTTTGCATTCTTATTTTATCTACTGTTTTTTTATATATTCTCTGTCATTTCTTAGATATATCTATTTAGTATTCTTCTAATAAATACACACTCTTACTTCTATATACTAATCTCTAATTGTTTAAATAAAAAAGCAGCCAATAATATATTTGACTGCTTTTATATCTTTATACTAATTTATTATCTTTAATAATACTATCTAAATCAGTTTTTTATTTCTCATAATACTTTTTAATTCAATTTTTTATTTCTATAAAAACTTTTTCAGCACTTTGACTTTCTGTTAATACTATCTAAAATTAGTTTTTTTATTTAATACTATTTTTAGCACTTTAACTTTATACAATACTTTCTATACTAGTTCCTTATTTTTCATATCCTTGTAGCCCATCCATACAATCCACACATAAGCACAAGTTTTTGGTATCATCAAGGCTCCAATAGGAGGAAATACTCCTGAAAATAAAACCACTGGAATATAAAAGGCAAAGCTTAAAACAATTGCTAGCCACATATTTTTAAATGCGTGGTCATTATGTTCTCTTGACTTCTTATAAAATATTACTATAATCACTATTCCTAATATAGCGAAAGGAATATTTCTCAATATATCAAAAGCTAGCGACGGAGTTGCACTTGTCCACTGATTCTGTGGCAATAAACATAGAACTACTCTCAAAAGCACCAAAGAATATATTGTCTTTGTAAGTCCAGCCTTCTCCATATCAACATCATATCGCAAGCACCAGATCTTATAAAGTATAAAGTAAAACACAGTCATTGTTATAGAAGTTATTAACTTACCCACTCCTAAAGCTACTACATGATTTTCCAATCCATTTGTACAAAGTGCATACGCTCTTGGAACTAGATGAAAGGCATCTCCAAGCCCAAGTACTACTGCCATCAGTCCAAATAACCTTATTTCTTCTCTTCCTTTACTCTTTCTAATCATAATAATTCCCAAGCTAATTACACTTAGCAGATAAACTATATCAAAAATAGTTTCAAATATTGCTTGCATATTAATTCCTCCCTTGTAATACTCTCTTTATTTAAATACTTATTATTTTTTAACCCTAGAAAACTACTCGAGCTTTCCTGCCTCTTCCTTTAAAGCTAAAAACATAAACACCAAACCTACCAAAAGTAGTAGATGACCAATACCTGATATACCAGATATAGAAGCGTCTAATCCCTTTGATATTACAGTGTTATTTACCTGAACCATTCCTCTTACAAAAAGCATCACTGCCGTCAAAATAACTCCAGAATTGTATATTTTATAGAAAAGCTTTATTTTTTTATTATTTTCAAAGTCAAACTTCATACTAAATAAAGCCACTATTAAAAACATAATCATACCCAAAGCCAGTAAATGCCCATGAACAAGTGAAAGGCTACTCCTATCTGTAAATCCTACAAATTTTGTGTATTCCCTGTAAAATACACCCGCAATCATAGCAAATATAAAGTATATAAATGATAGATTAATATATTTCTTCAAAATAATTACCTCCTTATTTATAAAATAATTTATTGTTTATATGAATGACCTAATATAAGTAAATGCATATAAATTCAGTACTTTCCTAATAAAAACTGAAGCTAATTTAAAATAGGACAACTACTATTTTTAATATAGTTTACTCCAAATAATAGTCCTGCCAAACTAAGAGCAGTACCAAGACCTGTATAAAATTCTGCAATATATACATCTGCTAGCAAATTACTCACTCTCAATGCTATCCCAAAAGTCATCATAAATGCCATTATAAGAAATGATTTCTTATCAAAAAACTTAAAAAACAATTGCTTTTCTTCCTTATAATTTATTATTCTAGTCGTATGTTTTTTTACAAGCTTATGAAACACTTTTGTCCAGAATAACAAAAAAACAATTATAGATATTGCTATTCCCAGAACTGTCACATGATTTTTATAAGATATAACACCTATTCTCAAAATATTAAATCCCGCTATCAACCACACTAAAGATGCTATTGCCAATAAATTGATTTTTTTTACTTTCATAAAAACACCCCTAACTCTTATTACATATAAATATCTCTTACTAAAGCTTAAATAACCAGAAAACTTCAATAACTTAAAAACTTCAATAACTAGAAAACTTTAATAACTAGATAATCTAGTAAAGCCAAATATGAACACTGTTCATATTCCTCTAAAAATAATATACTAGAATATTATTACATACCTAGTATATACACCTTCTCACTATCTCAACAACAACATCGCTATTGTTAGTCTTATCCATTACTGAAGATAACAACATTGAAAATATAATTTCCACAAAATCTTTTTTTGAAAAATTACTATCAAAAGCACCTTCTCTAATTCCCTTATCTTTGTCCAAAGTCTCAAACATTTGATGCTTTATATGCATAAAGTACTTTTCCATCATCATTTTACTTTTTTCTTTGTTGACAGCAGCTAAACTCATTGAATGAAAATCAAAAAAGTTTCTATATTCAAGAACACCTTTTTCCACTGCCTTAAATATAAAGTCAACGCATTCAGAAAAATTTTCAAAGTATAGATTTTCTTCAGACATATGGAATATATCCTTCCAAGTATCCTCTATCACAGCAAGCACAAGATCTGACTTTGATTCAAAATAATTATATATAGTACCTATCGATACATCGCACTCAGAAGCCAATTTTCTAATACTTACTGCTGATAAACCTTCATTCGAAACTATTTTTTTACTTTCTTCAAGGATTTTCTCCCTTGAAATAGATGTTATATTCATCTTTAATCGCCTCCTCTGAACACTGTTCATTTTACAGCAAAAAAACATAGCTGTCAATATCAACCATGTTTTTTATATAAATAAATATAACTTTAATTCTTGTAAATACCTTTATTAAAAGAAGTTTACTCTTTAAAGTCTATATAAAATTATCCATATCCTCATTATATATACCAAAAATATCCTTATCCAGCCACCTCTGATCCCTACTAGAAAATATAATCAAGGAATCTTTATCTTTTCTTATCACCTTTTTGAAAGCTTTTTTCAGTTCAAATAACTGAGACTTTGATACTTCTCCTTCAAATACAGAGTTTTGCACATGAGTTAAATATCTTTTGCAAATTTTAAATGTATCTCTCCAAACTTTTGCTCCATTCTCATCCAAAGCTATATCATATACCAAAATAATATACATAATCCACCTCACACAAATTACCACCAAAGCTTAAAACTCTGATACTCCTTTTCACCCAATAAATGTTTGATTAACTTATAAGCCTCTAATCTCATTAAATATTTATAACTTACACTTTTTCCTAACTCCTTATGCTTTATAGTCCTTTTGAGAGACTCGTCAAATTCCCTAAGAATTATCTGAGAAGCTTTCTTTGTCATCTGGAGATAATTTAAGTCTTTACTAAAACAATCTTCAGTTATTTGATTTCTATTTAGCAATGAAAATATAAGCCTATCTCCAACTAAAGGTTTAAATACCTCTGCTATGTCCAAAGCAAGAGAAAAACGCCTTTCACCTGGAACATGTAAGTAGCTAATCGTTGGATCAAGTTGAGTAATATATATTTGAGATAAAACTGTTGTATATATTAGACTATTCACAAATGAAATCATAGTATTAATCATATTATCTGGAGGTCTCTTTACTCTTTTTTCAAAATCAATTTCTTGATTTACTATAATATTCCAAGAATCATAATAAATCTTATGAATATTTCCCTCAATTCCCATCAATTCAGATACATTATTCTGTAATTTTATTTTTTTCCTAAGAAAATCAATGTCCTTAATATATTTTGAAAGATCCTTTCCCCTATTATTATAGTATTTTAAATTTCTTAAAATTCCATCTGTAGCACCTAGTACAAACTCTTTGGCAATCTCTAAACGCAACTCTTCATCTATAAAATGCCCCACTTGATGAACTAGCAGCTTACCTGATACATTTGTTTCCCTAGGATAAAAACTTCCCGTATAATAACTATAGTAATTAAAAAAATGCATGGTAATTCCATATTTTGATAGCAAATTAATAATACTAGTATTAAAACTCATCTCTGTCATAACATAAATATCAGATACTCTCTCTATCGGTATATCTTTTTTTCCTCCACCATCCAAATTTATTTGAATTGTGTTGTCTTTTCTCCTAAGTTGAGATTCTGAGTATATATAGATGTTTTTCTTCATAAGACTCCTCCTTCTGTGGATTATTATTTAGCTTAATAATTAATACTGAATTAAAAATCATAGAAACACTTTACATTCCATTTTGGTTAGTTTAATACCTTGTATTCATGTTTGATTTGGAAATAATTTAAAACCTTTATATCCCACTTTGGTTAGTTTAATACAGAAATTTATCGTAGGTTAAAGCAGTTCAAATCAACCTTTACATTCCACTTTGGTTAGTTTAATACTACTTAGTTTTGTAAAGATAATTGGTACAAGTCTATTCTTTACATTCCACTTTGGTTAGTTTAATACCAATTTTATTAGGTTGTCCTAATGTGTTTTCAAATCCTTTACATTCCACTTTGGTTAGTTTAATACTTAATTGCATCTATAGATAATAGAACGTAAAGATTAACTTTACATTCCACTTTGGTTAGTTTAATACTGGAATTAGTGTAATGTTTAATGTATCAGTTGGTGGGTCTTTACATTCCACTTTGGTTAGTTTAATACTATTGGAGTCGGCTTGTTGTTTAAAAGAGAAGTAGACTTTACATTCCACTTTGGTTAGTTTAATACCTTGTATTCATGTTTGATTTGGAAATAATTTAAAACCTTTATATCCCACTTTGGTTAGTTTAATACAGAAATTTATCGTAGGTTAAAGCAGTTCAAATCAACCTTTACATTCCACTTTGGTTAGTTTAATACTGACAAGTAATTGATAATGGCGTATGATATTAATTGTGTACTTTACATTCCACTTTGGTTAGTTTAATACTAAGTTGTTTGATAAAAATATCATATAAGACAAAAACTTTACATTCCACTTTGGTTAGTTTAATACAAAATTTTGTAGGGACTGAGTTAAATAAAAAGAGACCTTTACATTCCACTTTGATTAGTTTAATACGGTCATATCTTTTTAGACGTTCCATATGTCTAACTACTTTACATTCCACTTTGGTTAGTTTAATACATAATATAGTCTTTTCTCTCCCCTAGCTTTAGCCAACTTTACATTCCACTTTGGTTAGTTTAATACTATTCATCTAATCTCATTCTTATCTCAGATTCTATTCTTTACATTCCACTTTGGTTAGTTTAATACCCAACGTCATAATATCTTATCGCAAACTTGATTAATCTTTACATTCCACTTTGGTTAGTTTAATACAATGTATTTTGGATAAGGGTTAACTATCTTATTGTTCTTTACATTCCACTTTGGTTAGTTTAATACTTATCCTCCATTAGCTCCCTCCTTAAATCAGTGCATCCTTTACATTCCACTTTGGTTAGTTTAATACGCAGTTTCTTGCATAATAGTAAATGTGCATTGTCCCTTTACATTCCACTTTGGTTAGTTTAATACAAATCAATTACAAAAGCACCTATTGCACCAAGTCCTCTTTACATTCCACTTTGGTTAGTTTAATACTTACATCTATAAAGTCATAAGTAGCATCTTGATGCTTTACATTCCACTTTGGTTAGTTTAATACCTTATAGATACATGAATATCCTCATAATTATCAAATCTTTACATTCCACTTTGGTTAGTTTAATACACCTTTAATTTATTGAATTTCTCGACACACTCTATTCTTTACATTCCACTTTGGTTAGTTTAATACTTAAGTAAAATAACAATATATTATTTTTTAATAAAAATCTTTACATTCCACTTTGGTTAGTTTAATACCTTTAATAACCCAATTTATAGCCCTTATTGCTCTGTCTTTACATTCCACTTTGGTTAGTTTAATACGGTAATAAAAATAAATTATCCATAATTTTAACAACAGCCTTTACATTCCACTTTGGTTAGTTTAATGCTCTTTTGATTATTTTTATACTCCGGAAATGATTGATCTTTACATTCCACTTTGGTTAGTTTAATACCCCATATCTAAGTGCTGCTATTGCATCATCAAAAAACTTTACATTCCACTTTGGTTAGTTTAATACGCTATCGCATTTGCTATCTTTGAGTATCCAAGTCTATCTTTACATTCCACTTTGGTTAGTTTAATACAGTAAAGATTGAAGAGTTTGGCAATATAATAGAGTTCTTTACATTCCACTTTGATTAGTTTAATACAATCAAACTTATCCCATTGCCCTATTTGACCGTCAGTCTTTACATTCCACTTTGGTTAGTTTAATACTTCGCCATGCGGAGTCACGTCATAATAAGAGATCCCTCTTTACATTCCACTTTGGTTAGTTTAATACCTTATTTTTATGTCTAAAATACAATATTATCATCTATCTTTACATTCCACTTTGGTTAGTTTAATACGATTTTTCACCACTCATACTTCTATAAGTGTACTCTCTTTACATTCCACTTTGGTTAGTTTAATACTAAATAATATTTTAGGAGGTAGCAAAATGAAACAATACTTTACATTCCACTTTGGTTAGTTTAATACCACTCACACCTAGTTAAGCTAAACGGTATAAATGTCTTTACATTCCACTTTGGTTAGTTTAATACCACACCTTAGCAATATACCCAGCAGTCCCACCATCCTTTACATTCCACTTTGGTTAGTTTAATACCATAAGTTTGTTTACGTTATTTTGCATGTCCGCAACCTTTACATTCCACTTTGGTTAGTTTAATACGTTGCCGTAAACATTTCTCCAGCATGGTGATTATATCTTTACATTCCACTTTGGTTAGTTTAATACCTAAAGCTTTTTTAGTATAAATAAATCCATACTTATCTTTACATTCCACTTTGGTTAGTTTAATACGCTTTGTAATATACAGCATTTCCATACTCTTGTAAGCTTTACATTCCACTTTGGTTAGTTTAATACTATAAATGCGAGAATGAAGAACTAACCGATGACTTACTTTACATTCCACTTTGGTTAGTTTAATACGAACTCTTCTAAAAATGATACGGTCAATACAAGCCACTTTACATTCCACTTTGGTTAGTTTAATACGTAATGGATTTAAAGTATGAAGTAGTCGAAAAAACAGCTTTACATTCCACTTTGGTTAGTTTAATACCTTTAGTTCGTTTGGTTTCACCCAATGGACATCCTGCTTTACATTCCACTTTGGTTAGTTTAATACGCAACTGTTTTTTTAAGTAACAAGATTAATAGTATCTTTACATTCCACTTTGGTTAGTTTAATACTGCTTTTGACATTCTTTTATGACATCTGCACTACACTTTACATTCCACTTTGGTTAGTTTAATACTTTTTTAAATCAATTAATAGCTGAGAATATAGCAATCTTTACATTCCACTTTGGTTAGTTTAATACATGAGCCTAGCTATAAAGCAAAGTTTAACATAGATCTTTACATTCCACTTTGGTTAGTTTAATACTAAAAAAAGATTGAATGAAGTAGAATTCATTATTAGCTTTACATTCCACTTTGGTTAGTTTAATACATCCATAGCCCTTCCCAGATGTGCCATTTAATTTCACTTTACATTCCACTTTGGTTAGTTTAATACTGATGTAGTAGTCATAGTGTCCTTTTCTTCTTTCTTCTTTACATTCCACTTTGGTTAGTTTAATACATAGCTTTTGAAATTCGAAGGGATTGTGCTACAAGTACTTTACATTCCACTTTGGTTAGTTTAATACTTAGTTGACAATAGTATATATATTGTGATATTATATCTTTACATTCCACTTTGGTTAGTTTAATACGTCCTTTCTAATAAATTTGGCAAAGATAATGTATGTCTTTACATTCCACTTTGGTTAGTTTAATACTCCAACAAGCAACTGAAGCTTTCTAGGGATAGTGTCCTTTACATTCCACTTTGGTTAGTTTAATACCCGCCCTTAAATCCTACTCCCATAAAGTAATCATTCTTTACATTCCACTTTGGTTAGTTTAATACTTTATCATATTGAAAAGATGTGCAGGGGGTAGGATACTTTACATTCCACTTTGGTTAGTTTAATACGCACTATATTTACATTACACATCTAAAATACTAACCTCTTTACATTCCACTTTGGTTAGTTTAATACTTACCGCCACAAAATGCTACGCCGTCCGTGTTTATCCTTTACATTCCACTTTGGTTAGTTTAATACGACAATCTTTATCACCTCTAATCATTTATACTTTTCCTTTACATTCCACTTTGGTTAGTTTAATACTGTGTTTCTTAAATATCATTGAGAATAGTTGTCATTCTTTACATTCCACTTTGGTTAGTTTAATACTCTATATGTGAACTCTATATCCCAAGAAAGATGAGCCTTTACATTCCACTTTGGTTAGTTTAATACATACAAGATATGATGACTGTCTATACGTATCAAGTACTTTACATTCCACTTTGGTTAGTTTAATACTGAAGATCATCAAAAATTACTAGACCAAGCCTCAGTCTTTACATTCCACTTTGGTTAGTTTAATACCTGCATTCCATTTTCACACGTTAAAATCGCTTCTTGCTTTACATTCCACTTTGGTTAGTTTAATACGATGCAATGTTAAAGCTTTAAAATGTTCGTAATATACTTTACATTCCACTTTGGTTAGTTTAATACACGGAGTGATAGACTATAAAGATTTAAAAATAAATGGCTTTACATTCCACTTTGGTTAGTTTAATACCGCATTTTTTGACGGAGTGAAACAAGTATTTTCGGACTTTACATTCCACTTTGGTTAGTTTAATACTAAATCAAGAACGTTTTCCTTTTTAGCTTGAAAGACATACTTTACATTCCACTTTGGTTAGTTTAATACTATAAAGAAATATCAAGGGACTGCTAGACCTTCTAACTTTACATTCCACTTTGGTTAGTTTAATACGTTCCCTCTAATACATCTGATTTTCCATATAATTTACTTTACATTCCACTTTGGTTAGTTTAATACTTCCACTAGCTAGATAAACCCTTAATGTGTCAATCGTCTTTACATTCCACTTTGGTTAGTTTAATACCGGAAGAAAAGAGAGTTTCGGAAGCTACTAAGTTAGCTTTACATTCCACTTTGGTTAGTTTAATACTATGACTGTTGACTCTAGCGGTAATATGTGGATTCGCTTTACATTCCACTTTGGTTAGTTTAATACGACAAACACAAAAAAAATCGAAAAGGAGAAAGCAAACTTTACATTCCACTTTGGTTAGTTTAATACTCAAACCTGCCAAATACGAAAATGGGGGCAAATGACCTTTACATTCCACTTTGGTTAGTTTAATACTCAACAGTCTGCAGTAGTGCTAGACGCCGTCAAAGCTTTACATTCCACTTTGGTTAGTTTAATACGAAGAAAAAAACAAAGAGCTTGAAAAAAGGATTGAGCTTTACATTCCACTTTGGTTAGTTTAATACTGAAATTGGAGACATTGAGAATGAAATAAAAGAATACTTTACATTCCACTTTGGTTAGTTTAATACTCTAATACTGCTCCCCTTACATATCCATTAGTGGTACTTTACATTCCACTTTGGTTAGTTTAATACCTCCAATAGTGTTATATACATCTTCAAAGGTAGTTTCTTTACATTCCACTTTGGTTAGTTTAATACGAAAAAGATACATCTGAAATAATTGAAGAAGCAGACTTTACATTCCACTTTGGTTAGTTTAATACAGGGTTACTGAAGCTCTTAAAAAAGCTCAAAGTAAGCTTTACATTCCACTTTGGTTAGTTTAATACAAGTCAGCTTTTACAGATGTCAGGAGAGCTATTTGACTTTACATTCCACTTTGGTTAGTTTAATACCTAAATAATCTCAGTAAATTGTTTAATTCTATTTCCTTTACATTCCACTTTGGTTAGTTTAATACACAAAGGATAAAAACTAGCATTTCCATTCTTTTTTTCTTTACATTCCACTTTGGTTAGTTTAATACAAGCTATCACCAGTTTCAACATCTATCAACTTACAACTTTACATTCCACTTTGGTTAGTTTAATACGCGCTCCACAGTTAGCTGAGATTATACAAAAAGAAGTCTTTACATTCCACTTTGGTTAGTTTAATACACAAAACGACAGTGTTAGACGTTGTCGCGAAAGAATTCTTTACATTCCACTTTGGTTAGTTTAATACTAAAGAAGTATTATAATAGATAACTGTTATACTAAACTTTACATTCCACTTTGGTTAGTTTAATACACTCACAGAAAGAGTGGCTTAATCGTAATTATATTACTTTACATTCCACTTTGGTTAGTTTAATACGAGTTAGAAAAACAGTAGATGAAGTAAAAGATAAAAACTTTACATTCCACTTTGGTTAGTTTAATACTTAAATACAAGTGCTGAATAGTCCACTCTACAAATGTCTTTACATTCCACTTTGGTTAGTTTAATACTTAACTTTTTCAATAATCCGACTGGCTTTTGAGTCTTTACATTCCACTTTGGTTAGTTTAATACAATACTTAATGAGAATCCCGTGTTTGCAGTACAATTGCTTTACATTCCACTTTGGTTAGTTTAATACTATCAAGTTTTCATCAGCAAATATCTTTTCAATAGTCTTTACATTCCACTTTGGTTAGTTTAATACTTTAACTTCATTTAGAAACCACTCTGAAAGATATTCCTTTACATTCCACTTTGGTTAGTTTAATACTGTAGGAGCAATTGACTATGCAAGTGTGCGTGACCTTTACATTCCACTTTGGTTAGTTTAATACGACTTAATATATTTATATATACACCCAATATATATTCTTTACATTCCACTTTGGTTAGTTTAATACAATCAGATGTAGAAGTATCGCACAACCTTTATAGTTCTTTACATTCCACTTTGGTTAGTTTAATACTAGAGCAATAGATGAGGGACTTGTTACAATCGTTCCCTTTACATTCCACTTTGGTTAGTTTAATACCTATATTAGTTGCATAAAGTTGTTCAAAGCATTCAGACTTTACATTCCACTTTGGTTAGTTTAATACTCTAACTTTTATGTTATTGAGAAAGTCAACATCAAACTTTACATTCCACTTTGGTTAGTTTAATACTAAGTTCAAAGCGACTTTTAAGACTAACATAGCTAACTTTACATTCCACTTTGGTTAGTTTAATACCTGCACTAAATAATGATTACTTTATGCTGATAAATCACTTTACATTCCACTTTGGTTAGTTTAATACATAAGGATTGTAAATGTATTACCTGCCTTATTAACCTTTACATTCCACTTTGGTTAGTTTAATACAGCATCTCAATTAGCTGATAAAGTTAAATCTGTCGTCTTTACATTCCACTTTGGTTAGTTTAATACTTTATCTTTATCTTCATATTCATAATCTAGCAGTGCCTTTACATTCCACTTTGGTTAGTTTAATACATGTTAAGCTTGAAGAATTATTTAAAAATCGTATAACTTTACATTCCACTTTGGTTAGTTTAATACCATTTAAAATACTTGCAAAAGGTGATTTAGATAAGACTTTACATTCCACTTTGGTTAGTTTAATACTCCTGTGTTTCTCTCAACACCAACTGCCATACCCTCCTTTACATTCCACTTTGGTTAGTTTAATACTTAATAGTATTAAAGCATTGTTAGAAAATGAAACGTTCTTTACATTCCACTTTGGTTAGTTTAATACTCCACTAGCCAAGTAAACCCTTAATGTATCTATAGTCTTTACATTCCACTTTGGTTAGTTTAATACGCTAGAGAGTGCTAAGCGTTTTAAAAAATGGGTGACCTTTACATTCCACTTTGGTTAGTTTAATACTAATCACCGCCTCGGTAGTGATTGACTCTAGCACTTTCTTTACATTCCACTTTGGTTAGTTTAATACTAGTGAACAAGCAATAACTGAAATAAAGAAAGAACTCTTTACATTCCACTTTGGTTAGTTTAATACAGATATCTCCAGAGGGGGAAAAGATTTGGGAATTTAGCTTTACATTCCACTTTGGTTAGTTTAATACATTCATAATCACATTGACTGGAATAGTTATAGCAATCTTTACATTCCACTTTGGTTAGTTTAATACTAATAAGGGTGCTTATTTTTACGAGTTTACACAAAACTTTACATTCCACTTTGGTTAGTTTAATACAATAACGTGTAAATACGTAAGAATAACGTGTTCTTACTTTACATTCCACTTTGGTTAGTTTAATACTGCAACTTTAACTGTAGCCCCTATTCCGGCAATCATCTTTACATTCCACTTTGGTTAGTTTAATACCAGCCAATCTTAATGACATGTTAGTGATTTCAGATTCTTTACATTCCACTTTGGTTAGTTTAATACCCGATATACATCGCCTTAGTTGGTGAGGCGTCAATCTTTACATTCCACTTTGGTTAGTTTAATACCCTTAAGTCTTTTAAAGTGACTTTTACCACAGCATACTTTACATTCCACTTTGGTTAGTTTAATACAAAAGGCTATAATAAAGAGAGAACTAACTGAACTAGCTTTACATTCCACTTTGGTTAGTTTAATACAGCAATAAGATATGTGGAAGAACCTCTTTTAAAATAGCTTTACATTCCACTTTGGTTAGTTTAATACACCCACTTATCCTCAACTATAATGTCTACAACATTCTTTACATTCCACTTTGGTTAGTTTAATACTCTAGAGTCATAGTATATGTTACTGAGTCGTCTAACTTTACATTCCACTTTGGTTAGTTTAATACTCCCACTTGATGAAGCTTATGCAGAGCTTAGAAGGTCTTTACATTCCACTTTGGTTAGTTTAATACAAGTGCATTTTTGAAATTATTAAAATCTTCTTTCTTTCTTTACATTCCACTTTGGTTAGTTTAATACCCTGACAAAAATAGTGATCTCTCAGATGCAAAAGCACTTTACATTCCACTTTGGTTAGTTTAATACACAATGATGAAAAGAAAGAAGTAAATGAGGATTCAAACTTTACATTCCACTTTGGTTAGTTTAATACGTATTTATTAAAGCGAACCTACTATTTACAGACGCAACTTTACATTCCACTTTGGTTAGTTTAATACAAAAACGTTATTTACTGGTTTAGTTCAACTTGTAGTCTTTACATTCCACTTTGGTTAGTTTAATACCCATACTGCAATTGTTGTATCATTGCAGTAACTATACTTTACATTCCACTTTGGTTAGTTTAATACACCTAATCCCTTTATAAATGAGTTTATGGCTTCGATCTTTACATTCCACTTTGGTTAGTTTAATACATAACATAGTAGCCGGTAGCTTAAAAGGCGGAAGAACTTTACATTCCACTTTGGTTAGTTTAATACCCAAATCAAAACGCAAGTGGAAACTCCATTATTGAAACTTTACATTCCACTTTGGTTAGTTTAATACTATCTATTTCTAGCGCTATCAGCTTCTTTCTAAAATCTTTACATTCCACTTTGGTTAGTTTAATACAGCTACGATTTAATGCCTTGCTGTTACTGGCTTTCAAGTTCCATTTCTGTCGACCTCGGAGATACTCCTCTAATTTATACCTTTAGTATATCATAAAGTTCAGAGCATTTGATACTACACACTTCTTTCTTTAGTCGACTCAACAGTCTTTTTGACTTATCTGATGTCGACTATCTTAAATAAAGCAAATATCATGATATGCACAATTTTTACATATACTTTTTTTACATAATTCTGGAGGTGTTTTCATTTCTATTATTTCTTGGATCTCATTTAAGTTTTTTTCTATATTACTTCTATCATCATCTTCCAACTTCACTTTCCTTATTTCTCTTATTAGGGGATAATCCAATATACCCATTACATCTTTAACACCTTCTTTTTCTAAAAACCATAAATAATATTTTATTTGTTGGATTGATGCTTCTTCAACAATTTTACTTTTTTTCACTTCATGTATTACATTTTTATCTTTTATATAGTCTATGTTTATGATATTTCTTATATTTATATGTTTTTCCTCATCATAGTAACACTCTTCATCGATTGCCTTTCCAATTGAAACATCTTCATTTGTATGTTCCATACTCAATCCACTATTGAAATACCAGAGCTTTCTTTTACATACTATATAGTAATACATCATTATTCCTGTTATTTCTTTTTTCATATGAACTTCCCTTCAAGCTATCTTTGCTTTTTACTAAAGATGTCTATTCAAAAATATATTTAGTTTTCAAGATGCAATTTTTATACTATTTTATATAAAGCTATCAAATTCTTCTTCTTTTTCTTTTTTACTATTTGCACAGTTATCATAATCCTCTTTATTCAACCTCTGAAAGCCCTTCTCATTATAATGACAGTTTGCTTTTCTTATGAATCTATGCTTGGATATTTCTATCTTTTCGGCATTTTCTAAGTCGCCTTTATTTATATCGTATATTCCGACTGACACAGTATACTGCATTAGCTTATCTTTCAGTTCATATCCTTTTAAAATAATTCCTTTTCTTTCTTCTTTATTTTCACAAGTATATATTTTTTCATTATTTTCTTCTATCTGAGATATTATTTCTTCTATCTCTTCTTTATTGATTAGTCCTTTTTCTATATCTACTGGAAATACATCAAAAGAAATAATATTTCTAAACTTCCTATTAACTATCTTATTTGACAGTTCAAACTCATTAAGATCTTCATAATAATTATATGTTTCCCAGTACTTATCCATAAATCTACTTTCTTTGGCGACTACTTTTTCTGTAGTAAAGTACTCTTCTATCATTTCTTGTTTCTTTCTTTCTGTAAGTACTCCTTCTTTAAATTCAAGCAAGGCTTCTTTACTTAGTTTATACAAGCCTTCATCTATAAAACCTGTTTCTTTATAGATATTTATCAAAAGCTTGTTATCAATCTCTGTGTATATAAATGAATTAAATTTATCTATTGATTTCTTACCTTTTCTATTGACTCTTCCCAGTCTTTGGAAGAATGAATTTAAATCTGATAATTCCGTAAATAAATAGTCAAAGTCTATATCTAGACTTGCTTCTACAATCTGTGTTGATATCCATATCTCATCTTTATTATTAAACTCACCATTTTCTAAAAATGTAGATCCAGTATCCATAATTTTGTCTTCTTTTTCTGATCTATCTTTCTTTATAAACTTACTATGCAATATGTTTATATTTTCAAAGCCTTCATTTTTCAAGTCTTCATATATCTTTTGAGCATTTTTCACAGTGTTGCATACTATTAGATACTTCTTATGGTCAGAATTATTTTCTTGGTAATGTTTTATAATATCTTTGGAATTAAGTTCTTCTTCAATTACTTTTACATTATGTCTATCAACTTCAGTTACAAACTTTGCCTCTTCAAATCTATATTTATCAACAATTTTCCCATTTTTCTTTGTCTTCATTAAAAGATCCTTAATAAATGGTGGAAAAGTCGCCGTAAATATAGAAACCTTTCCTCCTATATCTATAATTTTTTGTATTCCCAAAATCATAGATGCTAGTAAATCTGGACTATATGCTTGAATCTCATCTATAACAACCTTTGAATAAGACATCATCGCATACTTAAGTTCATAGCCTTTTGATTTAAATATAAAGTCAAATAGCTGGTCCGGAGTAGATATGTTTAAAGGCATTGAAAATCTTTTGCTTTCATTATAATATGAAATAATATCAGTTATATCATTTTTTTTATCTGTACCTTGATATATATTCATACTATCACCATGAAGAAGTGCAACTCTTTTATTGATATCTTCACCAGAAACTACCGAATCTACAACTCTTTTGTAGATTGAATTTATAGCTGTTTTAAGTGGTAATATAAAAAATCCTTTATTATCACCTATCCATAATAGTGCTCCTTCTGTTTTTCCCATTCCAGTAGATGCTATTGCTATGATATTTTCTTCTCTTTTTTCAATGCAGAATTTTTGTAGTTCATTCCAAGAAGAATTATTTTCGCATTTCCATCTATTCATCATTTCATCTAATTTATTTTCTAGAAAATCTGCTGGATACTCTATTGGCATATGGGCACTTGCAGAGTAATCACACTTTTTTAGTAATCCCAGTATTTTAACTGGAGTTAAATCTCCATTATCTATAAGATCATTTGTCTTAGATTTTATCTTATTTAAATAATTTCTCTTTTTTTTAATTTCTTTTTTTAGTTTTGATATAAATTCTTTTTTTTCATCAGCAGATAAATTTAATTCATCGATATTGTATAATTCAAGAATATCTCTTTTAACTAGTTCTAAAGGTTCGTCATATCCTACTTTAAAGTTATCGTCATAGCTATGATGGTCAATAACTGCCTTGTCCACAATAAATTCACTCTTATCTGTATCTGATATATAATAGGATAGTATATTATGAGGCACTTCTATTTGAAGATTAAAATTTCCACCTTTTATTAACCTATTTTGGAAATGACTATTAAACTTACCTATATCATGCAATTTTATCGCTTTTTCCAACATTTCAATTTCTTTTTTATCAGTTAAATATCCATTTGATATTAGCTCTGACTTTCTTTTTAATAATTCTTCAGTATGCTCTTTGATTGTTTCATCAGGCTTAGCTAGATAATCTCCAACATATAAGTAATCTATTTTCTTCATATACTCCTCCATTTTAGTTTTTATTGTTTATTTATACATTCAACCTTAAAATAAAAGTTATCTTTTTATTTCTTACTCAAGCTTTATATTTTTTTTATTTATTATTTTACTTACTTTTACTTCTCATTTATTTACTTACTTTTATTAGTATATTAGATTTTGCTCAATTTCATATAAGTTTTAATTACTGCCCCAATATTAATAAATACTAGGGCAATAATCTAAAAATCTACATTAAACTTATTACATAGCCGTCTTCATCTATGTATATTCCTCTTTCAGGGTAGGCGCTATTGTATTCGCTGCTATCTATATTTATTTTATAGCCTGATAAATATACTACCTTTTTCTTATTGAAAATTCTTTTATTTTTTATTATTTCATAATCTTTATTGAGATAGTAACAAGTTCCTCTAGTAGCTATAGAAGCTGCTGTATTTATTGATTCTGGATAGTATATGCTTTCTTCATCTAATATATCATCATTCAAAGAATCATAATCTACATATCCACTGTAATTTCTAAGTAACTCTGAAGGTTCCTCTACAAAGTCCTCATCTTCTGATATCTCAACAAACTTGGCTTCCACACTATCTACAAAGTCCTCGCTTCTTCCTATAGAAGTAATATTCAATACATTGTCCATTATTTCTTCCATAGTTTTTTCATCACTTCTAATATGTAGTACTAAATCTACTCCATACAAAATTTCATATCTTTTGATAGAAGTAGTTAAATTTGCATAAAAAGACATTGGTTCTGTGTACTCTTTATCCTTTTTTTCTTTTAGCTCTTTTTTCTTGGCTTTTATAGAATTATTTAATTCCTTTATCTCCTGATCTATCATTTCATATATATGAGAAGACTTGTCCTCTTCTTTTTGCTTTGCCTTTAGAGCTTTAACTTTTTCCTTTATTTCCTTATCCTCTTTCTTAAGAAGAGCATTTTCTTCCTGAAAAACTTCTCTAAGATCTGATATCCTGATATATTCATCTAGTTCTTCTTCATCTAATATATCAATTGTTATCTTCTTCTTAAAGCTATTTCCCTTAGATTTTAGAGTCTTTGCTATTTCTTTATAGCCGTCATTTAATTTATTAGGGCTCTTAAGCTTTACTAGCACTCCTCTATCATCCATCACACTATTTAAAAATCCAAGATCTTTATAAATTTCTTGATCCATGGATTCATATCTCCCCTGTATGCTTATATCCATAGGTCTATACTCTTCATATCCACAGGCTGCATGTATTGCACCTATTACTGTTGAATATGGTGGTAGGGGATATGTCATCTTATTATTTATAGTTTCTTCTTTTCTATAATGAGCTTTATTTTGGTGTAACTTTATCCTTAAGATTTTTTTATTCATAGTATTCCTTCACATCCTCTTCAAGTTTACTGAAGAACTCTGCCATACTAATAGGCTTTAATTCTTCAATAATATCCATTTCATTATCAAAGTTTCCACCTCTTAAAAGACCCACTCTATATCCATTATCCAATCTTCTCTTTAAATCTTCTGTTATATCAAGTTTATTTCTATCAACCCTAACTACATTTTCAAAGTAATGAGTCTTATAGTCACCAATTCCACCAAATACTAATAGTGGCTCTGCATTATCTAAATTTCCTTTCACTGCTAATGCTAAATTTTCAATAGCATCTAATATAGTTTTTACTCTTAATATTTTTTCTTCTTTACTAGCTTCTACATCATAGTTTGCATCTACTCCCACTTTATCCAAATCAAATGTAATACTATACTGCTTCATTGATTTATCATATTCATACTGATATGGCATCAAACCAGATTTTTTGGCATCTTCTTGAAGATTTATATTATTTGCCTTTGCATAGCTAGATGCTAAGTATAAATTGTTATGGAATCTTGTTTCATTTACAAACTCATCACAAGCCACTGCATCTGTTAGATAAAAAGAACTCTTTCTAATCTTTGTTGTAGGAGATGTACTCATATATCCACCTTCTAGAGCTCTACAGTTACTTGCATTTTTTTCTTCGTCAACTTTCTTTTGAGTTGCTCCATCTACTACTACTTCCAGATCCTCATACATTCCACTTTGAACCATTATTGCATTTTTCAAACTTTCTCTACTTCTAGTTGCATATACTTTTCCGTTTCTAAATACCTTCTGAACAGAAGATATATTTCCAAGACCTTCTCCGTAGTTTGATGTCATATTTGCTACAATTGTCATAGTTAAAGCTTTATTTTTCATGATTTTTCCTCCTGATTTTATTATATTAATAGCCTTTATCACCCTTTGTTATAAGTAAATTTACTCTGGGTTTTTCAATTTATCTTTAAGCTTATATTATTTAAAGCGTGATAAAAGCTTTATTTTAATGATTTATTCTTATAACTTAGCTATTTTTTACAACAGTTTACATATTTATTATTTTTCATTTACTTCCTTAGCTACTTCATTCTTTTTTAGTGCATTTACAAATGTATATGCTAGGTTTTTATTTTCTTCAAAGTTTTCAAATAGATCATATGCAAATCCAAAACTTACAGTACTATAGGCTGATAGCTGTAACAAAACTGTACAGAAACGATCGTAGTCCTTGAATGTAAGGCAAGATATTAACTTATTTCTATAGCCTATAACCTTATTTTTTTCAATTTTACTTATTACTTCATCAGCTGCTTTTTTAGCAAAGTAATTACCTTTATTCATATTCTTATACACTCCTTTTTCTAAACTAATATTTTTCTTTAATTCTTCTAAAGCACTTGCACCATCTATTTTTTCATATAGATATGTATTTATTCTAATCAATTGACTAATTAAAAACTTATGATCATTTTTATCCTTTAAAAGTCTATCAATCAATTGGTCTAGCCTTACCATATTCAGTATAGAATTGACCACAATATCCGTTATATTTAGATAAGAATCCCTTCCGTATTTACAAGCTTTACTAAGTGCCTTTACAATAAGTTCATCTTCAGAGTCAGATATCTTTTTAAATACATCTATTGCTAAATCTCTTACAAATACTGTTTCAAAATAGTCTTTATCCCTATTTTTAACTACAATTTCTACTTGATAATTTATAAATTCAGCGGCTTTTGACGAAGATAAAAACAAAGCACTTCTAGCATTTTTATTATCGTCTTTTATATCGTTTTCTTGATACAAAGAATTGTTTAAGTTATTATTGGCCTTTAATAATTCCTTTGAACTAAAATTATTATTTATGAAAAATGCATCTCTAGTTTTACTGAACCCAAAAGGAATATAGTCAAACTCTGGACAGTCTTCATAAACATATGTATCATAATCCCAATTAAAAGCCATTGATTTTTTCTTTTTAGGTAAGTCAACATAGTAGCCAACTAGTCTGCAAACATTCCCCTCAGCTGTTCCTAAAGAGTTCTGATTGCAAAAATTTCTATATGTCGCCATACCATTTTTATAAGTTTCTTCTATCAAGCTATATCTATTTTTTTCCATCAAATCTAATACATTATTTTTAAAAGATTTATCAGAGTTAATATCTATATCAATTCCTTTAAATACTTTCTTCATTATGACATTGGCCTTCATTAAATCCTTTATAGACTTTACATCCTCATCACTTAAAGTGTCATTTTTAATCAAAGCCTTTAGTCCTAAATGATGCATCTTAGACTTAAAATACTTTTCAACAAAATCTAGATATCTTTCCCTATTTTCTTCATCATCTAATAAAATATCTTTTGTGTTATAACATAAAACATCATTTCTTACTTTACTTTTATTTTCTCCATCAAGAGTGTATTCTTCTTCATAGCTAGTAGAATAGTCTATTCCCTCTTCTTCAAAATATCTCATAAGACCTACTGCTGATGCAGAATACCTCCAGTCGGAAAACTCTAAAACTGTATCAAATTTTCCTTCTAAATCTCTTCTTATCATAGTCTCATCTCCCACGAATCTATAAGGTTTAGTAAACCAAACCCTGCACTTTTTCTACTTCCAATTGAATTGATTAGCATAGAATTTAGTAAGTTTCTATCTGCCATAGCAAGAAAATTACCTAAAGAAACTTCTATCATATGACCAAACAATGGAATTACCTGCTTTTTCATTCTAGAAGTATCTATTTTCATTTCTTGAATTTCATTCTTTAAAGCTGGATATGCTCTTTCTAGATTTAACTTAAATGCTTCAATAAAATCTTCATCCTCAACAGTTACATATCTGTCTACATTACTCTCTTTATTATGCTCTCTTATAACTAGTGGCGAATAAAGTGCAAACTGAGCAACATTTCCTTCCACATTTTTTTCCTTTAAAATGCTTATTTTTTCCAATTTTATTGAATTTTCTTTAGAAATTTTGAATTTTTTTCCTTTCTGATTTAAAAAAGAATTAAATAAGATCAAGATATTCATTTTATCTGCTGCTGCAAATGTAAGATCAAACTTCCTATCTAAAACCTCTATTCTATTTCTATGAAACTCAGGATTCATCAATTTCATACTCCATGAAAAATCCTTTCTTGTATTTTGTGAAATATCTTCATTGTAAAACTCATCAAAAAAGCTTCCTTCAGAATACTCACTAATTGACTTTTTTATAAAACTAATTATCATTTTGTGATAATCAGTAGGCATAAAAGTCTCATCCATACTAAATTTCATTAAAATCCTCATCTATATCCTCCTTTTCATTATTTTTATTTATAAAATTAATTTTATAATATTCTAAAAAACTTTACTATATTTCTTATCTTAAAGTGCAAATAATTCCAAATTTTCTGTGTTTTAAATATAAATTTTTTAATAAATTTCTAACTATCTTGAAATAATTCTATAAAATATTTAAAATATTCTTTTTATTATAGACCTGCTATTCATCTTTATTTGATTTCATGTTATAATTAAATTATTATCACTTATTTTAATTAATATAAAACTTATATAATATATAAGTTTCATCTAAACTGTATTTACTTTGCATATAGAATATAGCCGAAAATTAGTTGTTATTATTTATATCTATATTTTATTGGTTGGTATTGAATCATTAAAAACAACTAATTTCCTTACTATAAACTATTTTAAAAAGGTATGGTATTTAATATGTTCTCAATAATATAAAGTGTTGTGGTATTCTGGTATTGACATTTCAAACAGTGTAATTGTTATAAATTATTGAGAAAAATAATAGAACATAATATTATGTTCTATTATTTTTGATAACACCAACTTTAGTATTTTTTATTTCTTATAACTAAGTTTAATGCTTTTCTTTTATTTCTTAATTCTATTATAGCATCATGAACCTCCACATTGGAATGAACTGCATCTAAATTTTTAATGCAAAAAAGACAGCAGATATATCTGCTGTCTTTTTTTATCTATTTATATTGTATATCTATCTTTTTTACTATCTAACTATTTTTACTATATAGTACCTTTACTATATAACTAGATAACTATCTTTACTATATAGCTGACTTTGTCATCTAACTTTTTTGATAATTAATTGACCTTACTATATAACTGACTTTGCTATCTAACTATTTTCACTATGTAACTAACTTTACTACACTACTATCTTTAATATTTATTTTTTAGATCCCTTAAAATACTTTTATCTTTAATTATACTTCATAAATTACTTTAACTCTTCTTAATATCTCTAAATAAACAAATTTTCTGAAAAGTATATTATACTATTAATAAGCATAATATTTTCATTTTTTAAAATTTCATATTGAGGCATAAAATCCTAAACCTCCGAAAAAGCTGTTGAGATACTCAACAGCTTTTTTAAATACTCATATTATGAATTTATTAAATATTCACTAGAGAACTATAGTACCTAGCTCCCTTCTATATAATAAAATACTCTTAAAAATATCATCTTTTTAACTATCTACTCTTCCAAAAATTCTTCTATTACTCTTCCGTCACAATTTTTCATCTCAAATCCCATTATTTTAGCAAAAGTTGGTCCTTCATCAATTAAGCTCATTTCATTTATAGAGATATTCTTCTTTATTCCTTTTCCCGAAATCAAAAAAACTGTCTTATAATCTTCTTTCAATGATGAATTATATCCATGATTATTAACATGTGCCTTTTTTTGCCCGATTGATCGATTGCTATTTATCTCATCTACACTTACTATCAACTCGTCAGCTACTCCATCTACAAAGAAATAGCCTTCTGATGCTTCTAACATAAATCTACAGTTAGGATCTGCTCCAAGTCTTTCAGCTTCTTCTCCTCTATATATTTTTTCTATTATTTTATTTTTAAGCAAAGGTAGGAGAAGCTCCATTATCTCTTTATCCTTTGATTTTTTCTTTGAATAAATATAAGCTGAGCCATCCAAAGATTTACATATTACTTTAAATTTTTTAACTGTTCCATCTTTATTTTTTTCTAATAAATTGGCCTTATAAAATAAATTATTTAGATATATATTGCTATGTCCATCCTTGCTGCTGTGATCCCCCAGTATAACTATTACTGAATCTTCATAAATATTCATTTCCTTTAATTTTTCAACTATCTCTCCTAGTCTTATATCTAATCTCATCAATGCTGCATCCGCTTCTTTTGAGTTAAATCCGAACTCATGTCTTTGGGAATCAAGGTCTATATAATGAATCATATTTATATCCGCCCTAAAATGCTCTAGTGAATAGAGAAATGACTGATGAGAAAAATTATCGAGTTCTGGTTCTTTCAATCCTTTTCTTAGCTTTCCAAATTTAGAATTTAATAAAAACTGAAAGTATGGATTACCATTAAAAAGTGATACAAAAGTTTGTTTTTTCCACCAGCGATTCGCAAATATTTCTGGCATATTATACTTGATATCTCTTGATGCTGCGGTTACTGGCCAAAATATAGATAATATATCATATCCAGACTTTTTGGCTAGACTTTGAAATGTTTCCGCTTTTATATCTCTATCATACCAATACCAATCAGGACTTTTTCTATATGGCTCAAGCTTGGTATTGCTTACAATTTTATGCTTACTTGGATATACTCCTGTTGTAATTGATGTATGAGCACAATATGTTAGACTTGGATATACACTTGACACATTTAGACATCCTGATGCCTCTTTTAAGTACTTTTTAAAATTTGTCAATCTCTTCAATTTATCTATATCTACCTTTGAAAGTCCGTCATAAGATAGAATATGTAGGTATTTTTTCCCCATAATTTACCCCTCTTATATACTTATTTACTTATATTTTTCACTTATATTTTTTGTGCTATTATTTTTAATTATTACTTTTATTACTTGCTCTTTTACTTGCTCTTATTACTTACTTTTTTAATTTGCTCTTTTCACTTACTCTTTTCACTTACTTTTAATCTTACTCTTATTATATTATATATCCCTAATTTTTTAGGATAATCTAAGAGTAATATAATAACTTTTTTCTTTATATATATTATAAATTCCAAGCTTTTATATATTGTTTTTGATAACAGTATCAAAAACAATATAAATAATCCACAATAATTTGAATTTAATCTTAGCTTGTGGATTATTTATATTGATAACATTTATTTTATCTACCTAACTACTAACTACTAACTACTAACTACTAACTACTAACTACTAACTACTAACTACTAACTACTAACTACTAACTGATTATACTTTTTCCAAATATATCGTCAATATTATTCTAGTATTTTATCTTAAATTATCTATATCCATAATTTTATAAGCTCTTTCAAGGTCTTCTTCTGTTGCCGCTTCTATATCATTTAGCGAATATTCTTTTCCCATCTGCTCCCACTTATGTATTCCCATAGTGTGATATGCTAACAACTCAAATTTTTCTACATTTTTTAATGATTTTACAAAGTCAGACAAATCTTTTAGATACTCTTCTTCATCACTTATTGTGGGAACTAAGACATGTCTTATCCATACTGCTATGTTTTCCTTATCTAAATATCTTGCCAGTTGCATTGCTTTTTCAGATGATTGACCTGTAAGCCATGTAGATACTTCTGTATCCGTATGTTTTATATCTAGAAGAACTAAATCTACATACTTTAATAGAGATTCTACAGACTTAATATCTATAAAGCCACTCGTATCAAGGCAAGTATGAACGCCTTTTTCCTTTGCAAGTCTAAATATCTCTTCGACAAATTCAGCTTGAGTAGTTGCCTCTCCACCAGAGATAGTAATTCCTCCACCAGATGCATCTATAAAAGTTTTATACTTCATCATATCATCTACTACTTCTTGAGCTGACATTAGCTTGCCCTCTCCATACTCCCAAGTATCTCTATTATGACAAAATCTACATCGTAAATTACATCCTTGGGTAAATACCACATATCTAATTCCAGGACCATCTACAGTTCCAAATGTTTCTATTGAGTGTACTCTTCCTTTGATCATAATGCTCCTCCTATATCTGTTATCCCCCAATACATAATATATATTTTAATAAAAGGGGGCATACTATTTAGCATAACCCCCTTCTTAAATTTTCAATTTTTATCTTTTGCTTTTGCTTTTGCTTTTGCTTTTGCTTTTGCTTTTGCTTTTAAGCCATTTTATCATGGAAAGTTCTGTTTATTACATCTAACTGTTGTTCTCTTGTTAGCTTGATAAAGTTAACTGCATATCCAGATACTCTGATAGTTAACTGAGGATATTCTTCAGGTCTTTCCATAGCATCTAGAAGAGTTTCCTTATCAAATACATTCACGTTTAAGTGCTGAGCTTTCTGCATAAAGTAACCGTCCATCATAGCTGATAGATTGCTCATTCTATCTTCTTCAGACTTTCCTAGAGCCTTAGGAACTATTGAGAATGTATTAGATATGCCATCCTGTGCCTCTTCATAAGGTATCTTTGCTACTGATGAAAGCGATGCAAGTGCTCCGTTTGAATCTCTACCGTGCATTGGATTTGCTCCTGGTGCAAATGGTTCTCCTGACTTTCTACCATCTGGAGTGTTTCCTGTCTTCTTTCCATATACAACATTTGATGTAATAGTAAGAACTGACTGAGTGTGAACAGCATCTCTGTAAGTCTTATGCTTTCTTATCTTATCCATAAATCCACTCACTATGTCTACTGCTATCTGGTCTACTCTATCATCGTTATTTCCATATTTAGGGAAATCTCCTTCAGTTTCAAAGTCTACTATTACGCCTTCTTCATTTCTTATTGGCTTAACCTTTGCATACTTTATTGCAGATAAAGAGTCTGCACAAACTGATAGTCCAGCTATACCACAAGCCATAGTTCTTAAAATTTCCATATCGTGAAGGGCCATTTCAAGTGATTCATATGAATACTTATCATGCATATAATGAATTACATTTAAAGTATTTACATATAGGCCTGCTAGCCACTCAGAATACTTTTCAAATCTTTCATTTACTTCTTCATAGTTAAGTAAATCTCCCTTTATTGGATCCATCTTTGGTGCTATCTGAGCACCAGACTTTTCATCTATTCCACCATTTAGAGCGTATAAAAGTGTCTTTGCTAGATTTACTCTTGCTCCAAAGAACTGCATCTGCTTTCCTATTCTCATAGCTGATACACAACAAGCTATTCCATAATCATCTCCAGTAAATTTCTGCATTAAATCATCATTTTCATACTGTACTGAACTAGTGTCTATAGATACCTTAGAGCAGAAATCTTTAAACTCCTTTGGAAGTTTAGTTGACCAAAGAACAGTTAGATTTGGTTCTGGTGATGGCCCTAGTGTATATAAAGTGTTTAACATTCTATATGAGTTTTTAGTTACATATGTTCTTCCATCAGCGTTCATTCCACCAATTGATTCAGTAACCCAAGTTGGATCTCCTGAGAACAACTCATTGTATTCAGGTGTTCTAAGGAATTTTACCATTCTTAGCTTCATAACAAAGTGATCCATAATTTCCTGTGCATCTTTTTCTGTTATTACTCCATTTTTTAAGTCTCTTTCAAAGTAAATATCCAAGAATGTAGAAATTCTACCTATAGACATCGCTGCACCATTTTGATCCTTTATAGCTCCTAGATATGCAAAGTATAACCACTGAACTGCTTCTTGAGCATTCTTTGCTGGCTTAGATATATCATATCCATATGAATTTGCCATATTCTTAAGCTTCTTTAAAGCTACAATTTGTTCAGTTAATTCTTCTCTTAAACGAATAACTTCTTCAGTCATTGGCTTATCTGCCAATGAAAGTTTTTCTTCATTCTTTTTCTCAATTAAGAAATCTACTCCATATAATGCAACTCTTCTATAATCACCAATTATTCTTCCTCTACCATAAGCATCTGGAAGTCCAGTAATTATACCTGACTTTCTAGCAGCTCTCATCTCATCATTGTATACATCAAATACACCTTGATTATGAGTTTTTCTATATTTTGTAAATATCTCCTCAATTTCTGGATTTAGTTTGTATCCATATGCCTCACAAGAATTTTCAACAGTTCTTATACCACCAAAAGGCATAACTGCTCTTTTTAGAGGAGCATCAGTCTGTAAACCTACTATTTTTTCTCTATCTTTATCTATATAACCTGGTGCATATGCATCTATCTGAGATATTGTATCCACATCTACATCTAACATACCACCATTTTCTCTTTCTTTTTTAAATAATTCTGAAACTTCTTCCCAAAGCTTCTCAGTATTTTCTGTAGCGCCTTCCAAAAATCTAGAGTCACCTTCATAAGGAGTGTAGTTCAAATCAATAAAGTCATGAACATCCACATTTTCTGACCATTTTCCATTTTTAAATCCATTCCAAGCAGTCATATTTCTACCTCCATACAAATACTAATTTAGTTTTAATATAAATCTATAAGGCTTTAATGATATTCAATATCATTAAAGATTACCTTCATAATAACATAGCTGTATACAATATTCAATAGTTTTTTGAAATAAGTTATTTGTTATATTTTTACTTATTTTTTCATCGAATTCAATAAAATACTCTATAAAAGAAGCCATTTTTTTACGAATATTTATATATTTATTTTTAAAATAATTCTATAAACGTCGTACTATTTTTATTTTTTTCAACTTTTTGTTAAGGTGCAATCTTCACATAGCAATGCCTTACTATAATATTTTTATAGATAAGGAGCTCTATCTTTTTATAATTCTTTCTAAAATTTTAAAAAATATCGATTATATTAATTAAATATATAATACATTTAATTAATATTTTATAAACAATCTTATTTTATTTCTATTTTTCTTATTCAATATGTAGTTATTATTATAGCACATGCTCCTATTATTATCTATATCTTGTATGCAAGTCCGTAGATTATTTTTAATAGCTAGCGTTTCACTTAAATTAAATCTAATTAAGTAATAAATTTGAATATTAAAAAAGGCATAAAATAAATTCTATGCCTTTTTTATATATTTTGATTTTTATTTTAAAATTACCTTTCCCTCATCGTCAACTGATATATATCCGTTCATCTTCATATCATTATACATCTTTTTATATATTGGATCTTCAATTTCTTCATAGATACCAACTTCTGATAGAAAATCATAAACATCTCTTTCATTCATATTACCTTCATATGATTCTTTTAAAATATCATATGCTAGCTCATCTATGTCCTTATACTCAGATTCTTCATCCACCAAAACTATAACATCCATAGAATTTTTCATCTTATATCTAAATAGTTTTTTAAATCCATTTTCTTCCAATATATTTGAAATCGTAAATTGATTTATCTCAAATTCCTTAAAATCTATATCTTTTTGTATTTCTTTTATATACTCTTTTGGAATAAAGAATCCATTTTTAGATATTGTGTCTTTAGCAAATTCTACTAATTTTTCAACTTCCTTATTCTCAAGTAAGAATTTATCCTTAGCCAAAAAAGTTTCCTTATCTACCTGAATATATATTCCTTTATTTACTATTCTATCAACAGTTTGATATATAGATATCTGAGAATATCCAAACTTAGATAAAAGTTCTCTTAGATTATCAACCGTCAAATATTTTGGGTACTTAAGTCTTATTACATCCTCTATACTTTTTATATCTTGATTTTTACAGTATAGAAAATTATTATTTCCCACTATATTTTCATTCATATATTTAATCAATGATGCAATCTCTTTGGGATGTTTTATATCATATCTATCTACAAATTCAGATAAAACATCATCTTTTAAAATATACTCACTATATAGTTTCTTTGTAAAAGCATATCCTTCTTTAAATGCTTCCAAAGATATTTTTTTTATTTTTTCTTTTATTTCTTCATTTAGTATATCTTCTATAATTACACACTTGCTAGGTCCCATTTTTATTACTTCCTCGGAGTTATCAATAGCATTATATATTCTATTTGTAGACCAATCAGTCTTATCTTTTAAATCTTTTATACTTATGATGGAGTTATTCTCTTTGCAGATATCAAAAATAACATCTGTTTTCATTGATATTTGATTCCCTTTGGTTGTAATATCTAGTGAGTTTCCTTTACTAGTATTATAGTCATCAAAATGATGATTGATCAAAGAATATACATGATGCTTACCATAAAAAGTTCCTGGATAATATTCCTCCATAATTTCATATATTTCCTTGGCATTTACATAGTTTTTCTTTGATAACCTTAAATCTAATATTTTCTTCATATGTAAAAGTGTCACTTCATCTATATCTACCAAATCTATATGTGAGTAGGTCCTAGGATTTACAAGTATTATTTTATCTGACCTAGAAGCCAGACCTTCAAGGCTTCTACTGTTCATCTTCATTTCTATTCCAAGCTTCTCTTTAAAAAATCTATTGTACTCTGGAACAGTTTTTGAATTCAGACGTAGAGGCTCCTTGTGATAGTATCTAAGATAGAATTCAAATAAATCTATCTTACTTATTCCTTCTTTGTAATAATAATCATCTACTAAGTAAACACCATTTTCCCTCATAAATCTTTTGCATTCCGAGTTTTTAAATATTTCTGCAAATATAGTATCCTCAACACTTACTTGATTATATTTTCTAAAAATATTTTTAATACTTCTAATTTCGCCGAATGAGTCTAGCTGCTCTTTTTCATACTCAACATTACTTGCTATTCCTTCTAAATTGAAATAGGCCATGCTTTTATATTCTTTTATATAAAATATATTATAGACTACATTTGCCTTTATTAAATCTATCAGTATTTTCTCGTTTTCTCCAAGATAATCATCTAATTTTTCTATAGGCATTCTCTTATAATTATCATATATAGCCCTCAAAGCTATTGTGAATTTTTTTTCTTTTAAAACCCTGTTTATGTTTTGAATAATTTCTTTTTCTATTTTGTCTAATTTTAGCGTACTTTCCCCTGTAAGTTCAGATATTTCTTCTAAAGATTTTTTGCCAATTATTCTATCAAAAAGCATCGTCTTCTCTAACTCGCTATATTCAGAAAATTTCATCTCACTTACAGTTTCTTCTATATTCATTATTTTTTCTAAATTCTTTTTTATGTTAATAAGATATCTTATCAAACTATAATCCTTGATATCAATATATCTCATACCCTGATACTGAGATATCTCATCTTGATTATAGGACTTTCTACCTACCTTAAGCCCTACTCCAGATATTACTTCCCAAACAGTCTTTTCTGATACCACAGAGTAAATATTTTCTTCAAGCAAAAATCTTTCTGTTTCAATTACTCTAACAGTTTCTTTTGCCTTTCTAATATTTTCCTTTATATGGTCAAAAAATTCAGAATATCTCTTCTCACCTACTCCAGGAACATATCTAAGCTTTGATATATCATATCCCATCAAATCTAGTAAATTTTCAACACCATCTTCTTCAAGTTTTTTCTTCATATATTCGTATGCTAGATATTTATCTGGAAGTAGATTATCTATAGGAATCAACTTGAAATAATTCTTTTCGACATTGATATGTGAATATTCATCAATACCTATTTTCTTTTCTTGCGGTATAACACTAGATAAAATTAAATTTTTCTTTATAATCGATAAATACTCTTTTTTAAGAGCGTTTATTATTAATTTTTTCTTAGAATCCTTAATATTAAATTTATTAAAATAATCCTTTTGAGCCTCTATATTTAAATCATACAAACTGATAATATCATTATCTTCACAATGAATTCTAAACATTATATGCTTGTACTCCTTAAATATATCATTTATTTTCAAATCCTTAAGATCTTCTGGATAGTTTTCTTTTATGTAATTAAAAATACTCCCATCCTCATCATCTCCTAAAATATCTAATAGAAAATGTTCAATCTTTAGGATTATTTCTTCTTTCTTTCTTTTTCCTATACTTTTGCTAAATGTGAATCTAACCAAAGCTTCTTTTCTAAGATCCATTAACGTTACAATTTTATTTTTGACGCAAAATTCTCTAAATAACAAATATTTTCGCTCGTCAAAAATACTTTCAATAAGACTATTTCTAAGGATATCCTCATAATTTTCCTTTAAATAGTCTAGTTCAAAGAAATTTCTATTGAAGCTTTCTTTCATATCTTCTAGTATATTTTCTATTTTAAACTCAATTTTATTTCTATCAGATAAGTTCTCCACACTCTCTAAAAAACTCTCTATACAACTATCCGTTAAATCATATAGTGTAATAATCTCATTACTAGAGCAATATTTAATAAAATCAATATAAATTTTACTATAAAAAATGTCATCCATTGTAACCTTTTTAATATCTTCTGGATAACTTTCTTTTAAATACTCAAGGGGAGATATATCTTTTTTGTGTAATATTTTGTTATATGATAACACATTTATATCTGTATAAATATCCATATTTTCATTTTTATATTTACTGGATATTTCATCATCTGTTTTCTCTTCATTAATATGAATCAATTCTTTTGTTTTTTCACCCATATCGCTTTCCCCGCTGACTAATTAAATTTTTTGATTAAAATACAACATAATTATTTAATAAACTACTTATATATAATTATAACATGTTTTTATATTTAGTTGTATAAAAATATAAAAACATGTTATAAAATTAATTTTCATTTTTATAATTTTATTTTAAAATATTTTTGTTATTATTTTAATATAAATAATCACTTTTAATCTTTTGCCTTGATTTTTCATACTCTTACAGTATTTTACTGTATTTTATATCTATAAAATAAGAAACCCCCCTAAATTATATTTAGAGAGATTTCTACGATCAACAAAATTTAAAAGCGCCATGAAGTTTCTATTATTCAGCAATTTCTATACTTGACTTCTCATCAAGTATATCTTTAAGTTCATTCTCCTGAAGTTTACTTCTTCTATTTAGAGCTGGTTCAATAACCTTTGAAAATGCCACAGCTGCCAAACCTCCACCAAGTATTGGAGCTAGAACATATATCCATATAAAGCCACCTTGTGAATCTGGAAAGGCATTTTTACCCCAACCAAATATCATAGTTACAACTCTTGGACCTAAGTCTCTAGCAGGATTTATACAAGCCTGAGTTAATGGTGCTATCAGACAAATCACAGAAGTAACTGCAAGTCCCACAAGTAATGGTCCTAGTTGGTCATTTGGTCTAGCAACATTAGCACTATCTGTAAGCAAAAATAGAGTCAATACCAACATAAAGGTACCGAAAACTTCTGCAAACATAGCAAGCCCAAAACTTACTTGTGAAGTAGCGCCAGGCTGAACATAAAACTCTCCGAACATTTTGGCTGTTGTAACAGACTCAAAGCTGCCTCTTACAATACCATTGCTAGCTTCAAATGCTACAATAGAAGGATTAAATAATATGTAAACCATCAAAGCTCCAACAAATCCTCCAAGGAATTGCGATAACAAGTAAGTTGGCAACTTCTTGGCATCCATTCTTCCACTCACTACCATAGCTACTGATACTGCTGGATTGTAATGTGCATTACAGAGGTGTCTGCCCACGTATACGGCAATCGTTACTGCCACTCCCCACAGTAATGCTACTTGAAATAATCCACTGTGAGATCCAAAGATTGTAGATGCACAAATAGCTCCTAAACCAAAAAGTACTAAGAAGAACGTTCCGATGAATTCCCCTAGAAATTCATCCTTATAAAAATAACTGTTCAAAACTTACACCTCGCTTATAAATATTTAATTTTAGCAATATTCACCGGCGCGCGAATACGTTTGCTTGCTCTATTTTACCAAAAAAAAACAAAAAAGTGAACTATTAATAGTATTTTAACGAGTTTACTCAGATTACTTCATTGGCACAATACCCGCAAACATAACAATAAAGTCAAGTATTAAAAGTACAATTACTGATTTAGTTCTGAAAAATGTCCTTATACTTCCTTTAATTTTAAATTCTTTATTTCTTTCTTTAATCCTCAAGTATAACTTCTTCAAATCAATCAACTTTTCTTTTATCTTTTGCCTATTTTTAAATATAAATACAACAAATATAAAAGATATTAATATATTTACAGATATATTAAATATATATACCAACAATAGTTTTGAGCCACTAAGCTGAGCAGACATTTCCACTATTAAATTATTTAATATATGCAGTATTATTGAAAGTTTAATTGAGTATTTATAGGCTGCATACGCTAGAATTACTCCTACAAACATAGTGACAGGCGATTGTAGTATATCCTGATGCATTGTCCCAAATAAAATACTCGATATAATAATTGCCGAGTAAGAACCATACTTTTCAAGACTTCTCATAAGAACGCCCCTGTATATGATTTCCTCTACAATTGGTGCTATGACTATTCCATATACAATCATAGACACAGTTGCAGATGCCTCACCTGAATTAGCTTCTGAAACAGCACTTAAACCAAATAAATTCAAAAATACTTCTATATAATCAAAAATCTGTGAAAATAGCGTATTTAAAAGCATCATAATACTAAATAATATCAAAATATCTACTATATTAAACTTTTTTCTTTCAGATTTTATATATACATTAAAGTTATCTCTTCCTGCATACAAATAAAGTGGCAAAATTCCTAAAATGGCTGTAAATATTATTGATATTCCCTGATCTTTAATAAAGTCTGAAATTAAAAATCCTACAATATTAAAAATCAAACCTTGAGCAATAAGTGCTCTAGCTAAATGTGACATATCTTTTTTTCTATCAATCACATAATTATCTATCATTATGGTCACCACCAAACATTTTAATTACTAATAAGTTTATCATATATCTTACTTTCTATCATTAATTTTATGATTCTTTAAAGCTAAATCTATAGAATTCCTTCTTGTTTTTTTGAAAATTCAATTAAATATAGCTTTATTTTTATTTTTTGTTTTTCTATTATAAAATACTTTTTTTCTTGTTTTATATCAATTAATATATCTAAATAAGAAAAAACTATATCTATTTTTTAACAATTAAAGTTTTACATTATTTTTGAAATAAGTCCCTTTTATAAAGTGATTGACATTTATAGACTTTTTTTGTTAAAATTAGTATGTTTAATGGCATATATCAGTTGAATATGACCAATAGGCAAATAATTTTAATAGGTTAAGTCCGGCATCTTTTATGAGCTGGAACGGAGGTTTCTTATGAATAGTGATGTTTACACAAAAAAAAGGTTGGATGTAAGAAGATTAGTAGTTATTGGTGTGCTATCAGGCATTTGTATAATGCTTTCTATCACCCCATTAGGTTTTATACCGATTGGTCCAGTTAATGCAACTATTATGCATATACCGGTAATAATCGGTGCAGTTATTGAAGGACCTATAGTAGGTCTTGCCATTGGCCTGATATTCGGATTGACAAGCCTAATCAGAGCCTTTACAATGCCAACGGTTACTTCATTTTTAATGATGAATCCAATTATTTCAGTATTACCAAGAGTTGTTATGGGATTTGCTTCATATTATATTTTCACAGGTATTTTCAAATCAAGTAAGAATAAAAAAATATCTGCCATGATAACTGGTTTTTTAGCTTCTTTAATTAATACTGTCGGCGTACTAGGATTAATTTATTTGATATATGGACAAAGATATGTTGAAGCTATAGGACAGATTGGTTCTCCTGCTAAGATTATCACTGCCATCGCAGTTACAAATGGATTGCCAGAAGCTATTTTGGCTGGTGTCATTGTATCCTCAGTGGTAACTGTTATTAAAAAGTAAATTTATATATGATTATAATAAGGTGTTAGTATATACTAGCACCTTTTTTATTTGCTATTTGATTTATTTGCTATTTGATTTATTTTTTATTATATCTAATGTTTTTACTGATTGTGTTATTACTGCTTTTTATTTTATAGTTACTAATTCTATCTATTTGCTATTACTCTTGTTTTTTATCATAGCTATCTTTTATTACTACTTTTGCTATTACCTGCACCTACAATTATTTTTTATATTTTACCTTCTAACTTTCTTTATATTTAATTGAAAACAAAATAAGACTGTTCTTAGTTTTTACATAAGAAACAGCCTTTATATGGTCTATCTTTTAATTTTTTATTTAAAAGTTGTGATTTCTTTTGGGTTCAATCTTACGGAACCGTGAGTTTCGTACTCTCCCTTACCAATCGCAATGATTAGCACAGGAACATAATGCTCACTGTCTAGACCGAATGCTTCTGCTAATTGATCTTCCTCAAATCCACCTATAGGATTTGTTTCATATCCATGTGCTCTTGCTACAAGCATAAACTGCATTGCTGCTAAACTACCATCTATCTTAACGACATCGTTCATTTTTTCTCTGGAGTAGGATTTGTATGCTGGCATAAATAACCCCATAGCCTGATCTTTAATTTCTTTTGGCATCAGGCCCTCTTGAACTGCTCTTCCATAAATTTCTTCGCCCTTTTCATAACACTTCATATCTCCAAATATAATCACCATCGCTGATGATGTATCATTTTGTCTGACATTGAACCTTATCAATGGACGTAACTTATCTTTTCCCTCTTGAGACTGCACTACCATAAATCTCCAAGGTTGCATATTTACTGAAGAAGGTGCTTTAGTTGCCTCTTCTATCATTTCTAACATTTCGTCATTACTGATTTTATAATTTTCATCAAATACTTTTACTGATCTTCTATTAAATACAATATCTGAGAAATCATTATTTACTAACATTATATTTCCTCCATATAAACATTCTACATCTTATACAGGTAGGATAGTATTTATACTTTGACCAACTATATAGCTCAATTATTGAGCGCTTATATAGCCTCTTAATATTTAAACACTTATTTTCCTGCCTGCGTTTAAATGCTTCTAAAATAATACAATTTTTTCAAATCTGTTCAGTCTTTAGTGCAATTTTTATAAATTTAAAGATAAATAATTTATATTATTTATCAAGAATTTCTTCTATTCTATCAAGAACATCCTCTAGTTCTTCTAAGTCTTGCCTAGCTATCGTTAATCTTATAAACTCATTATTCTCCTCGCTGCTCAACTGACAATTTGCCAGTTCCTTTCTAGCCGCGTCTGTCAGTGAAACGAAAATTTCTCTATTGTTCTTGGCATTTCGAACTCTAGTAACAAGTCCTTTTTTCTCTAATATTTTTAGATGCCTCGTAATAGCAGCTTGGTCTATTTTTAAGTAGCTCTGTATATCTACTTGCAAACAGGAATTATGTTCCTTTAAAAACATCATCATCTCATATCTAGTTAAACTAAAGCCCGTATTTTTTTCAAAATTCTTGCTTAATCTGTTTTCTAGATTTTTGACTCGATGCAGTAAACTACTAAACTCTCTTAGTTCCATCGTTCCCCCAATAAAATCACTTTTTTAAATTTTATCACAAAATATCTACACTTTATAATGTGACAAAAAATGAAACATCAACAATTGACTCGTCAACTATTGACTACTCATAGTATAACACGTCATAGATGACCTGTCAAGTATCATGAAAAAATAAAATCTAATAAAAAAAAGAATATAGGAGCTCCTATATTCTTTTTTTTACTTTTTTTAATCATTTTTAAATTTCTACTTACTTATTTTTTTATTTTTTCTTTAGCTCTTTACTTATTTTTATTTTACTGACTCACTTACTTTTAAATTCTATTTAACTTGTTTTTTATTATTTGGTCTTTAATTTTTAATAGTTGATCTTTTTACTTCTTTGCTACATCACCTGTATATCTATTTATGCTGTATGTAGCAAGTATTTCGTTTGATCCTTCTCTTATTCCATTTTCATATGGTACAGACCAGTAATCTTCTATCTTTGATATGTGGTAAATATCATATACTCCACTAATCTGGCTATCTCTAAATAAGATCATAGTATTATTATTTATTTCTTGAAAGACTTGAGGGCTATCTTTCGATACTTTATTTAGAATATTTTCCCTTGCCTTAGAACTTAGTATCTCAGATACACCATCCTTTGTTGTAATCCAACCATCAAATTCACTTCCCGTTTCAGCCAATCTTCCATCTGGCATCAAATGATATCTAGCATTACTTACTCTGCCGTATTTGCTTGAATTATAATCTTCAAAGTGCCATCCTGTCTGCATAACACCGCTTGAGTTGAAATAATATTTACTTCCTTCTATAATCTGCCATCCAGTTAATTTTACACCATTTCTATAATAATACTTATTATTATTTTCTACCTTCCAACCACCTAATGTTGATGAGGATACATCTTCAGAGTCATTAATTTCCGATTCAACTGATTTTGAAACTGACTTTTCTCCACCTATTATTATTACTTTTTCTATATCATTGTTTCTTATAAATTTTTTACTTTCTTTATATAGATTTTCTGGTGAAGTGGTTACTATTGCAGCAGATTCTTTTCCCGCCACAGTTGATGCCGCCAAAGCATCAGGATAGTTAGTTCCATCTACCAAAATTACAGTCTTTAAATCTTTTCCCGTAAGAGTCTTGAAGTTTTTTGCAGCCTCTACTGCTGTTTCAAATCTATTTTTACCTGCTATTCTTTGAGTATATTCATCAAAACTTGGTATTGAAGCCTTACCTCCAAACACCAAATAGTATGGCATAGGATTAGATGAACTATATGGATATATGTAAGATAGCACTTCTCCTCTTATCTGACCTATCAAAGATCCAGCAACTAGAGCATCCGCATAATTATATGCATTTATACCAACATAAGAATCTCCCATCGGTACATCTTTCCCATTTGCATTTATAAGATATCTTTCGCGGGCTATTTCTCCTGCTGTATCCATTCTGTTTTTACCTGCTAATCTTTTTACTTCTATATTCATAGATTTTAATGAAGTTTCAATATTTTTAGAAACTGTATTTATTCCACCCAGTATATAGACTTTTTTTGTTTTCAATCTAATTAATTCTTCTTTTGTTTCTTTAGGTAAACTAGCCGCTCTTGTAAGCAACATCGGTATTTGTTCTTGTGAAACCAACGATCCACCTACCAAAGCATCTGCATAACCTTCCCCACTTGCCAAAACAACTATTGGGGCTGTTTCAAAATATGTTTTGCTTATCTCTACTGGTGTTGAATATCTGCTAACACCTGAAATTCTCTGAACATCTATATCTGCTGCATTTGATACAGCTCCTAGCGACAATAAAATCGCCGAACACACTAAACTAGATAATATTTTTTTCATATTCGACCTCCTATATTTTCTGCTTAATATTAGTATTATATCATCTATACTTGATTAATAATTCAATTCATGCAAAAAATATAATTCCTCTTATTCTAAGGTCTTTGTCCTAATGCACCTTCCAATGTCAGTGTTTCACCACTCATATATTTAAAATCTGGTGATGCAAGTTGAACACACACTCTAGCAATATGTTTTTCAGGGTCGCCAAAATATCCAACTGGTGGAGTTTTAACGTTTTCTTCATAAGCTTCAGGATATTTTTCTTTAAACTCTTCTAGCTTTGATGTCCAAGCCAAAGGACAAATTACATTTACATTTACTCCATCTTTTGCCCATTCTGTAGCTGCTACACGACTAAGTCCTCTAATACCTTCTTTTGCAGCAGCATATGATCCCTGACCATAGTTCCCAAATAATCCTGCACCTGATGCAAAGTTTATTACTGATCCTTTAGACTTTGCCAAATAAGGATAGCACGCCTTCATATAATGGAAAGTAGCATATAAACCTGAATACATAGCTAAATCAAATTGTTCTAAGCTATGATTTTCTATTGTAACACCAGAAGCTGATGCCTGAGCCACATTTATCAACACATCTATAGAAGAAAATTTTTCAATAGTCTTTGAAACTACTTCATTTACTACAGCTTCATTGTCTGCACCAGCACTCACATCTGCTTGTATAAACAAAACTTCTATTCCATATAGACTTTCTAACTCTTTTTTTGCATCTTCAAGCTTTTGAATATTTCTTCCTGTAATAACTATATTTGCTCCTTCTTTTGCATATGCAGTTGCTATTCCATATCCAATAGAACCACTTCTACCATCTTTTAAAACTGACCTTCCGCCACCTGTTATTATAGCTGTTTTACCTTTTAAAAATCCCATTTTTCTACCTCCCATATATTTAATTTTATAAACTATTAAAATTACTAGCCTTAATATATTTTTCATTTTTTTCAACTCTAAAAAAGCATATAGAAAATATTATATCAAATATATCAGAAATTTCTATATATTTTTTAAATTTTCTTTTTTACATAGGTTTTTTGTAAAATATAACCCTTTGTTTATTCAGACAAATTCTTTTTTATTGTTTAATTATTCTTTATTTTTTGACAATTCTATGGATATTTGAATGTTTTAGTGATATAATTAGTGAAAGAAGTAATATTACTAACTAATTATTATTTATGTAATATTGTCTATTATTTTTTATGAATTAGATAAACATTTTATCAATAATATCAAAATTTTTGACTATATACTATTTGCTAAGCTTCTATTAATTATGTGTTATTTGCTAAGCTTATAGTTTTTTGATGTTTACTGAATCACACTGATATAATGTTTTCTGATTTATAGCTATATTAATTTTAAGGAGGTTATTCTATGAAATTAGTTGTATTAGGCGGTGCGGGATCTCAAGCACTATATGGTATAAGAGATTTGCTAAATCATGAAAGTATTTTTGATGAAATAGTAATATCATCAAGAAACATAGAAAGAAATAAAAAGGTCGTTGCTGAGTTAAACTCCCCGAAAGTAAGTGCTGCTCAAGTAGATGTTACAGACAAAGATGCTCTATATGAAGTGATTAAAGACTGTGATGTTGTAGCCAACTGTACTGGACCATACCATCTTTTTGCATATGATATAATCGACACAACAATCAAGGCCGGAAAACATTATATAGATTTCTGTGATGATATAGAAGCCTTTAATCATATATTTGAATCTGACCTTCCTAAGAGAGCTAAAGAAAAAGGATTGAGTATGATTATGGGACTAGGTGCAAGCCCAGGATTTTTATCTGTGCTAGCTTGTAGTGCAAATGAAAGATATTTTGACTCAATCAATGAAGCTATTTTCTATTTTGCTACGGATGAGAAAGAACCTGGTGGACCAGCTGTGCTAGGACATATGTTAGAGTGCATACATAACGCACCTTATATAGAAGATGGTGTTAAGAAAAATGAACCATCATTCTTAAGAGAGTGGGACTTTGACTTTGGTAAACCATATGGTGTGAGAAAAGTTTCTAGAATCGGTCATCCAGAAGTATTTACTTTCCCTAGATACATTCCTAATATAGAAAATGTATCTGTTAGATTTAGCCTTGAGCCAACAAGTGCCTACGAAGGTTTCAAAAAAATTGGTCTTTCTGGCTTAACTTCTGAGCAGGAACTAAATATAAAGGGAACTCCAATCTCACCTAGAGATTTTGCCTTAGCAGTATTAGTTGCACAAAAAAGTTCTAGAAAAGAAATGAGCGAAGAAGAACTTAAGGAATTTCTTAAGGGTGTTACTGCCTGTGCTGCAGCAGAAATACACGGTAAAAAAGATGGACAGGATAGAGTCTATATAGGTAGAGTTGCTGGAAATATGGCTCCACTTACTGCTGTTCCATTAATAATTGGTGCTGAAATGTTAGGAAAGGGCAAGGTTACAAAGACAGGTATAATGGTTCCAGAAGAAGCTATAGAAAATGCCGATGAATTTGTAAAAGAAACTATAAGAAGAATACGTAATGATGGATTTGGATTTGCTGTTAATGAAGAATTGACAGTTATAGATGAGTTCTAGTTTGAAAATACTGTACAATCAGCTTGTAAATTTAGCCGTTTCTTCTATATTCAACCTAAATATATTCTAACAGAACAAGCTGATTGTTACTGTATAAATATATGTTTACTTTATTTATTTTAATGGTACACCTAAGCTATATCAATAGTTGGGTGTACTATTTTTTATTTACCTTTTTATCTTTTTTATTTTTTGGATATTCTACATACTAAATAAGAACTAGAAATACTACTGTCAGCTCAAAGCAAGACATCTGTATTATTTTTATAATCTATACATATATATATTTATTCTTTATATACTTATACTTTTCTGACTCTTAATTATATGCTAAATATCTCTAAAAGCACTTCCCTCACACGAAAAACAAGATACTTATATCTATTTTTATATTTTTTACCTTCCTACAATCTAGAAATATGCCCTCATACGAAAATAAGATACTTGAACTATCTTTATAGACTCTTTCTATCTTTAATTTGCTTTTTGTATATTTATATAGTAGTATATATATAGAAACAAATTTGTTTCTTATAATGAGTGATAAAGGAGAATTTATATGAAAATAGGTCATCTATTAAAAAAATTCCGCGAATTACGTGGTTTAACACAGAAAAAATTAGGAGAAAAATCCAATTTAGATGATGTTCGTATTAGACAATATGAGCTAGATATAAGATCACCAAAAGATGATGTTTTAAATAATATATCATCAGCTTTGGATGTCAGATCAGAATATTTTAAAGAAGCACAGTATCCATATAGCAATGAAGATATTATACGTCTGCTATTTAAGATGGAGGATTCTATACCTCTTTCAATTAGTTCTATCATAATTGATTCAAAGAGAGATATTAGCCTTAATGGTGTATTCTTCTTAGGAGAAGATATCAAGGTTTTTAATCATGCCCTAGAGGAATGGAGAGATATGCAAAATAAACATAAGGCTGAAGAGATTTCAACTGAAGAGTATGAGTCTTGGAAGGCAAACTGGTCTTATGATGAATAAAAATAAAAACGATATATACTAAACTAGATTATCCTATATATAAAAAAGACAAAGCCTATTGAAATTTAGTAGGACTTTGTCTTTTTTTATTTATAATATATTTTCTATAACATATATTTTCTATAATATGTATTTTTTATGATTTATATTTTTTATGATTTATATTTTTTATAATCTATCTTTTCTGTGATCTGTCTTTTTTTATTTATAATATATCTTTTCTATGATCTATCTTTTTCTATGATCTATCTTTTTCTATGATCTATCTTTTTCTATGATCTATCTTTTCTACAATGCATATTTTCTATAATATTTTTTGTTTATACTGTACTTTCTTCTCTAACTAAAGTAAATTTCTTCACCATTAACTTTTCTATAAAGTATAGAATTAAAACTATAGCTATACCAAGAGCAAGCCCAGCAAATCTATTCCATATAGCATTTTTTGTATTAAATAATATTAAAGATGCATTTATGGCAGACACTGTATTTATAAACTGCTTATGCTTATATTCATCAGAAAAGAATCCTATAAATCCAAATAATAATACTATAAAAATAGCATACTCCCTTCCTAACAAGTACTCAAATGCTAAAAAGAAAAATATTGACCCTAAAACTGTACCTAATATCCTATACTTTATTCTAGATAGCATTTCTTCAGAATTAATTTGAGTAAGTGACATCACAACAAGTGTTATCCAAAGTACCTTTTCTGTTTTTAGTATTGAGGATACTAATATTGCTATAGAAATACCTGTAGCCATTCTTATGCCTGTTTTATAGTGTTTTTTATTTAGTGATAACTGTTGCCTAAAGCTTTTTGAGTCCTCTGATCCAAAACCTCTTTTTTTCCAGCCAAAATATGTTGCCAAAATCATCAAAAATGTTCCACTTAATATCCCTATCATTCTTGTAGGAAACTGTTCTAGAGATACTGGAACGGATTGACAAAATAAAAATGGAAGCAGCATTACTATATTTAACTTCAAATACGTCGGCTCACTCGTCATCATCATTACCAAGTAAACAAATAAAAAATTAATAGGAAAAGATATCCAAGGTGATAGGGCGTCCAACTGAGAAACCAATCCTGAACCAATAAAAACTATGGCAATAACTAATAACATAGAAGATCTCTTCATATTGCTATCACAGACTGGAAACATAGCTAAACCTACATATATACTCACACCTATTAAAGTATTTTCATCTCCAAATATTTTAATATAGGCTAATATAAAAAGCATCATAATTGAAAACTTATAAGCATTTTTTAAAAACTCTCTAATAAAGTTTCTATTTAAATTTATTTTTTTTAACAAATCAAACCACACTCCTTAGTAATTTTTGCATAGAATAGAATAACATATATTCTTTTTTTTTGCACTTATATTTCTTGATTTCTTTTATATATATGGCTTCTTATTTCTTATACAGATAACTTTTTCAACTATCTTTATATATTTGTTTACTGTCTTGTATATAAGACTTTTCATACATCTTTACGTATTACTTTACTGTCTTGTATATAAAGCTTTTCATACATCTTTACTGTCTTGTATATAAGACTTTTCATACATATCTTTACATATTACTTTACTGTCTTGTATATAAAACTTTTCATACATCTTTACAAATTCCTTTACTAATCTTTTATATAAAGTTTTTTAGCTATCTTTACATATTTATTTTTTAGCTCAATACAGAAGCTTTTTAATGTAAGGCTTTATTCCTTGACTAAGACTATTCTTCAAGTTATAATTGTGTTAGCTATAAATATTTCTAATAAAGTATAATTATCTGTTGAAAAGTTATTTAAAATAAATCTACTTATCCTATAAATAGATTTTCAACAAAAGTTATCGAGTTTATTTCTAATTATAAAGAGTTATTTGTGTATACTGGCACTAATTTCTTTTTATAATTTATTTTTTTATTAAAACTCTGTGCTTACTGAAATATATAAAATTTTAAATACGAAGGGAGAGATTTTGTGAATGAAGAAAAATTTTTAGAACTTCTTAATGAAAAGAAGTTTAAAGATGTAAGAAGCGCTTTGCAAGCTATGAATACGGTGGATATTGCAGATGTTCTCTCAGATTTAGATGACAAAGAGCTCATTCAAGCGTTTAGATTAATCGAAAAATCCAAAGCAGCTGATGTATTCTCAGAAATGAGCAACTCAATGCAAGCATATCTGGTTGAAATGTTTACTGAAAAAGAATTAAAAGATATACTTGATGATCTATATATGGATGATACAGTTGACCTTCTTGAGGATCTTCCAGCAAATCTAGTAACTCGTATACTTGAACACGTTGATTCTAATAAGAGAACGCAAATAAACACGATCTTAAACTACCCAGAAGACAGTACTGGAAGCATAATGACAACTGAATATGTTAATCTTAAAAAACATACAACAGTTGAAGGGGCTCTTGCGCATATTAAAAAGACAGGAATACATAAGGAAACTATATATACTTGTTATGTCTTAGAGAATAGAAAGTTAATCGGAATTGTTACTGCTAAAGAATTGATGACTATGGATAGTGATATGACTATGGAAGAACTTATGACAACAGAATTTTTATCTGTTACTACACATACTGATCAGGAAGAAACGGCAAAGCTATTCTCAAAATACGGATTTCTTGCTATTCCAGTTGTGGATAGACAGGGCTTTATGGTCGGAATCGTAACTGTAGATGACGCTATGGACGTTATGTTGGATGAAACGACTGAAGATATGGAGCTGATGAGTACCTTAAATCCTAGTGAAACTTCTTATTTTGAAACATCAGTCCTTACCCACGCTAAAAATCGTATAGGTTGGCTAATGTTTTTGATGTTATCTGCTATGATTACCCAAACAATTATTGCTAAATATGAAAATGCCTTTGCAGCCCTTCCTCTATTAGTTTCTTTTATACCTATGTTGACCGATACTGGTGGAAATTGTGGTTCTCAAAGTTCAACTTTAATTATCAGGGGTATTGCACTTGATGAAATACAGTTTAAAGATATTTTCAAAATAATGTTTAGAGAGTTTAGAATCGCTGTACTAGTTGGTTTAGCTCTTTCTATAACAAACGGAATATATATAATGATAAGATATAAAAATCCTATGATTGCACTTTTAGTTGGAATATCTCTTATTGCCACTATTTTGATGGCAAAAATTATCGGATCGATACTTCCACTATTTGCAAAGAAATTACACCTTGATCCAGCTATAATGGCTGCACCTTTGATTACGACAATCGTTGATGCAGGATCTATACTTGTATATTTTAATGTTGCTACAAAATTATTAAATCTTGCATAAATTTATATAAAAAAGGAGCAGAAAATCTGCTCCTTTTATTTATTCTTATAAACTTCTATCTAAAACAATTCTTTGCTTAAATGACGAATTCACAGTTTTGAGTCGCTAATTTACCAAGCTCCTCCGCCGCCTCCACCGAAGCCGCCTCCTGAAAATCCACCACCACCAAAGCCGCCTCCACTTCCAATATCCGAAGAAATAGACGATGCTTGAGATGCAATTGTGTTTTCAAATGACTTACTCATACTTCCCATCATATTTGCATATATAAACATATTGTACATTCCAAATTCATTGCTACTACTATACCAGTCTGCCTGCTCTATCTTGATCTTTTCGAAATTCTTAATCCATTTATCTGATAGGCCAAACACATATGCATAAGGTAATATATTGAAAAAATATTTAGGATCCTCTTCAACAAGAGCTTCTAGTTTATTTAACTCTGCAGTTTTAATAAACTCTCTAAATCCAATAATTCTGCCATATAAATCTGCACTCTTTTTAGTTCTGGCTCTCATTATAATAATAAATATAGATGAAATTACAAAGCATAGTACTGATATAAGTCCTAGCATATTACTCTGTACAACTTTTATGGATAAAACAGCAATTATAAAACTACTTATTAAAAGTGACAATACTCCAAAGAATAAGTATCCGCTTCTTTGTTTCTTACTGAGAGAATTTTTTCCATAAACTACAATAGAAGAAAACGCCAAACCTAATACTATAAATAGTATCAGGGCTACACTAAATAATATATAGTATATCTTTCCTGACACAGATACTGACAGAGTAACTATCGTAACCGCTAATACTACTAGTAAGGCTGAGCAAATCCATTTCGCTACAGTCGAACCTGTTGAAAATACTTTATTATCTCCAGTAAACAAGCCTCTAAGTGAGTCCTTTGCTACAGCAAATTTATCTCCAAAGTCTTTAGGCATTGATTTTGTAGTTACAGAATCGCCTTCTTTAAAAATAGAATTAAACAGTACCTTAGCAAAAGGTTTTTCTTTTTGATCTATATCTTTAACTTTTATAAATCTAAAGTTTTCTTTGTCTATATCTTCTATTTTCATATATCCCTTATTGGCAAAATATACAATCATAGAAGTCATATCAGCATTATTCACTTTTCCATCAATAAATGTTCCTATCTCTGCAGGAGTCATATTTTCTGGTGAGTAAAACTCAATAGTTCTCACAAAGTGAGGATCTCTACCAAATAGCCACCATAGTATAAATGTTAGCGTCGCAAACAATATGAATAGAATGCTTATTATATTCTTTGAGCTATCATAATTTTTTGCTCCTACCCAATATCCATTATCAAGATAACTTCTTATGGACACTCCCTCGAATGCATTTAATCCCATAGCACTTACTGTTATCTGCTTATCATCTGATGATATTTTAAATTTGCTATTATTATCATTTAACTTCGATGTAGATCCGTAACTACCATAAAAAATTTCAGCATCTTTCCAATTTACACTCTTGGGCATCTTTAATGTGGATTTTGCATTACCTATAGATGTATTCCATTCAGTTGGTAAAAGGTCTAGCTTCAAAAAATCTCTTGAAGCCTTGTCTGCCTTTATACCTACTATTTTATACTTAATAATATACTGCATCTTTCCATTAAGTACTCTATCCTTATTGCCTATCTTAATCTCTATAGACTTTTTATTTGAATCATAATTACTGCTTACGTCATAATCATCTCCAATTACCTTAACATTTTTTACCTTGTATTCTCCTGTAGATACTGGGATATATCTGAAAATACCATGCTTAGGTGTAATAAAATCAACATCTATAGTTTCTGTTACATCAAAGCTATAATCTTCATTTGCCTGTATCTCAGTTACAAAGCTATCTGTAATATATGACTTATCTTCTACTAGCTCTGCATATGAAGGAGACATTAGTCCAAAAAACATTACAATAGATAAAGTAGCTAATGATAATATTGATGCAAATTTATGGAAAATTTCACTTTTAGTCATATATTTTTTGAAGTGACTAAAACTGAACCTTAACATTTTCCCTTTCCTCCTTATTAGAAACTTCAAACATAGACATTTGTTCGAATCTAAACATTTTTGCTACTATATTACTAGGAAACATTTCTATAGCATTGTTTAGTGCTAATACAGTTCCATTATAATATTTTCTTGAGTTTGCAATATCTTCTTCAACACCTTGAATCTTTTCTTGCAAATCTATAAAGTTTTGATTAGCCTTTAAATCTGGATATGCCTCAGATAAAGCAAATAAAGAACGAAGGGTATTTGTTAACATATTTTCTCCTTCTAACTGATCACTTATATTTGTTGCATTTGCTATACTATTTCTTGCTTGAATTACACTTTCCAAAGTCTTGGACTCATGAGATGCATACCCCTTTACTGTTTCTACAAGGTTTGGTATCATATCGAATCTTTTCTTCAAATACACATCCATAGTAGAAAAACCTTCTTTTGCACTATTTCTTAAGCCTACTAATTTGTTGTATGAACTCATCAACCATAGAGCAATTATAACTATTATCGCAATAACTATTATCAAAGCTTTTGACATATTTATCCCTCCTAAAAAATATTTTCTAACACCTTGCTCGAAATATATAATCTAATATTTTAACTAGATTTATTGAAAAATATAGTGTTAGTTTATTAAGAATATTATAACATAATATTCTTAAACTAACCATTTTTATCTATACTGATATACTCACATTCATAAATAATAATCTATTTTTCTACTTTTTCATTACTTATTTTTTTTAATTAAATACATATCTCTATATTTATTAAATTATATATAATATATCTTTTTTATTAAAAAATATCTATAGTCTACTTAAACATTTTTATATGATAACTCAAAATAAATTTGAAAGTAATAGCTTTTCTATATAAAAATGTAGTAAGTTAATTCAACCTACTATATTTTCACTTTAATTAATTTAAATACGAATATTTTACTCTTTTGTATCTCCTATTAATTATTATTTATTATTTAATCACTCACTTTTATTTACTAACTTTTACTTATTAGTTTTTATTTAGCAAATATTACTTACTAACATTACTTATTTTTTTTTAGCAAAATATAGGAGGCTAGAGCTACTATACTGACTGTTAATTCCGTTGTCGGGAATACAAACCATATACCTAACATACCCACCATATATGATAGTAAAAATGCAAGAGGTATAATAATTATAAATCCTCTTAAAAGAGAAATAGCATTTGCAGGCTTTGGTTTCTCTGTGGATGTAAAATAAACAGACATTATAATATTGAATCCTACAAATGGGCATGCTATAAAATAAATTTTCAATCCTTCTACAGCTGTTTTCTGTAAATCCATATTATTTTCACTATTAAATATTCCTGCTATTTCTGGTGCTCCAAAATATATTACTATATATACCACTATTGATAAAATCAACATTGTAATCATAGCATATCTTAATATTTGCTTTAATTCTAAATATTTTTTACCACCATAGTAGTTACTTATAAGTGGTTGTATTCCTTGTGCTATACCTGTATATGTAGATATAACTACCAAAGATAAATTTGCAATTACTCCATATGCTGCTACCCCAATATTCCCCATTAAAGAGAGTATAATTGTATTAAAAACTATTATTACTATACCTGTGGAAACCTCTGTTATCAAAGATGGTAAGCCTGTAGAAAGTATCTCTGTTATGAAGCCGAAAGAGATTTTACACTTAGCTAAACTAAATGAATTTTCCTTTTTTATAAAAAATGGAGACAGTACTATTAAATTTATTATTGGGGCAATTCCCGTAGCTAGTACTGCACCAAAAATTCCCATTCCAAATGGAAAAATAAATATATAATCTAATATTATATTACTTACGCTTCCTGTAAGCATTGCGAGCATAACAAGCTGAGGTGCACCATCATTTCTAACAAAGCATAGCATAATTTCATTTAACATAAAAGCAGGTGCAAACAATAAAATTACTTGTAAGTATGTTTTACTCATATCAAAAACATCTTTATTGGCTCCTAACAATCTAATTATATCTTCTGATAAAAATAATCCTATCATGAAAAATATCAATGCTATTATTGCTCCTAAAAAAATAGAGTGTGTAAAAGCTTCGTTCGCCTCTTTTTTCTTACCTTGTATCCTATATATTGAAAACTTCGTAGCAGCTCCCATTCCAACCATCAGTCCACAACCATGTATGAAACTGTATATTGGTATTGCAAGATTTAGTGCCGTCAATCCATTTGTACCAAGTCCCTTTGATACAAAAAAAGTATCTGCTAGTATGTAGCAAGATAAAGCCAACATTCCAAACACATTTAATGATGAATATCTAGCAAATTGCTTAAAAATACTTGTATCTTTTGTCATAAACCCCTCCTTATTTTTCTCTTATCTACTGTTAATAATCCTTTATTGCTTTATTACTATTTATTGCTTTATTACTATTTATTGCTTTATTACTATTTATTGCTTTATTATTTATTGCTTTATTATTTATTACTTTATTATTATTTATTACTACTCTTTTTAATCTTACTATTTTTATATTGATGTTTAAAATATATAATAAATCATTATTATTTTATTTACTTTTCCTTGCAACTTAGAATATAGAACAACTATTAATATTAATTCATGAATATTTTTACAAAAAAAATCCCCATCAAACACTCCTTCTATGGCCTAATGGAATGCTGACAGGTAATACCCGGCGGTAAAATTTTACCCCTAAATATTATCACATAGAAATCCAGTTGTCAATCTTGCTTATTTATTTTCTGATTTTTCAATCTATTTAATTGCGGCATAACTATATATGCTATATAATAATATTATGTAGAATTATTGATATTGTAAACTTTTTACTAAGATAATAAAATTCAATTAAACTTTTATAAAAAATAAATTTAAAAAGAAAGGATATATAAATGTCATATATAGAAGTTAGAAATTGCTACAAAAGATACAAAACTGGAAATAGCGAAATAATAGCTAATAATAATGTATCTTTTTCTATTGATAAAGGAGAACTTGTAGTTATATTGGGCGCTTCTGGTGCTGGCAAATCAACTATTTTAAATATTTTAGGTGGAATGGATATTTGAATATAGTATTCCACCATTTCCCGAAACTTCATCTTTTGTTGAACTATTTTTAAATTCACTTCCAGTTATATTTATATTTCCCAATGAATCCTTTTCAGTCTTATCATCATCATTTAATACACGTATACCTGCAGAACCCATTGACGAAGTATTATTATCAAATACAGAATTTTCAACATTTAAATCTGTTCTTATAGCCCTGACTTCCACTATGGCAGAACTTCTATTTTTCGTGTTGTTATTATCATTAATAGATTTAAATTGTGAATTTAGTATATCTATATCCGCTTTGTTTATTTTAGAATCATAAGATAATCTTAATGCACTTCCTTCAAATTTCTTAAACTTACAGTCTTCTATTTTTATATCCATATCTTTCCTATAACTATTTCTACCTATGCCTATACCCTCGCTTGAAATCTCATTACCATCAAATTGTATATTAGATATATCAAAATGATCTACATTTTTCTCCAACCTTATCATAGCTATTTTTCCCTTGGCCTTCAAACTTACACCTTCAGCACCCTCAATATTCTTTGCTGCATTGATAATAATACTTTTATCAACTTCAATGTCTTGCATTAACATAATTTTGGAAATATTTTCATCAGCTGCAGCATTTTGAAGTTCTTCAAAATTTCTAACTTCTAGAGTCTTACCTTCTGCTTGACCATTGACTGCCGAAAAAGCAAGCAAAACACATGTTGATAAAGCCAGTACTAAATTTTTTCTGTATTTCATACAAACACCTCCTTATTTTTTTCAGAATTTTCTATTTTTTGTCCTATTTTTCTTTATACCATCTATTTTTTCTAATTAAATAAATTTCATTAAAATACTTTATTTTTTTCTGTTTTCCATTATTTTTCTAACTTTATTGTTATTTTTTAACCTTTTTGTTACTTTTTTTGTTTCTTTAGTATGTTCTATTTTTATTTCATTTCCTTTTAGTTTCATTTTTTTAGTTTTAACTATATTATTACTAAACAAGTTTTATATCCTACTTTGTATTATGCTTTTAATTATATTTAATGCCTTTATATTTGGAAGCACTTTACTCACTAAAAATAATATTCCCTCAGATGAACAGAGTGCTATTTTTAAAAATGCTATCTCTTTACCAATAACACTATTTGCTCTTTTTAATTTGATTACCAAAGAGTTGAGGGCTAAGCAAAATTATAAAATGGTCCAAACTGTATATCTGATACTCTGTTTATTAATTATGTTGATTTCTATTACTCAATTAATATTTCTGCTCAGAAAAAGTTTGAAAAATAAAGATCTTTAAGATAAGTTTAATTGATAATATTTTTTTTAAATAAAAAAGACCTTTACTAAAATAAGGTCTTTTTAAAATATGCAAATATTACTTATATATTATTTTATAGAATTGCATTTTCCACAAAAAGCATCTTCTCCAACATTTTTAAATCCCCACTTTGCCATATCTTCCAATATAGGCATTATTCCTTCACCCTTTTCTGTGAGTTTATACTCAACCCTAGGTGGGACTTCATTATACTGAATCCTTTCAAGCATTCCATCTGCTTCTAATTCTTTTAGGGATTTGGCCAACATAGTGTTTGTAATTCCATTTAACTTTCTTTTTATCCTACTATATCTGTGACATTCACAGTCGGATAGTATACAAAGTATTGAGCTTTTCCACTTTCCACCTGCAACCTCAAGAAAATATCGCACAGGACAGATCAACTCTTCTTTCTTCTTAATATTTAATTTTTCTTCTCCATCAAAATTCAATTCTTCAATCATAACTAGGTCACTTCCTTAATATATAGTATCTTTTTTGGTACTTAATCAATAAAAAATGCGTACTTGTATAAAACTTACATCTTTGATAATATCATAATAAAGAGTAGTCGACAACTCAATATATTTTTGGAGGTAGTGAAATGAAAGTAATCGAATTTTTAAAAAATGCAAAGGTGTTTTATTCAGCTACAGTAGATGAGGATCAGCCACATGTTAGACCCCTAGGTTTTGTTATGGAATACAATGGAGAACTAGCATTTTATTCTGATAAAAGAAAAAATATTTACAAGCAACTTCAAGTAAACCCAAAAATGGAAATTTGTGCAATTGATGAAAAAATGAACACACTAAGAATAGAATGTTCTGCCAAATTTATTACAACAGAAGACTCTCAAAAGGCAGCAATAGAGTCTTTCCCTATGCTTTCTAAAATGGGATACTCTGTTGGTGACGGCGTATTTGAAATATATACTATTGAAAATCCTAAACTGTCATATACAGCACTTACAGGAGAAAAGCTGGATGGCATTGAATTGTAGAATTTATACTTTAAGTTATTTCTTATTTTCTTTAGTGGAAATAGATCACGACTGTATATAGAGAAATAGTATAATTAAAAAGATGTGTGGAATCCACACATCTTTTTTTATATTGCTAGTTGGAGGATCAAAGTGAAATCTTAAAACTATAACTATTTTTATTTTATTAGTTCTGATACACTAATAACTAAATAGAGATCTAATCAAAACCTTTTTTCTATTTTAATAAGTTATGTATTTGAAGTTTTGTTATCTTCTTTTCAGAATAATACTCTCTTGCTTTTAATTCAAATTCTTTTAAGTTTCCATCTTCTTTCAGGGCTTTTAATAACTTGATTTCTTCTGGTTCAATTGATCTTACTTTTGTTAAAACTCCTTTTTCCTTTATTTTTTCCTTTTCATTTATAATTTCAATTAATTTCTTCGTAACTTTTACGTTTGTTTCTATTTCAGATTTATTATTTAAAACCTTAGTCAATGTATCATTTTTCATTTTTTCTAATATTTGTATATGTTCTTTTAAAATATCAATAATTATTTTTTGATCTTTTAAATTTTTCAAATCTACTTTATTATATTCTATTAATTTTATACTTGGCAAAGTTGTTAATCCATACCAATTCCTATAATATCTTTTCAAAAACATAATAAAATATTTATCCTCATTTAAATTTCCAATAACTGTTGCATCCGATATAATTTCACCTATTCTTATATTTATTTCTATATCATTTAAATTTATATACGAAAAAACTTCAAACATAGATTTATCTATAAATTCAAACATATCTTCTAACTGAAAAAACTCAAGTAAATTCAACCAATCTTTTTGATTAGCAGAAATCACACTAAATGCTTTAGATATTGAAATGGTTTCATTAATACCAAAATAGAATATACTAAATTCATCTCTACTATTTATATAATTCTTAAATAATTTATATTTAGACTTCTATAATACTTTATCATAGCTTAAAACATCTTCTATTAGCTTATTAGCATATAGCTCATAATTAGTATATTTTAATAAACCTGCTGAGTATATATTTTTAAATCTTTTTTCTATCTTTTTATTGTCATTTATCTGCTCTCGAGCTAGATCTTCATTTAGATAGTTAAATGTTAGTTTGTATCCTAATGATTCCAGAATCCAAATATTTAATTTGTTAAAATGATCCTCAAAAATTGTTTCTATATCCAATTTATTTTGATATATCTGGCTTAAAGTATAATATTCATTATTATATTTAAATATAAAAATGTCCTCTAAATCTCTATTTTCAGCTATATTAGAATAATTTTCTGGTAAAAAATATTCAATCAAATAAAAGACAGTTGCTGTTCTTATTAAAATCTCTTTTTCAGGGTCTATGTTATTATTTTTTATATAAGTATACGTACTACTCAAAAATTTTTCCACCCTACGCATATTAATTAAATGAGACTTAAATTCTATTTTAAGAGATCCCCTATAATCATTAATTTGAAATTCTTTAGGAACAAGTAGTATTTTTATCATTAAATCTGATGTTATATATTCATTGTATTTCTTATTAGCATCTAACTGAAATTTAATCATTTCTAATAGCCCTATACTAGTCAAATTTATATTTTTATGAATATATTTTTCTAGATAATTACTTGATAACTCAAGGTTACCAAGTTCAACTTCAAGTATCCCTTCCAAATTTCTCTTAGAATATTGATAAATTATCTTTATATGTTCAGAAGATAGCTTTTCAGAAATTCCTAATATCTTTTGAATAACTTCAAAATTATTTATTCTATCTAAGTCTTCATATATTATTAATAAAGGTTTTTCTAATAAATGAATTTCTTTCTTTATACCTTTTATCATGTTTATAAAAATTGTGTCATCATAAAAAAACCTAACTCTATATTTCTTAAAATATTATTTTCACTAAAAAAACTTCTAAGTTTAGGTGAATATCTAGAAAAAATACCATGATTTCTTAAAATCTTATCTATTTCATTCATTAATATAATTTGAATATCATCTGAGTTAGAGGATAAAACGTCTATTTCTATAATATAATATTCACTTCCCAAATCTTTCTTTAAATATTCTATAATAAGTGATTTTCCTGTGCCAAAATCCCCATTTAATCCTATTATATTTGTATTTTTTTCCTTTAAATACAATTTCAATCTATTTAGGTCATATCCTCTCTCTCTAATTAATATAGGTAGTTTTTCTTTGTTTGTTTCTTCTTTTTTTCCAAATTCAAATAATGAATCAAATAAAAAGCTAATAATTATTATTATAGATATACTAATTCCATATTTAGTAAGATTCTTTAATACTACTATTATATTATTTTTATTACTAAATACTAATCTATAATTGGCTGTAATACACATTATAAAACATACTTGAATTACTTTCTTATTAAATTTATAAGGATATCAGAAAGTTAAAGCTTGAAAACTTCTCTGGTAATATTTGAAATATTACCAGATTTACTATTATTATTCTTAAAAAACTTATTATTGTATCTATAATAATCACCTGCTTTCTTAATTATATACGCATAATATTAAAATATTATTAAAAAGGGCTAAATATCACATTGGTATAAGTGATATTTAACCCTTTTGATTTTAAAATTTATTATTTATAAACTTTTAGTTTATTCCCACTCTACATTTTGTATCATCAAATATATGCAAAAGCTTTTAAATTAGCCATTATTTGGCCGTTTATTTATGTTCTATCCGTCTAGTTTAGATGTATTTCAACTTAATTTTACCCGTTCCAGTCCCAGTTCCAATAAGATGTGTAATTTACTCCTCCATATTGAGCATATTTAAAACAAAAGATACTAATGCTAACATACGGAAATAAAAATATTCTATATATTCATTGTTTGGAAATTTTTTTTGATCAACTTCGTGATGTCTAATGGAATAAGCGTTGCCTATCTTTGTTAATAGTCTAAACTCTTCATCCATTTGAAGCTTTAATTCTTCATCCCCACCCGAAATCTCATCAATAATTCGCTCTATAGAATTTTTCTTATCTGAAGATTTCATGGTTTTTAATCGCTCAAAAGCATCCCATATTTTATCAAGTCCAATTTTCTTTTCTGTAAAATCTTTTTTAAGAATATACAATTTTGATTCCATAATCAAACTTCTTAATTCTGATTCTATTGATTCTTGTTGCACTTCATTCAGTAAATCTTTCGCTTCATTATCTATATTTTCTTTGCTTAATTCTAATTTATCCTCATTCATCATTATCCAAGTAAGTAAAGCCGTTTTCAGCTTCTTTAATTCAGGCCTATAATCAAACTCCTGCCCTACAGCTGCTATTTTGCCACCAACTTTCACATGTTTTACAAGATCTGATAAAATCATTGAATATCTAACTTGTAAATCATTCCAAAGTTCTTGTGATCCATTTCTATTATTAAGCTGTTGTTCAATTTTACCAATGTCTTTTTGAATAAGATTAAACATTTTATCCTTGTCCATTCTTGCATCCTCCCTATTTGCTCTTATTCTTCAATAAATATTATATTTTAAGTGAACTTTCTTGCAAAAACAGTAATTAAAGAGGCAGTAGTTAAGACACCTAGTAATCCTTCAATTCCTGAAAATAATTTTAATATTCCTATAGGAGATATATTACCGTAAACAATAGTAGTAAAAGTTATTAAAGAAAAATACATTGAATTGTATAAGATACTCAAATAATCACCACTTGCAATGAAATTTAACGATTGCCCATCTATTAAAATATTCCGTGGAAACAATGAATATATAAACCCGAATATAATTATAATGCTAACCATGGTAATCACTATTCTTTTATAATTTGTAAAATATCCAGTAGTAAGATCCAACAGATTGTTTGAAAATCTCGTTATGCCTCTATTATATACTTTGTTTTTTTGGTAATCCTTAAAATACTTTAGTTTTAATTTTATTTCTGGATTTTCTTCATTCACCGCAATTCTTAAAAAGGATTCAATATTATAAAGAAATTCTTCGTCTGTTAGATCATTCTTAAGTGTTTTGTCCATATCTGCATATTCAACAAAATCTAAATCAAATAAGGTTTTCCCAGTAAAGTAAGTATCAATTAGATTTATACTGTTAAATGATTGATTGGTAAAAATAAATTCTTGACTAATTATTGATTTTATAACGCTAATATTTCCTATGTTATTTCCATCGATTATTAATCTTAATCCTAGTAATTTATTAAAATAAAACAAATCAAAATTACATCGATTTAAAATTATTTCTTCACTTATGACCTTACTCGCAGATTCATTGGAATTAACAATCACTTCTTCAAAAGTGCAATCTTCCATTTTTAATGATTTAAAATCAGGTTCATAATAATCAAAGTTAATACTTAATCTATCTCCATAACAGCCATAAAGATAAGCTTTATCCAAAGAAAAAGATTCTAAATCTATATCTTTAAATTCTGAATGTGATGCTACAAAACCATCCGGTAAATCATGAATTTTTATTGTATTTTTAAATTTACATCCCTTAGCTTCAAAATAAACTGGGTCAAAAATAAAATCTATTTCTTTTTTAACAAAACAATCATCTAATATCAACTTACCTTCAAAACACTCTTCATCTTCTATGTCTACAATATTTGTTAGTTCTCCAAAAAAGATGCTATTTCTTATATAAAGAAAATTACCCTTGTTTAAGAATTCTACCTTAGTTTTCTTTAAATCTAAGTCAAAATTTATAATGAAGTAATTGTTTTCTAGCACTTTTTCTAATTCAGCATCATATTTTTCACTATCCGACTTTTTCTTATTTAATATGTTAATAAATCTATATATTTTATTTAAATCTTTCAATTGTGCGTAGCTACTTATAATAAAATAATTATTATTATTTAAAACAAAGTCTTTTATGTTTTCATTAACATCAATCTTATATTTTATTTTTTCTAATAAATCATCATCAAAATCTATCAAGTTATCACCCTACCTTAAATTTGAGATAGATGCAATCTTGTTTATTTATTTAAATCCTTAAATCACTATCAAACTCTTTCCCCTCAGTATTATAAGTTACATCAAAAACTAAGTCAGAAAGCCATTTTTTAAATGAATCGTTATCTTGATATTGCTTGAAAATTTCAATATTATCTGTCATCATGTTCATAATAACCCTACCTAATGCTCTTTCACTTTCTAGTTTAGCATTTTGTTTATCTGAATTTTTCATAGCATTTTGATAGGCTTTATCCTTTGCTACAGCCTTTGGAATTTTTGATATATGATCTTTAACTTGGTCCTCATCTTTCCAATCTATATCTCCAAACATATCATGAAAAACGTCTAATATTTTACTTAAATAATCTAGTTCTGGATTATCAATATAAGCCTTTCCACTTGTAGGTACTGGATCTATTTCATAATCACCCTCATCCTCTAAAACTATAGATAAACTTTTTTGTGCCTGAACTCGGTAACTATCTAAATCTATGGATTCCAATATGCCCTTAGATAAGTCTTCCCCCTTAGGTGAAGGTAGTTTCGGAATTAATAATCTTAAGAATATATTAAGTTTTTCCCATTCAATATTTCCAATAGGCAATATTGATGCTAAAAAACCATAGGTTCTTACAAAAGCCTTTGCATTACCTTTAAAATCTATTTGTTGATCTTCTTCAAGTTTCTTATATTCTTTAGCACAAGTATCCAATATATAATCTAATTTTTCACGACTAACCCCATTAATATATTTTTCAACTAGTTCTTTAATTTGATAATCAGAATACACTTGATGAAATTCTAGCTCACTTTGTATATCATATAGTTTATTAGGATCCGTCTCTTCTGATAAAATTGTAGTTGTATAGTAGGATTGGAAAGCTTCTTTTATAAGATCAACATCATTTACAAAATCTAAAATAAATGTATCAACCTTACCAGGATGAGACCTGTTTAACCTAGAAAGCGTTTGTACAGCTTTTATTCCAGAAAGAGGTTTATCTACATACATAGTATGGAGTAAGGGCTCATCATAACCTGTCTGGAACTTATCTGCAACAACTAAAAATCTATAGGGATCATGTTTTATTTTCTTTTCAATTTGAGAACTTGGAAATCCATTGACTTTGGATTCAGTTAACTTTTGCCCCTTAAACTCCTTCTCTCCAGAAAAGGCAACAATAGCTTTATACTGACTTTTTCTTTCAGCCAAAGATTTTTCAATTGCATAATAATACTCTATAGCCCTCTCTATACTACTGGTTATAACCATGGCCCTAGCCTGTCCATTAATCTTGCCCTTATTTATTACTTGTTCATGAAAATGATTTACCATTATATCTGCTTTCTGACCTATAGCATATTCATTAGACTCAACATAATTTCTTAGCTTTCTCTGAGCTTTTTTTGTATCGTACATAGGGTCATCTTCCACTATCTTTGCTAATTTATAATAGCTTTTTATAGTTGTATAGTTTTGTAATACATCCAATATAAATCCTTCTTCTATGGCCTGTTTCATACTATAGTTATGGAAAGGCTCATGTTTTGTTTCTCCATTTTTAAGAACTTCTTCTCCAAACATCTCTAAAGTTTTATTCTTAGGTGTAGCAGTAAAGGCAAAATAACTAGCATTATCAAGCATCTTTCTGCCTTCCATTATTCTAATAATCTTATCTTCCGTAGTTTCTTCTTCATCAATTCCTGAAAGAGCTATATTCATATTGGCTGATAAACTACCACTTTGGCTAGAGTGTGCCTCATCTATTAAGATTGCAAACTTATTATCCCTATGAGAAGTTCCAATCTCGTCTAATATAAATGAAAATTTATGAACAGTGGTTATAATTATCTTCTTCTCTTCATTAATAAGCCTTGCCAAATCTGCAGAGCTTTCAGCATGACCTACAGTACTAGAAACTTGCATAAACTGCTTTATGGTATCTCTTATTTGCTTATCAAGTATAACCCTGTCTGTAACTATTATTACAGAGTCAACTAGGTTTTTCCCTTCTCTTTCAAGAGAAACTAGTTGATGTGCTGTCCAAGCTATAGAATTACTCTTTCCACTTCCCGCTGAATGTTGAATTAAATATTTCTTCCCCACTCCATTATTATAAACATCTGCTAACAGTTTCTTTACAACATCCCACTGATGGTATCTAGGAAATATTTGTTTCTCTTTCCTCTTTTTAGTTTGCTCATCCACCTCTACTACTAGTTGAGCATAGTTCTCTATAATATTAGTAAGTTCATTTTTTTCTAATATTATCTTCCACAAATAATCTGTCTTTATGCCACTAGGATTAGGAGGATTGCCCCTACCATTTTGAAAACCCTTATTAAGAGGCAAGAACCAAGAACTATTCCCACTTAATTTTGTGCAAAAATATACCTCATTATCGTCAACTGCAAAGTGAGCCATACATCTTTTAAACTGAAAAAGTAAATCTTTTGAATCCCTGTCATTTTTATATTGATATATAGCATCCTTATAGTTTTGATTAGTTAGGGTGTTCTTAAGTTCCATAGTAATTACAGGTAAACCATTTATAAAAATAGCCAGGTCTAAAGCCAATCTTCTATTACTTTTAGAATACTGTAGCTGTCTAATAACAGAAAAAATATTTTTGTTAAAGTTTTTTTGTGATTCTAGGTTCATATCTGACGGAGTTAAATAAAACATTATTAAATCGGCTGGATATACTTTTATACCATTTCTAAGTACATCTATAATTCCTCTTTTAGTGATTTCTTTTGATAATCTATCAAAAAATTGTTTCTTCTTATGTTCACTTTCCTTTATGCCTAAAAGCTCTACTTGTTGAGGCTGTGTATATTCTAAGAACCTTATAAGTCTTCCTTCATCTACTGCAAAGTCTAAGTTATAATCTCCAGTATTTCCAAGCTCATATTCGTTGTTTTCCACAAGATATTCTACAATTATATCTTCAAGTCCCTCTTCTTTTACATTAGTAAACAACTATCTCACCCCCTATTTATTTAATTACAGCCATTGCAAATCCTATAATACTTGTTATATTTGCAGTTAATTCTATATGATCCTTTATATTTGGTAGTGAATTTTGAAGACCATCTATAGCTGTCCTTATAAATCCTTTTCTAGGTTTTTCTTCCAATAATTCAGATTCTAATACTTCAATATTATCTTCTATGTTTTCTTTAATTTGGTTATCTAAATCTAAATCCCTTAAAATATCCTTTATATTCTTAGATAATTTTTCTAAATCATTAGTATTATTATTTTGAACAGCATTTATAGTGGACTTATCTTCAGCGATATTTACTTGTCCATTATTTCCCATGTGAATATTGTACTTCATTTCCTCATCATACCCCATTTCCAACTTGATTTTATTCAAATAATCTCCAATATGATTTATAAAAATTAATGAAACTTCATCATTAAAGTTTTTAATCATATCATCATATCTCCTACTACCATTTGCATATTTTAATAATAAGCTATATGGAAGGCCTTCGATTTTAATACAATATCTTAAAAGGTGATATATTATATATATCTCTTCTTCCTCCGTGTTTCCAATATTAAATTTATTGTTATTATCTATATCTTCTTGAATTCTATCTTCAATATTAAAATTATCTATATTAAAAGATTTAATAAAATCATAAATTAATTCTTCCTCTTCTATGAAATTTACAAATCTATTTAAATCTCTACTAAAGCTATCAAAATTGCAACTTAATAACCTACTAGATTTACTCCTAAATTCATAGGATGTTTGTTTCAATTCTTTTTTATCGATATTCATCATAATCCCTCCCACAAAAAGGACAATAACTTACTGTAAACTTTACTAATGGACTTATTTTAACTTTTTTATTGCAACATTTATAAGTCTGTATTTCTAACAAATCTATCCTACTTTTAATAGGATTCTCTGGCAATGCTTTTGGTTTCTTCCCAGTTTCCAGCTTAATATATTTATTATTTCTATTTACCTTTTTACTCATCTTGTTCAATTCATCAAATATAAGATCATTAAATATATTTATAGCCATATTTTCAGCTAAGTCATAGACTTCATCTGTATGATAGTTATCAGCTATAAATCCACAAGAGGGACACCAAATTTGATAATATTCCTCTGCCTTAATATCTGATGCTTTTAATTTAAAAAACTCTTTACAATATGGACATTTCAAAAGTATATATCCATCTAAATCAGCTGGTATTGGAATTTGTTTTGTAATAGCCAAACAATTCGCCTCCTAGAAATCCCTAACATCTATCTTTCCAGTAACTGCACTAGCTATTAAGCTAGTCCTATATTCTTTAATTAACTCTATTTGACTTTTATAAAGCTCTATAGTCCTATCTATTTTACTAGTTTCTTTTTCAATATAAGATACAATTTCTTTTTGTTCTTTTTTTGGAGGAATATTTATTTTAAATTGAGATAAATTACTTGTTGATAGTTCTACAAATGTAGCCCCATTTCCTAGTAATTGTAATTCTTCTAGATAGTTATTTAATAAAAAATATAAGTAATCTAAATCAATTAGATTTTTATCCACTAAGATAGCTTTACATCCTTGATTTATTGTTGTTTCTATTTTATTTATCTTTATGTTACCTATAGGAGCTCTAGTCGCCATTATTATATTATTTTTGGGAATTAATGATGTAGAACAATTTTTATATCCTTCTTTTGTTATTTTTCTGTCGGAAGAATAAATATACTTGGATACTTTAGATAAATCTTTAGGAGTTACCCAAAAAATATCTCCATTCCAAAATTCTGATATACTACTATTTGGAGTGCCACCATTTAAAATTTTACCGATGTATTTCACCCTAGTAACTTCCCAATGCGCTGGTATCTCTCCTATCCAATCTATACCACTATCCTTATACTCTACATCTTTATCTATTCCCTTAGTTACAGCATCACTAATTATAACTTCCTTTTGCTCTTTTAAAAGATCTATCTGCCTTTCTGTTAGCTCTACAAATTTATCTATTTTACCTAAATTATAATCTAGAAAGTCTGATATTTTATCCTGTTCTTCTTTTGGGGGAATCTGAATATAATTACTAAAAAAAGATTTATCATCTAAATTTTGTATTCCAGTTGTTTGTTTAATATATGGCATTATATGTCTAGTGTCCCAAATATTATTTAATAAAAATAATACATATTTACTATTAATATTTTTTTTATTAATATTAATTTTAGATATAAAATTTGAACATACTGCTTTCTCTTTCATATTGTATTGTATAACTCTACCAACTGGTTGTTTCTCTCCTCCACCTGATTTTTCTATCAAGAGATCCCCTTTTTCTAAAAATCTTCTATCATTGTTATCTAACCTTATATTTCTCTTAGTTAACTGCTTATTTTTAGTAACAGAATAGTTCTTCATATCAAAATCTGCAACTCTAATGCATATATAGTCATGTTTATTACCCTCTGGTTCTTCTCCCCAGTAACCATTTGTATTATAATTTATAGAATCCTTAATCCTACTCATCTCCCAATGACTTGGTATTTTATCTATCCATGGTAAATCTACTTTTTTATATTCTTCATAAGGCTTAAATTTCATTTCTATCTAGCCCCCTATTATCTCATCTAATAAGCCGTCTGTCTCTTCTTCTAAAGCCTTTATATCTTCTACTATTTCTTCTAATGATCTTAATTTTACTGGCTTGTAAAAATATTTTGTAAAGCTTATTTCATAGCCTATTCTAGTTCTACTTTCATCTATCCAAGCATCCCCAACATAGGGAATAACCTCTTCCTTGAAAAATCCTTCTATTCCTCCATTATAGTTTAAAGGAATTCTTTCTGTATCTCTTAGATCTGTATCTTGTTCATATTCTATATATAGATTATCCTCTCTAAATACTCCATAGATGGGATCTTCTTTACCTTTTTTCTTTGAGGACTTTATAAGCTTTTTAGCCTTTTCATCAGCTATAGTTAAGTTGTCCTGTATAAGTTTTCTATGCCTAGCTAAAAATTTTTCATCCTTTTCTTCTGCTAGGTTTTCTAATTTTTCTATATATAAATTATAATCTAAATATTCTTCTTTTCTTTCTTTCTCTTTTAGCTTTAATACTAGGTCAAATATATATTTATCATTCTTCTTTAGACTTTCTTCTAGCTTGTCTAAATTTTCTTGACTTAGGGTTACCTTTAACCTAAGTGGTCTCTCTACTGTTATTTCATAGTATCCAAACTCTTCATTTTCAAATATTTTACTGAATTCATTTTCTTCGAAATCTAAATACATTTTCATTATTTCTTCTCTTAATTCTTCTGATATTTCACAGTTTTTATTCCCTAGATTTTTCCTAAGAGGTTTTTTAAAGCTAGTAGCATCTATTAACTGGATTTTACCCTTTCTTCCATCTTCTTTCCTATTAGAAAGAACCCAAACATAAGTAGCTATTCCTGTGTTGTAAAACATATTTTCAGGTAAGGCTACTATTGCCTCTAAGTAATCATTTTCTATTATATATCTTCTTAAATTACTCTCTCCACTTCCTGCATTTCCAGTAAATAATGACGATCCATTATGTACTTGAACTATTCTACTACCAAGTGGTGTACTGTGCTTCATCTTAGCAATATTATTGGCTAGAAATAACATTTGACCATCAGATTGAGAAGGAACCATCCTAAACTCTTCTTCATCTCCAAAGTTAACCACAAACCTAGAGTCTGTTAGTTTATTTCTTCCACCCATTTTTTTTGCATCAGATGACCAAGACTTTCCATAAGGCGGGTTTGATATCATAAAATCAAATTCCGTAGTTGGATTAGCATCTACAGACAAGGTTGAGCCATAAGATATATTATTAGCTTGTGAACCATCACCTTTTAAAATCATATCAGCCTTAGCTATAGCATAGGTTTCTGGTTGGCTTTCTTGACCATAAAGGTGTATTGAAAAGTTTTTATTATTCTTTTTCCCTAATTCCTTAAGCCTTTCATCTGCTATAGTCAACATTCCCCCTGTGCCACAAGCACCATCATAGCAAAGATAAGTTCCATCACTTATTTTATCTGCTATAGGCTTAAACATTAAATCAGTCATAAGTCTTACAGCATCTCTTGGTGTAAAGTGTTCCCCAGCCTCTTCGTTGTTTTCTTCATTAAATTTTCTTATTAGTTCTTCAAAAACTGTACCCATAGTATGATTATCAAGACCTGGTAGTAATATATCTCCATTGTCATCCAATACTGGGTTTGGACTTATATTTATTCTGGGACTTACAAATTTTTCTATTACATCTCCTAAAACATCTGCATCTGTCATAACCTTAATCTGTTCTCTAAATCTGAACTTTTCTAATATTTCTTGTATGTTTGGTGAAAATCCATCCAAATAAGCTAAAAAATCTGCTTCTAATTGCTGTTTTTTAGTTCTTGAGGTTAGATCTTTAAGTATAAAGGGAGAATCATTATAGAAAGCTTGTCCTGATACAGAACAAAGTGCCTCTGTTTGATTTAAAACTTCCATTTCATCAAGCCTTTTTTTCATTTCCATAACTTCTTTTTTTGTATCTTCTAATACAGCATCCAATCTTCTTAGTACAGTCATAGGTAGAATTACATCCCTATATTTTCCCCTAACAAAAACGTCTCTTAATTCATCATCTGCAATAGACCAAATAAAACTGACTATTTGACTATAAATTTTTCCTGTCATATTCTCTCTCCTTTTTATTTTATATTTACTTTCTTCTATATTCCATAATATCTTTTAATTCACAATCTAAAACATAACAAATCTTTGCTAGTGTAGCTAGATCTACTCGCTTAACTTTATTGTTGCAATATGAATTGAGCTGAATCCTCTGTAAATTAGCATCCTTTTCTAGTTTGTTTTTGCTTATGTTTTTATCTTCCAAGACTTGATTAATCTTGAAAACCACCTGTCCAAAATCTTGCATATCCCTGTCTCCTTCTGTAAATTCAATCATTACTATAATTATAACAGACTTCCTTTCTTATTACACCTGTAAGTAGTTTTAAATATATTTTCTCGCTAGGATATTCTGTATCTTCATTATCTCTTTTGATATATTATCATTTTCTTTTTTAAAATCCTAAATATCCTCCCTATAGATTACTCCTGTAGTATTTATTCTTTTAGCTATCTGATTAAGATTGTTTGCATTCCTCCCAATAAGGGTCTGCATCTTCCTAAAAACATTCATATCTATTACAAATATAGGGGCTTCTAAAACACTTTTCCTTATAAAATGTCCCATTGATTTTGATTTACTTAGTTCAAGTTTTTTCTTGAAAAGTTCTTTTTCTTCCTTGGTCAGCTTGATTTCAATTCTTTCATTTCTATATCTATTCGCCATATTCTTCTCCTTTTCTTTTATATTTTAAACAGGGTCTTAGGGGGAACCCCTAAATCATTCTGATAGGAACAAGTAGAAAATTTTATATGTAGAAGTAAGCCCAACAGGACTTACTTTTACAATTTTCCCGTAGCTGTCCGTACAGCTACTGTGCTTGCTACTAAAGTTTTAATAGGCACAGGGGGATTGTAACTGTAACCTACTATTTCAAAAGTCCTCAAATAAGGCATTGATTCTTATTTTGATTCCTACAAGCCTTGATATTACTAGACTTCCATTTCTACCAGCCTAATTCTAAGGGTTTTAAAATCTCGGTTACAAGTTACATAGTTACAATTTCTCTTTATCATTCTCTCCTGTGTCCATTTCTATCTGCTCCGACTCTTGCCATTCTTTTGGTAAATCAACCTTATCTACTTCTACAAAACTTTCTTCTATCTTTTCTTCCTTCTTATAATAAAGTTTTACTGGTATAGATATTCCACTAGGGGAAATTCTTTTAGTCTTTGATGAGCGAACTGGCTTCCATTCTGGAAAATAATTGTCCATGATTTCAGAAAAGGATTTTGATTTAATCTGATAGCCTTGCATGGATAATTCCTTAAAACAAGTTATATTTGGCTCTTGTGTTTTTACTTTGTATTCTTCTAAGAAGTAGCGAATATCTTCTACATCTGGGTTGAGATACTTAAACTTTTCTTGTTCCTGATAAAAATCTTCAAGTAGCTCTTTTGGCATGGTCCAAGAATGTTTCTTTTCTTTATAAAGTTTGTATCCATAGGCCAAGGCTTGGTTAAAATCCTCTCTAATAGAATCTAAATAATCTTTTTCTGATTGTTCACCTTGAAAATCTTTGTCTAGATAAATAGCCTTCTTTCTATTTTCCTTGTGATATTCTACAGGTAAATATCTTCTCTCTCCTGTATGGTCATTTAAAAAAGTTCTTTCGTTTAATGTTCCAATTAAAATACAAGTCCTAGGAACATCTGTTGAAAATTTCTCATAAGGGATTCTTATTCTATCACTAAGTTTAGATAAAAATGATTTCGCTTCATTGGCAGACTTTGCATTTCTTAAGGCTACAAATTCTTCAATTTCTACAACCGTCTTTCCCATTAAGTTCATGACAGCATCTTTGCCTTGAATGTTTTCAATGGTACAAAACCAATCATCTTTAATAGCCAAGTATCTAGCAAAGGTAGATTTTCCTATTCCTTGACCACCTACTAAGACCATCATCTCATCAAACTTAGACCCTGGCTCAAAGACTCTTTTTACTAAACCTAAAATCATATGCTCCATAATCCAGGCATTTAGTTTTGTATCTTCAGTTCCTAGATAAGTTGGAAGAAGTTTTCGAATTGCATTTTTATCTCCCTTCCAATTAATATTTTTTAGATACTGTCTTGGTGGACTTATCTCATATTGATGGGTTACAAAACTAACTGCATCCCACATTTTATTAGCATTGTAATTAAGCCCAAAATGCTTTTCTATTTCAAGTCCTAGCCTGTTATTTAGTGAGTCATCCCATAGCCTAATTTGGTTTGGTTTTATACTTTTTTCTCCTATAATCTTGCCTTGAAATTTAATCTCATTGGTAAATTTATCATAGAAGATTTGTCCTTCATATATTTTCTTAGCCCTACAATATTTTGGATTAAGAAGTACTGTGACGATATTTCCTGTAATCTGCTTTACATTACCTTTTACTGTTTTCTGTAAATCGATTAAAGAATAGGAATGGTCTATTTCAGGAAAAGTTAGTTTAAACTCTTTCATAGGCCCTAGTCCTTTTCTTGTATTCAAAGTGTCTGCTCCAGTCAAAGGCCACAAAATTTCCAAGGCCTAAGACTTTCTCTATAGTCTTTTCTACATATTCAAGATACTTTCTATCATCCCTTCTTTTCTCATTGGTGGCTAGGCGATTTAAATGTGTCATTAAAAAGAGTTCTTTCATTAAGCTGGGATTTCCATCTGTATAGTTTCTAGCAAGTACTAGAAAGGTAAAGTCATCCCTGCTATGGTCACCTGTTAGGCTAGCTCCTGAGATAAGCATACTTGCCTTGCTATTGGTTCTTTCCATGGTGGTTAGTATTTCATCTAGGCTTAGGTCATCAAGTCTAGAAAACTTGTTTAAAGGCTCATACTTATACTCTCTAATTTGTTTTAAGGTGGATTCTTTCCCCTGTGTCCATTTCTTATAAAGCTTATTTAATTCATCTTCTTTTTCTAAAAGTTTATTACTTCTAGGAAAGAGGGATCCATCTCCTATATTTCCTGTAAGAGCTATATATCTATTTTTCTTGTATATCTCAATTCCTCTACTTGATAAGTTAAGATTATCTGGAATAGTCCCTTGGACAAAAATATGGATTCCCTGGCCTGATTGGGATAACTCCATATATGTCCCTGTAAAACTCTCTATAATTTTTTTTGCCATAGAAGTTAGCTTTCCATCTTGAATTGCATGGTCTAAGTCTATACAGATAACCCTATCTTCCTCCACTAAAACAAAGCCTAGAGGCTCATTCATAGTCTTAGCTTCATTAAAAGCTATCCATCGCTCTGGATGATTCCAATCATTAGCTTTTCCATCAATTAGGGAAAAGGGAAGCTTGGCTACTTTACCATTTAATTCTTCCTTTCTCCAACCTACAAATCTTTTTCTTTTTTTCATTTCTTCTGGTAGATATTTATATTTTTCCATTCTTTTTACCTCCTTATGCTGTTCAAAACAGACCCCATATGGTAAAATGAATTTGGTAGAAACATTCCATATGGGGTGTGCCTTTGGCCTTTGTGCTAAAGGCTTTTTTCTTTTTTGATTTCATAGTAAATTTCTATTAAAAACCTTAAAATCTCTTGGTCTCCCTCTTCCAATCTTCCATATTTCTTTACAACTTTTGCTAGTCTAAATATTTCTAGAGTAAATTTATCTTCAAGTCTATAATCAGCTTTAATAGACACAGTAGAGGCAGTTAATGAACTAATAATATAGTCTTGTTTGGAGAGTCCACTTATCTCTACTTTCTTATCTAATAGGTCAGCTTCTTTTTCTGTTGCCCTAAAAGAAATTATCTTATTTCTCTTTCTTTTAACTTGTTTTTTTATTTCCTTACTCATCTTCATCCTCCAATAATTTTTCCCATTCATCATCTAAGTTGCTTTTTCTTATAGTGGATAGGGAGTTAGCCATATCATTTTGTTTGCTTGGGAATAAATGAGCATATCTATAGGTTATATCGATGGATTCATGACCTATAGATATGCTATAGCTATTGCTGAATATCCTAATTCAATTAATAAAGATACATGGGAATGCCTTAAATCATGAACTCTAATCCCTTTAAACACAGCTTTTTTGCTTCCCATAGCCATTTCATGGTGCAGGTAGGACTTAGTAATTGGAAATTGTCTTATCCTAAAAAGTCTAGGTTTAAAAAATAATTATTACACTATAAATGTATAGCCTCATTTTAAACTGGTCGAAATCGACTAGTTTAAAAACAATTCAATACTAAGTATATAATCCAATTATTTTAACCCAAGTTTTAACCGTATCGAATTCGATACCTTTAGAAATCTGTTTAGATTTAAAAATAAATACACACACCAAAAAACACCATAGAATCTTATTCAGATCTCTATGGTGTTTCTATTCGTAAGCCACTAGGCACTATTTATGAAGTTATTCTAAAAAACTTTTTTACCCAATTTCGTTCCAGTTGAGAATTTCAAAGATTTACAAACATTGGTTTTATGGGTTTTCTTGTTTGTTTTTAACTACTCCCACTCTGTTTTCAACGTAAAGTGTATAAAACAGAATGCGATACTATCAAGGGAGTTAAAACAATATACAGAACAGTAAAACACTATAAATAAAAATAAAAGTGCAATAAAAGTGCAATTTTTGCACCTAATCATACTCTGTTTATATATGAAAACTAGATTCTGAATCCAATATTTGGTTAACGAGAGGCGTTCGAATTTGAACGTCTTTTATATATTACTTTCAAATAAATATGAGGTAGAATACTATCTATTTTCTTTTTAACCCAATTGTTATAATGGAGAGTGTAAAATATTTTGTGTAAATAGAAAAAAGGAAGTCCCTTCTGTAGAATAGAGTTACCACAACACATTCACAGAAGAGAGGACTTCCCTATGAACGATTTTACTACAGAAATTCTAAAGACTCTAGCGAACAAAGGCGATTTGAATGAATTATTCCGTGTCCATTTGGAGAAAGCAGTCAATACGCTTCTCAAAACGGAGTTAACGGCTTTCCTAGATTACGAAAAGTATGATCGCATTGGTTTTAACACGGGTAATTCTCGTAACGGCTCCTATGACCGTACGGTCAAGACCGAGTATGGGGAACTTCATCTCCAGATTCCGCGCGACCGCAATGGTGAGTTCAAGCAACAGACTGTTCCTGCTTATAGACGGACGAATGACACGTTAGAGGAGACCGTCATTCACCTCTTCCGAAAAGGTATTACCATGTCGGAAATCGCAGACTTGATTGAGAAAATGTATGGGCATTACTACACGCCCCAAACCATGTCCAATATAACAAAATCATTTACAGAAGAGGTAACGGCGTTTAAAGGGCGGGAGCTTCATGACCGTTATGCTGCTATTTATATGGACGCAACGTATATTCCGTTAAAGCGGAAAACCGTCGCCAAGGAAGCTATTCATATCGCAGTTGGCATTCGCCCGGACGGATCAAAGGAAGTATTGAGCTATGCGATTGCACCGACTGAATCCATCACGATTTGGGAGGAAATTTTATTGGACCTTCAAGAGCGCGGTTTGAAAAATGTCCTCCTGTTCATCACGGATGGCTTAAAGGGGATGGTAGGAGCGATTAGTCGGTTCTATCCCAAAGCTCGTTTTCAACATTGTTGTGTACACGTTTCCCGTAATATCAGTCACAAAGTGCGTGTCGATGATCGTAAGGAAGTCTGTGATGATTTTAAAATGGTGTATCAAGCCTCATCTAAAGAGGTGGCGTTGGAAGCACGTGGTGCTTTTGCGGAAAAAAGGAAAACCAGCTATCCAAAAGTGGTTGAATCGATTCTTTCGAACGATCACTTGCTCACTTTCTATGATTTCCCCTTGGCCATACGCAAGAGTATTTATTCTACGAACTTGATTGAATCCTTTAATAAGCAAATCAAGAAATACAGCCACCGCAAGGAACAGTTCCAAAACGAAGAGTCGATGGAACGTTTCTTAGTCTCGTCTTTTGATACTTACAACCAAAAATTCCTAGGTCGCAGTCATAAAGGCTTTCAACAGGCCGAAGGCGAACTTGAACAAATGCTAAGCCAACTGATTGAGAATTAGAAACAATCTGCAGTAGGGAAGAATCATTTACACAAAATTATTGACGCTCCCTTATAATGAGAACTTTTACTAACATAATTTATGATAAACTTACTATATAATCATATTAATTAAATAGTTAGGAGATCTGCTTATGTTTATATCTACTCTTCAAATTCGAAATTTTAGAAATTATGAATCCGAAATCTTTCGATTCGATAATGAGACAAATACTATTATAGGTGAGAATGATTCAGGGAAAACCAATGCTCTTACTGCATTGAGAATCTTATTAGATGATAGTTATTACTATAGTAGTAAAACACTGAAAGAATCAGATTTTTTTCATGGAATTCAAAATGGGTGGCAAGGGCATTGGATTATTATCTCTGCGACATTTGAAGGAATCAGCGAAGAAGAATTTGACAATGAGATTTGTGCTTCCATTTCTTTAAATTCTGAAAGTCAAACAATCTTAGAAGAATTGATTTCAAATGCAGATAAAGGTGTAGGTAGTATTTCTCTATTTATTAGACCTAACAAAGCTATTAGAAAGCAATTATTTGATATTTCCACTGAATTAGACTCTCATCAATTTAACGAATTTAGAAATTCTATTCGTCTATCCGACTATGAATTTTACTACACATCTAAATCAAATCTAAATTTCTGTATCAATGAAAATTATGATAAATTGGTAGGAAGACTCAATGACAATATAGCTAGTAATCCTGAAGAAGACGATGAAGCTCTTTTGGGCTCAAGAATTGACATGTCAGATATTTTCAAGCATATTTCGGTTGTTTATGTTGACGCTCTTCGAGATGTTCTTAGAGAAATGAAAAACAATCGAAACCCTGTCAAAAGAATCATGGAAACAATTGAATCAAAAATATCATCAGATAATGTTGAGTCATTAAAAACAATTATACAGCAATTAAATGAGACTATTACCAGTGTTCCTGAAATTAGGAAAATTGGCGAAAATATTAATCGGCAACTAAATAGCATAATTGGTTCAGTGTATTCTCCTAATCTTCTTCTTTCCTCAACTATGTCAGATGATATGGGTTCTTTAGCAAAATTTCTTTCAATGAAGCCAGAACAAAATATCGACTTAGACTTACTAGGGTTAGGACATCTAAATATGATTTATTTAGCTTTGAAAATAGTCGAATTTGAAGCGTGTCGTTCAAGAGAACTACTTAATATTATGTTGATTGAAGAACCAGAAGCTCATATTCATCATCATATTCAAAAAACTCTGTTCGAAGGATTAAATCTTCAAAAAAACTATACTCAGATTCTCATGACCACACATTCTGTACATTTAGCTGAAGTGTCTGAAATATCTCGGATGAATGTATTAAAATCGTTTAATGGCAAATCTATCGTTATGAATCCAGCAAATAATCTGAACTCATTTGCTAAAGAAAAGTTAAAAAAGAACAATCTAAATCTAATAAACGCAGTAGAGAGATATTTAGATGTTAAAAGAAATGGATTGCTTTTTTCTAAAGGTGTTATCTTAGTTGAAGGAGATGCTGAAGAAATACTTATTCCTCAAATAGTAAAAAAATTATTTGGTATAAACTTAGACGAACTTGGAATAGGTTTGATTAATGTTGGTAGTACTTCGTTTGAATATATCGCTAGCTTGTTTGACGATGATAGAATACAGAGAAAGTGTGCTATTGTAACTGATTTAGATGAACAGGCAATCCCATCAGAACATCGATTGTATAAAAGCACTGCACAAGAGAAAGGTCAAGCAAGAAAAGAAAAATTATCCTCCCTTTTTAATGAAAACAATTGGGTTAATTGTTTTTATGCTAATACAACATTTGAAATTGAGTTTTTAGATGTGAATAAAGAAAATATTCTAACTTATGTCAGTCCAATTATAGATGACGCATTCAAAGATAAAAAAACAATAACTGCTTATAAAGAAGAAATACAAAGTGAACAATATTTAGAAAGAAATTTAGCGATGTTAAAACTAGCCAATCATGTTGGTAAGGGGTGGTTTGCAATTGAGTTAGGTGAAAAAATTGACTTTTTAATCAAAATTCCTAAGTATATTCTTAATGCTATTGCTTTTGCATGTCAGGAAATAGTAGATCTCTCAATTTATAAAAAAATTCTACTCCATACAATCGACTTGTACGAGGAAACTACAGAATTGTCAGCTTTATCAGCTAGTTTAAAAACAAGTGATACAGCTGATTTGAATATAGCAATAATTTCTTTATTAGAGTACTTTGGTAAAGATGAGGATGTTGTGTATCTAATCAATCAGATAGAAAATTACACAAAAATACTTTATGCTGAGGTTTCAAAATGACAAATATCTTCGAAAAAATCGTAAATGATTTAAATTTAGAACAAAAAGATGTTGTGGAAAGTGAAGATAACCTTTATGTAAATGCATGTCCTGGGAGTGGGAAAACAAGGGTACTTACAAGGAAAATTGCTTACCAAGCAATTAAACACGATGGATCACTAAAAAGAATAATTGCTATCACATACACTAATAGAGCTGCTGAAGAAATTAAGGAACGCCTAAGTTTACTTAGTATAGATGATGATATTAATATTTGGGTGGGGACAATACATCAGTTTTGTCTTGAATTTATTATTTATCCTTTTAAAATGAATCTCTCAAGAGTATCAAAAGGATTTACAATTATTGATGATTATACTCAAAGAGCTTACGTCAGCCAAATTAATAATATGCTGAATTTAAATCTCAAAACGTATGAACTGAACAAAATTGATTTGTCACTTTCTCATGATTTTAAAATTAATGAAGTTCAGTATACTCAAGTTTCTGAAATGTATCACACTATGTTGGAAAAAAATAAAGAAATTGATTTTGATATGATTTTACTAGTAGCGTATAAAATTTTAACTGTAAACAGTAACGTTGCACGTAATATTGCTAGTAATATAAGGGCGATTTATGTGGATGAATTTCAAGATACTAGAGAATTACAATACAATGTAATAGCTAAATTACTTCAAAACAACCCTCAAATTCAGTCAATGTTTGTTGGAGATATTGACCAAGCAATTTATGGATCATTAGATGGTATAGCTAAATCAGTTGAAGAACTAGAAATGCTAACTAGTCACACTTTTCAATCAAAGACGCTACATGGCTGTTACAGGTCTAATCAGAGATTAGTAGACTTCTACTCTAATTTTCAGAGTTGTCCTTACGAGATTGAAAGCAGAGGGAATAATAAAAACGACCGTGGTTTTATAAGTTATGATTGCAAAGTTACTAAGGAGGATTTACCCAACATAATAAAAAATATAATAAAGGAAAAGATTGAAAGCGGCATTCATGAAAAAGATATTTGTGTACTTGCTCCTCAACACTATCCTCTGTTTTCACTGGGTGAGTATTTAAAGAAAGAATTACCGTATTGCAATTTTGATGCTATAAATATATCACCAATTAAGGTAAATAATCATAGTTTATTTTTCAAGTTAGCAATTTTGTACTTTACTGAATCAGGTGAAAAGGTTCGAAGAAGAAAGCTAATTGCAAACGATATTTTAATTATATTAAAAAATGAATTTGGAATAGAAGTTAAAGATTATTTTATTGACTTAGATTTATTACAGCTAATAAACAGTGTGAAAAGAATGTATAGTGGAGACGACAACGGTGTTGATTTATACAAATTTGTTACCAAACATATATTTGTTAATCTTAATATTGACGAGAAAAATTACCCGTCTATTTTTAAGCACTATCTATTTTTTATTAACGAAGTAGAAGATCGGATAAAAAATAATTCATTATCTAGTAGTGTATCTAGTTTTAAGAAGATGTTTAAATCTCGAGATGGTATCACACTTACTACAGCACATAAAGTTAAAGGAAATGAGTATGATACTGTTATCGCTATTAATCTTCTAAACGGGAAAATTCCTCATTGGAATGAAATTTTTAATGTTTCTGATAAAGGAATTAGTTCAGCGAGAAAACTACTATACGTAATTTGTTCAAGAGCAAAAAATAATTTATTTCTTTTCTCAGAGGTGGGTTATTTTACGAGTAAAGGAGACTTGCTTTATCCCACTCAATTATTAGATAAAATAGAATTTGATTATAATATTTAAAATACCTAGGTAGTCGTTGTTTTAAATATAGTAGGAATCGGACGCTCAGTACGGAGCGTCTATTTTTTTACCCAATTTTGAAAGGAAGTGAACTTATGAAAATAAAAAATCAAGAATCAAAAGGTCGCTCTCCCCCCTTTAAAACCATCACACAAATAAGATTCATTCAAACATAAAAACAGAAAGGATAGGTAAAAATATGGAACTTAAATATGTCATTCCCAATATGGAAAAAACATTTGGTCAATTAGAATATGCTGGTGAAGGGAATATTGAACAACGTCGAGTCAATGGCAGACCAACTATTCTCTCTCGTAGCTACAATTTATACTCAACGATTCAACGAGCAGATGATATTGTTGTCATTCTTCCCTCCGAAGCTGGCGAGAAACATTTTGAATCCGACGAAAAAGTCAGACTCATCAACCCACGTATTACCGCAGAAGGTTATAAAATTGGCAATAGAGGATTTACCAATTACATTATGCACGCAGACGATATGGTGAAAGCTTAAGAAAGGAAAGGTGAAAAAATATGAGATTAGCAGAAGGTATTGTGATTGAAAAAGACCAGACATTTGGCACATTGAAATTTTCCGCTTTACGTCGTGAGGTTCGTATTCAAAATGAAGATGGTTCGGTTTCCGAAGAAATTAAAGAACGTACCTATGACTTAAAATCAAAAGGACAAGGACGCATGATACAAGTCAGTATCCCCGCTTCTGTTCCTTTGAAAGAATTTGACTACAACGCAGAAGTGGAATTAATCAATCCTGTGGCAGATACCGTAGCGACGGCTACTTTTCGAGGGGCAGACGTTGATTGGTACGTGAAAGCAGACGATCTTGTATTAAAAGGACAGACAAAACCTCATCAGAAATATAAAAAAGAAGCGTCCGAAAGTGAAAAATAGGTGTTGCTTATGACAAACACACCATTGATTTTGAAAGAAATTCCGAAAGATGAAGCCATTTCTTTTATTCGGCAATACCATTATTCAAAGATACTCCCTAGATTGTGTAAATACTTTCTAGGGATTTTTTCAGAAGAAAAATTATTAGGCGTTGTGGAATTAGGCTGGGGTACGCAACCCCTACAAACCATACGCAAACTCTTTCCCGACAGTTCCCTTCAAACCACAGATTATTTAGAAATTGGAAAGATGTGTTTTCTTCCAGAAATGAATCAAACCAATTATTTTGGCAGTCAAGCTCTTTCAGCTCTAATTAAGTGGTTGAAAGAACATACGGACTGTCATTTTTTATATACATTGGCAGATGGAATTGAGGGAAAATGTGGCTATGTCTATCAAGCGTCCAACTTCTTTTACTGCGGGTATTTCAAGACAAGTGTCTATCGTGATAAACAGTCATGGGAAAAGATACACCCTCGAAGTGCTCGCCTTTTATTAGAGGAAAATGCTCGTTTTGAACAGGTAGAGAAAAAGCATTGGCTTTCCCAGGCATTTTGCGAATACAAAGGGATTGAGAAAATCAATGGACGCATGTTTCGCTATCTCTATCCGTTGACAAAAGAAGCGAAAAAACTGTTAGGACACACGCTCTATCGACGTCATTATTATCCGAAAGAAAAAGATTTACGCTTTGAAAAGCGAATCGCTTATCGGAAATATGAAGCCATTTCTCAACCAACTTTTGATAAACAGGCTCGTATCTACAATACACAATTATTTTGATAGATGGAAAGGAGGATTTTTATGCCATTGCTTCATGACAGAGGAAAGCGAATCAAAGCCAACGATAAGGACTTGGTCTATCATTTTGTGCTGATTTCATTGCTGATAGTTTTTCTAGTCGTTCTACTCCCTTTTCATTGGAGAACGTTACAATCGGTGAATTGGCAAACAGTTCAGTTAGATACATTTTTCTATCAACTGCATACGCCATACTTTTGGAGCAGTATTCTCACTGCTTTTTTTGTATGCGGACTCATCAGCTGGCTCTATTATCACTATCGCATAGATTCTATAAAACAGTTAGAGCACCGTCAAAAGTTAGCTCGTATGATTTTAGAAAACCATTGGTATGAAGCCGAAGAAACTCAATCAGAGGGATTCTTTAAAGACTTATCCAGCAAGAAAACCAAACAACGAATCCGCCATTTTCCTAAAATGTATTACCGAATGAAAGATGGACTGATCCATATTCATGTAGAAATCACTTTAGGGAAATATCAAGATCAGCTCTTGCACTTAGAAAACAAACTAGAAACAGGCTTGTATTGTGAATTAGTGGAAAAAACGTTGAAAGATTCTTATGTAGAGTATGTTCTACTTTATGACACCATTGGCAATCGAATTGGCATTGAAGATGTGGTAGCTCAAGATGGACGTGTCAAATTGATGGAATCGGTCTATTGGGAGTTTGATTCTCTCCCTCACATGTTAATTGCTGGGGGCACGGGTAGTGGAAAATCCTATTTTATTCTCACATTGATTGAATCTCTCCTGCATACAAATGCGAAGCTTTATATTCTCGACCCTAAAAATGCTGATTTGGCAGACTTAGGAGCGGTCATAGATAATGTCTATTACCGTAAAGACGATATGCTGGCATGTATTAGTCAATTTTACGACGATATGATTGCCCGTAGTGAAACCATGAAGCAACACCCGAACTACAAAACAGGAGAAAATTATGCGTATCTTGGTCTACCTGCGAACTTCCTGATTTTTGATGAATATGTGGCGATGATGGATATGTTAGGTCGTGATAGTGCACAAGTTATGAATAAACTCAAACAAATTGTTATGCTCGGACGACAAGCAGGCTTCTTTTTAATTCTTGCCTGTCAGCGTCCAGACGCAAAATATTTTAGTGATGGTATTCGAGATAACTTTAACTTCCGTGTGGCTTTGGGTCGTATGTCTGAAATGGGCTTCGGTATGATGTTTGGAAGCGATACACAAAAACAATTTTTCTTAAAACCCATCAAGGGAAGAGGTTATGTGGATACAGGAAAAAGTGTGATTAGTGAGTTTTATACACCCCTTGTACCAAAAAGGTATGATTTCTTAGGAGAAATAGGAAAAGTCATTCAAAAAAAGCAATCTGAGCCTGTACCGCACGAAGTGAAAGGTACAGGTTCAGACTTGCTTTGATTGGTGTGGCGTTAGCCACGCCAATCCTTTAGCCCCCTCTACCTAACAGGGGGGCACAAATACAACTGAAAACAGGCAATTCTCATCAACCAATGTTGATGGTACAAGGAATTGCGGAAAATAGGAAAGATGTAAACTCAAGGGTCATAGTTTACATCTTTTTTAGATTGGAGGTTTGCGAATGGAAAACGAAAAAATTTGGATTAAGGAATTGAAAGAAAAGCGACTGGCTTATGGCGTTTCTCAAAATAAACTGGCGGTTGCTTCTCATATTACCAGACCTTACCTATCGGATATTGAAACAGGCAAGGCAGTCCCTACTCAACAGGTGAAAGAAGATTTACTGAACGCTTTGGAACGCTTCAATCCCGATAACCCATTGGAGATGTTATTCGACTATGTACGGATTCGATTCCCTACCAATGATGTGTCTCAAATTATCGGTGAGGTTTTACGCTTGAATATGGATTATATGCTACACGAAGACTTTGGCTATTATTCTTATCCCGAACACTATCGTTTCGGTGATATTGTTGTCCTAGTCTCTCATGATGTAAGTAAAGGGGTTTTATTAGAACTGAAAGGAAAAGGCTGTCGGCAATTTGAAAACTTTCTATTGGCTCAACATCGGAGCTGGTATGGTTTCTTTCAAGATTGCATGGAACATAAAGGTATTTTCAAACGCTTGGATTTAGCCATCAACGATAAAACAGGGATTTTGAATATTCCAGAATTGGCAAAGAAATGTAAACAGGAAGAATGTATTTCCGTCTTTCGGAGCTTTAAAAATTATCGCAGTGGTGAATTGGTTCACCGTGATGAAAAACCGGACATGGGAAACACCCTTTATATTGGCTCATTAAAAAGCGAAGTCTATTTCTGTATATATGAGAAAGATTATGAGCAATACGTGAAAAATGATATTGCCTTAGAAGACGCAGAAGTAAAGAATCGCTTTGAAATTCGTTTGAAAAACGACAGAGCCACTCAAGCCATGAAAGATTTGTTGGAACATCAAAATGCAGAAAAAACAGCGTTTGAGATTATCAATCGTTATATTCGCTTTGCCGATAAGGACGAAACCAAGCGACGGAGTGATTGGCAAACCAATGAACGCTGGGAATGGTTTATCGGCAAAAATCGTGGAGCATTACGCCTAACCATACAGCCAGAACCTTATTCTTTTGAACGAACATTGAACTGGTTACATCATCAAGTCGCCCCTACATTAAAAGTCGCAAGCATTTTAGATATTCTCAACGGTACAACCATTATTTCCACCATGATTCATGAAGCCAAACTGACAGAAAAACATGAGAAATTAATTGAACAACAACATCTAGGCATGGAGGATTTGATTACATGAGCCTCTTAACAGAAGAATTAAAGAAGTTAGGGTTTCAAGCGTATATACAAAATACAGGGAAATATACGTCTCTCATTATTGAGGGAAAACGGCAAGCTGGTGATACCATCTATACCTATGATTTTTACAAAGTGAGATTTTATAAGAATTATACCAGTCGAATAACTGTTTATGGAGAGCATTTAACTCCTTTTCAATTATTAAAGCGTGTAAAAAGCTATATCTACTATCGAGAAAAATATCTTAAGGAAAGGAGGACAATCACATGAATTTTGGGCAGAATTTGTACAACTGGTTCTTGGATAATGCACAGTCATTGGTATTGTTAGCGATTGTCGTCATTGGACTGTTTTTAGGTTTTAAACGAGAATTTTCAAAACTTATTGGCTTTTTGATTATTGCTTTAATCGCCGTCGGACTTGTGTTCAATGCAGCTGGCGTGAAAGATGTGTTATTAAACTTATTTAACCGAATCATTGGTGCTTAACAGATATTTTTCATGATAAAATAGGAAGTATATATTTTGTTATGAAAGGATCCATGAATATGTTTACAAATGATCAATTTAAATCTCTTTTAATTAAAACATTAGAAAGAAAGAGCTCTTCAAATTATTATGAAGGAGGTAACGAGATTGTTTCTAAAATGAAAATATCAGAGGTAACTTTAGATGAGACTAACGAGTTTACTTATTATAAAGGATACAAAAGGGATTGGAATACGCTTTGCACCTATCTTAAAATAAGAGCTCCTTTTGATGATTTAGACTTTTTTGAAAGTCATAAAGATTTGCTTACCCAGACAGCAAGCTCCATATATGATAAACAAGGTGATAATGTATTAGTGGATACTATTTTAGTACCACTTCCAGAGAATTACGAAGTAATTAACTTTAGTCAGTTGAAAATTAGTGATGTGATTTCACAAGCTATTGAAGACGCTGAGTCTTTCATGAGTAATGGTGAATATCAACGTGCCTTTGACAGAGTTCACACTGCTTTTCATGGATATTTAATTGAAATACTAAAAAAATATGAAATTACAGTTCCTAGAGACGAAAATCTATCTAAATTATATAGTAGGATACAACAATTAATTGAAAAAGAAATTCAACCTACTGAACTTGCTGATATAGTGAAGACAACGATAAGGTCATCAAATGGAATGATTAGCTCTCTTAATGAAGCAAGAAATAGGCATTCACTTGCACATCCTAATACAAATATTATTGGAAAGAGAGAAGCAAAACTAATAATAGGTATTTCAAGTACAGTTACAGATTATATTAGCGGATACCTTGATAAGTAGCGTCATTAACTGATTGCTACTTTTTTTTTGACTATATTTTATAAAAAGGATGTGATAAGAATTGGAATTGAAAGTCTATGTGGCAAATTTGGGACGGTATAATGAAGGTGAATTAGTTGGATCATGGTTTACTCCACCAATTGATGAGGAAGAAATGGCAGAAAGAATCGGTTTAAATGAGAACTACGAAGAATACGCCATACATGATTTTGAGCTTCCTTTTGATGTGGACGAATACACGCCGATTAGTGAAATCAACCGTCTATGTGAAGCCATTCAAGAAATCGAAGGTACACCTATTTATAATGAACTCAAAGAAATTCAAGGCATGTGGTTTAGTAGCTTGGAAGAATTACTGGAAAACAAAGAGAATATTCATTGTTATAGTGATTGTGATTCGATGGAAGATGTCGCCCGTTATTACGTGGAAGAAACAGGACAGCTTGGTGAAGTACCTTCTAATTTACAAAATTATATTGATTATCAAGCTTTGGGACGTGATATGGAAATAGAGGGAAATTATCTTATCACCTCTCATGGAGTATTTGAGTATTCTAATTAACATGGATTACTCTAAACTAGCAATACTGCTATAATAATTTTATACATTCTGAATTAAGGAGGATTGTTCAATTGGTAATAATAGATGTTTATGGGAAAATAACAAAAATAAAATTGTCAGATAAATTGAAACTATATATATCTAATGTTTCTGATGACTGGAAGGAAAGCATTATAGAAGACATGTTACAAGAAATTCGACAACAAAAAGTTGACATGGCAGATAATTTGAAAAGGTATGGTAAAACATTTCAAACAGAATATTCTATATCTTATTTGAAAGAAATCGTTCACGCCAATGTTGAAGACTATACAAAATATAATTTAGATTCTATTGAGTCATGTCTTCAATGCCTTGTTGATAATATGATATGTCTATTCTTTGACTATGAATATCAGGATATGCCTTTTTTTGATTGGACAAGCAATTGCTTTGATGGTCGTTTTTGTGAAGAGGATTACGCTGAAAAAGTGATGTATTTTAGTAACTTTGTAAATCATGATATACAAAATGGTATTCATATGAACTGCATTTATACAAGTAATATGAATCCTAAAGAGCATACTAGGATATTATCAAATCTAAGTTTTAGAATTGATTCAAACTTTAAAGGGTGCAGGACTACAGACGACTACATTACGGAACTTAAAAAAATGGGCAACCGAATTGATTCTATACTAAAATCGGAAAACGATTATTACAAATTAGATTATATTATGAACGGGATATATAGTGATAATAGTTATAATCAAAATCATTATTTAAAGACTTTTACTTTGTTAGAACTTGTATTATTAAAACCAAATCAGAATACAAATGAAATTGACAAATTACTAATACCTTATCTTGATAAGAAATATGGAGAGGTTTCGAGTGAAGTAGCAAAATTATTAAGACAAATGAGAAATAAAATCGGACATGGTGATTTCAAAGGTTTTAACGAAAAAGCAGAAAAATTCGCTCAAAAATTTATGAAACACTTTCATTTTGACTATACAGAATACAGTAGATTAAATTGGGTATTACTTCATACCTGCTGTCTTTTAGATGATTTACTCAGAATAACTATTTTTCAACAATTAAAAGTCACAAAATAATTATTATTTTATAGAGCAATCACCTATTTTGATTGCTCTTTTTCTATTTTTACGGAAAGGACGTGAAGACATGAAAAAAATAAGAAGTTACACCAGTATTTGGTCAGTAGAAAAAGTGATTTATGCAATTAATGATTTACAACTCCCTTTTCCCATAACCTTTACACAAATGACATGGTTTATCGTTTCTTTGTTTGTCGTTATAATCTTTGGCAGTTTACCACCACTTTCCTTGATTGACGGAGCACTACTCAAATACTTAGGGATTCCCGTTGTCCTCACTTGGTTCATGTGTCAAAAAACCTTTGACGGGAAGAAACCCTATGGATTTTTAAAATCTATTATTACCTATGCTCTACGCCCTAAAATAACCTATGCTGGCAAACAAATACGATTAAATAAAGAAAAAATGAATGAATCAATCACGATTGTAAGGAGTGAACAATTAAATGGCACACCCCATTAAATATATCGAAGATAATCTCGTATTTAATCATGATGGCGAAGTATTTGCTTATTATGAATTAATTCCCTATAATTACAGTTTTTTAAGTTCCGATGAAAAAGTTCAAGTTCATGATAATTTCCGTCAATTGATTGCCCAAAATCGTGATGGTAAGATTCATGCCCTGCAACTAGCAACCGAATCAAGTATTCGAGCGACACAGGAACAATCGAAAAAAGAAATCACTGGACGATTAAAAGAGATAGCTTACGAAAAAATAGATGAACAGACCGAAGCGTTAGTTTCTATGATTGGTGACAATCAAGTGGACTATCGCTTTTTTATTGGTTTTAAACTCTTGCTGAATGAACAGGAAGTATCGGTCAAAAATATTGGCAAAGACATTCAAAAAGCATTTGCGGAATTCTTTCATGGCGTGAATCACAAGTTGATGGGCGATTTTGTTTCTATGCCTATGTCAGAAATCGAACGCTTTTCTAAAATGGAACAGTTATTAGAAAGTAAATTATCCAGACGCTTTCACATTCGCCCATTGGGGAAAGATGATTTTGGGTATATCATTGCCCACCTTTACGGTCAAACAGGGATTCCTTTTGATGACTACGACTACCATTTACCCAAACGATATGAAGATAAAAAAGTGTTGGTAAAGAAATACGATATTATTAAACCCACTCGCTGTTTAATCGAAGAAAAGCAACGCTACTTACGGATGGAACAGGAAGATACTACCACTTATGTGGCGTATTTTACGATTAACAGTATCGTCGGCGAATTGGATTTCCCCAATAGTGAGATTTTTTATTACCAGCAACAACAGTTCACTTTCCCGATTGATACCAGCATGAATGTTGAAATTGTTGCTAATAAAAAAGCTCTGTCTACCGTTCGCAACAAAAAGAAAGAATTGAAAGACTTGGATAGTCACGCATGGGAAAGCGACAATGAAACCAGTACCAATGTGGTGGACGCTTTAGAATCTGTCGACGAATTAGAAACCAACCTAGACCAAACCAAAGAATCCATGTACAAACTAAGCTATGTGGTACGGGTATCGGCAAAAAATCTGGACGAGTTGAAACAACGTTGTGATGAAGTAAAAGATTTTTATGATGATTTGTCTATCAAATTAGTACGACCTTTTGGCGATATGCTAGGCTTGCATAATGAATTTATTCCCTCAAGCAAGCGATATATCAATGACTATATTCAATATGTCACGTCGGATTTTTTGGCTGGTCTTGGTTTCGGAGCTACACAAATGCTTGGTGAAAATTCTGGTATTTACGTCGGTTACAATCTCGATACAGGCAGAAATATTTATCTCCAACCCAGCCTTGCAAGTCAAGGAATTAAAGGCTCTGTGACGAATGCGTTAGCGTCTGCTTTTATTGGTTCATTAGGTGGCGGAAAATCATTCTCTAACAATATGCTGGTCTATTATTCGGTACTCTTTGGCGGACAGGCAATCATTGTAGACCCAAAAGCTGAACGTGGCAAATGGAAAGAAACCTTACCTGATATTGCCCATGAAATCAATATCGTTAATCTCACGAGTGAGAACGACAATAAAGGGTTACTTGACCCTTATGTGATCTTAAAACTCCCGAAAGATTCAGAAAGCCTAGCCATTGATATTCTCACGTTCTTAACAGGCATTTCCAGCCGAGATAGCGAGAAGTTTCCTGTCCTGCGTAAAGCGATTCGGAGTGTCACTCAAAGCGAACAACGAGGGTTGTTATTGGTAATTGATGAATTGCGAAAAGAAGATACACCCATCAGCAATAGTATTGCTGACCATATCGAAAGCTTTGTCGATTATGATTTTGCCCATCTGTTATTCAGTGATGGCAATGTCACCCAATCCATTAGCTTGGAAAAACAACTCAATATTATTCAAGTGGCAGATTTGGTCTTACCCGATTCCAATAGCTCTTTTGAAGAATACACCACCATGGAATTATTAAGTGTGGCAATGCTGATTGTCATTAGTACCTTTGCTTTAGACTTTATCCACTCTGACCGTTCCATTTTTAAAATTGTTGACCTTGATGAAGCTTGGAGTTTTTTACAAGTGGCACAAGGAAAAGCTCTATCTATGCGTTTAGTTCGGGCAGGGCGTGCCATGAATGCAGGGGTCTATTTCGTTACTCAAAACGCCGACGATTTACTAGATGAAAAGATGAAGAATAATATTGGCTTGAAATTCGCCTTTCGTTCCACTGACCTAGTGGAAATCAAAAAGACCTTAGAATTTTTTGGCGTGGACAAGGAAGATGAAAACAATCAGAAACGCTTACGTGAATTAGAAAATGGACAATGTTTAGTTTCAGACATCTATGGTCGTGTAGGGGTTATGCAGTTTCACCCGATTTTTGAAGAGTTGCTTCATGCCTTTGATACCAGACCGCCTGTGCGAAATGAGGGGGAAAAATGACACAAAAACAAAAGAAATTTCTTCACTATAGTTGGATAACGCTCCTTTGTGTGGGCGTTATTTTACTTTTATTAGGCACGCTGGGCAATGCAGTACAAGCAACAGGCTTAGTTGATGAAACCATTGATACAAGCAACGAGTATTCCAAGTATGGTTTAAATCATTATCAGCTTGATTATTATGTGGACAATAGCTGGGGCTGGCTGCCGTGGAATTGGAGTGACGGCATAGGGCAATCAGTGATGTATGGACTGTATGCCATTACCAATTTCATTTGGACGATTTCTCTTTATCTTTCCAACGCCACAGGCTATTTGGTCAAAGAAGCCTATGCCTTAGATTTCATTAGTCAAACATCCCAAGCAATTGGCGAAAACATGCAGACGATTGCAGGCATTACACCGAATGGCTTTTCCAGTTCAGGGTTTTATGTCGGTTTCCTCCTTCTTTTTATTCTCATTGTTGGAATCTATGTTGCCTATACAGGATTGGTTAAGCGAGAAACGACGAAAGTGATACGAGCTGTTTTAAACTTTGTCGTGGTGTTTATTCTATCGGCTTCCTTTATTGCGTATGCACCCGATTATATTGCGAAAATCAATGATTTTTCCAAAGATGTCAGTACCGCCAGTCTGAATATTGGGACAAAAATTGTTCTTCCTAACACGGATAGTCAAGGGAAAGACAGTGTGGACATGATACGTGACAGCTTATTCTCTGTTCAAGTAAAGCAACCATGGCTATTGCTTCAATATGGCTCCACTGATGTAGAAGCGTTAGGGGAAGAACGTGTGGAAAGTTTATTGTCTACCAGTCCAGATACAAACAATGGTGAAGATAGAGAAAATGTAGTGATTGAAGAAATTGAAGATCATGACAATACCTATTTAACCCTACCGAAGACGATTTCCAGATTAGGAACAGTCTTCTTTTTGTTTGTATTCAATATTGGTATCTCGATTTTTGTTTTCCTTCTAACAGGAATCATGATTTTTTCGCAAGTGCTATTTATTATTTTCGCTATGTTTTTGCCAATCAGTTTCCTATTAAGTATGTTGCCGAGTTTTGATGGCATGGGCAGGCATGCCATTACCAAGTTATTTAATGTGATTATGACAAGGGCTGGTATTACCTTGATTATTACCGTTGCCTTTAGTATTTCCACTATGCTTTATTCGCTGTCAGCAAGTTCTCCCTTTTTCATGATTATGTTTTTACAAATTGTGACCTTTGCAGGGATTTATTTTAAACTGGGCGATTTAATGAGCCTATTCTCTTTACAAAGCAACGACTCTCAAAACATGGGCAGACAAGTGTTTCGCAGACCTCGTCAAATGATGAATCGACAAACCAGAAGATTTCAACGCAGTATGAGTAAGATTTTTCGTGGAAAAGCAGGGTCAACGAAGCAAAAGACAATGACAACAAAGCAGAATCAAACCAATAAAGCTAACCATACTCGTCAAAATGAACGGACTACACCAAAGAAAGAAACAGCACTTTCCAATGTGAAAAAGCAACAAGGCGGTATCGGGCAACGATTAGGTGAAAAGACAGCCCATGTATTGGACACGAAAAATCGTCTAGTCAATAAAAGAAAGCAGGCTAAACAACAGATACAGGCGACACCAACCCATGTCAAATATGCCCTTCATCAAGGAAAAGAGAATGTCACTCATAATGTAACAGACTTTAAACAATCTATGGCAGATACCAAAGCTCAACGCAAACAACAGCGTATGAACCAGCAGGAGCAAAAACGAAAGAACATTGCTCAAAAGCGTTTGGAGCTGGATAAAGCAAAAGAAAAAAGACGAAAAGAAAACCCATCATCTCCTGTTCAGAATAACCAGCAGCATGTTCGCAAGCGTCAGCAAACCGTCACGCCTGTTTTGTCACAAAACACTAAACGTGAAAATCATCAGCGACCATTGAAAAAAGAGCAAAAACAAAAGACACCACCGAAGCAATTCAATCAGAGGAAGCTAAATAAAAGAACGGATAAGCGAGGACAACAAACATGAAGCTAAAAATAACAGTGATTTGTAGTGTGGTCTTCTCTCTCTTCTTTTTTCTCTTATTATTCCTAGTCATTTTCTTTGCAGATGATACGGACAGTGGCGAAAACAACAAGGATTCTTCTATTTCACAAGGCGGTGTGACCGTTTCACCAGAAGTGTTGGCACACCGTCCGTTGATTGAAAAATATGGTAAGGAATATGGGATTGAAGACTATGTTTCTTATATCTTAGCCATTATGCAAGTGGAATCGGGCGGTACAGCAGAAGATGTTATGCAAAGTTCCGAATCTTTGGGTTTACCGCCCAACAGTTTGAGTACCGAAGAGTCCATCAAACAAGGGGTTAAATATTTCAGTGAATTATTAACCAGTGCAGAACAACAAGGAGTGGATATAGATTCTGTTATCCAATCTTATAATTATGGCGGTGGCTTTTTAAATTATGTGAGGAGTCATGGGAAAAAATATACCTATGAATTAGCCGAACAGTTTTCTAAAGAGAAGTCGGGTGGTCAAAAAGCAGACTATCCCAATCCCATAGCCATACCTGTGAATGGTGGTTGGCGATATAACTATGGAAATCAGTTTTATGTTCAGTTGGTTTCACAATACCTAACCGACACTTCCCCAACAGAATTTGATGATGAAACCGTGCAAGTCATTATGGACGAAGCCTTGAAATACGAAGGGTTTCCCTATGTCTTTGGAGGGGCGTCGCCTACCACCTCTTTTGATTGTAGTGGCTTAATACAATGGGTGTATGACAAAGCTGGCATTTCTCTCCCTCGTGTCGCCCAAGATCAGTATGACGCTACGCAAGAAATCTCTATGGAAGAAGCCCAAGCAGGCGACCTTATCTTCTTTCATTCAACCTATAATGCAGGCACATATGTGACTCATGTGGCGATATATTTAGAGGGAAATCGCTTTTATCATGCAGGCGACCCAATCGGTTATGGCGACTTAAGCAGTCGTTATTGGCAAGACCATCTGATTGGGGCTAGACGTGTTATTCATAACTAAGAAAGGAATGAATCAAATGATTATAAAAATCGAGCGAAAAGAAAAGAAGGAGAAACCAAAGAAATCTAAAAAACCGAGCAAGCAAAGAAAAGTTCCGATGATTAAAGTTGGCACGCATAAGAAATTAACCTTTGTTTTATGGGTTTTATTGATTGGTAGTGTCGGATTTGGAATCTATAAAAATTTTACTGCCATTGACACTCATACTGTCCGTGAAACAGAAATCATTAAACAGCAGATTGTCGATACCAACCAAGTAGAAAGTTTTGTGAAATCCTTTGCGAAAGACTACTTTTCGTGGCAACAATCCCAAGAAGCCATTGATAAACGAAATGAGAAATTGACCCATTATTTGACGGAAGAATTGCAGGTATTAAATGAAGAAATGATTCGTAAGGATATTCCTACTAGTTCTAGTGTGAACGATATACAGGTGTGGCAGGTTTCTCAAGTGAATGAGAACACCTTTGAGGTACTGTTTTCTGTTGAACAAGTTATTACCGAAGACAAAGACAAGGAAACTATATCGTCTAGCTTTCATGTGGTTGTCCATATAGATGAATCAGATAATATGGTTATTATCAAAAATCCGACAATGAGTAAGAAACCTCAAAAATCGGACTACCAACCCAAACAGCTAGAAAGTGACCATACAGTAGATACAGAAACGATGGACGAAATCATTAGCTTTTTAGAAACGTTCTTCCAGCTCTATCCTACCGCCACAGAAAAAGAATTGACTTACTATGTAAGTAATCATGTGTTACCTATGATTAACAAGGAATATGTTTTCGAGGAATTGGTGAATCCTATCTTTACCAGAAAAGATAACCAAGTAATCGTGAATGTCGCTGTGAAATATTTAGATCAAGAAACAAAGGCAACCCAAATCTCGCAATTTGAGTTGATATTAGAAAAACAAGATAATTGGAAGATTGTAAAATAACAAATATTGGTACATGATTACAGATACTTTGTAATCACGTACTCTCTTTGATAAAAAATTGGAGATTCCTTTACAAATATGCTCTTACGTGCTATTATTTAAGTGACTATTTAAAAGGAGTTAATAAATATGCGGCAAGGTATTCTTAAATAAACTGTCAATTTGATAGCGGGAACAAATAATTAGATGTCCTTTTTTAGGAGGGCTTAGTTTTTTATGCCCTTTTGGGTTTTTGAATGGAGGAAAATCACATGAAAATTATTAATATTGGAGTTTTAGCTCATGTTGATGCGGGAAAAACTACCTTAACAGAAAGCTTATTATATAACAGTGGAGCGATTACAGAATTAGGAAGCGTGGACAGAGGTACAACGAAAACGGATAATACGCTTTTAGAACGTCAGAGAGGAATTACAATTCAGACGGCGATAACCTCTTTTCAGTGGAAAAATACGAAGGTGAACATCATAGACACGCCAGGACATATGGATTTCTTAGCAGAAGTATATCGTTCATTATCAGTTTTAGATGGGGCAATTCTACTGATTTCTGCAAAAGATGGCGTACAAGCACAAACTCGTATATTATTTCATGCACTTAGGAAAATGGGGATTCCCACAATCTTTTTTATCAATAAGATTGACCAAAATGGAATTGATTTATCAACGGTTTATCAGGATATTAAAGAGAAACTTTCTGCCGAAATTGTAATCAAACAGAAGGTAGAACTGTATCCTAATATGTGTGTGACGAACTTTACCGAATCTGAACAATGGGATACGGTAATAGAGGGAAACGATGACCTTTTAGAGAAATATATGTCCGGTAAATCATTAGAAGCATTGGAACTCGAACAAGAGGAAAGCATAAGATTTCAGAATTGTTCTCTGTTCCCTCTTTATCATGGAAGTGCAAAAAGTAATATAGGGATTGATAACCTTATAGAAGTTATTACTAATAAATTTTATTCATCAACACATCGAGGTCCGTCTGAACTTTGCGGAAATGTTTTCAAAATTGAATATACAAAAAAAAGACAACGTCTTGCATATATACGCCTTTATAGTGGAGTACTACATTTACGAGATTCGGTTAGAGTATCAGAAAAAGAAAAAATAAAAGTTACAGAAATGTATACTTCAATAAATGGTGAATTATGTAAGATTGATAGAGCTTATTCTGGAGAAATTGTTATTTTGCAAAATGAGTTTTTGAAGTTAAATAGTGTTCTTGGAGATACAAAACTATTGCCACAGAGAAAAAAGATTGAAAATCCGCACCCTCTACTACAAACAACTGTTGAACCGAGTAAACCTGAACAGAGAGAAATGTTGCTTGATGCCCTTTTGGAAATCTCAGATAGTGATCCGCTTCTACGATATTACGTGGATTCTACGACACATGAAATTATACTTTCTTTCTTAGGGAAAGTACAAATGGAAGTGATTAGTGCACTGTTGCAAGAAAAGTATCATGTGGAGATAGAACTAAAAGAGCCTACAGTCATTTATATGGAGAGACCGTTAAAAAATGCAGAATATACCATTCACATCGAAGTGCCGCCAAATCCTTTCTGGGCTTCCATTGGTTTATCTGTATCACCGCTTCCGTTGGGAAGTGGAATGCAGTATGAGAGCTCGGTTTCTCTTGGATACTTAAATCAATCATTTCAAAATGCAGTTATGGAAGGGATACGCTATGGTTGCGAACAAGGATTATATGGTTGGAATGTGACGGATTGTAAAATCTGTTTTAAGTACGGTTTATACTATAGCCCTGTTAGTACTCCAGCAGATTTTCGGATGCTTACTCCTATTGTACTGGAGCAAGCCTTTAGAAAAGCTGGAACAGAATTGTTAGAGCCATATCTTAGTTTTAAAGTTTATGCACCACAGGAATATCTTTCACGGGCATATAACGATGCTCCCAAATATTGTGCAAATATCGTAAATACTCAACTGAAAAATAATGAGGTCATTATTATTGGAGAAATTCCTGCTCGGTGTATTCAAGAATATCGTAGTGATTTAACTTTCTTTACAAATGGACGTAGTGTTTGTTTAACAGAGTTAAAAGGGTACCATGTTACTACCGGTGAACCTGTTTGCCAGCCCCGTCGTCCAAATAGTCGGATAGATAAAGTACGATATATGTTCAATAAAATAACTTAGTGTATTTTATGTTGTTATATAAATATGGTTTCTTGTTAAATAAGATGAAATATTTTTTAATAAAGATTTGAATTAAAGTGTAAAGGAGGAGATAGTTATTATAAACTACAAGTGGATATTGTGTCCTGTATGTGGAAATAAAACACGATTAAAGATAAGGGAAGATACTGAATTAAAAAATTCCCCCTCTATTGTCCGAAATGCAGACAAGAAAATTTAATTGAAATAAAGCAGTTCAAAGTAACTGTGATTACAGAGCCAGACGCAAAGACGCAGAGCCGATAAAATGAGATTAATACAATCTCATTTTATCGGCTCTTTCCGTTATGTATGGATTCTTTTAATTAGTCTTCGATGTTTCTTGCTTCGTTGATACCGCTGGCTAAAGATTCCATTAAGGATAGTTCTTTGTCTGTAAAGCTATCCATGTATTTCTCTATCTGTAATCGTCGGGTGCTTTTTACCAAGTTATTAGCAGGTAAGAAAAATTCATCAACGGAAACATGAAGTAACGATACAAGGTCATAAAGAACTTGTATGCTGGGGTGTTGCCCTTTATTTTCAATATTAGTTAAGTACCGTGGGTCAATTTCAATCAATGCTCCCACTTGTTCACGAGTTAAACCTCGTTTCAATCGAGCCTCTTTAATCGCTAAACCAACGGCTCTAAAATCGTATTTATCTTCTTTTTTACGCATACTAAATCACCTCTATACATTTTACTGTTCCTATATAACCATAAACAGGTATAGAAAAACATGTTATATAGTTTATGAGTTCCTATAGAACACTGTGGAATTTATTAATGCGATGAATCCAATTTCAAATAGAAAGGTCGCTGATTTTATTTACCTATACAACTTTATAAAATTTAGTCATACTCCTAGAAAGTAGATAAAATTGGCGACTTAATGGAGGGAAAAGTCGCCATGAGAAAGATAATCTGTCATCTAGTTCTCTTAATTAAGTTCTTATCAAAAAAACTTATCCACCTGTACTGGATAGATATGACCATCAATGTGGTTTTGCAGATTACATAGATAGAAAAATCAAAGCATATGAACAGAGAAAACAATCTGTTTATGTGCTTTTTTGGTCACTTAATAAATATCTTTTAGGATTTCTCTTCATTTATGCAACAAATCCCCCTTTCGTGTCGGGGCTTAGTATGAAGGGAGATAAAGAAGCACATGCCACTCCCTTTCACGACAGAAAGGGGGTGAAAAGCATGAAACCATCTTCTTTTCAAGAAACCATAGAAAATCAGTTTGACTATATCTGCAAACAAGTTATTGAAGATGAACGAAAAGATTACTTCAAACATCTAGACAGACTATCAGCAAAAGAAGTCTCGTTTTCTGATATAGATAACTACCTTGTCAACTCTTTTTCTACTGTTGATACGTACGTCACTGATTTCCAACTATTTAAATTATTTGGATTAAGAATCAATGTTGAAAGTGATTTATTAAGTGAAGCCCTGCGTCATCTTTCAGAGAAAAAACGGAACATTATTTTACTTCATTACTTTATGGATATGAGTGATGTGGAGATTGCGGAGTTACTAAATTTGAATCGTTCGACTGTTTATCGTCATCGAATAAGTGGACTAGCCATGATTAAAGAATTCATGAAGGAGTGTAAAGAATGAAAACAGCCTATCCAAGGGTCCCCTTCCCCCTCATTGTAAAGGCGACAGATGGCGACGTGGAAGCAATTAATCAGATTGTTAAACATTATCGAGGGTATACCTCAAAACGTTCATTACGTCGCATGACAGACGAATATGGAAATTCTCATATGGTTATTGATGAAACCCTACGTGGCAGAATGGAAACGAAACTCATCTCTAAGATTTTATCGTTCGAAATTAAATAGTCCCATTTTTTCGTGGAAGCGTGTCGAATCGTATCCACGCTTCCCGATTTGGGAGGTTTGTTATTCCATCAAAGCATATTGTGTGTTCAGTAGGTTTTGATAGGCTAACAAGCCAAACGTTCTTTGACAACCAAATAAAGGCAATCGAATACGTTTCGGTAAGAAAAGAGCTGATGAACTAACACGCCATGACCTACAAAATTAGTGAGCGATTCATGTTAGTAATTCGAAAGTAATCTTTAGCAGGATTGCTGCCATGACTTTCTTATCGTGATAATGATACTCCCGTATAGCCATAGTCCGAGCGTTAGAAGCGTCACAGGCAATGGGTACGGCTACATGAGAACCATGCAGAAGTGAAATTCCTGTGAGCTTTGCTAGAGCTGTTCGATTGCTAAGATATTCTTCTCTTGTCAGTGTATTATTATAAAACTATTTGATATAATTATAGGTGAATATTGGAGTTTTCCTAGCCTATAATTGGGAAAGGAGTAATAATGATAACGGTCACAAAAAAGGATTTAGTTGAGCTAGGATATGGAACTTCTTTTTCAGCAGACATCATAAAAAAAGCAAAAGAATTGATGATTACAAAAGGGCATATCTACTATCAATCTCGAAAGCTAGATAGAGTCCCTCGTGAAGCTGTTGAAGAAATTCTAGGAATTCGGTTTTCAAATGAAAACAGGTCTGAGTAGTTTTTGCACAGTAAGGAGTAAAAACTATGGTTAAAGACCCAATAAAAAAAGCAAAGAATGGAACCTATTATTTTCGTGCAAATCTAGGTTATGATTCTAAAGGGAAAAAAATTCAAAAATATCGTAGTGGATTCACTACTAAAAAAGAAGCAAGAGAAGAATATTCGAAACTGCTATTGATGAAACCAGAAGAATTAAGTGAGAATAAGGATAAAATGACGTTTAAACATTATATCTTTGAAATTTTCCTTCCATGGTATAAGACACAGGTAAAGCTCAGAACATATGAAAATCGCTTACCAACTATTAAGAAGCATTTCTCTTATTTTGATAAAATGGCTGTTTCCGATATTGAGCCTATTGATGTGCAAAATTGGCAACTAAAATTATCAAAGAAGTGTAAGTCTTCTTATGTAAGAGCTGTTCAAGGACTATTTTCAGTTGCTATGGATCGAGCAATTGTCCTTGGGATAACCACCACAAATCCATCTAAGATTATTGGCAATGTGAAAAAGCAAAAGTCTAAAATTGAATTTTGGACAAAAGAAGAATTTGAAAAAGTAATCTCTCTAATTTACAAAGAAGATTACTATCAACACTTTTTATTTATCTCTCTGTGGTTTTTATTTATGACTGGAATGCGAATTGGTGAAGCTACTGCCATTCAATGGGAAGATATTGATTTTGACTCAGGAGTACTAACCATCAACAAAACACTCTATTACAAGAATCAATCGAATTATAGATTTGTTGAACCAAAAACAAAGGCGAGCGTTCGTCATATTGTATTAGATAAATGCACATTAACTTATTTATCCGAATGGAAGGAAGTACAACAAAATCTAATTCAGACAGACTTTGTAATGAGCTATAACGGTATTCCTACCCAAAAACATACACTATCATATGCTATTGAACGCTATGCTAAGCTGGCTGGTATCCATCGAATCAGAATCCATGGGTTACGGCATTCTCATGCTTCCTTGTTAATCAGTATGGGAGAAAACCCACTCATCATTAAAGACCGTTTAGGACATGAAGATATTGAGACGACTTTAGGAACGTATGGACATCTTTATCCTAACAGTAATTTTGAGGTAGCTAACAAATTAAATGGAGCCATTTCCTTTAAAGAAGCAAAACAAAATTATGATACTTCACCAAAGAATCAATTTACTGTAGACTACTTGCGAAACAAAGAAATGAAAAAAGTGCAATAAAAGTGCAGTAAAAAAATAAGAAGAGCCAGAAACCCTTGATAAACAAGGATTTCTGGCTCTCCTACAACTACTCCCACTCAATTGTTCCCGGTGGTTTGCTTGTGATGTCATAAACTACTCTGTTTACTCCCTCACACTCATTTATTATTCTATTTGATATTCTTTCCAATACTTCATAAGGAATCTTATACCAATCAGAAGTCATACCATCACTTGAAGCAACGGCTCTTATACCTACTAGATGTGCATAAGTTCTTTCGTCTCCCATTACACCAACAGTCTTAACATCTGGTAGTGTAGCAAATGCCTGCCAGATTTCTTTGTAAAGGCCAGCTTTTCTTAGTTCATCCATATATACTGCATCTGCTTCTCTAAGGATATCACATTTTTCCTTAGTTACTTCGCCAATTACTCTTATTCCAAGACCTGGTCCTGGGAATGGATGTCTAAATATTAGATTTTCTTCTATTCCTAATTCTAGACCTATATTTCTAACTTCATCCTTGAATAGTTCTCTTAATGGTTCTATTATTTCCTGGAAGTCAACATCTTCTGGTAGTCCACCAACATTGTGATGAGATTTGATAGTAGCTGAATCTCCTAGACCGCTTTCTACTACATCAGGGTATATTGTTCCCTGTACCAAAAACTCCATTCTACCTAGCTTATGAGATTCTTCTTCAAATACTCTAATGAATTCTTCTCCTATTATCTTTCTCTTTGCTTCAGGCTCTGTTACTCCCTTCAACTTTCCTAGGAATCTATCTTCTGCATCTACCTTTATAAGATTCATGCTGAACTTTTCTCTAAATATATTCTCTACATCTCTTCCTTCATTCTTTCTTAGAAGTCCGTGATCAACGAATATACAAGTAAGATTATCTCCAATAGCTCTGTGCATCAATACTGCTGCAACAGATGAGTCTACACCACCACTAAGTGCGCATAGAGCCTTCTTATCTCCTACCTTTGCCTTTATTTCTGCTATCTTATCATCTATGAAAGAGCTTGTAGTCCAATCTCCACTTACTTCACATATTTTATATAGGAAGTTTCTTAAAATCTTATCTCCATCTAAGCTATGTTCAACTTCTGGATGGAACTGAACTCCATATAGCTTCTTTTCTACATTATGCATAGCTGCAACTGGGCAGTTAGCTGTTGTAGCTGTTACTTCAAAGCCTGCTGGAGCTTCTGATATATAATCTGTATGGCTCATCCATACCTGATTTGTAGTTACTCCTTCAAATATTGGAGATTCTTTATAATCTATCTTTGTCTTTCCATATTCTCTAGTCTGATTGTCTCCCTTTTGAACTTTTCCGCCCAATAGGTGAGCCATCAACTGATCTCCATAGCAAATACCTAGTATTGGTACTCCTATTTCAAATATTTCCTTAGACATTTTTGGAGATTCTTCCAAGTATGCACTATTTGGACCTCCAGTAAATATTATTCCCTTTGGATTTTTAACTTTTATTTTTTCTATTTCCGTTGTATACGGAAGAATTTCACAGTAAACATTGTTTTCTCTTACTCTTCTTGCTATTAACTGATTGTACTGGCCACCAAAATCGATGACTAGAACTAACTCATGCTTCATATTTTGCTCCTTTCAATATATATATATTTAATAATTGCGTTTTTACATACCCATTATTATATCATATTTTTAATGTCTATTGGCAAAAATATACAAAAAAGCCACCGTATATACGGTAGCTTTTAAGCTTATTTCTCTTATTTTTTTAATAAATTTATTTTTCTTAATTAAGTTTGACTTTTATTGGCAAATTTTATTACATCATACCTGGCATTCCAGCTGGCATTCCTGGCATATCATCATCAGAAGCTATATCTGCAACCGCTGCTTCAGTTGTAAGGAATACACTTGCTATTGAAGCTGCATTTTGAAGTGCACTTCTACTTACCTTAGTTGGATCTACTATTCCAGCTTCTATCATATTTACATACTTTTCATTTGCTGCATCAAATCCAGTCTGAGTATCTGAGTTCATAACATTTTGTATTATTACAGATCCTTCTAGTCCAGCATTTTTTGCAATCTGTCTTAATGGTTCTTCTAGTGCCTTTCTAATTATCTTTGCACCTAGCTGTTCTTCACCCTCTAGTGAATCTATCACTTCATCCACTGCAGGAACAATATTTACAAATGCAGTTCCACCACCAGCTACTATACCTTCTTGTACTGCTGCCTTTGTAGCATTAAGAGCATCTTCTATTCTTAGTTTTCTTTCCTTCATTTCTATTTCTGTTGCAGCGCCTACCTTTACAACTGCTACTCCACCTGATAATTTAGCAAGTCTTTCTGCTAATTTTTCCTTATCGAAGTCTGAAGTAGTTTCTTCTATTTGACGCTTAATCTGATTTACTCTGTTTTCTATTTCTTGCTTTTCACCAGCACCACCTACTATTGTAGTAGATTCTTTGTTTACCTTTACAGTTTGGGCTCTACCTAACATAGATAAATCTATATCCTTTAGATCAAATCCTAACTCACTTGATACAAATTTTCCACCTGTAAGAGTTGCTATATCCTCAAGCATTTCTTTTCTTCTATCTCCAAAACCTGGAGCCTTCACAGCTACAACATCAAATGTACCTCTTAGTTTATTGACTACTAGAGTAGATAGTGCTTCACCTTCTAGGTCATCTGCTATGATAAGTAGCTTTTCTCCACTTTGAACTAGTTGTTCCAATAATGGAAGTAATTCTTGAATGTTACTTATCTTCTTATCAGTTATAAGTATATATGGATTTTCTAGAACTGATTCCATTTTTTCTACATCTGTTACCATATATGCAGATAGGAAGCCTCTATCAAACTGCATACCTTCTACAGCATCTAGTTCTGTTACCATAGATTTTGATTCTTCTATTGTAATTACTCCGTCTTTTCCAACTATTTCCATTGCCTCTGCTATTAATTTACCCACTTCTTCATCTCCAGCGGAAATAGCACCTACCTGAGCAATTTCTTCTTTTGTATTTATCTTTTTAGAAATCTTTTTTAATTCTTCTACTGACACTTCAACTGCTTTATTGATTCCCTTTCTCAAAGGAATAGGATTAGATCCTGCCGTAACATTCTTTAATCCTTCTCTTATTATTGCTTGAGCCAAAACAGTAGCTGTAGTAGTACCGTCACCAGCTACATCATTTGTATTAGTAGCTACTTCTTTTACTAGTTGAGCACCCATATTTTCGAACTTATCTTCTAATTCTATTTCTTTTGCTATTGTAACTCCATCATTTGTTATCAATGGTGCACCAAATTTTTTATCTAATATAACATTTCTACCCTTTGGTCCTAATGTTACTTTTACTGTATCCGCTAATTTATTTACTCCTGCTTCTAGAGAAGTTCTTGCATCTTTTGAAAATTTTAATTCTTTTGCCATAATTACCACTCCTTTAGTTTCTATATTTTCTAATCTAAATAGTAATTCCTAAATTATTTTCTATAAATTAAAATCTAGTTTTTTGATTTTTTCTTTTCTAGTCTTCCAATACACCTACAACATCATCTTGCTTGATTACTATGAATTCTTCATCTTCTATCTTAACTTCAGTTCCAGCATATTTGCTATAGATTACCTTATCTCCAACATTTATTTCCATAGTTATTTCCTTGCCATCTACAACTCCAGAACCTACTGCTACTACTTCTGCAAACTGAGGTTGCTCCTTAGCTGCTCCTGTCAATATAATTCCACTGGCAGTCTTTTCTTCTGCCTCCGCTTTTTTTAATACAATTCTGTCTCCTAAAGGTCTTATTTTCATAATATATCCCTCCAATTTTCTAATTTTTATCTATTAAAATTTACAATTGTAAATCTCATTTTTAGCACATCAATTTAACTTTTACGTAAAAGCTATATATAATTGAAGAGATAAACCGCAATTAGCACTCTACCCCTTCAACTGCTAACAGTATAATTCTAAAAGCTTAACTAAAGCTTAATTTTGATATTTTCTGACTATTTTTTTTATAAATTTATAAAAGTGGTGAAAATAATCTTGATATAGACTCTGCCAATCTAACAACTATGTTTCTTGTTCTAAAGTTTTCTCTTAAAAGTTCCTTTGAATCTTCTTGATCAATATAAAATTGCTCTGTAATTTCTTCTATTACTTTCTTATCATATATAAAGGCGTTTACTTCAAAGTTAAGCATAAAACTTCTTAGATCCATATTTGAAGATCCAATAGAGGCTATCTCATCATCCACAATAACTAGCTTCGAATGTATAAATCCTTTTTGATACAGAAACACTCTGCCACCTGCGTCCAATATTTCATCAAAGTATGAATAAGATGCAATGTTTACAATAAAATGGTCAATCTTTTCTGGAAATATTATTCTCACATCTACACCACTCAAAGATGCTGTTTTAATGGCTTTAAGTATACTTTCATCTGGTATGAAATATGGCGTTTCAATATAAACTCTTTTTTGTGCCTGACTAATAGCTGAAAAAAATGCATAGTGTATATCTTCCCATTTACTATCAGGTCCAGTTCCTACTACCTGCAAGGCAACATCTCCTAATTCAGGCATCTTTGGCATATATCTTTTTTCTGTCATTATCTCATCTGTTGTAAGGTACCAATCTATAAGAAATATAATCTGAAGCATATGAGTACCTGCTCCCTTGATTCTAATATGAGAGTCTCTCCAATATCCAAACTTTTTGTCTTCTCCCATATATTCATCTCCTATATTGAGTCCTCCTGTATATCCAATCTTTCCATCAATGATAGCTATCTTTCTATGATTTCTATAATTTAATTGACCACCTATCAAAGGTAGTTTTGTAGGGAAAAACGCTGCACATTCTACTCCTGCCTTTTTTAACTCTTTTAAAAATGACCTATGTACCTTAAATCTCCAACAGGCTAAATCGTCATAAAGTATCCTTATCTCTACGCCTTCTTTTGCCTTTCTTATCAAAACGTCTTGAATTTTTCTTGCTATTTTACTATCTTTTATAATAAAGTACTCCAAATGTATATGGTCATTAGCAGCTTCCATATCCTCAATCATTCTAGAAAACTTTTCTATACCATCTTTATAAACTTCAACTTCATTATTAGTAGAGTAGGGGAATCTTCCTATCTTTAGTAAGAGGCTAACTACTCTTTCTCTCATTGGAGTTGTCTTATCCCCCAATAATTCTCCACTTTTTAACATCTCTTGTTGATTTTTTACTATACGTTTTAGCGCTTCTAGATTTTCAAACAGCATTTTTTCATTAAGTTTTTTTGTCTTTTCTTTTGCTTTAAATATTTTATGTTTTCTAATGTTTCTCCCTGAAAGAATGTATATAATAATACCCACACCTGGAAGTAAAATAAACATCATCATCCAAGATAAAGTCTTAGAAGGATCTCTATTTTCTAAAAGTATACTCATACTTATTATTATAGCTATTAAGTAGGATAACATTGTCAGCACTACTCCCAGACTTAACGTAATTCCTTGAGACATCTTATTTCCTCACTTTTCTACAATTAACAAATCAAATAAATATATAGTCTTGAAGAGCCGCTAGATTACTTCTATTATCTTACTATTTTTTAAGAGTTTTTTAGCTATTCATATAACTATTTACCTATTTCCATTTCTCTAACATAGTAAAATAAATATTGTTGAGCAAAGCCTGCTTTTTCTCCAAATAAATCCATACCATATTTTCTCATCTTTAAAAGACTCATATCCTCTGCATTGTAAAATTCCTGCATCACTCTTTTTACCCAAACATCTACTGGGAAAGAGTCATATTTTCCCATTCCAAACAAAGCAATACAATCAGAAACCTTTGCTCCTACCCCCTTAAACTTCATCAATTCCTTGTGGCAAGTAGCTGAGTTCATATCTATAAAATCCTGCATATCGAGCTTATTATCTATTACATCTCTTGTTGTGCTAAAGATATATTTGTCTCTAAATCCAGTCTTACAGTCTCTTAACTCTTCTATAGATGCCTTTGATAACTGCTCTGGAGTTGGAAATGAATAATAAGTTTTACCTTTATATTCTCCAAGCTTATCTCCATATCTTTCTGATATATTATTTATTGCCCTTTGTATCATAGGTATTCTATTGTTTGATGAGATAATAAAAGATATCAACATTTCCCAAGCATCTTGTTGAAGTATCCTTATCCCCCAACCAAAATCAACTGCAGCCCTTAAGTTCTCATCATGAGATGCTAGTTCTTTCTTTATAGATGAATAATCTCTAGCTAAATCAAAATAGTCATACCAAATATTTTCAAAATCAGATATATTAGTATTATCTAGAATAATCTCATTATCATTTTTTCTTACATTTAATATCTTTCCCTTAGCAACGCCCGTATAAGAGCCATCTTCTTCCTTTGTCCATCTAAAACATTGACCACAATCAAGTATATGTACTGGATCAAAATCTATGATATCTTTTAATATTATCTTATTTTCTCTTTCTTCTACTATCATATCTTCCTCCTTAAATTCTTTCATATTTTACTATATATAATTTCTAAAAATCATAATAAAGCTTTCTTTTTCCTAATTTATCTTACCTTTAAAACTTTACTGTATCTTTTTCAATATTTGCATAATTTTAATTAAGACAATTTGATTAATAATTTTAGTATACCATAAAATTATCTCAATTGTAGCTAGACTTATATTATAAAACTCTTATTTTCTTTTATTTTTTATAAAAAATAAGGAATTAACTAGACTTATAAAACCTAATTAATTCCTTATATAAATTTATTCTAAGAGCTTATCAAAGAATTATATTTTAGAGGCGTAAAAACAAGCTGAACTATTCTTCCCAACTTGCAATTTTGTTAAATTCTCCTGCCCATTCGAATCCTTTTTTGGCCATTATTACTGCTATTATCTCATTTATTACTGCAGCCGCAGCTATTGTACCCTGTATTATCTGAGCACTTTCAGGGGCTGACTTGCTAAGTGTTGTTACTGCTATACCTGTAAATACAAGAGATACACCTGAATGTGGTAAAAGTGTAAGTCCAAGATACTTTTGAACTGTTTTTGGCGATTTTGTTATTTTTGCACCAAAACGAGCAGAAAAGTACTTTCCCAATCCTCTAGATACTATATAAACTAGTGTAAATATTCCTGCTCCAAATATTAGATGAAAGTCTAGTGGTGCTCCTAGATTTAATATCACTGCTATCATAGAAAAGCTCAATATCGGACTAAAATCAGTTAGTATCTCATTTAATTTTTTTCTATTAATTCTTTAAAATCTTCGCTATTTAGAACATCTTCTACCTTAACATTTACTTCAACTACCTTTAATCCAGTCATACTATTGATTTGTTCTTCTATAGATGACTTCAATTCTTCATATATTTCCTTTGCATTTTTTCCGAACTCAAGAATTAATCTAAGATCCACTGCTACTTCTATTTCTCCAACTTCTACATTAATTCCAGCGCTTCCACTTCTTCCAAAGAAAGCTCCTCCACTTCCCTTTGCTGTAGTAATACCATCTATTTCCTTAATAGACATTAAAACAATCTTAGATATTACCTGTTCGTCAAAAGTCAACTTACTATTGTGTTGATTTTCAGCACTTCCATCTGTCAAACTTTTCTTATCCTTATTTTCCATAATATATGCCTCCTTTTAAAAGTTCTACTTATCTAAACTTCCTTGATATAGAATCAAATACAGATAAGAGCCTTGGGTTTCCATCCAAAAACTGACCTATGATATTTGCAAGTGATACTACAATAAATATCAGTAGTGTTTTCAAAAAACCTATCCATAAAATTAATAAAGCTAATATTATTCCTATTATAGTTCCCTTAAAAGTATTTGGTCTTTTTCTGTATAAATTCACTATTGCTTTTTCGTCAAATATCTTTTCACTAGATCCACAATTTTTTTCTTCCCTATAATCATCTTCACCAAAATCATATTTTATATGTCCACTAGATTCAAATCCGTTATTAAATCTTCTATCTTCATCCTCTGTTGAATTTGAGTGGTCCTCTTCATAAAATCTGTTTTTATCAAATGAATCTTTATATCCAGCTTTCTCTCTCGCTTCATAGCTTATACTAGCCGAATTCATATCTTTTCTTTCATTTTTTTCATCAGAGCTGTCGCTGTTTTCATAGATGATTTTTGTTTTTATTACAGGTTTTTCTTTTCTTTTTATTTCACCTATTGAAGATGTTTCTTCCTCTATATCATCCACATCTGCAATATGGTAATTTTCATCCATCACTAGCGCACCCCCTAATTTACCCTCTTATTTTTATTCTTTTTATTATCTTTAGCTAGGCCAACTTTATTATTTTGCTTGGAATTTTCCAAATCAATCTTTTTTTCCTTTACTTCAACATCATAAAACTTTATATTAACTTTATCCACCTTTTGTGCCAAAAAGTCTTCTAAAGAATTATGTATCCTTACCTGTATGGTATTGCAAAGATCATCAATTCCCATACTTGATATTCTTTTTTTATTACTTTCTGATAGCTCAACTTTCTTATTTTCTAAGCCCAAGATTTCACTGTCTTTTTTATCTTCTGAAATAACCTCTCTAGCTTCTTTTATTTCACTTGCTAGCTCTGTCTTATCTTCTTTTTCAACTTCTTTTACTTCACTTGCTAGTTCTGTATTATCGTCTTTTCCAATTTCTTTTACTTCACTTGCTAGTTCTGTATTACCTTCTTTTTCAACTTTTTTTACTTCACTTGCTAGTTCTGTATTATTATCTTTTCCAACTTCTTTTGAAATACTTTTTTTGCTTTTTTTAGTGCTTTTAGAGATATTTTCATTAGAGTTCTCTGACTTTTCATCAAAGTCATAATAACCCTTGGCCCTACAAACTGCTTCATCAAGACCACACTTTATGTTGAGTTTTACTTTTGAATCTCCACTATTTTTATTTTTTATTTTAACCTTAGCAGTACACTCTATCACTTCTTCGAACTCTTTCAGTGTATTTATTACTGTTTTTTCTATAACTGTATCTGATATGCTTATATTTCCACCTTTTTCAAATAATATAAGATATCTATCATCATTTTTTTTGAATATAGTTACAATTATTTTCACTGATAAAATCACTAAAATAATTGACCCTATAACAGTAATTCCTAGCTTTACTCTATCGTCCAACAAATAACTTTGCAAATCCATATCTACAAACCAACTAACCTTGTTTACAGATAGCAAAAACGTTATTACAAAAATCACTACTATCAAGTAATATACTATGTTAAGCAATTTCTTAAATCGAGACATACAAATCCCCCCATCAAAACAATATATCACTTATAGTTTATCATATTAGTGCCATTAATTCTATAAATAATCAGTCAATTCATAAACAAAACTATAATTTAAAAACTTATTAATCTCTATAATTAGAAAAAGACCAAACTATTTAGTTGGTCTTTTTCATACACTTTATATGCTTTAAATCTTTTTTGTGACTTATTTTTTCTATCTGCTTCAAATCTCTTATGATTTATTTTTCTATCTGCTTTAATTCTTTTTATGATTTATTTTTCTATTTGATTTAATTATTCTATATGATTTAATTATTTTCAACTTTAGATAATCACTTTACTTTTAACTACTTAAATTCTCTACTTCCAGGCTTTATTACATCAATCTTTCCTTCTTTGCATAAAGGGCAATCTTTTGGATCATATACCTGTATATCTAAGTCAATTGCACTATATATCGGCATACCTATATCGTCTTTTGTTCTGTTTGCTATGCAAGCTACACCTACTACAACTCCGCCCATAGCTTCTAGAACTCTCTTTGTTTCCTTAGTTGATTTGCCTGTAGTTACAACATCTTCTGCTATTATTATTTTATCTCCAGGCTTTACTTCAAATCCTCTTCTCAGCTGCATTTCATTGTCTTTTCTCTCGGTAAATATTGCCTCTTTTCCAAGTTGTCTACCTAGTTCATAAGATACTACCACCCCGCCCATTGCAGGCCCAACTACTAAATCTATATCCAGATTTTTTATTTTATCTACAACAACACTCAATACCTTTTCTGCTTGATCTGGAAACCTTAAAACTTTTGCACACTGTATATATCTATTTGAATGCATTCCTGAAGATAATAAAAAGTGTCCTTCTAATAGTGCATCACATTCCTTTAATATTTCAACTACATTTATATTATTCATATTTCCATCCTCCGTTTTTATGTGTTTTCTAAAATTTTCTTTATTTTTTACTTCGATTTTTATTTACTCTTTTATAGATTATTTCTTAGTATCTTTGTTTAATAGCTTTAAGAAGCTTTCTATAATTCGCTCATATACTCTTTGTTAATGATTTGAGTAACTTTTCTATAATTTTCTCGATATATTCTCTACTTGATATTATAGTATCGAGTCTTCAATTTTAATCTTATTCTTACATTTATCTCTTTAATCTATACTCAACTTTGAAATTTACCTTAAAATCTCAATATTTTATATTATTCCTCGTATTTCATCTAAACTTTTAATATTATTTTCTTCCATATATTTATTTAAATCTGCTATTATCTTTTCACCTATCTTAGGATCTGTAAAGTTTGCAGTTCCTATCTGTACGCAAGTCGCACCTGCCATTATAAATTCTATAACATCTCCTGCATTCATAATGCCTCCCATACCTACTACAGGTATACTTACAGCCTTACATACTTCATATACCATTCTAAGTGCTATAGGCTTGATTGCAGGGCCTGAAAGACCAGCTGTAACATTGTCAAACACTGGTTTTTTATTTTTTATATCTATAGCCATTGCCTTGAAAGTATTTACAAGAGATATTCCATCAGCACCCTCTTCTTCACATACTTTTGCCATTTCCACTATATCTTCTGCATTTGGTGATAACTTTACTATCAAAGGTTTTTTCGTAGCCTTTCTAACTGATCTAACAACATCTCTAGCTACTTCTGATTTTATTCCAAAAGCCATACCGCCATGTTTTACATTCGGACAAGATATATTTAATTCTATAATATCAAAATCCTTGTCATCAAGTAACTTTGCACCCTCTACATAATCATCTTCACAAGATCCACCTAAATTTACTATTCTGCAAAGGTCGAGTTTTGAAAAACTTGGAAGTTCCTGATCAATAAAGCCTTGAACGCCTGGATTTTCTAGTCCTACACTATTCATCATACCTGATGCTGTTTCATATACTCTTAGTCCATCATTTCCAGCCTTTGGAACATATGTTAGCCCCTTTGAGCTTATTCCACCCAAGACACTTATATCATATATTTCTCCATATTCTTTTCCAAATCCAAATGTTCCAGATGCCATTATAATAGGATTTTTTAGATTCATTCCACATAAATTCACTCTTAAATCTGCCATTATAATATCACATCCTCTCCCCAAAATACTGGCCCATCTTTACAAGTTTTTTTATTTCCTGACTTTGTCTTGCAAGTACACACAAGGCAAGCTCCTAGCCCACAAGCCATACGATTTTCCAAAGATACTTGAATCTTTGTATCAGTGCCCTTGGTCATATCTACTATCTTTTTCATCATAGGAGTCGGTCCACAAGTAAGTATATAATCATAATCTTTTGGATTGATTATATCTGTAATAAATTTATCTCCTACTGTTGTGTATACATTTTTACATACTTTCTCAAAGTCCTCTATCATAATCTCTTCTTCTCTAAAACCTAGGTAACAGTCACAGTTTTCTATGTTTTGAGCGACCATATAAAGAGGTGCTATTCCTACTCCACCACCTACTAGGGCTACTCTTCCTTTTACCTTTTCATATCCGTTTCCATATGGTCCCTGTAAGTTTATATCATCATCTTTATCTAATTTTGACAGAATTTTAGTACCTTCTCCTACTACTTTGTAAAGAAAGCTTATTCCATCTTCTTCTATATTATATATACTGATAGGTCTAGACAGCAAAGGGTAGTTATCCCAAGCTCTTAGCATAAAAAACTGCCCCATCTTAGCATCAAAATCTCCTGCAATCTTGATGTAATACATATCTTCGCCTACATATCTATTTTCTATTACTTTATAATCCATTTTGCACCACCTTATAATCCCAATAATTTCATTATCAAAGCCATTCTTACATACATTCCATACTGAGCCTGTTCAAAATACTTTGCTCTAGGATCCTTATCCACCTCTACAGATATTTCATTTACTCTTGGTAGTGGATGAAGTACCAACATATCTTCTCTTGCTAAGGACATTTTTTCAGTATCAAGTCTATATACATCTTTTAATCTTTCATATTCATCAGGATCATCAAATCTTTCCTTTTGAACTCTAGTCATATATAGTATATCCAAATCAACAATAGCATCTTCTAGACAAGTTGTTTCTGAATATTTTGTATCTTTAATTTCTTCTTTTACAAATTCTGGCATATTTAATTCTTCCGGTGATATAAATACAAATTCAATATTTTTATATCTTGACATTGCCTTTGCTAATGAATGTACAGTTCTGCCATACTTTAAATCACCACACATACCTATTTTTAGGTTATCTAAAGAGCCCCTATTAGCCTTTATTGTAAGTAAGTCTGTAAGAGTCTGTGTTGGATGTTGATTGTTTCCGTCACCTGCATTTATAAATGGTTTTTTACAAATTGCTGATGCATGATTTGCTACTCCTGATAATGGATGTCTCATTGCGATTATGTCTACATACTGAGATACTGTTGTAATAGTATCTTCCAAGGATTCTCCCTTAGATGTTGAAGAAGCTGTTGGATCAGAAAATCCTATAATTCTTCCTCCGAGTCTATTCATAGCTGACTCAAAACTCAGTCTAGTTCTTGTAGACGGTTCATAGAACAATGTTGCAAGTAATTTCCCCTCACATACATTGATGTATCTTTCTGGATTAGATTTTATCTGCATGCCCAATTTTAAAATTGAACTTATTTCTTCTACAGTAAAGTCATCTGGCTTTACTAGATGTCTGCCTTTTAACATATTTCCTCCTTTTTGGCCTCACAGGACCCAATTAAAGTGTAAATAAATCTTAAATATATAAATGTCTTTCCTAAAGAGATTATCACCTTTGATACTTTATGTCAATAGTAAATTAAAAAGGACAAGCCCTAAAATTAGGTCCTGTCCTTTTCTTTTATCTGTTTAAATCTATCTTTTTTAAGTCTTTATTTAAATCAATTTTACTTGAAGGGCAAGAATGGCAAGAGCTGCAATCTGAACCACAGTTACAACCTCCATTTTTTCTAACTCTTCTAACTGCAAATGCTACAACTCCCGTAACAACTAGAAGTACTGCAATAGTTGATGCATTCATAACTTCAACCCCTTTCAACTAAATATCTACTCTCACAATATTTATATGTGAAATTTTTCTTGAGTATCTATATAAGTATAACCCTATACTATTATTATATACCCAATATTTTTTTAATTTAAAGCTTTCTCTAACTTTCTGTTACAGCTCTTTCTGAATGGGTGTTACCGACGCTTGGCTTTCTAAACATCATATAAAGAATAATTGCCAAGACTGCTAATGCTACATATGTCCATCCTGTTACAGGATTTTTTAATACTAAGACATTTCCAAACTGGAATACCATAAGTGCTACTGCATATGCAAATACAAGTTGGTAAATAACTGCAAACCAAGTCCATTTTGCATCTCTCATTTCTCCTCTGATGGCTCCTATTGCTGCAAAACAAGGTACACACAGCTGATTGAATATCATAAAGCTAAGAGCTGATACAGATGTAAATACTGTCGCTGCATAATTAATCATTCCTGGATCATCACCAGCTACTTCGCCAAGTCCTGCTACAACACCAAAAGTAGATACTACTACTTCCTTTGCTACTAGACCACATATAGTCGCTACTGTTGCTGCCCAATGTCCAAATCCTAAAGGTGCAAATACCGGTGCCAAAGTTCTACCTATAGCCTCCAATATTGAATGGCTCTTTCCTGAGAATTCAACAAATTCAAAGCTAGTAGAAATATTTTGTAAGAACCATATAACTACTGTTGCCAATAGTATTACTGTACCCGCCTTTATAACAAATGCCTTTATTCTATCCCAAGTAGTTTTTAATACATTTGCTGCTGTTGGCATATGATATTCTGGAAGCTCCATTACAAATGGTGCTGGTTCTCCTGCAAATCTCTTTGTCTTCTTTAGCATCATTCCTGATACTACTACTGCCAATATACCTACAAAGTAACAAACTGGAGCAAACCACCATCCCTTTGCACCTGCAAATATTGAAGCTGCAAATAGTGCTATTATTTCAGTTTTTGCCCCACATGGCATAAATGAAGCTACCATTATAGTCATTTTTCTATCATTTTCATTTTCTATTGTTCTAGTTGCCATAATTCCTGGAACTGAGCAACCAGTACCTATAAGAATTGGTATGAAAGATTTCCCTGAAAGACCAAACTTACGAAAAACTCTATCAAGAATGAAAGCTATTCTCGACATATAGCCAATATCTTCCAAAATTGCTAAGAATAAATACAGTGTTGCTATAATAGGAACAAATCCTAATACTCCACCAACACCACCAATAATACCGTCTACTATCAAGCTAGTTAGCCACGGTGCAACATTGGCTCCAACTAAGAAGTTTTCTATGTTTCCACTTACTATTTCTCCAAAGAATATATCATTTACCCAGTCAGTTACTCCACCTCCAACTATACTTACAGATACATAATATATTAAAAATATTACTGCTGCAAACACAGGAAGGGCAAGCCATCTATTAGTTACCACTCTATCTATCTTATCACTAGTTGTGAGTCCAACTCTTCCCTTTTTAACTGCACTTTTAACAATTTCGGAAATATAATCATACCTAGAATCTGTTATAATACCTTCTCCATCATCATCAAAATGCTCTTCTGCTTTTTCTATGATATTCTTTAATTTATTTTTATCCGCTATAGATAGGTCTAAATTTTTTGTTGCCTTTTCATCTTCTTCAAAAAGCTTTACTGCATACCATCTTTTATACTGTTTCTCACAAGTATGCTCAATACAACTTTCAATATCACTAATTACTTTTTCAACTTCAGGGTCAAAAGAAGTAATATGCTTGTGTTCTTTAGCAGAGACCTTCTTTGCTAAATCTATTACACCGTCTATGTTCTTATTTTTAAGAGCCGATATTTCTATTACTGGATATCCCAGCTTTTTGCTCAAAATTTTAGTATCAATTTTATCTCCATTTTTCTCTACTAAATCCATCATATTAAGAGCCAATATCATAGGTATTCCTATCTCAGATAATTGAGTAGTCAGATATAAATTTCTTTCTATGTTAGATGCATCGATAACATTGACAATAACATCAGGTTTTTCATTTATTAGATACTCTCTACTAACTACCTCCTCTAATGTGTATGGAGATAAAGAATATATACCAGGTAAGTCAGTAATGCTTACTTCCTTATCCTTTTTATATAATCCACTTTTTTTCTCTACTGTAACTCCTGGCCAGTTACCAACGTACTGATTTGATCCTGTCAGTGCGTTAAATAATGTGGATTTCCCAGAGTTGGGATTTCCCGCCAACGCAATTGTAATACTCATTTTATTCCCCTTTCAAAATTCAAATTGTTTATCTTATAAGTTCAAAATTAAAATTTAAGTTTAATTAAATAATCAAAAAATAATATTGCAACTCATTATCAATGAGTTTTTATAAAAAATGTAGCTATTTTCCCCAAACTACAAACTATCTACTTTGCTATTTCTTCTATTTCAACACAAGAAGAATCTTCTTTTCTAAGACTTAATTCATAACCTCTTACTGCTATTTGCACTGGATCTCCCAAAGGTGCAACTTTTCTTACATATAACTCAGCTCTCTTTGTTATTCCCATATCCATTATTCTTCTTCTCAAAGGTCCTTCACCGTGTATTTTCTTGACTAGGTAGTATTTACCTACTTCTGCTTCTTTTAATGTTTTCATTACAAGCTCCCCCATTCATATTTTATTATTAATATACTAGCATTTGATAATGATAGTAATTATCATCACATTATTAAAAATTCCCTTAAAAAATACGACACACACCTCACTATTCTGAAGGTGCAATCATTATTCTCATAGCCAGTTCTTTACCTATTCCAACACGGCTACCCTTTATATTTACTATGATATTTCCAGCATTTTCTGATACTGCCATCAGCTCAGAATCCTCTACAAATCCCATATTAGCAAGCTGAGTTTTCTGCTCGCCTTTTAATCTTACTTTATTTATTTTCATTGGAACACCCAATGGTGCTAGTGACAAATTCATAAGACTCCTCCTTTGGAATCCAAATAATTCCTTAGTTATTAAACATTATTGATATAAGTAAATTATAGAATAATTCCTATCAATTGTCAATGAATTATGATAGTATTTTTCTTTTGATTTTAATTATTAATACCTATTTGATTTTTATTTAATAATTTTCTTTTTTCTGACTTAAGATAGTTTTCTTTTAATGCTTTTCAAGTTATATAAGTATGTTTTTAAAGCCTAATTAACTTTTATATCTGTTTTTTTAATTTATCTTTAAATATTTTTTGGAATATAAAAAAAGAAAGAAGTTCAGCTTAAAGCTCACTTCTTTCATATTTTCACTACTTATTTTTATTATTTATTTTTAATTATATATTTTTAGACTACTTAAATATTTTAAAACTATAGTCCTTCATACTTTTTCCTAATTTGAAAATATATATTTTTAGACTGCTTGCTATTTTAATTTTGTCTGAATTTTGAATTTTTTAACTATTTTAAACTATAAGCTTTTAGATTTTTTAACTCATATTTAATTATCTCTTTCAAAGCTTCCTTATTTTTTTACAGTGATAGACTTCTCTAATAATTTATATAACTATAAATTTTTTAGATTTATTTAATTGTTTTTTTAAAAAGTAAGCAGACTACCGATTATATCTCCACCTATATTTATTAGATTTTCCTTGGTAAAGCTAAAGTCGATTTTTAGTATGCTATCCTTCAATCTAATCTTATCTATACTGACATTTGATGATTTTAGGTTTACATATATTCTATCACCCTCTGTGCTTACAATATTATTTTTGCCTTCTATCATCTTTTCAAATTTTTTCATAAATACTGAATTTTTTACTTTTATTTTACCCAACTTTACATCATTTACAGTTAAAACTAGCCTTCCATCTTTATCCTCTGCCTTCATTCTAACATCTACTTGGGTATCCCAAGGACCTAACTTTCTAGGATACTTCATCAAAATTTCGTCCTGATCAAGATTTATCGATGCTTCTTGAAGTTTTTGATTATTGGCATTTACTAATGTATTTTTTAATATTTTTTTAAATAAATCATCATTCATTTCCAAGCTGGCGTTCAATTTTCTATCCTCTAATCTTACAGTCTTTAATATATCTTTATTGACTTGAATAAGATCCAGGCTCTCATCTATGTTTGAGACTCTATCTTCATTTACAATTGGATCTGCGGGCTTTAGAGCATATCCTATGGCGACTATAAGTAAAACTGCAACTACTATTAAAGCAATTATAATTTTATAAATTTTTCTCATATTAATTCTCCTATTCTAACAAATATATGAAAGCTAATATTATATATATCAACTTTTTATTAGAAATACTGAAAAACAAAACTATCTTTATCTAGTATCCTTACTTCTATTATATACTTTAATAGATATATTACTACTTTTATCTGAAAAATTCCTTAATTATTTAAACAAGGAGAGCTTTTATAATATTTGGACAAAAACTTTTATAACCTTTGAGTAAAAACTTTTATAAAAACGAAAAAGGACCGCAAATGCGGTCCTTTCATATTAAGTTGTATTATATATGTTGCAATGGCTTATTACAAAACGCCCTTTTATCTTTGTATTTTGAAATAGTTAATTGTAACTAATTATATCTTAGTACCAACCTCTAAGCTTCATTGCCTTAGCAACCTTCTTAACTGAGTTCATGTAAGCAGATTCTCTTAGAGTTACGTTGAATTCTTCCTTTATAGCCCAAAGAGCTTCGAAAGCCTGAACCATAGCTATTTCTTCCTTTTCAGCAACTTCTTCTTCTGTCCAGTAGTATCCGTATAGGTTCTGTACCCATTCGAAGTAAGAAACAGTAACACCACCAGCATTTGTAAGTATGTCTGGAGTAAGAACTATTCCTCTTCTGTTAAGAACTTCATCACCTTCTGGAGTTGTAGGTCCGTTAGCAGCTTCGCAAACTAACTTAGCCTGAATCTTTTCAGCTACGTTTTCATCTATTGCATTTTCAAGAGCAGCTGGAACAACTATGTCAACCTGGCATGCCCAGAATTCGTCCATAGATATAGCCTTAGATCCTGGGAAGTCTAAAAGGTTACCCTTTTCAGCTCTGTAGTCCCACATTTCCTGGAAGTCTAATCCGTCTTCCTTGTATATTGCATATGGGCCAGCTTCCTTACACCATTCAGCCATAGCTACTATTGAAGCACCCTGTCCCTGAATATTCTTTACTGTGAATGCACCAACGTTACCGAATCCCTGAACAGCAACCTTAGCCTTATGCATATCTATACCTAACTTCTTAGCAGCTTCTCTAACTGTAACTGCAACACCAAATCCAGTAGCTTCATTTCTACCTAATGATCCACCGAATTCAACTGGCTTACCTGTTATAACACCTATAGAAGAAACTCCTGCAAGTCTGTTATATTCGTCAACCATCCAAGACATAACCTGTCCGTTTGTACCAACATCTGGAGCTGGAACGTCAACCTTTTCACCAATTAACTTGTGTATACCATCTATATATCCTCTAGCTAGTCTTTCTAGTTCTCCCTGTGATAATTCCTGTGGATCAACTATGATACCACCCTTACCACCACCGTAAGGAATACCAGTTGTACAGCACTTAAATGTCATCCATATTGAAAGCGCCTTTACTTCTTCAAGAGAAACGTTTGGATGGAATCTAACTCCGCCCTTTGTTGGTCCTATAGCATCATTATGCTGAGATCTGAATCCCTTAAATACCTTTATTGAACCGTCATCCATTTTAACTGGGATGTTAACTTCGATAACTCTTCTTGGTTCCTTTAATAGTTCGTAAACATTAGCTTCCATTCCTAATTTATCACAAGCATTTTTAACCTGAGCCTGTGCCATTTCAAATACATTTGCCATTTGTAAGCCTCCTTAAAATTAAGATACTCTTTTAATTATTATTTTATTATTTGCTAGAAAAATTCACCTTTATAAAAACCTTTTCATAAAAGTGTAGAAACATTTTCCTAACTACAAACAAATTATAACACATATAGTTAAAATAGTGTATAATAGTTTAGATTTTAACGATTTTTTTTCGTATTTTCTACCTGCTTTTAGAGTTTACACACTCAAAATAATTGTTATTTTTCATTTTTTACCATCTTTATTAAAGCTTGTATACTACTTACAAGTATCAAAACTGCATTATAAAAAGTTTTTTATTTTACAAAAAACTCAGTTAATAGAGACAACTTCGATTGTAAAGTTTACTTTTAACATTATATTTCTATTGTTATTAGCTAATTTCACAACTTTTTTAAAATTATTTAAAAAGACTATTTTATAACGAAAATTAACTCTCTTTTTTCTGATTTTATTTTTAAAAATCTATATCTATTTTTTTATATCTATGTGATACATTGTTTGTTTATAGTATTTTCTTAGATTTTTTATATTATTGCAGACTTTTAAGATTTAGAAAACTATTTTTTAAAAATTATTAAATATATATTTTTCTAAGTAAAAAACTTTTTTTCAAATTTATATAAAATACTATCTCCTTAGAATAAATTCTATCTATGGTGTCTTTATAATATTTTTTTACAACATTTTTTATAACCTGCTTTATATTGTACTCTACAATATATTTTACGATATTTTTTATAAGCTACTTTCATAGGATGATTTACAGGATATTTTATAAGCTACTTTCATAGGATGCTTTACAGTATTTTTTACAAGCTGCTTTCATATAGTATTTTACAATCTCTTTCATTCTGTTTTTAGATGAAAAACGAAAAAACCCAATGCATTGAAATTCAACACATTGGGATATTCATCTTATTTAGCCTGTATTATTCTGGCTGAGGAGCGTCTACTGGACAAACTCCAGCACAAGATCCACAATCTATACAAGAAGATCCATCTATTACATAGATTCCGTCTCCTTCAGATATACATGATACTGGACATTCAGCAGCACATGCACCACAACTGATACAGTTATCTTTAATTACGTAAGCCATTTTGTACCTCCTATTTAATATTATTTTATCGACAATTTCATTATAGCAGAGTGTTGTTATATTTGCAATTGATTTTTAAATTTTTTTATATTTTTTTTAAAACAAGCTAAAAGCCTTGTTTTCAAGCTGTTTTTAGTTTCATTTATAAATAAAAAAATACAATCAAAGTTTCTAAATGAGAATTGTTTTCTATTAGAAAAGGCCTATATAACTTAATATAACATATATAAGCCGGCTCTAACTTTACATTCAAATTTTTTTCTATAAATTTTTTATATAAAAACAATTGTTTTTTAATATATATATTAATCTACAACTATTTTTATTTTCTATAGCTGTTCTTCATCTCTTTCCTTCATCAAATAAGATAAAGTAAATAAACTTTCAGTTAAGTTTACACTTTCAACTATAACATCTGATGGCACTTCAAGATCTATAGGTGCAAAGTTCCATATTCCCTTTATACCTACTCCTACCAACTTATCAGCTACATCTTGAGCTCCATTCTTTGGTATACACAATATGGCAATATCTACCTTGTTGTTTAATACATAATCTTCAATATCATCAGAGTCTAAAATTTCATAGTCTCTAAGCTTAAGACCTATCATCTTTGGATTGGCATCAAATACAGCACTTATATCAAATCCTGCATTTTTAAAGCCTGCATAATTAATTAAAGCCTGTCCCAAATTCCCGGCACCTACTATTACAGCTCTATATCTCTTATCCAAACCTAATATTTTTCCTATTTCTCTGTGCAATGCTTCTACATTGTATCCATATCCCTGTTGTCCAAAACCACCAAAGTTATTTAGGTCCTGTCTTATCTGTGAAGCGGTAAAACCTATTATTTCACTTAATTCCTTTGAAGATATTCTTTGAATATCTCTCGCCAATAAATCTGCCAAATATCTATAGTACTTGGGTAATCTTCTTATTACAGCCATAGAAATGTTCTTATTTCCCATATGCTTTAGCCTCCTTTGTTTTTCTTAATTATTTCGATTGAATTTCTTTTTTTTAAAACACCGATAAACTATATTTTGTCATACTAAGACAAAAACACTACTATACACTTAATTATACAATATTTTCGATAAATTTAAAACATATTTATGCCATTATTTCTTCCCATTTCGTATATAAGTGCTTTAATTTCTTTTCATGTTCGGCTTTTTCTTGATTTACTTCTTTAGATTTTTCTGGAGATGAATATATTTCCTCTTGGCAAAGCATATATTCTAATCCCTCTATTTCTTTTTCAAGTAACTCAATTTCATCTTCAATCTTCCTAACGCGGTTTCTTACTTGATTTTCCTTCTGTTTTTGCTCTTTTTCGCGTTTTTTCTCTTCTTTAATTTGTGTCTTTGTTTTTTGCTCAATATCCAAATCATCAGCAAGTGTTTCCATTTCTTTTTGCTGAGTTTTTTTCTCCATATAGTAATCATAATTTCCTAGATATTCAGTCACACCTTCTGGTGAAAGTAGTAAAATCTTATCAATTACTGTGTTAAGAAAATATCTATCATGTGATATTGTAAAAATAGTTCCATCATATTCTAACAAAGCTTCTTCCAAAACTTCCTTAGAATCTATATCAAGATGGTTGGTTGGCTCATCTAATAGCAGTAAGTTTGATTTAGATAAAATCAGCTTCAATATTGCTATTCTTGCCCTTTCACCACCACTCAATAAATTAATTTCCTTGAATACATCTTCATCGCTAAATAAAAATGCACCCAAAAGACTTCTTATCTCAGTCTGAGTTAGACTTGGATTTGAGTCCCATATTTCATCTATTATTGTATTTTTAAGATTTAAAGTCTTTTGCTCCTGATGAAAATATGCAGGTATTACATTTTGACCTATCTTAAAATTGCCATCATTTTGTGTTTCTTCACTCATCAAAATCTTAAATAGAGTAGACTTTCCTATTCCATTCGGTCCTATCAAAGCTACTTTTTCACCTCTATATATATCGAAGTTGACACCCTTAAATAAAACTCTTTCATCAAAGGACTTCTCTAAATTTTCTACTCTTAATACATCATTACCACTCTGTGGCGCACTGTGAAACTTAAACTTAGCCTTTTTTCTATATTCTTGTGGTTTTTCTAATTTTTCCACCTTGTTGAGCATCTTTTCCTTGCTTCTTGCCCTCTTAATGTGTTTTTCTCTACCGTAAGACTTTAGCCTTTCAATAGATTCTTCTTGTTTCTTGATTTCATGTTGTTGATTCTCATATCTTTTTAACTCAATTTCTTTTTGAATCTTTGCTTGTTTTTGATATTCTGTGTAGTTACCGTTAAATGCAGTAAGATGTTTATTTGACATTTCAAATATTCTATTGACAGATTGATCCAGAAAATATCTATCATGAGATATAATCATCACTGTACCTTCATAGGCTCTCAAAAATCCTTCAAGCCACTCTACTGCCTCTGCATCTAGATGGTTGGTTGGCTCATCTAGTAGTAAAAGAGATGGTTTGCCAAGAAGTAATTTTGCAAGTAAAACTCTTGTCTTTTCCCCACCAGATAATACATCAATTTGCTTTTCAAGATCATCTTTCGAAAATCCTAGCCCCCTAAGCGTTCCTATTACCTCACTTTTATAGCTATAGCCATGATTTTCTTCAAATCTTTCGTATTTTTTACCATAATCATCCATCAATTTCTTTAGTTCTGAAGTTGGAGAACCCTCTAATTTAGATAGCTCTGCTATCTTATGTTCCATATCTCGAAGTTCTATTTCAGACGCAATCAAGTCGCTAAAAACTTTTAAAACTTCTTCATAAATAGTCTTGTCAGAATGGAAATTTGTATTCTGTTCTAAATATCCCATTCTACAATCTTTTGAAGTATATATTTCTCCACTATCGTATCCATATATTCCAGTAATTATTTTAAATAAAGTAGTTTTTCCAGTACCATTGACTCCTACTATACCTACTTTATCACCTTCACTAATAGAAAACGATATATCTTCAAGAATAGTTTCTACACCGAAGCTCTTAGTTACGTTGTTGCAAGACAACATTATCATATCTATACTACCTCCGCTATCCTTGATTTATTTTTAGATTTGGAATGGCATTTAATTCCATCCCATCTCTCCTTCCATTTATATATCTATAGTAACCTGCACATCCTATCATAGCTGCATTGTCTGTACAAAGTATCAAAGGAGGATACTTTAATTCAATTCCCTCTTGTGCACATAGTTCACTCATTTTTTCCCTTAAGCCAGAGTTTGACGCTACACCACCAGATAGGGTAACTGTCTTATATCCCTTTTCTTTGCAGGCCTTTATAGTTTTTTGTGTCAATACATCAACCACTGCAGCCTGAAAAGATGCACAAACATCTTCAGGAACTATTTCAATATCTTTCATCTTCATTGAATTTAAATAGTTTAATACAGATGACTTTATTCCACTAAAGCTGAAGTCATATCCCTTTTCATGAAGACAGGCTCTAGGAAATTCTACTGCATGTGGATTACCTTCTTTTGCCAATCTATCTACTATCGGACCTCCTGGATATCCAAGTCCCATAGCTCTAGCTATTTTATCAAATGCTTCACCTGAGGCGTCGTCTTTTGTCTTACCTAGTATTTCATATTCTCCATAATCTTTTACCTCTACAAGGTGAGTATGTCCACCTGATACAATCAAGGTAATAAAAGGAGGTTTTAAATCCTTGTGCTCTATATAGTTTGCACTCAAGTGTCCTTCTATATGATTTACTCCTACCAAAGGCTTGTTAAGTGTAAATGCCAAAGACTTTGCATATGATAAACCTACTAGCAAGGCACCTACTAGACCTGGTCCGTAAGTAACTGCTATATGTGTTATATCATCAAAAGTCATATTGCTTTCATCCAAGGCTTCTTGAACTACTATATCTATATTTTCTATATGCTTTCTTGAAGCTACTTCTGGAACTACTCCACCGAACTTCTTATGTGTTTCTATTTGAGTAGATATAATGTTTGATAGCACTTCTCTTCCATTTCTTAAAATTGAACATGCTGTTTCATCGCAACTGCTCTCTATTGCTAGAGTAATTATATCTTTATTTTCTTTATTTTTATTTTCAGTATTCATAATGCTTAAATCACCTCCCTTACTTGCTTCCACATGATTATAGCATCTTCTTTATTATCTTTATAATATTCTTTTCTTATTCCACCTGGTTTAAATCCATATTTCTTATATAGATTTTTTGCAATCTCATTGCTCTTTCTTACTTCAAGAGTAATTGAATCTATATCATCTTTTTCACACTTTTCTATAAAACAACTCATAAGTTTATCCCCTATGTGCTTTCCTCTGTGCTCCTTATGAACGGCAACATTAATAATATGAGCCTCATCTATAATATACCAAGAGCCGATATATCCTACTATTTTTTCATCTTCTACGGCTACAATATATCTAGCCAATGCATTTTTTAATTCATTTTTTATTGCTGATAAGGACCAAGGATCATCAAAGGCCGATTTTTCAACTTCATATACGCCTTCAATATCATTCGCATTCATACTTCTACATATCATAGTACTTCCTCTATTTCTATATATAAAACTTTTATCTAATATACTAAATAATATAACTTTTTTCGATAAATCACAATAATAAAATCAAATTTAATAAAATAAATTTGATTTTTTCCATTCTTTAAGTATAAAAAATCAATATTTAGTTTCTTTAAGTATCTTTTACTTAGTACTTGCTTCTTTTATTTTCTTTTGTTTTTCTTCATATTGTGTCTCTGCCTGAGACTTTCTAATATACATAGGAAGTATATCATAATGAGTATGAATATCAACATTTTTTCTATATTTTTCTGATGCTATAGTACAAACGCTTGATGCTTTTGATATGTTTTTATCTGCTGAGGGTATCTCAATTAGGGCTTGCTTAGATATCTTATCCCTATACTTGTGTACTCCTTCTCCCAATAAAATTACTTCTTCGCCATCTTTATCTATTCTTTCCAGAAGTTCATCTATATCCATTACTTCTATTTCTTCTAGATTTTTCAACTCATTCTCTTGTGTTTTATAGCTAGCAGTATATACCTTGCTCCCCTGAGCATCTAGTATAGCTATTATTTTCTTATCTACCCCCAGCATATTGAATGCAAGGCTTTCTAGAGAGTCCACTGCTACTACTTTAAGATCTTTTGCATGTGCCATAGCCTTTACACTAGCCATAGCTATTCTAAGCCCAGTAAATGACCCTGGACCGATACACACTGCTAATAAGTCTATATCATCTGCTGTTACATTGGCAAGCTTAAATAAGCTTTCAAGCATTGGCATAAGCTTTTGAGAGTGAGTTCTCTTGTCATTGATCAATATCTCTCCTACAAGTACATCATCTTTTAATAATGCCACACTGGCAGCCTTAGTCGAAGTATCAAATCCCAATATATTCATTACATTTCCACCTCCTCGACTATTTTTTCATACCTTTCTCCATAAGGAGTTAGTTTTGCCATTCTTCCATCATTTTCATATGTTATAAGCAGTTCCAATCTTTCTTCTGGTAATATATCTTCAATTATATTTGACCACTCAATAATACATATACCCTCTGAATCTATATATTCTTCAAATCCTATATCATACATCTCTTCACTAGAGCCTATTCTATATACATCAAAGTGATATAGGGCAAGATCTCCTTCTGTATATTCATTTACAATGGTAAATGTAGGACTCGTGATGTCTTCCAAAATTCCTAAAGTATGGGCAATGCTTTTTGTCATAGTCGTCTTACCTGCACCTAGATCACCGTTTAAACAAACTATTGCTCCAGGAAATAGTTTAGAAGCTATCTCACTAGCAAGCTTCTTTGTAAACTCCTCATTTTCCAAAAAAAATTCTTTCATATTTTCTCCCATTTTCATATCCATTCATAAAATATATAAAGCATTTATTTTTTTATTTACAAATTTTCTTCATAAAAAACAATATATTACTTAAATTTTATTTACTATAAAAAATTACCACCTTTTATTATATCATTTATATACAAGTCTTTACAAGATTTTTTAGTGTACAGAAAAAGAACACTCTAGATAAAGAGTGTTCAATATTTCTAAAAAATTGTATATTTTATCCCTTTTTACATAAAATTTACTATTTTGCCGCCATCATACAAGCAACAGCTATAGATACCAACTTTGCAGCTTCACTATCAGATCTTGAGCATACAACAATAGGAATCTTAGCACCAACTACTACTCCACCAAATGTCCATCCACCTAGGTACTTAGCAGTCTTTAGTAAAACATTTCCTACTTCTATAGCAGATACTACTAGTATATCAGCCTTACCAGCAACTGGGTCTTTAACTCCCTTTACTTCTACAGCGTGCTTATCTACAGCATTATCAAGCTGAAGTGGTCCACTTACTACACAGTCCTTTATCTCACCGTCTTGATTCATCTTCTGAAGAGCTGTTGCATCTACTGTTGCAGGCATCTTTTCATAATATTTTTCCTTTGCACAAATCATAGCCACATTTGGACACTCTACTCCAAGTGCGTGTGCAACTTCAACTGAGTTTTCTACTATTCCCTTTTTCTGTTCTAAAGTAGGAGCTATCAACATAGCACCATCTGAAGTTAAATAGTATCTATCTTTATCTTCATTAAATAATATACCTACATAACTTAGAGTCTTTCCTGTTCTTAGTTCATTTTCTCTCTTAACAACAGCCTTTAATATTACTGAAGTATCCAAAAGACCCTTCATTATAAGACTTGCATGACCTTCTCTTACCTGATCTACAGCCTTCTGTGCTGCATCAGCTAGGTCTTCTGCATGAACAAGTTTCATATCTGATATATTTAGATCAGCTTCTTTTGCCACACTCGTAATAATCTTTTCATCACCTACAAGAATTACCTTTACAAATCCTAAATCCACTGCATTTCTTAATGATTCAAGAGTTGCCAAATCATGTGGAGCTGCCACTGCTACTGTCTGAATTGCATCACCTGTTTTTTCTTTTGCTAAATCAATAAAATAATCTTGGTTTATCATCCTTTTCTCTCCTATCTAAAATCTCTTTAAATAAATTTTCCGATTGCACCCTTACATAATATATTATCATAAGTATAGCTATATGGTAACGTTTTTTCAAAACATTTTTTCTAATAATTAAATGTATTTATTAAAGCCATCTATTTTTATATTATAAAAAGGCTATCTCATATCAAAGACAGCCTTTTGTATTTATTAATTCTAATTATTTTTACTGATTTTTTATTATCTTTTCTAGTTTTTTGTATAGAGGAATTGATAATAAAGATATCATTATTCCCTTGATAAAGTTAAATGGTGCAATAAACCATATTACAAATGTAAATAAGTCGTGAACCTTTGGATTAACAGCCTTTCCTAATCCTATGATTGCATCCATTCCCATTAACTGCCCATAAAATGGTAGCATTATAAAGTAATTTACTATAGAACCTACAACTACTATAGAAATAGTTCCGCATACAAAGCCAATTACTAAATTTTTCATATTCATCTTTCTTCTATAAACGAAAGATGTTGATACTACGAAAGCACTTCCAACTATTATATTGGCTAGCTCTCCTACTCCACCAGTAGTAGTTGCTACTATTGTATGAAGGAAGTTCTTTACTACTTCTACGCATATACCTGCTACTGGACCCAGTGCCAAACCTGCTATAAGTGCTGGTATGTCCGAGATATCAATTTTTAAGAAATCTGGGAACAATCCTGGTATAGGCATCTCAATAAACATAAGCAAAAATGCCACTGCTGATAACAAGCCCACCTTTACAACTGATTGTGTGGATAACCTTTTTTTTCTAACCCTAATTACATTTACCTTTTCCATTTTATCCTCCTATTTTCGAGGGAAAATAAGAAAATCCTGAAGAAAATTATTCCTCAGGATTTGATTACAACATAAACAAATTGTAATAAATTCTTCTCTCATCCAGACTTTACTGTCGGCTTTGGACTTACACCAAATCAGCTAGACTATCTAGCTCGCGGGCTATAACCGCCGGTAGGGAATCTCACCCACCCCCGAAGACATATATTATATTTGATTTAATTATATAACTTATATATATGATTGTCAATAGCAAAACAATCAACTAATCTTGCTTTACATCTTTCATAGACAGAGATACCTTCCCTTTGTCCATATCTATTCCAATTACTTTAACCCTAACAATATCACCAACTGTTAAAATATCTGCAGGTGTCTTAATTCTTTTCTTTGAAATCTTAGAAATATGAACCAAGCCATCATTTTTAATACCAATATCCACAAATGCACCAAAGTCTACTACGTTTCTGACTGTTCCTGTTAGTTCCATACCTTCTTCTAAGTCATCAATCTTCATAACATCAGTTCTAAGAATTGGCTTTATCCCGCTATCTCTTATATCTCTACCAGGTTTTTTTATTTCTTCAAGAATATCCTTTAAAGTCACTTCTCCTAGATCTGCATCAACAGATAACTTATTCAGTCCATAATCTTTAACTCTAGAATCTATATCAGATAAATTTTCATTTTTTACATCTTCCATATCATATCCAAGCAAATCAAGGGCTTTTTTGCAAGCAGAATAACTCTCAGGATGTATACCTGTATTATCTAATGGATTCTTTGGATTTGTTATCCTCATAAAACCTGCAGACTGTTCAAATGCAGCAGGTCCTAACCTTTTAACTTTTTTAATTTGTTTTATATCAGTAAACTCTCCATTTTCATCTCTATATGCTACAATATTTTTTGCCACAGAAGGACTTATTCCAGCCACATGCTCTAGCAGTGAATAAGATGCCGTATTTACATCTACACCTATCTTATTTACAGAGTCTTCTACTACTCCATCCAACACTTCTGTAAGTCTTTTTTCATTTACATCGTGCTGATACTGACCTACACCTATACTTCTAGGCTCTATTTTCACAAGTTCTGCCATTGGATCTTGCAGTCTTCTTGCAATAGATATTGCTCCACGAATAGATACATTGATATCGGGATGTTCTTCATTGGCTAGTTTTGATGCAGAATATACTGATGCACCTGCTTCATTTACTATTACATAACTAACATTTTTATCTATCTCTGCTATCATTTCTGCCACAAACTTTTCAGACTCACGTGAAGCAGTACCATTTCCTATAGATATAATATCTATATCATATTTATCTATAAGTTTTTTCAATTCTTTTTTTGCCGCATCAACTTTATTCTGTGGTGCAGTTGGATAGACAGTAGTATAATCTAATAGCTTCCCATTTTTATCTACAACCGCTATTTTACAGCCCGTTCTAAATGCAGGGTCAAATCCCATAACTGTGATATCTTTTACAGGTGGTTGAAGCAATAATCCATTTAGATTTTTTCCAAAGACTTCTATAGCTCTTTCCTGTGCTATTTCCGTTAAATGATTTCTCATTTCTCTTTCTATAGATGGAAAGATCAATCTCTTATATGAATCTTCTGCTATTTCCCTTAAAACTTCTATATTACCCATATTTTGATTTCCCACATACTCTGAAAGGATATGTTCTATCATTCTTGAATCATCCATACTTATCTTTACAGTTAAAAGTTCTTCTTTTTCTCCTCTATTAATTGCCAGTACCCTATGAGGAGGAATTGTTTTGATGCTTTCTGAAAAATCATAATACATCTTATAAACTGAATCGATCTCTTCATCTTTTGCCTTGGATACTAATATTCCTCTTTCTAGAGCGTTTTTTCTAAGGTATTTTCTGATATCTGCATTATCACTCATTTGCTCAGCTACTATATCTTTTGCCCCTTGTATAGCTATATCGATATTTTCTACGCCCTTATCCTCGTCTATAAACTTCTCAGCTTCCTTAGTTAAATCTACATTGTTTGAAAGAAGTATCATAGCTGCCAAAGACTCCAGACCTCTTTCCTTGGCTATTGCTGCTCTAGTTCTCTTCTTTTTCTTATAAGGAGCATATATATCTTCCGCTTCCTGAAGAGTCATAGCTTTTTCAAGATTTTTTACTATTTCATCCGTCAATTTTTCTTGCTCATCTATCAATCTTTTGATGTCTTCTTTTCTGGCTTCTAAATTTCTAAGATAAGCTAGTCTTTCCCCAAAATCTCTTAGTTGAATATCGCTCATTTCTCCAGTCATTTCTTTTCTATATCTTGCAATAAAAGGAATTGTATTTCCTTCATCTATCAATTTTATAGTGTTATCTACTTGAAATTTTTTAAGTTTTAAGTCCTCACACAAAATTTTTTCTATATCCATTTTTTCACCTCTTATTTATATTTTTACTTATTAATATGTTCTCTAAGGTAAGCATAGATAAAAGAGTCTATTTCTCCATCCATTACTGCATCTACATTTGCATTTTCAGTATTAGTCCTATGGTCTTTAACCAGTTTATAAGGCTGAAATACATATGACCTAATCTGACTTCCCCAAGTTATCTGATTGTATTTGCCATGAATATCATCTATCTTTTCTTTGTTCTCTTCTTCTTTTATCTGAATTAATCTGGCAATCAAAAGTTTCATCGCAACCTCTTTATTGGTATGCTGACTTCTCTCATTCTGACAAGATACCACCAAGCCTGTAGGTAGATGAGTAATTCTAACTGCCGAATCCGTAGTATTGACATGCTGACCACCTGCACCTGAAGCTCTATAAGTATCAATCTTTAAATCTGATGGATTAAGTTCTATGTCAATATTATCATCCAACTCTGGTGTTACGTCTATTGATGCAAAAGATGTATGCCTTTTTCCTGATGAATCAAAAGGTGACATTCTAACAAGTCTATGTACTCCCTTTTCACTCTTTAGATGACCGTAAGCATTATTACCTTGAACCAATATTGTCGCAGTCTTAATACCCGCTTCTGGATCAGATATCAGATCTATCAACTTTACCTTATAATCTCTATCCTCAGCCCATCTGATATACATTCTTAGTAACATTTGTGACCAATCCTGTGCATCCAATCCTCCTGTACCTGAGTTTATTGAAAGTATGGCATTATTTGCATCATACTCTCCAGAAAAAAGCATTTGAAGAGTCATCTCTTCTAACTTATCTTTAATTTGCTTAATCTGTTCTTCCATAGAGTCATGAATCTCCATATCCTCTTCTTCACTTGTCATATCTTCGCTTAATTCAATCAATACTTCTATATCTTCAAGTGATTTCACTAGGCTATTAAATTCTTCCAACATTTTAGAAATATGCTTGTTTTCTTGTAAAATTTGATTCGATTTTTCGCTATTTTCCCAGAAACTTTGTTCTTCCATCATTGTATTTATATCTGCCTGTCTTGCTTTTAGACTATCCAAGTCAAAGTGAAACACCCAGCTCTCTCACTTTAGACGAAAGTTCTTCACACTCCGCCTTATAATCTTGAATATTAATCATATCTACCATCTCCTTTTTATTACTAACTCTCTATTTTATAATTTTTTGTATGTTTTTTCATTACTATTAGAAATACTTACCCTTTGCTATAATTGAATAATTTTATTTTTTAATATAATTTCAAAATACTTAAAAGGTATAATTTTCATACTTAAACTCTTATACCATATTTAAACTCTTATATCATATTTAAACTCTTATACCATATTTAAACTCTTATAAGTATTCAATATTACTCTGCTTAAAATATTAATAATTCACTCAAAGTAAGCATCATCTTTACAATATAAGAATATATTTTTTGTCAAAAAAGACAGTATGTAAAACATATACATACTGTCTTGATAATTCTATATATTATCTACCGCAGCAGTTTTTATACTTTTTACCACTACCACATGGGCATGGATCATTTCTTCCAACCTTTGGCTCTGCTACTGCCTGTTGATTCTGCTTTGCTCTTTCTTCAAAGTCTTCCTCTGTATCTGGAGACTCAAGTGAATCAACATCTACTACAGCCTTTCTTTCAACTGGAACTTCTACCTGTATATTGAATAGATATGCCACTGTGTCTTCTCTTATAAGTGCATTCATATCATCAAACATTTCGAAACCTTCCATCTTGTAAGCTATGACTGGGTCAATCTGACCTATTGCTCTTAGACCAATACCTTGACGAAGCTGATCCATAGCATCTATATGATCTATCCAGTGATTATCTACAGACTGAAGAAGTATAATTCTTTCTACTTCTCTCATTCTTTCTGAGCCTATAAATTCTTCCTTTTCAGCATATAATTCTAACATTCTTTCATATATTGCTTCTAGTGCTTGTGATGGAGTCATTTCTGATAATTTTATATCGTCAATTACACCACCTGGAACAAACTTACGATATAGGTGAGCTCTGAAAGCCTCATGATCTAAGACATCTTTTTCATCTGTAAATATATTTACAGCATCTGTGATTACGTCTCTCATCATCATTTGGATCTGTTCCTGAAGATTTTCTCCTGATAAAACTCTTCTTCTTTCTCCATAGATTATTTCTCTTTGCTTATTCATTACATCGTCATATTCAAGAACATGCTTTCTTATACTGAAGTTCTTACCTTCGACCTTCTTCTGGGCATTTTCTATAGACTTTGTAAGCATTCCATGTTCTATTGGAGTATCGTCGTCCATACCAAGTCTACCAAGAAGCTTTTGAACCTTTTCACTACCAAACAATCTCATAAGATCATCATCAAGAGCTATATAAAATCTAGATTCACCTGGATCTCCCTGACGACCCGCACGACCTCTCAACTGATTATCTATTCTACGAGACTCATGTCTTTCAGTGCCTAATATACAAAGTCCACCCGCTTCTATAACTTGCTGCTGTTCTTCTTCTGTCTGCTTTTTAAACTCATCATATAATTTTTTATATGTTTTTCTAGCAGCATCATATTCTTCATTATCTTCAACACCTGCTGTTTCATTTGCTGAGTTTACTCTATTGATCATTTCATCTGTAAAGTTTAATCTCTTCATTTCTCTTAGAGCCATGAAAGATGGATTACCTCCAAGAACAATATCTGTACCTCTACCAGCCATATTTGTTGCTATTGTTACGGCTCCTAGTCTACCAGCCTGAGCGATTATTTCTGCCTCTTTTTCATGGAATTTTGCGTTCAATACTTCATGCTTAATTCCGTGCTGAGTAAGTATACTTGATAAAAGCTCTGATTTTTCTATTGATACAGTACCTACTAGTACTGGCTGCTTTCTTTCATGTCTTTCTGCAATATCATCAGCAACAGCATTAAACTTAGCTAATTGATTTGCATATACTACATCTGGGCTATCTTTTCTAAGTATAGGTTTATTTGTTGGTACCTGAAAAACGTCCATCTTATATATTGATTTAAACTCTTCTTCTTCAGTCTTAGCTGTACCTGTCATACCTGATAACTTTGTGTACATTCTAAAGTAATTCTGGAATGTAATAGTAGCCAAAGTCTTTGATTCTCTTTGAATAGTTAGACCTTCTTTGGCCTCAATAGCCTGATGTAGACCATCAGAATATCTTCTACCAAACATCAATCTACCAGTAAACTCATCAACTATTACTATTTCGCCTTCCTTAGCAACATAATCAACATCTTTTTTCATAATTGTATGTGCCTTCAAAGCTTGATTTATATGATGATAAAGCTCAGTGTGTTCCAAGGTAGTAATATTTTCCACATTGAAATATATTTCTGCCTTTCTAATACCTGATTCAGTAAGAGAAACTGCTTTATCCTTTTCTTCTTTTTCATAATCTTCTTCATCTAATGTCAATATAAATACATTTGCATCTGAATATAGATGAGTAGACTTATCTCCAGGTCCAGAAATAATAAGAGGTGTTCTAGCTTCATCGACAAGTATTGAATCGACCTCATCGACAATAGCAAAATTTAATCCTCTTTGAACCATCTGCTCTTCATGAATTACCATATTATCCTTTAGGTAGTCAAATCCATACTCATTATTTGTACCGTAAGTTATATCGCACATATATTGTTTTTTTCTTTCCTGAGGATTTTGTCCATGGACAATTACCCCTACTGAAAGTCCTAAAAATTCATATACTTTTGCCATTTGATCACGGTCACGCTTTGCAAGGTAGTCATTTACTGTTATAACATGAACTCCCTTGCCTTCAAGTGCATTTAGATATACTGGACAAGTAGCCACAAGTGTCTTACCTTCACCAGTTTTCATCTCTGCTATACGACCCTGATGAAGAACCATACCACCTATCAACTGAACTCTAAAGTGTCTCATCCCTAAAATTCTAGTAGAAGCCTCTCTTACAACTGCAAAAGCATCTACCAATATATCATCTACTGTTTCTCCATTTTTTAATCTTTTTTGAAACTCTGGAGTCATAGCCTGCAACTGCTCATCAGTCATAGCTGCATACTTTTCCCCAACATTATCTATCTGATCAGCGATTTTATTAAATCGCTTCAAATCTTTCTTATCCGCCATATTAAAAAGGCTATCTAAAAAACTCATTCGCACATCTCCTTAGTTAAAATTCCTTAATTCATATACATAGTTTATTTTATCATAAATATTGATATATTAATACCCACAATGGAATCTATCTATTGTAAATCAAAGCCTATATACAATAAAATTTCTAACTGTTTACCCTCTCTAATAATAATTTTTTCTCTACAATATATTATTATCGTTTTTAAATTTAGTTTTCTATTTTTAAATCAACTTCTATAATTAATTAGATATTTCCCTAGACTAAAAAGTATATTTAATAATTCTAGTCTTATTTTATTATATTACTCATATGACTCTTATTTTAATATATTTTATAACTATATAATATATTCTACAATATTCACCTTTAAATTAGCTTTAAAAATCATAAAATCTATCTAAATATCCATTAATTTTCTCATATTCAACAATATATTTTTATTATTTAATACTACATTCTTCTAATCGTCCATTAAAACCCTTAATTCAGCATTTTTTATTATTTTAACTTTCTTAACTCAACAATTCTTTATTGATATGGCTTTTTGATTCAAGATTTCTTTTTATTGGTGTAACTTTCTTTACTCAACAGTTCTTTTTTTTGACGTAACTTTTTGATTTAGCCATATATCTTATTTCTTAATTTATTATTTATTTATTTTCCAATATGGGCATCTTTCATAAGTATAATTCTATTTCATCAATATAATATCCTTTTATAAATCTAACTCTCTTAATTTATAAATATCTCTCTTTATAAAAGATCTTTATGACAAAATATTATACAACATCTCAGTTGGCAACAAGAAAAAATATGGTGCTGTGAAAATAGCTAATGATAGGGCTAATTTCTTTTTTTCTAAACTCTCAATATTTAATTTTCTAAAACTAACATAATAATTAAAGATATATATGAGAATAGCTGCCAGAACAACAAAAACCATCATTATTAAAAAAGATTTCACAGATAAAAATGGATTTCTGAATAAGTTTTCTAAAACAAGACTACTTGAATTTACTTCACTAAATAATATTGTTAGACAGATCAGTAGGGCAGAGGACACAAAGTCTGCCAAAAAACCTGAAATAAATACTCTAAATATACTCTTTTTAGAGTTTACAAATGGATTTTCAATCTTAATTAATTTCATTGATATAAAGAGTACTAAAAAATCTAAAATGAAATTTAAGGGTATTACAATCAGCCAAGTTGTAGGTATTAACCACAGTATCCAAATTGGAAAAAATATATTGTATAACTTTTTCTTAGAACTAGAATTCATATAAACCTCCTCTTTTTTTTAATTGCTCTTTTGATAATTACTTTGACCCTTGCTATTTTTATATATTGATTTTTTTATTTTATTGCTTTTATTTTGCCTAACTATCTTTTTGATATTTATTTTGAATATTGCTTTCTTTTTATTTTAATTATTATTTTTTTATTATTTCTAAATAATATGTATTTTATTTTTGATATTATAAACTCTTTTTTATATTTTTTACTATATATCATTTTTTAGTAAATGTACTCTTTCCCATCAAAAATCTAGATCTAATAACTTCATCTAAGGCTATCAAGTATCTATCTTATGTCTAAAAAATCATATTTACTTAATAAATATAATCTGTATGATTTGCTTATTAAAATATCTTTTGAACTCAAGCACTATTATGTTATAATCTGTTCTGTAAAATCTATTTATTTAAAAATATAAATACAATGATTGATTTTTATAAAATTATAGTATATTATATAAATAATATTATATACTATAAAATTTGCGTTCGTTAGGAGGTGAACAAATGAAGGAAAAATTCAATTTAAAAGGAGCAAGTCTTAAAGATGTTCGTACTTTAACGGGATCAGCATTACTAATAGCAATTGCAGTCATAGTTGATTTCTTCAGAATTGTACTTAGCAACATAATGGAAATTTCATTCGGCTTTTTAGCAATTGTAATGGCTGCTATGATGTATGGTCCCCTTATTGCAGGTCTTATCGCTGGAGTCTCTGATATAATACAATATATAATTAGACCAACAGGACCATTTTTCCCTGGTTTTACACTTAATGCTATACTTAGCGGTATAATTTACGGACTATTTTTATACAAAAAGGAATTATCTATTAAAAGAATTTCACTTTGCGTATTATTTGAAGGAATTGTAATAACACTATTGCTTACACCTATTTGGTTAAGCATTATGTATGGTGCAAAAATATTTGCCATACCTAGAGTTATTAAATTCATAGCAATTTTCCCTATCAAAGTTACACTTATATATGCTTGTGGAAAACTGATAGAAAAACAAAAGCTAGTACGTTAAAATAAAATATATTTTAATAGTTTGAAAAGCGGCGCTTAGGCGCTGCTTTTTCTATCCTATAGCTAAAAATATTCTAGCTATAAAGCTATCTAGAACAAATATTTTTCATAATTTCTTTCAGTATATAATATCTAATAATAAATGTATAGTTCAAAATAATAAGTATTTTACTAATAAGATTTTCCACGATGCTTCTTTCCCTACTTTTACACTTAGCGATACAATTTACTTACTATTTTTATGCAAAAACAATAATCTTTATGCAAAAATAATAAAAAATTTCCATAAGAAAAAGCTCCCCTTAAAAACTTAAAGGAAGCTTCATATTTAGCTGACCTGATCTTTGACCCCACACTCGCCTGCTGGAACTTTCGCTTTGGGTTTGCCGCACTACTAACTCTCTCGATTTTATTATCGGCAGGTCTTACTTCTAAGCCGCGCCATGCTCACATCTTTATAATTTTTTGTAATGCTTACGTGGATCCCTTTGCCCGCGACTGGCTTGGACTTTCAACCACAGACCTAAATACTTTCTTAGTTTAAATGCTTATGACTTAAATGTCAATATCTTTTACATATTTTCCTGTTAAAAATGTTAATGATATGACTTTATCTGCACCATTTAACTTTAAAACTTTGCTTATCTCATCCACCGTACTGGCTGTGGTAAATATATCATCTATCAAAAGTATATTCTTGCTCTCTATTTCACCTTTGAATTTTTTATCCACAGAAAAGACATTTTTTAATTCTTTTTTGCGTTCTTTATAATTTAATTGATGTAATTTCTTTGTATCTTTATTTCTTATCAACATATCCACACATTCTATCCCCATCTTATTAGAAAAGTATATAGCCAATTTTTGGGATTGATTAAATCCTCTTTTTTTAAGCCTCTTCTTGCTCAAGGGCACGTATGTTATATAATCTACTCCAATAAGCTCCTCTAATTTATTTGAATTAGAAAGAGAATCAAATATCATTTCTGCTATTATTTTAGATAAATATGTTTTTTTGCCATACTTTAGAAAAAACACTAACTTTTTAGATACCTCTCCGTATTCTAAGATAGAAATATTCCTATCAAATAAAAAGTTTTTATTCCTACAATAAGGACAATCCTTTAAATATACTTCCTCATCTAAATTTGTGTTTATAACTGCTTTTCCACATTTTTCACATGAGTCTTTAATAAATATTATCTCGTCAAAGCAAGTTTTACACATAGAATACTTATTTTCCCTACTTATAGGCATTGAACATATTATGCAGTTTAAATTTTTCGGATATATTGTTTCTATTATTTTTTCCGCTACTTTAACGCTTTTTTCAAATAGTTTTATATAAAAAGACATCTCTTCTCCTTTTTAGGAGACATAGATATTTTAGGCTTTAATCTAATTCCAGTATATCATTTCTTTTAAATGAGGATAGCTTGTAGGCTAGATTAGAATATCTGTCATTATTCCTGTTATTGGAAATCATATAGTCCATATATTTTTTTCTACCTACAATTACCACGAGTTTCTTAGCCCTTGTAACTGCAGTATATAAAAGATTTCTACTCAAAAGCATCGGAGGTCCCCAAGTCATAGGCATTATCACTACGGGAAACTCACTACCCTGACTTTTATGAACAGTTGTACAAAAACAGTGTTCTAGTTCATCTAGTTCATCAAATTTATATTTAAAAATTTTATATTCATCAAAAATAATATATATTGTTTTTGCCGCCTTATCTATATGGTATATATAACCTATATCTCCATTGTAGATACCTTCACCATGCTCTGTTCCCTTTTCATTATTCCAATTTCTTGAATAATTATTTTTTATCTGCATTACTTTATCGCCTACTCTAAATATTCTCTTCATAAGTTCAACTTCTTGCCTAGATTTAAAATGAGGGTTTAGTACCTTTTGAAGCTCTATATTTATATTATTTACGCCTGCAGTTCCTTTTCTCATAGGAGAGAGAACCTGTATATCTTTTAATGAATCAATCTTATAAAATTTCCCGAGTCTTCCACTCAATAAACTTTCTATTTCACGAAGAATTTCCTCATCACTTTCCTTATTAATAAAGAAGAAATCACTATTTTTTTTATTGGCTACAATATCTTGTCCATTGTTTATTTTATGAGCATTTACTATTATATCGCTCTCCTGTGCCTGTCTGAAAATCTCAGTCAATCTAATTGTAGTTATTACTTCTGATGATATAATATCTCCAAGTACATTTCCTGCCCCTACTGAAGGAAGCTGATCTGCATCACCTACAATTATCAATCTTGTTTTTAAGCTCATAGCTTTTAAAAGATTGTCCATCAAAAATATATCTATCATAGATGCTTCATCAACTATTATAACGTCCGCCTCTATTGGTTCTTCTTGGTTTTTTGTAAATATTACTCTATCATCAGAATCAAATGCCATTTCAAGTAGTCTATGTATTGTTTTAGCTTCTACACCAGTTGTTTCAGTCATCCTCTTAGCCGCTCTTCCCGTTGGAGCTGCAAGAACTACCTTATTGTTATTTATTTTAAATAGATTGATAATAGTATTGATTGTTGTAGTCTTACCTGTACCAGGACCACCTGTCAAAACCATTACCCCATTTTCAAATGCTGCTCTTACTGCTTGTTTCTGTGCCGCAGCAAGATAAATTCCTTCATTTTCTTGAAATTCCTCTAGTTCAGACTCTATATCAATTTTAAGGTCTTTGTGACTAGCATTTGATAGTTTAACAAGATTCACACAAACATCCAATTCTGCCCTATAATATCTTGAAAGATATATTATGTTGTATCCACCATAACTTTCAAGCACGATCTTACGAGCCAGTGCAAGTTCAAATATAGATTCTTCTACTTTTTCCTTATCAACAGTCAAAAGTTCCAAGGCTTCTTTTGTCACTATTTCTTCTGGTAAAAAAGTGTGACCATTGTTTATCGATGACTTTAAAACATGTATAATCCCCTGCTCAATCCTATATCTTGAATCTGCCTCTATCCCAGAGCTTTTTGCTATATCATCCGCAACCTTAAATCCTATACCGACTATATCATCTATTAATTGGTATGGATTGCTTCTCACAACATCTAAGGAGGCAGATCCATATTTTTTAAATATCTTCATACTCAACTTGGGACTTATTCCATATGGTGAAAGTGCAACTATAACATTTTTAACTCCCATATTTTCATTATAACTTTCTATTATCGGAGCTAACTTTTTTTGTCCTATACCTTCAATTTTCAATAATTCTTCTGGGTGTTTTTGTATAACTTCTAAAGTTTGTATTCCAAACATATCAACTATTTTTTTTGCCATTTTTTCTCCAACACCCTTAATTACCCCTGATGAGAGAAAAGAAAGTATACCACTAATTGTCGATGGAACGACAACCTGATAAGAAGATACATTAAACTGTCTTCCATATGTATCGTGAATATTCCAAGTTCCTTCTATTTCTATATTTTCACCAGTGGCAATTCCAGGCATAATCCCCGTGATTACTTCTGTAAAATCTTCAGTTTTTATTTTTGCTACAGTGTAGCCATTGTCTTCATTGTAAAAAACAATATCTGAAACTGTACCTTCAAACTTTTCCATAAATGCCTCCTGATGTAATTTAGTCAATTTATTATTTTTATCATAGCTATTTGCTAATATTTTATTTAAGTATATAAAAAGTTATTTTTTACATGATAACGTTTCTTTGTTCAAATAACATCACAAACTTTCTTTACTTAAGATAATTCTCGTCAAACTTTTATATTATTTCTTTTATTTTAACTTAATCTTGTTTAAATAATATCGTTAATTCTTCTTTATGTAGATCAGTTCCTATCAATATTATTTTTGAAGTGTCCATCGGCTCTATTTCTTTCAATGTATAGTTTTCTCCAACTATATCAAGCTTTGTCCAAACATCATTGATTTTTAAAAATCCCTTTGCCCTTATAATATTTCCAAACCTAGCTCTCATTATTGCCGACATATAACTTTGAAAAGTTAGCAGACTGTCAAATGATACACCTGTAAAGCCTATATTGTCAATCTCACTCTCCAAAGCCACTCCCTTTTTAGAGTCATCTCTTGATATCCATGGTTTTTCTAAAATTCCTTCCCACCAAGAAGTATCATACCTAGAGTAGCCCCCATCAAAAATATCTGCTTCTGGATTAATATCTTTTATAAACTTTTTCGCATTTTCAATCAAGTCAAGTTCTAGCCCCTCTGTTTTAGATATTATTATCATTCTTGAACTTTTTATCTGGTCTATAAATATATCTTGAAACTCTTCCTTGTAAAGATCTATACACATAGGATCCACTATAGTAACAGGCTCTAGTATCTGTATTCTGTCATATTCAACTTTCTTAATATTATTCATAACTGAACTTAACATACCCACTCCAGTTGGCTCCACAATTAGTATTTCTGGATCCATAGAATTTGCGATTGTCATAACAGAGTTTGCAAAGTTCGACTTCATAGAACAACATATACAACCTTCTGTCATTTCCCAGACCTTATCATAATCTTTCTTCAATAAATCTCCATCTATGCCTACTTCTCCATATTCATTTTCTAAAACAACAAAATCTTTTTTTACTTTCCTTGTCATCTCCTCAATAAAAGTAGTCTTTCCCGCTCCCAAAAATCCTGATACAAGTAAAATCTTCATATATTTATTCGAAAGGTAAATCTACCCTTCTCCTCCCTTCAAGTCGAAAATAACTTACTAATTTTTATTATTCATATTGCTATTTTAAATAATATTAATAAAAATGACCCGTAAAAACGGGCCATTTATAATCTCTATAAGGACCTGTATATCTCAACTCTTCTAACAGGTACATTATATAATAAATTCAATTTTATGTCTATTTTTCTACTCTTACAACTGGTTTTATAAGATCCCTTGGCTTGTCTTTCATAAGTATCAAGGCTTCTTCTACATGATCAAAACCTTCAAATCTGTGTGTAATCAACTTAGACAAATCAAGCTTTCCTACAGACACCAACTTTGCTAACTTTTCCATTCTAAGTCTTCCACCTGGCATCAAGCCACCCTTGATTTCCTTGTGACCCATACCTACTCCCCATTCAACTCTAGGAATCTTTACATAATCACCTGAACCTAAGTAGTTTACATTACCAATCTTACCACCTGGCTTTAAGCATTCTACAGCTTCAGCAAATGTATCCACAGTACCACCAGCTATAATTACTCTATCTACACCCTTGCCATCTGTCATATCTAGTACCTGCTTAGCTATAGGACCATCCTTATAGCTAATAAAGTCTGTCGCACCATAGAACTTTGCTGCATCTATACATACTTGTCTAGTACCAACTGCTAAAATTCTAGAAGCTCCTCTTAAATTAGCTCCAGCAACTGCCATTAGACCAACTGGTCCAATACCAATAACTAATACTTCATCACCGAACTGAACATCTGCAAGCTCAACACCATGAAAACCAGTAGGAACCATATCTGATAACATACAAGCTTCTTCTGGCTCTATATTATCTGGAAGAAGAGCTAGGTTTCCATCAGCATCATTTACATGGAAAAGTTCTCCAAAAACACCATCCTTAAAGTTTGAAAATTTCCAGCCAGCCAACATACCACCAGAGTGCATACTATAGCCACCCTGAGCTTCTAGAGAGTTCCAATCAGGTGTAATAGCTGGAACAAGTACTCTATCACCAGCCTTAAAATCCTTAACTAGTTCTCCAACCTCTACAATTTCACCACAACATTCATGGCCTAGAATCATATCACTTCTTTCTCCTACAGCACCTTCCCATACAGTATGTACGTCAGATGTACAAGGAGCCAAAGCAATCGGTTTAACTATAGCGTCCATTGGACCACATTTTGGTTCTTCTTTTTCAATCCAGCCAACTTTACCTATTTCTAGCATTGCAAAACCCTTCATATTGAAAACCTCCATTTAAAAATATTCATAATATTTAATAAAATAGTGAAAAAGTATGTTATCTAACTATTTCGAATTCTAATTAAAACGTTTTCTCAGTAGACAATTTTATCATACAAGCACGATTTAAAAAATATTACTTTAAGTAAGCATAAACTTAATTTTAATATAGTATAAATTTTTTTTTATATATATTCTTACTTTAATATATCTTTTTTACCCATTCACTTACTATACTTTTAACGTATCTTTTATATAATTCAAGAAATATCCTAATAAAAAAGCTATTCATCATAAAAAAGCTATTCATCGTTAAAATATTATTTTAATAGAATTGTACCCAATAAAAAATAAGATAAACATTTTTTATTTTTTTGTTAAAAAATTATATAATATGTGTTATAATAATCTCTATATTAGGAAATAGTTTTCTAGCATATGTTCACATTTTTTCACAATTTAATAAGGGGGATTTATAATGGAAAAGAAAAAGAACAAGTATTTAACTTCCATAAGTATCGGTGTTGCGACAGTTTGGTTCTCAACACACTGCGGAGCTGGATTTGCTTCTGGTACTCAGGAACTTCAATACTTCGCTAATCACGGATGGTTTGGTGTATTTATGCCAATATTAACATTCATCATTATAGCACTTACTTACTATGTAGGTCTTGAAACTGCTAGGCAGACTGATAAGTGGAGCTATGACGCTTGGTCCAAAGAAGCTTTTGGTAAATTATCTAAATTTTTTACACCAGCTATGGACATCAGTATTATTATTACTACAATTGCAGCTACAGCCGCTACAATTGCAACAGGTGGTCTACTTGCCAATCAGTATTTAGGTCTACCAGTACTTGTGGGTTCTATCGCTATGGTAGCAATCGTCACTTTAATATGTATTTTTGGAGAAAAAATAGTTAGAAAGAATGCAATGATAATGACAGCAGCAATCTTAATTATAGTATCTATAGTATTAGTTGCAGGTCTAATTAAATTTTCACCACAAATAGTAAAGCTTATGTCTGAAGGATATGTAAATCCAAATTCGTCTAAGTGGAGTGTTTCAGGAAGTACTGAAACTGTTCCTGGAAATATAGGAAATGCTCTTTTATGGGCACTTACTTATGCAGGTTTCCAGATTAGTGCAATTGGTGGTATCACATCTTCATTCAAGGGTGGTCAATATAAAGAAGAAGCTAAGGGTGCTATGATCATTGGTTGTATAATCAACTTACTGATGCTAGTTGGAATTTGCTTATTAATATTCTCAGGTATGCCAGATATATACCTAAACGAAGCATCTAGAAAACTTCCTACAATATTTATAGTAAATCAACTTAATATCCCAATTCTTGAAGTACTTTACCCTATATTATTATTCTTAGCTCTTATTACAACAGCTGTTGGATTTGTATTTGGTCTAGTTGAAAGAGTTCAACCACACGTACTTAAGAAAATGGATAATATAATTCTAAAGAAGGCTATTATTAGTATAATTACACTACTTGCTTGTTATGCTGTATCTACTCTAGGACTTATGTGGGTCGTAAATGTAGCTTACAAATACCTTGGAATATTTAACTGGTTTTTTATTATATTCCCACTTTGGTTTATAGGATTTAAAAATATTAAGAGAAGAGACAAGGAAAAACTTGCTCAATAAAAAAAAGGAGACATATGTCTCCTTTTTTATTTTATTATAAATAGCTTTTTAGCTTGTCTACCATATTTAATTCTTCCCAAGGTAAATCTATATCAGTTCTACCAAAGTGACCATATGCAGCAGTCTGCTTATATATAGGTCTTCTTAAATCAAGGTTTCTTATAATGGCTCCTGGTCTTAAGTCAAAGTTTTCTCTTACTATCTCAACTAATCTTTCATTTGATAACTTTCCTGTTCCAAAAGTATCAACAAATATAGATAAAGGTCTAGCAACACCTATCGCATATGAAAGTTCTATTTCACACTTATCTGCAAGGCCAGCTGCTACAATATTCTTTGCTACATGTCTTGCAGCATAACAAGCTGATCTATCAACCTTTGTTGGATCCTTTCCTGAGAAAGCCCCTCCACCATGTCTTGAGTATCCGCCGTATGTATCTATTATTATTTTTCTTCCAGTAAGTCCTGTATCACCATGTGGTCCACCAACAACAAATCTACCTGTTGGGTTTACATAGTATAAGGTATCATCATCTATTAATTCTGCTGGTATTGTAGCTTTTATTACCTTTTCTATGATATCTTCTCTGATTTGTTCACTTTCTGTTTCAGAGTCATGCTGAGCTGAAATTAGTACTGTATGAACTCTTACTGGCTTATCGTCTTCATATTCTACTGTTACCTGAGTTTTACCATCTGGTCTCAGGTAATTTAACTCACCTGATTTTCTAATCTCTGTAAGCTTTCTAGAAAGCTTATGTGCCAAAGATATTGGAAGTGGCATTAGTTCTGGAGTTTCATTGCAAGCAAAACCAAACATAATTCCCTGATCACCAGCACCTACTTTTTCTATTTCATCTTCTACACTTTCACCTGATTTTGATTCTAATCCCTCATCAACACCTATTGCTATATCATTTGACTGCTCATCTATGGCAGTCATAACACCACAATTTGCTGCATCAAAACCAAATTTACCTCTTATATATCCAATTTCTTCTACTGTTTCCCTTACTATTTTAGGAATATCAACATAAGCATTTGTTGATATTTCCCCTGCTACCAATATTATTCCAGTGGTAGCTGTTGTCTCACAAGCCACTCTAGAATTTGGATCCTTTTCAAGCAATGCATCTAGTATCGCATCTGATACCTGATCACAAAGCTTATCTGGATGCCCTTCTGTTACTGACTCTGATGTAAATAAATGTCTAGCCATTTTAATCTCCCTTTCAAAATATTATTATCTTATCTCAAAAAAATATTAGCCCCTTCAAATTGAAGAGGCTAATTAATTCACATAAAAATGTAAGCTAACCTCATCTCTCAAGAAATTTTCTTGTAGGAATTAGCACCGCATCTACACGGTTGCCGGGCTTCACAGGGCCTGTCCCTCTGCCACTCTTGATAAGGTAAATCAAGATTTATTAATTTTTCATAAAGCTATATTAACACTATTAAATATAATTGTCAATAGTATTTTTTCTAACTAATTCAGCTATAATCTACATTTCAGCTGAAAAATACTTTATATTGTTCCTGATACTTGAAGGATATCTACTGAACCTAAAGCTATTCCTGTGCCTATAGCAACACAACTTATTGGATCTTCTGCCATAATAACCCTCAAACCAGTCATTTCAGCAATCTTTTTATCCATACCATATAAAAGAGATCCACCACCAGTTAAAATAATACCTGACGCAGCTATATCCGATGCTAGTTCTGGTGGAGTGTCTTGAAGAACCTTTATTACAAGATTTATAATCTGAATAACACTTTCACTCATAGCATCCATTATTTCAAAAGAACTTACAGTGATAGACTTTGGAAGTCCCGTAGTCAAATCTCTACCAGTTATTTTTATAAATCTTTCTTCTTGTCTTCTATATGCTGATCCAATATCTTTTTTAATTGTCTCTGACGTTCTTTCACCTATAATAACATTATAGTTTCTCTTTATATATCTTATAATATCATTATTGAATCTACTTCCTCCAACTTTGATCGAATCACTAACCACAGTACCACCTAGTGATATAACAGCAACGTCTGTAGTCCCATCACCTATATCTACTACCAAATGTCCACCTGGTCTTGTAATATCAATTCCAGCCCCTATTGCAGCTGCTACAGGTTCTTCTATAAGTAATACCTCTCTAGCACCAGCCTGCTTAGTTGCATCTTCTACTGCTTTTTTTTCTATATCTGTGATATTTGATGGTACTGATACCATAATTCTAGGCATTACAATCTTGCCCATACCCTTCTTCTCACCCAACATATCTATAAATCCACGAAGCATTTTTTCGGCATTATCATAATCAGATATCACACCGTTCATCATAGGTTTTATAGTTTCTATTTCTTTAGGTGTTCTACCTATCATTTTATATGCTTCATTACCAACTGCTATAACTTCATTAATTCTATTATCAACAGCTACCACTGAAGGTTCGCTAAGTACTACTCCCTTATCATCTACTACTATCAAGACATTAGCAGTGCCCAAATCTATTCCAATATCCATTCCAGCCATTATAAAACCCCCATAAAATAATCCGTATAATTACTTAAGCTATATTCTACCCTTAATCAAACAAATCTATGTCCATGTATCTCAAAAATACACAGACATAGATACATAGCCTAATATTAATATCCAAATCTTACAAATAAGCGATTAGTCTTCTACTATCTCCACTTCTCCACCCAATGCTCTAAGCTTCTTGTCTATATCAACATAACCTCTCTGTATATGGTATATTTCATTGATATTAGTAGTTCCTTCAGCAATTAGACCACATAAAATTAATGCAGCACCAGCTCTTAAGTCAGTAGCAGTAACATCCGCTCCTACAAGAGAATCCACACCATTTACTACGGCGCTTCTTCCATCTATCTTTATATTTGCACCCATTCTATTAAACTCAGTTACGTGCATAAATCTATTTTCAAATACTGTCTCTATCACTACTCCAGTACCATCAGCTACAGTTAGCATAGCCATAAACTGTGCCTGTACATCTGTAGGGAATCCTGGATGTGGTAAAGTTTTTACATCTATAGGTCTTATTTTTTCTGGACCTACAACCCTGATTGAATTTTCTTCATCACTTTCATATATAGTTGCGCCTGCTTCTGTAAGCTTTGCTATTACTGGCTTTAAATGATCCAATATAACATTATTAAGAGTCACGTCTCCCTTTGTCATAGCTGCTGCTACCATATAAGTAGAGGCTTCTATTCTATCTGGAATAATAGTGTGAGTCGCTCCATGAAGCTTTTTTACACCCTTAATTTTGATAGTATTAGTTCCTGCCCCTCTGACAGATCCACCCATTTCATTTAAGAAGTTCGCTAAATCCACTATTTCAGGCTCTTCAGCTGCATTTTCTATAGTTGTTACACCATCAGCAAGCACTGCGGCCATCATAATATTTTGCGTCGCTCCAACAGATGGGAAGTCTAGATATAACTTATCGCCCAACAATTTTTCAGTCTTTGCTTCTACAAATCCATGATCTATATTTACCTTTGCACCAAGTGCTTTAAAGCCTTTTAAATGCAGGTCTATTGGTCTTGTACCTATAGCACATCCACCTGGCATTGAAATCTTTGTATGATTAAATCTAGCTAGAAGAGGACCCATTACTAAAAAAGAGGCTCTCATTTTCTTAACCAAATCATATGGTGCTTCATATGTACTGATTCCTGTTGAATCTACTGTCAATATATTATCCTTATATTCTACCTTTGCACCTAAGTGTCTTAAAAGATCTGAAATTACATGTACATCTCTTAAATTAGGAACACTCTTTAACACACATATATCATTTGCCAATAAAGTCGCTGCTATTATTGGTAGTACTGCATTTTTTGCTCCATCTATATTTATCGTACCTCTCAAAGGTCCACTTTTTCTTACTCTTATTCTTGGCATAATTATTCTCCCTTTTCATTCAAAACAAATTACATTTCACCCATATAAAACTACTCACATGATAACTCTCTAGAGCTATCCAAAATTTATCCGCATTTATAATTCATACATACAAATAAATTATTTCTTATGTAAAAATCATAAATGAGTATAAATATCCAGCAATTTTTAATATATTTAAAAATTATATTTGGAGGATTTATCTATTATCATAAATAAATATTATTTATTTACGATACACCTTTATATTAAATATTTTAAAAGTAGGATAATTTCTATAAATAGCCTATAATCCCATTTCTTATGCTAAAGCTATAAAAAAGTACAAACTCCTACTATACTTTTATATACTTATTTGAGCAATATGTCAACATAAATCTCAAAAAAACAAGAAAAGATTTTTAAAGCTGCTTCTATACACTAAATTAAAGGTGGGGATGATTACACCCCCACCTAATTTTACTAAATAATTCATCATCTAGGGGAATTTTTAATTAATTCTTATAGATTTTATACTTAATCTTCCCTGATACTTATTTATAGCTTGCTACAGACTACAAATACTACTCAACAGTAACTGACTTTGCTAGGTTTCTTGGCTTATCTACATCTAATCCCTTAAGTGAGGATACATGATAGGCCAAAAGCTGCATTGGAACTACAGCCAGTATTGATACCAACAAATCAGATGCATTAGGTATATATATAACTCTATCTGTAACATTTTCTACTGCCTTATTATGTTCTTTGGCAATTGCAATTACATTTGCCCCTCTTGCCTTTACTTCTTCCATATTAGATACCATTTTTTCAAATAGTCTATCTTGTGTTGCAATGGCAATTACTGGTGTCCCTTCCTCTATCAAAGCTATTGTTCCGTGTTTTAGTTCACCAGCTGCAAAGGCTTCTGCATGAATATATGAAATTTCTTTTAATTTTAAAGAACCCTCTAAAGCTAAACAATAATCTATCGCTCTACCTAAATAGAATATATGTTGTTTTTCCTTTATTTCTTCAGCAATTTCTTTTACTAAATCATTGCTCTGTAAAACTTTCTCTATTTCTTCTGGAAGATCTAGCATTTCTTTAATTACTTTTTTATACTCTTCTATATCTATAGTGTTCATTTCTAAAGCAAAGTTAAGTGCTATCATATAAAGTGACACTACTTGAGTTGTGTAAGCCTTTGTTGATGCTACTGCTATCTCAGGTCCTGCCCAAGTATAGAATACATCATCTGCTTCTCTAGCTATTGAAGAACCTACCACATTTGTTACTGCAAGTATTCTAGCTCCCTTTTTCTTTGAATCTCTAAGAACTGCAAGAGTATCTGCAGTCTCGCCAGACTGACTGACTAAAATTACCAATGAATTTTCATCCACAAAGTTTTCATTATATCTAAACTCTGAAGCTATATCAGCTACTACTGGTACTTTCATAAACTTTTCAATTGCTACCTTACCAAGCATTCCAGCATGATAAGCAGTACCACAAGCTACTATATATATTCTATTTATTTTATTTAGTTCTTCCTTAGTTATTTTTATACTGTCTAATACAATCTTTCCATCTTCATCAAGTCTTCTTTCTACAGTATCTCTGATTCCCTGTGGTTGTTCATGTATTTCCTTATTCATAAAGCAGTCATATCCACCTTTTGATGCGGCTTCTATATCCCAAGTAACATGGAATAATTCTTTTTTTACTACTTCTCTATTTTCATTATATATTGTTATTTTATTTCCTTTTATATGTACTGTTTCGCCATTTTCTAAAAAGTAAACGTCTCTAGTATACTTCAAAAGAGCTGGTATATCTGATGCTATAAAAAATTCATCATCTCCCACTCCAACAACTAGCGGAGAATCCTTTCTTACAGCTACTAATTCATCTGAATGTTCTTGAGACACAACACCTATAGCATAAGCACCTCTTAGCTTATTTGTCGCTTCAAAAACTGAATCCAAAAGATTTCCCTTATAATATCTTGATATTAAATGAGCTATAACTTCTGTATCAGTCTTTGAAAGAAATTCAATTCCTTCACTAATAAACTCTTCTCTAATATCAGAATAATTTTCTATTATACCGTTATGAACAACAGCAATAGATTTATCTGAATTAAAATGAGGATGTGAATTTTCATCTGATGGCTCACCATGTGTTGCCCACCTAGTGTGACCAATTCCCAAATGTCCTTCTACTGGATTTTTTTCTAAATCATCGGCTAATACTGCTAGTCTTCCCTTAAACTTTCTTATTTCAAGACTATCTCCAGTATTAATCGCTATACCAGCAGAGTCATACCCTCTGTATTCCAACTTACTTAGACCATCGATTATTACATCGCTAGCCTCTCTTTTTCCTAAATAACCAACTATACCACACATATAGTTACCTCCTAAAATATTTAATTTTAAGAAATGGTCACCTGTTAGGTCTCTTTTGTCGATGGGATCTCTCCCAAGTTTTGTAGAGACTTTACGGAAACAGGCATCCCGCGAAGCACCCGCCGAATACTCGATAAACTTCGTCCTCGTCAACTTTTTATATATACTTTCTTTACTCATAAAAAGTTCTGGCGCTAGAGGTATTTCCCCTTTTACTTACTATCTGACCAATTCTATTACTTGGACTTAGACACACAACTTAGATCTCGACACAGACAAATGCCAGTCATACTCAAGGCAATGTTTTGTGGCAATAGACTCACATGTGATACATCTATAAATGTGTATCAAAAAATATTTCTGTCCAATAACTTATTATACCAAATAATACTACAAAAACGCAAATATTATTTTATTTTTATATTTAAAATGGATTTTTATATGTATTTTTTTATATGGATTTCTATATAATTAATACTATTTATATAGTTTTCACTAAAAAAAACTAACTTATTTAATTTCTATAACTATTTTATACAATTGATTTTTAAGCCATTGAGTTATTGATACTATCTTTTAATTTATTAAAATCCAACAATTATAAACTTATATTCTAAAATAATTAATCTATACATCAAAGGCTACATTTTTAAATAAGCAATCTATAATATAAAAAACTACTTTTAAATGATAATCCATATCCATATTCTCTATTAAAGTATATCAAAAATCTTTATTAAATAATTAATCTATATATTAAAAGCCCCAGATAAAATCTATCAGGGGCTTTTATAAACAAAAATTCCCTAACAACCTATTTTTTCTTTGATAATATCTGCAAGACCATTAGCCAAAGATAATATATGATCTTCATCCTTACCCTCAAGCATTACTCTTACTAGAGACTCTGTTCCAGATGGTCTTATTAAAACTCTTCCCATTCCGTCCATTTCCTCTTCTATAGCCTTTATTTCAGATGCTATTTCTTCTATTTCCATATAAGAATTTTTCATCTCATTTTTAACCTTTACATTGACAAGAACCTGTGGGTACTGATCCATCACACTTGCCTCCTGTGATAAAGTTTTTCCACTTTCCTTTAATATATTGGCTAGCACTAAAGAAGACATAGTACCATCACCTGTAGTATTAAAGTCCAAAAATACCAAGTGGCCTGACTGCTCTCCACCTAGACAGTATCCTTCTTTTAACATTTCTTCAAGAACATATCTATCTCCTACCTTAGTTGTTGATAAATTTATTCCATTTTCCTTGGCTGCTATAATCAATCCTAGGTTACTCATAACTGTAACTACCAAAGTTTCTTTCTTTAAAAGTCCTTTATTCTTCATATTTATAGCACTTAGAATCATTATCTTGTCGCCATCTACTATATTACCCTTTTCATCAACAGCTATCAGTCTATCCGCATCACCGTCATATGCAAGGCCAAGGTCTGCAGAGACCTCTACTACTTTCTTTTGAAGTCCTTCTGGATGAGTTGAACCACAATTATCATTTATATTATTTCCATCTGGCTCACAATTTATCTTTACAACATCTGCTCCCAATTCCTCAAAAACTGCAGGGGCAACTCTATAGGCTGCACCATTTGCACAGTCTAGCACTACCTTTAGTCCTTCAAAGTTAGTATTTATATGAGACTTTAAATAATCTACATAGTCTCTTGATGCATTATGATTAAATATTTTTTTACCAACATCTGCTCCAGTTGGATTTTTATCTATTAAATTAATATCATCTATATATTTTTCTATTTCCTGTTCTATACAATCAGCCAACTTAAAACCTTCGCAGTTGAAGAACTTTATACCATTATATTCTACTGGATTATGAGAAGCTGAAATAACTACTCCACAATCCGCTTCATATTTTCTAGTCAAGTATGCTACTGCAGGTGTAGGTATTATTCCTACAGTTATAACATCACAACCTACAGACATTAGCCCAGATATCAATGCTGACTCTAGCATATCACCAGAGACCCTTGTATCTCTACCTACTACTACCTTTATATGCTTTTCCTTGCCCTTAGTAAGTACGTAGCCACCTGCACGTCCTAGCTTATATGCTAATTCACAATTTAATTCAGTATTTGCTAGCCCTCTAACTCCATCAGTACCAAAATATTTTCTCATTTATATATTCTCCTTAATTTCCATCTTTATAATATTCAATTCTAAGGTATATCTTTTCACTCAATAAACTAAGTAAAAAGATATCTATTATGCAATATTTTAAATTTATTTTCAATTAAAAAAGTATCACCTATAATTTGCATAACTATTTACATTTTATCACAAAACCTTTACTTTAACCTAATTTTTTATATATATCATCTTTAATTATGCAATTCTTTTTTTAAATAATATTATTTTTTTCTTTATAAGTGTTATACTATTTTTTTATTATTTTTTTAAATCTTGATTTTACTATATTTAATAGTTTTCAAATGTAAGTAGTATGATTTTTATTATCTATCTTACTCTTTTTTAAGCTATTATTTTTTTATTATATAGCATTTTTCTTTAATCATAAAAGCAGGTCTTTTTCCTATTTATAATTAACTTGATATTTTATTACTAAATGGATAAAATTTTCCCTATAATCGTTCTTATTTTATATTTTCTAATAAATGCTTTACTATTTACTTTTATCCTTCAATATAAAAATTAATAGTAAGGTACTTATTTCTACTTTCTAAGTTGGACAACTTTTGGTAAGTCGAATTTATAGTTTTATTATTTATATAAGTTTTGTCTATAACATAAAAAAAGAGTGTGGAAATTTCCACACTCTTTTGATATTAACTTAAATTAGTTTTGCTGAGCCTTAACAGCATTGTATCCCATTTCAAGAGCTTGTCTATTAACAGGTATAAACTTTTCTTTTCTAGCACCAAATACTTTCTTGAATGCTTCAAGAACTGAATCTATAGTAACACTGTCATCTACTGCTAGGAAAGCACCAAGCATTACCATATTGGCAAACTTAGGTCCACCTAATTCATTTGACATACCTACAGCGTCTATATAATAAGACTTAACATCGTCTCTTTCTACCTTTTCATGAATCAATGAGCTGTTAATTAGTATTACACCATCTTTTACTACGTCATCTTCAAACTTCTGTAGTGAAGGTGAATTCATAATAACAGCAGCTGTAGCATCATCAGTGATGATTGGAGATCCTACTGGCTCATCTGAAATTGTAACAGCACAGTTAGCTGTACCACCACGCATTTCAGGTCCGTAAGAAGGTAACCAAGAAACTTCCTTGTTTTCTAGCATTCCGGCATAAGTCATTAACTGACCCATAGACATTACTCCCTGTCCACCGAATCCTGCACAAATAACTCTAGATGTACTCATTTACTTCTCCTCCTTTTTCGCAGCTTCTAAATCTATATCCTTGAAGTTCTGAACTGGATAATATGGTACCATATTATCTCTTAACCACTGTAATGCATCTACAGGAGTTAATCCCCAGTTAGTTGGGCAAGTAGATAGTACTTCTACTAGTGAGAATCCTAAACCAGCCTGCTGTACTTCAAATGCTTTCTTTATTGCCTTTTTAGCCTTTCTTACTTCACCTGGAGTGTCTACTCTTACTCTTTCGATGTAAGTAGCACCAGTTAAAGTTGATAACATTTCAGAAATTCTAATTGGGTAACCATGAATTGATGGATCTCTACCATCTTGACATGTAGTAGCCTTTTCACCTATCAAAGTTGTAGGTGCCATCTGTCCACCAGTCATACCGTAAGTAGTATTATTTACAAATATTACTGTTATATTTTCACCTCTATTAGCTGCATGAACTATTTCAGCAGTACCAATTGATGCAAGGTCACCATCACCCTGGTAAGTAAATACTGTGTGATTTGGTAATGATCTCTTAATACCTGTTGCAACTGCTGGAGCTCTACCATGAGCTGCTTCATGCATATCACAATTGTAGTAGTTGTATGCTAAAACTGAACATCCAACTGGAGCTACACCTACTGCATCCCCTAGCACATCTAATTCATCTAATGTTTCAGCTACTAGTCTATGAATTATACCATGAGTACATCCTGGACAGTAATGTGTCTGCGCATCTGTTAAACCTTTTGTCTTTTCGAAAATTACAGCCATTACTTAACACCTCCCATAATTTCTCTTGCTTTTTCTTTAATTACCTTTGGTTCTGGAACCATACCACCTGGTCTACCGTAGAAGTGAACTGGGCATCTTCCTGCAGTACCAATCTTAACATCGTCTGTCATCTGTCCCATACTCATTTCTACAACTAGTAGGTTCTTACAGTTAGGAATCTTATCAAATGCTTCAAATGGGAAAGGCCATACAGTCTTAGGTCTTATCATACCTACCTTGTAACCTTCTTCACGTAAGTCATTGATACAGTTTTTAACTACTCTAGACATTGTTCCGTATGCAACAAATACTAATTCAGCATCTTCTGTTCTATCCATTTCATACTGAAGTTCCTTTTCTTCTATAAGATCATACTTTCTCTGTAAGTGATAGTTATGTTCTTCTAGTATTTCTGGTGAAAGGTATAGAGAGTTTATAATGTTTGGTTTTCTCTTACCCTTAGTTCCTGTTGTAGCCCAATCCTTTTCAGGTAGCTCTCTCTTTGGTCTTTCCTTTTCAAAGTCAACTGGTTCCATCATCTGACCGATCATACCGTCTAGTAGAACCATTACTGGTGTTCTATATATATCAGCAACATCAAATGCGTCTATTATCATGTCACAAGCTTCCTGAACGCTTGCTGGAGCGTATACTGGAGTTCTATAGTCACCATTACCGCCACCTCTTGTAACCATGAAGTAGTCAGACTGTGAAGGCTGTATTGAACCTAGTCCTGGACCACCTCTTACAACGTCTAATATAACACATGGTACTTCTGCACCTGCGCAATAAGTTATTCCTTCTTGCTTTAGTGCTATACCTGGTGAAGATGATGAAGTAAGTACTCTAGCACCACTTCCTCCTGCACCGTAAACCATATTTATAGCAGCAACTTCAGATTCTGCTTGAACAAAAGTTCCGCCTATTGCTGGTAACTCTCTTGATAAGTATTCAGGCAACTCACTCTGTGGAGTTATTGGGTATCCGAAGAAATGTCTACAGCCTGCAACTATTGCAGCCTTACCAAATGCTTCGTTACCTTTCATTAGTATCTTAGCCATTAAAAATCCCTCCTAATTATTAATCTCTTTCTACTGTAATTACTGCATCTGGACACATCATTGAACAACTTGCACATCCTATGCATTCTTCCATTTTAACTACATGAGCAGGGTTGTAACCCTTAGAATTGACCTTAGACATATCTAGTTCTATTATCTTTTTAGGACATACTGATATGCAAAGACCGCAACCTTTACAGTACTTCTGATCAAAAGACACTCTACCTTTAGCCATTTGTATTGCCTCCTTAATTAAAATTTATCTTATTAATATATAAAAACACACTACATCATCCAGTCATCTCTTAGGTAAAGGTGAATTGGAATAACCTCTCCCTCAAAATCAGATGGAATATCTTTGGCTATCTCTTCAAGGCAAGAAATAAACTTGATTGGAATATTTCTAATCTTTGAAACTTCTCTACATACTTCTTGACCCTTTTTGACATCCTCTATTGTAGTTGCCTTGAGCATGTGAGTATTATTTATAAGGCCTGTGACCTTTAGCTTAGATGCTTTTTCTATCTCATCTATATACTCTATTATCTCTTTGGCATTTTGTGTTTTTTCCCTGTTTGCATTCACGACAAATAAAAAATCATAGTCGTCATCATCTATCATATTTCTGTATCTAGCTATTACCTTAGCGCCTGCCTTGTCTCCACCTAAATCTACTATATTATTGTAGTCTTTGTTGAGTAAAGGAGTATGAATTTCAGCAGAAAGTGCTGGTACATCTAACGTTGGAGCATCTACAGAGCTTGATATCACATGGATACCCTTATCTTCTAGAAACTTAGTCCTCTCTCTTGTTCTGAAGTAAACATTTACAACATCCAAGTCAGAAAGTGCTAGTTTTCCTTCAATTTGACCTCTTAATTTCAAGGCATAGTTAACTGAAAACTCACTCTTACCGCTACCGTAATGTCCCGTAATTATTCTTATTCTCTTTGTATTATCCATCAATACTTTCTCCTTATCCAAAATCTCAATCTCCTAATTTTGGCAAATTATAAATCGTAATGATTATTGCTCATCATAATTTTGAGCAACTTCTTCCCCTCTCATGACTCTTAAGCCACCAAGTGCAAGTGCAATCATTTCATCTTCACCAGGATAAACTTTTACATTTGCTATAAAGTTTACTCTTTCAGTTATCAAATCTGTAAACTTCTTAGAATATGCTATTCCTCCTGTAAGAAGTATTGCATCTACTTTTCCTGCCAATACTGTTGCTCCTGCACCAATATCCTTGGCAATCTGATACGCCATAGCCTTGTAAACAGTGATTGCTTTTTCATCACCATTTTCTACCATAGCTTCAACATCTCTTACATCATTTGTGTCAAGGTATGAAACTAATCCACCCTTTCCAGTAATCTTCTTTTTCATATCATATATAGTGTACTTACCACTGTAGCACATATCAACTAAGCTTCCAATTGGTATACTACCACTTCTCTCTGGAGAGAATGGTCCTTCACCATCCAAAGCATTTGCAACATCTACTACACAACCCTTTTCATGAGCACCTATAGAAACTCCACCACCCATATGAGCTACTATAAGATTTAAATCACTATACTTCTTTCCTATTTCATCAGCGTATCTTCTAGCTATTGCCTTTTGATTTAACGCATGGAATATACTTCTTCTTTCTATATCTGCAAGTCCAGACACTCTTGCTACAGGCATCATTTCATCAACCACTACTGGGTCAACTATGAAAGCAGGAATATTTAATTCTTTTGAAAATTCATTAGCAATTATCCCACCTAAATTTGAAGCATGCTGTCCTGACACTCCTACTCTTAGATCTTCCAACATAGATTCAGTAACACTATATGTACCGCCCTTTATTGGTTTTAGCAAACCTCCTCTACCAACTATACAATCTAGACTCTTTAAATCTATATTAGCTAGAGTAAGTTCACTTTCTATTACATCTTTTCTAAAATTAAATTGATCAGAAATATTTTTAAACTGTCCAATCTCATCAGATGAATGTCTTAAAGTCTTTTCAAATACTTCCTGATCGTTATCAAATACCGCTATTTTAGTAGATGTAGATCCAGGATTAATTGTAAGAATTTTGTAGATATCCTTCATTTTTACCTCCTAAGTAATAAAACCCTCTTTTTATGCTTGGAACTTTCAGGCTAGTATTATTTGCTTTGCCAACATAAACAATGTAATCTAATATTATGTATTTAGAGTAATTTAAAATCACATGTTAAGTCAATGAACCTTAGAAACACAAAAACGATTCTAGTAAAAGTCCATAGCCAACAATAAAACCAAGCCTACTTTGCCTTGAGATATAACGTTTTCATAAAATGCTCAATAGCTATTTGCAGTGCAAAACAACTTAATTGAATAAAAAACGTATAATGAAAATATTTTTTAAAATACCTATTAAATAAAAGTTATTTTTCTTAATTCCTATTTAAATGATTGTTAAAAACGTTTTCAAGATTGTTAAAAATAATCACATAATAAAAACTCTTAATGATATTACTAAATTTTCTATATATTCTCTTGAATTTATAAGTTTTTTGAGCTGTTTATTGTGTTATATTCTCTCTTTATACTTCTATTTTATATCTAAAATATAGAACTTGCAATAAAAATATTAAATTAACAAAGAAACGCTATTTAACTTTCTACAATTAAATTCAGTTTTCATTTAATTTATTCGCTTTATATCTCAATTTTTACTAGATATAATTACCTTTTTTTTAATTAGCACATCAATTTCAACAATTTTTTTAAACTTTATTTTTTTTTGTCAATTAGTGTATTTTTATAGTGTCTAAAATATTTATATAATCATTACCCTGTAAAAACAGACAATAAAATTCATGTTTTTTTGATCTTTAGATAAAAAATTTTTTTCAAAAATATGTTTTTTCTACTTTTATTTTTACTTCTTATTTTTATATTTAAATTTTTTTATTTTTTATCATTCTATATTTTCATAAATTTCAAGATTATTTTTTCTTTTTAAATTATTAAACTTTATTCTTTTTCCTTTTTAGCTATATATTTTTTTATTTATGGCTTCTTTTTACTACTTTATTTTCTAGTTGTCTATTAATTTTTTATTTCTTACATCTTTACTTAATGAGTTTTTACTAGACTTTTTATTTGAGGGTTAATTGTTTGCTAGTTGCTTATTAATCCTTTACTTATTTATTTAATAGCTAATTGTTTACTATATTATGTACCGATTCTTTATTTCTTATCTATTTATTAACTCTTTTTTATTATCATATTTATTTACTAACTTTTTACTTATATATCAGATATCTGATATCTATATTTATTATTACTATATCTTTTTTTATAAAAAAGGAGCTGTTCAAGCGAACAACTCCTCTTTTTTATTTCTTGGATATAGAAAGTTCTGATATATCCCCCTTGATTCTTACACTCTCAGGAATAGATATCTTAACCTTTTTATTTTCTAAGTTTTCTAGGTCTTTATCTCCTAGTTTTACTGTTTCTAAAGATTCTATAGATTTAATAAAGTCCTCTTTACCTTCTATTGTTAGCTTATCCGGAGATAGCTGAAGGCTTTCTCTATCATGCTCTTCGCCCTCATAATTTATTTTTACAGGAACTGATTTTTCTACAGTAAATGCAAGGTCAACATTGATCATTTTCTCACTGATTTCAACATCAACCGGATTATCATCTTTGTCATATGCTTCCAAACTCAAGTTAATTTTTTCATATGGCTTATCAGTTTTTTCATCAAATTTAAGTAGTGCTCCAACATAGTCCACCTTTGATACCAAAGTTCTTGGACCACTAACTTCTAGCTCAGAAAGCTCAGGGACTGCCTCTTCTACGCTTGGTTTAATAGAGTCTGGAATCTCAATTTTTACCTTTACTTTCTTACTTACTTTTTTCTCCAAATTAACAACATAAGTATTATCTTTTAACTCCCTAGATACTCTGTTAGAAATATTTGTTTTCAAATTTACTATATTCTGTCCTTCTACTGGATTTATTAATTCACCATATATATGGACATTGTTTTTATTTAACTTTTGTATTTCAGACAACTTTCCTTGAACCGTGATATCTGTCTTAAATTCTTCTTTCGGATAAATTACAAAATCATCATTTCTTACTTCGCTAGCATTTGTAATAGTGATAGGTATATTTTCTATAACCTTTTTTTCATCAGGATCTACTATAGCTATAACGTATAACCATAGCGCTAAAGCAGTAACTAGAGAAATGATTTTTATTCTAATATTGTTCTTTCTAGTACTATTCTTCATTGCCACTTTTCAACGCTCCTAATCTTCATTTTTTTTGAAAAAATCACTGAAAAAACCATATTCATTTTCTGATTTTTTCTTATAAAAGTTTTTCAAAATATTAAATAACCTTTCCCTCGAAACATTTCTATATATTTTACCTAATCTTGCAATAGAGACTGCACCTGTTTCTTCAGATACTATAAGAGTAAGACAGTCTGATATTTCACTTACACCAATACCCGCTCTATGTCTAGTACCCAAATCCTTGCTCAAATCCTTCCTTTGAGTTAATGGAAGAAAACAAGCTGCCGATTTAATCTTACTATCCCTTATAATCACCGCACCATCATGAAGAGGTGTATTTGGAACAAATATATTACAAAGCAACTGCATTGTAATATCACCGTCTATTCTAGTCCCTGTCTCCAAGATTTCATTTAATTTCGTTTCGCCTTCTAATATCACCAATGCACCAACCTTCCTACTGGATAGGTCATATATGGCATCCAACATTTCATTTATTATTTTGACTGTATTATCTTCTTCTCCAACTTTAGATTGAGAACCCAGTTTCTTGATACTAGTATTTCTTCCGATATGTTCAAGCCCTGCTCTAAGCTCTGGTTGGAAAATTATAAACGGTAAAATAAATCCAATTTCTAGAATTTTTACCAAAATCCAATATAAAGTATGTAATTTAAAAACACCACTTAATTGAGTTGCAACTAAAAGTATGATCACACCTTTAAATAACTGTTCTGCTCTGGTATCTTTTATAAAAATCAAAATTTTGTAAAAGATATAAGCAACAATTAAGATATCTATGACGTCGTTAATACTTATTCTAGAAATAATTTGGAAGAACTTATTCAAAACTAAACTAACTGACCACATTTATTTTCCCCCTGGCTGTATATTTTCTTATATATAAATTACCAGAATTCCTCTAATAATTATTAAAATCTATCTAACTTTTTCAAAGTATATATAGCTTTTTATATGCTTATTATTTATAGATACTTATCTTTTATAGACACTTACCTTTTATAGATACTTATCTTTTATAGATACTTATCTTTTATAGATACTTACCTTTTATAGATAATCTATAATCGTCTCTCTATTATTAATATTAACACATATACAAGATAATTATATATGATAAAACATAATTTTTACATAATTTTCACTAAAAAGCCTTTTCATTTTTTATCATCTTTTTTAAAAAGTGCTTTATAATCTATCAAATAATTGATGACCCCCTGCTAATCAAATTAAAAATAAATCTTTACATTATCTGTTTATTTTAATTATCTCTTTTATTTATAGATTTTTATATAGAGTATATATTTTAAAGTAATATCTTATCTAATTATATAAATCATTTTTTATATAATTAATATATTTTATATATATCTAATTCTAATTTTATTTTATAATTTACTTATATCTATAATATAAATACTTTTCCCTTAGAGTTAACTTTATCAGATACCTAATTTTCTATATTTTTTCTTTTGAAATATGATATAAAATCTACATATTAATATGTGCCTTACTTAAGTATTTAAATTTAAATATTTGAACATATAAAAAAACCCTACTATCTTTAGTAGAGTTGTAATGAGCGCACAGGGATTCGAACCCCGGACACACGCCTTAGAAGGGCGTTGCTCTATCCAACTGAGCTATGCACCCAAGTTATTAAAATCTATTTGGAGCGGGAAACGAGATTCGAACTCGCGACATCGACCTTGGCAAGGTCGCGCTCTACCACTGAACTATTCCCGCATTGAATAGTTTGAAAAATGGCGACCTGGAAGGGGTTCGAACCCTCGACCTCCAGCGTGACAGGCTGGCATTCTAACCAACTGAACTACCAGGCCGCGAAATTGGTGGGAGTAACAGGGCTCGAACCTGTGACCCCCTGCTTGTAAGGCAGATGCTCTCCCAGCTGAGCTATACTCCCACGAATCTATATTGGAGCGGGTGAAGGGGATCGAACCCTCACAGCTGGCTTGGAAGGCCAGAACTCTACCATTGAGCTACACCCGCGAAAATAAAAAAAATGACTCCTAGGGGAATTGAACCCCTGTTACCGCCGTGAAAGGGCGGTGTCTTAACCGCTTGACCAAGGAGCCAAAAAAAATAAAAATTTTAATTGGTTGCGGAGAAAGGACTCGAACCTCTGACCTTCGGGTTATGAGCCCGACGAGCTACCAACTGCTCCACTCCGCGATATTATATTGTTACTATACCTATTGAAAGCTTTTTCAATTATAATTTTTGTACCTTCAAAACT
>NZ_JYGE01000012.1 GCF_003012055.1 Peptostreptococcus russellii | reverse complement strand
GATGCCATCAGTGTACGTTATCATGTATTAGTATGCTTTTCAGCATGTTATCCATGTGTATAGGGCAGGTTACCCACGCGTTACTCACCCGTCCGCCGCTCAGTCTTCTCTGGTGCAAGCACCAAAGGGACCGCGCTCGACTTGCATGTGTTAAGCACGCCGCCAGCGTTCATCCTGAGCCAGGATCAAACTCTCGTTAAAAAATTTGTCTGCTCAGATAATTATCTCGAAATATCTGGCTTGGTTTGTTTGTGGTTTAAACAAGTTTGCTTGTTTAAACAGTTAATTTCAAATGCTTTATTTAAAAAGCTTTATTGAATTAACCTGCTGTTCAATTTTCAAAGTTCATTGTGTGTCGTGTTTTGACGACTTATTAATAATAACATTTTTAAAAGTTTTTGTCAACACTTTTTTATTTTTTATTTTCAAGTGAATCAGTTCTTTTAAATTTTATTTTTATCTGCGTCTCAAGGACAAGTAATAATATACCATCTTTCATTATAAAATGCAAGCCTTTTTTAAATCTTTTTTTATTTAATTCTAGCGTATAGATTAATCACATAAGCTTGCTACTTAATATAGAAAAACATAATATCGTTATCCTGCATATATATTTAAATACTCTATCTAAAGTGCTATAGTATATTTATATTATCTTATTAAAAAGCTTTATATTGCTAGATTCTATAAGATAATATATTTGTGCATAAAATTACATATAAATATAAAAATAATGAATAAAGTAAATAAATTACTTTATCTTTTTATGTAAGTATTTATCTATATAGAAAGAGGTGTGTAAGATTTGAAAAAATTAATTATAGTAAGTCATTGCCTTTTGAATACATCTTCTAAAGTGTTCTACTTTGGAAATAAAGAAGGTTCAAAAGAAGACATAAATAGAAAGAAGTTTTTAAAAGAGTGTTTTGATAAAGATATTCAGCTATTTCAACTACCCTGCCCCGAATTTATAATGTATGGTTCAAAACGTTGGGGTCATAGTAGAGAACAGTTTGAACATCCTTTTTTTATAGATCACTCAAAAAATATTTTAAAGACCGTCATATTACAGCTAAAAGAGTACTTAAGAGACGATAATGTGGAAATTTTAGGCATTGTAGGAGTAAATGGTAGCCCTAGTTGTGGAGTTGATTTTTCTTTTTCATCTAATTGGAAGGGTGAAATTTCATCAAATCCCGATTTAAATCAGATGCTTAAGGACTACTCTTATGAAAAGGAATATGGTGTATTTATAAAAGTACTAAAAGAACTATTAGAAGCAGAAAAAATTAAACTCCCAATAATTCCACTTGATGAAAATACTCTAGATAGACTTCTTGGAGGGGAATATGAAGATTAAACTAGAAAATATCTCCAGAGTTTTTCAAGAAACAAAGGCAGTAGATAATATTAATATAGAAATAGAGGATGGATCTTTAATTTCCATACTTGGACCGAGTGGATGTGGAAAAAGTACTAGCCTATCACTAATTTCAGGGTTGGACTCTCCCACTGACGGCAATATCTATTTTGATGATATAAATGTGAACAATGTTTTGGCAGAAGATAGAAATATAGGTATGGTTTTTCAAGATTATGCACTGTATCCACATATGAGTGCACAAGACAACATAGCTTTTCCCTTAAAGATGAAAGGCATGAAAAAAAGAGATCGTCTACTTGAGGTCGAAAACATATCTAAGTTACTTCATATTAGCGACTTACTGAAAAGAAAACCAGCAAAATTATCAGGTGGTCAACAGCAAAGAGTTGCAATTGCAAGAGCTTTGGTAAAAAAACCTGACTTACTTTTATTAGATGAGCCCCTTTCAAACTTAGATGCCAGACTGCGTATCAAGCTTAGAGATGACATAAGGTCACTTCAAAAAAAACTTAATATTACTACTATATTCGTTACTCACGATCAAGAAGAAGCTATGAGCATCTCAGACAAAATCCTTCTATTGAATAAAGGCAAAGTCGTTCAATATGGATTTCCTATGGATCTCTATCTTGCTCCAAATAGTATTTTTACAGCTAAGTTTTTGGGAAATCCACCTATTAACTTGATTAAAGCAAGCAAAACTAATAATAAAATCTTACTTGATAAGACTGATATAGAGCTAAACTTGAAAAATCACACAGTAAATTGTCCTGATATAAAAAGACTTGAAAAAAACGAAGAAACTAAACTAACTGTTGCTATAAGACCTGAAGATTTGTATATAGATGATAAAGGTCCTATAGAGTCTACTATAGAAAGCATACAAACTTTGGGTAAAGAAGCATATATTAAATTTAATTTAGGAGATGAATCTTGGATTTGCTCTAGCAGTTGTAGTGAGGAACTTAAAGTAGGAGATAGAATTCGCCTGCAAAGTAAACTAATCCATATATTTTTTGAAAACCTAGATGATTTTAATGAGATAAATGGTGGCTAAATATGAAAAGAATCAAAAATAAAAACATTCAAGCCCTATTTTATCTCCTACCATCACTACTTATAATTTCGGTCTTTCAAATATACCCCATTATTAAATCTTTTCTAATGGGCTTTTATACTAAGTTTGATTACCTATCTGGAAATGTAGAAAAGATGGGACTAGATAACTTTGCATTTGTACTTAAAGATCCAGAATTTTTACTAGCACTTAAAAATACCTTTGTATTTGCTATATTTTCTGTACCACTTGGAATTATATTCGCGCTAGTATTTGCTTTGATTTTAGACTCTAATATAAAGTTCAAAAAGTTTTTTAGAAGTGTATACTTTCTTCCATTTGTTACTTCTACTACTGCAATAGCAATTATGTGGAAATGGATGCTCAACAAAGATTACGGCTTAATCAATGCCTTGCTAGCAGTTTTAGGAATGCCAAAGATTGCTTGGCTTACAGATCCTAATATGACTATTCCTATGCTAATAGTTCTAAGCATTTGGAAGGGTCTTGGATATAAAATCATAATTATTCTTGCAGGACTTCAAAATGTGGACAAAAGATACATTAGTGCAGGAAAAATTGATGGTGCAAATAATATTAAAAGAATATTTAATATTACTATCCCAATTATTAGACCTGTTTTGATATTTTTATTTATTACATCCCTTATTGGATCTTTCAAATTATTTGATGAAATATATATAATGTATCAACAAAAGCCAGGGCCATTAAGAAGTGGACTCACAATAGTCTATTATATATTCGATAAATTTTATAGACATTGGGAATTTGCCACTGCTGCAGCTGCAGCCTTTATCCTGTTTATTATAATACTAGCGGTGACATTGATTCAGTTTTTGATTATAAAAGCAATGGATAGAGATTGAGTTTAAGATTTAGGAGTTTAAAATGACCAATAAAAAACATAGCCTAGTAGGCATTATTTCATATATCATCCTCATATTAGGATTGATATGGGTATCATTGCCATTTATTTGGATGTTGCTTACTGCATTTAAACCTTCAAATGAAGTATTGAAAATGCCGCCACAATGGATTCCAACTGTTTGGAAATGGGAAAACTTTAAAGATGCGATTAAGTCGGTTCCCTTTAATAGATACTTTTTTAATAGTGTCTTTATATCTATTGCTGTCACTCTTGGAGATATACTAACATCCATACTTGCGGCATATGCATTTTCACATATAGATTTTCGCTTTAAGAAAATATTACTTGCAACTTTACTTGCCTGTATGATGATTCCAGGCGAAATTTTAATGATACCAAACTATGTAACACTAAGTAAATTTGGATGGATAGATACATATAAGGCCTTAATTCTGCCTTGGTGTACAAGTATTTTTTCTATTTTACTTATATATCAGCAATTTATCAGTTTACCTAAATCCTATTACAAGAGTGCAAAAATAAATGGATGTTCTGATTTAAGGTATTTATTTACTATACTGATTCCTTGCTCTATTCCAACACTTGCTTCTGTCGCTATTTTGAAGTTTATTAACTGTTGGAACTCATATATCTGGCCACTAATAGTTACAAATAGTACTGATATGAGAACTCTTCCTGTTGGTGCTGCTGCATTTTCAACTGAAGCTGGAGTCAGATATAACACTTTAATGGCCTTTTCTGTTCTTATGACTATTCCAATAATTTTAATATATCTTTTTACTCAAAAGTATCTTGTAAAATCTATTGGTAGTTCTGGAATTAAAGGATAAATAAAAATTCACGGAGGTATTTTATGAAAAAGAAATTTTTAGCAATAGCTTTATGCTGCACTATGCTTGCGACTACACTAGCTGGATGCGGTAGTGAAAAAGCAAAAGATGATTCAAAAGAATCTACTAAAACTGAAATGTTGGCAACCAAAGTCAACAAAGATACTGAAATAACTTTTTGGCACGCTATGAGCGGAGTCAATGAAGAAGCAATTCAAAAAATTACAGATGATTTTATGAAGCAAAACCCTAATGTGAAGGTAAAGCTTGTAAATCAAGGAGGCTACCTAGACTTATTTGATAAGCTAATGGCTGCAGCAAAAGCAAAACAGTTGCCTACTATGACACAAGTTTATTCAAATCGTTTATCTTGGTATGTATCTAAGGATTTAGTAACTGACCTAAACCCATACATGAATGATAAAGAAACAGGTATGACTGAGGAAGAGAAAAAAGATATACCTAAAATATTTTTAGATGATGGTATTTGGGATAACAAGCAGTATGCACTACCTCTAAATAAGAGCCAGATGGTGCTTTACTACAATGAAGGAATGTTAAAAGAAAAAGGTATAGAAGTTCCAAAGACTTGGGAAGAATGGAAAAAAGCTTCAAAGGAATTAACAGTTGATGAAAATAAAGATGGTGATCCTGAAGTATATGGAACTGTTTTTGCAAATAATCTATCTACAGATATAGCACCTTGGGTGGTTCAATCTGGAGGTAGCACAATGGACGAAGAAACTAATGAGCTACACTTTAACTCAGAGCCAATGAAAGAAGCAGTTGGATTTTTAGATTCAATGTTCAAGGAAAAAACAGCTAGATTTGCAGGTGATGATCAAAACGCCAACGTTCCACTTCAAGATGGAAGAGCTGCTATGTGTATAGCTTCTACTTCTGCCCTACCTTATATAGAAGAAGGAACTGCTGACGGCATAAAAATAAATGCTGCTCCACTTCCAGGAAATAAAAATGATGCACAACTATACTATGGTACTAATATAGCTATCTTCAATACTGCTAGCAAACTTGAACAACAAGCTGCTTGGGAGTACCTACACTTCTTAACTAACAGTGAAAATACAGCTTATTTTGCTGCTGAAACTGGCTATATACCTGTAAGAACTTCTGCAAAAGATGACCCTGTCTTCAAGAAAGTATTGGATGAAAAACCAATTAAAAAATTATCTTTTGATAGCTTTGACAAGGGCTTCCAAGGAACTAGAAATATCGGTGGTATCAATGCACTTGATGAATTAGGCAAGCAAATAGATCTTGTATTCCACGGAGAAAAAGATATTGACAAGGCATTGGATGATGCTCAAAAGAACGGAACAAAGGCAATGGAAGATGCTAAAAATAACTAGGAAGAATTACTTGTAGAAAATATTTAAAAAATATTAATTGATTTATAACCCAAAGGACTAGTATGATAATTACTAGTCCTTTTTTATTTATGGTAAATCCATTCCACATCTTATGTAGTATTTATTTTTTCAGAATACAGATGTATCCATATTAGGGAGTATATCTCTATTTCATGCTACAGATAGTTTCCACTTTATGTGGTATATCTCTATTTCATGCTACAGACAGTTTCCACTTTATGTGGTATATCTCTATTTCATGCTACAGACAGTTTCCACTTTATATGGTGTATCTTTATCTCATGGTTAAGGTACTTAACACTTTATATGGTATCTTTAACATCTAGATTATATTCAAACGATACAAGTATTGATAATACTAAAATTGTTACTTTATAACTTTTATTATAAAAGACATACTATGGTGGATCTATTATTTATGACAAACTTTGATGCCACATTATGTGGTGTATCTTAATCTCGTGCTACAGATAGTTTCCACTTTATATGGCTCTTCTTTATTTCATGATGAAGGTACTTAACACTTGAATATGGTATGTCTCTATTTCGTGGTAAGCATTAATTCTAATTTATATGGTATCTCTTTATTTCATAGTAAGCATTAATTTTAATTTATATGGTTATATTTAACTTCTAGGTTATATTTAAATGATATAAGTATTGATAATACTCACATTGATACTTTGGATTTTTTATTATAAAACACCTAATATGGCGGGTCTATTGTTTATGACAAACTTTAATACCACATTATATGGTAGATCTATATCTCATGCTACAGAATTATCTGGTGTATCTTTATTTCATGCTACAGATAGTTTCCACTTTATATGGTATATCTCCATTTCCTAGTAAGCATTAATTCCTCTTTATGAGGTGTATTTAAGATATAGATTATATTCAAATTATATAAGTATTAGTAATACTCAAATTGATGCTTTAGAACTTTTATTATAAAACACCTAGTATGGTAGGTCTATTATTTATTACAAACTTTAATACCACATTATCTGGTGTATCTTTATTTCATGCTACAGATAGTTTCCACTTTATATGGTATATCTCTATTTCGTGGTAAGCATTAATTCCTATTTATCTGGTGTATTTAACTTATAGATTATATTCAAACGATGCAAGTATTGGTAATACTCAAATTGATACTCTAGAACTTTAATCAATAAAAAAAGCCCTAGCATAAATGCTAGAGCTTATTACGTGGCTACTTCCTACTCTCCCAGGCAGTTTCCCACCAAGTACCTTTGGCGCTGGAGAGCTTAACTTCTGTGTTCGGTATGGGAACAGGTGTATCCTCTCTGCTATAATAACCACATATTTAATTGAAGTTTGTACCTTCAAAACTGAGTATATTTAGTAAACTTTGACGTCCATCGTATTTATTGGTCAAGTCCTCGATCTATTAGTATCAATAAGCTACATACATTACTGCACTTACACCTTTGACCTATCAACCAGGTAGTCTTCCTGGGATCTTAACCTTACGGTGGGAAATCTTATCTTGAAGTGGACTTCGCGCTTAGATGCTTTCAGCGCTTATTCTTTCCATACATAGCTACCCAGCTATGCCCTTGGCAGGACAACTGGTACACCAGAGGTATGTCCACCCCGGTCCTCTCGTACTAGGGGCAGATCTCCGCAAATTTCCTACGCCTGCGACGGATAGGGACCGAACTGTCTCACGACGTTCTGAACCCAGCTCGCGTACCACTTTAATGGGCGAACAGCCCAACCCTTGGGACCAACTACAGC